>CAVRXQ010000007.1:0-841112 GCA_963725215.1 uncultured Acidimicrobiaceae bacterium | reverse complement strand
GCCGGCGCCTCATTCGTGTTTGTGACGGCCTCGGTTGCCAGCCTGCAAACCGCTTCGGGCAGCAAGCCACAGATGCTGCTCGCCCTCGGCGATTCGCTCGCGGCCGGGTACCAACCCCCAGACGGGACCCAGCCGCCACCCATCGACCCCGCCACCGGCTACCCCGATCGCGGCTACCCGGGTAGCTACCCCGCTGACATCGCCAAGGCTCGCCATCTTGAATTGGTCGACCTCGGATGTCCGAGCGAGACGTCCACCTCGATGCGCACAACGCCTGCACAAACCGAATGCGCGACTCTCTATCAGAGCGAGTTCGACAGATCTTCGCAGCTCGTCGCCGCTCGCGCCTTTCTCGGCCACCACAAGAACCAGGTTGGGTTAGTCACGCTCGACATCGGGGCAAACGACTTCGATAAGTGCCTCTCCACCTCAGGCGTGAGCTCGTCGTGTCTTGCAGCCTCTGAAGCACGCTTCGAAGCCAACTTCATCGTGATCGTCCACACGATCGAGTCAGCGCTGCGACGAGACGACCCTTCGGCACGCTTCCTCACGATGAACTACTACGACCCGTTCCTCGGCTTCGCCTACGAGCCTGGCGGGACGCGAGGAGCACAGCTCGCGGCCGCCTCTCTCTTCGCCATCAACGCCCTCAACGCGCAGCTCGCGGCGAGTAATCGCCTCCTCGGACTCTCGGGCGCCGACGTCGCGCGCGCCTTCGATCTCAATTCGCCCTTGCCCTTGGCCTCATACGCGGGAAAGCGGCTACCCAAGAACGTCTTCGTTACCTGCGAACTGACGTGGATGTGTCCTCAGAATCCCGCCTCGAAGCCTGACATCCACCCAAATCTCACGGGCTACTCGAAGATCGCGTCGGCATTCGAGCGCCTTCTCGCTCGCGATACCACCTCGGGGTGATCAATAAGGCGACGTCGACCCCTCCACGACTTAGTCGCGATGCCGCGAACCGGGTGATGAAGCGGTCCTCGTCGCGCCCGTGACGAGGACGGTACGCAGCGTGCCGAGCGAACTCCCCCTAGGCGACTCGGAGGGCTTGCCCGTCGAGTCGGCCGCCTCCATTCGACAGCCTGCGCCCGTTCCCACAACAGATGCTCGTACGACGCCTTGCGCCTTGTCTCTCTCGGTGAGCGCTTGCACGAGATCTGCCGTGTTGCCGGCACCGCCCTCGACTGCTGAAGCACAGGCCGAACCTGACGCGTCCGCCGAACTGCGAGTAGAACTCGTCGTCCCAAAGCTCGTGCCCACCGTCGGTATTTAAGTGGGAGGACGTCGAACCGACCGCTCCCACACGATCCCCGTTCACGCGGATCGTTTTGTCCCAATTTGTCAAAGGCAGTAACGAATCGGCCGTTTAAAACAAGGTGAAGTCGTCGCGGCCAGAGACCGGCAAATTCCTGAAGAAATCCTGGACGACCAGCTTCCTGGACACGATGGCTGTGGGCTGCCGGTTCGGTGTTTGTGGCGCCGACGAGCCTCGGGAACTTTCCGATGACGAACGGCAGACCGTCGCTGAGCGCACTCGAGGAGAGTCGCCGTGCTGACGAACCGATGGCGTTCACGCCCGGTGCTGAGCACCCTGCTTTCTGGCGCCGCACTCGCGGTTCCTCTCGCCGGCTCGATCCTCGTGGCAATCGTGGTTGGGCGCGTGCTCCATCGCGGCGCGGCCGTGACTGCGGAAGTCGCGTGGTGGTCCGTCGTGCTCGGCTCGTCGACCGTCGCCTTCATCGGTCTCGAACGGCTCTGTCGACGACTTCTTCCGTTGGCCGCGTTGCTGAAGATGACCATGCTGTTTCCGGACCGAGCGCCGAAGCGCTTCAAGGTAGCTTGGCGCGCGGCCTCCGTTCGAAACCTCGAACGCACCTCCCAACTCGAAGGCAGCAAGGTCCCGAGCGACGCTGCTGCCGAGATCCTCGCTCTCGCGACGTCGCTGAGCCGGCACGACCGCGCCACCCGAGGGCACTCGGAGCGGGTCCGAGCGTTGACCGACATGCTCTCTGAGGAGCTTCGTCTTTCCGAAGCCGACCGAGACCGGCTTCGATGGTCGGCGCTCCTCCACGACGTCGGAAAGCTTGCCGTCCATCCGGACACGTTGAACAAATCGGGCGAGTTGAGTGAGGACGAATGGGAGGTCATTCGTCACCATCCCTTGGAGGGCCGGCGTCTCATCGCTCCGCTCGCCGGCTGGCTCGGCGAGTGGAGCCTTGCGATCGAGCAGCACCACGAGTCTTACGACGGGTCCGGTTACCCATTCGGCTTGACCGGAGACCAACTCTCCTTTGGTGCCCGAATCGTTTCGGTTGCAGATTCCTTCGAAGTCATGACGGCGGTGCGTTCGTACAAAAAGCCAATAAGTACGCGCGCGGCACGGCAAGAGCTGACGCGATGCGCTGGGACGCAGTTTGACCCGGTGATCGTTCGCGCATTCCTCAATATTTCCCTCGGACGACTTCGCTGGATGATGAGTCCTATTTCGTGGATCACTGACCTCCCATTTGTTGCGCGGCTTGGCGTCGCGAGTCACGCCCTCGCGGCAGCGAGCCAGGTGGCGTTGGGCGTCTCGGCCCTATCCGTCGGTGGATTCCTGGCGGCACATTCCGCTCCGTCCGTGCCCCTGTCGTCGACCGTCGCGTCAACTTCTCATCGCGCGGCTTCTTCACGGAGCACGATCGGCCTCGTGCCGCCGGCTCATTACGCCGCCGCGCATAGCGACCCGCGCCGCGTGGTGCGCACCGTCACGGGCGACAAGCACAAGACAGCGGTCAAGCCGTCGCCAACCCGATCACTTACGACGAATCCGACTGCCACGACGACAGCGGTGAGTACAACGACCATCGGCAACGACCGAGGGACGACGACCACGACGAGGACTCGGGGCTCTCCCACTCCGACGACCACTGTCTCCAAATCGGGAGTCACGACGACGACCATCACCGCCTCGGGGACGACGACCACCCAGCCTTCGGTGACGACGACCACCCGGGCTTCTGGGGCGACGACAACGACGCAGCCGCCAACGACGACGACAAGACCTCCAACGACGACGACGACTCAGCCGCCCACGACGACGACGACGCCGCAGCTGTGCATCCTCATCATCTGCCTGCCTTTATGACCGTCGACCGATGGCGTGTCGCGCTTGAGCGAGGGACCGCTCACGCCTACGCCAGCGCGAATCACGCGCGACCGCCGCGTCGTCCGTGATTTTCCTTGCCGAGGCGCCTCGACGCGCCACATCGTCGCCGTGCGGATAGATCCGAAAACGCGTCACTAACTATCACCGAGTTCGTTGCGGAGACCTGCGACGATGAGCCGAATGGAAAAAGGCCCCTGGAAGAGCCTTTGGCATCTCCATCCCGGGGTGCGCTCGGGCGACCAACTCACCATAGGTGAGCGAGCCGCGGACCGCATGCGCAACATGATGGGGTCGTGGCCGTTCGTCTTCTCGTTCTTCGGAGTGATGATCGCCTGGGCGGTCGTGAACACGCTGCTTCTCCAGCGCGTCGTTCACCACAAAGCTTTCGATCCGTATCCGTACATCCTCTTGAACCTCTTCTTGTCGATGCTCGCAGGAGTCCAGGCAGCGGCACTGCTCATCGCGGCGAAGCGGTCGGACTCGATCTCGTCGGAGATCGCCATCCACACCGAGAAAAACACCGACGACATCAAGACCCTCATCGCCGAGAACACGAAACTGACCGAAACGGTAAAGACCGCTACCGACCTGCTTGACGAAATTCACCTCCACGTCTCCAACATTGCGGCGAAGGTCGGTGCCGAGCAGGGGCGCTTCCCGCCTCACTCCGCGTCCCCGCGAACGACGCCCGGCGAATCGAAATAGGCGTCCTGAACGACTAGCTATTGAGCTTTAGCTGCCAGTCCTTAGGCACACGACCCTTCGGTCCGGGTGTCGGCTGGTCGACCGGGTGATGGCTTGGCGGCGCCAGGCTGGGACCGAGGAAGAACTCCTTTGATCGATAGTCGTAGAACCAGTCCTCTTCCGGTTCGAAGCTCGCGATGATCGGGTGCCCTGACGCCTGAACGTGCTTCGTGGCGTGTTGTTCAGGAGACGAGTCGCAACAGCCGACGTGGCCGCATTGCGCGCATCGACGCAGGTGCAACCACCAACCGTCGATCTCCGAACACTCGGCGCACCCTGTGCCGCTCGGGGGCGCGGCGGAGTTGATCGCCTCTTCGCTCATGTCGTTCCCTCTTTTCCGCCCAACATCTCTCCTGGTGGGACGCGGCTGGCGTCCCAGCCGGTGAAGCGTCGACCGACGAGATCGCTCGGCCAGCCGGCAAGATCGACGGCCGCGTCATAGATCGCGTCGCCGAATGCCACGATCGCCGCGTGCGGGTCGGGTGTTGCGCGCAGCGCGCTCCAGGCTAAGAGCACGAGGCCTAGGTCGGCGCGCCACGACGTGCCTTCCACTGGCCACGAGCGCGCCTCCATGCCGTCCGGCTGGGGCGCGATGTAGCCGTACAGGGAGGCCTCCGGAGCCGCGGCGTTTCCGAAAAAGAAACCGACCGACACGTACTCCTCGGCCATGCCGTGCTGCAGGAAAGCGGGCCGATCCGTGGGCGGATTTGAGCGAACGCCCCGGTAACGAGTGGAGGACAGGTCGAATCCCCCCCACATCACCCCGGTGCGAGGGCGATGACCCCGGTACGGCGCCTGGTAGTCCTCGAGGCCAGCTGCCACAGAGGCGAAACCTCTCCAGATCAAGCGAGCGACGCCGCCATCCCAGGTGCGTTCGACGAGGTCCTCTTCGAATCTCGATACATCCGCCGGGATCTCGCACAAGAGGGAGCTTCCGGGCGGTCGCATCCCGAGCTCGGACACCGCAGCGCAGAAGCGTTCGTAGAAATCGGCCACCGATCCGTCGCCAAGCGGCACACGGGATTCGCCGACGCTCGTCTCGATGACGACAACGCCGTCGAGTAGGCGGTAGTGGACGTCGAACTCAATCGGCCCCTGTCGCAAGGTCGGGGTTCGCAAGCCGCGAGGAGTGACGTCGAGCACGATGTTGCCCCATCCCGGTTCAAAGAGTTGGTCGAGCGTGTACTTCGCCCCGACTTGGACGATTCGGTTCAGAAATCCGACCATCGGGGCGAGCGACTCGTGGTCGAGGACAGGCCATTCGGCTTCGCGGTCGATACGTCCCTTCTAGCGGGATAAAGGGCGCAGCCGCCCACAGCTCGGATATCGCCGAACCTGGTGTGAGACCAATTACATGGGCGTAGGCGCGATTCGCGAGAGGCTGCAAACCACAGAGCAGGTTGCTCACGGTCGGGCTCGAGGCGCGCGTGTCACAAAATCGGGGCTGGCGGTGCTTATGAGTTTGTGGGGACCGTGTCGACCTTGTTGCACGACGCGAGAGGGGGACGCCTGCCCACGTCGATCGGCTTCGAGGACTTCTTTCGAGAGGAGTATCCCCTGCTCGTGCGCCTCGCCTACGGGATCGTCCGCGACACCCAGCTCGCGGAAGACGTGGCACAGGAGGTCCTTATTGCCGCGCAACGGCGCTTTCCCGAACCGTTCGGATCCGACCACGCCCACGCCTGGGTCAAGATCGCAACCACCCACGCCAGCTTGAACGCCATTCGCAGCAGTCGTCGTCTTCGTATTCGCCACGCTCGTGCGCCGCAGGCGGCGACATCGATCGGCCCAGAAGAGTTCGCCCTCGCGCGCGAGCAAGGGCGAGAGGTTCGAACTGCTCTTTCCCGTCTTCCAGCACATTCCGCCACCGTCCTCGTCCTGCGACACAGCGGTCTCAGCTACGCGGAAATCGCGCAAGCGATGGACGTGCGTGTCGGACAGGTCGGAACGATGCTGCGGCGTGCGGAGGCGAAATTTCGTAAGGAGGTTGAACGTGCGACACGTTCCTGATGGCACCCTGCGTCGAATCCTCGACGAGCCGTTCGCCATTGCCGACCGCGAGGCTCGACACGTCGAGCACTGCATTCGTTGCAGAAACCGTTCGCAAAGGTTCGCCGAAGACGCCAAGGTGGCGGGCAACTTCTTCCGCGTGCCGGTGCTCGCCAACACAGCCAACGGCCTCGCCCGCAATCGAGCATCTCTCGTAGCGACAGATTCGCATCGGTCCTCGCTTCGGTTCCGCCCGCGCCGCAGCTGGCGGTTTATGGGTGCTTCGTTCAGCACCGGCGCCACCATTGCCGCAGGTGGCGTGGTGCTCGCCGGCGTGGCTGCTGCTGCGACGCTCACGACGGTCTTCGCACCAACGCAAGTCGCACCATTGCCAGTGAACCAGGCCGACCAGCAGGAGCTCGCTCAATTGTTGGGGCTCGACACAACGACCTCGCTCGGCGGATTTCGCAGTCCGTCCGGATCGGAGACGCTGCCCTTTGGCACGATGAACTGGACGTCCTCCGGGAGCGCCGGGCAGGTCGCATCGCTCGGCGATGCGGAGGCGGCGACCGGACTCTCGGTGACGCTCCCCACCACGCTCCCGAACGGCGTCGGTGGTGTCGACCGCTACGTCGTCATCCCGAAGGTCACCGCGACGATCAACTTTGGCGCCAGCGCGGGATCCGACCTATCCGGGAGTTCGCTCGTGGTCACGCTCGGACCAGCAGTTGCCGTTTCCTACAGCGGCACGACGAGCATCTCTGACATCGGTCCGCTCGCAATCCTCACTGCAGCACGACCGATCGCCACCTCGACCGGCGCGACGACGAGCGAGATCGAGACGTTCCTGCTCTCACGGCCCGGCGTGCCGGCCGATCTCGCCGAGGAAATCCGTCTCCTCGGCAACCTGCAGTCGACCTTGCCCATCCCGACTCCGCCGGGGGCGAACTCGGAGTCGACGGAGATTGACGGTTCACGAGCAGTAGTGCTGGTGGACAATGGGAACTCGGCGTCTGGCGCGATCTGGGAGGACCACAGCGGCGTCGTGCACGCGGTCGCCGGATTGCTCAGCAAGGGAGACCTCCTGGGTGTCGCTCAACAGATCGGCTGAGGTGATTCGCGAGGACCAGTCCTCGTTTGTCGATGAGTCCGCTCCTTTTGTGCCGAACAGGAAGGAGCCGGCGTCGGCGGCCGTGCGGACGATCGAGCTCCGCAAGGATTTCCGTGGCACGACCGCCCTTTCCGGCTTGTCGATGACGGTCGAGCGCGGGGAGGTCTTTGGGTTCCTCGGGCCGAACGGTGCCGGAAAGACCACCGCGGTCAAGCTTCTGCTGGGCCTCGTTAGGCCCTCTGGCGGCGAGGCGCTGGTGCTCGGAGCCCCGGCGGGTGATCGCGAGACGAGGCGACGCATCGGTTATCTCCCCGAGCTGTTCCGGTTCCAGAGTTGGCTCACCGCGGCGGAAGTCCTGATGCTGCACTGTCGCTTGATCGAGCTTCCTCGTGGCCAAATTGGCCGCGCGATCGACGAGGCCCTCGAGACCGTCGATCTCACCGAACGCCGTGACGACAAGGTCGGCACGTTCTCAAAAGGAATGCAGCAACGCCTCGGACTCGCCGTCGCGCTTGTCGGCGAGCCGGAACTCGTCATCTTGGACGAACCGACGAGCGCGCTCGACCCCGTCGGTCGCCACGATGTGCGAGTCATTATTCGTGGCATCCGTGATCGAGGTGCGACGGTCTTTCTGAACACCCATCTGCTCGAAGAGGCCGAGCACGTTTGCGATCGCGTCACCGTGATCGACCGGGGCCGATCTCTTGCTTCCGGAGCCTTGGGCGATCTTCTCGGTCGCACCTCGAGCGTTCGCCTGAAGATGGCCGGATTCGGCGATGACTGCGTGCGGGTGATCGAACGCTTCGGCGACGTCGTCCGAGACGGCGAGTGGATCTCCGTAGCCCAGATCCAAGCCGAACAGATCCCCCTCCTCGTCGCCGAGATCGTCAATGTGGGTGGTCAAATCGAAGCGGTCATTCCCGAGCACCAGACGCTCGAAGAACGGTTTCTCGAACTCCTAGGGAAGTCATGAACCCGGTCATCACGATCGCGCTGCTCACCCTTCGTGAGGCGGTCCGGCGCCGCCTTGTCGCGGCATGCGCCGCGATCACGATCGGGCTTGTCGGACTGAGCGCGTGGGGCTTTGACCGGCTGAGTCACAATGCCAGCGTCACGTCAGGAGAGGTCGACGCGGCGATCCCCCAGGCGCTCATCTTGTTCATGTTCATGTTCAGTTTCGTCGTCGCGTTGAGCGCTTCGGCGATGGCGTCACCAGCCATCTCTGCAGAAGCCGAATCCGGTGTGCTCCTCTCGATCCTCGCAAGACCGGTACGGAGGAGCCAGGTTCTCTTCGGAAAATGGCTCGGACTCGCGACGGTGATTCTCGCCTACTCGGCGGTGGTCTCTGGCCTCGAAGTTGGGGTCGTGGACTGGGTGAGCGGGTTCGTCCCGCCGAACCCTGTCGTCGTCGCGCTCTACCTCTTCGGCGAGGGGGCGATTCTTCTAACGCTCACCTTGTTGCTCAGCACGCGGCTCTCCGCCATCGCGACCGGGGTCGTCGCAATCGCGCTCTTCGGGGCCGCGTGGCTCGCGGGCGTCGTTGGCTCTCTCGGAACCGCGTTCAAGATCAGCTCGTTGAGAACCATCGGCGATGTCGCTCGGTACATACTGCCGACAGATGGCTTGTGGCGCGGCGCCATTTACTACCTCGAACCACAGTCGTTCGTCACACAACGCCTGACGAACTCACCGAATAGCGGCAATCCCTTCTTCGCTCAGGCACCGCCGACGTGGACATACCTCGTGTGGGTCGGTGTCTGGTTCGTCGCCGTGCTTGCGGCAGGGTTCGTCAGCTTCGAGCACCGCGAGCTGTAACACGCAGTTCGACGAGGCAAACGTCGTCAAACCACCTTGCCGCCGCCACTGACGCCCCTTGAGCCGACCGCGTTCGTAGGCTGAATGGAGAAGTGGTATTTCGCTCGAAGGCCGTAGCCGCGTTCGTGGCAGGATTCGCGGCGCTCGCGTCGGCGATCGTGCTCGCCCTCGCAAATAACCAAGCCGCGTCCGTGCCGAGCCTCCTGGCGGCGACGTGCACTTTCCCGAGCGGGGCAGGTCCGGGTTTCAACGCGTCAATCGGCATCCGACAGAACGGAACGACCGTCTGCGTAACGATCGGTGAAAAGTTGCTCGTATTGCTCCGCGCGCCGCGGCCGAACGCGACTCCGTGGAGCGCCATTCGTCCCGCGAGAGCTGGCGTCGTGAAGATCGCCCCCCTAACCCTGATGTTTTCTCGTGGTACGACCGCGACGAACTTCGAGGCAATCCGCACTGGCACCGTCGAGTTCAGTTCGCATCGGCCTGTTTGTTCGCCCCCTGCAACCGGGACGGCGACTTGTACTTCCATCGTCTTATGGCGGATCACACTCGTCGTGCGACCGAGGTCGAGTGCTCTGATCCTGCCCTCTGGCACCGGCGCCTACGGGAGCGTGACCGCTGGACCCACCTGTCCGGTCGAACAGGCCGGGAACCCTTGTCCTCCCGAGCCTGTGACAGCCGAGATCGACGCGCGCGACGCGGCCGGGCGCACGATCGCATCGACGCGCACCAACAGCGCGGGGAGCTACGCCCTTTCGCTGAAGCCCGGCGCGTACACACTCGTCGTCGTTACAAGGGCCACATTTCCTCGCTGCCCGAGTGAACCAATCACGGTCTCGTCCGGCTCACCGCTACGCGTTGACGTCAGCTGTGACACCGGTATTCGCTGACCGAGGCGACCCCCACCGAGAACGAAACCGCCGGGGCAATTTTCTGAAAGACGCGGGCCGTGCTCCCCGATCGTTTCCTCACTACGACACGAGACGTGCTCGCGTCCCGAGAAACTAAAAAGGTCGCTCAGGTCATGACGCGCCGCCGACTCGTCCCCCGCTTGCTCGCCGGTGACCGTCGTTCGAGTAGTAGGCACCACGAGAAAAAGCCGCTGATCTGACCGCAGACGTCCGAATCAGGCCGAATTGGCCTCTGTCTTCGCGGACAGCGCGAGTCGCTCGAGCATGGGGCGAGCGTCCAGCTCCGCGAATATCTCGCGAGCCTCGCTCAAAAGCGACCCGGCTTCTTTCGATCCTTTCTCCGCGACGAGCCATTCAGCGTGCTCGAGAAGCGTCATTGCGAGCCAGAACGGCGTGCTGAGTCGCCGGAATTTCGCCTCAGCTCCCTTGAACGAGGCGTCGGTGCCCGCGATGCCCCGATTTGCCGACAGTCGCGTCCTGAAGCGGGCGGCCACCGCATCCAAGAAAGGAGTTGACTCTCCTGGGAGCAGGCTTTCGATCCTCACCAGCATCTGCTCCGCTTTCGCCTCGTCGCCAAGGTCGAAAGCGGACTCGATCGCCCCAATAAGGCCGAGCTTGATACCGATGAAGGCGAAAGGAAGCATCTTGCCTGCGTCGATGGCGGCCTCCGCCGCCTCGAAGGCCCGGCGCGCATCTCCTTCCGCCCGCCGCACGGCAGCGATGCACCCAAAGCGCATCGAGCGCGCTTGGACGTCGGGCGGAGCAGACCCCGAAACGACGTCGAGAAGCGCATCAGCGCGCTCGAAATCGCCTTGGAGCGCGTGAACGACCGCCACGACGTCGAGCTCTTCACCGAAGACGACGTGAGCGCCGAGCTGCTCCAATTCATCTGCGCGTTCGAGCAGTTCTTCCCAGCGTCCCGCGAGAAACAACGGAACGAGCAACGTCGCGACGACGCCCGTCTCCCAAGTTCTGTCGCCGGTTCTCCTTGCGAGCTCGAGGGCGGCGATTCCGAGATCGAGGGCCTCATCGACGCGGTCGTCGTACTCGAGAAACGTCATCAAGTTGTTGTACGCCCGAAGCGCGGTGCTGCTGGATCCGCTGTCAAGTCCAAGCTGGAGTGCATGGCGCATGAGCGCATGCGCCTCTTGCTTGCGGCCCAGTGACGACAGCAGCACAGCCTTTGTGTTGAGGGCCTGCGAGAGCTGCTCTGCGAGATCGAACTTCTCGGCCAGGTCGAGCGCGAATTCGATTCGGGCGCTGGCGAGCTCGCGATTGCCCGTGAAGTAATACATCCGACCGAGTTGGGCAGCGAGCGCCGCGACGTCGGAATCGATCTCGTCGCGAGACAGCACTGCGAACGCCTTCTCCATGCGTTCTATTGCCTCCTCTGGGTGGCCTCCCAAGTAGTCGACCTCTCCGAGGCGCGCCGAGCACGCGGGCGCTGGCATGCGTGCGACCCGCGGCATCGAGGCCGGCGATCGCACGCTCGAAGTGAGAGCGTGCCGATTGTCCTTCCCCGGCGAGCCAGGCCATCTGGCCGGCTCGCTCTTCGAGAGCCGCGCAGGTGTCGGCGTCATCGGCGAGCTCGAGAGCCTGTTCGAAGTAGCTCAGGGCCTCCTCGGCGGCGGCGAGGGCAGCCGCGCGCTCGCCGGCTCGCCCGAGCATCTCGCGCGCCTTCGACCGCACCGCGGCGGCGTCTTCCGCCTCGGGCGCGAGCGCGTAAGCGTTCACAAAGTGGGAGGCCACGACTTCGACGATTTCATCGTCGTCTGTTCCCCATTCGCGTTGCAGGTAGGACGCGATCGCGAGGTGCTTCTCTTTTCGCTGCCTCTTCGGGAGGCTTTCGTAGGCGACCGCACGAACGAGGTCCTGCAGGAACCCGTATTGACCGCGCTCGGGCGAGCGAGGGTCGAGCTGCATCGAGATGACCTCTTTGCGCACGAGGCTGTCCAAGAGCTCGTCGAGTCTGTTCACATCGAGGCCGATGAGCTCGGCCAGCGCGCCGCGCCCGAAGGACTTGCCGAGAACCGCCGCCTCCTGGAGCAGACTCCGCTCATCGGGCGAGAGGCCGTCGAGGCGCGCAGCAATGAGGGCGTGAAGTGTGTCGGGGACCTCGAGGGTCGCGATCGGACCGACAGGCTGGTAACTCAAGCCCTCTCGCACGAGCAGGCCACGGTCGATGAGCATGCGCACGGTCTCGACGGCATACAGGGGAACCCCTTCCGCGCGCTGAAGGATCTGTTCACTCACCTCCTCTGGTAGGCCAGGCACGAGACCGGTGATGAGGTCGCGCATCGCCTTTTCCGAAAGCGGTTCGAGGTAGATCGAGGTGAAGTTGCGTCGACCGGCGCCCCAGTTCGGGCGCCGGTCGATCAAGTCAGGTCGCGCCAGAGTCAGCACGAAGATCGAGTGATTCTTTGACCAGTCGAGCAAGTACTCGATGAAATCGAGCAACGAAGCATCCGCCCATTGCGTGTCCTCGAAGGACATCACCACTGGATGCACTTCGGACATCCGTTCGAAAAAGAGCCGCCACGCGGCAAACAGATCTTCTTTGTCCCGCGCGACCCGTTCCTCGAGACCGATGAGGTGGGCAAGGCGAACCTCGACCCACTCACGTTCCTCGGGATCAGCCAGATGCTCTTGCACTGAAGCGTGAAGTTTCGCCGCGACGGTCGCACTGTCTTCTCCCTCGATGATTCCCGCCCGTCCGCGAACCATCTCGGCGAGTGCCCAGTACGAAACGCCCTCGCCGTAGGACAGGCTGCGGCCCCGGTGCCATCGGAACAAGCTCGAGAGGCCGTCCATGTATTTGTAGAACTCCCAAGCGAGCCGGCTCTTTCCGATCCCCGCGATCCCGGTCACCGAGACAAGATGCGCCCGCGACTCTTCCGCAGAGGCATGAAACAGGTCCTTCATGAGGCGGAGCTCCCGGTCGCGCCCGACGAACGGTGCCTCGAGTCCTTCGGATTTGAGTGCGCCGCCGACGCCCGCGACGACGCGCAGGGCTCGGTAGAGCTGGACGGGCTCGGCCTTGCCCTTTAGCTCGTGGATTCCGGCGTCGGCGTAGACGACGGAAATGTCAGTGGCTCGCTTCGTCGATTCATCGACGTAGCAACATCCCGCCGGGGCAGCAGCCTGCACGCGCGAGGCCGTGTTCACCTCGTCGCCCACGACGAGGCCTTCCTCGGGGTCTTCGGTCGTCGCAACCGTTCCTGTCACGATCCCGACTCTCGCCGCCAAGTCGACGCCCAGGTTTTGTGCTCCGTACGCTTCGACAGCCGAGGCCAGCTCCAATCCTGCTCGAACGGCACGCTCGGCATCGTCTTCGTTCGCCGTCGGCACGCCCCAAACAGCCATGACGGCGTCACCGATGAATTTCTGAATCACGCCTCCGTATCGCGAGACGACGGCGCGCGATATCTCGAAGTAGCCGGTCAGCAGGTCGCGAACTTCGTCGGGGTCACGTGACTCCGACAGCGGAGTGAAACCCACAAGATCGCAAAACAAAACCGAGACGAGCCGAAGCTCGGTGGTTGTCCGCGGAGTTGTGATCCGGGTTTGCGTGGACAAGGTCGATTCGAGGCGTGCCGGCGAGGATGTCTGTGGTCGGGACTCGCCTTCAAGGGGCACGACGGCATACCCGCAGTCGGCACAGAAGGACTTACCAATTAGGAGCTCGGCCCCGCACGACGGGCAAAGAGCGACGAGTGGTTGCCCGCAGTCTGAGCAATACCTCTTGCCGTCCGGCGTCTGTCCCCCACAAGCCGGGCACCGCATGTCGACCTCCCCAAACGACGTGAGGCGAAGGCTACGACCCAGCAGGTGGACACGCACGGCCAGAGCCGCGTGAGGATCTCCGCGGGACTGACGCGTCTTTATGTGAAGACGTACGCCTGAGCTTCCTCGAGCTCGGTGTCGAGTCCAAGTTGTTCGACCGCGTCAGGCACCCTCACGGGCTCGAACAAATTGAGCACCTTGAGGATGATCCACGTGACAGCGAAGGCGTACGCCGCGATGAAGAGTGCCGCCACGATCTGCTTGCCGAAGAACGTCGCGTTTCCTGCTGCTAGTCCGTTGGCACCCGCCGAGTTGATCGACAGATAGGCAAAGGCACCCAACAGGATCGTTCCTAGGACGCCGCCGATGCCGTGAGCGGCCCACACGTCGAGAGCATCATCCCAGTGCATGCGGTCTCGAAACGCGACCGCTCCATAACAGATCGATCCGGCGAAGAAGCCAATCGCGAATGACGCCCAGGTCGGCACGAATCCGGCGCATGGCGTGACGCAGGCGAGCCCCGCCACCGCACCGGTGAACGCGCCGACCGCGCTCGGCTTTCCGGATCTCCACCAGCTGAGCGCGAGCCACGTGCACATAGCCACCGACGCGGCGATGTCGGTGTTGACGAACGCCTGCGCGGCGACGTGGTTGGCCGCAAGCGCGGAGCCGGCGTTGAATCCGAACCAGCCGAACCACAAAAGGCCGGTTCCAAGGCCAACGAAGGCGACGTTGTGGGGGGCGGTCTTCTCGTCGGGTGAAAGTTTGCGCGCCCCGACGACCCAAACCGAAGCAAGCGCGGCGAAGCCGGCGCTCGCGTGCACGACCATTCCGCCCGCGAAGTCGAGCACACCCCATTTGGCAAGGAACCCTCCGCCCCAAATCCAGTGCACGATCGGGACGTAAACGAGCAGACTCCACGCGACGAGGAACTTGAGGTAGCTCTTGAAGCGAACGCGATCGGCGAAGGCGCCAGTGATGAGCGCTGGCGTGATGATGGCGAACATCTCTTGGAACGAGAAGTGCGCCAGCGCGGGGATATGCGCCGCCCAAGGCCCGGGATGCCCTCCCACCCCCCGCAGGAAGACCCATGACAGGTTCCCGATCACGCCACCCAGGTTGCCGGAAAACGCGAGCGAGTAACCGACCGCCACCCAGATCACGGTGACAACTCCCATCGAGATGAAGCTCTGGAGCATGATCGTCAGTACGTTCTTCCGCCTGACGAGACCGCCATAGAAGAAGGCCAGTCCCGGCGTCATCACCATCACGAGCGCGGCACTGACAAGTACGAACGCTGTGTCCCCAGTGTTCACGACCGTTCCCCCCTTCGTGATCGCCGAACGGGATCACGCCATGACGAGTAATCGAAGCACATTGCTGGTCGAAAATCCCTGACTGGCACGTGTCGGCAATCGAACGACCGACGTGGCGCTATTCGCGTCGGATCTACTGCCTCGACATCCCCCGACACGTAGTGCGGGATTCCGCAGATCGAGAAGTTCGGGTAGGCGTCTGCGAGGACGACGGTGACGTCGCATTAGGGATCGAGTTCGCGCGCCCGCAAGGCGGCGCTTATTCCCGCGTCGCTGCCACCGATCGCGAGTAGGTGCACCGTCTTGCTCGGCTTTCGATCGGCTCGATTGAAATCAGGGCTCGCGCACCGGCCGCCCGTCCTCGCGAACGTTCGCGGCCGCACCATTGCCCATCGATTCGCTTCGCTGCTGATCGCTCGCGCCAAGGTGAGGGACGACGACGTCGGCAGCCTCGCGGTGCGAGACCGTCGGATAGAGCACTTTGATGATCCCGAATGCGACGACGCCCCCTACCAATTCGGCGATGACGTATCCGGGAACCGACGACGGTGCAATGCCGGCGAAGGTGTTCGAAAGCATCCGGCCGACGGCGATTGCAGGATTCGCAAAGCTCGTCGAGCTAGTGAAGAAGTAGGCACCGCCGATGTACGCACCCACGGCCGCTGGCGCTGTGCTTCCTCGCCCCGTCCGCGCAAGGGCGAAGATCACGAGGAGGAGTCCGACAGTCGCGACCAGCTCAGCGAGCCAGTGCGCGCCCGACGCACGGTGCTTCTCGGACAGAGTCACTGCGGGTAGGGCAAACATGAGATTCGCGACGACTGCCCCGCCGGTGCACCCAGCCACCTGAGCGGGAAGGTACGCCCCCGCTTCGCGCCACGAGATGCCACCGAAAGCCGCGTCCACGAAAGAGACGACGGGATTGAAATGGCCCCCCGAGATTGGTCCGAACATCAAGATGATCGCGAAAAGGCCGACCGCGGTCACTGCCGCGTTCTCGAACAGCTCCAGTCCGACGTCGCCAGGCGACAGACGTTGTGCCGCGATCCCCGAACCGATAACGCACATCGCAAGGAACCCCGAACCGAGGAACTCCGCGAGCAGAGGTCGGGCAAGCCCGCGCCCCATCGAGGGGACGCGAGGGCTGCCAGTAGATTTATCGTGTTCGATAGGTTGCAACTTTATATCGATAACTGTCAATGAGAGCAAAATGTCGAAGCGAACCGAGCAGACAGCACTCGCCGTAGCTGCGATGAACGAGGGCGACCTCTGCTGGGGGTCACTTGTCGACGCGCCACTCTCGGAGGCCGACGCTGCCGAGCTCGCGAGGGTGCTGGCGGCAATATCTGATCCGGTGCGTCTCCGGCTCCTCTCGATCGTCGCCGACAACGACGAGGTATGCAGCTGTGACCTTGAGTCGCCTCTCTCGCGCAGCCAGCCGACGATCTCGCATCACACGCGCGTGCTCGCTGACGCGGGCCTAATTACGGGCGAGAAGCGCGGAAGATGGATGTGGTGGCGTATCAACAGCGGTCGGCTCAGCGCCATTCGTCGCG
Source organism: uncultured Acidimicrobiaceae bacterium (assembly GCA_963725215.1). Taxonomy (GTDB): domain Bacteria; phylum Actinomycetota; class Acidimicrobiia; order Acidimicrobiales; family Bog-793; genus CAVRXQ01. The sequence goes on along the minus strand of CAVRXQ010000007.1, from coordinate 824,739 downwards.
CCCTTGGGGAATCCTAAGTGGCGGGCAGGACGCGCTGATCTGAGCGAACCGAGGCGACCGAAGAGGGACCGTCCCCGCTGCTTGGGTCATCCGACGAGCACCTTGAGCCGCTATCGCCCTCGATCTCGTAATCGAGCCCCACTCGATCTGGCGACGTGCAGATCGCTACGAGCGGACGGTAATTGTCGTGCCGCCGATGCCGCCTCGTAGATCTCCAGGTATACCGTCCTCATTAGCGAGGGCGTCAGTGAACCAGCGCGGCGGCGTATACGCGCTCACGCGATGGGGGATCTCCACGAATGCGAATCGAGGTGGCGGATGAGTATCACGAGAGGATTTCGCGGCCACGAACGAGGACCGAGCGAATCGCGCTTGCCGCCCGGGCAGTACGACATCGGCTCAGAGTGGCCGGTGCTCACAGCCGAGGTGACCCCGAAGCTTTCCACCGATTCGTGGACCTTCAAGGTCGAAGGACTCGTCGAGCAGCCAACGACCTGGGATTGGCGTGCCATCCACGATCTCGCGGGATCGACGTACGTGGGCGACATCCACTGCGTCACGACTTGGTCGAAGCTCGGCGTGACCTTCACCGGGGTCTCAGTGGAGACCTTGTTGGAGGTTGCGAAACCCTCGCCGTCCGCGTCGCACGCCCTCGCGTTCAGCCACACCGCGTACACCACCAACCTGCCGTTGTCCGATCTCACGAACGGAAAGGCCTGGGTCGTCTGGGAATACGAAGGACAAGCGCTGCCAATCGAGCACGGTGGACCGGTCCGCCTGCTCGTACCGCACCTCTATTTCTGGAAGAGCGCGAAATGGATCGCCGGTCTTCGGCTGATGGATCACGACGAGCCTGGTTTCTGGGAACAGTTCGGATACCACAACCACGGCGATCCGTGGCTCGAGCAGCGCTACCAAGGTGACTGACGACGAAACGGGGCGCGAACCTCCGAGTCCGTGGAGGACTGCGACGGTGGTCGGAATCCATCCTGAGGCTGCACGGGCGAAGACCTTCCGCCTGAAACTCCCGGAGCCGTCGGCGCACCTCGCCGGCCAGCACTACATCGTCCGACTCCGCGCTCCTGACGGTTACACCGCGTCGCGTTCGTATTCGGTGGCGAGTCCTCCCGACGGATCGGCGGAGTTCGAGATCACCGTCGAGCGACTCGACAACGGCGAGGTGTCAGATTTTCTCCACGACGTCGTCGCCCTCGGCGACACCTTGGAAGTCCGTGGCCCGATCGGTGGCTGGTTCATTTGGCGAGGGGATACACCTGCGCTCTTGATCGGCGGAGGGTCCGGTGTCGTCCCGTTGATGGCGATGCTGCGCCTCGCTCGATTGACCGATCGCTCAGACCTCGTCCGGCTTGTCGTCTCGGCGAGATCACCGTCCGACCTGTACTACGCGGACGAGATACCGGGCCTGGAAGCTTCCATCGTCTACTCCCGCGTCGCCCCGCTCGGTTCCTCTCGACCCGCGGGCCGGCTCAACGCACGCGATCTCGATGGGACGTTCCGGCGGGACGTCACCGCGTACGTCTGCGGCTCCCCCGGCTTTGCCGATGCCGCAAGCGAGCTACTTCTTGGCGTCGGGTTCATGCCAACGAACATCCGCGTCGAGCGTTTCGGTCCGACCGGCTGATCAACTAGTCAGTCGCGCTTCAAGAGCGCGGCCGCGTTGTCGTGGAAGATCGCCCGCAGCTCGCCGGATTTGGCCATTGGAAAAAGAGGAGTTCCTCCTCGCGACCACTCGGCAAACGTCAGTCGTCTCCGACGACCGCGTCCGTCAGAGCGTGGACCCCAACCAATCGCGCGGCGAGAGCGGCACTCAGATTATATCGCTCAGCGATTGATTTGGGCGCCCAATAGGAGAGCATCGTTTGTTCTCCGTCAGCCCAGACCAACGCCTTGAGCGGCAGCTCCAACGCGGCGAGGGGTGCTGCCGCCATGACTGGTGTGCCTGCTTTCGGATTGCCGAAGGTGACAATCGTCGTTTCGCGCAGCTCAAGGCCAACTGCCCTCGCCTCCGCCCGTTGATCGTTGACAGAAAACACCTTCATTCCTCTCGCGATGACCAGCTCGGTCAGGCGGGCAACGGTGTCGCTCACAGATCGACGGCTCACTTTCGAAACAATTCCCTCGTTGACTCCTTCGTGCTCGCTTCTCATCTAGGCACTCCTCGTCCCGACCCGATCTTCGAGGCGGAGGCTACGTCGACGATCCGGGAGCGCGACGAACGCATTTGAAGTCGGCGAGACACGAGACGCGCAGCCGAGTCATCTCACTTGGTGGCATCCTTCGCAATATGGCGCGGCGAGCATTGGCGATCCTGTTCGCCGTGTTCGCCCTCTCGGTCTCCCAAGCTGAGGTTGCGACGGCGTCGAGAACTCTGATTTCGGGCCGGGCCCGGAGGGGGATCGCGTGGCCCTATCCGATTCCTACACCAGCCGTGCAACCACCGCCGTGCACGCGGCTGCCGCCCGGACCGCCTCCGCCGGCGCTTCCTCCCCCGAGGGTCGCCGAGTCCTCGATCCCAATCGTCACGACCTCCCCACCCCGCCATGTCTCCCTCGAGTCACTCAGGGGCAAGGGTCTTTGGATCACGGTGTTTCCGGGCGACCGGGTGAACCCCGCGCAGCTCGTCGCGATCGCTCGTCGAGCGCACCTCGACAGCCTGTACGTGCGAACCGGGAGCAGTTTCGACGACTTCTACGGCGGACCCCTGCTCGCGAAGCTCGTCCCGCTCGCCCACCGATACGGCATCCACGTCATCGCGTGGGACTTCCCGACCCTTTCCAACCCGGCCGTCGACGCGAAGCGCGCCGCGGTGGCCTTCCGTTACGGAGTCGACGCGTTCAGCCCAGACATCGAAGAACAACCGGAGGGGACGTACATAACTGCGCGCCGAGTCGCGTACTACCTCTCGCTCGTCCGCAAGTTCGCACGATCACGCCCCGTCGTCGCGACGGTGCCGCGACCGACGACGCTCAGCCTCGCCAGCTACCCATACAGTGCGGAGGCGCCGTTCATCGACGCGTTCGCGCCGATGGTCTATTGGTCGTGCACCGAACCGGGAGCCGCGGTCGCGGTCGCGATAAAGGCCCTGCGTCCGCTGCGACCCGTCGTCCCGATCGGCCAGGACTACAACATGGGAAGCGAAGGCGGACCGGTAGGGCTCCCGTCGGGCTTGGAAGTGTGGCGCTTCCTCGACGTCGCGCGACGAGACGGCGCGCTCGGCATCAGCCTCTACGACCTCGAATCGGGTGGTCCCGTCCAGCTCGCTGCGCTGACGGCATTTCCCTGGACGGAGCTCGGGCCAATCAAAAGCTGAGCATCCAACCCGCGCTCGAGGGGGATAAGACGTGGAGCGCGGGTAAACCTCTCGTCGCCGCACCCTGTTCGCCCTGTACGCCGCGTGCGGGTCCGGACCGGGCCCGTCGCCTCCCACATCGGCGCCGCGGACAGTTGTAACCGCCGCGCAACCTCCCCGCGGCTAGAAAAACATCGTGGTAGGCAAGTCGAATGCGCGTGGTTTGGAGCGCGGTGGTGCGTTGTCGACGCGGCTTCGCGCACCGCGCGCCCGACCGATCGCGATCTCAGCGGCGCTCGCGATCGTCGGGCTTGTGCTCGCGGCGTGCGGAGGCGGAAGCGGACCGGGGGTCGCGAGCGCAGGATCGTCCACCTCCACAACGATCGCGGGGAACGTCGCGGGCAACAGTGGCGGACCGCCGACTGCCGCGCAATTAGAAGCGATGACGAAGTGGGCGGCCTGCGTCCGCAAGCACGGCCTTCCGCATTTCCCGGATCCGCCTTACCAGAACGGCGAGCTGAACAAGATGGGGTACACGAAATACTCACCGCAGATGATCAAGGCGGACAATGCCTGCCACGCGCTGGCGCTCGCCGCCGGAGCCGTCGAGTCTCAGGCTGAAAGGGAAAAATACCTCGCGCAGGATCTCAAGATCTCGCAGTGCATGCGCGCCCATGGGGTGACGCACTTCCCAGACCCAAGTGCAAACGGCGGCTTCGTGCAGTCGGTGTCCCAGTCGCAGTCCCTCGAAAGCAACCCCAATTACTCCGCTGCCGCGAAGGTGTGCGGCGCGCCGCCGAGCGGTTAACGGTCGGCGCGAATAGCGACTCGCGCCGAAGTTCGCCCCCCGAATCCGTACTTTCGCCCTTTGTGCTTGCCACCGGCTTTCCCCAAACGTTGCGAACCGAAGGTGGAAGATCCCGCTCGTTTCGGGATAGGAAAATCCTTTGCAAGCTTCTTGACAAAAAAGTCCTACGTCCTCGCATGCGGACCCCGCGGCCTTTGTTCTGGCCTCCGGGTCGATGGACTTTCCGGACGAGCGGGGATGGACGGGTTCGCTGGCGTGGACCTCGCGACGGCCCAAGCGGGCGCGTGGCGCTTCACCCAGCTCAGGCTCACCGTGCCGGTGATCATCGAACGGAGGGCACCCGGGTGCGTGAGCGCGAAGACGATGTGGCCGGTGATCACCGCGGCGATAAAGACCGCAAACCAGTCGTGGACGAAGGTGGCGCTCGTTCGCCAGCTGACGGAGACAAAGTTGCCCCATCGGAGAATCACGCCGGTCACGAGGAGGGTCGTCAACATCGCACCCGTCGCATACGTGTTCAGCTTCTGGCCCGGGTTGAACTTGCCGATCGTGTCCCGGCCGCGCCCGCCGAAGCTTCTCAGCCAGACGAGCTCGCCCTTCGTGAACCGGTTCATCGAAGAGATGTCGCCGCGCAACCGGCGCCCCCACGGCCCGGCGATCGACACCACCAAAGGGGCGAAGACGGCGATGCCGACGTAGACGTGGATGTCTTCGATGAGAAGACGTCGACCGACCGCGACGCTGAAGGCCGGGATGTACAAGATCGCGCCCGTCACGACGAGAACGAGCACGAGGCTCGCGGTCAGCCAGTGCGCGGCCCGCTCGACGCGATCGAAACGGAGGAACCGCTCTTCACCCGCCAAGCGATCACGCGATCGGTGCATCGTGACGTCCGTTCGAGCGGCCAACCCAGGCGTTGATGTCGTAACCCTGCTGTTCCCAGAAGCCAGGAATGGCCAGCGGCACGAGCGAGATCTTCGCCAACCACTTCGCCGACTTATAGCCGTACATCGGCGCGACGTACAGACGCACCGGGCCGCCGTGTTCGGAAGAGATCGGACCTCCGAGCATCTCGTACGCGACGATGACGTCGGAGCGCCGCGCCTCGTCGAGTGTCAGGCTCTCGGTGTAAACGCCGTCGTACGAAGCGAACTCCACCGCGTGCGCGCCAGAGCGTGGCTTCGCGTAATCGATCAGGTCTGCGAGCCTCACTCCCGCCCAGTGGACGTTGGGCACCCTCCATCCCGTCACACATTGGAAGTCACGTGTGAGTTCTGTGCGCGGCAGCGCGCGCAGATCATCGACAGTGAGATCCGCCGGCCGATCGACCAGCCCGTCGATCCGCAGTCGATACCGGGATGTCGGGATGTAGGGATACGAACCCGTCACGGTGTAGAGACGGAAGCGGTTCGCTCCGGGGATAAGGGCGCCGAGTCCCGAGCCATTCGCGTTGGTGAACGGCGCGGTCAGAGCGCCGAGAACTCGTTGCAGCGTGTCGCCGAAAACGACCCCGAGCGCACCGAGCCCGAGGATTCCAACGAAAAGTCGCCGGCCTATCGGCTTGCCGACCGCCTCGGGACGTCCCCCCGCCGTCTTCGAGGCGGGGTCCGGCGCGGCCGGTCCTATTTCGGAACGGTCCACGATCTATTGGGACGCACGAGGGAGGTGATTGATTGCTCGCCCCGGCAAAAGACGAGGTGGGGCTCTCACATGAGGCGCAATCGCAACGCAACGGCCGGCAGCGCCGCCGCTGGCATCTTCGCGACCACGAGCATCGATTCCTCTCCGCCGGCGCGGTTCACGCAGAACGCGCCGAGGCCACTCATCGACGCCATCCAACTGCCGCTCGTCGAGCCTCGCTCGAGGTCGGAAGGAGGAGCCATCGGGAACGGCTTCGTCGCCGTCGCCACCGTCACGAGCATGTGATCGACGACGAAAAAGCGGACGCGCATCGTCTCGCCACCCACGACGACTTCCCGGACATTCGGCGCCGCCGAAGCGGCGGACATCGGCTTCGCGACGGCGACTACCGCCGCAAGTTGCGCCGGCATCACCTCGGAAGGCCCGAGGGAGAACGCCAGCCCGACAGCCAACCCGGCCGCGGCGATCGAGCCGATCGCTGCCGCGACGAAACGTCGCCGAATCACCTTCGAGGTTCGCTTCGACTCCCAACGGCGTCCATCCATCTCGCGAGTCGTCTCGAATGGGCGCTGGGCGGCAATCGCCGACTCCTCAGTCGAGATTTCAAGGGCGAGGGCGATGCGATCGGCGAGCCCGGGAGGGGCGGATTCATGCAATCGGCGGAGGGCGAGGCGAGCTGCCCGGTCCTCCTGAACCGCACGCCAACACGCCTCGCAGGAGAGCAAGTGCTCGTCGAACCGCCGCGACTCATCTTCGGATACTTCGCCCGCCAAGAACGCAACGAGGCGATCTTCAGAGCACGTCACGACCGAGTCCCCGTTCGATGAGCGATGCGGCGAGGCGCCGACGACCGCGATGCACGCGGGCAAGAACGGTCCCGCGCGGACAATTGAGGATCGCGGCAACCTCGGACGCAGTGTGACCGACGAGATCCATCAAAACGATCGCGATTCGTTGCTCTGCGGGCAGCGCGCCGAGCGCGGTTTCGATCTCGTCTCTCGCCAATGCCGCGTGAACTTGATCGAACACATCCCGGCTTTGAGCGGGTAGGTGTTCGACCCGCTCGATCGGCACCTCTTCTAAATGCCGGGAGCGACTTCTCCCCTCGCTGCGCGCGAGGTTGAGACAGATCGTCGTGAGCCACGCCTTCACGTTTTGAATCGACCCTTCCTGAAAGTTCGCGTAGGCGCGGAGATACGTCTCTTGGACCAGATCCTCGGCGCTGTTGCGATCGCGAGCGGTGCGGCGAGCTAGCCGATAGATGGCGTCGAGGTGCGGCAGCGTCGCGTCGAGGAACGAATGTTGTCGCTCTCGCATTCCCCTCGCTTCCGGTATTGCCGCTTGGATCCACCGTCATATAGACGCCGGAGCGCTTCGAATGATTGCACGGGCCTTCCCGCGACGGGCCTCAGGGAGGCGAACCACCCAAAGGCCACGCTTCGTCCGGCTTGGCTCTCGGATCCGCGCTTACGTCGGTCAGGCGGCCGGATCGCCGTCGGCTCAGCGAATGTGGGTCGGCGATCGTTGAAGCGCCGCCAACACCGACTCCTCGGTCGGGTCGACGGACTCGGGCATGCCCACTTGGCTCACGGCGAGGTCGGGATCTTTCAATCCGTGTCCCGTCAGCACGCAGACGACGCGAGCACCCTGCCCGACGCCGTGTTTGATCAGGCCCGCCACCGCCGCAGCCGATGCAGGCTCACAGAACACTCCCTCCTTAGAGGCGAGAAATCGGTCGGCCTCGAGGATCTCTTCGTCGCTGACCGCGACGAACGCTCCATCCGACTGGGCAACCGCTTCTGCTGCCGCGCGCCACGACGCGGGGTTTCCGATACGAATCGCTGTCGCGATCGTCTCCGGCCGCTCGATCGGGTGGCCGAGCACGATCGGCGCCGCTCCCGCCGCCTGAGCGCCGATCAGCCGAGGAAGGTGCTTCACGTTCCCGTCGGCTTCGTATTCGCGAAAGCCGCGCCAGTATGCGGTGATGTTTCCGGCATTGCCGACCGGGATGCAAAGGACATCCGGAGCGTCCCCGAGAGCGTCGGCTATCTCGAACGCCGCGGTCTTTTGGCCTTCGATGCGAAACGGATTGATCGAGTTGACGATGGTCATCGGCTGGCGTTCGGGTAGATGTCGAACGATCTCGAGCGCGCGATCGAAATTGCCGCGAACCTGGAGGACTCGTGCGCCGCAGAACAGCGCCTGGGCGAGTTTGCCGAGCGCGACGTTGCCTTCAGGAATGACGACGAGACATGTCAATCCAGCACGAGCCGCGTACGCCGCCGCCGACGCCGACGTATTTCCCGTGGACGCACAGACGACCGTTTCGGCGCCTTGTTCGAGCGCCTTCGACACCGCGACGGTCATTCCACGATCCTTGAACGAACCGGTGGGGTTAGCGCCCTCGATCTTCAGGTACACCTCTGCTCCGACTCGCCCTGAAAGGTGCGCTGCAAAGACGAGTGGCGTCCCCCCTTCGCAGAGCGAAATCACCGGCGTCGTTTCGGTGACTGGGAGATAACGCGCGAAGCGATCGATGATCCCACTCGCAGCCGAGTCGTCGCACCGGCGATCGTCCCCTGCCGGACGCGTGTCACGCTCGCCGTTCATCGCGAATCGTTCGACGTCGGATTAAATCTCAAGGACACCGCGGCACTCCGTCAACTCCCGCTCAAACTCGTCGCACCGACAAAGCACGTCGCATCAGCGCAAAATACTCGCTCGCTCGAAGATGAGTCGATGAGCGAAATGAGTGAACGTCGCCAGAGACGCGCGACCACCGTTGGTAGCCTCGATCGATGGCCAGCGGACGACGCCCGAGTTCCGAGACGGCCGAGCCCGGCTGATCGATCGCCATGCGCGCGCGTTGTCCTGCCTCGACGGCGAATCTCGGTCCAGGCTTTGACGTGCTTGCTATCGCGCTCGAACTCTACGTCGATGTATCCGTCGAGCCCGCGAACGCGCTTGAACTCACGAGTTCCGGAGAGGGCTCCGACATTGCTTCAGGCGGCGACCATCTCGCGGCGCGAGTTGCACGAAGCGTGCTCGGCCACGACCGGGTGTCAATCGCGATTCGCTCCGAGATCCCTGTCGGCCGAGGACTCGGATCGTCGGCAGCGCTCGCGGTGGCGACCGCAGCGGCTTGTGGCAGCCCCGATCCGATCGAGGTTGCGGCGAAATTCGACGGTCACGCGGAGAATGCCGCCGCGTCGGTGAAGGGCGGATTGGTTGCAGCCTGCGTCGTGGACGGTCGTGTCTACGCCGAGTCCCTGCCGCTCGACCCAGCCCTCGTGTACGCCGCGCTAATCCCCGATCGCGCCCTGCAGACGGAAACAGCGCGCGCGGTTCTGCCGGAACAGGTTCCCTTCGCTGACGCGGTCGCAAATCTCGGCCGAATGGGATTACTGATCGCCGGGCTTGGCGACGGCCGACGTCTCCACGAGGTGGCCGGCGACGACCATCTCCACCAAGCCGCTCGAGAATCCCTCTTCGCCGAAGCGGGAAAGCTCCTTCGTGCCATGCGAGAAGCCGGAGCGTCGGTTACCTGCTGGTCAGGCGCGGGACCGAGTCTGCTCGCGATCTGTCCCGACGAAAAGACCGCGCAGCGTGTCAGCGCGTCCGGATTCGAGGCGATGCGCGCGGTCGGGCTTTCGGGCCGAACTCTCGTTGTACGTGCCGATACGCGCGGCCTTGTGACAACGTGAACGAACTCCAAGCACCGACGGGATCGCAATTCGATGACCACCGAATGCGTCGGCTCGACGTGCCGCGGAAAAGTCCTCGATGAACGAAACATTGCAAATGCGATGAATGCATCGCGTTCAATTTCGCTCCATCACGGCGTGAGCTGGCTACGAATCGCGCAATAGCCTCATTTTCAGTAGCGGCGACCTCGTCGCGATTCGCCATGTACGCGACACCCGAGTTCTGTGCGGATTCAATGGTCTGCTGCTCGATAAATGGAGCCGCCCGTCCAAGGGAGACGCACCCTGTTCAGGGTGCCGCGATTGGGCTCGTCGCCTGATGGCTCACTTCGGCGCTCTTCGCGGTCACTCAGATTCGACCGAGATGTTTAACGCTCGCATCACCTTTCATTAACAACGCGAATAGATACTGATGACGAGGGTTCAAAAGGACCCAAACGGACCGCCAAAACCTCCAGCAGAGACAAGGGGGTAGGCATGATGAGACGGTCATTTCCGTTCCGCACCGCGATCGCGACACTCGCTCTTTCGATGGCCGCGATCTGTGGCGCGGCTTTCGTCGCGGGCCCGGTCGCCGGCGCTGCGATACAGCAGAGCGCACATATCTCGCGTGCGGGCTTCGTGATTCGAGGTCACCTCGCGATCGATCGCGCGCGAGTGGAAAACGTCGCGACGACGTCATTCACGGTGCTGACACGCAACAGAGTTGTCACCGTTGACGTCACTCCCGCCACCATCTTCCGCCTCGGCGCAAGCGCCGCGACGTACTCCGACGTCTCGGCCGGTTCGGAGGTGCGCATTTTCGGCGTTTACGACCGACCTACCGCGACCCTGCACGCGGTCGCCGTCGTGGTGCGGCCGCCTCCTACCGTCGAGCTCGCCGGCTCGGTTCAGACGATCGGGACTACGTGGTTCACCTTCCTACAACGAGGAAAGTCGTTCACGGCCGACGTGAACTCCACGACGAAGTTCCACTACTACCGAGGACCGTTCGTTGCGACGTTCTTAGACCTCGCGGCTGGTGACTGGGTTCGCGTCCACGCCGTCCGTACGATCACGGCGGGAACCGTGAACGCGATCGACGTCGCGATCGTCGTGCCGAAGACCGTGCGCTTCACCGGGTTCATCACGTCGATCGGGACGAACAACTTCATGGTGCTGCGCGGCCACAGGAACGTGACCGTCGACGTCAGCACCTCAACGAGCTACAACATTCCGGGCACGAAGGACGCGACCTTCGCCGTTCTCGCGGTTGGCGATCCTGTGAAGGTGGACGCGACCGTGACATCGACTGCGGGAACTTTCAACGGGCACGCGGTCTTGGTCGTCACGCAGCAGCCGAACCCCATCTTCGGCGAGGTGTCATCGGTCGGAACAAACAGCTTCACGGTCGTTCACAAGCAGAAGATCCTCACCGTCGACGTCAACCCTGGTACCCAGTACTTCCAGTTCCCCTCGGGCGCAGTGTCCTTCAGCAAGATCACGATGGGCGACAGGGTTCTCTTCGCCGCGACGCGCACCTCGATTGCCGGCACCGTCGACGCGGGTTGGATCGTGATCTTCGCCGCGTCCTAGGAGCTGACCACATCGACTGACTGAACTCCCAGCTCGGGGATCCGTCCGACGGCCTCGTCCGACACATCTCGGACGCGGCCGTCGTTCGCGCACCGACCCCGATAACCTCGACCGCCCCGTCGAATTGGGCCAGCCCAAAGGACCATCCGCGACAAGCGGGCAAGACGAGACGACGAGTGAAAGGGACAATCGATGCGGATCGCGATCGTCGGATCAGGAAATATCGGTTCGACGCTCGCCCGACACTTCGTCGATGCCGGTCACGAAGTGATCGTGAGCAACTCCCGTGGCCCCGACTCGCTCTCTCAGCTCGTTGGCGCGCTCGGGACACGAGCAAGCGCCGCAACGTCGGCGGACGCGGTGCGTGAGGGCGAGCTCGTCGTCGTGTCGGTGCCGCTCAAGAACTACCGCGACGTCCCCAGCGACGGGATCGGCGGCAAAGTCGTAGTCGACACGATGAACTATTACCCCGAGCGCGACGGCCACTTCCCCGAGATCGAGTCCGGCGCGACCGGCTCGAGCGAGCTTCTCGCTACCCACCTCGGCTCGAACCGCGTCGTGAAGGTCTTCAACACGATCATGTGGCAACGCCTCCGCGACGATGGCAAGCCGAAAGGCGCGCCCGGCCGGATCGCTCTCGCCGTGTCGGGAGACGACCGTGAGGCTAAGGGGCTGGTGCGAGCCCTTGTCGACGAAATCGGATTCGATCCTGTCGACGTCGGTACTCTCGCCGAGGCGGGACGTAAACAACAGCCGGGCGGGCCGCTTTTCAACGCCGATCTCTCCTCCGAAGAACTCCTCGCTGCCGCGCACGCGTAAGGATCCTCGTCCCCGGACGAAAGCCGATCTTCCAAAAGATCCTCGCCTCGCCTCGCAACAGCCCGTGAGAGCGACAATGCTCGCGTCGTGCACGCCGCGGTGCTCGCGATCGACCTCGTGATCGATTCGAGCCACTCTCTAAAAGAGAAGCGCTCGGTCGTGAAGCACCTCTTGGAGGCCGCTCGACGCCGGTTCGCTGTGTCTGCATCCGAGGTCGCTCATCACGACCGATGGGGACGTTCGACAATCGGATTCGCTGCTGTCGCGGCCGATGTACGCCACGTCGAGGACGTCCTCGACAACGTGGAGCGCTTCGTCTGGTCGCATCCCGAGGTCGAGGTCACCTCCGTCGAGCGCCACTGGATCGACTGCTCGACGTAGTCGCCGCGTTCTTCGCGACCGACGAGGGCCGCCCCGCTCCGCCATTGGTCCTGGTCAGGGGACTGGGACCTCGCCGATTTCTCGGGAGAGCGGACGCAGTCCTCAGTCGGTGAAGGTGAACGCCCGAAAGCGTTCGACGACGGGCACCAGCGTGCTCGGAACGTCGAGGTCGATGCGACGGTAAAGCCACAGCAAGAGATCCGAAGCCGAAGCGCTGACCGTCGGTATGTCCCCGGACCGTCCCGTGCTCACCGCGAGTGCTCCCGGGCGGGTGCCGTCCACGACCGTCCACGACGTCCCATCATCTGTCGTCGCGATCGCGAAACCCTCTTTCAGTGCCGCTGGCGAGGGCTCGACGGGATCGTCATCGTTCGCGACGGAGAACGTGAGGAACTCGTCGATTGCGTCGATCGCCAGCGGCGCCTCGAATTCGACCCGTTCACCCGTCGCGTGTGCGGCGTCCCAATGGTGCACCGCAGCTTCTTGGACCTGGTGGCGGGCGACGAACGCGACGTCTTGCTGAGCCGGAGCCCATGTCCAGACCGAGGCGTCATCCGGCGCGCGCTCGAGCACTTCGATGAGATGGTGGGCTCCTGACCTGAACCGTTTGATCAACTCGTCGTCGCCTACGCGTGTGGGACGGCGCGATTCCTCGGGCGGAGCGCTCAGCCGTTCTTCGACGATCGTCGACCAGAACCAGTGGACTTCGGCGAGGTGCCAGACGAGGTCCGCTACCGACCACCCTGGACAGTGTTCGACGGTTGCGGCGAGGTTTCCGTCAGCTGCGGACGCGAAGCCTTCGCTGTGTTGATCAATTGCCTCGAGGTAGTCGAAGGTCTCTGATGGCACAGCGCGAACTATTGCACCTCCTAAAAGCCTGGGGTGCTCGCTTTCCGCCGCGTGCTCGATTAGCTCGGACAGCCGCCGTTCGGCAGACCAGGTTGGCGAGCCTGCCCCGAATTCGGTGCGCACATGAGGGATGACTCGTTCACCGCGACAAAGGCGCTCGCCGGAATCTGCTTCAGTTGGTCGACGAAGGAGTAGGTCCACCTCGGATCCGCCGTTCCTTGGAAGTACCAGCTGCTGCCGTTGTCGGCGAGGATGAGGCCGTAGTTCTTCATCGCGGTGAGAACGGTCTGGCAGGGTCTGGCGCACCGCGAGAGCGGGAGATGAAAGCTCCCTTTCAGGCGAAAGCGCGCGCCCATCGGTGGGAGGTTGGGATTGTTCTCGCTGCTTGCCTCATGGCGAGCCGGCCAGATGAAGGTGTCGTCGGTTACCGGCGCGGTGAAGCGGATCGCGTGGTCGAGGTGTCCGGACATGACCTCGTCGTAGTTGACGAGGCCCGGAAGGATCGGAAGGCCGGCGGCATCGGCAGAGGTCCACGTGGCGGGGCGCAGGTGATTCGAGTCAAGGTGCCAGATCGCTCCTGATCCGGCGGTGGACTTTCCGCCCGGTGCGTAGCGCGCGTCGTAGAGCTCATAGAGGACGCAGGTCTTCGGGTCGACCATCAGCGCGTGTCGGTCACCCGTCGATTGCGCGCCACCTTCGATCGGCGTGTTCGGTCCAAACGGGTACGGTCCACGATCGCTCTCGCTCGCGTATTCGAAGTTCACGCGAACGAATGGCTGAGAGGGTCTGACAATTGTGTAGGGAATCCCGTACGGAGAGTTCACCCCTCCTCCGGGTCCGAAGTCCGGATGGAGATCGATGGTCGGATTTCCCTGATCGATCGACGCGATCCACCGCGCACTGTGAGGAGACACCGGAAGTTTGGAAATGTTCGCGTTCCAGACGTTGTCGACAGGAAAGACCGGACAACGCGTGCCCGGCAGGATCGTCCCTGGGCTCGACGTTCGAGGTAGAGAGGCGAAGTCGTTTGGACCACAAATCGGCGCCAGTGCGACAAGACCTAGTGCCGCGAACGCGCCCCATCTCGAACGCTTACCAGTGAGCTGGGGCGACGGATCTTCGAAGGTTTGACCACTCGAGTTATTGACGTCGGCACCGGAGTCGGAGGTGAGCGACGACACGACTCAATCCTGCCTCGATGAAGCGCTTTCCGCGGGAGTCCTCCTCAAGAATTGGATGCGAGTTAGAGCGGGTCAACCAATCCGCAGTTCCCTATGTGCGCTGAACGAGCCCTCCCAAGAGCATGCACTCGAACGAGAACCCGACGTCGGCTCGGATTGCTGGGTCGGATCGGCCGTAGGAGTTCGGATCCTCGTCATCGTCGAGCGTCGGCACGGCGACACCGCCGAAATCCGCCCCTCGGATGGCAGACGGGCCCGAAAAGCAGAGCCTTGCCCGCATCGACGTGTCCACTCCAGTAGACGACGTGCTCTGCAACGTCCCGCTCAGCCCTCGAGCGGTACGACCGTCATCTCGCGATAGGACGGGGCGAGCTCGTCCCATCTGTGACCCATGTGGTCCCCAGGTCCGCGCAATCCTGCCCCGCGAGATGAGTCACAAGGTGCTCCACGTTCGCCTGCCATCCAGCTCCGCAGGCGTAGAGCGTGTTCAGAGGTATTCCACGCACCTCAAGCACGAGAGTCGTGCGATCGCCATCCGCGACCAGCTCCGCCGTCACGACCTCCTCCGCGCGTCCTTGTTCGGATTTGGTCACGCGCAACTGTCGCGGGGAATCTCAGTCTGCAGGGCGTCCATGCGTCACGCCCACGTGACAGGGAAACCTCGACGCTCCTTTTAGCGGCTGGGTCGACGGCCCGATTGCGTTGGTGTCGTTTGTCTTCGGGGGGAAGGTCTTCCGTGGGTAGGAAGAGGTTTTCTACGGGGGCGGGGCGATCGACGTGGTCTCGCCGTCGGAACCGGCGTGCGTCTTTGCTTTTGATCCTTGGACCTTTCAGTCGCCTGAGGTCTGTCAGAGGGGAAGGGCAAGTTCGCGTCGGGAGAACCGATTCCTATCGGGAGGCTCAGGATCCGTTGGAGCTTTTTCGTGTCGGCCTCTTGATCCGCGCCTACGAGCGAAATGACTTTGCCATGTCCACCAGCACGACCGGTCCGACCCGAGCGGTGGACGTAAGTGCTCTCGTCTCCTGGTGGATCGAAGTGGACCACGCACGCGACATCGTCCACGTGGATACCTCGTGCCGCGACGTCGGTGCCGACGAGCACCTGCGCGTGACCAGCTTGGAAGAGCGCAAGCGCACGTTCGCGTTGAGCCTGCGAACGGTTGCCGTGGATCGCGACCGCGTCGATTCCTGACTGCGTGAGCTGGCGTACGAGCCGATCCGCCCCGTGCTTGGTTCGGCAGAACGCGATCGTCGAGCCGTGTGCAGCCGCGATGCGTGCGGTCAGGTTCGCCCGGGCGTTCCGCTCAACCTTCCAGAAGTGGTGGCTGCGGGTGCCCTTCGCGTCCGTAGGGGCATTCAGCACGTGGCGGCGAGGCGACCGCTGGTGGTCCTTGATCAGGCGGTGGACGTCACCTCGGAGGGTTGCAGAGTAAAGGAGCGTCTGATGCTCATTCCGGACTTTGGCGAGGATCGTCCTAACGTCGGGCATGAATCCCATATCGGCCATGCGGTCCGCCTCGTCGATGACGACCGTCTCGACGTCGCCCAGTCGGATCGCTCCTTGTTGCAAAAGGTCCAACAGGCGTCCTGGACAGGCGACAGCGATATCGACCCCCCTCTGGAGCGCACCGAGCTGTTCGCCGAAACCAACTCCTCCATAGAAGGTAGCGACACGTCGGTGATAGGTCTGACCGAGAATCGCGAGTTCCACGGAAATCTGCGCCGCGAGCTCGCGAGTCGGAGCGAGCACGAGGGCCCTGGGGTGGCGAGGGCGTGCCCTCTCCACTCGAACGACGAGGGGGATTCCGTACGCCAAGGTCTTACCCGAGCCGGTCGGAGCCTGCGCGCAGACGTCGTGACCGGCGAGGGACTCCTCGATCGTTGCAAGCTGAATCGGATACGGCTCAACAAAGCCGCGCTCCACAAGTTGAGCGGCGAGGTCGTGAGGGACGCCGAGCTCGCTGAATGTTTTAGGCAACAGATATCTCCGACTGATTTAAAGGCGCGACGGTCCCGCTATACATCCGATGGTTTCGGCCGTGTGCCGAATCTGCGTCGCACCAGCGGAGATTGGCAGCTAGGAGACGTTCGGCACGGCCCGTCAACGCGCACGTTGCGGACAGACAATCCGAACTTCGCGGTTGCTGACCCCCATAGATTACCAGGTCGAAGCTGGTTTCGGAGCAGTCAGACGTGAGCCGAATCCGTTGAGAGGTTTCTGACTTAGATGAACAGTTACGCTGTGCGCAGCATGCAGTTGCACGAGGTTGGGGTCCACCTTGGATTCCGCGCTTTAACGTGCATGGAATGCAAGGATGAGGTTCACCAATGACTGTTGGTTCTGTGAAATGGTTCAACGCTGAGAAGGGTTTCGGGTTCATCACTCCCGATGGTGGTGGCGAAGACCTCTTTGTTCATCAGTCCGCGATTCAAATGCAGGGTTTCCGCGATCTTTCCGAGGGCCAGCGGGTCGAGTTCGATGTCACCCAGGGCCAAAAGGGAATGCAAGCGAGCAACGTCCGCGCCATTTGAGTGCAGCGTTTCCCGGCGGCGATTTTCTTACCAAAAGCGAGCACAACCGCTCGAAACTAAAAGCCGATTCACTCGCTACGGTCCGGCGCGCCAACTGAAATGTTGCGCTGGACCGTAGCGCGCTCATGGTTCGATCGAACGGAACGTCTGGTAGCAGACGGCCGGCAGGCGCGGATCAATGGCAAGGTCGGGTTTGGCTTGAGCACAATCGTCTGATGTAAGCAGCCATCCCGGTCCTTCGAACTAGTGACGCGGCCCGCTCACTCGATTGGTACGCCCGGCTTGGGTACTCGAAGGAGTGAGAGCATCGATTCGAGCCGAAGTTCCGAGCCTTCGTCAGCATCGCTCGCAACGGAGTCTCACGTCTGGTTCTTTCGAGCACGAAGGCGACGCGACGCCAGACACTCTCGTCTACCTCCGGGTGCACGACCTTGCGGGAGTGGCAAACGAGGTCGGCGGCGAGATCGTTGAACAGCCGTAGGGTCGAGAAGTGCATCTCACAGATCCGGACGGCAATCGCTTCGCGATAGGAGCGGCCGCCGAATAACCACGATCGACGTCGTCGCGACGACGATGGGGGCATAGACCCAACCGTGCGAACGCCTGCCCAGCATCACCCCTTCGGTCGCTCGAACCATGGTGCGATGGATGACGTCGCCGAATATCTGGCGCGCACCAGAGCGACCACGGTCCTCCTCATTACCGATCTGGAAGACGATCTCGCAGCAATCGTTGAATCCACCAGGGAAAGCCCAGACGACGAACACGACCCGGAAGGATCAACGGTCGGCTTTGAACGAGCTCGCGTCGGATCACTTCTCGCACGGACCCGGCGCTCTCTGTCCGATATCGACGAAGCGCTTGAGCGGGTTCGCCAGGGCACCTACGGCACCTGTGAACGTTGTGGCGATTCGATTCTGTCCGAACGGCTGAAGGTGCTTCCAACAGCCAGGCTCTGTATCGCGTGTGCGGTCTCCTCGTACCCATAGCTGGTCTCGCAACGAAGTGTTCGAAGGATGGACCGCTCGGTTTCACGCGCGGAGACCTATTGGAGTCTCGGCGACCCATTGGACGCGATCGTCAAGTCTTGGAGACGTCGCCCGTGTCCTCACTCGATCCGTGGAACCAGGGCGAGTAGCACACCGCGACGAGTAGGCCCTCTGGGCTCAACAGCCGTGCTGTGACCTGAGACCAGGGCTCAGTCTTCGCGCCGTGGATTAGTCGGTAGCCGTTGCCCTGCAATCTCGCTTGCCTCCACCTGCTGGTCCGAATTGTTCACGTCAGACATCACATCTCCTAATCACGGACTGACTGAGTCCTAAGTCTGGGACAATTGTCGACATCGCCTACCGGTTGTTACAAACGGAGCGCACCGAATAGAAGACCAACCCAGGGCCGATCAGCGCTAGACAACAAGTCGCCGACGAAAGAAGGATGGGCTGTCATGTCGATCGAGCTCGCGCTCAGTTATCCAGAGATCAGCGCTCAAGGCTTTGCCCATCCGGCAGATCGTGCGGCCTCTGCGGCGCTACGAACCGTTCCCGGACTCGAAAAAGTCGTGAAGTTTCTGACCGAGCACGGCTACGAGCGCCGGCTCCGCCAGCTCCTCATGGGGAACGCGGTGCGCACAGGAGACGACCAACTGCCTGCGATCTGGGCTGTCCAACAGCGCTGCGCGCACGTGCTCGATATCGAACGCTGTCCCCGGCTCTATGTGACTCAGGAACCGGTCGGGTCCGGGTTGACGATCGGCGCGAACGAGCCGGTGACGCTCGTCAGCTCCGGACTCGTCTCCTCCTACTCAGAAGACGAGCTGACGGCGATCCTCGCCCACGAAATGGGCCACGTCTTAGCGGAACACGTCGGACTGACGACGACGTTTCAGCTCGTGCAGATGATCCTGCGCGGGGTGATCCGCGGGATACCGCTCGCAGGCCTTCCGATCGCCGCCGTCTACTTCGCGCTTTTGGAGTGGTCGAGAGCCGCCGAACTGACCTCAGATCGCGCGAGCGCCATCGTCACTGGCGACCCGATGGTGGTGTGCGGAACGCTGATGCGAATGGCGGGCGGTCCGGTGAAGGATTTGAACCTCGACGCGTTCATCGGACAAGCAACCGAGTACGCCGGGGAATCGGATCCGTTCGGCCGCTATTCCCGATTCTTTGCCGAAATCACGACGACGCACCCATTCCCTGTCCGACGCGTGCGCGAGCTGATCGCATGGGTCAGTGCCGGCGAGCTCGACCGAATTCGCGCGGGGAACTATCTCCGTAAGGGCCAAGAACCGCCTCCCTCGGCGGAATTCGATGCGGCCTTTAAGCATTATCGGGCCCGGTTTGCGGCGATCTTCGATCGAGCGAGCGAAGGGATTTCCGCCGTCTTCGACAGAGTGAGTACCTGGCTGGGCGGGAATGCAAGCGAATCCTCAGATCCCGGTGGTGCCGGGGACTGAGGCGAGGCCTAATCGTGCAATCTCGCGCCGGCGCGCGATGTGGGATTGCTTTGGACATTTTGACCAGTGTCCCGCTGACCGGTCGCAACTGGACGAATCAGCCCCGCCCCCCGCAGACTCCGTTCCTTGGGTCGGAGCGCATCAGGTCCCCGTCTCTGGAGGGGCGTTCGGTGGCGTGCAGATCTCCCGACAGTCGAGCAGGACACGAGGCGAATACCGACGACACGAATGTGGTCTACTTCGGCCGTGCGAGCACGGCGCCGCTTATTCCTGGGTGTCTTGGCCTTTTGTGCGGCCTCCTTCGCGTTCTCAAGCGCGGTCGCTTCCGCAACGCTGTCGAAGACCTCTCGAGGAACGCGTGTCATCTCGTATCAACCATTCATGGCGAGCGGCATCAAGCCGAACCTGCACGTTTCAGCGCGGCTGACCGGGACTTGCATCCGCTACGGCGGTGGCGTGGCCCGTCGTTACTACTACCGCTGCTTCGCCAAGACCGGGGGTATCTATGACCCCTGCTTCGCGGGCGGTCAGGGAACCGCGAAACCTTTGGTCTGCCCGTTGAAGCCAACATCTGACGACGTCGTCGAGCTGCGGGTGGAAGAGATCACGATGACGTTGCCGCCGTGGAAGGCAGTTCGTCCCTGGGCGATGCGTCTGACGTCGGGCGAGGTGTGCGTGTTCGTCTCGGCCGCCTGGAGTGGACTCGGTCCCTACGACTGCCAGGCGTCTTCGAATACGTCGGCAGTCGCTGATTGCCGCCAACCTCATTCGTCCAAGCCGTTCTGGACAGCGTCGTGTCAGGACCGAAAGTCGCAATCAAGCTCGTTCACCTCAACGACGGTCGCCTCGGTTTGGTTCTGATGAGTCAAATCGCGCTCTCGCATGTCAAGGCGCTCCTCGAGAACGATTGCCAGTGACGGCTCAGAGGTGCTCCTCCGGCCCGGCACTCGGGGACAGCGAGGCATTAGGTATCTTGGCTGAGTGGCAAACGCGAACGAAATCGCAGAGGAAGCACGCGAGATCGAAATGAGCCCCGCTGTGAGTCCCGGTGCTCAACCTGCGCCGGTTGTAGTCGCCGAGATTCTCAGGAACCTTGCTTCATTGGTCGCCGAGCTTGCCGAACGTGTCGAGGAACTCAGCGCCCGACATTAAGAGGAACTATCGGGCGTGTGGGTACCTCGCCATAGGTTCAGTTCACGTTCAGAGACGCGTCCGGGCGCGAAATTACTTCTCAGGCGTGGCGCCGGCTTCAAGGGCGGGGTCTCGAGTTGGCAATTCTCGACAACAACAGTTCATGTCATCGCAAACGGCGACGCGAACCCCGGCATCGACCGTGCAACCGCACCCGGCACACACCATCTGCATGACCCGAATCTTAAGGCTGCGACTGAATACGAGCGCGGTCCTTCTGCGTCCGGCGAACGACGCGGCGCGATCAGCGAGATTTCGGCTCAGCTCGGCCTCAATCGAGAGATATGTTGTTCGGCCCTGGGCATACGGATCACGAAGACGGATGCTCTTAGCATGAGCACTGCGCTTGCCTATGTCGCAGCCGGGGTCGTAGCTCTGTGGGGCGTCGCACACGTGCTGCCCACGGCGCGAGTCATCGAGGGTTTCAATGACACCTCACATGACAACCGGCTAGTAATCACTCAGGAGTGGATCGCTGAGGCGATGACTATGTGGTTCATCGCCACACTTGTCGTGATTGCAACCGCCGTCGGTGGCTCCCATCAAGTGTTGACTGATTGGGTTGACCGAGCCTCAGCAATAATGCTCCTCACAGTCGGCGGTCTGACCGCGGTGACTGGAGCGCGCACAGCCGTGATCTTCTTCAAGATCTGCCCCGTCTTGCTCAGCCTCACGGCCGCTCTACTGCTCGCCGCAAGCCTGGCTTGAACGGGAAAACCTTCTCCTGAGGCTTGTTGGTCCGTGCCAAATTTCATGGCCGCCGAGCAGGCGTTCAGGGACGTCTCGGGAGTTGCACGCCAGGGCATTCGGTCCCCGGGGATAAAGCTCTCTGTCTAGCGAAAAACAAGTTGACCGACGCGCCCGCGTGCGCTCCAGATCGTCACGGCTCGTTGCGCGTCAATGTTTTCGACTTTCGAGACACTGCCGCGCGACGAGCTTCAGGCGCGTGGCATAAACGCCGGTCGGTGGCGATCGCGAAGACAGACGGCGGAATTGGGGCTCCACTTACTGCGCCCGCGGCACGCCAAACTCTGTCATTTTCGGTCGCCGGTCGTCTCTTCTTGACGCCGCCGTCGCCCGTCGTGTCCCCGCGGCAGTTTCGTCTCGTTTTCGGCCCGTACCCTTTTCTCCTCTCCCCATTCGGTGTCATCGACCAGCAGCCGCGGATCCCCGGTAACCTGGTCAGCAGGCGGAATTCTCGGCTCGTCGTCTGGGATCGAAAATGCGCCTTTGGCGCGTCTGCCGAGCTCCTGGCCGGCCCCCGTCCGTCAACCCCACCATCGAAGATCGAGACCACGTGACGCAGGATTCAGGACAAGCGCGGCTGTTGTGCAGCGGACCCGGCGTGGTGGCCCGCGACGAGTTGCGGAACGTGGCGATCATCGCCCACGTCGACCATGGCAAGACCACCCTCGTCGATGCGCTGCTCCGCCAATCGGGAATCCTGTCCGAGCGTAAACAGCCTGTCGACCGGGTCCTCGACTCGATGGACTTGGAACGGGAAAAAGGAATCACGATCCTTGCCAAGCAGGCGACATTTCGTTTCGGCGAACGCACCCTGAACGTCGTTGACACCCCCGGTCACGCCGACTTCGGTGGCGAGGTTGAACGCGCTCTTGCGATGGTAGATGGGGCGATGCTGCTAGTCGACGCGGTCGAGGGTCCGCGACCCCAGACGCGCTTTGTACTTCGCAAGGCGTTCGAGGCAAACCTGCCCGTCATCGTGGTCGTGAACAAGGTCGACCGCACCGATTCCCGTGTATTTGAAGTGGTGGAAGAGACTCTCGAGTTGTTTTTAGAACTTGGCGCTCCAGACGCCCAATTCGAGATCCCATTTCTCTACGGCAGCGCTCGCGACGGCTGGTTCGACCACAAAGAGCCGACCGCGCCGGTGAACGAGGCACCCGAGGGAGCAAGTATCGATCCGCTGATCGAGTCGCTCTACGACTTTCTGCCGCCGCCGACCTTTACGCCCGGCCACCCGCTGCAGGCACTCGTGATCAATCTCGATGCCTCGCCGTATGTGGGCCGACTCGCGATATGTCGTGTCGTGGAGGGCACGCTTGAGCGGGGGCAGTTCGTCGCCTGGTGCCGTCGCGACGGCACGATCGAGCGGGCCCGTTGTGTAGAGCTGTTCATCGCTGACGGCCTAGAACGAGTAAGCGTCGACCAAGTCGCGCCTGGTGATTTGGTTGCGGTAGCCGGGATCCCAGAGATCACGGTTGGCGAAACGCTTGCCGACATAGATAACCCAGCCGCCTTGGACGTACTCAACGTCGATGAGCCAAGCCTGTCGATGACCCTCGGAATCAACTCCTCGCCTTTTGCCGGGCGGGAAGGCACGAAGCTAACGGCTCGGCTTCTGGCCTCGCGCCTTGACGCGGAGCTGCTGGGGAACGTGGCGATCCGAGTCCTGCCGACCGAACGTGCTGACACCTTCGAGGTACAAGGTCGCGGCGAGCTCGCTTTCGCGGTGCTCGTCGAGTTGATGACACGCGAGGGTTTCGAACTCACGGTCGGCAAACCGGAGGTATTGCTGCGAACGATCGGCGGTGTGTTGTCTGAGCCGATCGAACGCTTGGTGGTGGAGGTCCCGGAGGAGCATTTTGGGAGCCTCACGCAGCTGCTGGCGCCACGAAAGGCACGAATCGATCGAATGGTGCACAAAGGGGCCGAGTGGGTATTGGTGGAGTACCTCATCCCCGCACGGGGTCTGATCGGGATCCGAAGCGAGGTCATGACGGGAACTCGCGGCACCGCCCAGTTCCATCATTCGTTTCACGCTTACGCGCCGTGGCAGGGTGAGATCAAGACTCGCGAAGCCGGCTCGATGGTCTCTGACCGGGAGGGTAAGACGACGGCATACGCATTGGCCAGCTTGTCTGAGCGCGGGCGGATGTTCGTCGGACCTGGTGAGGACGTCTACGAAGGGATGATCGTCGGCGAAAACACTCGCGCCGGCGACATGGACGTCAATCCGACTCGAGAAAAGAAACTCACAAACACGCGCTCTTCGACGAGCGACGAGCTCGTGCGGCTCACGCCGCACCGCGAGCTCACACTCGAGCAAGCCCTCGAACTCGCTACAGAGACAGAATGCGTCGAGGTAACACCCCGCTCGGTTCGTTTGCGGAAAATCGTCCTCACTGCCAGCCGGCGCGGGCGCGCCAAGACGCTGGAGCGTCGCCTCGCTAGCGCGTGATTCGAAGACGCACCCCACATTCTGTCCACGGGCTGAACGAATGTTGACGACATTCGGCGACTGGACGATCCGTTACTGAATCTCGCCGCGCGTTGGCGTCCCAGATCGTCTCGCAAGCAGGAGAGTTAAGCCTTCTACGGCGAAGAGCGTGAATGTCGGAAGATGGCGTCCCGCCGAGTGGTGGAAATCGAGTGAAGCCCGAAGCGAGCTCGACGCGCCGTCATCGTCTCATGCGGTGATGGTGAGCGACACCCCTTTGTCCTCGAGACCGTCGGCGTTCGGCTGGTCGATCTGCGCCATCGACTCCTCGGAGAGGTAGCGGCGTTCGGCAACCTCCCACTCGTCGTGCTGCTCGACGAGCACGGCGGTGACGAGCCGGAGCACCGAGGCGTCGTTCGGGAAGATGCCGACGACGTTCGAGCGGCGCTTGATCTCGGCGTTCAAGCGTTCGAGCGGGTTCGTCGACCAGATCTTCGACCAGTGCGCGATCGGGAAGGTCGAGAACGCCAACAGGTCCTCTTTTGACTCACGGAGCAGTTTCGTCACCTCCTCGAAGCCGAAGCTGAGCGTGTCGGCGACGACGTCGAGCTGCTTGGAGACGTGACGGGCATCGGGCTGGGCGAAGATCGTTCGGATCGCGGCGGCGACCATCTGGGTCTTGGCCTTCGGCACCGAAGAGAGTGCGTTGCGCAGGAAATGCACCCGACAGCGCTGCCAGGACGCGCCGATGAAGACCTTCTCGATCGCCTCTTTCAGGCCGAGGTGGAGGTCGGAGACGACGAGGCGGACGCCGGACAGTCCGCGCTCACGAAGCGAGCGCAAGAACGCCGCCCAGAACACCCCGTCCTCGGAGTCGCCGACGTCGACGCCAAGGACCTCGCGATTGCCGTCTTGGCGCACCCCGGTCGCGACGACCACGGCGCGACTGACGACACGGCCGCGCACACGCGCCTTCACGTAGGTCGCGTCGCAGAAGACATAGGGGAAGGCCACGTGGTCGAGGCGGCGGGCCCGAAACGCCTCCATCTCCTTGTCGAGCTCGGCGCAGATTCTCGAGACCTCGGACTTGGAGATCCCCGACGAAGCTCCGAGGGCACAGACCAAGTCGTCGACCTTTCTGGTCGACACCCCGTGCACGTATGCCTCCATCACCACCGCGTAGAGGGCGCGATCGACGCGACGGCGGCGCTCCAAGATCTCGGGGAAGAACGAGCCCGAGCGCAGCTTCGGGATCTTCAACTCGATGTCGCCGGCCTTGGTCGATAACAGACGCGGTCGATGGCCGTTCCGATAGTTCTGCCGCTCCTCTGACCGCTCGTGCGGTGCGGCGCCGATCACCGCGGTCGCCTCGGCCTCGATCAGCGCCTGGAGGACGAGCTCCACGGCCTGGCGGATGATGTCGACGTCGCCGCCTGAGCGGAGCGTGTCGAGAAGCGCGTAAGGGTCAAACTCTTGCTGGGCCACCGAAGTGATCTCCTTTGTCGTGTCTTGTCAGGGACACGTCGAGATTCACTTCGGTGGTCCGCTATGTGGTGGACCCTCCGCGCGATTTACACCACGTCATGGGACGCCAACTGTCGGAATGGTGAAGGGAGCGACGGCCCAAACCACAACTCGAACATCGGCACTCGTCTCCCGCCCGGCGTTGGAAGACCCCTAACGGACAGCCATTCCCAACGATGAGCGCGATTCCCTCGCCGAATAGAACGACCGCGACGCCTTTCACGTCGGGTTGTCGACTCGCCCACTGGCGCACCGCCGCAAGGGCGATCTGTGACACCCCGGCGAAGGATGGCCGTGGTTGTTAGGGGACACATCGCAGCGCCCGGATCCGTCGATCTGTTCACTTCGGACAGTTGATGGGGTTTGCGTTCCGCGAGCGCCGAATTTCCGTTTACGCGCCAGCTGTCACGTCGTTGGGAATCGAGCGAGCCGGATGTACGCCTTTCTAGGCATGGCTGTTATCCCTTCTCAGGATCCGCCGGGCCCATCGTGGCGACATTCCCCGGCGGATCCACCACGGTGTATTACCTGGATGCGAGCCTGTCCTCGACGCGCAGCGCTTCCAAGCTCTTCCGCCAGTTCGGCGTCCATTCCGAGTCGAGCTGCTCCCGGACAGGGGGCGGCATGTGCCCCGTGAAGAACGAGAGGTCTTCGTCCGGGGCGTCGTCGAGCATCCAGGGCAAGAACGTGCTGGGTGCATTGGTCTTGGCGTCCTCGGCCTGGAAGAAGGTGATGTCCTCCAAGGTGAACGCCTCGGGGATGAGCGGGAGCACGTCGGCCTCCTCGTGGGCGAGGTGGGTCTCGATGACCTCTTGCATCCGTCCGAGGGCAACACGGGCCCTAGTGGCGTCACTGGTGTCCAACGCTGCGTCGAACTCGTCCATGGCCGAGGCCATGACCTCGTGCTCGTGAGCATTTCGGGTCAGGAGCGCCGCGACACGATCCCCGAGGCGCTCCCCCATAAGGGGCCAGACCACGGTGTCCTCGAACTCGTGGTGGTGGTGGAGCTGTGCGGCGGTCGAGGCCCAGTAGGCCCGCACCGCCTCGTTGGGGACCCCACCGTCGGCCAGTGCGATGGCGAGACGGTTGGTGTCCCGGCGCACGGCCCGATGGATGGCCAGCTGCACCCGCCAGCCCGGGTTCGTTGGGGTAGTCGTCGTCATCGCTTTGCCTCCTCGTATTCGTCTAGAATGGCATTCTGTTCAGATTGTTGATCTAAAGTCAAGAGCAATGGCGAAGACACCAACCACGAAGCGGCCCTACGACGCCCGGCGCCGGCGCGAGCGCGCCGAGGAGGAGCGCCGGGCCACCAAACGGCGGGTGGTCGAGGCCGCCCGGGAACTCTTTCTTACCAAGAGCTATGTGGCCACGACCATGACGGAGATCGCCCGGGAGGCGGGCGTGGCCCTCCAGTCCGTCTACAGCGCCGGACAGAGCAAGGCCGATCTGCTGCACCTGGTGACGGACCTGGCCGTGGCCGGCGACGACCAGGAGGTCATGCTCCTTGAGCGGCCGAGCTACGCCGCCGTGGCCACCGAAGCAAACCCCGAACGCCAGGTCCGGATGATCGCGGCTTTGATCGCCTCCACCATGGAGCGACTCGCTCCCGTCTGGGTCGCCTATCGAGAAGCGGCAGCCGTCGATGCAAAGGCTGCTGCCAATCTCGTTGCAGCCCACCGTCGTCGGCATGAGACCTTCGCCGGCATGATCGGCACGCTTCCCAAGGACCGCCTGCGCAGCTCGGTCGAGGAGGCTACGGATACGGCTTGGGCGATTGGCAGCATCGACGTCTTCTTGCTCCTACGTTCGATCCAAGGTTGGGACGCAGCGCAGTACTCCAAGTGGCTCAGCCAAACACTCGTCGACCAACTCCTCGTCCCAGAGGTCTGATCTTGCAGATCTATCAGGGCAACACAAGGTGCCGACACGCACCGCTTGGCGGCTTTCGGACCTCGACCGCCCAAGGTCGTTCGCAACGCCAAACGGCGATCGGCGACTGTGAGGGTGCCCCAGAACGCGAAGCACCATCGAGCCTTTGCCCACTCCCCAAGGTGCCGAAGGATCTCGCGACATAGCAGTCGCTCATCCGGCAGCGAGGATCGCGTTAGCGCAGAAGGATCCGTCGCTTCGTTGATGGAACTGGCAGCGTGAGGGAGAGTGCCCAAACCAGGTCTGACCCAACGAATCCGGCTGACGTCCTTGCGGACTGTCCTTATATCGATCAGTCGGCCCGGCCGGGCACTCGCCCGACACCCACCGGTTGGACGGAGTGACCTCATAGGAGCCTGCCGAACAGGCCCATCGCTGTCTTGTCCGTCGTCCAGCAGGTCGGTGCCACCCCACCGGCTTTAGACGAAGGGATGACAGTGACCACTTTGACACGAAGCATCACAGGAGGCGTCGACACACACCTCGACGTGCACGTCGCGGCAGCACTCGACGATCGCGGCGCCCTTCTCGGCGTTGAGAGCTTTGCGACGAACCTCCGCGGCTATCGCGAACTGCTCGCCTGGCTAGAGAGCTTTGGAGAAGTCGAGCTCGTCGGTGTCGAAGGCACCGGCTCTTATGGAGCGGGACTCACCCGACACCTGCACGGCGCACAGGTCCGCGTCGTCGAGATCGACCGCCCCAACCGTCAGCGTCGCCGGCGCAGAGGAAAGTCCGACCCCGAAGACGCGGTCGCCGCTGCCCGCGCCGCAATGGCCGGCGAGGCGAATGGTGAAGCAAAGACGAGGGACGGAAACGTCGAGGCCATGCGGGTGATGCGGGTCGCTCGATCATCAGCGCGAAGGACTCGCACCCAGGCGCTCAACCAGATGCGCAGCCTCATCTCGACCGCACCCGAGCCGATCCGCGAAGAGCTGCGCTACCTGAACGTCTATCGGCTCCTCGAGCGCTGCGTCGCTTATCGCCCCGCTGACAAACGCGATCTCGTCTCAGTCACCAAGCGCACGCTCAAGATGCTCGCCCAACGATCGGTCTCACTCGAAGAAGAGATCCGCGAGCTCGACGCGATGCTGAAGCCGCTCGTCCGCGAAACGGCACCGGAGCTCATCTCATGCACGGGGGTCGGAACAGACGTCGCTTCCGCCCTTCTCGTCGCCGCCGGCGACAACCCGGAACGGCTCCGCAACGAGGCAACGTTTGCTCATCTCTGTGGCGTGTCGCCGATCGACGCGAGTAGCGGCAAGCACGAACGACACCGCCTCAACAGAAGCGGCGACCGCCACGCCAACTCGGCGCTGTGGCACATCGTCATCACCCGCATGGTTTGTGATCCGCGAACTCGCCACTACATCGAGCGTCGCATGAAGGAGGGGCTCACGAAGAAGGAGGCCGTTCGCTGTCTCAAGCGCTACGTCGCCCGCGAGGTCTACGACCTACTACCTCGTCGGCATCTCGCTATTGACAGTCCATAGGAGCATCGTTAGAGGGCAGTCAGAACGCGGAGTGCGATCGACGTTATGGGATATGACCGGGTTTCCTGAACCGTGTTCGGTGCAACTCGGAAAAATGCCACGACGTCGAGAACAAGTGCATAGCTGGCTGATCTGCTCGGAGCCGATGCCGGGCGATGGGACGCGACACGAAGGCGCTGGTCGCCAGGCCGACTTCGCTGCAACACATGCTGCGTACAGTTGGCGGCAGCGCGCCGATTGCGCAAACGGCTCGGTCGCGGCAGTCCGTCCGAACCTCAGTTCGAGGTGAGCGCATGAGCGGACAGCTCGTCGAACCTCCAACCGAACCGCTGCCGCCGAATGGCGGAACGCCGGCACAACGCGCCGTCATGCGGTGGTCGTGGCGGCTCTTTCGACGTGAGTGGCGCCAGCAGGTCTTGATCCTGGCACTCGTCACCGTCGCGGTCGCGGCAACCATCGTGGGTGCGGCGGTGGCGATCAACACCGCGCCGCCGATGAACGCAGGGTTCGGCAGCGCGCAGGACGCGGCCAGCTACCCCGGGTCGGATGCGCATCTTTCCGCTCAGCTGGCTTCGCTCGAGCGGCGCTTCGGGCGAGTCGACGTGATCGAGAACGAGACGTTGACCGTCCCCGGGTCGGTCAATAGCTACGACCCGCGCGCACAGAACCCCGACGGTGCGTTCGGGGGGGCCGTGATGTTGCGATCACCAGTTGAGGACACAGGCGACGCTCCTATCAGTTGTCAAGGTCTAGTTGTCGTGGATCGGCGGACAGACCAGTGATGAGCCACTCGATCGAGGGCACGCTCTTATGAAGCCACGCACGCCACGCTGTTTCGCCCGGACCGTCGGTCGGCGAGTCGCCGGGAAGTCAGCCCCGAAGGGCGACAGGTCAGGGGTGAGCCAGACCCACGGTCGCGGTCTTTATCCGCGAGGCAAATAGCGGTAGAGCTCGCGGGCGACGTAGCGCTTCAAGATGCGGATGACGTCGCGCTTCGAGCACCCCTCCGCGACGCGGCGTTCGAAGTACTCGGTGGTTCGAGGATCGTGCGCTATGCGGACCATGACGATGCGCCACAACGCCGCGTTGGCCTGGCGGTCGCCGCCTTGGTCGAGTCGGACCCGCCCGCTCGTCTTGCCCGAGGACGCCGGAATCGGAGCAACCCCGCAGAGGTGGGCGAAGGCGGACTCCGAGCGGAGCCGTTCAGGGTTGTCGCCGGCGGTGACGAGAAGCGCCGCGGCGGTGTCAGGACCAACGCCGAAGCGCTCTAAGAGATCGGGAGCAACCTGTTCGACGAGCCCGGTTAAAAGCCGCTCGAGTCGCTCGAGCTCTTCTTCGAGCGACTGCACCCGTCGGGCGAGAAGAACGAGCGCGGTCTTAGTCATCACGACGACCGGGTCAAAGGAGCGCTCGGGACGGAGCCGAGAACACACGCTGACCAGGCGATAGATCGTGAGGCCGGTCAATCGGTTGTGCAGTTCCTCTGGGGAGCTGACGACGAGGTTGCGCATCTGGATGAGCGCCTGAGTCCGGGCACGGCGACCAGAGCGCTTGGCGACGAGGAGGGCTCGGATCGCCTCGACCCCGCCGTCCTTGGTCTTCGCGAGGCTTCTCGCTCGGCCGCCGAGCGCCGCTCGTGCGGCTTCGATCGCATCGATCGTGTCGGACTTGCCGGAGCGGCGGCGTTCGGCTCTGTTCGGCCGGTCGACCTCGATCACCTGAACGCCTCGGCTCTGCAGGTAGCGCGCAAGGCCGGCGCCATAGGCACCGGTGCCCTCCATGCCGACACGAGCGATCTCGCCGAAGCCCTCCAGCCAATTGAAGAGACACTCGTAACCAGTCGAGCTCACTCCGAACGACGCGGTGTCCAACAGCCTGCCGACCTCGTCGAGCACCGCGGCGACATGAACGTCTAGGTGGGTGTCGACGCCTCCGGTGACCGAGGGCGTCGCTTCTACGATGGTCATGCCATCCCTTCTTTCGTTAAGTGGGTTAGGGGTGGCACGGCCGTCCCGGCTTCGGAGCGAGGGCGGTTCCGGCTTGTTAGCCCAAGCCGGGCCACTCACCCTTCTTCGGAACGGGACGTGCCGTTTTTGTGCGCTGGTTCGCCAGCAGTCAACGAAACTATTGAGGCTCCGTCACCACGCGGTGGATGCAGTCGGCATTGTCACTGGTTGGGGGCACTTCGATCACCGCTCCCCATCGCGCATTATGGGGCGGGTATCAATTCCAGAGTCGTCGATACGGGCGGCGACCGACCCAAGATTCCGCGGCGTTCGGAGCGTGCATTCTGGCGTTGATCGGTTTGGAGTTTGCCGCGACCGCTACGACGTGCGGCCCTCGCGATCCGCCCATCGCGAGCGCCGCCGGTCATGGACTGTCGCGGCGTTGCTCTCGTTCCCGTAACGTTCGGAGGGACCGTCGCGTTCTGTCGGTGGACTTGTCGAGTCGTGTTTCCTGACGTCTGAGGGTGGCCAGGCGCCTTTGGGATTGCTGGACGCGACGTGAGTCAATGGGACGACCGGAAGAGGCGTCTGCTTCCATCGAGCGGACTTCGGCGCCCAGCTCGCCAATTGTTCGATCTCGTCGTTCGGCGAGTTGATCCAAGTCTTCTTCGAAGGGGACCGGCTCGCGATCTCCTACTGCAATTGCCCAGAACAGGGTGACAGTTGGAAGCGCGATTACAGCCGGCAGGACGAGGACCTGAGCTGCCTCGCTGACAGTTCGGCGGTCCAATGCAATAAGCCCTGCCACCTCCGCCGCCCAACCCAGGACGGTAACAGCAGGTAAGAGCGCAGTGAGGAGGAGCAACAGCCCCCTGAAGATCCAGTGCATCCGCTCCCGGAACGACTCAAAGCGTCGAAGCTTCCTGTACCGGTAGAGCGCGACCATGCGCCCCATGACTGGCGAGCGCGCCACGCGTAACTCGACCGCCAGCGTGATGAAGAAGATGGGTATTACCGTCACCGACGCCGTGTAGAAGGCGCTGTTGAACGGTCGCTGCGCCGCAACCAAGAACGGTCCGAGCATCGCTTATCGCTCGCCGGCCAGCTTGTCCTCGAGCTCGATGATTCGACGGATCCCGATCATCGGTATTCCCTCCCCGGCAAGCAGGACAGCGCGAGCAAGGCGAGCGATGTCGTCTCGCGAATAACGGCGCTGACGACCAGTGCTGCGGTGCGGGGTGATCAAGCCCTCGGCGTCGTAGCGACGGACAATCTGGACGTCGATGCCGAGCAGATCGGCCACGACCCCGACGGTGAAAAGTGCGTGCGCCGGGTCGTCGAGCATCTCCTGCCAGTCGCGATTCACAATCACAGTTTACTGGTAGTTGAGACAACAGTATTACTCTTCCCAGCGGACAAGCTTTAGCTGACATCTGGAGTCAGTTCCGCGAGCGAAACGCGCAAACGACCCCCACGGCGCTGGGCCATGGGGGTCGTGCTCCTCGTGCGATCTCGGTCAAGCGGCGATGCGCTCGCCGAGGTGTTGGCCCGCCCGTTGATGCGACTCGCGGCGGGTGAGCCTCGACAGACCGGCGAGTCCGGCCGCGATCACGCCGGCACCGACGGCCGCCACGAACCACCTCCAGCCGGAGAGGTTCCAGCCAAGCACGTAGTCGATCGAGTACCGCCCGGGTCCGCTCAACGCGACCGCCGCTGCGCTGACAGCGAGCACCAACGGGTACTCGAAACCTCCGCTTTCGGCGAAGAAGCCGTGACGGAGATGGACATACCAGATCGCCGCCAGCATCATGGCGACGATGCCCGCCACGCCGAGCGGGGTGAGGAGCCCCGTCGCGAGCAGCAGTCCTCCTCCGAGCTCGGTCAGTCCGGCAAGGACGGCGAATCGGCGGCCCGGACGAAAGCCCATCTGCTCGAAGGCGTCGCCCGTGCCGGCGACCCCGTGGCCGCCGAAGCGGCGGGTCAGCTTCTGGACGCCGTGAGACGCGACAGTAAGCCCGACGACGAGCCGGATGAGCAGCAGTCCGACAGCCATCTCAAATCACCTCCTTCCTGCTCGATGAGATGTGAGCTTGCCAATCGACGTTCGGATCAGGCCGCTTCCGAGCCGACGCCGATCGCCTCGCGTTTTCCCGACCCCACCTCGATCCGGCGGGCCTTGGAGCCTTCGGCGACCGGGATGGTCACGTGGAGGACGCCGTTCTCGTATGAGGCCTCGACCCGACCCGAGTCGAGGTTGTCGCCGAGGAAGAGCTGGCGACTAAAGCATCCCTGCGGCCGCTCCGAGGCGATGACTTCCTCGCCTTCGATCGGGGTGCGGTGGCGCACCGTCTTCACCGTCAGCACGTTCTGCTCGACGGTCATCTCGATGTCGGAAGGATCGATGCCGGGGAGGTCGAAGTCGACCTCGACAGCCTCGCCGTGACGGTAGGCGTCCATCGGCATGGCCGTGGGTCGAGTCCGCGACACCGGCCACTCGATCAAGCGCTCGAGCTCGCGGAAGGGATCGAACTGCAACATGGACATGACGAACACCTCCTTGCGGTGGTTTACTTAGCTATCACGCCTATTATAACTTTTCTATTCCAGGATTATTCCCTCAGCGGGAGCAGAACGCGAGTGACGTGGCACAGCAGCCGGAACGGACCAGACAGTTCACCCGGCAGCTGCCCACAGGAATCACCCGATCGGGCCCTCGCCGAGGCGGACCGAGACCTTCTCAATGCCGCTTCCGGTGCCGAGCGACACCGAGACCGTCTGGCCAGGCTTGTGGGTATCGATCACCTTGGAGAGCGCGCTCGTCGTGGCGGTCGCTTGCCCATCGACAGCCGTGATCACGTCACCGCTCTTGATTACCGCGCTCGCCGCTGCGCTGTGCGGGTCGACCGCGGCGACGACCACGCCGGGGGTGCCGTTCGGCCCGCCGATCCGCTCTCGCCTACTACGCCGAAGTCCGGATCGCTTTTGAGAATGGACTTAAGACCTTGGTATCTCCTTGCGATAGCCGCAAAGATTCTCGGACAGCTGCGCACGCGCGAACAGCTGTCTCAATCAGCCCGTCGGTGAGCGACAAACAGCTGGAGATCCTGCGCCTGATCGCGGCGGGCTTCTCCAACCGACAGATCGCCAGCCGCGTCTATCTCAGCGATAACACCGTCAAGTCACACGTTTAGAAGATCTTTCGGAAGTTGGACGCGGGAACCGCGTGGAAGTCGCGCTCAGAGCCAGCAAGGAGGGTTGGATCTGAGCAGGTCGGCGAAGAAATCAGCTTCCTCTCGTTCCGAGATTAGAACCTCCCACGCAGCGGCATCAGCGGTGCCGAGTGAATTGCCGCGAGCGAAGCACGTAGCACCCGGGCGTGCGAACACTCGCCCGGAGCGAGGTCGTAGAGGTCACGCACGGTTCACCATCGAGAGACACGATCAAGGGCGTGTCGCTTCTGACTTCGACGACCTTTCCGGCCGCAATCGTCGCGCCTCGCCGCTGGTCGACGTTGCCGAACATGAGCCGTATCAACCCCGCGGCAGTAAGCCGCAGCGCGCCGCGGTACGACACGATCGTCTCGAGCAAGCCATCGTCGACTGCCGATCCGGGCAGGGGAATGCCAATCCGACCCCCGAGACGTGGGGCGTTAACGATGGCGACCTGGAATGCTGCACTGGGAGCGACCAATGGCTGGCCGTCAACCAAGATCCTGATCGACAAGGGTGTGCGCCCCCTCCAGGCTTGCCAGGCCCGAAGCGGGTAGACAAGCGGCCGACGCCACCCGCGGATATCTCGAATGCGTTGGGCGAAGTCGGCTGTCATGCCGTAGGTCGCCGCGTGAGCGAACGAACCGCTGCCGGTCGTTCCAAGATCCATCGGCACTGGATCCGCTGTGGCGACAAGATCGATGGCTTCCTCCGGGCTGAGCGGAAGACCGAGCGATCGGGCCACGTCGTTGCCGGTTCCTGTCGGCACGATCGCAAGTGTCCGCCCCGCGTTGCCAGCTTCGAACGCAGCGCGCCCGACCGTTCCGTCACCTCCAGCGGCGACGAGGATTCCCTCAGCCGGTAGTGACGCCAACGATTCGGTCAACGCCCGGCCAAGGCCAGCTCCGGTCGTGCGCACGATGCTCACGATCTCGACTGGCTGGCGCCGTAGGGCCCGCACGGCGCGCCTTGCGAGATGCGGGGATCCCGAGTGAATGTTGATCACCATCGCGACTTGCCGGCCGCTGCTAGGCCGGGGCCGGCGATCCGCCGCCTCCTCGGCAACAGCTACCGCAAGCATCGCTCCGGCCAGGCCGCAGATGAACGCAGTCAGGCCCTCCTTCGTGCTCCGTCCCGATCGGAGGGCGGTTCTCGCCTCCAGCATGCCGGCCGCTAAAAGGAGGGGAACCCGCCATGACGGGACGACGCGACCAATCCCATACGCGGCGCTAGCGGCGCTCAATCGCCAGCTTGGACAGCCTCCCCTCACGCTGAGCTGACCCCCGATGTTGGCCGCGCAAAACGTGCCGAGGGCGCGCCACCGCTTCTCCTTCACGAGGCGGCCCAGCCCAAAGAGCACGATGGACCCCGAGACAAGCGGGGTCCATCGCTTGCCCATGACCGACACTCGCCTAGCGATCATGATCCCCTTCATCCATCCGAGATACTTGGAAGCAATCGTGAGATTGGCACGATCGCCCAGTGCCCGACAGCTCCGTCCAGGGAGAGATATCGGGGACGGGAATACCTCTTTAGTGGAGTCAAGTGCATTCTTTAGTGGAGTCAAGTGCATTCTCGAGGCGGGCCTCATGTAGGGTGAGTCGAGGCCGTCGGGAACAAAGGTCGTCGCCGCTGTGGAGTCTCAATGGACGCGCTATGCGCGTGCTTAATGCTTGGCTGAGACTGCCGGGAACATGGGTGGCACCGCTTACGGGATGCTATTCACCGCGTGTGCGACCAGCGAGATGCAGCAAAGGTTGACGACGGTCCGAGCAGTCATCGCTTACCTGGCCAAGATTGAGTCGCCCACCCATCCGGCAGGTCGCTTTCCCGTCACCGTCGAATCTGGCCGGTAACTACTCCGCTACGAAAAACACCGTGCGGGTTCTGCGTCGAAACCGCTGCCGACCGGGCCGGTGGCGAAACGGTTGCAACGTCCTCGCCCGAGGGTGCCGGATACGTCGCTATACATATCGGTGACGTACAACCGGCAGCGAGGATCGCGTTAGCGCAGAAGGATCCGTCGCTTCGTTGATGGAACTGGCAGCGTGAGGGAGAGTGCCCAAACCAGGTCTGACCCAACGAATCCGGCTGACGTCCTTGCGGACTGTCCTTATATCGATCAGTCGGCCCGGCCGGGCACTCGCCCGACACCCACCGGTTGGACGGAGTGACCTCATAGGAGCCTGCCGAACAGGCCCATCGCTGTCTTGTCCGTCGTCCAGCAGGTCGGTGCCACCCCACCGGCTTTAGACGAAGGGATGACAGTGACCACTTTGACACGAAGCATCACAGGAGGCGTCGACACACACCTCGACGTGCACGTCGCGGCAGCACTCGACGATCGCGGCGCCCTTCTCGGCGTCGCGAGCTTTGCGACGAACCTCCGCGGCTATCGCGAACTGCTCGCCTGGCTAGCAGAGCTTTGGAGAAGTCGAGCTCGTCGGTGTCGAAGGCACCGGCTCTTATGGAGCGGGACTCACCCGACACCTGCACGGCGCACAGGTCCGCGTCGTCGAGATCGACCGCCCCAACCGCCAGCGTCGCCGGCGCAGAGGAAAGTCCGACCCCGAAGACGCGGTCGCCGCTGCCCGCGCCGCAATGGCCGGCGAGGCGAATGGTGAAGCAAAGACGAGGGACGGAAACGTCGAGGCCATGCGGGTGATGCGGGTCGCTCGATCATCAGCGCGAAGGACTCGCACCCAGGCGCTCAACCAGATGCGCAGCCTCATCTCGACCGCACCCGAGCCGATCCGCGAAGAGCTGCGCTACCTGAACGTCTATCGGCTCCTCGAGCGCTGCGTCGCTTATCGCCCCGCTGACAAACGCGATCTCGTCTCAGTCACCAAGCGCACGCTCAAGATGCTCGCCCAACGATCGGTCTCACTCGAAGAAGAGATCCGCGAGCTCGACGCGATGCTGAAGCCGCTCGTCCGCGAAACGGCACCGGAGCTCATCTCATGCACGGGGGTCGGAACAGACGTCGCTTCCGCCCTTCTCGTCGCCGCCGGCGACAACCCCGAACGGCTCCGCAACGAGGCAACGTTTGCTCATCTCTGTGGCGTGTCGCCGATCGACGCGAGTAGCGGCAAGCACGAACGACACCGCCTCAACAGAAGCGGCGACCGCCACGCCAACTCGGCGCTGTGGCACATCGTCATCACCCGCATGGTTTGTGATCCGCGAACTCGCCACTACATCGAGCGTCGCATGAAGGAGGGGCTCACGAAGAAGGAGGCCGTTCGCTGTCTCAAGCGCTACGTCGCCCGCGAGGTCTACGACCTACTACCTCGTCGGCATCTCGCTATTGACAGTCCATAGGAGCATCGTTATGCGACAGTCTCAGCCCGCCACCGCTTGAGCGTTAGGGGATTCACGCGAAGTCGCTGAGGCTTTGGTTATTCGCCTTAAGTGGCGACGATCGGGACGTCGTAGCTCTTGAGGATCGCAAGCGCCCGCGCCGGGACGACTCGGGGCCAACCTCCGACCCATGGCAGTGCCATCACGGCCGGACGACCGCGCCAAGCGGGGTAGAAGGAACCGAACTGGTTCGCCTGTTGAGGGCGCAACGCCGAAGGCGGCTTGCCGCGGTTCATGTATTGGAGCCAGCGCCCTCCCCAGAACATCGAGACCTTCAAACGGGGTCGTCCAGAGAGGGGGTCAGTTCGATCGACGCGCCCGTTCACCACGCTCCTGACCATGGTGGCGATCACATTCCAGTTCGAGATCACCACCTCGTGAGTTAGCGGTTTGCCGCTGACGATGATGATCCGGGGTTCTGAGGCGTCGGCAGGGTCAGCGCTGATGATCGCCATCAAGGCGACGGCGATAGCGATAGCCACCACTCGCTTCATGAGCCCCCACCGTTGACCGCGAGTGCACCCGACCGGGGATTCGATCTCGTCGAGACCCTACATGAGCGCATTCCAGGCGAGGACGCACACTTGAATCCGGACCGGAACCTCGACCCTCCTTGGCCAGACGCCTAACCGGCAGCGAGGATCGCGTTAGCGCCGAAGGATCCGTCGCTTCGTTGATGGAACTGGCAGCGTGAGGGTGAGTGCCCAAACCAGGTCTGACCCAACGAAACCGGCTGACGTCCTTTCGGACTGTCCTTTGATCGATCAGTCGACCCGGCCCGGGCACTCGCCCGACACCCACCGGTTGGACGGAGTGACCTCATAGGAGCCTGCCGAACAGGCCCATCGCTGTCTTGTCCGTCGTCCAGCAGGTCGGTGCCACCCCACCGGCTTAAGACGAAGGGATGACAGTGACCACTTTGACACGAAGCATCACAGGAGGAGTCGACACGCACCTCGACGTGCACGTCGCGGCAGCACTCGACGATCGCGGCGCCCTCCTCGGCATCGCGAGCTTTGCGACGAACCTCCGCGGCTATCGCGAACTGCTCACCTGGTTGCAGAGCTTTGGTGAGGTCGAGCTCGTCGGTGTCGAAGGCACCGGCTCTTATGGAGCGGGGCTCACCCGACACCTGCACGGCGCGAAGGTCCGTGTCGTCGAGATCGACCGTCCCAATCGCCAGCGTCGCCGGCGCCGAGGGAAGTCCGACCCCGAAGACGCGGTCGCCGCAGCCCGTGCCGCCAACGCGGGCGAGGCGAACGGCGTGGCAAAGACGAGAGACGGGAACGTCGAGGCCATGCGGGTGATGCGGGTCGCTCGATCATCAGCGCGAAGGGCTCGGACCCAGGCGCTCAACCAGATGCGAAGCCTCGTCTCGACCGCACCCGAGCCGATCCGCGAAGAGCTGCGCTACCTGAACGTCTATCGGCTTCTCGAGCACTGCGTCGCTTATCGCCCCGCTGACAAACGCGATCTCGTCTCGGTCACCAAGCGCACGCTCAAGATGCTCGCCCAACGATCGGTCTCACTCGAAGAAGAGATCCGCGAGCTCGACGCGATGCTGAAGCCGCTCGTCCGCGAGACGGCACCGGAGCTCATCGCTTGCTCGGGGGTCGGAACAGACGTCGCTTCCGCCCTTCTCGTCGCCGCCGGCGACAACCCCGAACGGCTCAGAAACGAGGCGACCTTTGCTCATCTCTGTGGTGTGTCGCCGATCGACGCGAGCAGCGGCAAGCACGAACGACACCGCCTCAACAGAAGCGGCGACCGCCACGCCAATTCGGCGCTGTGGCACATCGTCATCACCCGCATGGTCTGTGATCCGCGGACTCGCTATTACATCGAACGGCGGATGAAGGAGGGGCTGACGAAGAAGGAGGCCGTTCGCTGTCTCAAGCGCTACGTCGCCCGCGAAGTGTACGAACTATTACCTCGTCGGCATTTCGCTATTGACAGTCCATAGGAGCATCGATCAGGGACGGTCGCGGCGACTCATCTCGGCGCGCATTATGAGACGTTGCGACGTTGCTTAGAGCCTCGGCCATGCACAAGCGACGCCGGAAGTACGAAAATGCGCCCATGAGAGGGAGTCGCCTCGTCGTGCTCCTCGCGCTTCCGGCCCTCCTTGCCACAGTCGTCAGCTTCGGATTCAACGCACCGACAAGCAGCGCCTCCTCGACAGTGCATCGCTGGAAGGTCGAGTCGATCGCGGTTCCAAACCAATTCGATCAGTTGACCGCCGAAGACTCGAGCGTGTTTCTGGAAGCGCCGCCAACCCTGTCAGGCAGCTTCCAGGGTGGTTGTGTGCCGACGAAAATCGATTCTCAACCCCTCAGGCTCGGGGCGAAGATTTCAGGTTGCGAACCAGGACCTCCCGGCGAACGGTTCTCGATCAAATACGTTCGAGTCGGTTCTCTGAAGGCGTACTGGAACTGCAAACCCGAAAGCGCCGCGGACCGCGTCGTCAGCTTCGATCCTTCGACGCGCAGGGTCACCGTCGGGCCGATCATCATGCGAGTCAGCGGTACGTGCTCTCATGACTACCCGGTTTGGGTCTATGCGGCCGGCTCGCTTTGGGTCTACAACGCGAGTGCCGGCCCCGCGGGTCGCTCGGGAGCGATTGCGGAGGTATCGACTTCGACCGGAAGGCTCGAGACCTTGGTCTATGTACCGAACATGCCGGCGGCTGTCATTGCCGCCAACGAAGACGGCTTCTACGTGGGACCCGGCGAGTTCTATCAAAGCGGTCAGGGCATCTACCACGTCGCCCCTGGTTCCCGACATGCACAGTTCCTCAAGAGCGTCCCTGGACCGATGGCTTGGCTCTTCGGTTTCGGACACTCCATGTACGCAGGGTTGCAGTACGACTATGCGAAACCCTGCACCGATCACGATTGCCAGCTATGGCGTTTCCAAGGGCTAACAGCAACGTCGAAGATAGTCAGCGATGACGTCAACCCCGGAGATACGCAGCCCGATGGCAACGCGAGCGTGGGGATCTTGATCACGAGGCCCGAATCGCCAGCGTCTGCTTCGTTTGACGTGGTTCGGATCAACGCCTCGACCGGAGTCACGCAGT
This sequence comes from uncultured Acidimicrobiaceae bacterium, assembly GCA_963725215.1. Lineage (GTDB taxonomy): Bacteria > Actinomycetota > Acidimicrobiia > Acidimicrobiales > Bog-793 > CAVRXQ01. The sequence goes on along the minus strand of CAVRXQ010000007.1, from coordinate 784,578 downwards.
TACTTGCAAGCGTGCCCGTATCGGAACAAGGTTTCATCGAATCGACGGCGTTTGCGTCGGGCTCGTTCTACGTCTTGGTCGACGAAATACAGGGCGAAGGCCAGACGCGCCTTATCCAAATTTCTCCTTAGCTCAAGTCGACGGGCGTCGACGTTCGGCGTCTCAGTCGGTGCCCCACAAGGCCCGTCCGGAATGACCCACAGAGCGCGTCCTCGAAGTGCCGGAAGGTCGCATATAGATGGTGCGACACACCCGGCGATCGGGGACGCGCAGCCAACGCGGATCGGGGACACTTGGCGGCGGAATTATGGGCGCACCTTCGGCGCTCACGGCGCACCGCGACGCCGAGCGCATCACCGTCGTTACGCGCTCTGGACGCGTCAGCTCGATACGGAGTTCGGCGCTGGCGTTCTGTATTCGCGACTGCCCCGACCGGTCACGCGCCCGCGATCATCCCTGACTGGCGATTTGGCAGCGGGAGGTTAGATGTGAACTTAGGTTCGAGGGGAGGACGAGACGACATGCTCGACTGCCGACGAGACCGCCGCCACAACCCCTGAGTTGAAAACGGTCGGGATGATGTAGTCAGGTGAGAGCTCTTCGTCAGTGACAACCTCGGCGAGAGCGTTGCCTGCAGCGATCTCCATCTCTTCGGTGATCCGCGTTGCACGGGCATCGAGTAGTCCTCTGAAGAAACCAGGGAAGACGAGCACGTTGTTGATCTGATTCGGTTCATCACTGCGGCCCGTTGCCACGATTGCCGCAAAGCGCCGGGCAATTACGGGGTCGATTTCGGGATCGGGATTGGCGAGCGCAAAAACGATCGCATCGGGCGCGAGCGTCCTCAGCTGCTGTTCGGTCACGAGGTTGGGGCCGGAGACGCCGATGAGCACGTCTGCTCCGGCAAGTGCATTAGATAGATCGCCCTGCCTTCTTTCCATGTTGGTGTGCGCGGCCACCCAGCATCGGGCCTCGTCGAGGTCGGACCGTTGTTCGGAGAGAATGCCGCCTCGGTTGACTGCGATGACGTCTCCCACTCCTTGACCAAGAAGCAGCTTCGTGATTGCCACACCAGCCGCGCCCACTCCGAGCACGACGACGCGCACGTCCTTTAGTGCCTTGCCCACAATACGCAGGGCATTCGTCAGAGCCGCGAAGACGACGATCGCCGTCCCATGCTGATCATCATGAAAGACGGGAATATCTAGGGATGCGCGCAACCGCTGCTCTACCCCGAAGCAGCGTGGAGCCGAAATGTCCTCGAGGTTGATTCCTCCATAGACGGGAGCGATGCACTCAACAATGCGCACGATCTCGTCGGTATCCTGCGTGGCAAGGCAGACTGGCCACGCGTCGATACCGGCAAAGCGCTTGAACAGGAGTGCCTTACCTTCCATGACGGGAAGCGCCGCCGCGGGCCCAAGGTTGCCGAGCCCGAGAACGGCGGAACCGTCGGTCACCACTGCAACGGTGTTGCGCTTGATAGTGAGGTTCCTCACCGCTGCGGGATCTTTGGCGATCGCCATCGAGACTCGAGCGACGCCGGGTGTATACGCCATCGAGAGATCATCGCGAGTCTTTAGCGGCACTCTGGGTTCGATCGAGATCGTTCCGCCGAGATGGAGAAGGAAGGTGCGGTCGCTTAGCGCGCGGTACGTGGGCCCCCTCGACTTCCTCGACCGCCGCACGGAGGCGGTCGGAGTGGCCCTCGTCAATGGCGTTGCACGTCAGATCGACGACCATACGAGCTCCGTGCGACTCGACAACATCGAGGGCTATTACGGAACCGCCCGCAATCCCAACTGCCCTGGTGACAGCACCGACTCCGACGAGTTGATCGAGCTCCACGCGAATCGTGACCGAATACGAGGCGCTGGGAACGCTCATTGTGTGACCCGACCGTGTGCACATTGCTCCTCGGCGTGCTGAACGAACGACCAATTCGGAAGAACCCATTCCGCGTCCATCACCAACTCCTTGTTGATCTCATTGTTGTCTACAACGTTGTCTACGCATCGATCGCCCGCGAGTTGCCCCTTTCCACATCAACGATGGGGGTGGTTTGAGTATCTCCGACCGGGGACTGGGTGCACAGAATGCTCCGCCAAGACCATCCCGGGCGACAGGCAGGCCGCGCCGGATTCGGCGATCGGTACCAGGCGGAGTGCCCCCGACGCGGCGCGAAAACAAGCCCTCGCTCACGCCCCGAAGTGCCGAACGATGGCGTGCATCCGATGGCGCGTACGCGGCGGTAGGTGGCAGTCGTAGCGGCTCATCTCGACGCGCATTATGGGACGGGTGCTGCTTGCTCACGGCCCGTTGAGCGGCCGAAGCAATGCTGAGTCGCTATGACGAGCGGGCCTACCATTACAGCACTGCGCTGTTCCAGAGGTGAGCGAAGATCGTGAGCCCCTCCGCGGCTTCAGCGCGTAGCGGAAGTGCCGCCGCGAGATAGCGCCCACGAACCGGTGGCGATTGGGGGCACTCCGAAATCGGCCTTGTCGCACCTCGTCGACGACGTCGATGCTCGATCCCATGGGCGTAGGGGTTCGCGTCGGAGGAGGGACGCGCTCGTTCGGCTACCAAGCACTGGCAGCTGAATGTACCGAAGGGCGGAAGGTGACTCCGATCGGCGCCTCGCGGCTACCCCTGACGCTCGTTGAGATGCGCGTCATGCGCGGCCTCCGGGCTGGTGTTATCGCCCCACCGCGTTTGCTTCGATGTCAGTATCAATGGACGTCGGTATCGACGGTGGCCCTCTCAGATCTTGGTAACCGAGGGGCAACTCCAGCTGCCTGCCGCCGTGCCAGTACCCCGGCTGGTGGCACCGATAGAGCCGGGCTGGCTCGACCAGGTCACTTTGTACTTGAACGAGCCGGTCTTTCCCCCGATGGTGATCGTCCCCGAGGTCGCCACGAAGCCGAACCCCGTCGTGTAGGAGTAGAGCAATGCCCCCTGTGTCGTAGCGATGTGGCTTTGGGTGAACGTCCCGCCGCCCTTCTCCGTGGCGGTGAAGGTCCACTTGGTCGAACTGAGACCAGACAGCTTGCCGATGTAGTAGAGCTTGACGACGTCTCTTGGATTGGGTTCGTGGGTACTCTTCGATATGTCGATAAGCTCCGCGGAATTTTTCGCGGGGTCCTCAAGCTTTAGGGTGCCCGAGTACTTGCCGGTCACGACGACGGTGTTCGTCGCGATGTGTGGCGCAAGCGCCGCCGACCTCGCAGCAAGAGCGGCGTGCTCGGCGACAAGGCCGCCGGGGGCGACAACGAGCGCGACACCGAGCAGCGACGACATCGGCCCACCACCTGGCCAGCTCGGGAGCGTCATTCGGCGCGGGATCTGTCGCATCTCGTCCTCCATTCGTCGATGCCGACGCCTCCCTCTCCCACCTCGGGCTTCTCTGACCTGGGAACCCCGAAAGGACGCGTACGTCCGGTGGGAACGGAGAGGCGATTTCGGCTACCGCATTATCGCTCAGGGTACCGAGCCTGTTTCTCCTCGTCCTTGGCTGCCTCCTCCGAAATTTGCGCGGGGTCAAGACTGCAAACGGGGATAGCCGCGCAGCGCGCCGGCCAGCGGTCAGGCTCCGGGCTCGATGCTCAGGCGGCGATGTCGAGCGCGAGCAGGCGCTCGCCGACTGGCACGTGCCCCGCCGCGGTACCGAAGGTCTTTGCCGCGCCGCCCAGCGCTACGCCGTAGCCGGTGGTTCCCTTGTTGTCGGCGACGCCAACAAGCTGCGCGCGCCGGCGGCGCAAACTCAAGACGCGCTGGCTGATTGGGCTTGGGCGAGAGCTGCATCAAGGTTCGACGCAGTGCTGGGAACGGCGAAGTTGGTCGAGCTGTTAAAGGAGGTGAAGTCCAAGAATCCATGGATCGTGGGTCGATAAGTGACGATTCGCAGTATGTACGGTTTGCCGGTCGACGAAATGTAAATGGCGCCCGATGCATCCCACAATTTGACGGCCGGACGTCCGTCGAACGACGACAGCTGCTCTTTCAGATCTCCTGCTCTGGATTTGAGCTCGTCGAAGACAGGACGCTCAACACCTTTCGGATTAAGCGTCGACAGCGGCGTCGCGCCAAGTTCGGGATCAGAAGAACTCGTAACGAACCATCGTTCGGACAGTTCGGCTGCACCCGTCGAGCTGAGCTTGTACTCGGATGCCCACGCAACCGCGTTCCCCTCCACATAAACAGATGTAGAAGCGACGACGATGATCTCAACCAACTTACCGATTGCAGCCGAAACACGGATTCGGTTGGGCCATCTCCCCTCCAACTTGGCCGAGATGTGGATCCCATCTTCAACAAGGTGCTCGGTCAGAGTGACGCTTCGCGCCGCGAGGGTCGCTCGTTGCGCCTCGGAGAGTATTTGCAATGGTGTACCTGAGGTCGAAGCGTGACGAAGCGTCGGCGTTGATCTCGAGTATGCGGTGCTAGTCGAAAACGCTGCCGCTGGAATCGCAAGCGCTGCCATGTTGGCGACCCCCAAGATCGCACCAATCGTGAAAACTCCTTGGGACCACAACCCAGTTCGTATCGACGTCTTCACGCGATGAAGCATAAACGTGCGATCTAAGCGAGCACGTGATGTGGTTGAGTTACTTGCTCATTCACCGATCGGAGTCACATGGGCTACAGAAAAGTGATTCCGAAAGCAGCGGAATCTCCGGCACCGATTCATCATTTCGCGGGAACAAGAACTCGATCGAGACGCGCCGTTCCGGCGATCAGGGACGCGTCTTTTGCCTCTTTCAGGTGAGTTTTATGGGATACGCCAGAACCACTGCGTTAGGGGGCACCTAGGCGTTCCAGCCGCCCTTCACTCAAAGAGGAGCGTTTGCGGAAGCGTGATGGTCCAGAATCTGCAGCAACTCACGAACCTCGATTGGTTTCGTGAGGAACGCCGATGCGCCGGCATCCAGAAGTCGCTGTTTTTGGCCGGGAGTTGCGTCCGCAGTGACGATGACGACAGGCACACTCGCGGTAATCGGGTCATTCCGAAGGCGATGGAGGACCTCGTCACCTTCGATGTCCGGCAGATGAAGATCGAGCAAAATGAGGGCGGGTCGGTGTTCTTGGGCGAGCTCGAGGCCGAGACGTCCCTGCATCGCTGGAATGATTTCGACGCCATCACGTTCTGCGGCGATTCGTTCAATGAGGCTGATGTTTGTGAGATTGTCCTCGATGTAGAGCACGGTCAGTCGACCGTGTGCTGTCTGGACGTCTGGTTGCTCGGAACGATCCGCAAGATTGAGTCGGTCGTAACGATCGACTGGTCCTTCGACGAGCGGAAGTTCAATCCAGAACGTGCTGCCGACGCCAACCTCGCTCTCGAAATCGAGAACGCCACTCATAGCCTCAGCCAGTTGTCGCGAACAGGGTCAGGCCGATCCCGGTCCCTTCAACGTTGCCTCTCTCGGCGCCGAGTCGCTCGAAGGGGGTGAAGAGTCGCCCGAACTGCTCCTTGGGAATCCCGTTGCCGGTATCGGAAACCTTGATCCGCATACGCGTGGAACCCGAGACTTCGCACGATACGGCGACGGTTCCGCCGGGGCGGTTGTACTTCACGCCGTTCGAGAGCAGGTTGAGCAATACCTGCTTGAGGCGATTGCGGTCGGCGAGAACGTGCTGCGAACATGCCCCTTCCCGGCCACCGACGAGGTGGACCGAGCGTTGTTCAGCCATCGGGCGGACAAGCCCAAGACACTCGCCGAGCACGTCGCCCACCAGCACCGGCTCCGGAGAAAGTGCGAGATCGCCCGTCTCGATGCGCGCGATGTCCAGCAGCTCGTTGATGAGAGCCAAGAGGTGCTGACCGCCCTTCAGGATGTGATCGACTGAGTCACTCGAATCGTCGGTCAGTTCATCTCGCTGCAGTAGCTGGCTGAATCCAATGACAGCGTTTAACGGGGTGCGGAGCTCGTGACTCATGCGCGAGATGAACTGGTTCTTGTATCGGTTCGCGGACTCGGCTTCCTTGCGCGCAACACTTTCGGCTTCCTGGAGACGATGGCGCTCATGAAGCGCATCCTCAAGGGCAGCCGTCCTCTCTGCGACTAATCCCAAGGCGTAGGTACGGCGCCGGGCTAGCCCTTCGATGACTGCTGTCGCGAGCAGCGCGGTCATGAGCCCGACAAGCAGAGAAAACCAAGGCGCCGCCGCCGCGATCGAACCCACGAGCGGCTCCTCTGCGCTAGTGAGAAGTAGCCAACGGTCAGTCCCGACGTCAACGAACTGATGATCGATCTGACCAGATGGCAGGCCACCAGAAATCACGAGGAGAGTGGAAGGGGTTGCCCGAGACGACGCGTAAAGGGCGAGACTGACGTCGCTGAAGGGCGACCCTGGTGTCGGCGCTCTTGAGACAGCGGGTTGAAGGACTAGCTCATCGACGACGACGCGGCCACCCGGTGCTGCTGCCGCAACGGCCAATAGTCGGCCATGTCCGGTAGGAACAACTCCGGCGACAAGGCCACGGGTCGAAGACGCGTGCCGCATGAATGCCGCTACGGATCCGTTGATCGTCCGTCCGAGCGCTCCTTTACCGGCTTTGGCCACAACCTTGAAGACTGCGCCGTTCTTCACCGCTACCGCTACTGAGCTTGCGCCGCCTTGAACGATCGACCCGGCGATGAGTCTGAAGGACTGAGGAGAACCCGTCCCAGGCGCAGCTGCGGCACCGGCGATCGGTAAGAGCTGGGTGACGTTGTTGATCGCCTCGTCCAGCACGAGCGTCAGCTCGGCCCCACGCTCATGGAGAATGCGACGCTCTTGATCAGCGACCACGCTCCGAACTGCGAAGAAAGCGGCGATCGCTCCAGACGAAATCGCAAGCAGAACGGCGAGAGAGGTTCGACTCAAGCGGAGCCGTCGAGTCTGAGAGCGGGAACTTGACAATCGCCACGCGTGAGATGTGTTCATGCCTGCTCGACCGACGAGACATGTTGCGCTTGTAACCGCGCGAGGGAAGCGACATCATTGCCAGCTGTTCGCACTGCAACTTCATCAGATGTAGGAAAGCGCAGCGCCCCCGGGCGGCCGAGGTGATAGCCCTGACCGAGGTGGACTCCGAGCTTGCAGAGCGTCTTCTGCTCAGCTTCTGTCTCGATGCCTTCGGCGAGCACATGGGCACCCACCTCGTTGCCAAAGAACGCCATCGACGACGCCAGCGCCCGGCGAACCGGGTCGCCATCGATGCCGCGTGTGAGCGTGAGATCGAGCTTGATGATGTCTGGCCGCAGTCTCAAGATGTGCTGAAGGCTCGCGAAGCCCGCACCAGCGTCGTCGACGGCGAACTGCAGACCGCGCTTTCGCAGTTCCGTCACTTGAGAGATGAGCGGTGCGTAGTCATCTATCCGCGCGTGCTCAGTGAGCTCGATGACGAGTCGGGTCGCAGCGCGGCTTCCCAAGAACACACTGAGTTCACCGTTCGCCACCAGATCCGGTGAGATGTTAACTGAGAGGAACAGCTCCTCAGGGATCCGTTCGAGGGAGCGCAGTGCGATATCAATCGCGAGTAGTTCAAGATCCCGCCCAAGGCCGACCTCGTTCGCGTCGGCGAACCAGTGATCGGGCGAGCGGACGGGCTCGGCTGAAAAACGCGACAGCGCCTCGTAGCCGATGGTTGAATTGCGAACGAGGTCAAGGATCGGCTGAAACACGATCTCGATGTTCCCGCGGGTGAGCACGTCACGAATTCGTGCCGCCACATCGGCCAATCGACGCTCTTCGGCAAGCTCGGTCGCCTCGCGTTCGCGGAGTTGCTCAGCCAACCTGGCACGGTCGTGTTGCACGATGAGGTACAGCGTGCGGGTACGAAGCAGGTTGCGTACCCGCAACACGACTTCGCTCGCATCGAGGGGCTTGGTAAGAAAGTCGTCCGCCCCAGCGGTCAACGCTGCGACGCGACTTTGCGGGGAGATGTCCGCCGTGAGGACGACGAATGGAACAAAGTCCTCGTGCTCGATGACTTCACGGATCGCGGACATGACCTCGAGGCCGTCCATCCCGGGCATGTGCAGGTCCAATAAGACGAGATCTGGGCGATTCGTGCGGAAAAGTGCTAGGGCGTCGGCCCCTTTTGTGGTCGAGACGATTCGCAGGTCCGCGAGTGGACGCAACACCTTCTCAAGGAGCTTGATGTTCGTCGGCTCATCGTCGACGATCAGGACGCACGACGCAGACTGCTTCTCGAGCCGAGATGCAATGTCATTCATCTCACGGCGCCTCGCCTCTGTCGGAGGTGCTTTGAGAAACGACATGGACCGTCACCCACATCTGAAGGGACTCCCGATCGTCCCCACAGCAGGCCGGGGCCGAGGCGGAACCACTGTTAGTGAGTTATTAAACACTCCATGTGACTAACGGCCCGCCGGCATGAAAACTTGAGAGCGAGTGCCCTGGCCAGGGCACTTTCGTCCGTCAAACAAAGCTGCCCACAGCCTGCGGGCGGCAGCAATTATCTGCGGCAACTCGCGGATCTCGGCGAGGATCGCGAGCGGGATGGTCGTTTTCGCAAATGGTGGCAGAAGGAATTTTTCGCGTTGTACGCCAAGGCGCCAAACAGTCAGGCCCTGCACGACGCACTCGGAACGTTAGAGGGAAAGGCGCTGTTCGAAGGGCCGCTTCACCGCGTGTTCCTGCGCTGGGCGCGAAGTGGAGAGGCAATTTATCTCGATCTCGGAGACAACGATTGGCGTTCGGTCAAGATCACGAAGGACGGATGGAAACTCGTCACGCGGCCCGCACGTCCGCTTTCGTCGCCCGAACGGCATGTTGGCGCTGCCTCGTCCGACACGAAGGGGAAGTCTCGCCGAGCTGAAACCGTTTGTGAACGTTTCAGATGAGGACTTCGTCCTTGTGCTCGCCTTCCTCGTCGCATGCGTCCTAGTTGGACTTCCCTGTCCGATCCTGAGCCCCAACGGCGAGCAAGGGTCCGCGAAAACGACCCTCTGCCGGGTATTGAAGGCGATCGTCGACCCGAACAAAACGGCGTTACGCAGGCCGCCCCGAAACTCGGAAGATCTGATGGTGGCTGCGCGCAACACCTACCTGCTCGCGATCGACAACGTGAGCTTTGTTTCGCCGTTGCTCTCGGACGACCTCTGCGCCCTGGTGACCGGTGCGGGCTTTGGAACCCGGCAGCTTTATACCAACTTCGATGAGGCGGTCTTCGAGGGTTATCGACCTGTGCTGATCAATGGGATAGGTGAAGTGGGGTCGAATCCGGATCTCCTCGACCGAATGATCGCGATCACCCTTCCCCAAATCCCGGACACAGCTCGCAAGACCGAGAGGGACTTCTGGGTGGAGTTCGACAAGGCGCTCCCGCGAATCCTCGGCGCTCTGCTGGATGCGATCTCTGTCGCACTGGGATGCATCGAAAACGTGCACCTTGAGACGCATATTCGCATGGCGGACTTCCTGGAGTGGGTGGTCGCCGCTGCGCCTGCAATCGGCTTTACCGAAGACGAGATCCTGGAAGCCCTGAACCGCTCTGCAAATCGAACGACGCTCAGTGCGCTCGAGTCAAGCTCGATCGTCGAACCACTGAAGTCGTTGATCGAGAAGGCAGCCTTCAAAGGAAACGCGACGGAGTTGCTCCGCGGATTAGAAGGTCGATTGATTACTGGCGCCGCCCGTCCAAAGGATTGGCCGGCTAATCCGAAAGCGTTGAGCAACCTCCTTCGCCGACTCGAGCCAAGTTTGCGCAGAATCGGCATCGACATCCGGTTCATCGAGCACGGACGAATGTGGGTGATCGATGTGGCTGACAGACCAGATAGGGGTGGTATCGCATCGTGACCTACGTGACCTGCGTGACCAACGTAACGAAGGTAACGATCGTCACGCTGCATCACCCGGACAATCTCGTTTGCGTGAGCAGCAACCGGACGAGGGTTGTTGCCCTAGACGTGGGAGGAAAGGATGTCTCTAGATGAAGGAGCTTCCAAAAATGGATATTCCGAATTGCATGAGCCCGTTCTGAACCGAATGGAGTTCAGCTTTGCTAAAGGAGAACGACTGACAACCGCGCGTGGGCTGCGGATGATCGTCAAGGATGGCTACACACAGATATTCAGCGGCGACCGACAGCCGCCTTGGTTCCTTGAAGGCGACGATATTCGGGAGGTCCGCGATCACGACAACAATAGGTGGATCGTCTCAGTTGCCGAGAACGAGATCATCGCCGGCTTTCTGCTGGAACCAGATATGACGATGGGCGATTTGGTCATTTGTCTCGCCGAAAGGAAGGCATGTCGATGTGTCCTCGCGACATGTGCCTCCGTCCTGACCAAGGGTGCCGCATCGACCCTTGGTGGACCTGTCCTCCACTCAACCAGCGACTAGGCGAGAAGACAAAGTGAAGCAATGAACTATTGAATGGATTCAGCCGTCTTGCGTATACCCGAGGCACTCGTCGCGGTCATCACCGTCGAAAACTCAAAAAGAGAAATGGGATACGCGTGACCCACGTCTCGCCACGAATATTTGAGATGTCCGCAATCGATCGTGACCGCCGTGACAACCGTTCCTAAGAAGAGATAGCGGTTATTTCGACTCACAGGGCTTGTCGGGTTACGTGACATCGAGTTGGAAACAGCGAAACCCGACGGTGTCCTTCAGTTGGCCAGCAGCCCATAACAGTTGGTTATAGACGGCCTCGCCCTTGGCGACACGCACGTATCGAGCATCAGAGACGTCCGGTGCGCAACACCTTTTGATTTTCTGGCACCAACGAGGACGTCGCCTGTTGCCAAGCGTGAAATATTTGAGCTCGCTGAGCCTCGAACCGATTAGAAGGGCGTCGACGGCCAAATCGCTCTCGTTTGGCGATCACGCTCAAATACTCAACAAAGGCCAATGGATAAACGCGACGTACGGGCTCGCGGGTTGTCCGCTCTAATCAGTATCGGATGAGGGAATAGTCCGTTTCGTTCGTACGAGCGCACCGTATGAGGAGAACGACGAAGAACATGAGCGACCTCTGTGATCGTGCAGCACAGAACTTGTTCGTCGTTTACACGGACCCAAAGTCTTCGGCCATTTGCCATGACGTAATCGTGGCCGTGGGAGTTTCACGAATCCAAGGCAGTATCTCGCAGCTCGTGAACACGCGTATGAGACCCGTGGACAGCGCGGAGTCGATGGGATCTAGTCGAACGTCCTTCGGGCTTCGTAAAAGAACGCTGTTTCTCGACCGGGAGCCGCTCGCTCTGCCTTGCATACCGTCGACCCGGGCAGTTCTATTGAAGTCAGCTCTGAAGCGTTCCGACTGGAGTTCGCGGAACCGATGACTGCGACGACCGAGACTGAAGCAGGAGCGATCGAGGCCGCCCTCGCTGCTGGGATTTCCGATGAAGCGAACAACCTCCAGACCGTGCTCGGGGTCCTGTCGGGCGACCTCGAGGGCCAGCGTTCCCGCTGGGAAGAAGCGGCGACGGGGCTACTTGAGGCAGTGGAGCAGTACTTCGGTTACGTCGGCGAACCCGGGACGGCTTCAGACAGGGTCGTGCCGGCTGCGCTTCTCACTGCGATGCGGTGGAAGGACAGCGCCGAGCTGATCGAGGCGATCGGGACGCGCAGCCAGTACCTCGGTGGTCGTGTGCTCGACGTCACCCACGGCCGCGGGGTCTTCTGGAAGAACTGGAAGCCGAGCGAACTCGTCGCTTGCGACATCGATCCAGCGAAGTCGCCTGTCGGGTATTCGGTCGACTTCACGAAACTGCCCACCGAGTGGCACGGGGCGTTCGATGCGATCGTGTGCGACCCGCCGTATAAGTTGAACGGTCGGCCGGACGAGACAGTCGATGCGCGCTACGGCGTGCACATCTACACGCGCTGGCAGGACCGTTACGACTTGATCGAGCGAGGCATTCGTGAGTGCGCCGCAGCGACGAAACGGTACCTACTCTTGAAGTGCATGGACCAAGTCGTGTCCGGAGCGAAGCGCTGGCAGACGATCGACTTCACAAACGCCGCTCGCGAAAGCGGGATGGAGCTCGTCGACCGTTACGACATGCTCGTCGACCCGCGTCCGCAGCCGCCGGGGCGACGCCAGGAGCACGCTCTCACGAACTACTCGACGATGCTCGTGTTCGAGAAGAAGAGGACCTCGAAGAAGAACTGGGGGTCCGTCGACGGCGGCCGACGATCTCGGTGACGTTTTCGTCTGCGATGGGTGCGTCAATCTCTGCGTGATGCTGATTGCGGAGCCTTCCGGCGACGGTGAATGACCAACGATGTGATGTACGTCTGCACGAACGGTGGCACGCACGACTGAAGTGCTCGTTGCTGCGCCCCATGATCAGCCGTCCTCAGGGTTCAGCCAGGCGTAGTGCCGATCAGCCGCTTCGTCGTGCTCTTGAAGGATCTCCTGCACCGAACGGGGATGGCGAGGAGCGTGAGATAATTGTTCACCCGGTTCGCTCAAATGCGCAACGATTTCCGGGGGACCGCTGCCTTCGGTCGCATCGTTGGCAACGTGCTTGTTGCGGGCCATGGTGTCATGCCCGATGTGGAGCAGAGCCGCACGGGCTGGCTTTCGTTGTCGTCATCGTCATATGGCCCTCCAACTCCCGCCGGAACCGTCTCGCAACACCGGTTGAGGTCGATCAATTTTTTGACGAAAGAAGGTAAGCGGCCAGACTCAATTGCCCCATTCACGAAGAGTGTTCTCGTAATCACCAAGTGCAGGTCGCAGCCGAACGTAATCAGTCGTTAGAACACATCGCTTCGATTAGCGAAGGCGCTCGGCGGCGACGCCACTTTGACCGTTACGCCGTTGATCTGCACACGACATGGTTCGCCTGGCGATCCCGAGCGACGTGATGGATATTCAAGATTGCCGTATTCTGCAACCCGGCGTCGATCGACGCCGAACCCCTTGGTGACTTCGGAGTTTGATCTAGAGAATGGCCAATAGGCATCGTGAAGTTATCGTCTCCGTAATCGTCGTCGCAGCGATTGCCGGAGCATTCTTTGGCGGCAGGGCGACAAAATCGGGTCCGTCCACAAAATCGGCACCTCGATCGACCGCCACTAAGAGAACCGGCCGGTGGTGAAATGCGGAACGGCAGCTGGCGTTCTGTGCGAAGGGGGAACGTCAGCTCCTTCATCAGAAATTCTGGAAGACGTCATTTGACGAGCGTCGCCGCTGCTCGGTGAAGATGCAGCGACCACGATCGCTCCTCGTTGTAGCTGCGCTCGTCTGTTTCCTCGTTGCTAGCGCCACGTGGGTTTCGGCGTCGAGGAAACCAATCGTCCTTTTCGGCAACGGAATAGAAACAGTGCATTTCGGACAGACCGAGAAGACCGCCATTTCCAACCTTGAAAAGGTGCTTGGTAAAGCGACCCCCTCGGTACGGAAAACGAACATCTGCAACGTCGACGCCTTCCTCGATTGGCCGACGATCACTGCTTACTTTTTTCACCAGCATTTCGTCGGGTACGGCACGAGCAGACCGAAGAGAGGCTTTCCGAAGAGCGCAAACGTCATGACGGCAAAAGGACTGCGCATCGGGGACACCCTCCCTGAAGCCCGGCGAATATACGGACGAGCCTTCCGCACCTCGCTCGCACAAGGAGGGAGCTGGTTCGCAAAGACCCCGTCGGGAAGGCTCGACGGGTTCTTGACCGACGAAGCAAACAGAGCCGACGCCCGCATCGGCACGATCGAAGCCGGTGCTGTCGGCTGTCCAGCGTTGTCGCCCTAAACAGTCGGTTCAAAACAGCGGACCGCTGAACCCGATCCAAGTTGTACCGCTCGTTGTCACCAACGGCGGTAATCTGATTTCCGCTTATCAAGACGGCCCGAGGGACATGGCCCTTTGACGGTCGGGCAACCAGCTCAGCGAGCAACGGTGCCAACGCCATGCGATAAGGAGATTCAACGTGAGTACGACTCCCCGTGATGACGGAAGTGCCACGATTTCGGCGGAGCAGTTCGATCTCATCTACAACCTCTTCGCCCGCATGATGCACGGCGATGTTGAGATGATCCGATCAGGAGAACTCGATTACGACGAACTTGGCAGTCAAGTGCAGATCGAATACGAGATCTGGGAGCTGCTCAAGGAGATCAGAAATCGGAGCTTCAGCACTGATGATTCGGCCGACCGACGGTGAAAAGGCGGAGTCAATGAAAAACAAACGCCACGAACGTTTCATCCGTTTTTCCAAATACCTCAGCTACGCCTCGATCGCCGTCATGATTTGCTGACACACGGCAACACGAGTAAAGGCGCATGGATCGGCGCTATCGGAGCGTGCGTGTTCTTCGGCTACTGGGTAGCGGTCGGGATTTGGAAGTACTCGGGTCTCGCCGCACAAGCGACACGTCAGGCCGTGCAGCCCATTCCTTCACCCGCTCAAATCGCCGCTCAATTTAAAGCGCAGTACGGTCGTGATCCTTCGTTCGAGGAAGTGAACGCCATCCATCAAATGCTCACGCGCAGGCGCAATGAGAACGTCGTCAAAGCCGGTGCTCTCGTCGGCGCCCCGTTTTTGGCGTCCCATCTTTTGAGGGGCTGAGGACCGTTCTGACAATCGGCTGCGGGAGATCGAACACGGAAGACCGCGGCGTAATCTGACGCCTTCCCTTCCGTTCTTCAGGCTGCCAAGCACTGAATCCCCGTGACCTCGCCCGTGTGTTGGATATGGACGTCGAGCGTGGGCGTATGGTTCGCGCATAGAAGGAGCTAGGAGAGGGGGACTTTGATGGCCGATACGGTGCGACGCGTTGACTACTACTACGTGACCGTCCCAGACACTCCAGGAGAGGGCGAGCGGGTCTTTTCGACGCTGAAAGAAAGCGACGTGAACCTGCTCGCCTACCTCGGATTCCCGGTCGAGGGCGGTCGGTCACAGATCGATCTTGTGCCCGCGGATCCCGCCGCGCTGCGCCAGGCTGCCGAACGATCCGGCCTCACCCTGAGCGACACGAAGCACGCATTCCTTGTTCAAGGAGACGACCGCATCGGGGCAGTAGAGGCGACGGCGATGAAGCTTGCTGCAGGTGGAGTGACCACTACGGCGGCGGCCGCCGTCTGCGACGGTTCGGGACACTACGGCATGATCCTTTGGGTGCCGACCGTCGATTACGAGCGGGCAGCCGCTGCGCTTGGGGTCTGAACCGCGCCGAACTCGAAACGATTCGCTCGGAATCGATCACGGGTTGTCAAAGGGCGCTCCAGATAAGTGAAAGACAGGAGGAGGACCGCGAAATAGGTTCTTGACCCGACGCCCCACGAGAGAGGAGTCGAGAATGGCCGAAAGTGTGTATAAGGTCATCGAACTCGTTGGCACTAGCGAAGAATCCTGGGAGAAGGCTGCTAGCGCGGCAGTGGCGCAAGCCGCCAAGTCGTTGCGTGATCTTCGCATCGCCGAAGTTGCCGAACTCGACCTTCAAATCGAGGACGGACATGTAAAGGCTTACAGAGCCAGAGTCAAGGTGTCGTTCAAGTACGAAGGCGGCGAATAATCGCGGTGAGAAGCGTCGCTTATATGGGATCGTTGACGAGACCGTGGGGGTTCAGGTCGGAGGGCCGACTTCAACAATCTGCGACTGGCGAATCGCTGCTTGGTCAGCCGACTAACTGTAATTCCCAGTCACGTTGTTAACGGGAGCCTGCTTGCGGGTGGGCAGTCGCCGATTGCTGAATGGGTTCGAGACCAGTTGTAGTCCTCAACGAAGGTCTCGAGTGCGGCGAGCCGCTCGGCGTTTGTGTCGTAGCGACGCTGATAAGCCCATTCGTCGAGCATCGTGCGGTTGAAGCGCTCGGCTTTTCCGTTCGTCTGTGGTCGATAGGGACGCGTGACGAGGTGTTGGGCTCCGCCGAGGGCTGACCGAAAGCTCTTCGTGTGCACATAGTTCCAGGCGTTGTCGGTCATCACGGCCTCGATCGTGACGCCGAGCTCGTCGAATCGTCGGATTGCTCGGGTGAGGAACCCGCTGCAGGTCTCAGCTCGCTCGTCTTTGTGGACCTCGACGTAGGCGAAGCGACTGTGGTCGTCGACCGCGACGTGGAGGTAGTCAAAGCCGATCCCAGCCCGCCTGCCGGCGGAGGTCTTGCCCATCTCACGGCCGTGCACCCGCCATCCGCCACCGTCGGGGACCCGGCCGAGCTTCTTCACGTCGACGTGGAGGAGCGCACCTGGGTGATCGCGTCGTAGCGGATGATCGCCCGGCTCGATCGATCGAGACGGCTGAGCCGGTTAAGACCGTGGCGGAAAAGGATGGCGTGCACCGTCGATGGAGCGAGGCCGAGGCGCCCGCCGATGAGATGCGGCCCTCGGCGAATCTCGCGTGCAGCTCGAGGACGTGTGACTCCACTTCGGGTGCCGTTCGGTGCGGACAGTGTCGCGGCCCGCGACCAGCGGTCCAAAAGACCCGGCACACCTTCTTCGTGGAACCGCCGCAGCCATTTGTAGAGCGTCTGTCGGGAGACGCCGGCCATCGCCGCCGCATGTGCCGGGGGCCAACCTTCGTCGGTGACGCGAATGACGATCAGTAGTCGCCCAGCAGGGGTGAGCTTCGCTTTAGCGTGAGCCATTGAGGGGCCTCCTCGTCGGTGGATGTGTCGCAACACCCATCCGATTGAGTGAGGTCCCTCGGTGTCAACGACCTACCTGGGAATTACAACTAACCGGCATTCGGTGACACCCACCAGTCGCCGCCTAGACCGCTAGGTGGGACTCCCCGGAGTAGCAGGACTGCCGATGATTCGATGAGTCTTCAGAAACGTGGTCTCGGAGTAGCTCGACGGAGGCCGACGGGGACCCCTAGGAGGGTTCCGCGAAGCGATCGGCGAAACCCGTGGTCCCATTCGGCCAAGTTGCGTATTCGCCCTGGTACATGAGGTCCCCTGTCCCAAGCAACTAGCGGACTGCGGCCGTCCAACTCAGGGCGTTGCCTGTTCCACCAGATGGTCAGTGCGGCGCCGCGAATGCCATGTTCATGCAAGATGGAGTCGATTGCTCTGCTTTGTCCTGCGCCTGAGTAGGGCCGCTCACGAGTGAGGAGCCTAAGCGGTGGCGGGTGCGCTCTCTGTAACACAGCACCCGCAAACTGCAGCGTTCCGTCTAGCTGCGGTCCGAGTTCAACGATTTCCGCCCGGCGAATCGCTCCTCGGTCACCACGCGTGAGACGCTTCGGCATTGTCACTGGTCGGGGGCAGTCTGCGGTGAAGGCGGTAACTTGCCCCGTGCCGAAGCAACCGGCTCCAACTGGTAACGGCTTGACCTTTGATCCCGTCTGGCTGATCTTGCAACGACCTAGACCAAATCTGGACCCTTCGAGGTTCATTGCTCCCGGAAAGTTGGTCGTTGAGGGACAAAGCGGGGTCTTCGGTCCATCATCTGCAACCCTGCTTTTCCCAGGTGTCCGACCCTCGAGTGTTCGCTTGACCCTTGGTCGAATTGTCGGTGTAAGTCGGAAGCGTTACGGCTGGGGTCTTGCGCCACGCTTCGTAGCGATAAGCCATGAGGCAGATGACGGAATCACGGTGACATATTTCAGTGACGGCTGTTGGCACGGGTGGCGGCCGTTGCTGACCGGCTCGAATGGACGCATGGTGCGCACCATCAGGGAATACGTGGGCCTCCACTCGCCCTAGCCCGAAAGTGCCTGCTTGGTGGGCAGGAGTCGACTCCCGACGTAGCGAGGACGAGGGTCGGTCAAGGCCGACCACCGGTCGCCCGTAGGGGAAGCCTTGACGGGCCCGGTCAGCACCTACCGCAACCTGGCGCATGAGCCGGCTTCGGAGCGTCCCAATAAACCGAGCCGGCGTCGCCCCGGAGCAGGCGCTCTGAAGCCGGCGTCGCCCCGGAGCAGGCGCTCTGAACGCCGGCTTTGCCGCGTGCCCCAACCCCGCGGCGCGTCGGCTCTCGATCCTTCCGTTGCGCTTGGAATCTCGACCCGGAATGTGGCGCCCCGGCCCGGTGCACTCGACAGACCGACCCGTCCCCCGTGCGTGTGCACGATCGAGGCAACGAGAGAGAGGCCGAGGCCGGAACCGCCGGTTGCTCGAGCTCGAGACGGATCGACTCGATAGAAGCGCTCGAAAATTCGCTCGGTGTGTTCTCTCGGGATTCCTTCGCCTTGATCAATCACTTCAAGAATCGCCCAGTCGCTTTCCTGTCGAACCCGAACAGTTATGGGAGTCGATGGCGGCGTGTAGACGAGGGCGTTCTCGAGGAGGTTGTCGACCACCTGACGGAGCCTCGCCTCGTCACCTCGAACAACCAACGAGGCTGGGGCAGCAAAGTGCATCGCACGGTTCTTCTGCACGACCCGTGCATCGGCCAACGCGTCGGCGGCGATTCGAACGAGGTCGACTTCGTTCTTCTCGAGGGGACGACCTTGATCGAGCCGAGCCAGCAACAACAGGTCGTCGACCATACGGCCGACGCGGGTCGCCTCGGCTTCGACTCGCCACATCGCGTCGTCGAGCGCCTCTTTACCTTCGATCCCTCCCATTCGATAGAGCTCCGCGTAGCCGCGAATCGAGGTGATCGGCGTCCTCAGTTCGTGCGAAGCGTCGGCCACGAACTGTCGAAGCCGCTCTTCTGATTCACCCTGTCGTTGGAAGGCATCCTCGATCTTCGACAACATCGCGTTCATCGAACGGCCGAGCCGTCCGACCTCGGTGTGGGGATCGTCGTTGCGCACACGGCGAGTGAGATCGCCCTCTTCGATCGCGGCCGCGGTGAGGCCGATTCCCGTCAGCGGTCGCAACCCGAGCCGGATGACAACGAAGGCGAGTAACGCGAGCGCGATCCGTGACGCCGATCCCGACCAGCCACTCGGTGAGGACGAGATTGCCGAGCGTTGTATTCACGCTCGTCAGCGGCATTGCGAGGACGACAATTCCGCCACCCGGCGCCCCTCGTGTCACGAGACGGTAATCGAAGGATCCCCTCCGGCTCGGAGCCGAGACGATGACGGATGTATTCGAATTAGAGACTGACCCGAGAACTCCCGATGGCAATCTCGGCGGAGATTCGTAGGTGCCGTTGTCGATGACACGAAAGGACTCCTCCGCACCGCCCGACGGACTGAGGACTTCGCCGAAGGTCCCTTGCGGCAGCCCGAGTTGGTAGAGGCGGAAGTCAACCCCGCCAGCAAACCCTGGCGCGGACAACGTGGCGGCTACTGGCCCGACCCGGGCGTTCAACTGGTCGTCGAGCTGCTGAAGCAAAGACGTCCGCGTTTCGCTGTAGATGATGAAAGCGCCGCTGACGAGTCCGACGATCACGAGGGTGACGAGTCCAAAGAGCAGTCGAGCTCGAAGGGAAACTCGACGCTCGAAGAAGTGCAGGACCGCCAGGTCCTTCGACGAAGCGACCCCGGACGTCACCCAAGCAGTGTCAACTCATCACCTGGATGTTTGCTGAGAATCCGACCTCGTCGACCCGCCGGCCTGAACGTCCCTAAACGTTCAACCGAAGGTTCAACGCGAGTAGCCCAAATCGCCGGATCGGTGGGGCACCTTCCATCCACCTAACGTCGCGTGCTCACTATCACGAGCGCGAGAACGCTTTCACATCCGGCGCTTCTGATATCAAAGGAGAGTGACCGGTCTCGAGAAAGCTGCGAGTAGTTCCGTCAACTGCAGTTTTTGCGGCAAATCGCAAGATTCAGGTCAAAAAGGTCGTCGCTGGACCCAACGACGTCTACATCTGCACTGAGTGCGTCGATCTGTGCGCACTGCTAATGGCCGAACCATCCGATGGCTGCGTCGTCAGGTGAGGCGAGAGCGACGATGCGACTGCTAAAGGAGACTTCCGCACCGCTCGCAAAAAGGGGTATTACATTGCTTTTTGTAATCCCAGCCCAGTGTCGCTTTGTGGCCAAAGAGCCAACAGATCAGTACTCGCAATCCAAACCACCGTCCATTTCAGATTCGATTAATCAGCTCGTCATCACGCCTGATCGACATATCCCCGCTGCCGCAGTGTTTCGACGAGGCGGGCTTCGCTGGCGGGATCGATGTCGAGCGTAGGCACGAACGGGAAATGTTCAACCTGCTCGCCGATATCTCGATCTCGCAGATCCTCGGGTAGCGACTCCAACGCAATCGTTGCCACAGGAGGTGGCCAGTCACATTCAGGCCACTGCTCAATGAAAGCCACTCGATAGAGCGTCACAGAATTGATGGCGTTCTCGGCACCGACGAGGAGATACAGCGAACCGTCGTAGATGATGTTCGCCTGCAGATACCCCTGCGGTACCCCTGAGGAGTACGGCTTACGAATCGTTGCGATCTTCGATTCGTGCTCGTTCTCGCTGCAATCGACGTCGTCAGACGCAACCGGGTTGAGCCGACGACCGGCACGACGTAATGAAAGCGGAGATCATGGCAGCGTCCAACGGGTTGTCGTAATCAAAGTTGTCGCTGACCTGGTTGAAATCAGCAAGCCTTAGGTTGTGCGTGAAGTCATAGTGCTTGAGCCGGATCGGCTCAGGTCTGTCTGAGGGTTTGCGGAACAGTGCCGCCTCGACGCTCACTCGGCCGCTGCTGCGGGTGAAATCGTGAACGACTCTTGCCACCTCACAAAGGTCGTTGTCCGATGAAACGATCACGGCGACGTTCATCTGGCGCAAGCGAGCGAAATCGACGACATCCAGCGCTAGGGATACGTCGATGCCCTTTTCTCTCGGTCTCCGATATGGTGACGCCGAAACCTGCACTTGTTGTCCAGCGCTTTGCTCTGGATAGGGCAAGTTCCGTGTATCGATGCCCCATTCCCACCTGTATCGCAGTTTTCGTTCGATCACAGTGACCATGGTTTGTCGAATGAGTTGATGCCGTCTCTGCGATCGGGCGTTCAGTTTTGGATTGACGTGAGGGTCGTGAACCCCGCTGTAATAACGGACGCCAATCAAACGCCTCGAACCAGCGACTAGCCGAGCGAGGAGGAGGGGATGGCACGCACCATGGCCATAAGAGTCCTCACAGCTCTTGTAGACATTTTGACCGTCTACAAAGACCATGACCTTGGCAGCTGAGTCGGTGCGCCGAGCGGGCAACTATTTAGGTCCCCAATAAAAAACCCCGGACATCCCCCAGAGGGGGAGGCCGGGGTCCAGATGCCATCAGTGTACCGCCGACTCCAGCCAAGAGGAAACAAGGTACACAGTTCTCTCCTCGGACCTGTGGACAAGGGGTCTTTTGAGCGACGCCTTGACCAGCTGGTTCTTTCGGGGAATCTAGGCAGCATTCATTATGAGAATGAAGCTTCTAGTAAGCTAACCGTGTGGCTCTAACCCCGTTCGACAGTCCCCCAAATGACCTGGTCGCAGCCCCGTTTTCAGACCCCGCCCGGCACCCCGTGACGGTCTATTTGGCCCGCCTTTCTCCAGGGTCTCGACGGGCGCAAAAGACGGCTTTGGACACGATGGCGAGATTGCTCACGACCGATCGCCTCGACGCCGAAACCCTTCCCTGGAGCGAACTCAGGTACCAGCACACGCAGGCACTCAGGGCGGCGCTCGCCGAGCACTACTCCCCAGCGACCAGCGAATCGACACCTCGCCGCACTTCGAGGCGTGCTCAAAGAGGCGTGGCGCCTTGGACAGATGAGTGCGGAGGACCTGCAGCGGGCGATCGATCTCCCGGCGGTTCGAGGCGAGCGACTGCCTAGGGGCCGAGGACTGTCCAGAGGCGAGCTGCGTGCTTTGTTCGAAAGCTGCCGGGGCGGCAAACCAGCCGATGCACGAGATGCGGCGCTGCTCGCTGTTCTTTATGCCGCTGGATTACGGCGCTCGGAGGTCGTCGATCTCCAAATCACTGATTACGACCCCGAAACCGGTGTGATCACAGTTCGGGGCAAAGGAAATAAGGAGCGAACGGCGTACGTCGACGACGGAGCCGCCGATGCGATGAACGCTTGGATCGCTGCTCGTGGGAGTGAGTCCGGACCGCTGTTCACTCCGATTAGCAAATCGGGCGAGATCACGATCCGTCCAATTACTGATCAGGCGGTGTACGAGATCCTGCGTTCCCGTGCGAAGAAAGCGAAGGTGAAATCGTTCAGCCCGCACGATTTGCGGCGCTCATGTGTTTCAGATCTTTTGGACGCCGGTGTCGACATCTCTGTCGTGCAGCAATTTGTCGGGCACGCAAATGTGACAACCACGGCTCGCTATGACCGTCGAGGTGAACACGCCAAGAAACGAGCAGCCAAGAGTTTGCACGTGCCGTTCGTCGTTGTACCACTCATACATGGTCACGTTCTTGGTGACCATGTATGACGACGGAGCCGCATTCGAGGCTTACGTGTGTGAAATGAAGGACCCGCTCGGCCTGAACGAAAGGTCACGCAGCCGCAAAGGATGATTCGGTCGGAGCGACACAAGGCGAGTGGTGGTGTCGACGAAGGCTTCTCGAAAACGCTGATCCCAAAGCTCTTCGTTGGAGCCGAGATACTTGGCGAGCTTCCGCTTCGCTCGCTCGACGTCCAGAGCCCCGATCTCGGCTCGCCCGACTGCTGTCACGCCGAAGACTTCCCCCGTTGCGAGATCGCAGGTGTCGACGATCAAGGCGACTCGTGGATCGGCGATGAGCCAATCGCCGAGGCGAGAATAGGACGAGCCCGTTAGCCACCAGAAGGTGTCGTCTTCGTAGAGGTACCAAATCGGTCTCACTGTCGGTCCTTGCGGACTGTTTTGTCAATGGCCAGTTTGAGGACCGCGTTTTTGGCCGAGAAAATGTCCCCACCCCTCGCGCTGTGATCAGGACTTCCTCGCGCCTCCTTTCTCGCGCGCCTCGCGCATGCGATAGCTCTCCCCGGAGGTGACGACGACCGCCGCGTGGTGGATCAACCGGTCGAGCAGGCTCGCGGCGGTCGTGTGCTCGGGCAGGAAATGCCCCCATTTGTCGAAGCCGAAGTGCGATCCGATGCCGAGCGATCGCCGTTCATAGGCGCCCGCAACGAGGCGGAAGAACAGCTGCGTCCCTGTCTCGTCCAACGGCGCGAAGCCGACCTCGTCGACGATCAACAGATCGAATCTCAACAGGTTGTCGATGAGCTTGCCGACCGAGTTGTCGGCGAGACCGCGATACAGCGTCTCGATCAATTCGGCGGCGGTGAAGTAGCGGACGCGCCTTCCCTGTTCGACGGCCTCGTGTCCGAGCGCGATGAGCAGGTGCGACTTGCCTGTTCCCGCGGGACCCAAGATCACAAAGTTCTGAACCGCCCCGGGTTTCATAGAGACTCTCTGGTTTTGGAACCGACGGTTAACGCCGGGGTGTTCTGACGGTAATAGGTCTCCTCGAGTTCGACCGGTGGGACCTTGCCTATCTCGTTGTGGATGCGCCGGTTGTTGAACCAGTCGACGTAGTTGAGCGTGGCCCATTCGACGTGCTCGACTGTTGCGCCAGGGTCCCTTGCGGTGGATGAGCTCGGACTTGTAGAGGCCGTTGAAGGTCTCGGCCAGGGCGTTGTCGTAGGAGTCGCCGCGGGATCCGACCGAGCCGACGACGCCGGCTTCGGCGAGTCGCTCGGTGTAGCGAATGCCGAGGTATTGGACACCCCTGTCGGAGTGATGAACGAGCCCGTTGAGGTCCCGTCGCCGCCTCGCGTAGATCGCCATCTCCAACGCGTCGATGGCGAGATCGCTTCGCAGCGAGGTCGAGACCCGCCAGCCCACGATTATCGGCTGAAGACGTCGATGACGAAAGCCACGTAGACCACAGCCGCAGGGTCTTGACGTAGGTGAGGTCGGCCACCCAGAGCCGGTTGGGAGCGTCGCGCCGAAGTGGCGCTCGACCAGGTCAGCCGGGCGCGCGGAGGACTCGTCGCGACCGTGGTCTTTCGAGTGCCGGCCTCTTCGACGCCGGAGAGTCCGAGCTCATTCATCAGTTGCTCGATGTGCAGCGCGACCTGGATACCCTCACGGTTGAGCTGGCTCCAGACCTTCTTGGCGCCGTAGACGTCGAGGTTCTCCCGTGGACTCGCGCGATCTCGGGCTTGAGCGCCTCGTCGCGGATGCGCCGGGCGCGGTGGCGCGACGGGCCGCGTAGTAAGTGGCGGGGGCGAACTGCAGGGCCTGCAGATCGGCTCGACCCCCGAACGACCCCGGCGGGGGTCGATGTAGCTCACTACTTCTTCGGTCGACCGTCGAGCTCGGCGCGAAAAAACCGAAGCCGCCTTCAGATCTCGTTGGCCCGCCGGAGCTCTCGGTTCTCCTTCTCCACCTCCCGCGATTCTGACGCTCGTCGGTGCTCAGCCCTGGCCGAACGCCCTCGTCGACCTGGGCCCGGCGGACCCTAGACCCGGAGTGTCTCAGGCGTCATCCCCGAACTCGGCGCTGATCGAGGTGAAGGCGGCCCACTCCGACGGGTATCGTTCCTACCCCTGCTCTAGCCACCATCCGAACAGCGCGTCCACGCACCTCCGGGGAGTATCGGGTGTTCCTTGGCATTGCTCCCATCCTCTCAAGGGAGGAGCCTCCAGGATTCCCGGGCCGATTCATTCTCTCTGTTGTCGATCCACTCGAGCGAGGAGAGGTAGTCGAAGGTCTGTCGCTTGATCGACGAGATCGACAGGTCGAACTCGTCGAGGGTCTTCGTCACCGGGAAGGACGCCTGTCGCAACCGGTTCTGAGCGTTCGAACGTTCGCGCGCTTCGATCTCTTGTTCGACGAGGGTTCGCAACAACAGCTCGGGTGCCCAGCGTTGGGTCTTCGCCGTCAGGAGCACATCCGGGGCCATCTCGCGGATCGCTCGCAACCGCAGACGCCGCAGCCCGGCTTCGAGATCGGCCGAAAGCGGCGGCGCGCTCATTGGAATGCCTCGGGCGCGTACTCGGCGAGCGAGCGCGCCTTAACCTCGCCGAAGGAGACGACGAGCGCCTCGCCTCTTTTCGCCGGACGTGCGATGCCGGCACCGGCTTCCAAGATCGCCTTCACGTCGGCGGCCCGATAACGGCCGAAGTGAATCGCTCGTTCCAATGCTTGGACGAGCACCTCGCGACCGTGCGCGACCTCGAGGGCCCGGAGCTCGTCGAGCTCTCTTGGGAGCTTCGTCGACCCGGTCGCCGCGGCGGCCTTCAGCCAGGTGACTGCGAACTCGCCGAGGGACAGAAAGGCCCGTTCGGCTTCGGTCCTCGGACGTGGGGCACGGCGCGGGGATGGCCTCGGCCCGCCATAGTGCTCGTCTTTCACCGAGACCTCGCCAGGGGCGACAAGGTCGTGAGCTGCGACGATCTCGCCCAGATCGAGGATCTCGACGAGGGAGCCGTCGACGCGGACTTGCACGGTGCGCCCGATGTGGCGGGTCGGCACCGAATAGCGCGCCGATCCGAAGCGGATGCAGCTGAGCCGGTCGACCTTTCGTTGGACGAGGGGCACGAGGCTCGGCCGCAAACTCGGCAGCACGCCGAGGAGTTCTCGCTCGGTGTCGAGCCGCTCGGTCGGGACGGCGCAGATCTCCGAGTGCCGGTTGGCGTTCACCTCCTCGCACCAAGAGCGAGCAAAGGCGTTCGCGCCGTCGAGATCGGCGACGGAAAGCTCGGCGGGGACGACGAGGTCGGACTTCGCGTAACCAACGAGGTGCTCGACGATCCCTTTCGACTCGGGATCGGCCGCCTCACAGAAGTCCGGACGGAACTTGTAGTGCGTGGCGAACCGCACGTAATCAGGAGCAGGAACGACCACGTTGGCGACGGTCTGGGCCTTGAGGCACCCCATGCGATCGGCGAGCACAACGTGTGGGACGCCGCCCAAGTGCTCGAAGCACTCGGCCAAGAATGAAAGCGTCGTCTCGCGCCGTTCGTTGTCGGAAAAGCGAACGAAACGGAAACGGCTCCACGCGAGCACGGCGCAGAAGACGTGGAGGCCGTCAGACGATCCCCAGTCGATGACGAGCATCTCGCCCGGAGCCCACACCGCCGGTCTTCGTCCGCGGTGACTCGAACGGCGAAAGCGCTCTTTCTCCTCCGCGACGAGGCGGCGGAAGTTGCGCGCCGAGCCCGTGTAGCCGGCGGCACGCGCCTCTGGGAAAAGACGCTTCGCAGAGATCCTCGCGTTCGTCCTTGCGACGCGGGCCCGGACGATCGCGGCGACGTCTTCATAGTTGTGGCCACGCGGCTTGTGTGCTCGCGCTCCGTTCGTCTCGGCCTCGACGATGCGCCGCACCGTTTTGTGCGTCGTGCCGGTGAGCGCGGCGGCGGCCCGAAAGCTTCCGAGCTCGCGATACGCGGCGATGACATCCATTCGTTCCCTCGCTGTCTTCAATGGTGTGGTCCTCCGGTCGGGTCGGGTGCTGGTTTGCACCGCAACCGTCTCCGGCCGGGGGACACAGGTGGTGGATCAGCGAGGAGCGGGGACTTCTATCCGGCCACTGGTGGGGACTTCGTCGTGGCCAAAAGTGGGGACCTCGATCTGGCCACCAGTGGGGACTTTCTCATGGCCACGGACATGTTTACTGCGAGTCGTGCGACGAGCGGCAGCGAGAGAAAGCGATCGAGTTCCACGTAAAGACGGTAGCGATGCAGTCGTGGGCTGTCTCAGGATTCGGCCCGACGCAGAATGCTCAAGTTCCCACATGAGAGGACCCCCATACTCGATAGTCGCCGAGCGTGAAATGGTCGACCAGGAGGTAACCAGGGCACAGGCCAGCGGGAGCCCGATAAGCCACATCTTGAAAACGTTGAAGTCAGGAGCACGACGTGAGTATTTGTCAGATCCAGTTCACCATTGACGATCAGCAGAAAGCTGACGAAATCGCCGTGGCACTGCTCGACAGGCACCTCGTTGCGTGCGGACAACGACTCGGTCCGATCGTGAGCCGTTACTGGTGGAAGCACAAGCAAGAAGAGGTGAGCGAATGGCTCGTACTGTTGAAGACTCGCACCGAGCTGTTCGACGCAGTCGTGCAAGTGATTACGGAGATGCACCCGTACGAGACACCTGAAGTAATCGTGTTGCCGGTAATCGGCGGAAGTGAAACGTATTTTGAGTGGGTGGAGAGCGAATCGGCTTCCTCATGAAGATGCCCGGCGACGGCAACGTCACGAAGCGGTGTTTTGATGTCTCCATAGATGGTCACTCCCGACCTGACTATGTATGCCGACTTTCCAGTGTTCAAATGCTTTCCCGATGGCGCCGTGCTGCAAGAGGTACGAAGCGCTGAGCGTCAGGGAAGCGATAACCCCCATTCATTTTGAGTGAGTGCGTTACCTCGTTGCTGCCATGACTTCAATGCGTGCTATTCCGTAACGATTGCCCCATCAAAGACGACGTTCGCAGTCCAATGACCTTCGACACCGGCGGCCAGGTTGAAAGGCTCGCCGATGGCAAGTGGACGGCCAACTCGGTCAGACATGACTGGAACTCCTCGGGCATCAGGAAGAAAGACAGTCCAGTACGGGTCGTCCAATGCCACGAACGCCATGATCTCCACGCCTGGGTGGAGCGGTCCGTTCCACAGACCTTTCGCCGTGACCGCAATTGCTTCGAATGTGACCGGATCACCGACGACTGTGTGTGACCAGTCGGCAAAGGTCAGCTCTTCGGATCCCTGCGATCCCGGGCGACCTGAATGAAGTCGGATCTGGCACTTGATGATGTCGGGGCTGTCACCAATGTCCACCATCGGAACGAAAGCCTACGGGTCCGTGGGTCGTGATCTAGCTCCTTTTTACCGTTGAGGCGAACACGCCAATCGAAATCGTTGCACGTGCCGTTCGTAGTCGACGCGTAACAGCAACGTCGCTCGATGTCAGTTCCAACCTGACCACCTGACCACATGGTCAGTTCGGTCAGTTCGGTCAGTTCCGTACTTACTACCTCCCCATACTCAACGAAATTGCATTCGCAAACGTCGGTGCAGGAGGTACTCAGAGCAGTAGCAGACGGAAATCGGATAATCCACACCCCATCAGAACCTTGCGCGAGGAACACGATGGTCGAAGCGACGCATAGACCGCGCCTCTCACTTGTCGCGAACCGCCCGCACAACGATGATCTCACTCGATCGCATCGTGTCGATCTGGAAGCCGAAACAGCCGGGCCTCGACACGTAGGTGCCATCCGGCACGTCACGCCAACCGTCGGCGCCATTGAGGGTGGGCCCGGGGGGTACAACGATTGGCGCCAATCCGGCACCATCTTGGAGGGCGATCAGCCCTCTTCCATCGAGTCGCATCGCTCGAACGACGAAGGGGCCCTGGTAACCGGGCACGCTGAACCAAATCGTCTTGAACGCGAGCCAACCCCGGACGTCAGACGAGCCGAGGTCGACGATACCTTCTTGAGGGTCTCCGGAGTTCGCGATCACAACTCGCACCCGCCCGCGACCGAAGGCGACGCCGTCAAGTATCGGGTTGTTGTTCAACGTGAGTCCTTTGGTGACCGGACAGGCTTGACCACGTTTCAGTTCCCTCAAACGCAACGGCCGAACTAGAGCCTTCGGCAACGGTCCAAGGGGCACGCGGGCGCACGTCGCGCTCCCTTCTGCGCTGCAAGCCTGTGCGTACGTTCGCGGTAGCGCCCTGGAGCTTCCCGATCCGGAAGATGAACTCCCAGAAGCTGATCCACCGTTGGCTGCGTCACCGAAGGCAGCTAGTACGAGTGCGGTCAGGAGGAGGAACGCGCGCACTGGCAACGAATCATACGAATCGCTAAACGTGGCCAACGCTCGGGGCGCATAGATGGTCACGATCCTGGCGGCCGAAACTCACGGATCGACCCAAATCGTTGGCCAATGCGGAGGCGGTATTCGCGTCGATGCGGTCGCACCGTCCCAGGCGATGGACGACCAGGGTTCGCCCGTTCGCCATTCCGAGCGTGGAGTCGCACCGTGGCACCCGTGGAGATTTGCGACGGGATTCCCTTGAGCGTGCCACCACTGAATCCAGGAAAAGTCTCGACGCATAAGAACGTCTGGTATCTCGATTGCACGGGATCGCCAATCCAGCAGCACTTCGAACGAAGGCGCCTCCATGACAGCGGGTTCCAGCCGTACGCGATCTCCGTCTGCGTCTGCGTGCATTAGATCGAACAAACTGTCAACTTCGCTCAGGCCTTCCAATAAAAGCCCCATGACGGGAGCGTCCCAGTTCCCGCTGTGATTTTCTAAAACCTTCGCTAAACGCCAAATCGCAGGGAGATAGGTGAGGAATACCGAGGTCGGTTGAGCCGCACGCTTTGTTGTCCGACCCCTCAAGCGGCGGCCGCAACCACACGGGCAGATAGTGGCCATTGCAACCGACTATGCCAGTCGACGACTAATCGTTGTCACGATCTGACCCCGCGGCGACGTTGAGTAAACGCAGACTTATGAAGTGAAGTCAGGTGCGGGAGTACGCGCAGCAACCGTGGACCCGTCCCAGGCAAATCGAGACCACGCATCATCGTCACGCCATTGTTCCAGTGGGCGTAACACGGGTCGACCTTGAAGATCCGCTAGTGGCCTTCCTTCGCGCTGCCACCACTCCGCCCATTCTGGGTCGAGAACCGACAACACGTTCGCCGATCCCATCAACATTCTTCCGGTTTGAATTGTGACGGCGGGTGAAGGCATGAACTTCGAATAGTGGCGAAAAGCCGCAGCATCACGGTCATGTCGTGCATGTATGGCTGCAAAGAATGCATCGGTCTCAAGCGCCGCCTTCGTTAGGGCGTTGGCCATATCGTCCGCTCCGTCGTAGCGATCTCTCGCCCAGACGCACGCCAATCGATACGCGGGTGGTAAGCCGAGCAAATACGTGGTCGCGCTCCTTGCTGCTCGGCTGTCACCCCATCCGAGACCTCGTTTACAGCCGCATGGACAATCCATCACAACGGTTCCGAACAGGGTTGATGGAGTAAAGCGTGTCCGTGTAGCCAGCAGCGAAGGAAGTATCACTGACAAGCAGGTCGTCCGCCGAGTAATCGGGGCCGGGACGGTCGAAGATCCCGGTCGGATCGGGCTTCCGCAGCTGATCACCCGAATCGGTCGACATACGGCCTCCCAGATATCTGACGACCGAATGTGGGCTGCGTTGTAGCTATCCGTGTAGCTGTCGTACGGCGATTGCGTTTACCCTTAGCAAAGACAGCCAATGCGCTCGCAACTTGGTTAGTTGTTCTGGTCATCCGTGCTAAGTGCTCTGGGGCACTCTGCCGAAGCTGATTCAGACGGTGAGGGCGAACGATCCAGCTGCGTGCTTGTTGATCGCGTGAGTAGGTCCCGTCAACGATCGCGCTCGGCATTCGGTTCGCTACGTACCCATATAACTCACGCTGAACTCGCGGCCCTTAGGAGGTTTTGGTTCCGACAGCGTGTTGTAGTTCTTGTCCACGAGTTCTTTTCCATCGCTCGTCTTCAATGGCCAGCCTCGAAAACTCGTCCTAAGTCCACGGAAGGCGACCGTTCCGAAGTTCGCGAACGGCACTCGCGATCCCCTCGACGTCGGGTCTTCCACGATCCAATCGGCTGACGAGCCACCTGCATACGAGAGGTGGTGAGTATGTCCCTGGACCGTGTAGGCGTCTCTCGAGTTCGCCGCGACGCCATA
Source organism: uncultured Acidimicrobiaceae bacterium (assembly GCA_963725215.1). GTDB lineage: Bacteria > Actinomycetota > Acidimicrobiia > Acidimicrobiales > Bog-793 > CAVRXQ01. The sequence goes on along the minus strand of CAVRXQ010000007.1, from coordinate 754,068 downwards.
GGACTGATACTCCGTCTCGAACCACCCCGACAGTCCGGTTGACAGGTCATCGAGCCGGGTATTCCACCCTCTGTCCTGGAACACCTGCGCCTCGATTTTGTCGCCAGCCGAAATAAGGAGGGAACTGAAGTCGACGGCGTAGATCTGGGGCGCTTCCTCCCACCAGCCGACGTTTTCTTGAACCCCGTTGTCACAGACAGTTTCGACCCCCGTCTGAAGCAGATCGCCGGTGCCTCGTCCGCTCCCGCCGGTACCCACCCACACAGAAGCTCCGGCGTTCGGGGTGTCGGTGCAGTTCAGCGTCGGAACGGTGAATTTGCCACTCACGTCCGTGACCATCTCGCCGTCTGAAGGCAACGCGTAACCCGACCAGTTGGGTGACATCAGGAACCGAGTACCTCGCTGAACCACGGTGAGGTACTTGATGACGGAACCAGCACGTCCCTTCGCTCGTAACCAGAACCGCCATCTCTCGACCGATTGAGTGGTGTTCACCGGGAACGTTTCGTAAAACCGCGCCATTCCCCTCGAACAGTGGACGTAAATGGGAGGTCCGCCTCCGCCGAACTCGCACGTCTTCGCGCCGAGCACTTCGCGCGGAGACTTCGACCGTGGCTCCGCTCGCTGGAACGGCATGTCCGGGGTCGGACGAGAACCACACGACGACGGGCGGTCGATGTTGGACTGCCGCGCTGACGGCACTCGCGGAACCGAACATCGCGACGAATCCCAGGACTCCGAGGCCCATGCAGATGACAACTCTTCGCATCAACTCGGACTAACGGCGGATCAAGACAGCCGTTTGAGGTGCGATAGTTGCCTGCAAAGGACAGTGACTGGCGGGATCAGCAACACCTCCCAGAAGGAGACCCCTTCAACGCTCAATTTCTCTTACAGCTCCATCTCGTTCGGTGGCGAGATCGTTTACGTCTGGAATAGCTACGTCGTCCCTTCAGCGGCCTAGCTGGGGTTCCTGACTCAAAATCGTCGGTCGTTCCACCTCATCTTTCTCAAAAGTGATGCAGGCCCCAGAACGATTTCGTCAAACGGTGGCCACCCCTCCGAAAGGGCCATCGGTTCTTTCGTAAGAAGAGCGATTCTGCCTACTCCTTCGTTACAGTTAGCGGACGCGACGCGATGTGCGTACCCGATCACTTGCAAACGTCGGGACGGCCGAACGAACCTTCCGAACGTGACGGCTCCGTAAGCACCGCAACTCACACAACCCCAGAGATCCGCTTCGCTGCGGATTGCCATTACTACCGGCCATACAAACTCCTCGTAATGCTCTCGGAACTTCACTTCCTCGAAAACTGGCAACGATTCAGGGAAATCCTGCAATCCCAACTCACTCATGATTGCCCGCGCGAGCACAAGGGTGCCACCCTCCTCGAAACCCCCGGCCGACCACGCTGCTTGAGACTTCGCATTTTGGCGCGCCATCTGATCCGCAACGCTTGAAAGGCGGCGGCCGAGACCCGACAGCTCAGCCAAATCATCGACGGGCAATCTGCTAAACGAATTGTGATAAAGGGAGCAAACAGAGACCGCCCACTTAAGGTCCTTGTCTGTCGGGGTAACTCCCGATGATTCGAAGCGAGTCCTCATTCGAGTGCCGATTAGATGATCCATGGACTCAGATTCCGGATACGTGAGCAGAAACGCAGCTGACAGAGTTCCCGCCATGATTACAGACCCGGTGTAAACCTGCGCACTCGTGCCCGGCCTCCGAATGGTGCTGAGTTCATCAAGCAGTCGACATCCGGCAGCAAGTGTTGCATTGCGCATGGCTTCTTCGAATCGAGCCATCATGAGCACTCGTTGCCGACCCTCATGTCAAGCGGCGAAACATCGGAACTTCCGACCGGCGGAAGTGCTCCGCTCGACCACCGTTTCCGTAGACGGTGATCCAACAATGTCCGCAAAGGCCGTCTGCGACTACGGGACCGTGTTGACCCCCGAGTCTCTTGCGCCGACACACAGCGGGTCGGGTTCGCGCTGATCGCATGGACCGACCCTAGAACTCTTCTCAACCGGGACTCCAAACATCCGACTCCGCGTCAGGTTTTGTAGACGAATGCGCCGCCGATTCCGACTGACGTGATCCATTCAGTTACGACGCTCATGATCGTTAGGCAGAGGACGGACTTCGGCGATGCGGAGGCAGCAACGCTTCGAGAAGCAGCGATTCCTAGCGGCGGCGTCGGGACGTCAGTTGTTCCAGATGTTCGTCGACCTTGTCGAGAAGCTCGGCAAGTGCGTAACGTCGTCGACGCTCCTCATCGGATTCGTCGATCGCGATCTACCCCCATCATCTGCGATTCCCTTGCGTGATTTCGCCGATCAGCAGGTACCCGGCTATGGCGACTTCCGAGATCGAATAGCCCACACCCACGGAACTCCTCTGTAGCCAAAACCCCAATTTCGAGGTCGATTTGCCTACGGTCTCGACGTGGCGGGATCTTCACTCACGTTCTTGAATGCCGCCGAGGAAGTCCTGAGGCGGTATTCACCTGGCGCACCGCTGCATTACCGAAAGATCACGGAACATGCGCTAGCCGACGGTCTGATCACGAGCGCGGGAATCACGCCCGAAGCCACGATGATCGCTCAGCTCTCGGTCGACATCAAACGTCGGAGCCTCGGTGGCAAGCCAGAACGTTTTCGTGCGTACGGACGAGGCCTCTACGGACTCGCAACACCGGTAGATCCGCTCGGCGGGGCGGTCGGTCGGCACAACGATGAGGTGAAGCAGCGACTTCGTACGACACTGTCCGAGATGGATCCCCAAGCCTTCGAATACTTGATCGGTGCCCTTCTCAATTCGATTGGATTCGAAGAGGTTCATGTTACGAAGTACTCGGGTGACGGAGGCGTCGATGTGCGAGCGACGCTCACCGTCGGCGGAGTGACCGACGTCACCACGGCTATTCAGGTCAAGAGGTGGGCGAAGAACGTCACAGGAAGGACCGTGCGTGAAATTCGTGGCGGACTCGGAGCGCACGAACGAGGACTGATCGTGACGCTGTCCGATTTCACCCCCGAAGCAAGAAAAGATGCAATCGCCAGTGATCGCACGCCGATCTCGCTAATCAACGGTGACGAGCTGATTCGTCTTTTAGTCGAAAACGAAATCGGCGTTTCGAGTCGTTCGGTAACAATCTTCGAACTCGATGAATCGACTTTGTCGCCCGTCGAGGCCGAGTCGCCCGAGGCGGCTGAGTCACCGACGCCTGGATCGGAACAACGAGAAGCCGAGTCTTTACACGTTCGTGGTTACTCGGGACCGAAAGCTCTATCGATGTGGCCGCTTCCGGGTGGCAAGCACGCTTTCAAGGCGTCGCTCGACACGATGCTCGAGTTCATCGCCAAGCAGGCTCCATCGATCGACGAGATGGTCACCTGGATCATCACGAATTTCGACAGAGTGCCGCGCACCCGGGATCGTTGGACACCGAATAGAGAGGAGCCAAGATGGCTCTCATGACGGTGAACGACGAGGAGACCGGCGACTTCCGGTCGAACAAGCCGGTGGTCAGCGAACAAGAAGCTGGACGTGGTGCTGCGCCTGCTGCGGGGCGAGAAGCTCGAGGAGGTCAGCCGTGAGGTCGGCGTCGAAGCCCACCGCCTGGCCGCCTGGCGGGACGAGTTCCTCGACGCCGGCAAGGAGGGCCTGAAGGGCAAGGGCCACCACCGAGAGGACGAACGCGTCTCCGTGACGCCGAGCGCAAGATCGGCGAGCTCACCCTGGAGAACGAGATCTGGAAGAAGGTGGCCGAAAAAAGGGGGCTCCAGATGCCGCCGCAGAAGCGGCCGAGGTGAGTGCGGAGATGGAGATCCCCCTGGCCAGGGTGTGCCGGGTCACCGGGGCCCCCGATCGACGATCTATCACCGCCGGTCCCGAGGGGACGCCTCGGGGCCGGCCGGGCCCGAAGACCCCGGTCTCCGACGAGGCTCACGCGAGCAGATCCGCCAGGTGATCGCCGACTAGCCCCTTCTGCCGGCGAGGGTCACCGCAAGGTCCGGGCCCGACCTGCGGCGGGAACACCAGCTCGCAGTGGGCAAGAACCGGGTGCTGCGCCTCATGCGCAACGCCGGCCTGCTCGCCCCCCAGCGGGTGGCCAAACGCCGGCACCGTCCCCGGGTCCATGACGGCCGGGTCATCACCGACGCCCCCAACGTGCGCTGGGGCACCGATGCCACCATGGCCTGGACCAGAGACGACGGCTGGGTCTGGGTCTTCGTCCTCGTCGACCACTACACCGACGAGGCCTGGGCCCATGTGGCCAAGGTCGGCAACCGCTTCGCCGCTCTCCAGCCCGTCTACGACGCCGTGATCGACCGCTTCGGAGAGCTCGGGCCCGACGTCGCCCGGGGGATCAAGCTCCGCCACGACTGGGGCAGCCAATACCGGCCCACCACTTCCAGGGCTCGCTCAACTGGCTCGGGATCGAAGACGACGCCGCCTTCGTCGGCGAGCCCCAGGGCAACGGCGTGGCCGAACGCTTCATCCGGACCCTCAAGGAACAGTGCCTGTGGTCTCGGCTCTTCGAGACGTCGACGATCTCCGCCAAGGCGTCGCCACCTTCATCCAGACCTACAACGACGAGTGGCTCATCGAACGCCTGGGCCACCGCACCCCACGAGAGGCGTTCATCGAAGCGACGGCTCAGATGGCCGCGTGATAGTCAGTGAATCTGTCCAACGAACCGGGGCCGCAACAAGAGTGAAGAGTCTGAAGGTCGCTCGTGGGTACATCGACAGCGTTCTTCGACCACTCGACCTCGTCTCAACGCAGGGCGAACAGCTTGCGCTCACCGCAACGGGGGCCACTTATCTGGAAAGTCCCACGGCCGACGCACTCGTCTCGATCGCTCGCACAAATGTCGCCGGATTTGACGAAATTCTCGAAGAACTAGCTCACGGACCCCGGACGAGCGGAGACCTCCTCGATCTCCTGCGATCTCGGCTCGGAGTGACCTGGGAAACGGACACCCAAGTCGTATTCCGTCTCCAATGGCTCGAGAACCTGCGCAAAGTGTCCGAGACCTCGGGAACCTGGCGCCTTGTGACGTCATGAGCAAGACGTCTGCATCTCTCGGCGCCAGTGCAAGAATATTTGTCTCAATTATTTGGCGAACGAGAAATACGGAGCACCGATTCCTTGATCGACTCGACGAGTCGGCGAATTGACATGCGGTCTGTCGCCAGGCACTCCCGATCTGCGCTCCACAAGTCGCTATTCGGCCCTGCTGGCGAGCATCTATAAGCGTGGACTGCTGGCTGCCCTAGCTCCACCAGGCGCACCCCACATTGATGTCCTCGTTCTCTCTCCAGACGAAAGTGTGGTCGCCACGATTCAAGTGAAGACCAAGACTCGTGGAACCGGATGGGCGATGCGTAAGCGCCATGAGGATTTCGCTCAGGATCGGTGCTACTACGCATTCGTTGATCTCGTGCCTCAACATCCCGAGACTTTCATCGTGCCGAGTTCGGTGGTTGCAAAAGTTCTCCGAGCAGACCATCACGCGTGGTTGGCGGCACCGGGTCTGCGAGGCCGGCCTCATCAAGACAACGACATGCGACGAATTGAACCGCACTTCAAGAGCGAGATCCCCGAAGCGCCAACGGGATGGCTCGACGAGTACAAGGAACGCTGGGACCTAATCGAGCGACACGTGCCGTTCTTGTGAAAGTACTTAGCTTCTTAATCAAAGCTCGTCATTACCGGAGCACATCGGTCCTGATGCTGTGCCGTGAGCTGCAAACCAAGCACCTCGACATCTCGTCGGTGGTGCGCCGTACAGAGATGCAGACGAAGACGTGGCCGTATCTCAGGCCGATCCGATGAAAAGAGATCCCGGCTCGGACTCGCCCTGATTTCGCCCGATAGCTGGCAGTCGCAGCTATCTCTCTCAAATGCGACTTCTTTCGCTCGAAAGAATGGCACCGACCAATAGCAGTATCCCCGCGAGTACTGCGGCGAACACTCCAACTCCTACGGAAGCAAACCCGCCCAATTGGTCGATACCTTTAACAGCCTGATAGGCAACGTAGGCGCCAGCGACCGCGGCAATGCCTGCGATGACGCGAACTGCCTCGCCGAGAAATGGCATTGCCAGCGCGCAAACTGTTAATGCGAGTCCGACAGCAACGCCTAACTCGGCCGCGCCTTGATGGTGCGTCAGTTGGGCGACCTGCCAAAGAGTTACGTTTCCAACAAGGACTACGTGCGCCCACGGCAAGAAAATCGATAGGGCGAAGAGAGCGCCACCGCAACCGATGAGCCAGGATCTCCGGCGTTCAATCTGGGGTACCGGCGCTGAAGGCAGAATATTGTCCGTCGTCGGCGGCGGATTTTCCCGGATCTCCCTCATGCCTCTCATACGGCACCGCCAGGATGTCGGTACAGGTCGTGACCTGACGACGTCTTCCTCAGCTGGTCGACGCCACACCATCGGCTGGCGGGATTAATGGCCCCCCGTCTAAACCGGTGCCCAGGAGGTGCAAATGGTCAAGATCAAGGATCGCATCGTCGTCGAATCCGAAAACGTCGGAACACCGCCGAGATCGGGCGTGGTCACCGCCATCCAGGGTTCGCTCGTGCATGTGAAATGGGACGACGGAACTGAGTCCTCGTTCGTCCCGGCTGCCGGATCACTGACGATCATCCCGAAAGCAGACAAGAAGAAGTCCGCTTGATCTGAAACGAATTACGAGGCCAACAATGCCTGTACGAAGCATCAGCGGCCGAAGCCGGTGGCAGATTACGAGTCCGGGCGGCCGCAGCGCTTGTGGTCTGATGCTCGGACAACTCTCCCGAACACGACAGTGCCCGCTCCACGTCGGGAACGGGCACTCATCTATGTAGTTGTCTCAGCATCCCGGGGGAGCCGTCGAGTTTCCGGAGACTTGAGGCCTCAGGTGGGCTTTGTGCGCTATGGCAGGTGCGTGATGCCGGTACTGCGCATGTCCGCAGACCTCAAACCTGAGCACCAGTCTCAGCAGGATCGCTGCTCCTACAAAGTGCCTCCGAGCTTTTTGTCACCCTGAGGATGCTGAAAAGGTTCACCGAGAACCGTTGTCACGGACCTCCTTCCCAGTTCCACTCCGGGAACCGCATCACTCACTGTACGTTTTCTATCTGTGGCCGTACTGGGAGGAGCTGTACCGAGCCTGTTGGCATCGTCGCCCGGTCTTTCGACCGTCCCAGCTGCCTTTTGACGCCGCAAAGGTTTGACCCATCCCTTGCCTTTTTGGCGTGCCGCCCATGCCAAGCGCCCCTATTGGAACGGCCGATCTCGATGGCAGATTACGAGTCCGGGCGGCGAAGTGATCGGCACAGCCGCTTGGGAGATCGTTGAACGGGTTGTCGTCCGACGAAATCGAAACCTTCACCCTGGGTTTCGCTTGGTTCTCCGGGTCGTCACTCCGCTCGTCACGTCGGCACTCGCCGCTGTGTCCGCTCGAATTATTCAAATTCGTAATCGTGAAGCACGTCAGCTGAGAGCTGGATCACTTCCTCAACTCGGTCGAGGATCTTCTTCGAGCGTCACCTGATATAGCGCTTCGTCCACACGGCGCTGCGCTACGGCTCGACGTGCGGCCGCAGCTCGGGCAAAAGCACCCGTTCGGGCCAAGGATCATTTGACCCTGCCCCGAAGAGGATCTTGTCGTCGGACTCTTTAGACTTTTTCGAAACGGTCAAGCTCGGACTCGTGTCGTCACGCAATTCTTCGTGCGCCAAACCCGGTGTGGATGAGAGAGTGGAGCTCAGACAAGAGCGCATTGTCGTACGAGCGCAGGAAGTTGACGTGATCGTAGAGGGAATCAATATGGCTTTGCTGCGCTCCGAGATCCACGAGCAACACAATGACCGCTGCTCCAAGGATCACGAGCGCGACAACTATCAGCAGGATCGTTCCGTGATTGATTTCGCTCATCAGCTCTTCCAATCCTCAGCGGTAACTTTCACCCCTCTTGTGGGGTGGACTCGACCCTCATGAGTGTGTGCTGATTCTGTGGAAAAGGAATCGAGAAATCTGTTGAAAAGATCTCCGATCACTTCAGAGTTCGCGCTCCATATGATCGGAATGCCACGCAACGTGACTTTTCGAGAGAAGATGCGTCGCTGCAAAAACCGATCGTTTACCCTCGAAGCTATTACTCAGTCCGCAAACGTTCACCCAGTGGTGTCGAGCGCGTTTCGGACGGTCCGATGCGGCTGTGAACCTGATGGTGCAGATGCACCCGCCACTGTCGGGCGAACGCGAAACGTATCTCCAAATCGCAGCGGTCAGTGATGCGCCAAGGCAAACGGCTAACAGAACACTCCCAACCGCAATCGATCGACGCCGTTTGTTCGAATGCGGTGCACGGAACGAGGAATCAGGGGACATCTTTGTCACCTGGGATCAAGACATCGTTGATGGCATTACTCGTAGTGTCAGATCTTCACATCGTTTCGTCTAGGTCCGACGACAGCGGTTTGAACCGCCCCGGGTTTCATAGAGACTCTCTGGTTTTGGAACCGACGGTTAACGCCGGGGTGTTCTGACGGTAGTAGGCGGCTTCAAGTTCAGCAGGCGGCACCATTCCGATCTCACCGTGAAGCCGGCGGTTGTTGAACCAGTCGACGTAGGTGAGCGTCGCCCACTCGACGTCGTCTGCTGAGCTCCAGGGTCCCTCGGGGTTCGATGAGCTCGGTCTTGTAAAGCCCCAGTTGACGGTCTCGGCGAGCGCGTTGTCATAGGAGTCACCGATCGAGAGCCGACCGAGGCGAGCAAGACAAGCCGATATCGACGAGCCGCTGGGTGTAGCGGATACACAGGTATTGGGCGAACTCAACCGGTCGTCGCAACACCTCGAGCTGGAGGTGTCGGATGGGGGGCCGGCAGGGGAAGAGGAAGGGCGGATGGATCGAGGCGATCAATTCGCCGGGTGCTCCCGACGGCCGCATGGCGCGAGGACCGAGCGGGTTCTGGCCGGCAATGCTCGTGGTGTCAGAGCGAGGAGGCGGCGGACGAGTCCGCGTGTCTCTCCCCGGTCGGGTACGAGGGTGGTTCCGTCACGTGGCGGCATGAACCCTTATCGATCTTTCGGTGTCGGGCCGCTACCTGTCGTTTTCGGAACGCGAGGAGATCGCGATCTTGAAGGCGCAAGGTGCCGGGGTTCGGGAGATGGCCCGCCGATTGGGACGAGCCCATCGACGGTCTCGCGGGAGTTGCGCCGCAACGCCGCCACCCGAGCGGGCAAGCTCGAGTATCGAGCGTCGGTGGCCCAGTGGAAGGCCGAGCTCGTGGCTCAGCGCCCCAAGGCGGCCAAGCTCGTCGCCAACGAGCGGCTGCGCGAGTACGTTCAGGAGCGGCTGGCCGGCCACGTCCGCCGTTCGGACGGGACGCCGGTTCAGGGCCCCGCGACCGCACCCTGGCAGGGCAGGAACAAACCCCACCGCGGGGATCGCCGCTGGGTGAACGGGTGGAGCCCCGAGCAGATCTCCCAGCGGCTCAAGGTCGATTTCCCGGATGATGAGTCCATGCGGATCAGCCACGAGGCGATCTACCAGGCGCTGTATGTGCAAAGCCGTGGCGCCCTCAGGCGGGAACTGGTCGCCTGCTTGCGCACGGGTCGAGCGCTGCGCGTCCCCCAGGCCCGGGCGAGGCGCAACGCCTGGGCGCACGTCGTGCCCGAGGTGATGATCAGCGAGCGCCCGGCCGAGGCCGAGGACCGCGCCGTGCCGGGACACTGGGAAGGCGACCTGCTCATCGGGCTGGAGCGCTCCGCCATCGGAACCCTCGTCGAGCGCACCACGAGGTTCACGATGTTGATCCACCTGCCTCGCGAGGAGGGCTACGGCGTCATCCGACGCACCAAGAACGGGCCAGCGCTCGCCGGCTACGGAGCGATCACGATGAAGAACGCGCTCGCGTCCACGATCACCACCCTGCCCGAACAACTGCGCCGATCGCTCACATGGGATCGCGGCAAGGAGATGTCGGCACACGCCCAGTTCAAGGTCGAGACCGGAGTCCCCGTCTACTTCGCGGATCCGCAGAGCCCGTGGCAACGCGGGACCAACGAAAACACCAATGGCCTGCTGCGCCAGTACTTCCCGAAAGGAACCGACTTGTCGCGATGGCGCGCCGAAGAGATCGAGGCAGTCGCAAACGCGCTCAACAACCGACCGCGCAAGACACTCGGCTGGAGGACCCCCGCCGAGGCCTTCGATAAGTATCTATCCTCTCTGCAACAGGGCGGTGTTGCGACGACCGATTGAACCTGGTCTGGACTGCCGGCGTCGGAGTGATGAACCAGCCCCTCGAGGTCACCACGACCCCAGATCGCTTTGCTCGTGAGCCCCAGCCGTCGAGGACCAGCTCGGCGCGAAGCGACGTCGCCACCGACCAGCCGACAATGAGGCGGCAAGAGACGTCGACGATGAAGGCGATATAGACGAAGCCCGCACCGGTCCTCACGTACGTCAGGTCCGCGACCAGAGCCGCCCCGGCGCCGGCGCGGCGAAGTCGCGCTCGACGAGGTCCGCCGGGGCAACTGGCCTCGTCGGCGATCGTCGTCCCTTCTAGAGCCGGCCTCGTCTTACCCCTCGTAGTCCGAGGTCGCGGATTAAGCGCTCGACCGTGCAGCGGGCGACGCGGGTCCCCTCCCGGTTCAGCTGGGTCCAGACCTTGTCGGCGCCGTAGACACCGTCGGTTCTCGTCGAAGACGCGGGTGATCTCGGCCTTCAGTTCCTCGTCGTGCCCCGGCGTCGAGCAGAGGGCGGTCGAGATCTGCGCGGCGTAGTAGGTGGCGGGAGCGAACTGCAGCACCCTGCAGATCGGCTCGACTCCAAAGCGGCCCTTCCGGGCCCTCGATGTAGCGGACTACTTCTTCGTTCGACCGTCGAGCTCGGTCGCGAGGAAAATCGAGGCGTCCTTCAAGATCTCGTTGGCTCTGCGCAGCTCGCGGTTCTCCTTCTCGAGCTCTCGGAGGCGTTGGCGCTCATCGGTCGTGAGTCCTGGACGTGTACCCCGGTGTCGATCTCGGCGTGTCGAACCCAGTGCCGAAGCGTCTCCCGCGGTCACCCCGAGCATCGAGGAGACCCCGACCCCATCGTCGCCCACTCGGAGCCGAGTCCCTTCCGGTACTCGAGCACCATCCGAACGGCGCGCTGCCACGCATCTCCGGAGGGTAACGGGTAGTCCTTGGCATCTCGCAATCCTCTCAAGATCCGCGGGCCCCCAGGATTCCCGGGGCGCTTCAGTTCCCCGGTCGATCGCTGATGGGGACCTACCCACCATTAACGACGATTTCGATTTGGGGCCCCACGCCAGGGGTCGTGCACCGTTGACGTAATCCGTGGGGGGATAATGCACAAGCCGATCGGTTCCCGTGTTGCACTCGGATGGCCGAAGTTAGCTCGCCAAGTGACGCTGCAGACCTCTCATCAGCGAGATCGGGAGACAAGCCGTATCTGTCCTATTACTCAGAGAAAGCTCGCTCTGCGAGGCATGCTGTGAGTCGCTCGAAGGAGGGAGACGCAAATGCGTACACGTCTATTCCGGCGTTCCGTGGTGGCGGTCGGTGTGCTCGTTGTTGCGATTGCAAGTGGAGCCACAGTCGGGGCCACCGTGCACCAGTCGAAAGCTCCAACCTCAGTGCTGGCTTGTGTCAACGCAAAAGGGTCACTCGTGCTTGCCTCGGGCACAAGTTGTGCTGCTGGGTTGAGGACCATCCGTATCCGACTCTCGACGAAAAAGGGTCCCCGCGGCCCGTGGGGACGGCGGGGGCTCGCCGGAGCGCAGGGCGTGGCCGGAGCGCAGGGCGTGGCCGGAGCGCAGGGCTCGACCGGCGCCACAGGACCGGACGTCTCGACGACTTTTACCGGGCAAGTCAACGGCGTTTCCAGCATTTTTACTTGGGCGACACCCGAGGGGTTTGCCAGCGAATCAACAACCGGCCCCGCCAACGTCGAGACCCTGCTCCCAGATGAGGTGTTGACACCGGTCGATTTGTCAGTGGAGCTCTCCACTCCGACGAGCTCGACTGCCTCGATTCAGGTCCAGATCTTGTCGGGAGGCGTGTCTTACGAATCGTGCACTGTCCCCTCCTCATCTAGTGCCTGCACGGCCGGGGCAAGCGGTATGAACCTTCCTGAGGTTGGCGTCCCATGAAGTGGTGTAAATCGCCCGAGGGTCCACCACTTTGCGGACCACCGGAGTGAATCTCGACGTGTCCCTGACAAGACACGACAAAGGAGATCACCCCGGTGGCCCATCAAGAGTTTGACCCTTACGCGCTTCTCGACATGCTCCGCGCAGACGGAGACCTCGACATCATCCGGCATTCTGTGGAGCTCGTCCTCCAAGCCCTCATCGAGGCGGAGGCGACTGCGAGTGATCGGCGCCGCACCGCACGAGCGATCAGATGAGCGCAGAACTACCGCAACGGCCATCGGCTGCGTCTTTTAGCGACGAAGGCCGGCGACATCGAGCTCGAAGATCCCGAAGCTCCGCTCGGGCTCGTTCTTCCCCGAGATCCTCGAACGCCGTCGGCGAGTCGATCGCGCCCTCTACGCGGTGGTGATGGAGGCCTATGTGCACGGGGTCTCGACCAGAAAGGTCGACGACTTGGTCGCTGCCCTCGGCGCGACCTCGGGAATCTCCAAGTCCGAGGTCTCGAGAATCTGTTCCGAGCTCGACAAGGAGATGGAGGCCTTTCGGGCGCGTCGCTTCGACTATGCAGCGTTTCCTTACGTCTTTTGCGACGCCACCTACGTGAAGGCTCGGGTGCGCGGTCGCGTCGTCGCGTGCGGTCGTTGTCGCGACTGGCGTGCGCAAAGACGGCAATCGCGAGGTGCTCGGCGTGGACGTCGGCGACTCCGAAGACGGGGTGTTCTGGGCGGCGTTCCTGCGCTCGCTGCGTGAGCGTGGCCTATCCGGCGTCCGCCTCGTCGTCTCTGATCTCCACCTCGGGCTGAAAGAGGCGATCGAGAAGGTCTTCATCGGGGCTTCCTGGCAGCGCTGCCGGGTGCATTTCCTGCGCAACGCGCTGTCCTCGGTGCCGAAGGCCAAGACCCAGATGGTCGCCGCCGCGATCCGCACGATCTTCGCCCAGCCCGACGCGAAGCACGTCGCCCAGCAGCTTGACGTCGTCGCCGACACGCTCTGCTTCGGCTTCGAAGGCGTGACGAAACTCCTTCTCGACGCGAAGGAGGACCTGTTGGCGTTCTCGAGCTTCCCGATCGCGCACTGGCCGAAGATCTGGTCGACGAACCCGCTCGAGCGCCTAAACGCCGAGATCAAGCGGCGCTCGAACGTCGTCGGCATCTTCCCGAACGACGCCTCTGTGCTGCGCCTCGTCACCGCCGTGTTGGTCGAGCAGCACGACGAATGGGAGGTTGCCGAACGCCGCTACCTCTCCGAGGAGTCGATGGCGATGATCGACCAGCCGAACGCCGACGAGCTCGAGGAGAAAGAGGTGTCGCTCACCATCACCGCATGAGACGATGACGGCGCGTCGAGCTCGCTTCGGGCTTCGCTCGATTTCCACCACTCGGCGGGACGCGATCTTCCTGAGAATTCCCCGTATTACCTGGAGGTCACTTCCGTAGGCTCGGGCAGTTGGAGCGGGAACGTGATGTTCGCGTATCAGCTGATTCCCAGCTGATACGCATTGTCACCGGGCAGCGCACATCACGAATCGATTCGTTTTCTCGCATCCATTGCCGATTCGCTGCAGCTCCGCCATGTCACCGACGGTACCGAACAGATGTTCGTAATTGCAAGGGATTTGCCGATTCGAGCGTGACCCAAACGTGACCCAAGCAAGGTTCAGACACGGTCGACGTAATCCGTATGGGTGTGAACCACATCCACTGGCCGCTTCGATCGTCAAACAGCCCTCAGGGGCAGCACCGGCGCTTACAGCCGTTCCCCCGGCAGAATGCGTCTGTATGCCTCTCTAGCGCGCTCGTCGGCATTTGACGCCCCGTAGCGATTGAGCATCTGACGACTCTTCCAGCCGAAAAGCCGCATAGCGTCCGTCTCGCTGCCGCCAGCCGCAAGCCACGCGTGTGCAGCCGTGTGTCGAAGCTGATGAGGATGCAGGCGCGAGATCCCTGCCTCGGCGCAGCGTCGCCGAAGCAATTGCGTGAGGCCCGAATCTGTAAGCCCGCCCTTCGGGCCGAGGAACAACGCCGATGACGAGCGAGCCCGCGAATGGCGCGAGCGGAGCCGTAGATAACGATCAAGGGCTGTCGCGGATTTCGGGCCGAATGGTACCGACCGTACCCGCCCGCCTTTGCCAGTGACGACGACTATCGCCAAATCGAGTTCGAGATCATCCGTCGTCAAGTTCGCCACTTCTGAAAGGCGGCATCCCGTATCGATGAAGAGTCGGAAAATCGCGGCATCGCGCTTGTGCTCGAAGCTCGCTCGCTCTCGACCCTCGACGGTCCGGAGAAGCTTTCTCAGGTCATCGTCGGATACGACGGGCACCGGCACTTCACCGATTGTCGGCGGCTTCATTCGAGTCATCGGGGAGTCTCGAAGCTCGCCTTCGTCGACGGCGAAATTAAAGAACTGCCGGAGCGCCTGGTACCGCGTCAGTGCGGTAGTTGGCTTCCATCGTGCCAGTTGGTCCTCGACGAACGACTCCACGTGCTCGCGCCCGATCTTGTTGAGCGCCGTGGGCATTCCCTTGTCGGTCAGGAAGGCCAGAAAGATTTCTGTTGTCTCCCGGTAGCCACGGATCGTCTTCGGTGACTTGTTCCGGGCTCGCAGGCTGCGAGTCCAGCTCGGGATCAGGTCGGCGAGTTGTCCGAACTCAACCGCGTCGAGCTTTGCGGGCACCTCGTAAAGTTATCAGCTGTCGATGCGGAGTACCTACACGAGAAACGGTTCTGTTCGATTCGAAAATTCTGCTCAGACGATGTTTTGTGGGCGCTGACGGACTCGAACCGCCGACCTGCTCGTTGTAAGCGAGCTGCTCTGACCGCCTGAGCTAAGCGCCCAGCGATCCATCATCGCACCGCTCCGTTCGTCGACGTGCCTGCGGCCACCCAGGTCAAGGATGTTCTGATCCGGGCAGTCCGAACGCGTACACCTCGACAGATCCTCCACATACCGAGATCGAAAGGGAATTTTGGAGCGTCGAGGCCGCTCCGGGAATCGAGACCTGCGCCCAGCCGACGTTCGAGCACCCAACGCCGCCCACGGGCACGTCGTGATAAACGACGATGAACTCTGACTGGGCACCTTTTGCCACGGACATCGTCTTTGCCGCAGGCCCCGAATCGACGTCGGAGATCGAAAGGCGCGGCCCAAGTCCGCTGGAACCCTCTTTTGAGGGTCCGTAGAAGGTCACCGCCGGGTAACCCTCGAGCGAGCACGGGGATGCGAGATTCGTCACCAAGAACTCGGAGTAGGAGGTCCCGGCCGCCGTGCCTCCGAATGTCGTCGAAAGCGAGAGCGCAGCCGTCTTACACCCAGGCGGCACCTGCGTCGTCGACGTCGAGGTGCTTGTCGAGGTGCTTGTCGAGGTCGACGTCGTCGTGGTCGTCGAATGGCTGTGGTGGTGGCCTCTTCCTGACGCCGACGGCGTCGACGTGCACGCGGCGAGGGCGAGTGCGCCGATCCCGAACAACGCGCCCGCGACGAGAAAGCGGCGCTTCGTGAGCGAATGGCGGGCTGAATCCACAGGACTTATGGGAACAGTCCCCGTAGCCGCGTCGTCTCGGCGACGCGGCTCAGCCCGAGCGCGACGGCGGCTCGCCGGAGCGGGACTCTTAACGTTTCGTGCTCGTTCCAAGTCGCCATGAAGGCGCGCTCCATCGTCTGGTAATGACGGGCGGTAAACAGCTCCTTGTCCCACAGATAGCCCTGGCGCGCCTGCGCCCATTCGAAGTACGAGGCGACCACCCCTCCGGCGTTCGCAAGCACGTCCGGGACGACGACGACGCCGCGTGACTCGAGGATCGGATCTGCCTCCGGCGTCGTCGGCCCGTTCGCCGCCTCGACAAGGACACGCCCTCCGAAGCTCTTCGCCACTTCTGCGGTGATCACGCCGTCGAGAGCCGCGGGTATGACGAGCTCGCAGTCGACCGAGAACAATTCGTCGGGATCGATTGCGTCGGCGGCCTTGAAACCGGCGACCGTCCCGTGTTCTGCGAAATGGTTCGCCAACTCCTCGGGATCGAGGCCGTCCTCGTCGTGGATCGCGCCGCCGACGTCCGCGACGGCGACGACGCGCGCGCCTGCTCGTGCGAACAATTCGACGAGCGGTCCACCCACTTTGCCGTAGCCCTGGATCACCACTCGGGATCCGGAGAGCTCCATGCCGAGCTTGTTGAATGTCGCTTCCGCGCACAACACGACACCGACCGACGTCGCGCCAACGTGGCCGACGATTCCCCCGACTTCAACCGGCTTTCCGGTCACGACTCCGGGAACATTGTAGCCGGACATCATCGCGACGGTGTCCATGATCCACGACATGATCCGCGCATCGGTGTTGACGTCGGGCGCTGGGACATCGCGATCCGGACCGAGCAACGACGCAATGTCGTACGCGTAGCGCCGCGTGAGGCGCTCGAGCTCGCCGTACGAAAGCGTCGACGGATCGACCGTCACTCCCCCCTTCGCCCCACCGAAGGGAATGTCGACAACCGCACACTTGATCGTCATGTCCGCCGCGAGCGCCATCACCTCGAACTGGTCGACATCGTGGTGGAAGCGGATCCCACCCTTTCCGGGGCCCCGCGCCGTCGAATGCTGCACGCGCCAGCCCGTGTAGACGTCGATCTCTCCGTTGTCGAGGCGGATCGGGATCGCGACTTCCAGGATTCGTTCCGGCTTGATGATCTGCTCGGTGAGACCCCGCTCAAGACCGAGGAGGATGGCCGCGTCCTCGATTCGACCCCTGATCGACTCCCACGCCCGCAAGCCGACGTCGCTCATCGAGTCACCTCGGTCTCCGCAAACAAACTGCATCGCGCGATCACGGAACCGGCGTTCCAACGGGCGCGTCGCGCACGACCCTGCGCGTCGACAATCGCTCGGCTTCGCGAGATGACGAGATGAGCGGAGATTGGGCGAGGACGAGCAACGAGGAAAACATCACCCCGAGGAAAACCCCCTCAAGTACTGCGCGCGCGCCCGTCGCGTGCACATGATCGCTGAACAACCAGATCCCGATGACGATACTCGACAGGGGATTCACGATGAGGAGCGCTGCTTGGGATGCTGCGACCGGTCCTGCGTCGAGCGCGTGCTGACTGATGACGAGGCCCGCGAGTCCGCTCGCCGCGACCGCGTACGCCGCGGGATGCGAGAACACGTACCCGAGACCGTGCTGCCATTCGTTCGCCACCGTCTTGATGAATGTCGCGGTGAGGGCGAAAACGATGCCCGCGCTGGCGCCATAAGAGGCGGCTCGAAATGGCCGCGGTCCGTGTCGAGAAATCACGAGAGTGACGAGCACCGCGGCGCCCGCGGCAGCCAACAGCAGAACCCAGTCCTCGGAGTCGGGCTGCCCGCCACCGCGGCGCGAATAACTCAGCCCGAGGAATACCCCGAGACCGACCGCGGTCCCGACCGTTCCGACCCATTCGCGCCAGCCGAGGCGTTGGTGGAACCACGTCCCCAAGATGAGCACCAGAAACACGATCTCGGTGACCATGACCGGCTGCACGGTCGACAGATTCCCGAAGGCGAGAGCGACCGCTTGCAAAAGGAAACTCGCCGTCGTGAGACCGAGCCCGACGAACCAGATCGGACGGCGGAGCACCGACGCCATCAGCTTCCTCGTCGTTTTCGTCCCCGACGTCGCCGACTCGACCCCGAGTCGCTGCAACACCGTCGCCGCGGCATTCGCAACTGCCGCGAACATTGCGAGCAGGATCGACACACGGACCGTTATAGCTTGAAGGACGCGGGCTGGACGACTGCCTCGGCCAAAGCGACACTCCAGCTGCGACGATGGATCGGAGAGAACCCGAATCGCTCGACGGCCTCTCGGTGCTCCGCCGATATGTAGCCCTTGTTGTGCTCGAAGCCGTAATCGGGATGGTCGATTGCGGCGTCAAGCATCCATTCGTCGCGCGTCACTTTTGCAATGATCGAAGCCGACGCGACGAGCACGCATCGCTCGTCGCCGCGCACCACGCAGCGAGCCGAGGCGCCCGTGAAGTCGAACGAACCGTCGACGATCACGGCATCGAACGCGGTTCGAAGGCGCGACAACGCACGATGGGCGGCGAGACGCAGCGCGAGCGACATTCCGAGCTCGTCGCACTCCGCCGACGACGCGTGACCGAGCGAGTAAGCGCGCACGGTCTCGGTGAGCGGACCGTAGAGCGCCTCGCGCTGTTTGGACGTGAGCGCCTTCGAGTCACGGATGCCAACCGGAAGTCGCTTCAGTTCCGCGGCGCCGACCGCGGCGGCGCCGACGGTGAGCGGGCCGGCCCACGCGCCCCGACCCACCTCGTCGACGCCAACGACGACCCGATCCGGCCCGGCGAGCAGCTCGGATTCGACTTTTCTCGTTGGCTTGATCGGTGCACGCCTTGGTCGGACGCCCGGGCGCGCGTCGAGTTCGTCGCTCACCGGTCGTCTCCGAACACGAGCGGGTCGACTTCGGACTTCGGCGCACGACGCATCAGGATCGGGATCGCCTCCTTCGGCGATCGATTGGCGTGGCACACAGCGACGACCTGCTCGGCGACGGGCACTTCGACGCCAAGGCTTGTTGCGAGCTCAAGGACGGGCTGACAGCTCTTCACGCCTTCCGCGACCATACGCGTGGCGCCGATCGCCTCGGCAAGCGTCTTTCCCTGGCCGAGGGCGACGCCGACGGAGAAATTCCGGCTCTTCGCGCTCGTGCAAGTCGCGACGAGATCGCCTAGTCCTGCGAGCCCGGCGAAGGTCGGAGGCTCGCCGCCGAGGGCAACACCGAGGCGGGTCAGCTCGGCGAGCGAGCGGGTGATGAGCGCGGCGCGGGTGTTGTCCCCGAGGCCGAGGCCGATCGCCATCCCGCTCGCGATCGCCATCACGTTCTTCACCACCCCGGCGATCTCGCAACCGATCACGTCCGGATTCGTATAGATCCGAAGGATTTCGGTGGCGAAAAGTTCGCGCACTTCGCCTGCCAGCTCTTCGTTGGCGTACGCGATCACAGAGGCGGTCGGCTGTCCGGCACAGACCTCTTGCGCGAGATTCGGGCCGGTGAGCACGCCGACAGGCGATCCGGGCCAGCACTCGCTCACCACTTCGCTCATGCGCGCCCGTGTGTGTTCCTCGAGGCCCTTCGTCAGACTGAGCACCGTCGGGTGGCGAACGACGAATGGCGCCGCTTCGACTAGCACCTGGCGCAGCCCGTGACTCGGAATCGCCAACACGACGAGCTCTGCCGACTCGAGAGCCTCGGCGAGCGACGACGTCGCGAGCAGCTTCGGAGGGATTTCAAAAGGTCCGAGATACGCGGTGTTCGTCCGTTTCTTACGAAGCTCGTCGGCGACAGCGGCGGTTCTCGCCCAGATCGTCGTCGCGCTGCGGGGCGCGAGCAACGAGGCGATGGTCGTTCCCCACGATCCTGCCCCCAAGACCGCGACCTTCATCGGCGCGCGAGAAGATGCGGACACCGCGAGGAGATCAGCATTTCGGTCACCCTACTGAGCGAGCGGCCACGATTCGGGGAGCCGATCGCGGCCAGGGGCGGACATCGCCGGCCACGTTGCGACGGCTCTCTCCACCCATAAGCTGCGCCCGTGCGAGCGCTGCTCGTTCCCCTGAAATCTTTTCACCAGGCAAAGGCGCGACTCGCCGAGAGCCTCGACGACGCGGCGCGCGTCTCGCTCGTCCGGCGGCTCGCCTCGCGCGTCCTCGCCGCGGCGGGCGACCTGCCGATCTTCGTCGTCTGCGACGACGGTGACGTCGCCGACTGGTCGATCCGACGGGGCGCGCTGGCGCTCTACGCGCCCGGTCTCGGACTGAACGGCGCGGTCACCGCCGGCGTCGAGTTCCTCGGGGCGCTCGGATTCGATCTCGTCGTCGTCGCGCACGCTGATCTCCCCTTCGTCGAAGGACTCGACCGCTTCGGCTCCGAGGGCGCGGTGACGATCGCGCCCGACCGGCGAGAAGACGGGACCAACGTCATCGCGATCCCGAGCGATGCGTCGTTCCGCTTCGCCTACGGCCCCGGGTCCTTCGAGCGTCATCTCGGCGAGGCCGAGCGCCTCAGATTGCCCACGACGATCGTCCGCGACGACAAGTTCGCCACCGATATCGACGTTCCGGCCGATCTCGCCGAACTCGAAGCGTCTGTCCTTGACCGCCCGGAGACGGCGACGACAAGAAGGTGGTCGGATAACGGTGCCTGAGGTGCTGGACCCTGCTCCGACGCCCCGTACGCATGAAAACCGCCCGAGCGTGAACCTCGAGGCGCCGAAGGTCGCCCTCGCCATCGGCGCGCACCCCGACGACATCGAGTTCGGCTGCGGAGGAACCCTCGCGAAGTGGGCGCGAGGCGGTGGCTCGATCCACCACTGCGTGCTCACCGACGGTTCGAAAGGCACGTGGGACCCCGACGAGGACGAAAAGGCGCTCGTTCATGCCCGGGAGGAGGAACAGCGGAGCGCGGCAAAGATCCTCGGTGGCTCGGCGGAGGTCAGCTTCTTACGGCGCCGAGACGGCGAACTCCAAAACGGGGAGTCCGAGCGTCGTGACGTCGTCGAGCTGATCCGGAGGATCAAGCCGGATGTCGTCCTGGGTCACGACCCCTGGCGCCGCTACCGCCTCCACCCCGACCACCGCCATGCGGGTTTCCTGCTCACCGACGCCGTCGTGGCGGCGCGCGATCCACTGTTCTATAGAGGGCTCCTCACCGCCCACCGACCGGCGGTGTTGCTGTTGTGGGAAGCCGACGACCCCGATCACCTTGAGGACATCGAGGACGGCTTCGAGGCAAAAGTGGAAGCCCTGCTAGCCCACCGCAGCCAGCTGCGTTCGACGATGGGGGTCTCGGGCGATCCGCCAGAGCCCGTCGCGCTCGAGGAATTCCGGGCGCGCGTCCGGCGATGGGCGAGAGAGAATGGTGGCCCTGCGGGGTTGGCGCTGGCCGAAGCCTTCCGGCGCCTCACCCCGTAAAAGCGCTCGTCCCGGGCACCGGCACAATGCCGGCGCCCGGGACGAGGGTGGAGCTGCCGCCGCCTACAGGGAAGCGGCGATCCGGACCCGACGGCGCATCGATGCGCGTGCTGGGCGCCGCTTCGCTGGCGCGCGGCGAGACGCGGTGCGCTTCGCCGGACGTCTGCGAGTCGTCCGCCGCTTCAACGGGGCGGTCCGACGCTTCGCCGGTGCCTTCTTGGCGGGCCGACGCTTCGCTGGACGACGCTTCGCCGGGGCCTTCTTGGCGGGCCGACGCTTCGCCGGACGACGCTTCGCCGGGGCCTTCTTGGCGGGCCGACGCTTCGCCGGACGACGCTTCGCCGGGGCCTTCTTCGCCCCGCGACGCTTGGCCGGACGGCGCTTCGCCGGGGCCTTCTTCGCCCCACGACGCTTGGCCGGACGGCGCTTCGCCGGTGCCTTCTTCGCCCCACGACGCTTCGCCGGACGGCGCTTCGCCGGTGCCTTCTTCGCTGCGCGCTTTTTCGTCGCACGACGCTTCGCGGGGGCCTTGCGAGCCGCACGCTTCTTCGCCGGGCGCTTCTTCGCCGCAACCTTACGGGTCGCGCGCTTTTTCGCCGGAGCCTTCTTGGCCGCCTTCTTCGGCGCAGCCCTCTTCGCTGTGCGCCGCTTGGCGGCCTTCTTCGGCGCAGCCTTCTTGGCTGTGCGCTTCTTTGCTGCCTTCCTCGGAGCTGCCTTGCGCGCCCTCTTCTTCGGTGCCGGAGCTGCCGGCGCCGCAGGAGTGGGCATAGGCAGTTCCGCGCTGGCGTTCAGATCCGTCTTCAACTGCGAGCCGGGAGTGAATCCAATTCCCCGGGACGCCTTGATCGACACCGTGGCACCCGTTTGCGGATTGCGCCCGCTACGCGCGGGACGCTGACGCAACTTGAAAGTGCCAAAACCGGTGATACGGATCGGATCCCCCGAACGCACGCCCTTCGTGATCTCATACACGAGAGCATCGAGCGCGGCCTCCGATTGCTGACGGGTCAGTCCCGAGTCGGCACTGATTTTCCCGATCAGTTCGGTTTTGTTCACGGCCACCTCCTGTGAATGTGGTGCAGCCGACGCAATAAAAGGCGATTTCGCCATGAATTGCAAGCATTTTCGAATTCGCGCGATGCATCGTCACGCGTCGCGTTGCACACCGATGCCGAACGCGACTGATGTTCACGCGCGTGCGATCGCGATTTACCTGTGTAACGCACAAAAATCACGATCACGCGTCTAGATCGCGAAGTATTGCGAGTCGATTTTGAGCGGTATCGCGAACGGGAGGTGGCGCGCGTCATCATCGCGATCTGGAAGCGATGCGGATGCAAGAACACGAGCGCGCGTGGATCCTCTACAGCCGCGTCCTCGCCGCTTCGCGGCGCTCAGGGCACGCAATTTTTCTCGGTGAAACCTCGGGAGAACTCGTCTTTGCTCCCCCAGAACACGGTGCGCTCGTGCTCGGACCACCCAGATCAGGTAAGACATCGAGCATCGTCGTGCCAAATGTTCTCGCGGCCTACGGGCCCGTCGTCGCGGTCTCGACAAAGCGCGACGTGCTCGATGTGACGCATTCTGCGCGTGAACGGCTCGGTGATTGCTTGATCTTCGATCCGACGGAATCGATCGAGGGGCTGCCGCGACTTCGGCGCGTCGGGTGGTCTCCCCTTTACGCCTCGCAAACCTGGGACGGCGCGGTGCTGTCTGCCGAAGCGATGGTCGGCGCGAGCCGTGAGGGTCGCCACTCCCCTGAGGGTTCCCACTGGACCGAACGGGCCGCTGCTCTTTTGTCGACGATCTTCCATGGCGCGGCCCTTGGCGGGATGGCCTTCAACGAAGTCGTCTCCGCGGTAAACCGCAGGGAGCCCGCGCAGTTCTCGTCCGTGCTCTCGCGCGCAGATGCAGGACAGGCACGCGATCTCTTAAAGGGATTGACGGAGACCGAAGAGCGCGAACAGAGCGCGATCTGGTCGACGGCGTCGAGTGTTCTCTCGGGCTATCGCACCCGCGCCGCTCTCGACAACGCATCGGTGCCGTCATTCAACGCCGAGAGCTTCGTCTCGTCAGTTTCCACGCTCTACATCGCCGCTCCGGCCGAACACCAACTTCACCTAGCCCCGCTCGTCGCCGGCGTGCTGCGCGACATCCGCACAGCGGCCTATCGACGCTTCGCGAAGGGGACATTCGGCGAGCGAGCACCGACGCTGTTCGTCCTCGACGAGCTCGCGAATATCGCTCCACTCCACGACTTGCCCGCCCTCGTCGCCGAAGGGGCGAGCCAGGGTGTCATCACCTTGGCGTGCCTCCAAGATCTCTCCCAGGCCCGCTCGCGCTACGGCCCGGCGGCTGACGGCTTTCTCACGTTGTTCGGCTCGAAGGTCATCCTCAGCGGATCGAGTGACGTGCGGACCCTCGAGGCGCTCTCCGCGTTGTCCGGGCGGCGCGACACGACGACCTCCACCAGGTCGTCCACGCGCCTCGCCGGCCGGATCCGCCGCCAGCGAACCGTGACGTCGTCGATTCGCAGCGAGTCGCGACTCGCGGTGGACGCGATCGCAAGGCCGCCAAAAGGGGCGGCGATCGCGTTCATCGGCGCCGAGCCGTGCCGGGTGGATCTCAGCCCGTGCTTCTCGTCGCCGACGTGGGCACCGATCGTCGAGCAATCAACTGAGCACGAGCGCCGCGCACCCCTTTTCGATCGTGATCGCGCTGTGAGGGCGCGTTCGAGCCTCGACCGCCAGCGGTCCGGCTGATGACGGCCGACCCAACGCGAGCGCGCCGCCCGTCGGCTCAGCGCTCGAGACCGAGGTCGCGACGACGAGAGCCTCGGTCGAAGCTGGCGCGATCGCGGGTTCTCGGGCGCTCGACGATGACCGAGCGTTCGAGCGCCTCGGCTCTGTTCATCCACCGGGCGCGATCTCGAGAACCGAGCGGGTAGCGGCCGAGCGAGGATCGGATCGCGCCCGGTTCGGCGATCCCGAGCGCGGCGGCGCGGCTCACATCGCCTCCGATGGGAGCGAGGACCAGGTGGATCCGGCGATCGTCGGGAACGTCTGTGAGGGCGCGGTCGAGCGACCGCGCCGACCCGACGACGAGCACGGTGGCGCTCGTGCGACCTTCGAGGGCTCGACGGAGCTTCCTCGGCTCGATGGAGGTTCCAATCAGGTCCTCGATCGAATCCGGCCTGGCGCTCACGACGACCGGGTCGCGTCCTTGCGCCCGAGCGAGGACGGAGAGTCGCCGAACCTCCGAGGCGAGCTCGGAAAGATCGGGCGCCAAGACGACGCGCACCCCGTGTGCCTCGAATCGGTCGAGTGGGAAGGACCGTCCCATCGGTTCTGCCCGAGGTCCGAGTTCCGCCCCATCCGCCAGACGGTCAAGAAAGACGGCGTGAATGCGGCGCGACCTCGCGAGCTCGAGGAGGTCGACCGCTTCTCGTAGCGGTGCGTGCGCGAGGGCGTCCACGACAACGAACGCGCCGCGTGGGAGAGTCCAGGCGTTCTTCCACGGCTCGGGGGAAACGCCGGTCACGGCTTCGAGGTGCGCGGCGCCCGCCCGGCTGGCGGCGAGCGAGACGACGCGCCGGCCGTCTTCGTGCGCGGCTTTAGCCACCATGTGCACGAATTCGTACGCCGCCGTCGTCGAGGGAAGCACCAGCGAGCCGAATACGCACGCCCGCGCGCTGTCGGGGTCGAGTCGTCGTTCCGTCGACGCCAACGCGGCGAGGGTCTCGTCGCGTGCCCGGACGAGCCCGGCGATCTCTTCGGTCATGAATCGGGTTTCGGCGACGCCAGAGGGAAACCGACCCGAGCCCGACCGACTGAAGAACGCGACGCGCGCTTCGGAGCGCACGAGCGGCGCGTCGCGCAGGTGCGCGTCGACGGCGCTTTCGATCGTCTCGACCGGGGCGCCGTCGACGACCCGTCCCGACGTCGCCCGCACGAGCTCGCGCCGCGAAAAGGGTCGGTCGAAGGACCCGACGGACTCCTCTACCAGGCGAAGGAGTTCGGCGTCTTTTTGTCGTGAGCCTCTGTCGTCTTGTCGGGTACGGGCAGCGACGCGATCAAGGCTCGAGCCGGTGACGCCGAGGTCGAGGGCGCGTTGGCGCCATCGTTCGACGAGTACCTCGTAGCTGACGTCAAGTTGTTTGTCGGGTCTCGTGTGATCGGCCGCGACCTCCCTCGCACGCCTCGAGGAGGAGTGGGCGTGTTCGAGTTCGGCCTCGATATCGTCCGAGCGCTGCGAGAATCCCCGCAGCGCGGCCGGCGAGATCCCGAGGATGTCGGAGAATCCCTCTGCGCGGCGTTCCCACACGACACCTACGCGGTCCGAGATCTCGCGGCGAAGCCCCGACCGATAGAGCGATCCGGCCGCAGCGACGTGCGCGTAGAACGGCCGGGAGTCGATGGCGGAGAACCGTCCGGCGTGATCGCGGCCGAGGTTCGTTACGAGTAGGTGGGTGTGGAGGTGTGGGTCAGGCGCGCGGCTCGTGCGGTGAACGAAGGCCGCGGCGAGAAGTCCTGTCGCCTCGACGAGGTTGCCTTGGCGACGCACGAACGCCGCGTTGCGTTCGAGGTATCCGAGCACCCCTTCGACGGCGCGCTCGTGCGCGTCTCGGACGACGGCGCTGACACCTTCTCGGCCGAGGGCGTGCAACACGCTCACCGACTTCGGCGCGGCGAAAACACAGTCGATCGCCGCCACCTCCACGCGGTGATGGCGCGGGTCGAGGGGCCGACCGAGCAAAGGATCCAGGCCCTTGAACGCCGAGACAAGGCCTTTCGCATCGACGCGCGACTCGAAAATGGCGAGGTCTTGGGAGAGCGACCCCGTCCATTTGCCGTCCGGCTCGACGAACCCATTCGGATCGGCGCCGCCGGCGAGTGTCGTCTTCAAGTAGTACGCGCCGTTCGACCGACGAAGTGTCTTCAAGCGCAGCACGGCTGGACGGTAGGAAGCACAGGCTTCGTGCGACCTACCGTCGAAGAGGCGTTTGCGCCTGTTGGCGAATCGCGTCCGGTGGAGCGACGCGACGTCAGTTAGGCGCCGATTTCTCCGTAACGCTCGAGAGCGCGACGAGCAACTTCGCGACCGGCGTCCGCCAACTCCGGAGGGTCGAGCACCTGCGCGCGTTCGCCGAGACCGAGGAGCAATCGACCGAGGAAGTATCGATCGGCGACCTCGATCGGTACGACGACGTTTCCGTCCGGGCCGCGCTCGATCGGGCCGGACGCGAATCGGTCGACGACGACCGAGCTCGACTGGTCGATCGCAACGTGCACCGTCGTCGCCGAACGGCCGCCAACGAAGGCGCGCGCGCTCGAAAACTCCGCCGGCAGGCTGCGCGGTGTTACCGGCTCACCGAGCAGGCGAACGCGCCGGATACGGGCGACTTGGAACCGGCGCCAGTCGCCGACCTCGATCGAGTACGCGTCCAGATAGAAGCGCCCTTCGCGGGCGACGACCGCGTACGGCTCGACGCGGCGAACGGACTCGTCACCGCGCTTTGCCCCGAGGTACTCGATCTCGATCGCCTCGCCTTCGGCGGCCGCCGCCCGGACCTCGGCGAGGTGCTCGGGCGCATCGATCTCGACGGTGACGGTGGACGTCCCGAGCACGGCCTCGAGTTTCTTCAGCGCGCTCGCGAGCGGACCGTTCTCGTCGGCACCGGGCATCGCAAGCATCGCCCGCACCGCGGCGGCGAGCGCGAAGCCTTCTTCCGCGGTCAGTCGCGGCGGGCGGCCGAGCGCGTCGAGCCCGTGCACGAAAACGCGCTCGCCGTCGACGATCAGCTCGAGCAGCGAGTCCGGCGTGTACGGCGGGAGCCCGCAGCACGCGGCGAGCTCGAGCTCCGCGACGAGTACCCGTTCGTCGACGGAGAACCGCTCAGCGAGCTCCGACAAATCGGCCGCGCCGACCTCGGAGAGGTAGGCGAGCACTCCGAGGAGCCTCCGCAACCGGGTCCCTGCGTCGAGCATTTCGGCGGTCTCCGCGCCCGTCACCGCGGGATCTCGCCGATGAGCCGACGGAGGCGTTCGATGACGAGGGCGCGCACGTCTTGCGGTTCGAGGACCTCGATCGCGTCGCCGAACCCGACCGCCCAACGCACGAAGGCCGCCTCGTCCTCGACGGCGATTTCGACGACCGCCGAGCCGTCGTCCGAACGGGCGCGGATCGCCTCCTCGCCGAGCTCCGCCAGCACCCCGGGGAGCTCTCGGGCGTCGACCGCGACGCGCGCCCGAGAAGGCGCGTCCTCTCGCGACCCTTCGCCGCGCAAGGGCGAGAAGTCCGTCTCGTCGGCTAGGTCGACGTCCCCTGGCACCTCGTAGGCGCCTGGTGCGCCGAGTTTCGGCACACCTTCGATCCGATCGACGCGAAAGCTGCGTCTCCCTTTCGTCCCTTCGATCTCGACATCCCGGCCGACGAAGTACCACCGTCCGTTGCGGAAGACGAGCCCGTATCCCTCGACGGCGCGCGTTCGGCCGCGAAAGGAAAAAGCCGCCACCGACCGGTCGCGCACCGCCTGTTGCAACGGCGCGAGCGGCGGATAGGCGGGCAAGACGGCGAGCGGGGCAACGTCGTCCGACGCCGGACCGCCGAGTTTCTGGACGACGTCCGCGCCCATTCCTCCGTCGACTCGCACCGCCACCAGCGCGAGAACGAGCGACGCCCGCTCGTCTTCTGTGAGGTCGAGGTCCGGCAGGTAATAGTCCTCCGGTCGGATCCGATATCCGACCTGCTCGTCGCCGCCGATCCGCTCCACCGTGATCGGGATGCCACTGTCGCGAAGCGTCCGCTTGTCCCGTTCGAAGGCCTGGCGGATGGCGCTCGGCCGCTCGGGGTACCCGGCCACCTGCCGTCCGATCTCCCGCAGAGGAAGCGGCCGGCTCGTCTGCAACAAGACGAGGACGAGGTTCGTCAGCCGCTCGAGCCGGTCGGTCCCCGTCGCCACCCTCGAAATCTACGGGGTTGACCGCTCGACCATTTGATGGCGAACAGCACCGATCAGATGAAGGGCGGAAGAAGGCGAGAAAGTCGCAGTGGCGGCCGGCTGAGCACCACGGTCGCGACGACGTCGAGCTTTTGCAGCCGGACGACGACGAGCGCGAGCGTGCCGTGTTCGCCGAGCGGCGCCCAGCCCGACGCGACGCGCTTCGCGTCGTACGAGCCTCGGTAGGCGATGGCGCAGACCGGCCCGCGGACGTCGACGAGCGCGTCGGGGAGTTTGATCGCCGAGCCGGCGAACGCCTTCGCCTGTTTGATCGCCCGGGCGAACTCGACCGCGCTCATGTACCTGACCCCGGAGAAGCGCCCCTTGTCGTTCACCGCCGCGCGGGCGAGCGGAATGGCGCGAAAACACGGACTCTCGCTCGGACCGAGGGCGTTGCGCGCCGATGTGCACCCCGCAAGACCGAGCGCCGACGCGAGAACCGCGGTCGCGACGAGCGCGCCGCAGCCGCGGCGCGGGACAAGGCCGCGCGCTTTGCTCACGAGCTCATCTTCTCCCCTCTTCGGCAACCGCGCTCTGACGAGCTTCCACGCGCTCGGAAGCGACGGCGCTTTCGACGTCCTTGGTGAGACCGGAGCGCTCGTTGCGGCGGCGGAGGTATCCGAGCCCTGCCCATGACAACCAGCCGATCGGCAAGAACCCCCAGAAGCTCACGATCCGGTAGACGAGCACGGCCGCGACCGTCGACAGCTCGGCGCCGCCGAAGGCGACGAGCGCCACGGTGAGGCTCCCTTCGACGACGCCGAGACCTCCGGGCGTGATCGGCAGGTTCGCCGCCAGCTGTCCCGCGCCGTACGCGAGGAGCAGTCCGCGCCACGGGACCGACCCCCCGGTAGCCAAGAACGCGCACGCCAAGCATCCGCAATCAAAGGCCCAGTTTCCAAAGGCCGCGGCGAGCATCGCGACGAGGTCACGACGGGAGAGATCGACCTCTTCCAGACGCAAAAGCCAGCCTTGGACGACCGCGGCTGAGGATCGCCTTGGGCGGCCGACGATCCGCCGCAAGACGTCGAGTGCCCAGATCGCCACGTGCTCGAGCCAGCGGCGTTGGAAGACGACCGCGTCGACGGCAATCGAGATCGCGAACACACCGAGGATCACGCCGATCAAGTCGTACGACGCGCTCTCGCGCGTCGCGAGGATCACGCCGGCCGTCGCGATCAGGCCGAGCCCGGCGGCGGCACAGGCGAAGGTGGCGAGCAGCGTCCACGCGGCGAGGGTGTCGTTCGCGCCGCGGCGGCGGTAAACGCCGAAGGCGTAGACGCTGGCGAACGCCGGACCCGCGGGAAGCGAGTTCGAGATCGCGCCGGCGGCGAAGGTAAGGGAGGTCATGAAAGAAAGCGGCACCCGGACGCCCCCGGAATTGAGCAAGCGGCGTTGGAGCTCCGCAAAACAGACGAGCGACGCGATCTCCGACGCGATCGCAAGCAAAAGCCACGGGATGACGAGGCGCGCAAGTTCTCCCGAGGCGTCGACGAGCTCGCTTCGCCTGCCATTCAGCGCCCAAAGCGCTAGCGCCGCGAGTCCGAGCCCGGCGAAGAGGCGCGCGGCGTGCCACCAGCGAGTCTGGGCGACGAGACGTCGGGGACGAGCGCTCGACACGCCGAAGCGTACCGAGCGCCGAGTCTCAGTTGGTGGGGACGGCGTCGCTGTCGGCTGCTCGTTGCAGCGCGGAGTCAATCAGCTGGCGGAACGCGCGCTCCGCGCGTTCTGGCGCGTAGCGCTTCGCGCGTTCGCGCCCCCTCGCGATAAAGGTGTTGCGCGTCTCGTCGTCGTTCGTCAGCCGATGCACTACCGACGCGACAAGGGCCGGGTCTTTCTCCGCCACGAGAACGCCCGCGTCACCGAGAGTTTCTGGAACCGCCGCGGCGGCGTACGCGACGACTGGCGTACCGCGCGCCATCGCCTCAACGATCGGCGCGCAGAACCCTTCGTGGTCGGACAGGCACACGAACGCGTCGGCGGTTTCGTAATACGCGGCGAGAGTACCGACCGGAACCGAGCCCGGGAAATCGACGGCTCCCCCTAGCCCCGCCGACGCGACGAACCGACGCAGTGCGTCGATGTAGATGCTGCCCATCTCCCGTCCGACGATGTGCAGCCTGGCGTGTTGGTCGAATGAGTGGCGGTAGGCGGCGAACGCGCTGATGACGTCGTGTTGGGCCTTGTGGGGTCCGATCTGTCCGACGAACAGCCAGTCGGCTCCGCCGTGGGCCTTTCGCGCCGCGAAGCGCTCGAGCACGCGGGGATCCGGCGGGGCGAGCAGGTTCCCGGACTCGACGAGCACCGGCACCACCGATGGGTTCGGATAGCCGAGCGAGTCGAGCTCTTCGGCGTTAAACGCCGAGTCGGCAAACGCGACCGAGACGAGCGGCGCCAACGCCGCGAGCTGGCGTCGCCCGAGACGGGATTCTTCGGCGAGTGGCGGCAACCACTTTTCGACGAGGTCCTCGGGGACGATGTTGTGGTAGTCGAGCAGCTTGCGACCGGGGTGATGGACCACCGCGTCGGCGGCTGGGCTGCCGATCGAGCACTGGTAGAGAACCCACTGCGAGCCGTCGCCGCGCCTCGCGATCTCGCGCAGAGGACGCACACGCCCTTCGCATCCCGGCCCGATGATCAAGGCGTAGATCTCGGACTCGAAACCCATCTCGCGCAACAGTCGCTGCGCGGCGAAGGTGTGGTTGCTCACCGCGTCGTGCTCGACGATCGCCGGGATGACCTGATCGACGCGCGCGGGAACACGTCGGGAGATCACATCCATCGTCACGCGCTTTCCCTGCGGTCACGGATCGCCTCGTAGACGCGCTCTGCGCGCGCGAGCGCTCGTCGGAGCTTCGGTCGAAGCGGACGCGGGATTGTGCGCCGGGCGATCTTTCTCAGCCGCACGGAGCGCTCAGCGAGGCGAGGTGCCCTCGAGCGCGTCGAACGTCGCCCGCGCCAATTGCTGCTCGAGCGCCGCGTCGTCGCCAAGGGTCCATCGACCCTCCGCGACTAGCGCCGCGACGTCATCGCGCGCCTTCGCGATGACCGACTCACTCAGCGCGTCAGGCGATTCCACCGGCGGACGATTCAGATCGCGGAACGATCGCGAACCTCGCCCGGGGCGGTGAGTTCGACCCGCATCGGGAGGTCGACGACTCCGAGCGATCGTCCTGGGTTCATCACTTCGAACGCACACGCTGGCTCGGCGATGGCGAGGACAACGCCTCCGGAGCTGCGAACGGACAAATTGACCGTATATCTCCCGTCCAAAAGCGGGATCTCATCGAAGCGGAACGAGACAGAGCCCGCTCCCGGCGCGAGCATTAAGGAGTCCTCGGCTCCGGTGCGGTTCAGATAGAGCCGCCCGGTCTTGTCGGAGAGGACCTCGATCTCGAACTGGGCGGAGTCGACCGCGGAACGCACGAGGTACTCGAGGTGCACGGTGAGCGGTTCACCCGTCACCACGTATGGCCGTTCGCCAGATCCGGGATGGTCGACCGAGGCCCCGGTGATCTCGACTTGCCGGAGGTTCGGGGCGGCGCCGATTGTCTCCGCGGCCGCCGACTCGGTTTCCAAAAGCCCCTCGCGAAACGCGCGGATCGCCTCGCCCGGGGGGGCGAAGGAAACGACTTGGCCGTGGTCGAGCACCAAGATCGCGTCGCACATCTCGCGCAGGCTGTCGGCCGAGTGCGAGACGACGACGATCGTCCGCCCCTCCTGTTGGAACTTCCCCACACGCTCCAGACACTTTTGTTGGAAACGCTCGTCTCCGACCGCGAGTACCTCGTCGACGAGCAACACGTCCGGTTCCATGCTGATCGCGACCGAGAAGCCGAGTCGAACGACCATCCCCGACGAGTAGTACTTCACCTGGTTGTCAATGAACTGTTCGAGTTCGGCGAAGGCGACGATCTCGTCGAAGCGGCGGCGGATCTCTTTTCTCGACATGCCGAGCAACGTCCCATTCAGATAGACGTTGTCGCGTCCTGAAAGGTCGTGCTCGAATCCTGCACCGAGCTCGAGCATCGCCGCGACCTTGCCCCGCACGACGACTTGACCCGACGTCGGCTGCAAGATGCCAGCGATGCATTTGAGCAACGTCGACTTCCCCGAGCCGTTGCGACCGAGCATGCCGATCGTGTGGCTGGACTCGAAGGAGGCGTCGACGTCTTTCAGCGCCCAGAACTCGTCGTAGGGGATGTGGCCGGCGTGCACGACGCGCTCTTTCAGCGACGAGTACTTCTCCTGGTAGAGCCGGAAGCTCTTCGACAGGTGCTGGATCTCGACCGCGTAGCTCATCTCGGCGTCATAGCTCCTGCGCGAAGTTGCCTTCGATGCGTGCGAAGACCAGCATCGCCCCGAAGAAGGCGACGACGCCGGCGACGAGCAAGATCGCGAGCATCTCGAGGTAGAAGTGGTACGGGTAGTTCGAGAGCACCACGAGGTGCGGGTTGGTCGGCGTCCGAACCGTCACCTTGCCGTACAGAGCGCGCTGGAACGCCAAGATGATCGGTGTCACCGGATCGATTAGGTACAAAGTCGTGAGAACGTGAAGGTCGTGCCGTTTGAACAGGCCATAGACGAGGTTGTAGCTGTAGATAATCGGCGCGACCCAGAACCACGCCTGCAAGACGACGCCGATCAGGTGCTGGACGTCGCGGAAGTAGACGTTGACGGCAGAGAGGAAGACCGCGCACGCAGACGTGAGCACGATGAGGTCGAGCAGCGCCCATAACAGCACCGGCATGTACTTCCACGACGGGGCGTACTGGAAGCCGAGCAGGAACCCGATCATGACGATCGCCTGGAAGAAAAAGAACACCGACGCCGTTCCGACCTGGGCGAGGGGAAGGACCTCGCGGGGAACGCGACCTTCTTTACGATCCCCGCGCTCGCCACGATGACGCCCGTCGCGCTGCTGAGGGCTACAGAGAACAGGTTCCAGACGATCAGCCCCGAGAACAGGTAGAGGGCGAAGTCGGGGATTCCCGACTTCAAGACGTAGCGGAACACCATGTAGTACACGCCCAGCACGACGGCCGGGTTCACCATCGACCACAAAAACCCGAGGAAGCTGTTCTTGTACTTCACCTTCAAGTCCTTGCGGACGAGGAAGACGAACAGTTCGCGCGCGCCCCACAGGTCGCGAATTCGTGTCCGTAGGTTGACCCTGGAAGAAACGACGCGCGCCGGGAGCTCGCCTGTGCCGCCCACGGCGCGTTGCGCGCGTCGATCAGCCATCGGGCCACTCGTTCTGCTCGCTATCCCCATGACGATCTGCACCTCGGTCGGGACGGACAACCGCGCGTCTGTGCTGCGCCGGCTCGTCTCGCGGCGCTCACCGCCATCGGCGGGGGCGCGCCAAGATCGGACTCCTTCGGGGTGCGGCTCAGACCGGGGACGCGGAGAAAGATGCTACTTGTCCTTACGCCGAGCACTCCGAGACGCGGCGTCGCAGGGCCTGAAGTCGTCCCTGTTCAGGCGCCCGACGAGAGCACTCGTCGGCCGACGACGCGGACCGCGGACGCCGCCTCATGCAAGACCGAGGCGAGCGTCCAGGCGGGCACCGACCCCTCGAGCGGCGACCGCGAGACCGCCTCGGCGTCGTCGACGAAACCCCTGAGCGCTAGATCCGCTCGCCGGGTGCGGTCGGCGCGCTGGCGAATAAGCGACGAGACCCCTGTCCGCAAATCCTCGTCGTCGGCGAGCGTCCAGCCCTCGCGCAACGGTTGCGCTGGCGTCGTGCGCGCCGTTGCCACGGTGACGTCGTCTTCGGGGAGCCCGGACGCCGCGATCAGCTCGGCGCGCTTGTCCTCGCTCGCCACGACGACCTTCGACGTCGCGGCCCACACGTTCCCCATTGCTCGTCCACCGAGGCCGCGGGGGATGGACGGCCCCCCGTCGAAGCGAATGGTGACGTGATCGAAGCGTCCGAGCGCGGCGCCGAGCGCGTAGAGCGTCGCCGCGCGAAGCGCTCGGCTGGCGTGCGGGCGGAGAGGGAATCCCGGCTCGAAGCGCACGACCACGGCGTCGAATCGCGGCGAGAGGTACGCGAGCCAAGCGGCGAGCAACGGACCGTCGAGGCGGGCGTGGCGGTGCGCGGCACTGCGGAAATCCGGCGACATCAGTTCGACGTCGTGTCCCTCGTCCCTGAGCTCGTTCGCGGCGTCGGCGAGCGCCCGCGCGGCCTCCCCACCTGGTGGCGGGAGCGTCCCGACGACGAGGACCCTCATCGCTTGAGCGAGCGGTCGAGGTCTGCGAGCGACCGTTCCATCTCGTCGAGCACCTTGTCCCAGGTGTAGTGCTCGAGGACGTACTCGCGCCCTTTCGCCGCCAGTTCCGCCGCGGCCTTCGGCGCCTCGATGACGAAGCGGAGGCACTCCGCGAATTCGAAGTCGTCGGCGTAGGTGATCCCGCCCCCCGAGCGCTCGCAGTGCCAGGTGACCACCTCACCCGTCGCCGTCGCGATCACCGGCGTCCCCGCCAGCCACGCCTCCATCAAGGTGCGCGAGAAGCTTTCGTTGGGGCTCGGCTGCACGAGCGCCTCGGCGGCGGCGAACGCACTCGCCAACTCGTCTGGCTCTAAGTAGCCGAGGTCGCGCACCCGACCGGCGAGTCCGTCCGGGATCTCCGGCTCGCCGACGCCGGTCGTCACCAAGTCGAGCGCGACGTCTCCGATCGCGACGACCCGGGCGAAGGCGCGCAACATCGAATCCCAGCCCTTCCCCGGTTCGCGCCGCCCGGCGAACAGGACGAACGGGGAGGAAAGGCCGTGGCGTTCGCGGAACCCGGCCGGGTCATAGTGCTCGGGGATCTCGACCGCCGCGCCGACGACCGAGTGGCGCGGCGAGAGCGCCGGGGCGAGTCGGTGTGCGAGAAGGTGTTCGGGCTCGGAGAGGAACCACAGCCCAGCCGCGGAGCCGAGCGTCGACCGCACGATTCCGAGCTGGGAATACGGCTCGTCGTGAAGGCACGGCATGATCACCGATCGCTCCGGGGCGACCTGCGCGCCGTAGATCGTCGACCAGAAGAGATACGGCGAAAGCACGATCGCGTCGTAGCTTCTGCCGTGCGCGAAAAGGTGCAGGTAGAGCTCGGGAACTCGGAAACGGTCGTTCGCCCAAGCGACCTCTTCCCCAGAGTCGAGCCGCTCACCCCGCTGGACGCGCTGGTCGAGACCAAAGCGTGAACGGAGCCCCGCGCCGGTCACGGTCTTGAACCGCCGAACAGTGACGCCGCGGTCGATGAACGTGCCCGGATCGAACTCGTTCGCCCAGCTGAAGTGGGACCGAGCGCACGTCGTCAGCACCTCGACGTTGTATCCCCTGGCGGCGAGCCCGCGGGCCGCCTCAGCCATCACCGCCTCTGAGCCGCCGACGACGCCAGCTCCGTAGCGCGGAGTGACGAAGGCGATCGTTGCAAGCGAACGGTTCTTCCGAGCCATGTTCCGGTGCGTCCCTGTCCTCGCAAAGGCAGCGATCGAGTTGCACAAGCGTAGGGGAACAGGAAGATCCCGTACCTCCACAACTGGCAAACACGCGCCGTAGTGAACAGATGACGTTGCGTGAACAATTGGCAACCACTCTACGTGGCGAGTAGACTACGGAGCGTGAATATGACCCGCCGACCCATGATCGGGGCCTGCGCGGCCCTCCTGGTCGCGGGCGCCGCCGTCGTCGCGCCGGTCGCCTCCTCCGCGTCCGTCCGCCCGCATTCGGCATCGTGCGCCGTCCCGGTCGCCACGGGTGTCGACTTCCCGTCCGCTTCCTGGGCGAGGTGCAGCCCGGGATCAATCGCCCAAAGCTCGCCCTCGGTGGTCACCTACGACGGCACGACGATCCTCGCCGTCGGCGACGAGCAGGGCTACGTCCACGTCGTCAACGCGGCGACCGGCAACGAGCTCCCGGGTTGGCCGATGCGGATGAAGGACCCGGGCGGCGGGGTGGTAGCGATCGAAGGGAGCCCGGCGATCGGCTTTTTGAACGGCCCGAAAGCCCCGCCGTCGATCGTTGTCGGCACCGCATCTCGATTCGTCCCGAACACCCAGCGAGAGGTTGAAGCCTTCACGCTTCGCGGCAAGGTGCGCTGGTTGTTCCACGTCGGCGTGGCGGCGGGCACCGCGCCGGGCGTGCTCTCCTCACCGGCGGTCGGTGCTCTGACCGGCGGCGCGCAGCAAGACGTCGTCTTCGGGTCTTGGGACCACCGGATCTACGCGCTGAGCCCGAAGGGCAAGCTCTTGTCGGGATTTCCAGTCAACACCGCCGACACGATCTGGTCGTCGCCCGCGCTGTACCACCTGCCCGGCACCGTCGGCGAGACCATCTTCATCGGCGGTGACGCCTCCGGCCTCGACGGCTGTCAAGGCGGATGGGTGAGCGCGTACCGCGATACGGGCGGACGGGTCGCGCTCGTGTGGCGCCACTGCGAGAACCAGTCGATCTGGTCGAGCCCGGCGGTCGGGGTGATCAACGGGACGAAGCGAGCCGCGGTCGTCATCGGGACCGGCTACTACGAGCAGCCGTTCACCTCCGACACGAACAAGGTCTTCGCCTTCTACGCCGACAACGGTCGGCCCGTCCCCGGTTGGCCGGTGGTCGCGCCCGGACCGGCGATCAACGCCCCCGCGATCGGCAAGGTAGACCCGACGGGAATGCCGGCGGTCGTCGAGAGTTCATGGGTCTGCGCGGGTCGGACGATCCCTTCCTGCCTCGGAACGAACGAGTCGGCCGTCAGCGCCTGGAACGGCCAGGGAAAGATGCTGTGGTCGACGCCGATACGTGGTTCGACGATCTTCTCCTCGCCGGTCCTCGCGCCGCTCTCCCCCGTCGAGACCTGGAACGACGTCCTCGTCGGTTCCCCCTACGGGCTGTACGCGATCAACGGTGCAACCGGGCGGTACATGTTCGGCACGACGAATTCCGCGCAGCATTCGGCGATCAACTTCACCTGCCGTGTCGATAACTCAGCCGCATTCGCACAAGTTGAGAATGACGGGACGAACAAAGGGTGGTATGTGTTCGAGGCGTGTGGCGGCCCCGAGGAGTTCCATCACGTCGGCGAGATCGTCGGCTATCCGATGGGCTTCACGCCGGCGCTGACGGCCGCGGCGTGGCCGATGTTCCATCAGAACGCCGAGCATCTCGGCGTCGCGATCACGACGCGTTTCGGGCTTCCCCACTCCGGGCAGAGCTGATCCGCGCGCCACGGGGCGCGTCTCACCTGCGCGCGCTCTCGAGAGTCGGCGCGCTCTTCGTCTGCGCGGCGAGCGCGCTCGTCGCAACGTCGGCGTCGGCCGAGACTTCGTCGGCGTCGTCGGCACCTTCGTTCCCCGCGCCGACATGGACCGACACCGTTGGCCCGATCGCTTTGAGTTCGCCCACCGTCGCGACGATCGATGGCGTCACCGCGGTGATCTTCGGAAGCGAGAGCGGATATCTCTACGTCGTGAACGCGCTCAACGGCGCGAACCTCCCCGGTTGGCCGCAACCGATCGACGTTGCGCCCGGCGTTCCGACCGCCGTCGAGTCCTCGCCGACGGTCGCGTACCTCGACGGGCCGCGAAAGCCACCGTCGATCATCGTGGGAGCCGGATCGACCTACATCGCGGACCAAGAAGGCGGGATCATCGCGTTCAACGCAAACGGATCGGTGCGCTTCAAGTTCCTCACGCGCGCGACCTTCACCGAGTGGCCCGGCACCGCCGGCAGCCGCTACCGCAATTCCGTCTTCTCGACGCCGGCGGTGGGTGATCTCACCGGTGACGGCGCGCTCGACATCGTCTTCGGCTCCTATGACCACCGGCTGTACGCGCTGAACGGGCAAGGAAAGCTTGTACCGGGTTTCCCGATCGACACCCAAGACACGATCTGGTCCTCGCCGGCGCTTTTCCACGTGCGCGGCAAGCCGCACGCGGACGACATCTTCATCGGCGGTGACGCGTCTGGTTACCACCACTGCTTCGGCGGCTTCGTCTACGACTTCACGATCACTCGGCACGGTCCGCGGCGGATGTGGATGCGCTGCGAACAGCAGACGATCTGGTCGTCTCCAGCCGTCGGGGTGATCAATTCGTCCGGCGCGCCCGCAGTCGTAGTCGGAACAGGGTTCGGGTGGACGCCTCCCTACAAGCCGGGGACCGACCGCTTGTATGCGTACTACGCGGCGTCGGGGAGGAGGGTGCCGGGATGGCCGGTGAAGACCGCCGGCCCGAGCTTCGGCTCACCGGCGATCGGGACCCTTTCTGGCCAGACGACGCCGTCGGTCGTCGACACCTCGTGGTGCTTGTCGTGCACCTCGAACGGCGGTGAGTCGATGATCTACGCGTGGAACGGATCGGGCACACAGATCTGGTCCGAGACGCTCTCTGGTCCGAACGACTTCGCCTCACCAGTGCTCGTCGACCTCACCGGATCGGGCGGCAACGACGTGTTGGTCGGCTCGTCGAACGGCTTGTATCCCTTGGACGGACAGAACGGCGCCTTCTTGTACGGCACGAGCGAGGACAACCCGATCAACACGGCTTCTGACCTCAACGCGGTCGCGGTGGCGCACGTCGCGGGAAGCGGACCCGCCTCTGGCTGGCGGATGTTCGAAGCGGCCGGCGGCCCGCAGCAGGTGACGGCGACGGGGCGGTTGTTCGACTACCCGTTGCCGGTGGTACCGGGGACGCCTCCGCCGTGGCCGATGTGGCGACAGGACCCCGCGCACCTCGGTGTCGCGACGACGACGATCCCGCGTCAAAAGCGCTGAGGCCTAGTACCTCAAGCTCAGCGGATGCGCCGGATATTCGCGGCCGAGCGGTCGATCACCTTGTCGATGAAGCCGTAGTCGAGCGCTTCTTGGGCGGTGAACCAGCGGTCACGATCCGAGTCGGCTTCGATGCGCTCGACCGTCTGGCCGGTGTGGAACGCGATGCGCTCGGCCATCATCCGCTTCAGGTACACGATCTGTTCGGCTTGGATCGCGATATCCGCCGCTTGTCCTTGCATCTGCCCGCTCGGCTGATGCATCAAGATGCGAGCGTGCGGGAGCGAGAACCGCTTGCCCGGCGCGCCCGCGCACAAGAGGAACTGACCCATCGAAGCCGCGAGGCCGAGGCAGATCGTCGAGACGTCGCACTCGACGTACTGCATCGTGTCGTAGATCGCCAGCCCGTCGGTGACCACACCCCCTGGCGTGTTGATGTACAGCGAAATGTCCTTCTCCGGGTCCTCGGCCTCCAGAAGCAAAAGCTGAGCGCAGATCTGGTTCGCTGAGTTCTGATCGACCTGGGTGCCGAGAAAGATGATCCGCTCGCGAAGCAGGCGTTGGTAGACGTCCGCTGCCGGGTCGGGCGACAGGGCGAGCGAGGCGTGCACCGGATCGATGGAACGAGGAGCAATTTCGGTCATGGACCGAGGCTACTGGCGCGGGCGGCCCGTCTCCGTCTCGCAACCTCGACCTCGGCGGACAGAGTTCGTGGCAGGCTTTCTGTCGGCGGGCGTGGCGAAACTGGCAGACGCGCCGGGTTTAGGTCCCGGTCCCTTCGGGGTTCAGGGTTCGAGTCCCTGCGCCCGCACGATTTGCCCTGGACCCCATCGAGTGGACCACGGAGCAAGGGCGAGCGCCGGAAAACGGGACGAAACCGCCGCGCGGGGAAAGGCGAGAACTACGAGGACTGAAGCCAGGGCCAACCACCGATCTTCGGGGGAGCTCACAGGCGGTGCTGGTTGGGCGCAGGTGGATTCGAGCGAATCTGGGCGATCCAACCTGAAACGGAGCGTCCCCTAGTCTTGCGCGCCGCATGCGGGAAAGAGCACGCCAACAATCTCTGCGACACGAAGTTGCTTTCATACTGCCGATGCGGATATGTAGGGTTGCCGACATAGCCGCGACCTTGCGTTGGACGCAGCAGCGCGCTCACCGACGGCGACAGGATCTCGGACGTTCGGGCCGGTTCCGGTTCGCGGCCGCGGTTCTCGCTTTCGGCGCCCCGACAGCGTTGGCGGCGACGCCTACCGCCGGCGCGGGCCACGAGCGCCAGTTCGGGTGCTCGGCACCGATTGGTCCAGGAGTGTCGTGGCCCGCGGCGGAGTGGGTTCGCTGCGTCCCGGGAGCGATTGCGCAGAGCTCGCCGACGGTGGCGTCGTACGACGGGATGACGATCCTCGCCGTCGGTGACGAAAGCGGCATGGTGCATGTCCTCAACGCGCGAACCGGCAGCGAGCTTCCCGGTTGGCCTCAGGCAATGGCCGCGCCGAGCGGAACGACCGCGGCGATCGAGGGGAGCCCGGCCATCGCCTTCCTCAACGGTCCGAACGACCCTCCGTCGATCGTCGTCGGCTCGGCCTCGGAGTGGGTCCCCAACAGCGCCCGGGAGGTCGAGGCTTTCACTTTCAGCGGGTCCGTGAAATGGATCTTCCACGTCGGCGCAGCGCCGGGGACCCGGGTTGGGGTGTTCTCCACGCCGGCGATCGGCAGCCTGAGCGGTGGCGCGCAGCAAGACGTCGTCTTCGGCTCCTGGGACCACCGCATCTACGCGCTCTCGCCTTCGGGCCGCCTGCTCCCGGGATTCCCGATCAACACCGCCGACACCGTGTGGTCCTCACCAGCGCTCTATAAGGTCCCGGGGACGGCTGGTGGTGACAGCATTTTCATCGGCGGCGATGCTTCCGGCCTGGACGGATGCCGCGGAGGCTGGATCAGCGACTACCACTACGGTGACAAAACGCCACAACTCGTCTGGCGGCACTGCGAGGCCCAGACGATTTTTTCGAGCCCGGCGATCGGCGTCATCAACTCGACCGGGCGCGCGGCGGTCGTCGTCGGAACGGGTTTCTACGAGCAGCCGCTCCCGTCGGCCACAGCCAAGCTCTTCGCGTACTACGCGAGCGACGGCGCCCGGGTGCCTGGTTGGCCCGTGACGACCCCCGGTCCGTCAGTCGGATCGCCCGCGATCGGCGTGATCAACGGCAGCGGCAGGCCAGCGGTCGTCGAGACCTCGTGGTCGTGCGGCAACTCGACACTGCCGAGCTGTTGGACATCAAACGTCTCCGAAATCAGCGCGTGGTCCGGAAGCGGCCATGAGCTCTGGGTGACCGGGCTCCGGGGCGCGAGAGACTTTTCGTCCCCGATTCTCTTTCCCCTAACTTCCGGCGGCACGTGGAACGACGTCCTCGTCGGCTCGCGAAGCGGTCTCTACGCAATCGACGGAGCAACAGGCAAATACCTTTTCGGGACCACGGCGACCAGCCAGGACTCATCGATCAACTTCAGCTGTCCCGTCTTCAACTCGGTCGCGATCGCGGACGTAGTTGAGTCGGCGGCAGCGTCCAGCTGGAACGTATTCGAGGCCTGTGGCGGCCCAGCGGAGCTTAAGAGACCTGGTGAGATCGTCTCGTACAAGCTCGAACTCGCTGCGCCAACGGCGGATCCCGCATGGCCCATGTTCCGCGAGGACTCGTTACACGATGGCGTCGCACCCTGATGGGTCAAGGCCGGCATCGCCACTAGAAAATCAGCCTGAGGGATTATCGCCTGGCATTCGGCGCAAATCCGCCGGACTCCTGCTCGATCAGCTCACTGAATGGAACTCGACCCGATAAACGAGAGTGCCGTCGTCGATCGGTCCGGCGTGGGCAGCTCGGCGGCGAAGGGATTCGCGATCGCGCTCGCCTGAAGCCCGAACGTCTGCCGCGGATATGCCAGAGAACGGAAGAAGTTCAATCTCGTCGACCTCAATCACGGCCTGCCCGACCGAGTAGCGATTCCCGACCTTGACACGCGGTTTCTTCCACAGACGGATGGAGACCGTGATCCGGCCCTTGGCGACGCCATCTCTGAGATCACGACTGAACTCCATGCGGAACGCTACGTCTCTCGTGCCAAAGACGAGCCGCCAAAGGACGGCTCAAGCAGACTCACGCGTTGTCAGTGAGCTCGAGTCGAAATACAGGGTGGTCTGGCGCGATGCGACGAAGTTCGTCGTCGGAGGCATCGGCGCTGACGCCGTCGAAGAAGACTCCTACCTCGAACTTCCATCGCTTCAGATAGGCGCGCAGGACGTCGAGTTTCTCCTCATCTGCGATCTCGGTTGCACGAAATCCTTGAACGCGTCTTCCCAACTGCAATTCGCCTTCACGAGCTACGCGAAGATTCCGTACCCACTGTGTGTCTCCGCGTGGAGCCACCAAGTAGGTCTCACCGACAAAGTCGAGCAGGTTGACCGGCGTTGCCCGCCATTGCCCGCTCTTGCGTCCGCGAACGCGAAGCACGCGCGACCCCCACACGCTGATCCCTGCCCGGGTGAGCACAGCTACCGCACGGTTGAACACGTTGCGGGTGAACCATCCCGGCACCACATACGTGCGGACGGGCCCGGACTCGGTCATGGACCCATTCTCGTCGCCAGCACTCGCTGGCAGTTACTGACGGTCCCGTGTCCCGGCAACCCTCCGAACACGCCCGGTCTCTGCGTCAATCGACGACCAGATGTTGCCGGTGCCTCCGTCATGGTCAACCCTGCTTTGGGGTACCTGGTGGACCGTTGCACGCCTTGGCGGCCTTCGCGTACAGCGACGAGGTCACGTCGATCGGGGTCGTCGAAACCTGCCAGCCTCCTTTTTCGCCTCCCTTCGGGTCGGGGAAGTTCCTAATCCCGTGCGACCGCATGCAGTCGGTGATCTTCAGCAACATCGCGTCGTACGCCGTCCATTGCGCCTGCGTCCAAGGCGCCATGCCGGCCGCCTTCGCGAGGTATGAGCAGTCCTTCGTCGCCGTCACGAACGCATGCGAGTTCTGATCGATGTTCCTCAGGTCGGTCCCTCCGTAACCGCCGTCCGACTCCGGGTCCGGGAAGGCCGGCACGCCGTTCTTGCGCATGCAGACGCTGTACTTGATCTGTGCCCTCTCGAGCGCCGGCGACGGTGGTGGGCCGCTGTTGCCTGCTGGCGCGCTCGATGGTGTCGTGCTCGAGGTCGACGATTCTTTGACGCTCGCCACTCCTGACGGCGAGGTGCCGCCGCAGGCTGCGAACAGCAGCGCGACTGCCACTAGCGCGGACCCGCTCGTGGCGACGAGGCGGAACCGGCGGATGCTAAATCGGCGGACGAAACGCGGCCCCGCCCGGCGACGAGTTCGCTTTCGAGTCACATCCATCACGGCTCTTTTACGCCTCTTTCGGTTGCACAGCCGTTACAACCGAACCGGAACACGGCTGGACCTGCGCAACCGGCCAGGTCGGAAAGTACCGACCTGGTTGCGCCGCGGTTACGAAAGCGACGGCACCCGGTCACTCTGGCGAGCCGCGCCACCATCGCCTGGACCGGAAACCCTCGCCCAGTATCGGCAGGCACGCTTCGAGGAGGGTCGCTTCACTCTTCTCCGAGCGGAACACGACGTGCCCGTTTCACCTGCCCCCGTTTGCGCTTGTCGTCCAGTCGACGCTCCTTCGACGCTCGAGTCGGCGACGTCGGGCGTCGTCGACGCTCCAGCTTCAGCGCGTCGGTGAGACGCGATCGCAACCGGTCGAGAGCGAGTTCACGATTACGGGCTTGAGAGCGCGTGTCGGAGACGACGACGCGCACGGAGGGACCGAGGCGCTCAAGGATGCGCGCCCGCTGACGTGGCCCGAGCACCCTCGACGCGTTCACGTCGAAAACGACCTCGACGCGGGTGTTGGCGGTGTTCGCGTGCTGGCCGCCGGGGCCACCGCTCCCGCTGAAGCGCCACTCGAGCTCTTCGGGCGGGATACGGATCGTCCTGTTGACGCGCAATAACTGGTCGTCGTCGTCCACGGTCCAATGGTCGCGCTTCGAGGTTCGCCGGTGGGTTCCCCGTTCGACCACGGAAGGGGCCGTACCATTTTTCTCGGCAGTTGACGAAAGGGTTCGCCATGGCGCGTCCGTCTTTTACTGGTCTCTTCGCCCTCGTCGCGAGTGTGCTCGCCATCGCGCTGGCAGCGAGCGCGCTCGGGTATTCGCTCTCTTCGTCGAGCACCGGGACAAAGGCGCGCGGCTCAATCGTCGTCAGCGCGAGCGCGACGTTGACCGGCGTGCCTGACACGTTGAGCGTCCAGCTTGCCGTCACGTCGAAAGCGTCCTCCGCGGCTGCGGCGTTGAACGCAAACGACGCCAAGACCGCGCGCCTGGAAAAGGTGTTCGTCGCATCGGGAGTGAGGCGCTCGGATCTCCGCACCGAAAACCTCAACGTCTCTGCGACGTACAACCAGTACGGCACGGTCACCGGTTACAGCGCTGAGGACGACCTCGACGCGACGGTCCACGGCATCGCGAGGGCCGGGAGGGTCATCGCGGCTGCGGAGAACGCAGTGGGCAACGACGTCGCGATCAACGGCATCTCGTTCTCGATCTCGAACGGCGCGCACCTCGCCACCGAGGCGCGTGTGCTGGCAGTCCGTCACGCCCGCGCCGACGCCGCGTCGTTCGCGACGGGAGCGGGCGAATCCGTCGGCCCCGCCCTGCGCATCTCCAACATCGAGCAGACCTCGACCCCGATACCGTTCAACACCTTCCGGGCGGCCAGCTCGTCGGCACACGGGGTGCCGGTCGCGCCGGGGACGTCGTCAGTTACGGTTCACGTCACCGTGACCTTCGTGCTCGACTCCTGACAAGGAGCCGACAGGTCACTCCTCGTCGT
The DNA here is from genome assembly GCA_963725215.1 of uncultured Acidimicrobiaceae bacterium. Taxonomy (GTDB): domain Bacteria; phylum Actinomycetota; class Acidimicrobiia; order Acidimicrobiales; family Bog-793; genus CAVRXQ01. The sequence goes on along the minus strand of CAVRXQ010000007.1, from coordinate 709,290 downwards.
CGAGTTTTTCCGGATCGTCCAACAAGGCGTCAGCCTCAATCGCCTCGACAACGTCGAGCGAGCCGACTTCGTCCTCGACTTCGTCGTCGAAATCGATCTCGCTGTCTCTCGACGCGACGTCAGCCGCGTCCTCAGGAATCAGCGGATCGGAGTGCTCGATGACCGGGATGTCCTCGTCGTCGTCATCTAACTGCTCGCTTGACATATCTCCCTCGTCCACTGTGGCTGACCCGACCCTTTGGGCCCCGTTCGACCAGTTTCGCAGATCCGAAGCGCCCGGCCGCCCGCTCAAACCGAACCGACGGCCGCGACGACGGCGGCGGCGAACTCATCGACGTCCTCCTCGGTCGTATCAAAGGCCGTCATCCATCGAACCTCTCCGGTCTCGTCGTCCCACACGTAGAAATGGAACTTCGACTGCAGGACTTCGGTGACCGAGGGATCCAAGACGGCGAACACCGCGTTCGCCTCTACGGGCCGGCTGATCGACACGCCGTCAACTCCGGAGATTTTCTCGACAAGGCGTTGTGCCATCGCGTTCGCATGGCGCGCGCTCTCGATCCATAGATCACCCTCCAACAGCGCGACGAGCTGCGCGGATATGAAGCGCATCTTCGATGAGAGCTGCATCGAGGACTTGCGCAAGTGGTCGACGCCGCGAACCGCGGTTGGGTCCAAAACGACAACGACTTCGCCCAGCAAGATTCCATTTTTTGTGCCCCCGAAGGACACGACGTCCACGCCGACGTCGGTCGTGAAGGACTTGAACTCGAGCCCGAGTGTCGCGGCGGCATTCGCGAGCCGGGCACCATCGATGTGGACCCTCATGCCGCGCTCGTGCGCGGCGTCGCAGATGGTCGCGAGCTCGTCCAGCGTGTAGCACGTACCGAGCTCTGTCGACTGGGTCAAAGACACGACTCGTGGCGCGGCGCGATGCGGATTGTCCCAACCGAAGGCTTCTTCCATGATCGCTTCGGGTGTGAGCTTTCCGTCCGGGGCGTCGAGCGGGATGAGTTTGATCCCCGCCATCCGCTCTGCAGCCGCACATTCGTCGGTGTTGAGGTGCGAGGACACCGCGCAGATGACCGATTCCCAGCGATCGGTCATCGCCTGCAAGCTGACGACATTGGCGCCCGTCCCGTTGAACACCGGGCACGCCTGCGCGTTCTCTCCGAAGTGGTGACGGATCAGCTCACGTAGCCGTTCGGTGTACACGTCGTCGCCGTACGAGGGCTGATGTCCGCCGTTCGCTGCGACGAGTGCCTCGAGGATTTGCGGGTGGGCGCCGGCGCAGTTGTCGCTCGCGAAGGAGCGCTCTTCGGGGTCGTGCAAGGAGACGAAGGGGGTCATTGGTAGTCAGGGGCGCGGTGCCGACAAAGCAGTCCGTTTCCCCATCCCCCTATCGATCCGTACGTGCGTTTTTCCCGCATCCGGCTCTCCGACGGTCTTCTGGACATGGTTACGCAGCCTTTGGGTACTTGATCGTGCCGATGAGTTGATGCAGGCCCTGGTCATGGAACCACGTGCGGGTCCATCGGTTCACCTGGACACCACGCAGGTTGCGACCACGCTTCTTGATGAGCAACGCGTCAGCCGCCATGCAACGTAGCCGTCCAACGAGATGAACTCGTCCCCCGCGTTCCCGGGTGCGGAAGCAGTTGCCCCAGCCCCGAAGGAACTGGTTGAGGCGAAAGATCACCACCTCCAACTCCTGACCGCACTGACTTCGATCGGTCAGAGCCTTGATCCGTAGTCGGGCGCGCTTCATCGACCGCTCGGACGGCCAGCGATTGAGGTAGTAGCGGATGATCCGTCGCTGCTTCCACAATTTGCCGGACATGCGGGCGTGGAAGTGACACCCGAGAAAATCAAAGCCCCCTCGTCCCTTTACCGGGCTCTCCGGCGATTACCCGGACGGGACTTGCACCCGTTGGGATGGTCCAGGTTCCAGGACCCACCACCGAACGAGGTTATCGAGGCGGCCGGGGCTTGCTCGGATCGCCTGAGCCTCACCCGGCGAGGAAGCCCCGCAGGTCCTTTAACACCGCCGGCGCCTCTTCGAAGAGGGTGGCGTACCCGCCGTGCGGGAAAAGGTCAAATTGCGCGTGCGGAATCAGCGCCGCGAGCAGGTCCGCGTTCTGTGCCGGGACGACGTCGTCCTCGCCGCCAGCGAAGACGAGCGTCGGAATGCCGACCTGTCCGAGCGACTTCTCGACGCGGTCGGAGCTGTACCCGTTCGCGACGACGTTTGCCTCGTGGAGCACGGCGGCCGCGGTCATCACGTCGGCGGTCACCTTCGACGAATCCGACAGCCAGGTCGCCCGCGACGATGCCGCTCCGAGCGGATAGAAGAGGTATGAGAGCTCGGTCGGCGTCTCGACGGGCGAGGCAAGCGATTGCGCGACGTCTGTGGCCGGCGGAGTCGATAACGCGCCGCCCGCGGTCGCGTCGGCAAGGACGAGCCGCCAGATGAGGCCCGGATGGCGTTCGACGAGCGATAGCGCGACCTCGCCACCGAACCCCCAGCCGAGCACGGTCGGTCGCTCGAGCCCGAGCGCCCAGACGAGCCCGGCCGTGTAATCGGCCAGCGCGGTGACACTCGTGTAGCGCGCGTCTGGGGCGGAGAACCCGACGTCGGGGAAGTCGAACTCGGTCACCGTGTAATGCGCCGCCAACGCGAGCAGAAAGCGCGGATCCCACGACGTCATCGTCGAGTGCTCGCCGGAGATGAGGAGCAGGTTCGGTCCCGAACCGAACTGGCGGTACGCGACAAGGACCGTCGGAGCGACGAATTGACCCTTGTCGACGCGGGGAGCGATCCGGTTGCGTCCGAGGCGGCCGACGGCGACGCGGTACACCTGGCCGACGGCAGCGAAGGGTCCACCGACGCCGGAACCCGTGACGCCGACAGATTGGGGAAGAGTCGTCGTCGTGGTCGTTGGGCCACCTGTCGTCGGATCGTCCGTCCGACACGCAGCAAACGTCGTCCCGACGGCGACGACGACCAACGCGACGAGCACCCTCGAAACGCGGGCCTTCCTCACTTATCAGCCGATGCGCGATCGTTCAGTTCGACCGTCGGCGCGCTCCTTTGATTAGGGAGCGTCCGAAGTCGAAGATCAACGACGAGCCCTTCTCGGCGTCGGTGAGGACGTCGTCCAGCGCCTCGGTGAAGTAGTCGACTTCTTCCTGGCCGATCGTGAGCGGTGGCAGGAGCTTCACGACGTTCATCTGGTCCGCCGCGACCTGGGTGAGGATGCGGTGTCTAGCGAACAGCGGCCCGACGATGATCTGTGAGTACAAGCCGGTGTGCGCGGCCTCGAGGAGCTTGAAGCGCGTGCGCTGGCCGAGCGATTTCGGCTCTCCGAAGACGAGTCCGATCATCAGTCCCTTGCCGCGCACCGACAAGAAGCTCTCGTGACGCTCGATCAGCGGGGCGAGCGCCTTTTCGAACTCGATTCCCGTGAGACGCGCGCGATCGACGAGTTGTTCGTCGTCGATCGTCTTCAACGTCGCGAGCCCGGCAACCATCGCGAGCTGATTGTTCTTGAACGTCGACGAGTGAACAAGCGCGCGTTGCATCGACGAGTAGACCTTGTCCGATACCGCAGTCGAACACGCCATCGCTCCGACCGGGACGAATCCCCCAGAGAGAGCCTTCGACATCGTGACGATGTCGGGCGTCAGTCCATAGTGCTCGTACGCCCAGAGATTGCCCGTTCGCCCGAGTCCGGTCTGCACCTCGTCCACTACGAGTAGCGTCTCGTATTTGCGGCAGAGCTCGCCGACTGCGTCCCAGTACTCCTGCGGGGCAAGATTGACCCCTTTTCCTTGGATCACTTCGATCACGAATGCCGCGATGTCTCGGCGTCGGAGCGCGCGTTCTAGCGCCTCGACATCACCGAATCCCACTTCCGTGTTGCCGGGAAGAAGTGAGCCGAAGCCCTTTCGGAACTCGCGCCCTCCGTTCAGTGAAAGCGCGCCGTAGGTGAGGCCGTGGAATGCGTGGTCCGCGTGGACGACACCGTCGCGTCCTGTCGCGCAGCGCGCGAACTTCAGCGCCGCTTCCACCGCCTCTGCACCGGAGTTCGTGAAGAAGATCCGTCCGAGCCCTCGATGGAGACGGCCGAGCAGTTCTTCGGCGAGTACGCCGGCGAGCAGCGGCGCGTCCATCTGTACGAGATTCGGCAGGTCCGCGTCGATCGCCTCGTGGAGCGCCTTTTTGATCACGGGGTGGCCGCGCCCGAGCCCGAACACGCCGAAGCCGGCGAGGAAATCGAGATACCGATTCCCATCCGCGTCGTAGAGGTAGGCGCCGTCCGCGCTCACGTACTGGCGGTCGAACCCGATCGACGAGAGGACCCGAACGAGTTGCGGATTGATGCACCGCGCGTACCGATCGAAGTTCTCGCCCTTGTGGTCCTCGAGCAAGCTGTGAAGGTCGAATCCCATCTCCGCTCCCGAAATATCCTGCTCACAGCCTACTGAGGCTCGTACTGCCGGTTCGGGCGAGGCGAGCAGGAACGATCTCGAGATCGGCCGCCGAAATGGCGGTCGCCAAGTACCTTTTCCCCATGTCCGAAACCCTCGAGGACGCGCCGCGCGCGTCCTCGATCCGTTTCGTCACCGAGGCGCCGCCCGCCGAGGAGGGCGCCCGGGTCTCGCGGCAAAGGCGCCTCGTCCTCCTCGTCGTCGGGGTGCTCGTCGCCTTCGTCGCGCTGAGCGCGTTCTTATACCTCCTTTCTGCCCACTCGTACCTCCCGGACTCCGACGGCGCGACCGTCGTCCTCGAGGGCAACTCGATTGTCCACGGCGACATCGCGTTGCACGGCTGGGCGCTCTCGTACGATTCGTTCTGGCTACTCGACGCGTTGTACTACGCGGTGGCCGTCGGTCTCGTCGGCATCCACGGCTACCTTTTGCATTTCGTCCCGGCGGTGATTGCCGCGCTCGTCGTCGTCAGCGGAGCGTTGTTCGCCAGAGACGGTCAACGCGGACTCATCGGGCTCGTCGGAGCTGGTGTCGTCGTCGCGTTCCTCGCCTTCCCGACGCGACTGCTCGCTTACTTCTTTCTGCGCGGCCCGCTGCACATCGACACCGTGTTGTGTTGCCTCATCGCGTTCGCTGCGATGCAGTACCACCGATTCGATTGGCGTTGGGCGGTCGCGGTCATCTTCTTGGCCGCCGGAGCGCTCGGAGATCTGCAAGTCGTCGCGCTCGGAACGATCCCCCTATTCCTCGCGGGAATCGTCGCAGCGCTGCGTTCGCGAAGAGCAACGGTGGCGTTGCCGTCGACGAGCGCTGCTGCGGTGAGCGTCGCGCTGGCCCTCGTCGTGCGCGAGGTGGCGAAGGCCATCGGGACCTTCACCCTCATCAAAGCGAACCCGCGTGCGCCGTACTCGATGATGTTCGGTTCGAACCTCACGCTCGCCGGGCACTACTTCGCAGATCTCGTGGGCGTGGGAAACACCGCGTACGGCACGGGCGGCGCGCCGGTGTCCTTCAAGTACGGGCACGCCGTCGTCCTCGTCGTCATCGTGGCGAGCGCGCTCGTCGCGCTCGGCGCGCTCGTGAAGGGTGCAGCGATCGGAGACCGGCGGGAACCGTCGTCTCTTCGCCGCTCGACGATCGACGACATGCTCGTCCTCGCGGCGATCGGCGGCGTGATCGTCTTTCTCGCCCTCACGACTGCACCGCTCATCGCTTACGCCCGCTATCTCGTTCCCTCGCTTATCTTCGGGACGATCCTTGCCGCGCGCTTCGCCACTCGGCTCGCCGCGCACTTCGCAAAGTCCCGCGAGGTGATGCCGCGTTCGATACCGGCCGCGACCGCGGTCGTCGCCTTCTGCGTCGTCGCCGTGCTCGCCTCGGGTGCGGGATACCAACTCGCTCAGACGCGCCCCTTCGATCCCTACGCGAAGATTGCGACCTTCCTCGAACGGCACCACCTCCACGAAGGGCTCGGCGACTACTGGACGTCGTCGATCGTGACGGTCGATTCGAGCAACGCTGTGGTCGTTCGCGCCGTGACCGCGACTCCCGAGGGCACGCTCGTCCGCTACGACCGCGAGTCCGACTCGTCGTGGTACGCGGGGCACAAGTTCCAATTCATCGTCTTGAATCCTGACCTGAACTTCGGAAACGTCAACGTCCTCAGCGCGACGGCGACCTTCGGCAAACCGATTCACGACTGGCTCGCCTACGGACTCGAGATCCTCGTTTGGCGCCACCCGATCTCGGTCTCGAGCCACGGCACCACCTGAAATTCCTGATCACACGCTTCGAGACAGCCGCTCGATAGCCTGCCGCGTCGATGGCAGATGCCAGCGCGGGCTCGTTCCGCTTCGTCCACGCCGCGGACCTCCACTTGGACACCCCGTTCTCGGAGCTCCACGAGCTCGTGCCGCACGTGGCGGACGAACTTCGCGAAGCCTCCCTCGCGGCATTCGATGAGATCGTCGATTTGGCACTTGAGCGCGAGTGCGCCTTTGTCCTCTTCGCGGGCGACATCTACGACGGCGCGGAGCGCGGGGTGCGCGCCCAGGCGCATTTCCGCGCTGGTCTCGAACTGTTGAGCAGCGAAGGCATCTCGTCCTTCGTCGTCCACGGCAACCACGACCCCGTCGAGACCGGCTGGTCCGCAGTTTCTACTTGGCCAGAGCGCACAACGGTGTTTTCCTCCCGCGAGGTCGAGTGCATCCCCGTTCTTCGAGGCGACGACGTCGTCGCCACGGTGCAGGGCATCAGCTACGCCTCGCGCCAAGTGACCGAGAACCTCGCGCTGCGCTTTATCCGCCCACAAGGTCCGGGCGTCCACATCGGGCTTTTGCACTGCAACGTCGGTAGCGAGGCAGGACATGGGAACTACTGCCCGTGCACCGTCGCCGACTTGAAGAGCACCCGACTCGACTACTGGGCACTCGGGCACATCCACGCCCGCGAGATCGTCGCAGAGGGCAGCGGCCCGGGCGATCCGTGGATCGTCTACCCCGGCAACACCCAGGCGCGCAGTTTGAAGCGCTCCGAGCGGGCTGCGAAGGGCGCACTCGTCGTGCAGGTCACCGAAGGAGTAATCGAGAGTCCCGAGTTCGTCCCGTGTGATCGGGTCCGTTTCCAGCAGATCCGCTGTCCGATCGACGACATCGAGGATCTCTCGACGCTGATCGAGAATTTGGCGAGCGCCGCCGACGGGGAGCTTGCAAATGCTGACGGTCGCTCGCTCGTCCTGCGAGCACGACTCACCGGTCACGGACCGTTGCACAGCGATTTCGCGCGACCCGGATACCTCGACGGGCTGCGACAGGCCCTTCGCGATCGCACGGAGACGTCTCGACCGTTTTTGTGGTGGGACGACGTCGAAGACAGAACCCTCTCGCCACTTTCTCGCGAGGAGATCCGCCGGAGAGGAGACTTCGCCTCCGACCTGCTTGCGGTGGCGGACGCGCGTTCGGTAGATCAAACGGCTCTGCGCGACCTCGCGGACCGCCTCCTCCAGAACGTCCCGGGGATCGTCACCGGGGAATTGCGCGCGATCGTCGACGACGAAATAGAACTCACCAAGCTCTTCGAGAGAGCGACCAGCGTCGCACTCGAATCGATCTCGACGGATCAGCAATGAAGCTCCGCCGGCTCGACGTCGACGGATTCGGAACTTTGTCCGGGTTCACGATCGAGGAATTGTCGCCCCGTCTCACCGTCATCTCCGGGCCAAACGAGGCCGGGAAGTCAACGCTCCTCGATTTCGTGCGCTTTGTGCTCTTCGGTTTCCCGAGGGAACGGAGCATCTCGAAACACGAACCGCTTCGCGGCGGCCGCCACGGGGGATCACTGCGGGTGCTCGACGACGAGGGGCGCGAGTGGACGATCGAGCGGCACGCCGATCGGCGCGGCGCGCTCGTCACGGGTCCGAACGGAGAGACCGGCGGTGAAGAAGAGCTCCGCGCACTTCTCGGCGGAGCGGACGCGAACGTCTTTCGCACAGTTTTCGCGTTCGGGCTTTCCGAGCTCATCTCGCTCGAGAACCTTGAATCAGACGAGGTACGCGACCTGATCTTCACGGCCGGGGTACTCGGTGCCGGACGCTCGGCGACACAAGCCGTCCGCCAACTCGGCGATCGTCAGTCAGAACTCCTAAAGCCGCGCGCGAGGGCGCGGGCGAACGACCTCGCCCGTCGTCTCGAAGACACGCGCCGGCAACTGCGCGCGAAGAGGGCCGAAGCCTCCGGGTACGCGGCTTCTGCCGCGCGCCTTCGAGAACTCGCGAAACAGACCTCAGCTGCTTCCGAGCGCGAGGACGCGCTCACCGCGAGGCGCGCCGAGCTCGATGAACTGCTCGCCGCGGGGCCCGCATGGAACCGGTTGAGAGATGCCGAGACTCGTCTTCGAGAACTCGACGACCCACCAGAATCCGACTACGAGCTCCGCGAAAGAACGGCCGAGATCCGTTCGCTCGTGGAAGACCGCTCCGGCCACCTCGAACGCCTCGAGAAGCTCGGGACCCTGCGCCGGCAACGTGACGGCATCGACAACGGGGTCAGAGAGCTCGCCGAAGAACGCGCACGACGGGCCGATCGGCTGGACGAATTCGCGCCACGCGCGAGACCGGACGCGGAGATCCGAGCCGACCAGCATCGACTGCGGTCGATTCGCTCCCTCGTTCAGCAACGCGACCAGTTCCTCACGATCCGAGCCCAGCACGACGCGATGCTCATTGCAGCCGAAGCGGCCAAGCGGCCCGGTGTGAGCGAGGGAATGGTCGTCGGACTCGTGCTCGCGGCCGCGCTCGCGGTCGTCGGAGGCGTCGTCGGCGTGGTCCGCCACCAGTCCGTGACCGCGGCGCTCGCGTTCGTTGCGGCGCTCGCCGTCGTGGTGGTGATCGTCGTCGCACGCCGGGCGGGCAGACGCGAAGCGCGCGGCGCTCCCGAACTCGACGATGCGCATCGACCTCCCGCATCTGTCGACGTTGACCGGTTGTCGGAGGAGATCGCTCGATTCTCGTCTGCCGTCGGCCTCGCGAAAGCTCCCCTTCTTTCTGAGATCGAGTCGTTGTCGCTCGGGCTCGACGAAGAACTCGCACTGAGAGAACGCCTCGACAAAGAGGCCGAAGCGATCGCCAAGCTCGACGTCGAACTTTCCGACCTCGAGGAGCGACGCTTGGCGGTGGACGACGCGCTGCGTGGCGAAAGATCGCGAATCGAAGAGTTCGACGACCGTACGCGATCGGCCGCGCTCGCGTGCGATATCGATGACGACGCGCCTTCCAGCGCGACCTGTTTGAGACTCTCCTCAGCGCTCGAAGCGTCCGAACGACGCGCCGCTGAGCGCCGTTCAATCGAGGACGAGTTGACCAAAGCTCGTGCAAGCCTCGTGGAGACGATCGGGTCCGGCAATAAGGCCGAGCGCTTCGAGTTATTGCTCGCGGAAGGCGATCGCCCGGCGTGGGAGGCGGAACGCGTTCGGACGATCTCGGCGATCGAAGAGGCGCGTGCAATTTGGCGGAAAATTCGAGACGACGAGGCTGCGGCGGCACGCGAGCTAGCTGAGCTCGAAAACTCCGCCGAGATCGCTCGGTTGGAGATAGAAAGCGCCCCGCTCTGTGGGGAGTTGCGGGACGCGCTTCGAGAGTGGCTGACATTGGGAATCGCGCGCGAACTTCTGCGCGAGACGATGGATCACTACGAACGCGAGCGACAACCTGCGGTGATCGCGAAGGCGAGCGAACTCTTCGCCCTCGTCACCGACGGCCGGTACGAGCGGCTCGTCGCACGCGAGGACGAACGAGGCTCGGGCCGAGCCGTCGTTGCGATGACGAAGAACGGTTCTTCGGTAGACGCGGCGTCCCTGAGCCGAGGCACCCAAGAGCAGCTTTACCTGTGCCTGCGATTCGGCCTCGCGTCGGTCCACGCCGAGCGATCCGTCGCGCTCCCCTTCGTCCTCGACGACGTGCTCGTGAACTTCGACCCCGAGCGCTCGACGGCCGTCGCCGAGGTGATCGCGGAGACCGCCGCGTCGCACCAAGTGATCGCCTTCACCTGCCACCCGCACGTCGTCGAGACGTTGGCTGAGGCGGCGCCGGGCTGTCGAATCGTCGAGATCCCGGCGTAAAACGACGCGCCACCGACCTCGGCGCGCCCGTCAGCGGCGGAACGGCTCCGTCGCGTACTCCGAGATCTGCCGCCATCCGGTCGTGACGCCGGCAAAGACGATCAGCGTGAGCACGTGCACGCCCGTGCACCACAGACAGAGCTTGCCGATCTCGAACAGCTCTGCGTAGAGGAGGTAGCAGACGAACCCGATTCCCGCGACCGCCATCGCGAGGCGCGCTTGCGCGACGACCCGGAAGGTCGAACGCCACAGCGGGGGTACCGAGATTGCGGTCATCGCGACGAAGTAGATCAACCCGAGAAGCGCGACCGGAATCCCGAAGACGTAGGACTCGGGGCTGTGGGTGACGGCTTCGCAGTTGATCGCACCGGTCGCCGGGCACGACAACTGAATTCCGGCGCTGAAGTGGGCGAGCGTGAGGTACGACGCGACGCCGACCCCGGCGAGCGACGCCAGCAGGACGACGACGTTGCGGCCATCGATTCGAGAGCGCGTTGTCGGGTTCTCCGTATCCTCCGAAACACGCGCCTCACGCCGCGGCCCGCGTGCCCCGAAGCTGAAGCGCCGACGGACCTCGGCTGGCGGTGGTACCGCCAGCGCGCGCCGGCCACGCTCGGCAGTCGGCGGCTTTGGCATCCCTAGGAGACTTTCTTCGTCGCCGCCATCACCTTCGCAGCGGCCTTCACGCCAGACATGTGACAGATGCTTCCCGGCTTGCCGCCGTCGACGGCGCAAATCGCCGCCATGTCGTAGTTTGCCGCGGCGATGAAGTCAGTGGCCTTGATCGCCTTGCCGGTCGTCGAGGTCGGGTGGGCGATCGCGTAGCCGATGCCGTTGAACCCTCCCGGACCGCCTCCGGCGACTCCCGGGATCGTGTTGTCGAGGATCCGCGGCGCCCCGGATGAGACGTGCTGATTCGCGAAATCGACGAAGGGGTAGCCGACCCCCGTCGAGGCGTTGAACTTCGACTTCGTCGTGTTTACCCCGTCGTACGTGTTGAAGATCGTGTCGATCGAGTGCGGCGGCACGTCGAGAGCGTTGCCCTGCCGGTCGGCTACCTCATACGCCGAAAAAGTGATGTATGGGCTCGTGTATTTGGAGCCCTCGAAGCTGAACGTCGGGATCGGCGCGTAGTCGGCGTTCGACGACGTTTGGTGCAAGTTGCTGAACGTCCCAAACTTGCTGAGCGCGATGACCAACGACCAGCGGGATAGCGCGCAGAACGGGCAGTATTCCGCACCGACGAAAACGACGTGGGGCTTGCCGCCGGCGGTGATGAACGGCTGTTTCGACGTCTCAGTGAAGGGGTCCGTCGATTTCGCCGTGCCGATCGCATTGAACGTCGATGCGGGGATCGAGGAAAGCTCGCTCACGACCGAGACGGGGGCGAGGGCGAGATTGCCGCCGTTCTTCGAGCTCGGGGTGTGGTCGGTGAGCTTGTAGATCGCGAACGCGAGGACCACCGCCACGACGAGCAGGACCCCAGCCCACGCCTGCAGGTTCGAACTGCGCCTTGTGCGGCGCGAGCGCTCGTAGCGGCGCTGCGCGCTCGCGGAGCGCGTCGGAGGCGCCTGTCCGCCGAGACGGCGCGGCCCGTTCTGGCGCTGCTGGGCGGGACGGGTCGGGCGCTTCGTCGAGCGCTTATTCGATGCCATCGTTGTTCGCTCTCCCCTTACCTCGGGCCGGCATCGTAGCGGCCCATTCTGGGCGTGAACTGGGAACTCGCGCGTGAATCGACATGTCGTCCGTCTATTCCGCCGGAGCCTCTTCGGCCTTCGAGGAAGAAAGGCGCTCGCGGATCTTTACGACGATTTCTTCGGAGTGGTTCGCATCGGCGCCTTTTTCCTCCACGAGGACGCGGCGGTCCGCCTCGGCCTCTTTCTCCGCGCCGTCGTCGGCAGCGGCGATGCGCGCGTCGATGCCCTCGGCGACGATCTTCTCCGCCTCGGTGACGAGCGACTCGACCATCTCGTCTTCGGGTACGACGCGGACGATCTTGCCCCGGATGAACAGGTGGCCCTTGTGCTTGCCCGCCGCGATCCCGAGGTCCGCGCCGCGCGCCTCGCCCGGCCCGTTCACGACGCAGCCCATCACCGCGACCTGGAGTGGGATCTTCTTCTCCTCGAGGACGCGCTCGGCTTCCTTCGCCACCGCGATGACGTCGATCTCCGCCCGGCCGCACGACGGACAGGCGATGAGGTCGAGGCCCTTTCGCTCGCGTAGCCCAAGCGATTCGAGGAGCTTGCGTCCGGCGATCGCCTCCTCGACGGGGTCCGCGGTGAGCGAGTAGCGGATCGTGTCTCCGATCCCTTCTGAGAGCAGCGTCCCGATGCCGGCCGTCGCCTTGATCAGCCCGGCCGGCGGCGGGCCGGCCTCGGTCACGCCGAGGTGCAAGGGGTGATCGAAGGTCTGCGAGGCGAGGCGGTACGCGGCGATCATCAAGGGAACGTTCGACGCCTTCACGGAGATCTTTACGTCCTCGAAGCCGACCTCGTCAAAGTAGGCCAGCTCCATCTGCGCCGACTCGACAAGCGCTTCCGCGGTCGCGCCACCGTATTTCTTGTACAGATCAGGGTGGAGCGAGCCGGCGTTGACGCCGATGCGGATCGGCACCCGGCGGTCTTTCGCCTCCTTCGCCACGAGCTTGATCTCCTCGGGCTTGCGCAAGTTGCCGGGGTTGAGCCGGAGGCCCTGCACACCCGCCTCAAGCGCGGCGAGGGCCATCTCGACGTGGAAGTGGATGTCGGCGACGATCGGCACGGGCGAACGGGGGATGATTCGCGCGAGCCCCTCGGCGGCTTCGGCCTCGTTGCACGTGCAGCGCACGATGTCGGCACCCGCGCCGGCGAGCGAATAGATCTGCTGCAGCGTTCCTTCGACGTCGGCCGTCTTCGTCGTCGTCATCGACTGCACCGAGACCGGCGCGCCGCCGCCGACCGGGACCGATCCGACCCGGATCTGGCGCGTCTGGCGACGTTTCGGCAGGGTGACTTCTGCGATTTCCACGGCGGCGTCTCCTAGAAGATGCCCAGGCGGTGCACGCTGCACCGATACCACAAGCCTACGCCCGACGTCCGATCCGACCCTCGCGGTCGGAATGGAAAAAGCCTCGTCAATGGGGCAACGACGGAGGTTGGACGATGTTGACGTAGAGCGCGGACAGCCCGAGGAGGATCAACGCCGCCAAGAAGGCGTAGGCGACGGGCATCAGCTTGCGGACGTCGGCGTGGTAGGGGTGGTTGCGGCGTGATCGGATGCGCTCGTAGATCGCGGATCGCGACGTGCCCTCCGTCGAGCGGGAGCATCGGGAACAGGTTCGCCATCCCGACGAAAAGATTGATCGCCACGAGGATGTAGAGCAGCAGCGAGACGTTGATACGCAGCGCCTGGACGGCGATGTTCACCGCTCCCGGCAACGACAGGAACTCGCTCGAGCGCGACGACGAGGAACCGTGGGTCGAAGTCGTCGAGCCTTTCGGCGCCGGGGCAGACGAATTGCGGGCCGTCGCGACGTCGTGGACGAAGGTTCGCAGCCCGTGGAACGAGAACACCTGGGAGAAGCCGACCGCGGTCTCCTGGACGACCCGACCGAGCATCGTGGCAGACCGGGGAACCGCGGCCAGCACCGACGTCGTCACGAGCGTGTTGCCGCCCAAGACGATGCCGATCACCCCGACGGGGCTGTTTCCGTGCTTCTCCGGCGTTCCGTGAGCAGCCGCGACGTCGGCGTGGCGTCCGTCGATCACGGGCACTGACAAGGTGACGAGTCGCCCCGACCTCCGCACGGTGAGCGAGACCGTGTCGCCGGGGTGAGATTCGATGAAGGAAATGAAGCCGTTGATATTCGAGTAGTGGTGGCCGTTGACAGCGACGAGCACGTCGCCGGGTCGAACGCCCGCCGCTCGCGCGGGATTCGCCGTGTTCGAGTAGGCGGTGAGACCGCTCACCTCGTTTGTAGGGATCGATTTCGGCAAGCCGGTAAACGCGATCATCACGAACAACAGCACGAACGCAATCACGAAGTGCATCGCCGAGCCAGAGATGGCGACCAGCAAGCGGCGAGGGAAACTTGCCTGGCGGTAGCTGCGGGCTTCGTCGTCGGGCGCGACCTCCTCGAGGGAGGTCATCCCGACGATCCGCACGTAGCCTCCCGCGGGGATCGCCTTCACGCCGTATTCCGTCTCGCCACGGTGGATCGACCACAACCGCGGTCCGAAGCCGAAGAAGAACTCGGTGACTTTCATCCCCGATGCCTTCGCCGTGACGAAGTGCCCGAACTCGTGCAGCATCACCATCAGCACCAGCGCCGCGACGACGAGGAGCACATCGAGGCCGTGGAAGATCGCCGCGATCGCGACGATGGCGGCGACGGCGATGCCGAGGCGGACGACGGCCCCGGCGTTGGACGGCGTCGGCGACGCCCCGGGCGCGATCGCGGCTTGCTCGCTCACGCGACGCGGCTCTTGTTCTCGACGACCGTCGACGCGACGACACGGGCCTCCGCGTCCGCCGCGACCACGTCGTCCACCTCGACGAGCTTCGACTCTTCGTGGCGCTCGAGCGTCTCTTCCACCACGGTCGAGATGTCGAGCCAGCCGATGCGACCGGAGAGGAACGCCGCCACAGCCACCTCGTTCGCCGCGTTGAGCCAGGCGGGTGCCGATCCCCCGGCGCGCCCGGCGGCGAAGGCGAGGCCGAGACAGGAGAACGTCTCGTAATCTGGCGCCGAGAAATCGAGCCGGGAGAGCTGCGACCAGACGATCGCGCCGAACGGCTGGCGGAAGCGTCGCGGGTAGGACAACGCGTACGCGATCGGTAGTCGCATGTCGGGACGCGACAGCTGGGCGATCGTCGCGCCGTCGGAGAACTCGACCATCGAATGCACGATCGACTGCGGATGGATCACGACTTCGATCTGGTCGTATCCGACGCCGAAGAGCTCGTGCGCCTCGATCACCTCGAGTCCTTTGTTCATGAGCGTTGAGGAGTCGACGGTGATCTTCGGCCCCATCTTCCAGGTGGGGTGGGCGAGCGCGTCGTCGATTCCGACCGACTCGAGCTCTGCGCGGCGCCGACCCCTAAACGGCCCTCCCGAGGCAGTGAGCACGAGCCGGGTCACGTCGACAGGTGGCTCCGGCCCGTCCGCCGACAACACCCGGACGAGATCGCGCTCGCCGAGGCACTGGTGGATCGCGCAATGTTCGGAGTCGACGGGAACGATCTCCGCGCCCTCCGTCGCCCGCGCTGCCTGGACGACCGGTGCGCCAGCAATGAGTGATTCTTTGTTCGCGAGAGCAAGTCTTCGGCGCGACTTGAGCGCAGCGACGGTGACGCCGAGGCCTGCAAAGCCGACGACCGCGTTCAGTACAACGTCCGCATGCTCGCCGAGCGATGCCAACCCTTCGTCGCCCCCGCGCACCTCGGTGCCGTGAGGTAAGCGCGCTTTGAGTTCGGGAACCAATGAGGAATCGCCGATCCCGACGACATCAGGGCGGAACGTCTCAGCCTGACGCGCGAGCTCGTCGACCGACCGGTTCGCTCCGATCGCGACGACGCGCAGCTCCTCGGGCGCGCGCTCGATGACGTCGAGCGCCTGGCGTCCGATCGAGCCGGTCGATCCGATCACCGAGACCGTCCGGGGACTGGTCATCCGAGATGGACCAGTCGGAAAAAAATGTAGGCGGCGGGAAGCACAAAGAGGATCGCATCGATCCTGTCCGAGATCCCCCCGTGCGCCGGGAGCAACCGACCCATGTCCTTCAGCCCGAGGTCGCGTTTTACGACCGATTGGACGAGGTCACCGATCGGCGCCAAGACGACGACGAGCGCAGCGAGCCCGAGAGAAGAAGCCACGGTGAACGGGTGCACGCGAGCGACGACGAGTCCCCCGACGACCAGGGCGAGCGCAGTTCCGCCGACCAGGCCCTCGATCGACTTGCCCGGACTGACGCGCGGCGCCAGGCGGTGTCGTCCGAATCTCGAGCCCACCACGTACGACCCGATGTCGTGGGCGACGGTGATGCCGACAACGGCGCCAAGGTACGCGACGCCGTGACGGTGTGGAAAGGTCGTCGGATTGACGAGCAACCCGGCGAATGAGCCGAGCATTCCGACCCAGGTCACCACGAGGATCGTCGCCCCGAAGTCTTCGACCGCTGACCGTTCTGCGGAAGAGACCACGAGGGCTCCACCGGCGAGCACGATGAGACCGGCGAGCAACACGGGGTCGGCGACCGGTCCTTTGAGATAGGCGCCGACGACAAGAGCGGCCGTCGCGACGAGGCCGAGGAACGAAAGCGGCCGATATCCGGAACGACGCAGCGCACCGAACGTCTCCCCGGCAGCAAGGCTGAGTGCTACAGCCGCAACGGCGAGAGCTCCGACCGGCCCGCTCTCGAAGCACCCAACCGCGACTCCGGCGAGAACGATCCCAGTCGCGATCGCGACACCGGCGTTGCGTTTTGGTGCCACAGTGCTCGGTCGCGCGCGGTGCGCCGCTCTTCCCTTTCGGCGATGTTTCGCCGGGGGCGCGACGAACTCGTTCCACGCCGCGTCGTCGGAGCCGGAGCCGGCGGATACGCCGTTCAATGTCGAAGGGGCCTCGGTTGTCGACGGTTCGTCCACCAGAGGGCGAGGACGCAGCGTCGGGGTCTCGAAGTCGAATTCGAATGGGTCCGTCTCTGAGACGTTGGCCTCGCGCCCGGCGATCGTCGACGAGCCATCGGCTTCGTCGTCGTCGTCTTCTTCGATTAGGAACTCGAGCGCGTCGGTGTCTTGTTCCCAGTCCTGCGCGCTTTGTCGCCAGCTCGGACCCTTTGGTCGCGGCGCGTCTGGGTCTTCTCCGACGTCGAGGAGCACGCGAGGGACCTGACCCGTCGGAGGATCCGTCCAGTCCGGAAGTGGAATCGACGCCGTGTCCTCGGGAGCTCGAACCATCTGTTCCGGTTCCGGATCCGGTTCCACGAGGCCCGCCGCGACCGCCGCCTCGACCGCGACGACGCGCACCTCGCCGGTCCGGCGCGGCGCTTCTTCGTCGACGGACTCGTCGGGTGGGAGATGAGTTCGACTCACGCCCAAGGGGCGCTCAGCGCGATCTTCCATAGCGTCGTTCGGCACATCTCCTCCGCAGGTGCGCCGACGAGGCGCACCAGGGCCCGGGGTCTCAGACCTCGAGCAGTTCTTGCTCCTTGTGGGCGAGCAATCGATCGACCTCCGCGACGAAGTCGTGGGTGATTCGATCGAGCTCCTTGCTCGCGCGTTCGACGTCGTCGGACGAGACCGCGCCGTCGTGTTCGTGACTTTCGAGCTCGTGGCGCGCGTGTCGCCGCACATTGCGCAGCGCGACCCGACCCTCCTCCGCGCGCTGGCGAACGACTTTCACGAGGTCGCGTCGCCGCTCTTCGTTCAGCTGAGGGAACGACACCCTGATGACCTCGCCGTCATCGGTCGGGTTTACCCCGAGGTCCGAGACCTGGATCGCCTTCTCGATCGCCTTCATCGCGCCCTTGTCGTAAGGGTGGATAATCAACGTGCGCGCGTCTGGCACCGTGATCCCGGCGAGGCTCTGCAGCGTGACCTCGGCGCCGTAGTAATCGACTTTCAGTTTCTCGACGAGCACCGGTGCCGCCCGTCCGGTTCGAACGGACCCGAATTCGCCCTTCGCGTGTTCGATCGCGCGCTGCATCTTTTCGCGCGCGTCTTTCAGTGCAGCCTCGATTATGACGTCGGCGGTCATCGAATCAGCGTACCGATTGGCCCGCCTGCGAGGGCTCCATGGATGTTGCCCGGCGACATGAGGTCGAATACGAGGATCGGAAGTTCGTTGTCCTTGCAGAAGGTGATCGCGGTGAGATCCATCACGCGAAGATCACGTGCAATGACTTCCATGAAACTGATCTCTTCGAATTTCGTCGCCTTCGGATCAAGCCGGGGATCGGCGCTGTACACGCCGTCGACACCCGAATGCGTCCCTTTCAGAACGACGTCGGCCTCGATCTCCGCCGCACGCAGCGCGGCTGGCGTGTCGGTCGTGAAGTATGGATTTCCCATCCCCGCCGCGAAGATCACGACCCGACCCTTCTCCAAGTGTCGGATCGCGCGTCGTCGGATGTACGGCTCGCACACCTCTGCCATCGAGATCGCGGATAGCACGCGCGTCGGGCGTCCTTCGCGCTCGATCGCGTCCTGCAGCGCAAGCGCGTTGATCACCGTCCCGAGCATGCCCATCGTGTCGGAGGTCGCGCGATCAATGCCCTCGCCCGCCCCGGTCTGGCCCCGCCAGATGTTGCCGCCGCCCATCATCACGGCGAGCTCGATGCCGAGCTCATCGACGGAGTCGGCGATCTCCTTCGCCATCTGAGAAACCGTCGACGCGTCGATCGTCTCGTCCGAAGCAGACGACGCGAACGCCTCGCCCGATATCTTGAGGACAGCCCGCGACCACTTGCGCGCGAACACGTCGGAGCCAAGCGCCCCGGACGCACCCGCGGCGACTTCTTGGTGACCGGTCACGAACCGACGACGACCTGCGCGAACCGGCGAACCTTCGCGACGCCGAGAAACTGGGCGATCGTCTGCTTCTCGTCCTTCGCGAACGGCTGATCGAACAACACGTGGTCCTTGAACCATCCGCCGAGACGACCTTCGACGATCTTTTCGAGCTGAGACTCCGGCTTGCCCTCGTTCTTCGCGATCGCGAGCATCGTTTCGCGCTCACTCGCGATGACCTCGTCGGGCACGTCGGCTCGCGACAAGTACTCCGGACGGGCGAACGCGATGTGGACGGCGACATCGTGCGCGAGCGCGGCGGTACCGCCTTCGAGCTCGATCAGCACGCCGTTCACCCCACGACCGTTCTGAACGTGGAGGTAGCTCTCCAAGATCGTCGAGCCGTCGGACTCGAATCGCGCGTGTTGGCCGATGGCGATGTTCTCTTTCATCGTCACCTTCAACTCGTCGATCTCCTCGGCGTGACGCGCCAGCGCTTCCTCTCCGTCGGTCGCGAGTGTCTCCGCGAGCGTGTCGACGAGGCGCACGAAATCAGCTGCCTTCGCGACGAAGTCCGTTTCGCACTCGAGCGCGACGACGGCACCGACGCCGTGGTCGCCGCTCACGACGACCGACACCGCGCCCTCGGCGCGCTCACGCTCTGCTCGCTTCGACGCGCCGGCAAGCCCTTGTTCGCGCAGCCAGCGGCGCGCCTTTTCAAAATCTCCGTCGGTCTCGACGAGCGCACGTCGCGCGTCGAGGATGCCCGCACCCGTCGACTGGCGCAGCGCCTGGACGTCTTTCGCCGTGATCTCTGCCATCTCAGGACTCCTCTGTCGCGCCGACGACAGCAGGCGCGGAGTACGCCGGCGGGGGCCCTGAGGCCTGGTCAGCGGCTCTCAGGTTCTCTGCCGCCCGGCGCGAGGCGATGAAGCGGCCCTCGATCACGGCGTCGGAGATCACCCGGCACATCAGTCGCCCGGAGCGGATCGCGTCGTCGTTGCCCGGAATCGGGTAGTCGATCTCGTCCGGGTCGCAGTTCGAATCGACGACCGCCACGACGGGGATCCCGAGCTTTCGCGCCTCGGTGACCGCGATGTGCTCTTTTTTCGTGTCGATCACGAACAGCGCGTCTGGCCGCCGCGACAACCGGCGGATGCCCCCCAGGTTCCGGGCGAGCTTGTCGAGCTCGCGCTGGAGCATGAGGGCCTCTTTCTTCGGCATTTGCTCGAACTCGCCCGAGTCGCGTTGGCCCTCGAGTTCGGCGAGCTTGCGCACGCGGCTCGAGATGGTCTCGAAGTTCGTCAGCATTCCGCCGAGCCATCGCTCGTTGACATAAGGCATCCCGCAGGCGGTCGCGTACTCGGCGATCGGGCCTTGGGTCTGCTTTTTCGTTCCGACGAAAAGCACCGTGTTGCCGTCTGCGACGAGATCGCGTACGAAGGCGTACGCCTTTTCGATCCCGGTGAGGGTCTGGTGCAGGTCGATGATGTAGATGCCGTTGCGCTCCCCATACAAGAAGCGCTTCATCTTCGGGTTCCAACGTCTCGTCTGGTGCCCGAAGTGAACCCCGGCTTCGAGCAGCTGTTTCATCGTGACGACGGCCACGCGTCGCTCCTTCCCAGCGGTTGTACGCGCCGGACACCGCGCCGTGAGGCGACCGTGGGAGTGTCCGGTCGAGGTTTAGGCGGACCCGGTCGAGCCCGCACAGATGGTAGCCGGTGAGATTCCGGCTCTGATCAGGGAATGTGGCGAATTCCCGCTGAGAACCGCCGATTCGGACGCTCAGGAACGGGGATGGGTCTGCTCGTACACCTGGAAGAGGCGTTCTTTCGAGACGTGGGTGTAGCGCTGGGTCGTCCTCAGGCTGGCGTGGCCGAGCAGCTCCTGGACCACCCGCAGGTCGGCGCCCCCATCGAGCAGATGGGTGGCGAAGGTATGGCGAAGCGCGTGCGGGTGGGTCGGCGACGAGGCTCGGCCGTCGACGACGCGGGTGACGTCGCGCGGGGTCATGCGGCGGCCACGACGGTTCAAAAAGAGCGCGTCGGGCGGGGAGTGCTCTTTTTCGAGCGCTCCGCGATGGCGCTCAAGGTAGGCACGCAGCGCTTCGACACTCGGTTCGCTCATCGGAAGCCGTCTCGACTTCCCGCCCTTTCCGAGCACGGTCAGCGCGGATCGCTCGAGCTCGAGGTCGTGGCGGTCGAGCGCACAGCACTCCGCCACCCGCAGCCCTGACCCGTAGAGCAACTCGAGGATCGCGACGTCGCGCGCCGTCACCGCCGCGGCGACCTCGTCCGTCTCTTCGGGATCCGGCGCCTCGAGGAGCGCGGCGAGCTCCGCCGGTCCGAGGACCTTCGGAAGCCGACCCTCCCCCGACGGCGCGGTGAGCCGTCGCGCCGGGTCCTCGACGACCAGTCCTCGACGTTGCGCGTAGGCGAAGTACCGCCGCAACGACGCCGCCTTCCTGGCGATCGACCGGCGGGCATAGCCCCTCGTCGACAGGTATGCGAGGTAGCGACGGAGCATCACCCGGTCGACCCCGCGTGGAACGGTGACCCCAGCACGCGCCGCCCACTGCTCAAAACCGTCGAGGTCGGTGCGGTATGCCTTCACCGTGGCGGGCGACGCCGAGGTGAGCGAGCGGACGAATCCGTCAAAATCCCAGCTCACGCTGCGAGTTTACGGTCACGATCGGGCGATCCCGGGTGATGCCGACTCTTCTTGTCTTTTCGGGCGGGTCGGGGCGATGCGTTCTCCCACAAAGAGGAACAATGGTGAGGTGGCGAGCCATCTTCTATTGGTCGAGGACGACGAGCGCATCCGTACTTCGATGCGCCTGGCACTGGAGGACGAGGGCTACGGCGTCGTCGAAGCAGGGAGCGGCGAGATCGCGCTCGACAAGTTCTCCAAGGCTCCGCCTTCGGAGCCGATCGACCTCGTGATCATCGATTTGATGCTGCCCGGCATCGACGGTTTCGAGTGCTGCCGGGAGATCCGACGTGAATCTGCGGTTCCGATCATCATGGTGACGGCGCGCACCGATACCCACGACATCGTCGCCGGCCTCGAAGCCGGTGCCGACGACTACGTGACGAAGCCCTTCGAGCCGAAGGAACTTGCGGCACGGATCCGTGCGCTGATGCGCCGGGCGCGCTCGACCGAGGGCGGGCCCCCGACGTTGACCTTCGGCGAGCTCGAAGTGATGCCGGACGCCGGCGTCGTCCGCCTCTCTGGCGAGGAGGTTCATCTCACCCGAACCGAGTTCTTGCTCTTGTGCGAGCTCGCCGCGAACTCCGGAAAGGTTCTGAGCCGGGAACAGCTGCTAGAACGCGTCTGGAGCTACGACTACTTCGGAGACGGGCGGCTCGTCGACGTCCACATCCGGCGGCTCCGCACGAAGGTCGAGCCCGACCCGGCGAATCCCCGCTACGTGCTCACGGTGCGCGGCCTCGGATACAAGCTCGCGAGCTAAATGTCTTTCGGGGAGCGGCTTCGCCGCGTCGGTTCCCACGATCGAGGCGAGGCGCGAGGGCGACGATTCTCGCGATTTGGACTTCGCGCACGGATCACGGCGAGTTTTGCATTCGGCGCCCTTTTGCTCGTCCTGTTGATCTCGTCGATCACGTACTACAAGACGAGCTCGTCGATCGTCGGAGGAGACGAACACTCTTTCGAGGTGCAGACGATCGCGAACGCCACCGCCGCACGCGGAGTGGTGTTCGCCCGCGATCTTGTCGTCGAGGATTCGAACGCGCTCACCCTCGTGAACGACCTCAAGTCGACAACGTCGTTCACACTCGTGTATCTCGGCGATGATCAAGAGTGGTTCTCTTCGTCTCCGGCGTCGTTCTCCTACAAGCAGCTCCCTTTGTCGCTCCGCGACGACACGATTGCCGGGCTTTCCTCCGAACAGACATTCACCTACCGCAACGCCCCGATGTACGGCGTTGGAATCGCGCTCCCCGGCCATGCGCGCTTTTTTTCCGTCTATAACCTCTCGGGCGCATCGAACACCTTGCACGAGCTCCTCGCAACCCTCTTCGCCGCGGGAGTTGTAACGACCGCCCTCGGCGCGCTGATCGGACGATGGGCCGCGGGGCGCGCGCTACGACCTCTGCGAGAAGTGTCTCAAGCGGCGCTAGCCATCGCGGGTGGAATGCTCGACACGAGACTCGAGACCGAGGACGCGCGTGACCTCGCGGTATTGACCTCCTCGTTCAACAGAATGGCGGACCGACTGCAACAACGCATCGAGCGCGACGCCCGGTTCACCTCGGACGTCAGCCACGAACTCCGTTCTCCTCTTACGACGCTCGCCGCCGCGTTGTCCGTGATCGAGGCGCGCCAGGAGGAGATGCCAGAACGCTCGCGACACGCGCTGGAGCTGCTCGCGGCGGAAGTGCGCCGGTTCCAACGCATGGTCGGCGACCTGCTCGAGATCTCCCGATACGACTCGCGTTCCGCGGACTTCGAGCCCTCGCCGGTCGAGATCGGCGAGCTGATTCGCCATGCCGCGGCACCCTCCGGACGCGACGCGATCCCCATCGCGGTCGATGCGGCGAGCGATCACAAACTGGTCTACGTCGATAAGAGGCGGATCGAACGCGTCCTCTCGAACCTGATCGAGAACGCGGACCGCCACGCGGGCGGTGTGACGGGGGTTTCGGTAGAGAGCGAAGACGGCTTCGTGCGGGTGCTCGTCGACGACGCGGGTCCAGGGGTTCCAGAAGTCGACCGCTCGAGGATCTTCGAACGTTTCGCGCGTGGTTCGTCGGTGGCGGGCAGTCGCGGCGCCGGCGTCGGCACGGGTCTCGGACTCGCGTTGGTGCGCGAGCACGTCCGGTTGCACGGCGGTCGAGTCTTCGTCACCGATGCACCGACTGGGGGCGCACGCTTCGTCGTCGAGATACCACTCGCACCCGCGTCCGAAATCGAACACGACGCTCCGGCCCATGCGGCGGAATCGTGACCGCACGTCGCCTGCCGAGACTTTGCGTCGGGCTGTGCGCCCTCGTGATCGTGCTCGTGACCGCTGGATGCGGCATCACGGTCCAGACGAGTGCGCAACCGATCTCGGTTCCGGCGGACCTGTTCCACACGGCGGCGTCGAAGCTTCTGCACCACGGTCGGCCGGTCGACGTCTATTTCCTCACGGGAAGTCATCTCGTCGCGTCGACGAGATTCGTGCCCGAGGGAAGGGTCTCACTCGACGCGACGTTGCAAGACACGCTGAACGTGCTGAGCGCCGGACCGACGACCTCCGAGTTGCGTTCGGGTATCTCGACCGCGATGAGCGAGGTCCCTCCGGCCGAGTTGACCCTTGTCGGCAACGTTCGCGATGGGGTCGCCTCGGTCAACTTGGATTCGTCCTTCAGCCTCCTCGACGCGACCCAGCTCTTCCAGTCAAACGGCCAAATCGTCTACACGCTCACCCAGTTCCCACAAGTGCGATCGGTGAACATCGTCTTTGCCGGGCTGAGAGAGGCGTGGTTGGAAGCTGGTCAGGAACGGTTCAATGGAACCGTCAATCGCACGAACTATCTGACGATTCGACCGCTCGCCACGTAGCGCGTTTAACGGGCGAAGCGTCAGCCGCGGGCGAACTCGCTCGGCGCCGCTTCGTCGAGCGCCACACGTGGCGCATCGGCCCAAAGTCGCTCGAGCGCGTACAGAGCCCGCGCCTCGATGTCAAACACGTGGACGACGAAGTCGCCGTAGTCGAGGAGCACCCAGCTCATCGATTCGAGACCTTCTGACTGACGCACTTTCGCGCCGGCCTGCTCGCGAACTTGGCGGGAGACTTCGTCCACGATCGCCCGCACTTGGCGGTCGTTGCGACCGGCGGCGATGACGAAATAGTCAGTGATCCCGATCAGATTGCCGACGTCCAAGACGACCGTGTCTTCGAGCGTCTTCGCCGACGCCGCCCGCGCGGCGATCAGCGCGGCGGAAAGGCTCAACGCGAAGGTCCGTCCCCGTGAGACGTCGGCTTTGGCGCGCAGATCGCGACCGAGGCGGGTCGGGCGATCGATCGAGCCGTCATCTATCGACAGCGTACAGGTGGCGGGCTCGGATCACGCGGACTGCGGCCTCCGGAATGAGGTAGTCGAGCGGCCGACCGTCCGCCGCCCGCTCTCTCAAGTCCGTGCTCGACAGTTCGATCTCCGGGATCTCGATGGTGACCGTGTCCCAGTCGGCGAGCGGGCCACCGGATCCGGCGTCGATCCCGGCCGAACCGGGACGATTGACGACGACGATCGTCGTCTCCTTGCGGATCTCGTCCAAGCGTTCCCAAGTCTCGAGGCCGGGAACGACGTCGGCGCCGATGATCAGGAACAGACGAGCCTCAGGGTGCATGTCGCGCAACTGTGCGACGGTGTCCGCGGTGTACGACGGGCCGCCACGATCGATCTCGACGCGCGACGCTTCGAGACCTTCGACATCTCCGAGCGCCGCCTCAACCACAGCAAGGCGATCGCGCGCCGGGGTCACCGCTCGTTCGCCGATTTTTTGCCATGGTTCGTTCGCAACGACGAACAACACTCGATCAAGTTTCAACGCGTCACGCGCGTTCACCGCCGCGACGAGATGACCAACATGAATCGGATCGAATGTGCCACCGAAGATTCCGATGCGCGTTGTCGTCACCACCAGAGCGTACGCGTCGGATTCTGAAAAACCCGCGCAAATTCCCCCTTCCGCACAAGCCTGCCCCGGTAGGGTTGGACCGTGGTCCAGCCCGGAGTTGACGCCAATTCGGCGCGTCCCCGATCGCGGTGGTCACCGGAATCATGGCGTCACCTGCCGGTCGAACAGTCCCCTGACTGGCCCGACGAGATCGAACTCAAGAATGCGCTCGCGGAGCTCGAACGCCTCCCCCCGCTCGTCGATCCCGCGGAAGCCCGTCGTCTTCTTGCAGCGCTTCGCGACGTTTGTGAACGACGGGCGATCGTGCTGCAAGCTGGAGACTGCGCCGAATCGTTCGCGGAAGTTACCTTCGAGTCGATCCGCGATCGGCTCTCGGTGATCTTGCAGATGGCGGTGGTTCTCGCCTACGGATCTGGCCTCCCCGTGGTGCGCGTGGGACGCATCGCGGGCCAATTTCGCGAAGCCGCGTTCTTCACCGATCGAGCGCATTGGCGAGACCGAGCTTCCGAGTTTTCGGGGTCACATGGTGAACGACGACGCGCCGGATCTCGCCGGAAGGACGCCAAATCCCGCGCGCCTCGTCGCTGCGTACCAACACGCCGCCACGACACTGAACGTCCTCCGCACCCTGACGGCACAAGGATTCACGTCGCTGCCGCACGTGCACACATGGAACCAGTACTTCGTCGCCAGCACCGACGAGGGCCGCCGGTACGCCGAGACCGCGGATGACGTCGAGCGCGCGGTCGCCGCACTCGGCACCTTCGGTATGCGGATCGACGCCGACACCGCCTCGGCGCACGCGAACCTCTACACGAGCCACGAGGCACTGCTTCTCGACTACGAGCAAGCCCTGACGAGAAAAGAGCCCGCGACGGGCGGCTTCTACGACTGTTCGGCGCACATGGTCTGGATCGGCGAGCGGACTAGACGAAGTGACGGGGCCCACGTCGAGTTCGCTCGGGGAATCGAGAACCCGATCGGGGTGAAAGTCGGTCCGACGGCGGCGCCGCAAGAGCTCGTCGGACTGTGCGACGTGCTGAATCCGGACCGGACGCCTGGTCGACTCTCTCTCATCTGCCGTCTCGGAGTCGGTCGAGTCGACGAGCTTTTGCCCCGGATCGTCGACGCGGTTGAAAGCGCCGGCCACCCGGTCGTATGGCAGTGCGACCCGATGCACGGCAACACCTTCATCTCCGACGGCAGGAAGACCCGTCGCTTCGAGGACATCTTGGGCGAGATCCGCGGCTTTTTCGCGGTCCACAGACATCTCGGCACGTGGCCGGGGGGACTGCACGTGGAGCTCACCGGCGACGACGTCACCGAATGCCTCGGAGGAACCGAGGACATTTTGGAAGAACACCTTTCTCTCAGGTACACGACCGCGTGCGATCCGCGTCTGAACGCGCGTCAGGCGCTGGATCTCGCCTACCGAGTCACGGAGCTGTTGCGCGACTGATGGATGAGCCGCGGTACCCGCTGCCGGGCGCGCGCGTCGCCTGGGCGGTGGCGATCGTTGTCGCGGCGCTATTGGGCACGTCGACGATCTCTGGCGCCACTGTCCGTGCACCAAGCCGAGCAACACATCACGCGATCGCGTACAGCATGCCGGCTGTGACTGTCACTCCGTCGTGCACGTACCCGGTGATTCCGACCACGACGACGACGACAACTACAACCACGACGACCACCACGACAACGACGACGACGACTTCGCCGACGACCACGACGACTTTGCCGACAACGACTACGACAACGTCACCGACGACCACGACGACGAGTCCTCCCACTCCGGCGACGTTCGAGAGTCCGGCGTACTACCTCGTCGAATCGAACGGAGGCGTCCGCCCCTTCGGTGGTGCCGCGTTCCACGGTTCGAAGGCGAAGCCGCGCCTGTCTGGATTCGTCGGCGCGGCGGCAACATCTGATGGCGCCGGGTACTGGCTCGCCAACTCGAAGGGAAGCGTCTACGGCTACGGCGATGCGACGTTCTTCGGATCGCCCGTGCACAAGGTCCACCACGCCCCGATCGTCGCCATCGTTGCCGCACCCGTCGGCATCGGCTACTGGCTCATTGCATCGAACGGCGCGGTATACAACTACGGCACCGCGCCGTTTTGCGGTTCGCTCGTGCACGCCAAGCTCTCGTCATCGATCGTGTCCATCGCGCCCGCCCCCGACGACGGCGGATACCGCCTCGTCGCGGCGAGTGGCCAAGTGTTCGGATTCGGCGACGAGAATTCATACGGTTCGCCATCCTCGAGCAAGGTCCACGACGCGGTCATGGCGATCGCCAATACCGCAGACGGCCACGGGTATTGGGTCGCGACCTCAGCGGGAAGCGTCTTCCGCTTCGGCGACGCCGCCTACTACGGGGCACCGGCCCGCAAGCACATCAAGGAGACGTTCACCTCGTTCGTCGCCTCCGCGGACGGCAGCGGCTACTGGTTCACTTCTTCATCAGGCCGCGTCTTCAATTACGGCGACGCGCGATTCGCTGGGTCCTTATCTCATACGCCACCGCGCCACGGCATCACCGTCGTCGAACTCGTGCGCTCGTTCACGGTCAAGAGCGGCCTCATCGCGCTCCCCCATGGAATGTTCGGCTACGACATCTCGAACTTCCAGTGCGCGTCGCCAAGTTCGAACCAGGTCATGTCGAAGATGCCGACCGTCTCCGCAATCAGCATCATCGAGGTCGCGGGCTGGCTCGACAGCGCGAACAATCGTTGCCTCGCTTCCGAGGTCGCGTGGGCGACCAAAGTCGACCCGCCCGGAGGTGCCCCTTACAACCTGTACGTGTTCATGAATTCGCCGGACACGTCCCAGCAAGGCCAGGTGTTCTCCGCCAACGGACCGCACGGCGTGTGCGCGCAGATGTCCGGATCGGCGCAGGCGAACTGCATCGCCTACAACTACGGCTACAACGGGGCCGAATCGGCGGTCTCGTACGCGACGAACGTCGGCGCGCACTCTTCGATCTGGTGGCTCGACATCGAGAACACGACTTTGTCGCCGACGAACTACTCGAGCTTCTCCAAGGGCGAGTACTGGTCGCACAACACCGAGTTGAACGACCAGACAATCCAAGGCGCTATCGACGCGCTGCACGGCGCCGGGCTCGAGGTCGGGCTCTACTCGACGAGCGTGCAGTACCCGACGATCGCGGGGGACTACGTGCCGTCTGGTGGCCAGATCCCGCTTTGGATCGCCGGCGTCCCATGGACCAATCCGCCGTACGCGGAGTCCGGCTTCGCCGATCCTTCCATCCTCGGTGCGTGGTGTTCGGGCAGCGCGAGCTACTCGCACTCCACGGTGTCGGGCGACATCTTCGCCGGCGGTGTCCCGACGATCCTTCAGGAGACGCCGGGCACCGTCGCCTCCCCCTACGGGCTCGACCCCGACTACACCTGCTGATCGACGGCGGCGCGGTCGCTGTCCGCGTTAACCCAGGCAGGGACCATCGAGCGCACGTCTTCGCGACCAGGACCGAAGAGGTGGGCGACGTCGTTGAACCGGATGAGGCGCCACCGATGCCCGGTGCGAACCCACTCGGTGATCGAGGTGTTCTCAGCATGCAGCTGGGCACCCGATCCGTGCTCGGGGAGCCCGAGAAACCGGATCATCGACGAGGCGATGACGCCCCCGTGGGAGACCGCGACGACGAGCTGGCGGGGATAACTCGCCGCGAGATCAAGCAGCCCTGAGCGCGCTCGGTCCAGGAACTCGATCCAGCTTTCCCCGCCAGGAGAAAGCGGCAGCTCGGGGTCCGAACCGGGGAACGACACCCGCTCGTAGCGCCGCTCGAACTCTGACCAGGAGATCCCGTCCGCCTCGCCCGGGTGCTGCTCGCACAAAGAACAGCTCTGCGTGACGACGTCGAATCCGATCGCTGGTGCGACGATGGCCGCCGACTCGACGGCACGCGGCAACACGCTCGTCCAGACCGCCGCCGCGCCGTCGAGCTCTCCGGTCTCTCGCAGGCGATCTGCGAGCGCTTCGCACTGAGCGACTCCTCGGTCGGTAAGGCCGCGGCAGCCGTCATGGCCGCCGATCAGCTCCTCGACGTTCGTCACCGCCTCGCCGTGACGGATGATGACTAGCCGCGTGCCCGGCTCAACCCCATCACCAGCCGTGTTCGCCTCATCACGATCCATCCGGCCCGACCCTAATGGTCAGGCGCGGATATGCCCGTCCCCCACGATCACGTATTTGACGGTCGTCAGTTCACGAAGTCCCATCGGGCCGCGGGTGTGAAGCTTCTGGGTCGAGATTCCGATCTCCGCTCCGAGACCGAGCTCTGCGCCGTCGACAAATCGAGTCGACGCGTTGACGAGCACCGCCGCTGAGTCGACCTCATCTACGAAACGCCGCGCGTTTTGTAGATCGTTGGTGATAATCGCTTCGGAGTGGCCGCTCGAGTAGCGCGTGATGTGTGCGATCGCGCCGTCAAGGTCGCTCACGACGCCGATGGCGAGTTTCAGAGCGAGGAACTCGGTCGCGTAGTCCTCTTCGCTCGCCTTTGCGACACCAGGGAGGATCGCCATCGTCTGTTCGTCGCCAACGAGCTCGACACCTTCGAGCGCGGCTGCAAAGCGTGGGAGCGCGATCGGCGCGATCGCTTCGTGCACGAGCAGCGTTTCCATCGCATTGCAAACGCTCGGTCGTTGCATCTTCGCATTGACCACGATGCGCTCCGCCATGTCGAGATCCGCCGTCGCGTCAACGAACACGTGGCAGTTGCCGTCCCCGTCGATCACGTACGGCACGGTCGCCTCTTCGATCACGAGTTTGACAAGAGTCGGCCCGCCACGAGGGACGAGGCAGTCGATGACTCCGCGCAGTTTGACGAACTCGGTTACCGTCTCGTGTCGCGTGTCTTCGACGAGTTGCACCGAGTCGGCGGGGAGTCCAACCGAAGCGATCGCTTCGCGTATCGCCTTCGCGATGGCACGATTCGAACTGATGGCGCCCGCCGAGCCTCGCAGCATCACAGCGTTTCCGGATCGGACGCACAGTGCGGCGGCATCCGCGGTCACGTTCGGGCGGTTCTCGTAGACGATTCCGACGACGCCGAGCGGCACGCGCACGCGGCGCACCTTCAGTCCGTTCGCGAGGACGCGCCCTTCCACCACCTCGCCAGCGGGATCTGGCAGGTTGGCGATCGTGCGCATCGATTCCGCCATCTGAGCGATCCGATCGCGGCTGAGGCGCAACCGGTCGATGACCGTTTCGCTCACCCCCGCGCCGCCAGCCGCCGCAACGTCTTGCGCGTTCGCGCCCAGAATCTCAACGCTGGCGGTTTCGAGGGCCGACGCGGACGCGAGCAGAGAGTCGCGTTTTCGCGCGCTGGTCTCGACACGCAGTGCTCGCGCGGCGCTTTGCGCTCTCGCACCCATCTCTTCTAGCGACGCCATAGTCATCTCACACGATCTTTCTCTCGCGCCGTTTGAATCAAGGTCGCCTCCAGAATCACAAGGTCGTCTTTGTGCACCACCTCGGCGGAGGTGCCGCCGCGGAGATCGCTTGTGCGCTTTCCGATCCAAGTGGTGTCGGCAGATCCCATTCGTGACAGGCCCTTGGCGAAGACTCCCCGAGAGGTGTCGCAGATTTCTACCGCGTCGCCCTCTTCGAAGCGTCCTTCGATCTCGCGCACTCCAGCCGGGAGCAAGGACGCGTCACGTTCGAGTAGGGCACGGCGAGCGCCATCGTCAACGAGGACCTTTCCTCTCGCCGGCAGGGCGAACGCGATCCAGGCCTTGCGGGCGGGCAGTCGTTCGGAGCGAGCAAGAATCGTCGTACCGACCCTTGTTTCTCCGCGAATCGCGTCGGCTACGACGTTCTCCCGGCTCGCCTGCGCGATCACCGCGCGCACCCCCGACCAGGCGGCGAGTCGCGCGGCGGCGAGCTTTGTTCCCATCCCTCCGGTTCCCTTTGAGGACCCCGGGCCCGCCGCCACCTCGTCGAATGCGGCATCAGAGGCGGCGACCTCTTCGACGAGCGTCGCGTCGCGCTCGCGTCGCGGGTCGGCGTCATACAGACCCGGAGTGTCGGTGAGGATCACGAGCGCCTCCGCGCCAACGAGGTTCGCAACAAGCGCCGCGAGTCGATCGTTGTCGCCGAAGCGCACCTCCCCATCCAACAACGCGTCGTTCTCGTTGACGATCGGCACCGAAGAGGTGGACCACAACATGTCGATGGTCGCCCTCGCCCTCAGGTACTGCCGGCGGACACCGAAGTCGCGAAGAGAGATAAGCACCTGTGCGCTTAGGAGACCTTCGGCATCGAAGGCGTCCTCGTAAGCGCGCATCAGGCGGGGTTGGCCGATCGCCGACATCGCGCGGGTCTTCGCGGGGTTCGTGGAGGGGTACGCGGCCGCTGCGGCGCGTCCCGCGGCGACAGCTCCCGAGGAAACGACGACCAGGCGGCGCCCGCCGCGCACGAGTGCGGCGACCTCGCCTGAAAACTTGGCGATCGCGCCGAGATCCAGTCTCCCTTTGTCGCCCACGAGCGACGACGTGCCAATCTTCACGACAACCGGGCGCGCGCCCGCAGCAGAGGTCGTGCTCATCCCTCGTCCTCTCGGTAGGTGAAAGTGAGGCCTCCGATGCGCACGTCGTCTCCCACCTTCGCCCCCGCGCGCGAGCGCGCGATCGACTCCGAGACGTCGCAGTCGGCGCTGGACCAATGAGAGCGCGTCGGGATCGGTGAGGTCCGAGAGCGCGACGGCGCGCTCCGCGGCCCGACCGGCGACGACGAACCCGCCGCCTTCGCGCTCCACGACGACACCTTCTGGGAGCGGACGGTGGACGACCCGTTCTCGGACTGGGATCGCGGTCTCGCGCCGTGCCTCGTCGACGAGGAGCCGCAGGCGTTCCAAGAGCTCCTCGATGCCTTCCCCGGTGACCGCCGAGCATTCGAGCTCACCCCCGTACGACGAAAGCGGCGGGCGGTCGTCCTTCGAGAGGAGATCCGAGCGCGACCCGACGACGATTCGCGGACGCGAAACGAGCGTCGGCTCGAATCGCTCGAGCTCTGTGAGCAGCGTCTCGATCTGACGATCCGGCGCCCGTCCCTCGTCCGGTCCGAGGTCGACCAGAACGACGAGGACACGCGCCCGCTCGACGTGGCGGAGGAACTTGTGGCCGAGCCCGCGCCCCTCGCTCGCCCCTTCGACAAGGCCGGGGATGTCGGCGACGACGAACTCGGCGAGCTCGTCGGGCGCAGCATCGGGGAAGCGGACCACCCCTAGATGCGGCTCGAGAGTCGTGAAGGGGTAGGCGGCGATCTTCGGTCGAGCGGCGGAAATACGCGAGACCAACGTCGACTTTCCGGCGTTCGGGAAGCCAACGAGCGCAACGTCGGCCAGCAGCTTTAATTCGAGGTTGAGCCAGCGCTCTTCGCCGAACTCCCCTTGTTCGGCAAAAGCCGGTGCCCGCCTGCGATTCGACAAGAAGCGCGCGTTCCCGTGCCCGCCGCGCCCGCCGCTTGCGACGAGCACTCGGTCGCCTTCGCGCGCGAGGTCGGCGATCAGCGATCCCTCTCTTGTCCTGACGATGGTGCCAACCGGGACGGGGGCGACGAGGTCGCTTCCCGCCTTGCCGCTGCGCTTGCCCCCTTCTCCGTGCGTGCCCTTCGTGGCACGACGGTGCGGGTGGTCCTGGAAAGAGAGCAACGACGCGATGCCTGAGGACGCCTCTAAGTAGACGTCGCCTCCCTTGCCGCCGTCTCCACCGTCGGGCCCGCCGCGACTCACGTGGGCTTCCCTACGAAACGACACCGCGCCCGCGCCGCCGTCGCCCGCTTTTGCGTGGATCTGGGCTTCGTCGACGAAGCCGGTCATCGTTCGCCTCTCATCGCGCGACGCGAGTCGCGCACGATTGCCGCTCCGCGTCCCGAGCGGCGAAGGTCAGGCCGTTTCCGAGACGACGTCGACGAGACGTCGACCGCGTCGTTCGACGAACCGGACCGTGCCCGCAGCCACCGCGAACAGCGTGTCGTCTCCCCCGCGCTGCACGTTGGCGCCCGGGTGGAAGTGCGTCCCACGCTGGCGAACGATGACGGCGCCAGAACCCACGACGGTGCCGTCGGACGCCTTCACACCGAGACGCTGGCTGCGAGAGTCGCGGCCGTTGCGGGTCGAGCCGCCGCCCTTGGTCTTCGACACGTCTCCTCCTAGGCGCTCTTCGCGCGACTTTTTCTCGGGGCGGGCGTCGCCTCCGCCGTGATCGCGGTCACTTCGAGCGTCGTGTAGTGCTGGCGGTGGCCGAAATGCCGCCGCGCCCTCGTCTTCGGCTTGTAGGTGAATCCCCGCACCTTCGGCCCCTTCGTCGCGCCGACGATCCGGGCTTCGACGCTCGTCCCGGCGAGCTCGGCGGGCTCCGCGAGCACGCTGTCGCCGTCGACGATGAGGACGGGAGAAAGCGTCACCGATTCGCCCTCAGACGCCGAGAGCTGCTCAACGTCGATGCGCGTCCCGACTTCGACGCGTTCTTGCTTCCCACCGGTCGCGATTACGGCGTACATAGGGCTGCCATCGTACAACGGGATTTCGCGCATCCGCCCAGGTCCGAAAGGCAACCGGGCTTCGGACGAGAAGACCTCTCAACAGCGACCGTCACAATCAGTCGCTCTTCGTCGCGCCAGCGGGTCGACGTGGCGCGATCAGAAGATCAATCCTCTTCTTCGGGAAAGATGATCCCGCGGCCCTTGCACATCGGGCAGGTCTCCGAGAGCGCCTCGACCAGGCCCTCTCCGACTCGCTTCCTCGTCATCTCCACGAGGCCGAGCTCGGAGATCTCGAAGACCTGGGTCGGGGTCTTGTCCCTCGCCAGAGCGTCGCGAAGCGTCGCCGCCACTTCTTGGCGGTTGGCCTTCAGCTCCATGTCGATGAAGTCGATGACGATGATGCCGCCGATGTCGCGAAGTCGAAGCTGGCGGGCGATCTCCTCGGCGGCCTCGACGTTGTTGCGGAACACCGTCTCTTCGAGGCTCGAGGAGCCGACGTTCTTACCGGTGTTCACGTCGATCACGGTGAGCGCCTCGGTGCGGTCGATGATTATCGAGCCTCCAGAGGGCAGCCACACCTTGCGGTCGAGCGCTTTGTGCAGCTGTTCGTGCACGTGGTGGCGCTCGAACAAGGGGAGATTCTCGGCTTCTTGGTCGTAATACTCGACGCGGTCGGCGAGCGTCGGGTCGATGTCGTTGACGTAGTCGCGCACGAGTTCGAACAATTCGGGGTCGTCGATCATCACGCCGCGGTAGTCCTCGGTGAACTCCTCACGGATCGCCCGCAACGCGAGGTGCGGTTCCGCGTACAGCAGCGCCGGCGCGGCGACGTGCTTCGCTAAGTCGGCGATCTCGTCCCACTTCTTCACCAGCTGGGAGACGTCGCGGCGCAGATCTTCCGCGGTCGCCCCTTCTGCCGCGGTTCGCAGGATGATCCCGTGACCCTCGGGCCGGACCTCCTCGAGGATTTTGCGCAATCGACGGCGCTCTTTGTCGTCGAGGCGCTTCGAGATGCCAGAAGCCGGAGAGTCCGGGACGAGCACGACGAAGCGGCCGGGGAGCGAAACCTCCTGGGTGAGGCGCGCCCCTTTCAGGCCGATCGGGTTTTTCGTGACCTGGCAGATGATCGTCTGTCCTGGGCGCAATAGGTGCTCGATGCGGTTCGTCCCTGGCTCGCGCTCGATCTCGTCGCCGCGATCGGTCTGGACGTCTCCCCAGTACAACACGGCGTTCTTTGGCGTGCCGATGTCGACGAAGGCCGCCTCCATCCCGGGGAGCACGTTCTTCACCCGACCGCGGTAGATGTTGCCGTCGATCTGGTTGGCGTCGTCCGAAGCACGGGCGACGTGGAGCTCGATGAGCGAGCGACCCTCCAACACCGCTATCTGGGTCGCGTCCTGGGCGACGTGGACGCACATCAGGTAGCGCCCGACGGGCCGCCCGTTGCGCTCCCGACCGCGACGACGAGTCGCCGGGACGGGCTGCGGGGCTTCGGTGACCTCGGGCGTCGCGCGCGACGAGCGCTGTCGCGTGCGCGGTGCCGCAGGCGTCGTGGTCGTTGCGACGGGAGTGAGCTGTCGGCTCTGGCGGCTCCGACCACCCCTTCCTCGTCCGCCGCGACGTCTCCGGCGGGGTTTGGCCGGCGCCGCGGCGCCGTTGCCGTTGTCGGCGTCGGCAGGTGCCGCCGGGCGCGCGAGCACCGGCGCCGGACGGGTGTCGCCGATCTTCGGCTTCCGTCGAACGGCCGCCTCAGCGGCCGGGGCCGCTCCCGAGGGTTCGGCCGCTGCGCCGGCCGGCGAACCGGTGGCAGCGCGCTGATCTCCGACCCCGAAGGGGTCGGTCTGGGCGTCTGTCATTGAGAAATTCCCTTCTTGGGCGCACCCTTTCCGGGCGCCCGAACAGGTCCTCTCGGGCGCATCCACTCAGGTGGGCGCATGCCGAGTCGGTGAATTGGCTAGGAAGTGTTGAAGCGACGCGATGAGTCGGCGTCAGCACGAACGGAAGGCCTACTGTTGCCGATCCGACTCCGAGACGCTCTTCGGCGTGCGGATTCCCCATGCCACAAGCGTCGATCGCCACGGCAGGGGACGCGCTCTTACAGCGCTTTGTCCCTGGCGGTAGCGCAAACATCCTGGTGGAGTGTATCCCGACTTATTGCAGGTTCCGGGCGATCGCCGTTGCGATTCCGTAACGAATCACATCGAACTTCGGGGAGTGGAGCTCTTCCTGGCAGAGCCCATGGCAGGACGGCGCCGAGGCGCCGATTCATGTTCGATCGATTCGTGCTCAGATGCGACCTGGTGCACCGATTCCGAGCTCTCGGCGGGACCCTCGTCGCGCTTTGCGGGATGTCGGCGATCGCGGGTTGGGGAACGTTGTCGCCTTTGCCTTGCGAGCAGCGGCCGCCGGTCGCGAAGCCAACCATGTGGCAGGCAAAGTCCGCGGTGACGAGATGGCGGCTCCCCGCGCCCGTGTACCGAACGATGGCGGCGACGGTCGGCGACACGGCCTACGTCCTCGGCGGTCTCGACCCAGCCGGCGTCACCGTCGCCAACATCGACCGGTTCAATCCCACCACGGGGATCGTCGGTCGGGCCGGCCAACTCGCGCAAGCGACGCACGGAGCCTGGGCGGTCGAGTTCGGTGGCCGAGTCGTCGTCTTCGGCGGCGCTTCGTCGTATGTGTATTCAACGATCCAGTCATTCGACCCCCGAAGCGACACCACCGTCTTGAGCGGAACCCTTCCCTCTCCGCGCGCCGACCTCGCCGTCGCGGCGTCGGGTACAACGACGGTGCTGCTCGGCGGTTTCAACGGATACGCACCACTGAACAGCGTCCTTGTTGGCCACGGAACCACCGGATTCCACACCTTCGCGACGCTCCCGGTCGCGGTGCGCTATCCAGCGGTCGTCTTGCAGGGCCACGAAGTCGACCTCTTCGGTGGCCTCTTGGCCGGGGGTGAGTACTCGGGGACCTTCACCGCCGACATCCAGCAGGTGGACCTTGCGACCGGCAGGGCGCGCGTTATCGGCCACCTCCCATACCCGGTCGCGCACGCCAAGGCGACGGTGCTCGAAGGTCAGATCATCGTCGTCGGCGGTTCGACGCCGTCGGGTCCGACCGCGGACATCTTGCGATTCGACGCCGCGACACGGGCCGTCTCGGTCGTCGGAAGGCTCCCATTCGCTCTTACCGACGGCGCGCTCGTGAGGATCCAAAAGCGCGCCTACGTGCTCGGCGGTCTCTCGGCCTCGGCGCCGCTCAGTCAGATCGAAGTCATCGCGCTGCGTCGGGTCGTGCGCTAGTCGAAACCGTCGTGCGGGCGCGCCGGTGGATCCTGGACGTCGGTCGCGCGTCTTCGGACGGCCTATGCGTGGAGCTTCAGCTTTCCGAGCCCGTGCGCGTAGAGGTAATTGAAGATCTCGCGCACGACGGGCGCCGCGGCGGAGGCACCGTATCCCGCCTGGTTGATCTCGACGCACACGGCGTACTTCGGCGCCTCACCGCGTGGTCCACCGAAGGCGACGAACCACGACGTCGGCTGCTTCACGTCGTTTACCGTCACCGTCGCAGTCCCGGTCTTTCCGGCGAGGTTCCACTTCGAGAAGTTGAACCCGATGAAGTCGTTGTACGCGGTACCGTTCGAGCTTTGCACCGCCCCCTCGAAGCCCGTCATCAACGCTTGATACGTGCTCGGCGAATAGTGGATGCGGTCCATCACCTTCGGGTGGATGCGCTTTACGAGCTTTCCCGAGGAAGAGACGACTCCCGCCGCGAGTTCGGGCGCGTAGCGCGTACCGCCGTTCGCGAGCGTCGAGTACGCAGTCGCCTCGGCGAGGGGTGTGACGACCGATTCGCCCTGGCCGAAGGCCATCTCGACGTTGTCGCCCAAGTACCACGAGTTCGCGTAGACGCTCGGCGCCTGACGATGCAACGCCGCGCGCACTTGCGGGGAATCGACCCAGCCGTTCTGAACCTCGTTCTGGGGAAGGTCGATCCCGTCTTTCGTTCCAAAGCCGTAGAGGTGCGCCATGTTCTGGATCGGCGTCATGCCGTAGGTCGACCTCGCGTACCAGAATCGCTCGCCGAGTGTGTAGAAGAAAAAGTCGCTCGACGCCGTCAGCGCGGTCGAGACATCCACCCAGCCGAGCGGCGCGTTGTCCGCGTCGTGCAGCACGGTCCCGCCCGGCAGCGTGAAAATGCCGGTGTCGTCGATCTCTGAGTACGGGCTGATCAGACCGCTTTGCAAAGCCGCTGTCGCGGTGGCGATCTTGAAGGTCGATCCGGGCGGCTGGAAGCCCTGCACCGCCCAGTTGTTCAACGGGTACCCGTTGTTGTTCGTGAGCTCGCCGTAGCGCGCGTTCGTCATGCCGGTCACCCACCAGTTGTCGTTGTAGGAGGGGTCCGACGTCATCGCCAGAACCGCGCCGTTCCTCGGATCGAGAACCACGGCCGCGCCGAGCGGTGCGGCGAGACCTTGGGAGTGCAAGTACGTGATCTCGTTCGCGAGGTCGTTCGAGACGACCTGTTGGAGTGGCACGCTCAGGTTTAGGACCACCGAGTCGCCGGGACGTCCCGAGGTCTGGGACACGGTACGGACGACGGTTCCCGACGGGTCGACCTCCTCGGTGATCACCGCGGAGGTTCCTTGCAGGTAGCGCTCGTACTGCGCCTCGACGCCGCTTTGTCCGACGATCGATGACGACGTGTAGCCGTAGCGCGCCAACCTGTTCAGCTCCGATTCGGTGATCGGCCGAACGTATCCGAGCGTTTGGGTGGCCAAGTCGTCGTAGGGATACGAGCGCACGGGTTCTTCGATCGCGCTCACTCCCGGAAACTCCTGGCGGTGCGCGTCGATGGACAGCACGATCGACGGTGCCACGTTGAACGCGACCGGGATCGGTTGATACGGGCTGTACTGGTTGCTCGCAAGGTCTGCTCGGATGTCGGACATCGAAAGACCCAGCAATACGACGAGTCGGTGCTCGACCGTCGGATCGGCGATTCTCCCCGTCGGGCCGGGCGTCGCCTGCAAGGTGACGACCCACTCGAAGTCGTCCTTCGCGAGCGGCTGTCCGCCACGGGCGAAGATCGAACCCCGCGCGGCGGGAAGGATCACCTTGCGCGTCGTGATCTGTTGCGCGGCCGACGACAGCTTCTTTGAGTTCAGGACCTGAAGCGAGTAGAGGCGCACGACGAGCGCGGCAAACATCGCCAAGATTGCGACCGCGGCGATCGTGATCCGCAGGTACGGGCGAGAAGTGCGCTTTTGGCGCGGCGCTCCGGTCTCCGACGGCGGCAGCGCGGGCGGTGCGTACGTCGGAGGGGTGGGGAGCGGGCGGTGGCCGATCAAGTCGATGTTCGCGGCTCCCTTTTGGGGGCGTGCGCCGCGGCGGCGTTGCTCGAAGCGGCGATTTGGACGCAGGTAGCTCACGACATCGCGCTCCCGCCCGGCGGCACCGACAGCCCGATCTCCGTGCGCGTGCCCGAGAACGCCCAGCGCGTGATCCGCAACACCGGGTACGAGAGCACCACGGCCCCGAGTGTGACGGACAACACCGCCTCCGCTGTCGCGGCTCCGATCAGCCCGTGTTTTCCGGCGATCGTGCCGATGATCGCGTAGAGGATCGTCGCCACCGCTGCGGCACCGATGCACGCCGCGACCTGAGGACTGTCCACGTCGCGGGCGACGAGCGTCGGACGCAGGAGCCCGGTGCCGAAGCCGATCAAGGTGAAGGTCAGCGCCGACAACCCGAAGGGCATGGTCACGACGAGATCAGCCGCGACACCGGCGACGAATCCCGCGATTGCGCCGCGACCCGAACCCTGTGCGATGCCCGCTGCCGCGGCAATGAGCACCATCACGTCAGGGTGCGCGCCAAGCAGCGTGACGTTGTCCAACACCGCGACTTGCGCGACGAGCGCCACCACGACGACGAGCAACAAGCGCGCCCAGTTCGCCGTCGTCATCTGATCGCTCCGGAGCTCACGTCAGGTGTCCTCATGCGGGCTCGAGCCACTCGAGGACGTCGACGTACTGCAAATTGACGAAGTTCACGATCGGCGTGACAAAGATCGACGCCGCGGCACCAGTCGTCGAGGTCTTCACCGACGAAACAACACCGACTGGGATCCCGGCCGGGATCGCGCCGCCGCCGAGCCCGCTCGTATACACGAGCTCTCCGATTCTCGCCGCGCTAGAACCGCCGACGTAGGTGAGGTTGATCGCCCGGCCTCGTCCGCCTCCTTGCGCGCGGTAAAGGCCAGTCGCGCCGACGCGCACCGCGATCGACGACGAAGCGTCGGTGACGAGCATGACGTTCGCCGCCGATGACGAAGACGTCGAGATCACGCCGACGAGGCCCGACTCGCCGACGACGGGCATGCCCGGTCCAGCGCCAGAGGACGTCCCTTTGTCGATCTCCAAGGTCTGTTGGAAATTCGAGGTCGCGGGTCCGATCACTTCGGCCGCGATCATCGGTATGCCGTTCACATACGGCAGGTTGGCGAGCGCGAGCACCTTTTGCGATTGGGATTGAGCGACCTGGTCGGCGGCGAGCTCGCGACGCAAGTTGCCGACCGTCTCACGCAGTCGCTGGTTTTGTGTCTCGAGCGACCCGTAGTGCAGCGCTCCTGCGAAGACGTTGCCGACGGGGTTCAAGACGAACGAGATCCCGCGCTGGATCGGACTCAAGACGTCTTGGATCCCGTTTCTGACATGTGTGATGCCATGCGCGACAGAGCCCCGATAATCGAGGGTCAAAGCGGTCACGGACGCGAGGACCAGCATCAACAACGTGAGGCGCTGGTTCGTTCGCCGGCTCGACGCCACGGCGAGTGCCCGTGTCTAACGGTTCGAAGCGGTGGCGAGAACGGTGCGGAGCGCGTCGAACTCTTCGAGGCACATGCCGCCACCCACCGCGACGCAGTTCAGCGGGTCCTGCGCGACGACGATCGGCAGGTGCGTCTCTTCCTGCAGCCGCACGTCTAGCCCGTTCAACAGCGCCCCGCCTCCGGTGAGAACGAGGCCCTGGGTGGCGATGTCGCCAACGAGCTCGGGAGGGGTCTTGTCGAGCGTCTCTTTGATCGCGTCGACGATCGCCGCCACGGGCTCTTCGATCGCCGAGCGCACGTCCTGGGTCGAGGTGATGACGGTCTTCGGAAGCCCGGTGACGAGATCACGGCCGCGGATCTCGGCGTGGAGCTCTTCTTCGAGCGGGTAGGCCGAGCCGATCGTGATCTTGATCTCTTCCGCCGTGCGCTCGCCGAGCGCCAGGCTGTACTGCTTTTTCACGAAGTTGATAATCGCCGCGTCCAACTCGTCACCGGCGATGCGGATCGACTGGCTCGTCACGATGCCACCGAGCGAGATCACCGCGACCTCGGTCGTTCCACCGCCGATGTCGACGACCATGTTTCCCGTCGGCTCGTGCACGGGAAGTCCCGCGCCAATCGCCGCGGCCATCGGCTCTTCCAAGATGTACGCCTTTCGCGCACCGGCGTATTCCGCGGCTTCCTGCACGGCGCGCTTTTCGACGCCGGTGATCCCGGAGGGCACGCAGATGACGATGCGCGGCTTCGAAAAGCGCGAGGGGTGCACCTTGCGGATGAAGTAGCGGAGCATCATCTCGCAGACTTCGAAATCCGCGATCACGCCGTCTTTCAGCGGGCGGATCGCCTGGATCGTGCTCGGGGTGCGTCCGATCATCCTTTTCGCGTCTGAGCCGACTGCGAGGGGCTGTCCGTCTATGACGTTGATGGCGACGACCGAGGGCTCGTTCAAGACGATTCCCTTGCCCCGTACGTAAACGAGGGTGTTCGCAGTCCCCAAGTCGACCGCGATGTCGCGAGCGCCGAAGCCCATGAAGGTGTTTGCCACGACTCTTCTCTCTTTGCTCGTCGTCTGCGTCGCCCGAGGCTACGGGCCTAATGGTAGGCCCTCAACTGGGGGCGCATTTACGCCAAATCGGGGAAGAACAGGGCGATCTCGCGTTCCGCGGCCTCCGGGGAGTCAGATCCGTGGATCAAATTGTCGGGCATTGACGCCGCGAGGTCACCCCGGATCGTCCCGGGAGCCGCCTCTGCGGGATCGGTCGCACCCATCAAGGTGCGCACGATGCGCCAAGTGTCCGCGGGTCCTTCGACGACCATCGTGACGATCGGGGCGCTCGTCAGGAACTTCACCAAGTCGCCGAAGAACGGACGTTCCCGGTGCTCCGCGTAGTGCGCCTGCGCGAGCTCGGCTTCGACGGTGCGCAATCGCATCGCCACGATGGTGAGGCCCTTCGCCTCGATGCGCGCGACGATCTCTCCGACGAGTCGCCGTTCCACGGCGTCTGGCTTCAACAGCACGAGCGTCCGGCCCATAGCGGGCCGAGACACTAGTAGCTGAGGTGTTCTCGCGCCGCGCCGACTAAATACAGCGAGCCGCACACGAGCACCATTCCGTCGCGCCCGGCGCGCTCTTCTGCCTCCGCGAGCGCGCTCGCCACGCTGTCGGATACCGACACGGTCACCGGAAGACGCTCGATCTCCTTTGCCTCAAGGTCGGCCGGAATCGCGCGCAACGACGGTGGCGCGCACGAGATGACGTGAGCCAAGCGCTCGACTCCGATCGCCTCGACGAGTGCCGCGGGGTCGCGCCCCGAAAGACACCCGAACACCAAGACGATGCGCTTGATCGCTGCGAAGTCCTCGGCGAGAGCTTGGCCGAGCGCTGAGGCGCCCGCGACGTTGTGCGCGCCGTCGAGAAGCACGAGGGGGTGGCGACCGACGATCTCGAGACGTCCCGGGACCTCGATGTGTTCGAGGGCCTCGTTGACCACGTCGTAGTCGAGCGGTGCGCCAAAGAACGCTTCTGTCGCAGCGATCGCGAGCGACGCATTCTCACCCTGATGCGCGCCATAAAGCGGCATGAAGACGTCCTCGTACTCGGCAGACGGTGTGCGCACAGAAATCACACGGCCGCCCAACGCAACGAGATTCTCCGTGCACGCGAACTCCGTGCCCCGTCGCCACATCCCTTCCGCGCCGACGTCGAGCGCCTGGCGGCGGAAGATCTCGACGATCGCCGGATCTTCTTCGCCGATCACGGCGAGCGAGTCGCGTTTGATGATGCCCGCCTTTTCGATCGCGATCTCCTCGCGGGTGTTCCCCAAAATATTCGTGTGGTCGTACTCGATGTTCGTCACGACCGCGACCTTCGCATCGGCGATGTTCGTCGCGTCATACGTACCGCCAATGCCGACTTCGATCACCGCGGATTCGACCGCGACGTCGGCGAGGTACCGATAAGCGGCTGCGGTGACGAGCTCGAACCAGGTCGGAGGGAGCATCTTCGGGTGCGCGTCGAGTACGAACCCCTCCAACTGCTCGATCGCCAAAAGCACGTCGCGCAGGTCGTCGTCGGAGATCGGCGCGCCGTTGTACGCGATCCGCTCGTTCAGCCGCTCGAGGTGAGGGCTCGTATACGTGCCGACCGAGAGCCCGTTCGCCCGCAAGAGCGACGACGCGATGCGTGACGTCGAGCCTTTCCCGTTCGTCCCCGTGACGTGCACGATCGGGAATGTGTGCTCGGGATCCCCCATCGCGCTCGCCAGGTTCGCGATGCGCTCCAAAGTGGGATCCGCCGCCGCGCCGGCCCGCCCGCGCTCGATCGCTTCGAGGTTGATGTGTCGGTCGAGCCAGGCGAAGACCTCGCCCAGCGACTCGCCGTCTTGACCCGCCGGGTGTCCAGTCGGGCGATCAGGAAGCCGCACGACGCGGCCGGTCGGACTTCTCGCCGGCGGTACGCGGCACAAGCGTCGGGGCGACGCGCTCCAACACCGTTTCTTTGTCGACTACGCACCGACCGACGTCACTTCTCGACGGGAGGTCGTACATGACCTCCAACAACACCTCTTCGAGGATCGCTCTGAGGCCCCGCGCCCCGGTGCCGCGCAGCAACGCCTGATCGGCGATCGCTTCGAGCGCCTCTTCTGAGACCTCCAAGTCGACGCCGTCCAATTCGAAGACCCTCCGGTACTGCTTCACGAGCGCGTTCTTCGGTTCGATGAGGATCCGGACCAGCGCTTCGCGATCGAGGCTCGAGACGGTTCCGAGAACCGGAAGACGACCGACGAATTCGGGGATCAGACCGAACTTCAAGAGGTCTTGTGGAACGACCTCTTGCAACAGTCGCGACTCGTCCTCGCGCCTCGGCCTGCGGATCTCGGAGCGGAATCCGATGCCCGACTTTCCGATGCGCGACTCGATGAGCTTGTCGAGCCCGGCGAAAGCGCCACCGCAGATGAACAGAACGTTCGTGGTGTCGATCTGGATGAACTCTTGATGCGGGTGCTTCCGGCCTCCTTGTGGAGGCACCGACGCCGTCGTGCCCTCGAGGATCTTCAAGAGCGCCTGTTGCACGCCCTCACCCGAGACATCACGTGTGATCGAGGGGTTCTCGCTCTTTCTGGCGATCTTGTCGATCTCGTCGATGTAGATGATGCCGGTCTCCGCCTTTTTCACGTCGTAGTCGGCGGCCTGGATCAACTTCAGGAGAATGTTCTCGACGTCCTCGCCGACGTAGCCGGCTTCTGTGAGCGCCGTCGCATCGGCGATCGCAAACGGAACGTTCAACATGCGAGCGAGCGTCTGCGCGAGGAAGGTCTTTCCACACCCCGTCGGACCGAGCAGCAAGATGTTCGACTTCGCGAGCTCGACGTCTTGGTCCGTCGGCTGTCCGGCCTGGACGCGCTTGTAGTGGTTGTAGACCGCGACCGAGAGGATCTTCTTTGCCTGGTCCTGGCCGATGACGTAATCGTTCAGGAAATCGAAGATCTCGCGCGGCTTCGGGAGATCGTCGAAGCGGACCTCAGAGGTATCTGAGAGCTCCTCTTCCAAAATGTCGTTGCATAGCTCGATGCACTCGTCGCAGATGTAGACGCCTGGTCCGGCGATCAGCTTCTTGACCTGTTTTTGGGACTTGCCGCAAAAGGAGCACTTCACGAGCTCCCCGCCGTCGCCGAATTTGGCCACGATCCCTCCAGCTCAGGCCGCCCCGGCCGCCGACAGCGTGTCGACGGATTCCCGGGTCGTGATCACCTCGTCGATAAGACCGTACTCGCGGGCGTCATCCGCACTCATGACAAAGTCGCGGTCCGTGTCTCGCTGGATCTTCTCGATCGTCTGCCCTGTGTCTGTCGCCAGCATC
Source organism: uncultured Acidimicrobiaceae bacterium (assembly GCA_963725215.1). Lineage (GTDB taxonomy): Bacteria > Actinomycetota > Acidimicrobiia > Acidimicrobiales > Bog-793 > CAVRXQ01. The sequence continues at coordinate 664,349 of CAVRXQ010000007.1, read as the reverse complement.
TCGTTCAGCATGTCGCGCATGCGGAGGATCTCTTTCGCCTGCAGCTCGATGTCTGTCGCCTGACCGGCAGCACCCCCGTAGGGCTGGTGCAACAAGATGCGCGCGTGGGGCAGGGCGAATCGCTTGCCCTTGGTGCCCGATGCGAGGAGCACCGCCGCCGCCGACGCTGCCTGACCGAAACAGAAGGTCGACTTGTCGGGTCGCACGTATTTCATCGTGTCGTAGATCGCGAACAGCGCAGTGATCTCGCCGCCCGGAGAGTTGATGTAGATGTTGATGTCCTTGTCCTGATCTTCGGACTCCAAGAACAGCATCTGCGCGGACACGAGGTTCGCGACGGTGTCATCGATCGGCGTGCCGATGAAGATGATCCGGTCACGAAGCAGGCGCGAATACAAGTCGTACGAGCGCTCACCCTTGCTCGATGATTCGACGACCATCGGAACGAGATAGTCGTAGGCGCTCACTTCGCAACCTCCTCGGTGATCGCGGCGGATTCTTCCGGTCGATCGGTCGCGTGGATGTCATCCGACTCGTCGATGGCGAGTAACGATCGATCCACAGGGCTTCCCTCCTCATCCACCACACTCACGTGGTCGATGAGCCAACGCAACGCTTTCGCGCTCTTCATTTGCGAGCGTAGTCCGCTCAATCGCCCACCCTGTTCCAACGTCTCGCGCATCTTCGCAGGCGTCGTCTGCGCGTGACCGGCGAGATGGACGATCTCTTCGTCGACGTCGGACTCGTCGACTTCGATCTCCTCTTTGTCAGCAAGTGCACGAAGCGCGAGGTCCGCTCGCACGATCTTTTCCGCCTCGCGCTGGAAGTCCGCGATATACCGTCTGTTCGTCGAGCCCGGTCGCTTCGAGGTAGTTCGCGAATGTCACCTGGCGTTGTTGCAGCCGCCTGACGAAATCGTCGAGGAGTCGCTGAGCCTCGTCGGCGACGAGGGTGGTCGGAAGCTCCTCCGCGACAAGGTCACCGAGCGCGTCGAGCGCGCGAGCGCGATAAACCGCCGCGGCCTGCCGGCGCTTGAGATCGCCGAGGCGGCGCTCGAGGTCCTCCCGCAGCTCTGCGAGCGTCTCGAACTCGGAGGCGTCTGAGGCGAAAGCGTCGTCGAGGTCGGGAAGGACCTTTTCTCGGACCTGTTTGACGAGGATGCGCAACTGCGCCGGCCCGCCGGGAACGTCATCGGCGTCCATCTCGAAGATGTCACCGACTTTGGCACCGTGCAGCTTCTCGTCAATTCCCGCCGCGATCCCTCCGGTCCCGAGCTCGTAGACGAGATCGTCGGCGACGAGGCCCTCCGCGGGGACACCGTCTCTTGTCCCGTGAACGTCGAGCGTCAGCACGTCTCCGTTCCGCGCCGGTCTTCCGACTTCGGTCAGCGTGGCGAACTGCTCGCGCATCCTCTCGAGTTGCGTGTCGACGTCTACCGGGGTGACATTTGGGTTCGGAACGGTCACGACGAGCCCCTCGTAGCCGGGAATCGTCACTTCGGGCCGGATCTCGACGATTGCGTCGAAGCTCACCGAACCGGATTCAGAACCGGAAGTGATGTCGATTTGCGGGTTGGCGATGACGTCGAGCGCGGACTCGGCGACCGCCTCGCCATACAGGCTGGGCAAGACGTCGTGGAGCGCCTGTTCACGTATCGCCTTGGGACCGAGGCGCGCTTCGATGACCCGACGGGGAACTTTGCCCGGGCGGAACCCCGGTATGCGCGCCTCTCGGGTGAGGCGGCTAAGGGCTCGGGCTTCTGCTTCGGCGACTTCGTCGTCGTCGACCTCGACGCGCAGTTTGACCAGGTTGCCCTCTAACTGCTCGACCGAGGTGCGCATGAGGCGGCGAGCTTACCGGTCGACCTTCCCGCCGAATCCGGCCGATCCCGCCCTCTGCGAGGAACAATGTCCCCTACCGACCTCGCGCGAGCGGCTTCCGCGCGCTCGAACGGTGGCCGTACGATCGGTCGTGCCGGGGAGTGGCGCAGCTTGGTTAGCGCGCCTGCTTTGGGAGCAGGAGGCCGGGAGTTCGAATCTCCCCTCCCCGACCCGCCACCCATTGTGCACAACTCCGACGCTTCGGTCGCGCCTACTCGGCGCGCCTAACAACCCGAGGCGAAGATTTCCGGGGTGCCGGCGCCGCCTGACTCGACGCGAACAAAGGAGCTGCCATGTTGCAGGCTGCGCTAAACGGTGCGCGCCGTCTCGACGAGCACCCGAACGTTCCCCGCACCGCATCTGAAAGACGACGGAGAAGAGACATTGTCCGCTGGACCGAACGCCGCCGTCGTCGAAGCAATCCGCGCGCTCGTTTCTCAGGCTTCTATCTCCCTCACGACGCGGGACGGACTCGCTCCGAGCGCGAAGGCGAAACTCGAGGCGATCGCGAAGTGGACGGCGCTTCCCGACTTGGTGACCGCCAATCAAGGCGAAGAGGACATCGCGGCGGTGTGCGAACTATTGATCTCCCGTGGCGTAGGCATCGAGGCCGGCCTGTTGGCCGTCGAGGACGCGGAGGCGTTCGCGGGATCCGGAATCGCGATGCGCTGTGTCCGGGTGTTGCTCGAACCTCTGGATGCGAACGCCGATGAAGCGGTCGAGCACGCGAAAGAGATGGAGACAATCCTCGAACGCGCGGAAATAGACCTGCCGCGCGTCTATCACGGCGACGGGATCGCGAGTTGGGCGGTGAATAGATACGGAGCGACTCGGGGTCACGGGGTGAGGACCGGAATCGAGGACACGCCTGTTCTTCCGGACGGTCGACTCGCGAGGGACAACGCCGAGCTCGTACGGTTCGCGAGAGAACTGCTCTCGCCGCGGCACTGAGAGATCAGGAATCGGCGACGCTACTGACCCTCGTCAGCCCGAAGGGTCAGTCGATGAGTCCGAGCGCCATTGCGGCCGCCCCGACCGCTCCAGCACGCGGACCCAATTCCGCGAGTCGGATCTCGGCTGGATTTTCGCCCGAACCCCTCCTCGTCTGTCCGAAGTACTCCCGGGTTGCGGGCAGGAAGAGATCGGCGTCACCCGCGGCTCCCCCGCCAATGATCACCGCGAGCGGGTCGAGGATTTCGACGAGGTTTGCGATCCCGATCGCAAGGTACTTCGCAATCGTGTCGACGATCCCCCATGCTTCGAGGTCGCCCGAACGGGCCGCTGTGAAGACGTGCGCGCTTTCGATCTGATCGACGTCGCCGCCCGCGAGCGCGAGCACCATCGTCGCCCGTCCGGCGGCGGCCGCCGCTCGGGCGAGACGCCGATGACCACTACCGGAGACAAACTGCTCCCAGCAGCCCAAACGTCCGCAAACACATCGCGGCCCGTCCGCGGCGACGACCATGTGGCCGATCTCGCCGGCGAAACCATGTCCTCCGCGCACGACCCGACCCGAAGCCACGATGCCGCCGCCGATCCCTGTCCCCAACGAAACCATCAGCGCGTCGCTCAGACCGCGGCCGGCTCCGAATACGACCTCGCCCGCGATCGCGCACATTCCGTCGTTGTCGACGACGAGGCGCGGCCCCGGCCAGCCGGGAATCCGACTTTCAAAGCGTTTTGCCATCTCGGTGCGGACGGCAAGCTCCTCGGCTGCGGGAAGGTTCGGAGCCTGGTGCATGACCCCTTCCCGGTCGACGAGTCCCGGAACGCCGATCCCGACGCCGACGAGTTCGGTTCCGAGCCCGGAGACGAAGTCGGCGAGATCCGCCGCCACGTCTTCCAGCCCTTGAAGCATCGCTGCACGCGAGTTGACCGACGGGCGTTTGAACTCCGCGAGAACCGCGCCGGACTCGTCCACAGCGGCGCCGAGAATCTTGGTCCCGCCGACGTCGAGTCCGAACGCGAGCGCCATGGAGACGAAAACGTACTTGTACCTCTCGTTCCACCGGGAGCTGGGACTTCTCGTTGGTAACCTGACCCGGTTTCGCGGGCGTAGCTCAATGGCAGAGTTCCAGCCTTCCAAGCTGGCCATGCGGGTTCGATTCCCGTCGCCCGCTCTACCGTCGCCCGCTCTACCATTTACCCAGCTCAGTGGACTTTCTGCTCTAGCGCCTTCGCAGCTCGGTAGCCAGCGTGCGCGCTACGTGCGCGATCTCCGAGCAATCCGTTTCGGAGTGCTGCGCTTCGACGGAATCTTGACCGGCGCGATTGCCAGTCCCGAGAGCGCGTCCGCGTACTTGCGCATGAGAGATCACCCGTATAACCGCGCTTTGGGGGCGCCCCTAACGAATCCTCTTTGTGTCAAGAAGCTCTTCTGACCGTGTTTCGAGCGCGCGCGTCCGAGCCGCGCCGAGTCGGTGCGGCACTCCTGCTTGAGATTGTTCGTGCACGTTCCTCTTTCGAGCCACGCCGCGGCAAGATCCGAGCGGACGCTCTTCGTTAAAAAGCCAACCGACAAAGCGGCGGCAGGCACTTCGTAACCAACTCCGCCCGGACCTCTAAACGCTACGAATCAACCGCCGCGTCTCTCAGAAGTCTCAAGCAGGCACCTCGGGGCGAGGGCCTTGCCACCTAATCGCCGCGCGTTATGTGGCACTCACGACTGCAACGTCGAGACCGGTTCGACGCGGTCATGCCGCTCGACGGCGGACAAGCAAGACGGTCACGGTGACAAGCAGCGCTGACAGTGCGAGCAGCCAGCCCCCCTCGATCCACTGGAAGGGCCAGAAGTGGCTGATCGGCTGGTAGTCGGCCCATTCGGTGTAGCCGTGCTGAAGGAGACACTGCGTTGGGGTGAGGGAGCCGGAAGTTGTGACGCCGCCGTGGCCAGATGCAACGAAAGATGAAGGGCAGAGCTGCGGGAGCAGACCGAGAGGCACTCGGCTTCCGAACACGAACTTGCCGGCCTTCGTCCACCACTCGCTTATGACCCAAGCCGAGCCAGGTATGTTCAGATTTCTCGCGACGAGCGGCGCGAGGTAGTGCTGGCGCAGGACATTCGCCGTCAGGAGAGCAAGCGCTGTATAGGCGGCGAGGGTGGCGACGATCGCGGGCACGATCCGGCGGATGAGCATGCCGGCGAGGACGCCGATCGCGAAGGCGGTGAGCGTCCATCCGGCGAGCGCGACCGGGCGGAGGTCGAACAGCCCGGCAGAGAGCGGGCTCGCCCCGGACACGTTGGGGGCGTTCTGCGCGGCGACATAGGGCTGGTAGTACCAGGACAACAAGACGCCGAAGGCTGCGGCGAGGGCAGCCACTGCGACACCGAGCGCCACAAGCTTGGCGACCGCCCAGCGCCACCGACCGAAGGCCTGGGTCCAGGCATAGCGGAAGGTTCCGGTCTCAAACTCACGGGCCAGCACCACTGATCCGACGAACGCCCCGATCAGCGCGGGCACCGGCTGTAGGACGAAGCCACCTTTCAGAAACGAGTTCGTGCTCTCGAAGATGATGGCCAGGTTGGTGCAGTTCGCCGAACCCACTGGACGGCAGGCGACCGCAGCGGCGTACTCGTGGTGCACCGAAAGGCCGGTGGTCGATAGCCACACCGCCAGTGCTCCGAGGAAGGCCACCACGCCGGCCAGAGCGACCCGATGATGCCGCCAGATGACCCAGCCCATTCTGTGCCAAGGCACTGGTCGCAGACGGGCGTCCTCAGCTGGACGGGCAGGCAAGGTGAGCGTGGTCATTTCGCCAACTCCGATCGATCTCCGCCTCTGCCGCGGCTCGGCCCAGGCAGTGCCGCGGCATCAGGCTCACGTAGATAGGCGATGGTCAGTTCCTCGAGCGTGATGGGCCGTGCCTCCCATCCGGCCGGTACCGGGTCAGCTGTGCCGTCGCAACGGACACGAAGGTGCACCCGCGAGGCATCGCGACTGGCGTGCACGACGTTCCACTTCTGCGCATACCGCTCGGACTCCGAGACTGGGCCGGTGAGGACACGGTGGTGGGCGAGGAGATCGTCGACCTCCCCGACCACCTGGACGCGACCACGCGAGAGGAGCACGAGGTAGTCGCAGACTCGCTCGAGTTCCGCGAGGACGTGGGAGGACAAAACGACCGAGATGCCGTCGTCCGCGACCGCTGACATCACCGTCGCCATGAAATCGAGCCGGGCGAGCGGATCGAGCATCGCCAACGGCTCGTCGAGCACGAGGAGTTGCGGCCTTCGCGCGAGCGCCAGAGTCAACGCGAGTTGGGCCTGCTGGCCGCCCGACATCTCCCCCGCCTTCTGCCGAAGTGGGATCCCGAGCTCGCCAAGGCGCTGCCCGGCGTAGCCCCGGTCGAAGCGGCGGTTGAGATTGCGCGTCTCGTGGATGAGATCACCGGCCGAAAGGTTCTTGTAGAGCGGCGTGTCCTGTGCAACGAACGCGATCCCATCGAGGGCGAAGGGAGAACCGGCGGGCCGACCGCCGAGCACCGTCACCTCACCGCTCGTCGGCACTGCGAGCCCGACCGCGAGGTTCAACAGCGTCGTCTTTCCGGCACCATTCGGACCGACCAGCGCGACGACGTGCCCCTCCGGGATCGCCAGCGTGCAATCGTGCAGTGCCCTCGTCTGGCCATAGGACTTGCCGAGGGTGTGGGTCTCGATGACGTTCATGCCACACCCTCCGCCTCGGGCCGCGCCGCGCCGCGCCGGCGGGCAACATCCCCGCCGCGCTCACGAAAATCCCGCATCACGTTCGCCATCAGCGCCGCGATCCCGTCCTCGTCGAGCCCGGCCGCGCCCGCGGCTGTCACCCACGAGACGAGCGAGCGCCGAAGCTCGGTGAGCACGGGAAGCGCCACCTGATTGAGCGTCGCCTCGATGAACGTTCCCTGACCGGGTCGTCCGATGGCGAGGCCCTTCATTTCGAGCTCTCGGTACGCCTTCATCACCGTGTTCGGATTGATCGCCAATTGCGCGACCACGTCGCGCACCTTCGGAAGCTGATCGCCGGGCGACAGGTAGCCGAGCCGCAGCGCATGTTCGACCTGCTGGACGATCTGCATGAACGTCGGTACGCCCGAGCCCGGATCGAGGTGGAACTCGATCGACGGGACTCGCCGCTGGGTCGCCTTACCCTCGTCCTTATCGTCTGTCATACCACAACGATACAGAGAAGGGAGGCTCTGTCAACGGCGGCTCAGCAATCAACCGCCCCAGAATGTGAGCTGACGAACTACGGCGAGGGTGCCACTAATCGCCGTTCATGAAGGGGCGGGGCCGTGTCAAGTGATCGTTCGGATCAGCGGCTCGGGCCTCGAGGACCATCCGCACCGCCCGCTCCTTCAGCTCAGGCGGGTACCTCTTTTGTGGGTCTCCCATGTCTCCAACCTTTCCAAGGTTTGGAGCCTCCAGGAAACCCAGGGCGATTCACTGGCGCGGTGAGGCGCTGTCTGATCTCGCGGAAGTGCTCCATGCGTTTGGCAAGGACGCCGAAGCTTATGAGTCCCTCAACTCAGCCCTTAAGCAGTTCAAGCTCAAAGGCGCGTCCGCCTGCGTCGAGCGGGCGCTCAAGCGTCGGGCCGAGATGGGGGCCGAGTAACAGGTCGTACACCCTCGCTCGTCGTGACGGAGGCAGATCCGAATATCGAAGGAGCAAGCGGAGACGGGCGAGTGTCCCCTAATGACGCGACCGCGTCGCTCTCTCTTCGCGGCGAACGCCGGTTAGGCGTCTGGCCAAGGAGGGTCGAGGTTCCGGTCCGGATTCAAGTGTGCGTCCTCGCCTGGAATGCGCTCAGTAGGGTCTCGACGAGATCGAATCCCCGGTCGGGTGCACTCGCGGTCAACGGTGGGGGCTCATGAAGCGAGTGGTGGCTATCGCTATCGCCGTCGCCTTGATGGCGATCATCAGCGCTGACCCTGCCGACGCCTCAGAACCCCGGATCATCATCGTCAGCGGCAAACCGCTAACTCACGAGGTGGTGATCTCGAACTGGAATGTGATCGCCACCATGGTCAGGAGCGTGGTGAACGGGCGCGTCGATCGAACTGACCCCCTCTCTGGACGACCCCGTTTGAAGGTCTCGATGTTCTGGGGAGGGCGCTGGGTCCAATACATGAACCGCGGCAAGCCGCCTTCGGCGTTGCGCCCTCAACAGGCGAACCAGTTCGGTTCCTTCTACCCCGCTTGGCGCGGTCGTCCGGCCGTGATGGCACTGCCATGGGTCGGAGGTTGGCCCCGAGTCGTCCCGGCGCGGGCGCTTGCGATCCTCAAGAGCTACGACGTCCCGATCGTCGCCACTTAAGGCGAATAACCAAAGCCTCAGCGACTTCGCGTGAATCCCCTAACGCTCAAGCGGTGGCGAGCTGAGACCGTCGCATGACGCCGGCTCTAGGTCGCCCCGAACATTTCGGCGCGCGACCAGTTCCTCTGGCACTCCCGAACCTCTGTCGAAACTCGTCGAGCACCGCACGGAGTGTGGGGAGTCCGTGCGCGATTCGTGCGCGATCGTGCGCGGAACGGTGGTCAAAGCGGGACAGCGACGGTCGGCTCTGGTGAATGATAAAACCAGGTGAAAGGCATTTTCTCGGAATCAGGGCAAGTCGCAGACTGCTCGTCCGCCAGCCTTCCAAGCTGGCCATGCGGGTTCGATTCCCGTCGCCCGCTCACGTAGTGCCCTGACCCCATCAGAGTGGACCACCAAGGGGCCATCCGAACACCGAGTTCATCTATTCGCAGGCCGTGCGCGCACCTCAATCGACGGCTCCCGCGGGAACGACCCATTCGCACGCTTGACCGGTTACCGCAGCGATGAGGTCGAAGTCGCCGTCGTAATGCAACACCGTGAGAACAGCTTGCTCTGCAGTAGCAGCAATCAGAAGATCCGGGAGCTTTCGTCCACGCTGATTGCGGGCCGCTAGCGCCCGCTGAACGTCACGTGCGCGACGAAAATGATCCGAAGTGGTCTCGATGAGTTCGAAGACCGACAAATCTTCCTGGTTCTCGTCCCACTCGCGCGCATTGCGACTCCCGTAACCGACTTCGAGATCGGTAACGCCCGCTCGCCCGATTTTCCCCGCGGTCACAAGCGGTTCGACGACCTCTCTGACAACGGGCGATCCGAGACGGAAGACAACGCTCGTGTCGATCAAATGGGTGAGCGCCACGCTTCCTCACGGGGGGGGAATCGCTTGCGGCTAAGCCGATCTAGCGCGCGCTGAACCCGAAGGGACCTCCGGACGCCCGCCCGGCGAAGCGCCTCGTTGACCGTCTCTTTCATGGTCGGGGTGCCAAGTTCGGCTTGCGCAGACGCGAGGGTGGAGTCGTCGATGTCGACAAGGTGCTTTGTCATCGCTTCAGTATATATCCGGACACCCAGATGTATACGTCCAAGCGCCGAGCTTGTCGGCTCTCCCAAGCGACCGTCCCGGCCGCCTCCGAGCCGACGTCACTATTCGTGTCGCTGGTGCCACAGTGTCATGGGACCGACATAAGCGGGAGTGAGGATCGTGTCAGCCTTTCGCTTCGCCACCGTGCTCCGAGGGGCACGGGTTCCTGAGTCGCGCCCTAATCCATACCCGCTGCCGCATGTTCGAATTCTCCGCAGCGGCGACGAGCTCCAAGTCGCTCGCGACGAGGCCCTGGCCTTCGAGAATGCCGCGGCCGAGGCGCTTCAAACACGTATCGAGCGCTACGTCGGACTCCACGCTCCGCGGGTCGTAATCGCGCTGAAAGAGAGCGAACCGCTCGGCGAGTCGAATGCGACGGAAGGTTCCGATTCTGATCACACCGACGACCAGACCCAAGACACCGCGCAGGCGCCCGTCGGATCAAAAGACGGATTTTTCACCCCGACAGCAGGAGTCGCCTGATCAACCAGAGGCGACGCGACGCCGAGTCGGAAGCAATCCGGTTCGGGGAACCGAAGAAGTTCCGGTGTCGCCGCGCCAATCGGAAGTCGAGGTGGCGCACGCGCGTCCCAAATGCTGGACTGCTCGCCGATGATGGGCCGGATTGCCATGTCAAGACGCGCGCGTGCCTGGCGTTGCGTCGCGGCAATCGCGGTGTTGCCCATCGCCGCGATCCACGGGTTGCTTCTCCGTTCGCAGGTTCACTCGACGGGCCCGCACCCCCGAACCACGCGATGCACGAACGCCCAAGTGATCGCGGATTGGAGCCTCGCTCGGCGCGCGGCTCAGTTGCTCGCCGTGCCGATCGATGCTGCGCAGATCGCCGACCTCCGTCCCGCCGTCGCTTCGGGGGCGGGGGGAATCCTTCTGTTTGGCTCGGACGCGCCCTCGAACCTCGGTGCCTTGATCCGGGCTCTCGACTCCGGAGCTGAAGGTGGAATCGAACCACTCGTCATGACCGACGAAGAAGGGGGCGAGGTGCAGCGACTTGCGAACCTCGTCGGCTCGATCCCCTGGCCGCGCACGATGGCGGCCGGCCTCTCGCCGCGCGCTGTCCAATCGCTCGCCGACTCAGTCGGTACGCGAATGAGAGCTGATGGTGTGACGATGGACCTCGCACCGGTCCTCGACATCGCGAGCGGACCTGGTCCTAACGCGAACCACACGGATGGTCCACGCTCGTTCAGTCCGAATCCGGCGATCGCGACTCAGTACGGTCTCGCATTTGCCCGCGGTCTTCTTGAAGCTGGCGTGATCCCTGTCGTGAAGCACTTCCCCGGCGAAGGACGGGCCTCGGCTAACACCGACTACCGCTCAGCGTCGACGCCACCGCTGTCGACGTTGCGACGCGCCGACCTCATCCCGTTCGAGGACGCGATCAAAGCGAACCTTCCCGCATTGATGGTGGGCAACGCGATGATCCCCGGACTCACGTCTTTGCCCGCAAGCCTTTCACCCTCGGTGATCGGAGGTCTGCTCCGGCACAAACTTCGCTTTCGCGGCCTCGTAGTCACCGACTCGCTCACGGCAGGCGCGATCTCGGACGCCGGCTTCAGCCTCACCCACGCGACGGTGCTCGCGATCCATGCCGGCGCCGACATGGTGCTCTTCAATGCGACCAACCCGAACCTTGTCTTTTCACAACTGACCTCGGCCATCGTGCAGGCAACGACGACGGGAAAGCTCCCGGTGCGCGTGCTCGACAATGCCGTCGCCGCCGTCATCGCGACGAAAAAGATCAACCTTTGCGATTGAACGTCGATTCACCGGTCGTGCTGAGCGGTTGAATATCAGGAGAGGAGTCCGATTCGTTCGCTGACTCTGAGACAGGTGGTGCTCCGCCCATTTGGTGAATCATCGGCAGCGCGCCTGACCTCACGAAAATCGCGCACATCCCGACTGCCAAGACTGCCGCCGCGATGTCGAGCGCTGAGGTGTAGTTCCAACTCGGCGAGATGTTGACGATGTGCGTGGAAGCCCTCGATGGGACGAGCCCTAACGCCGCGAAGACAAGCTCGATGATGTACCCAGCGACGACCATCGCAACGTAGAAGACGCCGACAACTTTCAGTGCGACGCGCGTTCCGTAGTACTTCCGGTAGATGAGCACGATCGGGATGATGATCAGGTCGGCGAAAATGAACGACACCACACCGCCGAAACTGATACCGCCTCGCCACAAGACGGCAGCGAGCGGAACGTTCCCCACGGAACAGACGAAGCTCAACGCAGAGACCACCGGTCCGAGCAGCGGACCGATCGCCTTCGACACGGCCGGGTTGTTCGTCACGAAAAGACTGCGCCAAAAACCACCTGGGACCCACGCGCCGACCGCTCCCGCGGCAAGCAATCCGAGCGCGATGTCGCGGATGACCGCCGCCCACTCCATCACGAAATTGTGCGAGACCATCGTGAGCGCGCCGGGAGCGCGGAGCCGACGCAGCAGACCTCCGCTCGCGTCAATGCTCATGTCCATCGCCGCGTGTCCCTCCATCGAGCCCCTGATCGCGAGATCGGCCTGGCGACGAGCGCTCGCGAGGTCACCCCGCCTCAGCACGAGCCGAAACGCGACCGCCATGACGGCGATCATGATCGGCCCGGCGACGAACTCCGCCAGCGTGAACTGCCAACCAATCAGCACCGCTAACACGACGCCGAGTTCGACCACCAGGTTCGTCGACGCGATCTCGAACGCCATCGACGAAATGAAGTCCGCCCCGCGCCGGAAAAGCGACCTCGCGATCGCGACCGCGGCGTACGAACAAGAAGACGAGGCGATGCCAAACAACGACGCTGCGACGAGAGCGCGCGGCCGCGAACTCCCGAGCACGCGCGCGACGCCTCGCTTGCTTACGAGCGACTCGATCGTCGCGGCGATGACGAAGCCGAAGATGAGCGCCCAAAGGATCTGCCACGTCATCGTTCCCGTGACGCGCAACGCGTGGGCGATCGCGTCGAGAACACGCACGTTCGTGATTATGGCGCGCGGACGTAATCAACCAGCCGAGCGATAGGCCCGACGCGAGACCGCGTCGGGGCGTTCCACTCAAGAAATGGGCATCGGAGCCGCCAAGCCCGAAAGACGCCAAAGCCCGAGGTCCGGCTCGGGGGCTAAGCCGAATCTCGGGCTCGCGCCGCCAAATCTGGCGAGGAGGAGCACTACATCGATCGAGAGTCTCAGCAACTCTCGGACGTCATGTTGGCGGGCGAACCTGAGAACAACCTGCACCAGTTGACGGAGCTTGCTGAGAACGGCAACGGGCCGGTAGGACCCGCATCCGTCAGCTGGCGGCGCGGGAACGAACTTTGTCGAACGAGACCGATCGGGACGTGGTCACGGCGCTGATCGAGATTCCGAGCGAGCTCGCGATCTGAGCGTCGGTATGCCCTTCGACGGTTTGGAGCGCCACCGATCGCTCAGTCTCGTCGAGGCCGAAGTGATCGGAGTACTCAATCGCTCCGCGCGCGCGCTGAAGTACCGCTGGATCGGTGCATTTCCCGCCCAACGCCGCGAGTCGAATGCACGAGACGAGGTCGCCGCCGCGGATCTGTTTCAGCACGAATCCCGATGCCCCGGCGAGCAGGGCGGCGAGCGCCACGTCGGGCTCCATGAATGCCGTGAGGATCACACAGGCGGTTTCGGGGCTGTTCTCCTGGATCGACCGACAGAGTTCGACCCCGTTGCCGTCGGGTAGTCGCACGTCCAAGACGACGACGTCGGGTCGGCTTCGTTCGACCATCTGCGAAACTTCTCGGGCACAACTGGCTTCGGCGACGACCTCCAGGTCTCGCTCCACTTCGAGGAGGCCCCGCAGCCCCGACCGCACCTGCGCGTGGTCGTCCACGAGCGCGATCCGGATCCCCACGAAGGAATCGTGACGAGCCGCCCTGCGGGAAGTCAGTGCCGAAGGTCCCGCCGCGGTGAAGGCTGCGCCGAGGGTGCCCGAAGCGCGCTCGTCGTGGCACGATGCCGTCGTGCCCTTCCGCCGGGTGACGGACCCGGTCCGCCTGCAGCAGCTCTTGGAGGCCGTCCTCGTCATCGAGCGTGACCTCGACCTTGAGATCGCGCTCCGTCACATCGTGGAGCAGGCCTGCTGGGTGGCGCGGGCACGATACGGCGCGCTGGGCGTGATCGAACCGGGGACGAAACGCCTCGCCCAGTTCATCACCGTCGGAATCGACGCCGAGCTACGGGCGAAGATCGGTCACCTCCCCCGCGGCGACGGTGTTTTGGGGGTGCTGATCGACGATCCCGAGCCGATCCGACTGCGGAGCATCGCCGATCACCCGAAGTCCGTCGGTTTCCCCGAAAACCACCCTCCGATGGGGTCGTTCCTCGGGGTCCCAGTCCGCATCCGCGACGAGGTGTACGGCAACTTGTACCTCGGCGACAAGATCGACGCTGAGGAGTTCACCGAGGAGGACAGCGACATCTTGCAAGCCCTGGCGGTCGGGGCGGGCATCGTCATCGAGAACGCCCGTCTCCACGCGAGGGTCGGAGAGCTCGATGTCGCCGCGGACCGAGTCCGGATTGCGCACGACCTGCACGACACCGTGATTCAGCGGCTCTTCGCGACCGGGCTCTCGCTCCAGAGCACGGCGCAGAGGGTCGCCGTGCCCGAAGTCCAACAGGCCATCCAAGTCGCGGTCGAAGACCTCGATGACACGATCCGCCAGGTCCGCACCGCGATCTTCGCCCTCGAGCCGATCCCCCAGGGAAGGCGGAGCGTGCGCGCCCGAGTGCTCGACCTCGCCGCCGAGTCGGTCCGCAGCCTCGGTTTCGAGCCCTCGGTGACGGTCGCCGGCCCGATCGACACGGAGGTCAGCGAGCACGTCGCGACCAACGTGTTGGCGGTATTGCGCGAGGGGCTCACGAACGTGGCCCGCCACGCGCACGCGAGCCAGGTCTCGATAGACCTCAGAGTCGAGAACTACCGGCTCATGCTCGTGATCACAGACGACGGGATCGGCATCGGGACGAGCGCCGGACCGGCGCGGAGAGGTCTCGCGAACATGCAGGAGCGAGCCGCAGCGCTCGGAGGGACGTTCTCGGCGTCCGACGCGAACACCTCTGGCACCGAGGTGCGTTTCGAGGTCCCGCTCGTTTCGAGTTGACACCGCGACGAAGACGGTGAGCACCGGAGTCGTCGCCCATATCTCGCTCCTTTCAGCTGCCGGGCTCGGACGAAGTGACCTCGGCTCGCTCATCTCGACGTGGCGCACAGATGCTGGCGGTCTCGTCCTCACGTCGATCGGCGCCGTCGCCGTCGCCGCGTACGGGGTCATGTTGCTCGTCTCGCGCCGGCATGCGCCCACCAGGTCTTTCGACGTACAAGGCGCGGCATTTCTCGGCGGCGTCCTCGTCTGTCTGTGGGCGTTTTGCTCTGGTCTGAGCTCGATGAACGACCGTGCGCCAGGCGTCGTCGTCGCCGATCACCTCGCGCTCGTCACACTCGCCCCAGTGCTCCTCGCGCTCGGCTCGCCGATGAGAAGGTCGCGTGCCGCGTTCGCGCGGTGGGCGCCTTCGCGTCCGAAGATGGCTCGCGCAGCGGTGCTCGCATTTCATCCCGCGGTCGGCTTCGCCATCCTCGTCTCGCTGGAATACCTCTTTCTGCTCTCGCCGCTCTACGGCTGGTCGCTCGCCCACCAGTCGGGCGGCGATCTCGTCCGCGGCGCATTTCTGATCGCGGGGTGCTTTTACTGGTGGCCGATCGTTGGCACGGACCTTTGGCCGAGGAAACTCGGCGGCGGCGGGCGCATGATCGACATCGCCGCGATGCTGCCGTTCACAGCGTTCTTGGGGATCGATCTCACCCTCACCGACCGTCGCCTGGCTCGCTCCGGATCGCTCGAGGCAACACACATTGCCGGTGCCGAGCTTTGGGGCTATCCGACGCTTTTCACCATCGGCGCGCTCGGTGCCGTCTTGTTCTGGTGGATGCGACAAGAAGACGAGCGCGCCGAGGAGCTGGATCGAGGACTCGACACGATCGACGCCGCCGAAGCAATCGTTCAGGAAGCCGAATTCCGGATGAGAAACGGAGACGACGACTGACTTGCCCTTCAGGTGCGCCCGACCAGCAACGACGCAGCCCTTGGATTGGTCCTCCGTCGCGACTCAGGCCGAGGTCGAGTCGGACTTCGCGGCGAGCAAGGAACGCTCGTGGCGAAGCGTGCGCATTCGGTGCCAGACGAGACCCGCCACGGCGAGCACGACGAGCACAATCAATACGTAACCGGCGATGGAGAAACCGTGCGCGACCTTGTGCCACGTGCCCGCGACCGCGTAGCCGATCGATGCGAGCGCTGAGCTCCACACGAGTGTGCCGATCAGGCTGAAGACACCGAACTTGACCCACGGCATTTCCGCGATCCCCGCAACGAGCGATATGAAGGTGCGGACGATGGGCAAAGCGCGACCCGCCGCCACCGATACCTCCCCTCGTCCGGACAGCCAGCGCTCGGCTCGATCGAGATCCGCGTTCGTCAAGAGGACATAGCGGCCGAATCGCTTCACGAGCGGACGCCCGCCGACTCGGCCGATCGCATACCCAACGAAGGAACCGGCGAACTCCGCGAGCCCGCCGAGCAGGATCACCGCCGCGAGGTTGAGCCTCCCCGAGGCGGCGAGGAACCCGGCGAAACCGAAGGTGATCTCGGAAGGGAACGGGACGCAGCACCCCTCGGCGAAGGCGAGCACCACGAGCGCGGCGTACCCCGAGTCCGAAAGAAAGTGCTGCACGGCCGGTAGGTTTAGCCGATCATCCGCACCGGAAACGACCAATCCGACTCGTCGGGGTCACATTCTCAGCGCGCGTTCAGCGATGAGCTCAGTGATCATGGAAGGCGGTACCTGGTTGAACGCGAACGCGGCCCAAATCTCAGCGCGATCGATTTCGGCGGCGATGGCCAACCCTGTCTCCTCGTCCATGGCGCCGGGTTGAACGCACTGTGTTTTGTGCCGCTCGCTCGCGCGCTGATCGGCGAGTTCCACTGCGTGGGTCTCGACCTATCAGGGCACGGCCATTCCGAAGAGCCGCCACAACCGAATTGGTCGGTGTTTCAAAGCGACGTCGTCAGCGCGGCGAACACCCTCGGGGACGGCATCGTCGGCGTCGGCCACTCCCTCGGGGCAAGCGCACTCCTCGGAGCGGCAGCATCGGATCCTCGCCGCTTCGCCGCGCTCTACTGCTATGAGCCGATCGTCATCGACGACGCGATGCCCGACCGGCCTCCATCTGGAGCGAACGCGCAGCTCGCACGGCGTCGCAGGGCCGAATTCTCCTCACGCAAGGAGGCGCTCGAACGCTTTTCCGACCGCCCACCGTTCTTGGAATTCGACCGCAGCGCGCTCGCGGGATACCTGGAAGACGGACTCGTCGACAAACCAGACGGCTCGGTGCGTCTTTCGTGTCGACCGGAGTTCGAAGCCCAGATCTACGAGAGCGCGGCCGATTACGACGTGCTCGGACTGCTCCGCAGCGTGTCGTGCCCTGTGACCGTCGCATTCGGCACGCGAAGCGAGGTGATGAGCCGCGCCGGCGCCGAGGTGGTGGCGACTCGCCTCGCCGACGCCCGCGTCGAGTCGGTTCCTGGTCTCGACCATTTCGGGCCGTTTTCCTCGCCCCTCGTCCTCGCAGACGCGATATCCCACTGGTTGCGAACACCCGCGGCGTAGCTTCTGTGGGCGATGCCCACGCTGACCTCCGCCACCCTTTCGCCGTCGAAGATCTCGCGCTTCACCCAGTGCCCGCTGGCCTTCAAGTACGCCTACGTCGACCACCTTCCCGAGCCGTCGACGATCCATCAGGTTCGCGGCACGCTCGCCCACGCGGCGCTCGAGCGCCTCTTCAAAGATTGCGAGGGCACAGAACGCACCCGTGACAACGCCGAAGGTGCCCTCGAACATGCGTGGTCGGATCGACACAACCAACCCGAATTTGTCGAACTCGGACTCGGCGAGGACCAAGAGGCACAACTCCTCGAAGAGCTGCGGAGTTTGATCGACCGCTACTTCGAACTCGAGGACCCAACATCGGTCCGACCACTCGGACTCGAGCTGCACCTGCGCGCGCAGGTCGACAGCGTGGAACTCAACGGGATCATCGACCGGTTGGACGACGTGGGCGACGGGGACTTCTGCGTCGTCGACTACAAGACGGGCTCGTCTCCTCCTGGATTTCGAACCAAACAGAGCTTCAACGGTGTCAATTTCTACGCGCTGTTGTGCGAGGAGAATTACGGACGCGCCCCGGTCGAAGTCCGCCTCATGTACTTGAAAGATCGCGTCGTCCTCGTCCAGTCCGTCAGCGAACAGCTCGTCCGCGGAGCGCGCCATCGCGCGCTCGCCGTTTGGTCCGCAATCGAGCGCGCGTGCGCGTCGCAGGTCTTCCGCCCCAATCCCTCACCGCTTTGTCGCTTCTGCGCATTCCAATCGATCTGCCCCGTATTCCAGCCGGCGTCAGGCACTGTCGGACCCTAAACACATAAGAGCCGCCAAGTAACCTTTTCATGCAATGGACCACGAGCTGATCGCGGCCTTCGACGACCGAGTAGACGCGTGGTTCGACAAGATCCGCGGCAACCGGTTCTGGGATCGCCTCTTCTACGCGGCGTCGGCGCTCGGAGAATTCGGATTGATCTGGGTGATCTTCGCACTGTTGCGCGCTCTCCGGGGCGGGGAACGCAACGAGCGCGCCGCGATCCGGGCCATCGTCGCGACCGGGATCGAGTCCGTATTCGTGAACGTGATCATGAAGGCGTTTTTCGGCCGCCGCCGTCCGTCTCGTCGGCACGATCACCCGTTCCCCTTTAGAGAACCTCTGTCGTCGAGTTTCCCCTCGGGTCACGCGACCGCGGCATTCTGCGGCGCGACGCTGCTTTCGGATGGCGATCCGCTCTGGCCCCTCTATTACGCCGTTGCGATCGTCGTCGCTGCGAGTCGCGTACACGTGAAGATCCACCACGCCTCTGACGTCGTCGGTGGGGCGATCGTGGGTCAGGTGCTCGGATTGATCGGCAAAGCGATCGCTCCTCTCGACGAACGGAATTGAGCGGTGACGTTGAGGCTTCGGGGCGACCCGTGAGCGTAGCGATCGTGATGGGCAGCGACTCCGACGAGGAAGTCATGCGTGACGCTGCGGCTGCTCTCGACGAGTTCGGCATCGAATGGGAGATGCGGGTGATCTCGGCCCATCGGACACCGGACGACGCGATCGCGTACGCACGCGAAGCGAAGTCGCGCGGGGTCGACGTCGTGATCGCGGGCGCGGGTGGGGCCGCTCACCTCGCTGGCGTGCTGGCAGCGGCGACGCCGCTTCCGGTGATCGGTGTGCCCATCGCATTATCGAACCTCGGCGGACTCGACTCGTTGCTCGCGATGGCGCAGATGCCGAAGGGTGTGCCCGTCGCCACGGTCGCCATCAACGGGGCACGCAATGCCGGACTCCTCGCCGCAAGAATCATCGGCGTCGCGAACGACGATGTCGGGAAGTCGGTCGCCACGTTTCAAGCGCGCCTCGCCGATGAGGTCCGCGAAAAGGACGCCGCGCTGCAAAAACGGCTCAAGTCGTAGCGAAGGCGCCTCGTGTCGGGACTGGTCGAGCGTCTCGGCTTCGAGCCGAACGAGCGTCTTCTCATCGTCTCCTGCGACGACCTCGGGTTTTCGTATTCGGCAAACGTCGCGGTTTACGAGGCGCTGCGCGATGGCATCGCGACCTCCGCATCCTTGATGGTCCCTGCTCCCTGGGCGCGCGGTGCCGCCGCCGCGTACCGGGGGGAGGACGTCGGAGTCCACCTCACCTTGAACGCCGAACACGAGCTGTACCGATGGGGGCCGATCACCCAATCGCCATCTCTCTTCGACGGCGAAGGAGGCTTCCCGCGCACGATCGAGGACGTCTGGGAACACGCCGATCTCGACGAGGTGAGAAGGGAATGGCGGGCCCAGATCGAGCGGGCGATCTTGTGGGGGTTCGACATCACCCACTTCGACGCGCACTTGGGAGGCGTCGAGCTCCGTCCGGAATTCTTTGACTGCTATCTCGACCTCGCGGCGGAGTTCCAAATGCCTGTCCGCCAGCCGAACGAGGAAGACGAGAGGCGTATCGGCTTTCCCTGTCGTGACCTGGCGAAAGAGCGCGGCGTGCTCTCGCCGGACCACGTCATCTCGATCGCCACACTTTTCGAAGCGGTTCTAGAAGGACGTTCGCTGATCGATGCCCTTCCAGCAGGCGTCACAGAGGTGCGCGTCGTCCCTTCGCGTGACAGTCCCGAACTGCGCGCATCGGCAATCGACTGGGAGATGCGCGTGCGCGACTGCGAACTCGTGTCGTCACCGGGCCCGTTAGCCGAGTCACTCAGACGAGACGGGGTAAGAACGATCGGGTTTCGAGGTTTGCGTCAGTTAATGCGCCGTCCGGATCGATCTCAAGCAGCGAGAGCAAACCGCCATTGACGAGGCGCGCTCCAGAGTTGTCTAAGCGCGAGGGATATACGCGCCGCGCCCCATCGCAAAGCTCGTATCAAAGTCGATCGACTCGTCAACGTCGCCGCGAACCTCGGTCACCCATGGCAAGCGTTCTCTAAGCATCCGCTCGACGCCGCCTTGGAGGGTGAGCGAGGAGATCGCGCACGATCCGCACGCGCCCTGAAGTTCAATCTCGACGATCCCGTCGTCGTAATCGGCGTGGGTGAGGACGAGTTCACCGCCGTCTTCACGCACCGCCTCGCTCATCACCGCGACGAGTTCCTCGAGCGCTTCGCGACGCGACTCACGCTCGTCGTCGGAGATCGTGGCGCGCCCCTCCGTGACCTCGGCCGACGTCGGGTTCTCTTCGATTTTCTTGATGTCGCTTTCCTGGTCGCTCATCGGTCGCTCATCAATTTCTCAACTTCTCGATTTAGGATGCCGTGATGCAGCTCGTCGTGCTCGCTGCCGGCCACGGGCGTCGATTCGGAGGGCTGAAGCAGCTAGCCCCCGTCGGTCCGAACGGCGAAGCCTTGATGGACTATACGGCGATTACCGCATTGTCCTGCGGTTTTGACGAGGCGGTGCTTGTCGTTCGCGACGAGATCCGAGACGAGATCGAAGCCCACGTGAAGCGGCGGTGGCCGTCCGCGCTGAATACCGCTTTCGTGATTCAGCCACCGATTCCCGGAACGGCCCAGGCGGTCGCCGGGGCGAGAGAGGCCCTCAACGGGCCGTTCGCCGTGGCGAACGCCGACGACCTGTACGGCGAGGCCGCCCTACACGTGATCCACGACCACCTCTCGCGCGAAGACACCGACGGCCCCGAGCTCGACGCGCACGTCCTCGTCGGTTACCGGCTGATGCGGACCATCGTCACGTCTTCCCCGGTAAAGCGAGGACTGTGCGAAGAAGACGACGATGGCAACTTGAAGCGCGTCGTCGAGCACAAGGTGAAGCTTCGAGATGACGGACGGTTCGAAGCGACCCCGATCGACCTTTCAGGGCCGGGTAATCACGCGACGAGGCTGCTGACTGGCGCGCAACGCGTATCGATGAATCTCTGGGGCTTCCACCACCGCGTTCTCGACGCGCTCGACAAAGCTCTCGCGAGTTTCCACCCATCAGACGAGCACCACGAGCTTTTGTTGGTCGATGTCGTCGGCGAACTCGTCGCGAGGCACGCCGACAACGTGAAGGTCGTCCCGACCGAAGCGCGCTGTCTCGGGATCACCCACCAAGAGGACTTGGCGTTGGTGCGACGGCTCGTCGCCGACGCCGAGTCCGTCGACGCGTAGGGCGAACTAAGCCACTAGCCCAAATTTCAGCTCCCCGCGTAGCGTGTATCCATGACGAAGGTCTTCGTGAACGGCTCGCTCGTTTCGCCACAAGAAGCGCTGATCTCGGTCTTCGATCACGGTCTCGTCGCCGGTGACGGAGTGTTCGAGACGATCCTGCTCCATCGTCACCGGCCCTTTGCGCTCCGCCGCCATCTCGACCGCCTCCAGCGCTCGGCGTCCGGACTCGGCATTCACGCGCCCTCATCCGACGACGTCGCCGACGCGATCGATCAGGTCGTCGAAAGCTCCGATTTCGACGTGGGTCGGATCCGTGTGACCGTGACGTCCGGCACCGGGCCGTTGGGCTCGGCTCGAGGTAATGGTCCCGCGACCCTCGTGGTCGCGGCGGAGCCGTTCGACCTTTACCGCGACGCGGCCGCGGTCGCCGTCGTCCCGTGGACCCGCAACGTGGAGGGTGGGATCACCGGACTGAAGACGACGTCGTACGCGGAAAACGCCCGCGCGCTGCAGTTCGCGCACGACAAGGGCGCGGACGAAGCGATCTTCGCCAACTCGGCGGAAATGCTGTGTGAAGGGACCGGCTCGAATGTCTTCGTGGTGATCGGCGGCGAGCTTGTCACGCCACCACTAACTGCAGGGTGCCTGGACGGAGTGACGAGACAGCTCGTCCTCGAACACCATGGCGGCGACGAACGCGACGTCTCCGCGTCACAGTTCATCACCGCTCAGATCGACGAGGCATTCCTCACCTCCACCCTGCGCGGAGTTCAGCCCATCGCCTCGATCGACGGATTTGCGCCCCGAGAGGTCGGCGCAAAACAGACGCAACGAGCCGCGGCGGCGTACTCAGCGCTGCTCGAAAGCGACGACGACATCTGATCCGACGGCGCGCTTCACCGCCCGCTGACCGAGCGAACGGTCGCGACCGCTCGGCGAAGCGCGGCCGTTTCGGGCACTTCGGGGAAGTCGAGTATCAAGCCTGCGTGCTGGGCTCCGAGCACGGACTTCGTCGCATGCTCGATCTCCGCTCCAGAGGTCCCGTCGATGAGCGCGAGCGACGGCGTCCCGCGAATTCCAGAGTTCTGACGGGCATCTGAGACGACGAAGTCGACGTTTTCCCAGAACGACGTCGTGAGTGTCTCCTGCGACGCCTTCACCTGGTCATCGGGCGCTGTGGTCGCGAAAACGATCCCGAGCGGCATCCGCTCGCGTCTGTGCATGCGCGGCTCGTTCCATGCCTCGGCGATCTCAAAGTGCTCGCCATGAAAGCTCGGCGCGGGCGAATCGAGCATCGCCCGGATCACCGCGACCGCTTCGACGAGGATCTTCGGACTCGTTGCCGGAGTCGATTGAGTCGAAAGACAGGCGATCGCCCGCCCGCCAGAGACCATGTCGAGTGACGCGAGAGTCTTTGCGAGCACCGAGGGCGGGCGTTCGCCAATCGGGGTTGCGACACAGCCGAGGCCGACGTGCGACGTCGAGGCCGCCGCGGCGCCCAAAATGACGAAAGGGTCGTTTGCGCCGTCTGCCGCTCGCTCGCCATTCACGAACAAGGCGTCGGCGCCCTCTTCTTCGACCGCAGAAGCCAGTTCGCGCACGGCCTCGGCTCGCTCCCCGTGCTCGCCGAATCTGATTCGGACCGCGAGCACAGGGAGAGACACGGACCCGTTGTACTGACCCAGCACGCGCGCCGCCAGCCCGAATGGTCGTTCGAGCAAGACGGGATAATTGACCATGCCGACGCGCCCGCCTGCCCGGCCACTCCGTCCCCGCTTCGTGCGGGACGCGCTCACCGGCGCGATCGCAGAGGTCCGACAGATCCAGCCCTACGCCGCGACGAAGCCGTACCGCTGCCCGGGATGCAACCAGGAGATCGCTCGGGGCACCTCGCACGTCGTCGTGGTGCCGCTTCGCGATGCGGGCGAGCGCCGACACTGGCACACCTCGTGCTTCGAACGTCGGTCGTCGAGGCGGCCTGGGCGATAGGGGCCAGCAAGAGGCGCTCGCCCAGGTAGCATGTTTGGACTTCGATTGCAGGCAGGTAGATCTTCCTCGTGATTTCAAACATCGGCCTCAACTCGCTCTGGTACGGCACGAGCGTGAAGGATCTCGCGATCTCGGCTGCGTTCGCGGTGGTCTTCGCCTTCTTGGGGTACCGGATCTCCCAGCGCTACCGGCTCATTCGCGGCGTCACACCCTGGAAGATCCCGTCCCCGGTCTGGGCGATCATCTGCGGACTCTTCCAGGCCTTCGGGATCATCTTGGAACTCGTCGCCGAGGTCACGACGAGGCCGCAGCCCCGGCCGCAGCCGACCCCGAACGCCTCGACGACGACCCGACCGCCGTTCACCTACTCCGGTGGACCGACGTCTTCGACCGACGCGATGGCTCCGATCACGATCGCGCCGGCGAACGCGCATCCGCCCGGTCTCGCCCCACAGGTCGACGGAGAGGGCCGGCCGGCGCTGTTCGGCTGGTACCCCGACCCGACGAAGCGCCATGCGCTCAGGTACTGGGACGGGCGGTTCTGGAGCGACAACGTCGCCGACGACGGCGCCGTGGCGGTCGACCCGGCCTGAAACTTCCTCCGTCGTCCTCGCGGCTCTAGCCGCGATGGATCAGAGTTCTTTCTCGGGCAGCGCCTCGACGTTCACGTCCTTGAACGTCACGACGTTCACCGAGGTGACAAAGCGCGTCGGGCGGTACATGTCCCAGACCCAGGCGTCGTTCAACTCGACGGTGAAGTGGGTCGCGCCGGCGTTTTCGTGCGGGGTGACCTTCACGTCGTTCGCGAGGTAGAAGCGGCGCTCGGTCTCGACCACGTAGTGGAACATCGGCAATACGGCGCGGTACTCCTGGTACAGCGCGAGCTCGATCTCGGCTTCGAATTGATCGAGGTCCTCTTCAGCGCTCATCGTCCGCACCTCGCTTTGGCACGCGGGAGGCTTTGTTCAGCGGGTGGATCGGCGCTCCTTGATCTTCGCCGCCTTGCCCACCCGGTCCCGTAGGTAGTACAGCTTCGCACGCCGGACGTCACCTTCTGTAACGACCTCGATCTTCGCGATGATCGGCGAGTGCACCGGGAAGGTGCGCTCGACTCCGACGCCGAAGCTCACCTTTCTCACGCTGAAGGTCTCACGCGCACCGGATCCCTGGCGACGGATCACCGCGCCCTGGAAGACCTGAACGCGCTCGCGGTTGCCTTCGACGACGCGGACGTGGACCTTCACCGTGTCGCCGGGACGAAACTCGGGGATGTCGTCGCGCAGCGTCTGGCGGTCGACGAGATCGGTGGGGTTCATCGCTCCTCGCGTTCTTCCTGGTCGAAAGAGGCGCGCTCGCGCGCCAAGGAGGCAGAAGGCGCCTCGGTTCCCAAAGGATACCCGTGCTCGCAGAGGAGGTCTTTCTCCTCCGCGCTGAGCCCGCCGCGACGTTCGATGAGGTCGGGCCGACGCTCGATCGTGCGTGCCAAAGCCGCGGCGCGACGCCAGCGCGCGATCGTCGGGTGGTCGCCGCTTCGCAGCACCTCGGGCACCGAGAACCCGGCGTACTCGGCGGGCCGCGTGTACTGCGGGTATTCGAGCAGGCCCGAAGAGAAGCTTTCCTGTTCTGGCGAGGCCGGATTACCGACGACGCCCGGAACGAGGCGGGCCGTCGCCTCGATCACGCACAACGCGGCGAGCTCGCCTCCCGCGAGCACGAAGTCGCCGAGGG
The DNA here is from genome assembly GCA_963725215.1 of uncultured Acidimicrobiaceae bacterium. Taxonomy (GTDB): domain Bacteria; phylum Actinomycetota; class Acidimicrobiia; order Acidimicrobiales; family Bog-793; genus CAVRXQ01. Next base: position 639,584 of record CAVRXQ010000007.1, on the reverse strand, counting down.
AGATCTCGCCGTCGACCAAGTGATCCGCGATCCGCTGGTCCGCACCTTCGTACCTCGCGCAGAGCAGCGAGAACGCGCCGAGCTCCGCGAGCTCTTGCGCGAAGTCGTGGTCGAAGCGCCGACCCGCCGGGCTCAACAGGTAAAGCGGTCTTTTCGGTTTGCTCGCCTCGATCGCGCGCGACGCGACATCGAAAGCGAGCACCATGCCGGCGCCGCCCCCGAAGGGCGCGTCGTCGACGCTGCGGTGTTGGTCGGTCGCTCCGATCCGGAGATCGAGGGCGTTGATCTCGACCAGGCCCGATTCCTTCGCCTTGCCGATCAGGCTCGCGTCGACGTAGCGCTCGACGAGGTCCGGAAAGATCGTGAGGACGTCGACTCGAAGAAGATGCCTGCGAGCAGTTGTCACTCGAAGATCCCCTCTGGCACGTCGACGACCACGCGACCCTTCGTCGACGAGACGACGAATCGCATCGGCACGTAGGCGCGATCGTCGATCACGAGAAGGTCGCTCGCCGGATTCGCCTCGACGCTCGTCACGATGCCGCGCCGCGTCCCCGCGACATCGACGACCTCTGCGCCGATGAGCTCGTGGACGAAGACCGCTTCGGGGTCTTCGAGAGATTCGGCGTAAAGAACCGCTCCGCGAAGTCGCTCCGCGGCGTCGCGGCCCTCCACCCCTTCGAAACAAACGAGGTGCGCGCCTTTGAAGTCCCTGATCGACGCGATTACGAGCGTCGAAGATTCCGATCGATCACCGCCTAGACGATCGACTTCGAAGGTCGCACCGACCGTGGCGCGCTCTTTCCGGTTCGAGGTGAATTTCACGACGACCTCGCCGCCGAGGCCGTGCGGGTTGATGACGCGACCAACTTCGAGACGCGCCACGTCGTCGGTACTTTGATCAGTCGACGATGTCGACCGATGCGTCCGTCCCGTCTTTCGCCGCAGCGGCCCGAACGAGCGCCCGCAGCGCCTGGGCAACTCGACCGCGCTTTCCGATGATCCTGCCCATGTCGCCCGGCGCGACGTGCAACTCGAAGCGCAAGCCGTTGCGTCCGGGGACGGAATCGATAAATACGGCGTCGGGGTCTTCAACGATCGACCGGGCGACGTGTTCGAGCACGGCGCGAGCCGTCCCGCCAGAGACGCGATTCCCTTCGTCGTCCTCGTTCTCTTCCTCGAGCTCCGGCGCAAGCTCCTCTTCGTCGATCTCTTCGTCCTCAGGTCCGAAGTCCGGCCCTTCGAACAACGGCGCGTCATTCACCATCGCGTTCAGCTTTCCTCCGCCGGGGCGTCTTCGGTCGCCTGTTCGTCCTGCGAAGCAGGTGCTTCGGCTTCTCCGTCCGCCGTCGGCACGCTTTCGCCAGCCGCCTCCTCGGGCACTTCCGCCACCTCGGCCACCGGCTGCTCGTCAGGCGTCGGAGCCGCGACTTCTGTCGCCGGCGCGGCCTCCTCGTCCGAAGGCTCGGACGCCGCGGACGCGGGCGCGGCTTTCTTTGTGGCTTTCTTCGCCGCCTTCACTGGGGCCTTTGCTGCCTTCTTCGCCGCTTTTTTCGCCGCCTTCTTTCCTAGGCGTTCCTTCGGTTTGCGGCCCGGCTTGGGGGGCTTTTCCGGTCGCTGTTGCCTGAACTCCTCCCATGCTCCTGAGTGCTCGAGCAGCTTGCGCACGGTGTCGCTTGCCTTCGCGCCCTTCAACAACCACTCGACGGCCTTCGCCGCGTCGACGTCGATCAGCGAAGGGTCCTTGCGGGGTTCGTAGGTCCCGATGATCTCGATGAACCGCCCATCTCGCGGCGAACGGGTGTCCGCCGCGACGATGCGGTATGTCGGTTGCTTCTTCTTGCCCATCCGCATCAAGCGGAGCTTCACGGCCACAGGAGTCGTCTCGCTTTCTTCGGTATCAATCGATCTTCTCGCGCCTCAGCGGGTGCCGGCTGGGGTGACCCGCCCGCCCTTGCGCTTGTCGCGTCGACCCGGTCGCGCCATCGCGCCCAAAACGCCGGAGCGCATCAGCTTCTGCATCTCCTTGAAGCGGCGCAACAAGTCGTTCACTTCTTGGGTCGAGGTTCCGCTCCCGTCCGCGATCCGAGTCCTTCGCGACCCGTTGATGATCGCCGGATCGTCGCGCTCTTTTGGCGTCATCGATCGGATGATCGCCTCAATGCGCGTGATATCGCCATCGTCGATCTCCGCGTTGCGGAACTCTTTCGGCATACCAGGAAGCATCCCGACGATGCCCGAGAGCGGACCGAGCCGCTTCATCTGCTGGAGCTGTTCGTCGAAGTCCTCGAGCGAAAACCGTCCCGAACGCATCTTCTCTACGGCGCGCCCGGCAGTCTCTTCGTCGTAGGTGCGCTCGGCGCGCTCGATGAGCGACATCACGTCGCCCATGCCCAGGATTCGGCTCGCCATTCGATCGGGATGGAACGTCTCGAAATCGGCGGGGCGCTCTCCGGTCGACACGAACGCAATCGGCTTGCCGACGACTTCGCGCACCGAGAGCGCGGCACCGCCGCGTGCGTCACCGTCCAGCTTCGTGAGGATCACTCCGTCGAGCGCCAGCGACTCGTGGAACGCGACCGCGGTCTGCACGGCGTCTTGACCGGTCATCGCGTCAACGACGAGGAACGTGTATTTCGGTGAGGTCGCCTTGGAGATCGCCCGCACCTCGGCCATCAGCGCTTCGTCGATCGTAAGGCGGCCAGCGGTGTCGAGAACGACGACGTCGCGGCCCACCCGGTTCGCCTCTGCGATGCCGCGGCGCGCGACGTCGACCGGGTCGGTCGCCTCGGAAAAGACCGCCGCGCCGATCTGGCGACCGAGGACACGGAGCTGTTCCACCGCGGCGGGCCGCTGGAGGTCCGCCGCGACGAGGAGCGGGTGACGCCCCTGCTCGATGAACCAGCGCGCGAGCTTCGCGGCGGCCGTCGTCTTTCCGGAGCCTTGCAGTCCGGCCAGCAAGACGACCGTCGGCGGCTTCGGGGCGTAGGAGATCTTCAGGGCCTCGCCACCGAGGGTCGCGCTCAGCTCCTCGTTGACGATCTTTATGACCTGCTGGGCGGGAGTGAGGCTCTTTGCGAGCTCCGCGCCGGTCGCCCGGGCGCGGATTCGTTCGATCAGGGTGCGCGCCACCTCGACGTGGACGTCCGCGTCGAGCAGCGCGGCCCGGATCTCGGAGAGAACCTCTGCGACGTCTTCGTCGGAAAGCCGGCCGCGGCTGCGCAGGCGGCCGAAGATCTCTTCAAATCGCGATGAAATCGCCTCGAACATGACGCTGGCACGTTAGTCGTCCGAGGCCAGAGCCAATTTCTCGATGGTGCGGCCAATCCCGCCGCGCCGGCCTCGGCGGCGATCGATCGATTAGCTGGTCGTGTCTCGCGTATCAGCCGTTGCCGTTGCCGTGACCGTGACCGTGACCGTGACCAGGATCGGAATTACCGGTGTTCCCGGTCGTACCGCTCGGCCCGGTCGGCCCGGTCGGAGAAGGCATCGAAATGCCGAGAGCCGAAGCAAGGCGGCTCAGGGCCGCGTCGACCTGAGTGATCGTCGTCTCATCGTTCACCTGCCCGGTCGAAACCGCCTGATCGAACTGCTGGACGACCTGGTCGAAGATCTGCGACGTCTGCTGGGGATCTCCGGGTTGTACCGGCGCGATCAGGGCTTGAATCGAGTTCGTGAGCTGCTCGGCGAGCGGAGCGGGGATTGTCCCTTTCGCCACTCCGCGCTCGATCGTCGTGAAAAGGCGGTTCGCCGCCTGCGCACTCGTGAGATGCGGAAGCGTGGTGGTGGTGGTGGTCGACGTCGACGTCGTGGTCGTCGAACTCGACGTCGTCGACGACTTCGGCTTCGAGTCGTTGGTGGTCGCCCCGCCGGCGGCGTGGGTCGGCCCGGACGCGATCGCCGAGCCCAAGCCGAGTCCGAGGCCGAACGCCGCCAGGACCACGGCTGCGATCGCCACTTGTGCCTTGTGCGACGTCGCGTAATCCCGCGCCGGGCGCCAAATGGCGCGCTTTGGCGCTGGAAGGACGACGGGGGTGACGACGCGCTGCGCGGTCTCGGTAACAGGCGAGATCTTCCTCGTGTCGCTCACCGTCTCAACCGCCGCGTCAAAGGGGGGCGCGCTCGTCGGTTGCGCGGAGAAGAACCCGGCGACGTCTTCGGCGCTCGGCCGCGTCTTCTGGTCGAGCTCGGTCATCTTCGCGATGACGTCGCGGACCGAAGGTTCGATCTCAGGGGGGATCTCAGGCCCGGCGTGCAGCCTCGAGGCCGCGACCTCGGTCGCGGTCCCTTGGTAGGCGCGGCGACCGGTCAGGCACTCGAGGAGCACGAGGCCGAGCGCGAAGACATCGGCCTTTGGTCCGACACCCGAGGCCCGCACTTGTTCCGGCGCGAGGTAGGCCGGGGTCCCGACCGATGTCCCCGTCGCCGTGATGCCTGCAGAGTCGACGAGGCGGGCGATCCCGAAGTCCGCCAGACGAACCTGGCCGTCGTGATCGACGAGGATGTTCGCCGGCTTCACGTCCCGGTGGACCACGCCGCGGCGGTGCACGTAGGCGAGCGCGGCAGCGACCCCCGAGCCGATGCGCCCAGCCTCCTCTGCCGACAGCGGACCTTGTTGCAGGCGCTCGGCGAGGGTCTTTCCCTCGATTAGCTCCATCACGAGGTAGACGTCTCCTCCGGCCTCCCCGGCGTCGTAGATACGCACGAGGTTCGGGTGCGACAGCCGCGCGAGTGCCCGCACCTCGGAGTGGAGCCGTCGCTCGTCCGAGGAGGCGTCCGCGAGGACCTTCAGCGCAACCGGCCGGTCCAACTTGAGGTCGGTGGCCTGGAAGACGACGCCCATCGCCCCCCGGCCGATCTGTTCGTCGAGGCGATAGCGGCCGTCCAAGGTCGCTCCGAGCTCGATGCGGACGCGCTCGGTTGCGTCCCCGGCGCCGTCCGCGCGGGCGTCTTGCGCACCGCCTTCGATGCGCGTCCCGGTGCGTCTTCGCGGATCCGGCCGTCGCTCGGTCATCTCGTCATCACCCGTAATGGACCTCGAGCGAGTTGGAGGTGCCGGTCTCCGTAACGATCTGGACCGCCACCTCGGTCGCCCCCTTCGGAGCGGCCGGCAAAACGACGAGGCAGCGCTGCGTCGAGGGACACGTCACCGGCGCGGGCTGCCCGGCCACCTTCGCGTTGATCTGGCTGTTCTTCGAGAAGAACCCCGACCCACTGAGCACGATCGTCGAACCCGCCTTCGCGCTCTGCGGCGAAACCCCGCTCAGCACCGGGCCGGGCCCGGTTGGCTTTTGGGCTTGGTGAGGCGCGCTCGTCGTTGGAACTGAGACGTGATTCGAGCTATGCGGCGTGCGGCCCACGTTGCGCAAGCCGCTGAAGATAGAGGGTGCGGTCACGTCCGCGATGAGCAGGGCGGCGAAAAGCACGAACGCACCGGCGAGCACGAGGGTGATCGCTCTCGTCGCGCTCGGTCGCTTGGGGGCGCTTGCGCGTTGATCGTGACCGACCCTACGAATCGATCTCTCTGTGGCCGGAGCCGTCACTACGTGCGCGCTCGTCCTGCGGACGACGTGAGTTCCGTCGACGGGCGTGGCGTCGGGATCGAACGACACTTCTCTCATCACCTTCGATTGTGCGGTGGTCTTGGGAACCTCATGTGATCAATTCGTTAAGACATGTGATGAATCTATGACGCGAACTCACGATTTCGTCGGTCGATGTGGATGAACATCTGTGCGCATCTTGAGGATTCCCAGCCAAACACCAATGTGAGCAACGTGGTATCGCGCGCGGGGAGGTATTTACCAACGCGTGACAAATCACATCGAACCATCACACACTACGCGGACCGTTTTCTGATCGCCGTCCTACACTCGGTTTCGCTCCTGGTAGTCGCGCATCGCGCGCGATCGTTCACATAAGGAGACGACATGAGCATCGCAAGCGTGCAACACGAAAGTGGGCCGCCGACGATCGTCATGCCTCGATTGAGCGTCGAGATGGCGGGTGCGCTCGCCTGCGCGTTCGGTGCGTGGGGGGGCATCGTCCCATTCGTCGGCCCGATCTTCGGATTCAGCGCCGACGGAACGCCGTCGTGGACATGGAACCTCACGCACACGATCTTGTTCCTTCTGCCCGGCGCTGCGGCGTTCGTGGGAGGTCTCGCGATCGTTGCCGGGAGCCGTTCGGTTCTCGGCCGCCACGTCGGCCTCGCAATCGCCGGCGCGCTCGTCGCGATCGCGGGCGCGTGGTTCATCGTCGGGCCGTTGGCGTGGCCGGTACTGAAGGGCGTGAGCGTCTTCAGCGCCACCGGCGCGTTGCGCTCGCTCGAATACTGGATCGGATATTCGCTCGGACCGGGTGGATTCTTGATCGCGCTCGGCTCGTTCGCGTTCGCGCGTCCCACTCCGCTCGTCGCGAAGACGCCGCTGCACAGCAGCACTTCTTAACGGCACAAGTCGCGCTGCTGGGAGGCGTCGAAGCTTCTCAGCGGCGCGACCCGCTGTCCACAGGTCGGCTCCAGCTTCGAACTGTCGAATGACCATCGCGGCAAGTCGTCGCAAAGGTGCCCGTCACAAGCGGGCCGACAGAAGAGGTTGGAGCATGAGAATGAAGAAACCGCTCATCGCGGCGGCCGTCATCTCGGGCGCGTTCGGGCTCGGGTTTGGTGGCGCCGCGGTTGCGAGTGCGGCGACCACGCCGTCACAAGCAAACACGACAAGTGTGAGCACGACGATGCAGTCAAAGGCGCTCGATGTCGTCCGGAACGACCGGCTCGACCGGAAGCACCGGGAGTTCGTCCTCTTCGTCGACGAATTCGTCGAGTTCGACTCACAAATGCCCAAACATGGGCTCATCTACGAGCTCAACGTCGAGTTGACCACTGAGAGGGCGTCGTCGCGCACAAGCGGTCCCGCTCCCGCGATCGATGCGTGACGACGTCCTCTCGCCGAAATCGGCGGTGCGCGCGTTCGACGCGGCTTTCAGTCGGCGATCAACGCCGCCGCGAAGTCAACTGGGTCGAAGTCGATGAGATCGTCCTCCCCTTCGCCCACACCGACGAGCTTGATCGGCAACTTGAGTTCGTCGTGGATCGCCAACGCGACGCCGCCTTTCGCCGTGCCGTCGAGCTTTGTGAGCACGATTCCGGTCACGTCGACCGCGTTCGTGAACTCGCGAGCTTGAACGAGGCCGTTCTGGCCCGTCGTCGCGTCGAGCACCAACAGAACCTCTGACACTCGCCCGGGCGTACGATCGGCGACGCGGCGGATCTTCCGCAACTCCTCCATCAAGTTCACCTTCGTGTGCAGCCTCCCAGCGCTGTCTGCGAGCACGACTTGCGCGCCCCGTGCGCTCGCGTGCTCGATCGCGTCGTAGACCACCGACGAGGGATCTGCGCCTTCGGCCCCTCGGACGAACGCCGCTCCTGAGCGCTGCGCCCAGGTTTCGAGCTGCTCGGTCGCCGCGGCTCGAAAGGTGTCAGCGGCTGCGACGACGACGTCGACGGCCTCTTCTTGAAGGCGCCGCGCGACTTTTCCGATCGTCGTCGTCTTGCCGACGCCGTTCACGCCGACGAACAGCCAGACACTCGGTTGGACGTCTCCGATCGTGAGCGAGCGGTCCTCGGCGCCGAATCGCTCGGCGATCGCTTTCCGTAAGGCGCCTTCCAATTCGTCGACGCCGCCTCGAATCTGCCCCGCCTTCACCTCTTCACGAAGCGATTCGAGGATCGCGCCCGTCGAGGTCCTTCCGACGTCGGCGACGAGCAGCGCTTCTTCGAGGTCCTGGAACGCCGATTCGTCGAGACGCCCACGTGAGCGCAGGCGAGTGAAGGGCGCGGCAACGGCGTTTCTTGTCCGGCCAAAGCGCTGGGCGATTCGCGGACGGCTCTTTGGGGGCTCTTGCGTCTGTTCGTCGACCGAGACCTGCGGAGACTCGATCTCTTCACGCTCTTCGGAGGGCGCTGCCCGTCGGCGGCGAAAGCTCAACTTGTCTTCGAGGCGATCAAGACGCGTCCACGCCCACGGCCTCGCGCTCAAGGCGAGTTCGGTTGGTCGAAGGGGTACGCGACACCTTCTCGCTCACGACCTTCGACGCGCCGCCTGGCTGCATCGAGATCCCGTATAGGGCATCGGCGATCTCCATCGTCTTTTTCTGGTGGCTCACGATGAGCAGCTGCGCCTCGTCCCGGAACTCGTCGACGAGCGCGAGGAACCGGCCGATGTTGACGTCGTCGAGCGCTGCTTCGACTTCGTCGAGGACGTAGAAGGGCGAGGGACGGCTCCGGAACACGGCGAACAAGAACGCGAGCGCGACGAGCGACCGCTCACCCCCAGAGAGCAGCGTCAAACGACGCACCCGTCTTCCGGCCGGACTCGCTTCGAGCTCGACCCCCGTCGTCAACAAGTCCTCCGGCTCCGAGAGCTGGAGCCTCCCCGAACCGCCCGGGAACAACGTCGCGATGAGATCGGCGAAGTTCCGCTCGACATCCGCGAACGCGTCCGTGAACACCGAGACGATCTCACGGTCGATCGCGGAGATCACCCGATTGAGCTCGCGGCGGGCAGAACGCACGTCTTCTAGTTGACCGTCCAAGAACACCTTGCGGTCCTCGAGCGCGGTGAGCTCCTCAGCGGCGAGCGGGTTCACCGGACCGAGCGACTCGAGCTCTTGTGAAAGTGCGCGCTCGTAAGTCTGCGCGTCCACTCCCTCGGGCAGCTCCGGCGGCGGCGCCGCGAGCGCCTCGTCGACCGTGACGGCAAAGTCGCGGCGCAGCTGGTCCAGTGCCGACTCGTAGCGGATGCGCGCTTCGGCGCGCTCGATCTCGACGCGCTGGTGGCGCTCGCGGCCCGCGGAGAGGGCGCGCTCGAGCTCCTCGCGCTTTCTGCGCGCACCGGTGAGCCGGTCGAGGCGCACGCGACTCGCCTCCGCCCGCCGGTCACGTTCGTTCGCGGCGAGCGCGATCGCGCGATCGAGGTTCTTGTCGAGCTCGGAGAGCTTCGCGGATAAGAACTCGAGTGCCTCGTCGTCTTGTGGTTCGAGGGGCCCGTTGTTCGCGAGCTCGTGACGCTCGTCGAGTCGAGCCTCGAGCGTCCCCTTCCGCTCGGACAACAGCGCGACCCGTTCCGTCAACGCCGCGACCCGTGTCTCGAGGGAACGGCGGCGGTTCGCGAGCCTGGCGAGTTCGTCCTCCGACGTCTTCGACCCGGATCCGTCGGACGCGGGAGATATCTCCGCCGACGACGCGACGACCGAGGAAAGCTCGGACTCGACTTCTTCGACCGCCCGGGCGCTGCCTGCGCGCTCTCCTTCCAACCGGTCGCTCGTGCGTCGTGCCGCGTTCGCCGCGACGCGCGCCGTCGCGATCGTGTGGCGCGCGTCCGTCGCCGTCGAAGCCGCTTGCGCGACCTCGTGCTCTGCGCGCTCGGCGGTCTGTCTCGCCGCCTCGAGCGCGGCACGCGTCGTGCCCGCGCGACCGGTCCCCACTCGCCAGCCGAGCGGGGAGAGCCGATCGCCCTCCAACGTGACGAAGGTGCGATCCGGTTCGGCGAGCGCGCGATCGAGCGCTTCTGTTATCGAACCCCGAACGACATCGATGTCTCCGATCAGTCGATCAAGAAGCGCGGAGATCGCGGGGTCCGACGTTCGCACTGCGGCGCGAAGAGACGATGAACCACCACGGCTCTCGTTGTGTTGTTCCATCGCAATGCCGCGATCGAGCGGGAGCAGCTTGCCACCGACTTTCTGCTCACGAAGCCGCGTGATCGCCGATCGCGCGATGTCGGCATCCCTCACGACGACCGCGTCAAGCACCGGTTCCAGCGCAGCCTCGAACGCCGCGACGAGATCCTCGTCGATCTCGACGACATCGAACAGCGTTCCGACGACGCCCTGCACCTCGGCGAGTCGCTGGACGCCAGCACGCGCCCGAGCCTCGTCCAATGCGAGCTCGAGAGCCTCGACGCGCGCCCGCTCGCGATCGCGTCGCTGTTCGACTTCACGAAGGCGCGCTTCGGAATCTAAGAGCGCATGCTCGGCCTCGCGTTCTTCTTCTTCGCGCTTTTCCCTCTCGTTTTCAGCGTGCGCGATCTCGCCTTCGAGATGTGCCGCGGCCATGCGCAGCGCCTCTAGGCGCGAGTGGAGTTGCTCACCGCGATTGCGCAGCGTCTCGGCGCGCTCTGCCGCGCGCACGGTGAGTTCGCGCTGTAGCGCGAGATCGTGTGCCGCAGACAGCGCGGATTCCTGTTCGAAAACCGCTTGCTCGAGCTCGCCCCGAAGTCCGGACAGCTCGGTCGCGACGGATTCGAGTTCGGCGTCGACGCGTTCGATCTCCTCGTCGGCGCCCTCTGCGCCGTCGAGGGCGGCGGCGATCGCCGCGGCGGACCGACGCCGTTCGCGCACGAGCGCCAGGTAGCCGCGCGTCCGCTCTCGCAATTGCTCGAGGCGCGCGACGACCGGCGCGAGCTCGTCCGCGCGGGCAACGCCGAGTTCGTCCTCGATTGCAGAGAGCGCCCGGTCCGCCTCTTCGAGCGAGGCGCTGCGGTCCTGGATGCGCGACTCGGTCTCCGCCGATTGCGCGTCGAGCGCGCTCAGCCGCCCGGCGAGCTCGGCGATCTCCTTTCCGCGCAGGTGCAACCCGAGCGCGTCGAGCTCCGCGCGGATCTCGTTGTGCCGCACCGCGGCCCGTGCTTGGCGTTCGAGGGGTCGGATCTGCCGGCTCACCTCGCGCAGCAGGTCCTGCACCCTGGAGAGCCCGGCCTCGCTCGCCTCGAGCCTGCGCTCGGCGCGCTCGCGCCGGCGGCGGTACTTCAAGATCCCGGCGGCCTCCTCGATCACCGCGCGTCGGTCCTCGGGCCGGGATTGCAGCACCGAGTCGAGCTGTCCCTGGCCCACGACCACGTGCTGTTGGCGGCCGACGCCGGAGTCCGAGAGCAACTCTTGGATGTCGAGCAGCCGACACTCGGACCCGTTGATCGCGTATTCGCTCTCCCCGGTGCGAAACAGCGTCCGTGTGATGGCCACCTCGTTCAAGTCGACGGGGAGGCGTCGGGCGGTGTTGTCGATCGTGAGGGTGATCTCCGCCCGGCCGAGCGCGGCACGCTTGTCGGTGCCGACGAAGATGACGTCGTCCATCTTCGAGGACCGCACCGTGCTCGGTCCCTGGGCTCCGAGCACCCAGGCGATCGCGTCGACGATGTTCGACTTGCCCGAGCCGTTCGGGCCGACGACGACGGTGACCCCGGGCTCGAAATCGAGCGTCGTCGGATCGGCGAACGACTTGAAACCTTTGAGGGAGAGCGACTTCAAGAACACGTTGGATTCACGTTACCGAAGTGACGCGCGAATCCTGGGGCACTCACGAGCCGGGAAGATCGACCCTTCCGACCCTCAGTGCTGGCAGTTGGCGCAGAAATGAGCCGAGCGCCCGGCGACGACGAGACGCTCGATCGTCGAGCCACAGCGCGGGCATTCCATCCCCGCGCGGCCATAGACGGAGAGGCGTTGCTGGAATCGGCCGAGCTCTCCGAGCAGGTCGCGGTAGCGCTCGTCCTTCAGCGACGACCCGCCGTCTTCGATGGCACGTTCGAGGACGTCGTCGATCGCGACCACGATGCGCTCGATCTCGGCCATCCCGAGTGATCCCACCTTGCGGTCCGGTCGGATCTTGGACTCGAAGCAGATCTCGTCGCCGTAGATGTTCCCGATACCGCAGATCCGCTGCTGGTCCAACAAAACCGCCTTCAGCGTGGTCCGCCGTCCGGAGAACTGAGCGCCGAGATACGCCGCATCCACCCCTTCGACGAGCGGGTCACGCCCCAAAGAGGAGAGCACCGTCTCGAGCGCGATCCCTTCCTTCGAGGTGACGAAAAGCTCCCCGAAGGTCCGCGGATCGACGAAGCGCAGCTCTCGACCGTCGTCCAGGGAGAAGCGGGCGTGGGTGTGCGGGACGACCTCGTCGTTCGCGTCGTCGTGCAGCGAGAGCTGGCCGCTCATCCGCAGGTGGACAACCAAGGTGCCGCGGTCGAGCCCGACGAGCAGGTACTTGCCGCGACGGTCGCATCCGAGCACGCGCCGCCCGGACAAGAGCGCCTCGAACTGGCGGACCGGCTGACGTCGGACGGTCCGTTTCCCGCTTACCTTGGCGTCGACGATCGTTGCGCCGACGATGGCCTTTTCGATGCCCCTGCGGACCGTCTCGACCTCGGGAAGCTCGGGCAACTCAGCGACCGCTCTTGCCGATCGCCGCCAGCGCGGCCGTGGCCGCCGCCTGTTCGGCGCGGCGTTTCGAGTCTCCTCCCCCAGAGGCGATGTGGTCGCCGACGCGAACGACGGCGAAGAAGCGGCGCGCGTGATCGGGACCTTCTTCGCGCACCTCGTAGCTCGGTCCCGATAGGCCAAGCCGGCTCGCCAGCTCCTGGAGCCGGTTCTTCGAATCGCCGAGTTCGCCGCGCTCCGCGATCTCTCGGATCGAGTCCTCGAGCAGCGACAGAACGAAGTTCGCGGTCGATTCGAGCCCGCTCGACAAGAACGCCGCCGCGATCAGCGCTTCGAAGGCGTCGGAGAGGATCGAGGCCTTTTGTCGCCCTCCCGAGAGCTCTTCGCCCCGCCCGAGCAGCAGCGCTTCGCCGATGCCGATATCGGCGGCCACCGGCGCGAGCGCGGCGGTGCTCACGACCTCGGCGCGAATGCGCGTCAGGTCGCCTTCTGGGAGTTGGGGGTACATCCGCACCAGGTGGTCCGTGACGATGAGGCCGAGCACCGCGTCACCCAAGAACTCCAGGCGCTCGTTCGAAATCTCACCGGAATGCTCGGCGCAGAATGATCGGTGGACGAGCGCCGCCCTGAGCAATCCGGTCGTGACGAGCGACCGGCCGATGCGGTCCGCGAGGCCCTTGCGTTCCTGGTCGTGGGCGCTCTGTTCCGACACCTGTGGCGAATCAGCTCTGCTCGAGCTTCGCCGTCACGTAATCGACGGCGTCGCGCACGGTGCGCAGATCTTCGAGGTCCTCGTCGTCGATGCGAAATCCGGCGACTTGGCGGCGGAGCTCTTCTTCCAACGATTCGACGAGTTCGATCAACGCGAGCGAATCCGCGTCCAAGTCCTCGGTGAACGACGACGACTCGTTGATCTTGTCGGGCGAGATCTCCAAGATGTCTGCGAGCTGCGTACGGACGAGCTCCAGCACCTCTGCTCTGTTCATTTTCGGTGTCTGACCCTCTACGGCCACCGATCCCTCCGTTCGATCCGTCGGTTCGGCGATGTTAGGGCAGTGAGCTAGTCGCCCTACGCAGCGCGAAGCTGCCGGGCCCTACCGGCCCGAAGGATGTTCACCGCGGCGTTCAGATCGGCGTGGGCTTCGTGTCCACAAGAAAGACAGCAAAACCGCACGCCGCGGCGGTTGTGCTTGTCGACGTATCCGCACTTCGCGCACCTTCTCGAAGTGTTGCGTGGGTCGACCGCGATCACTTGCCTACCAGCATCTTCCGCTTTGTAGGCGATCATCGCTAACAACGTTGACCATCCTGAGTCGTTGATCGATTTGTTAAGCCCGGACTTTGCCCGGGCGCCGTTTTTCTCGTAACCCCCTTTCGCGTCTCGTCGCGGCTTTGGCCGCCTCGTCATCTTCGAGGTCTTCAATTCCTCGTGACAGATCAGGTCGTAGTCGTCGACCAAAGCCCGAGAGGTCTTGTGGAGGAGGTCGTTCCTCTTCTTCGCGATCCCCCGATGGATCGCACCGACGCGTTGCACGGCCCGACGCTTCCTTTTCGATCCACAGTGTCGCCGCGAGACGACTTGCTGGGCCTTCTTTAGGCGCGCTTCTTCGTTTATGAGGAACCTCCCGGACTTGACGAGCTTCCCGTCGGACGTCGCGACGAGGATTCCGACGCCGAGGTCGATGCCGACTTCCTTCAAAGTGATCGGAAGCGGGTTCTTCGGCACCTCGACACAGCGGATCGCGACGATCCAGTGCCGCCCCTCGCGCTTCACGGTGATCACCTTCGGGATCCCGCGCACTGGCCGATGCAGCTTCACCTTCACCGCCCCGATCCCTTGCAGGCGCAAGCGGGACGCCTCCTCGTCGAGTCGCCAACTGGAACGGTCCTCGTACTGCACCGAGTCGAAGCGGCTACGCGAGCGGAAGCGTGGGTAGCCGGGTTTTTCACCTTTGGCACACCGGCGATAAAAGGCGGAATATGCACGATCGAGGCGCTTAAGCGTGCCGCGACAGACTGTGACCCCGAAGAAGAGCACGTCTGGCCGCGCGTCACGAAGCTCGGTGAGCACCTTGCAATCGTCGAAAAACGAAGTCGAGCGCTTCTCCCACGCCCACGCGCCGCGGCGCGCTTCCAATGCCGCGTTGTAGAGCTCGCGCTGCAGATCAAACAGGTGCGTGAGAGCGACCTGTTGACGGACGGTCGGATAGAGCCGGAAGGAAAAGGTTCGGCACCCCTCGCGGGACATGGCGGCAAGGTAGCGAAGGGGTGTATCGGCGCCGTTACCACACGTCGTCGCGCTGAGAACCCCCGATGAAACGAGCCTGGGACCTTATCGGGCGACTGCCGCGCCGACCTTTCCGACGAGATCCGCTTCGACGAGATCCGCGGCGACTTTGATCGCGTTGTAGATCGCCCGCGCCGACGAGCTCCCGTGGCTGATCACACAGACGCCTTTGACGCCCAGCAACAGCGCGCCGCCCGTCTCTTCGGGATCGATGTAGTGCGCGTACTTCAATAGCGACGGCAACAACACATCGCTCGCCGCCTTGTTCTCCGGAGACTCCGAGAACACCTGGCCCAGGATCCCGACAAAGGCGGTGAGGGCGCCTTCCAACGCCTTCAGCGCAACGTTTCCCGTGAAGCCGTCGGTGACGACGACGTCGACACCGCCTTGGAGGAGATTTCGTCCTTCGACGTTGCCGACAAAGCGGAGCCCCTCAGCTGCCGCGAGCAGCGGACGGGTCTGTTTCACGAGCTCGCTGCCTTTCGACGCTTCCTCGCCGTTCGACAACAGCGCGACCGACGGTTTGTCGGTCCCGTACCGACTCTCCGAGTACGCCACCCCCATCTGCGCGAACTGCACGAGCCACTCCGGCCGGCATTCCGGGTTCGCGCCGGCGTCGATGAGCACGGTCGGGTTGCCGCCCGACGCGATCGGAAGCGGTGTCGCGATCGCCGGGCGCGCGACACCCTTCAGCCGTCCCATCCGCAACAGCGCGCTCGCCATCGCCGCCCCGGTGTTCCCGGCGCTCACCATCGCCGAGGCCTTGCCGTCGGCGACGGCCTCCGCGCAGCGCACGATCGTCGAGTCGCGCTTTGACCGCACCGCCCGTGCCGGGTCCTCCTCCATGCCGACGGTCTCGTACGCGGGGAGGAGATCCAAATCGCCGATGTCGCCGAGGCTCCCGTCGTCAGGTCCGACGAGAAGGACCGGGGTCCCGAGTTCGTCGTGGGCGCGCTTGGCCCCTTCGACGATCTCGCCCGGGGCCTTGTCCCCGCCGAGCGCGTCGAGCGCGACCGGGAGGATCAGTCCACCTCGATCGCTTGGCGACCCTTGTACCACCCGCAGTTCGGGCAGACGACGTGGGGAACCTTCGCCTGGTGGCAGTTCGGGCAGCGGCTCTGGGCGGGGGCGTCGAGCCGCCAGGCCGCGGCACGACGGCTGCGGCTTTTCGACTTCGAGGTCTTTTTCTTCGGGACAGGCATTTGCTCCTACCTTCGATCCGCCAACCGGCTGCTACGCGCCGCCCTCGATGACCCCGAAGCGAGCGACACCATCGGCGTGCGGGCACGTCTCCAGGTTCCAGTTGGCGCCGCACTCGGGGCAGAGCCCCCGGCAGTCTTCCCGGCACAGGGGCGCGAGTGGCAAATCGAGGATACACGCGTCGTGGACGATCTCCCCGAGGTCGATCTCGTCGTTGCGGATCGGATACGTCGTGTCGTCGACCGCGCCTTCGACGCATAGCTCGCGCACCTCGACGACAAGGTCGCCGCGGGCTTCTTCGAGACAGCGCCGGCATTCCCCGACCCATTGGGCCCGAACCGTCCCAGAGACGACGATCCCCTCGTGCGCGGAGTCGAGCGCCAGATCGACCTTCACGGGCGTTCGGTCTTCGACGCGCGAGCCGCTCACGAAGTAGCCGTCAGCGGGAAGCGTCGCCTCGACGGGGAGGCGCGAACCAGGCACCTTCCGCAGCGCGGCGACCGGGGCGACGAGACCTCGGGATAGGCGCGCCGGGCTCATCGGCGCGGCCTTCTCATCGATGGTCCTGGTCGAAAAAGCCGTCCCCTTCTTGGAGCTCCTCCTCTACTGGCTCCTCGTCTTCTTCGACCACCGTGAGGCGGTCCCTTCCGGCGCGCACAGTGCGGATCGTACGGTCGAGCACGATCTCGAAGGCCGCGAGCTTGCGGTCGACGTAGTCGTCGGCTTCGTGTTGGATCCTTCGCGCCTCTGACTCCGCGTCGGCGATCACCCGTTCGGCCTGCTTGCGCGCCTGGCGGACGATCTCGGTCCGCTGCACGATGTGGGCGGCCTGGGAGCGCGCGTCGTCGAGGATCTCGTCTGCCTCGCGCTCTGCCCTCGCAAGCAGCTCCTCGTGGTCAATGAGCACCCGCCTCGCCCGCGAAACCTCGGCCGGGAGGATCGCGCGCGCTTCGTTGATCAGCTCCAAAAGCTCCTCGCGACTGACGATCGCCGAGGACGAGAGCGGCATCGATTTCGCCCCTTCGATCTCCGCGGCGAGCTCGTCCAAGAGGTCGGCCGTGCTCGCAGATTGCTCGGTAACAGGCTCTTCTTCCAACGCCTCGTCGAGGTCGAACTCAGTCACTGAGGGCCTCTTTCATCCGCCTCAGCACGGGGTCCGGGACGAAAGCCGAGACGTCGCCGCCGAAACGGGCGATCTCGCGGACAAGGCGCGACGAGATGAACGAGTACGTCGAGCCTGTCGGCAGCATCACCGTTTCGATGCCCGAGATCTGTTGATTCATCTGCGCCATTTGCAATTCGTTCTCGAAGTCCGAAACCGCTCGCAGCCCCTTCACGATCACCGTCGCGCCGAACTGCCGGGCGACTTCGACGGCGAGGGTCTGCATCGTCACCACCTTGACGTTCCCGAAGCCCTCCACGCACTCCGAGACGCTTTCCACCCGCGCCTCGACCGACAACAGCGGCTCGGGTTTGCCCGAGTTCCGCAAAACGGCGACGACGACCCCGTCGAACAGGCGGTGCGCGCGTTCGACGACCTCCAAGTGCCCGTTGTGGAACGGATCGAAGGATCCGGGGAACAGCGCCGTCGTCACCGATCCTCCTCTTTTTCCGCCAGCGGCACGAGAGGAGACTTCACGGCCACGGTGACGAGCGTACCGCCGTGACGGTAGCGACGGTGGACTGACCAGGGAGAAGTCACTTCGACCTCGGTCCGCGACTCCAACACCGCGAGATCTGACGGGAGGACCCGGAGAAGACCACTCCAATCCGCGAAGTCGTATGGAGGGTCGCAGAACGCGACGTCGACGCGGCGGCCGCGCCGGCACCAGGCGATCGCGTCGGCGCGCACCACGTCGGCGTTCGAGGAGAGACCGGTGCGTTCGAGGTTCTGTTCGATCACAGCGATCGCCTCCCGGTCGTCGTCGACGAAAGTCGCGAAGCGCGCCCCTCTGCTCAGAGCCTCGATGCCGAGCGCTCCGGTTCCGGCGAACAGGTCAACGACGACGGCGTCTTCGATGACGTCGAGGTGGGTGAGGACGTCGAAGATCGCCTCGCGCACGCGGTCAGACGTCGGACGGATCGATGGCGATCTCGGAGAGACGAGCTTGCGCCCCTTCGCCTCTCCCGCGATCACCCGCATCAGAGAGTTCTACGGCAAAGAAGAGCAGAGATGAGAGACGGACGGCGGTCCGATCGCTATCGGTGCGCCCCGAGGCGAGACGACGCGAGACGCAGCATCCGCCGCAGTCCCCACCACGTGACAAGGATGAGAGCCTCGACGACGGTGAACGTCGACATCTTCGAGGAACCTTCGACGCGGTCGGTGAAGTGGATCGGCACCTCGACGATGCGGGCTCCCGATCTTTGGGCTCGGTACGTCATCTCGATCTGAAATCCGTAGCTGTCGGCGCGCACGAGATCGAGATTGATCCCCTCGATCACCGATGCGGCGTAGGCGCGATACCCCGCCGTCGAATCCTCGACGGAGAGCCCGAGCATCACCTTTGAATAGATGTTCCCAAGTCGCGACAAAAGCCGCCGCGAGAAGCTCCATTGCGGGATTGATCCCCCCGGCACGTAGCGCGAGCCGATGACGACGTCCGCGTCGCCGCTCGAGATCGGCGCAAGCAGATCTCCGAGCGCCGCGGGATCGTGGGAGAGATCCGCGTCCATCTCGACGCAGACCTCGTATCCCTGAGCAATCCCCCAGCGGAAACCCTCTCGATACGCGCTGCCGAGGCCACTTTTCCCGGGGCGCACGAGGACCTCGACGCCGCCGAGATCGGCGGCGTTTTCCTTCGCGATCTCGGCTGTCCCATCGGGGCTCGAGTCGTCGACGACCAAGATCGCGACATCCGGCTCGGCGCGACGAACGGCGCGTAGGACCTTTTCGATGTTCTCGCGCTCGTTGTAAGTCGGCAGCACGACGAGGACGCGCATCGCCGCACGTTAATACGGGCACGCCAGGACTCCCCTATCGGCTCAGGACCGCAGCAGGTACTCCTGTTCCTCCTCACCGACGAAAATGCGCAGTTCGTCGGCCAACAACGGCTCGTTGGCGAGCGAGGGGTCTTTCTCGATCAGTCGGCTCGCGACCTTCCGAGCTGGGATGACGAGGTCACGGTGGGCGCGAAGCGACGCCAGCCGGAGGTCGCTGCTGCCCTTTTGCCGAGCGCCGAGCAAGGTTCCTTCGCCCCGCAGCTCCAAGTCGACTTCGGCGAGCTCGAATCCGTCGTTCGATTCGACGAGGGCTTGAAGACGCTTCGTGGCATCCTCGCCGACACCGCCGGTGAGAAGGAAGCAGATCGCGGGCTCCGTTCCGCGTCCGACCCGCCCGCGAAGCTGGTGCAGCTGCGCGATACCGAAGCGATCCGCGTCTTCGATCACCATCACGGTCGCGTCGGGCACGTCGACGCCGACCTCGATGACCGTCGTCGCGACGAGGACGTCGATCGCATGACCACGGAACGCCGACATCACCTCCTGTTTGCGCGTCGTGGGGAGCTGACCGTGGAGCACACCGAGACGCACACCACGAAGTTCGCCGGCCAAAAGGCGCTCCCCCTCGCCCGTCGCCGACCTCGGCGGGCGTCGTGGAGCCGAAGCCGAGTCCCGCTCGAAGAACAAACGACCCTCTCCGGCCGCCTCTTCGATCTCTTCGTCGGTCATCTCCCACCAGCCGTCGTCTTCGAATTCGTCGGTCCCTGGCGAGACGAGCGGGCAGACGACGTACGCCTGTCGTCCGGCCGCGACCTCGACGCGGATCTTTTCCCAGGCGAGGTGCTCTTCGGACTCGTCGATCCAACGCGTGACGGTCGGCGATCGTCCGGGTGGCATCTCGTCGAGGACACTCTCATCGAGGTCCCCGTAGACCGTCATCGCCGCTGTCCGCGGAATCGGAGTCGCCGTCATGACGAGCAGATCGGGATCGCTCGCGGTTGTGGGATTCGCCGAGCCCTTTTCGCGCAGCGCTGGATCGCTGATCGACGCCGAAGCGGTGCTGCTCGTCAATGACGACGACCCCGAGTGAGGAGAAGCGGACGTCCTCGGTAATAAGAGCGTGCGTGCCGACCAATACGTCGATGAGACCTGCCGCAAGATCACGAACGATCTCTCGTCGCGCCCGAGTAGGCGTCTTCGAAGTGAGGAACGAGATCGTCACCGGGCGCTCGCCGCCGACAGCCTTCGGATCGCTGACTTTGAGGTCGCCGAGCAGTCCGCGCGCCGCGAAGAAGTGCTGCTCGGCGAGAACTTCGGTCGGCACCATCAGCGCGCCTTGGAAGCCGCCTTGCACGCCGAACAACAAAGCGGCCAGGGCGACGACGGTTTTCCCCGACCCGACGTCGCCCTGGAGCAGCCGATGCATCGGATCAGGGCACGCGAGGTCGGAGCGGATCTCTTCGATCACACGTTTTTGCGCCGACGTGAGCGCGAACGGCAAGCCGCCGACAAAGCGTTCGACGAGGACAGTCTCGCTATCGACGTCGTGCGCAATTCCCCGAGCATCCGACGCCGCGGCGCGGCGGCGCATCAGGAGAGCGAGCTGGATCCGGAACAACTCGTCGAACGCGAGCCGGTGCCGCGCGGAGCGCCATTCCTCCTCCGAACCCGGTTGATGCACCTTGTGGAACGCCTCGGTCCGAGTCATGAGACCGAGCGCTCGGCGATCGTCGTCGCCGAGGGGATCGGCGAACTCCCCCGCGCGTTCGAGCGCCTCTTCGACGAACGCGGCGAGCTCGATAGAGGAGATGCCCGCGCGCTCCGATTGCGGGTAGATCGGGACGAGGCGGCCGGTCTGGCGCGCGCCACGCGTCCCGATGACCTCGACGACGGGGTTCGCCATCTGCAACGTGTTGCGATAGACACCGACGCGGCCGAAGAGCGCGACCTCACGGCCCTCGACGAGCTGATTCACGCGCCACGGCTGATTGAAGAACGAGACGTCGAGCACCCCCGAGCCGTCGTCGACGACCACTTCCACGATCGAGCGCTTGTTCCTCAGCCGCTTCAGCGAGGTTCGCTTCACGATCGCCGAAACCACCCCCTCGTCGCCGGCGACGAGCTCGCTGATCGCCACCGCGCGCGTCCGATCCGCGTAGCGACGCGGGTAGAGGGTGAGCAGATCGAGGACCGTCTCGATCCCCATCATCTTGAGCGCCGACCGCTTCCTCGCCCCGACGCCCTTCAGCGCGCCGACGTCGATCCGCTCGAGCTGTCCGAGCTTGCGGCCGGTCGGCTGCTCCGTCACTCGATCGAGACCAAATAGGGATAGAGCGGCTGTCCGCCGTGGTGGAGCTCCACCGCGACCTGCGGATGATCTTCGGAGAGCCATTCGGTCACGCGCCGAGTATCGGCCTCGGTCGCGCCATCTCCTTGGAGGAGGGTCACAATCTCGTGGTCCGTACGGAGCAAAGCCCGAAGCAGGCCGATCGTCGCCTCGCCGAGCGACTTACCAACCGACTCGATCCCGCCCCGGGAAAGCCCGATGTAGTCCCCGACCTGCACTTCCCCAGCTGCAGATGTCGTCGCACGCACTGCCCGGGTCACCTCGCCGGCAACGATGCGACCGGCGGCGCGGGCCATCGCCTCGGCGTTCTCGGCCCCCGGCGCGCCGGGGTCGTATTCGAGCAGTGCCGCAAAGCCCTCCTGGATCCCCTCGGTCGGAACGACGTGGATCTTTTTTTCCGAGAGTTCCGCGGCCTGACGGGCGACGGGGATGATGTTCGCGTTGTTCGGCAGCACGACCACCTCATCGGCGGGCACGGAGTCGACGGCGTCGAGGATCTCTTTCGTCGAGGGGTTCATCGACTGCCCGCCCTCGACGATGTGCTGCACGCCGAGCGAGTGGAAGATCCGCTCGATCCCCTCACCGTTCGCGACGACGACAACCGAGGTCTTCGCGCCGGCCTCGCTCTTCGGCGGCACCTCGGTCGCCGCGGCGGGTGCCTCTCTTACCCACCGCTCCTCTTCGACCTCTCCCGCGAGGTCGGTGACCCGGACATCTCGGGGGCGCCCCGCGTCGATGCCGGCTTCGATCGCCGCGCCGACGTCGTCGGTGTGGATGTGGCAGTTCCAAAGGCCGTCGCCGCCGACGACGACGATCGAATCGCCGATCCCCGCCCAGACGTCCTTGAACGCCGGGATGAGATCGTCCTTCGCGGCGAGGAAATACATCACCTCGTAGCGCGGTGAGAGCGGAGTCTCGAGCCCCGTGGCGGCGGCGTCGCCCGGAGCGGGGGTCACGGAGATCGGCGATCCACCGGCGATCAGCTGCGCGACCGACTCGGGGAGTTCTAGGGCATCAGGCATCGCCCGTCCGTCGGCGGCGTGCAGCATCGCGTCGTACAGCAAAACGAGGCCAGCTCCCCCGCGTCGACGACGCCGGATTCGGCGAGGACCTCGAGCTGGGTCGGGGTCTTCCAGAGCGCGTCGACCGCCGCTTCTCGGGTCGCCTCGAGCACCTCGACGAGATCCCGACCCGACTCGACCGCCGCGCGCGCCTCCTCTGCGGCTCGTGCGGCCACGGTCAGGATGGTGCCCTCCGCAGGTTTCAGCACGGCCTCCCTCGCCCCCGCGCTTCCGGTCTCGAGCGCCGTCGCGAGATCGGACGATCTCGCCTCTTCGAGCGGGGTGAACGTCGTCGCGAGCCCGCGCAGGACTTGACACAAGATCACACCGGAATTGCCCCGTGCTCCCATCAGCGAACCGTGGGCGATCGCCTTGCACACCTGCGCCATCGTTACCGCTTCGTCCGGTCCTCGGCCATCGAGATGCGAGTCGATCTCGGTGACGACGGCGTCGACGGTGAGCGACATGTTCGTCCCGGTGTCACCGTCGGGGACGGGGAACACGTTCAGGCGGTTGATCGTCGCCTGGTGGGCAAAGAGCGCCTCTTTGTACGCGCGCATCGCGGCCAGTACGTGCTCAGCACGGAAAGCGTTCATATTCGGGTGCGAAACGATAGGCGGTCGGTCGAACTCAGCTCTCAAGCTGCGGTTTTCCGATCAGCCCAGCGTGACGACGATGGTATTGTCAAGGGCTCACCCTGCGGTCGTCCCGCTTCCTCGGGAGCATCGCGGGTTTGTCGCGAAAACACGGAGTGAACGTCGTGGCAGCGGTTTGCGAGGTCTGTGGTAAGTCGCCGGGATTCGGCATGCGGGTGTCCCACTCGCACCGCCGAACGAAGCGGCGTTGGAACCCGAACATCCAGCGGGTTCGCGCGCTCGTGAACGGCACGCCGAAGCGGATCTCGGTCTGCACGTCGTGCATTCGGGCCGGCAAGGTCACAAAGCCCGCCCGCCGCATCCCCGAAGCCACCACCGAGGCCTCATAGGGTCGCGGCCCTTCCGGGCCGTTCAGAGCTGGTGCTCGAAGCCGAGCGGCTCGAACGGCTTGCCGCGCAGCAGTCGTGTCCTGCGCTCCTCGACGATCGAACCGATGCGAAGCGGTGCCCGAAGTGCTGACTTCGCGAACTCCGATTCCACCCTCGCGACATCGGACGCGGTGAACGCGAGCTCGTAGTCCTCTCCGCCGCCGAGGGCGTCTTCGAGTGACGCGCCCGTCGCGACCGGCACGTCGTCGAGCATCATTCCCACTTCTGATGCGTCCGCGAGACGGTGGAGGTCGATTCCGAGTCCGTCCGAAACGTCGATCATCGCGTTCGCTCCGGCTCGCGCCGCCACTGCTCCCTCGTAGATGCGCGCCTTCGGGTGCAAGAACGCCTCGACGGCATCGCCGCGTGACTCAGGATCGCGACGAAGGAGGGCGAGCCCAGCGGCCGCCGCACCGAGTTCACCGGTCACAAAGACCGAATCCCCGGCATGCGCCCCGGAGCGACGAACGGGTCCCGTCGGCGCAACGGTGCCAAGGATGGCAATCGCAATGACAAGTGCGGGTCCGTCGGAAAGGTCACCTCCGACGATGCGGCAGCCGTAGGTGCGACCGGCGTCCAAAAGGCCGCTGTAGATCGCCGGCAGCTCGTCTTCTCTCGCCCCGGCGACCGAAACGACGGCCGCGGTCGGGGTTCCTCCCATCGCGGCGATATCGCTCAGATTCTGGACGAGCGCTCGCCAACCAACGTCCGCAAGCGGCACGAAGCGACGGTCGAAGTGCACGCCTTCGACGTTCACGTCGGAGGCGAATAACAACTTCGTACCGTCAGCAACGACGACTGCCGCGTCGTCGCCGACCCAGACCTCGTCCGCGGGCGGTTCACCAATGATTGTGCGCAACAACTCGACGGCGTCGAGCTCGCGGCCGGTCAAGGTTCTTCCATTCACCGACGCGCTTCGTGGGAAGCGAGAGCGAGCGACGCGCGCCGACGTGCGGCTCCGCCGTAAGTGCCGTATGAGATGCACGCGAACGCGCACGCCGCCGCGATCACCACATCGCCGAGCTTGAGCGGGAACGGAATCAACACTCCGAGGATCGACGCGACCACCCAGAAGAGCTGGAGGCGGGTTTCGAGGCGACCAAAGGCGCGACCCAACAGCGCGGCGGGCACGTTCTTTTGCACGATGGAGTCGAGTGCTGGCTTCGCGCTCATCGGCCCGATCCCGACGACGAAGGTCAACACGATCTGTGCCCACAGGCCGCCGATGATTGCCGTTGCCACCGCACCGATGACGATCGCAACGAGCGCGCCGATGATGATCTGTCGCGCCGTGACGTAACGGCGGAGCCGAGGAACGATCAACGAGCCGATCAACGAGCCGGCGGCGCTCGCGACAATGAGGACTCCGTACCACCACGTCGCCGCGTGCTCCCGGCGCAACGCGAACGCCAAGAAGAACTCCGTGAAGCCGACCGTTGCCCTGGCGATCGACACCGCCGCGATCGCTGAAAGGACCGCTCCGGGATAGAGCGAGAGGCCCAAAAGCCGGCGCTGATCGCGAATTTCCTTGTACGCGGCTTGGCCGACCGGCAGGGCTCGGACTTGGACCTCACGGTCTGACTCGATCGGCGGCCCAAGTGTCACCCGTGCCGGCTTCGGCAAGCGCGTCGACGCCACCGCCCCGGCGGCGAAGATCACAGCGCCCAGCGCGAGCGTCCACCCAGCACCGATTTGCAGGAAGCCGACCGCGAGCGGCGACGCCGCAAATCCGCCTAAGGACGCGAGGACGGCGAGTTTCGCGTTTGCGCTCGCGAGGTCGTCGCCTTGCGGGGCCATCTCCGGAACGAGCGCCGCGCGTCCGACGAGATACAGCTTCGAGAGGACTAGCACCCCGAAGGCGTCCGGGAACAACAACAGACCGTGGAGGTCTCTCGCCATCAGGAGGCAGAGAGCGGCGGATCCGAGATTCGAAATCGCAACACTCGTTCGACGCGCGTCGCGACCTCGGTCGAGAAGAGGACTGAGCGCCGGGCCGACGAGCGCGAAGGGAGCGATCGTCAAAACGAGGTAGAGGAGGACCTTCCCCTTCGCCTCGTGGAGCGAGATCGAAAAGAAGAGCGATCCCGCCAAGTGAAACCGTCACGCAGGCGGTTCCCGCCGCCTGCAACGTGTGGACGAGCGCGAGCCGGCCGAAGGGCTGAGATTGGTCGAGCAGCCCGTGGACCGACGCGTGGACCATCCTCGTCACGCGTGCGATCCGTCGGTTTTCAGCCATCACCGTCCCCCGGCTACGTCGCCGGTTTCGATGCTACGAGTCGATGGAGTGCGCGAATTGGGTTCGGCCGAGTTGGTTGCGGGAGACCCTGTTTCGTCGGCCTTTGCTCGTCAGATGGCGAGGAGATCGTGGACGAGCAGGAACAAGACGAGGACGATGACAGCGAGATAGATCCACGTCATCGCCCATCGGTGGCTGCTGTTAGCGAGCCAATACCTCCGGATGCCACGGACATCGAAGACGAGTGCGAGGAGGGCCACGGGAACCCCGATGTACGGGGCGGCCCCGACGGCGAGCCCGAGGAGAGGCAGCACGATAGGGACGATGACGTAGCTGAACAGGCAGCGCAGGCCCGACAGCACCATCGCGACGCTGAAACTGCGCTGGGCTTGTGTCGCGGAGAGAACCGGCGCGCCTTCGGGGATCGCGAGCAGGCGGCGGACGACCTCATCCTTGCGGCTGCGCACGGGGACTGGATAGTGGGTATCCGCCTCAGCAAGGGCCATGACGATCTCTGTCTACTCCGTTCCGAGATACAGCAAAGTTGCCTTCGCCGGCGGGCTCAAAGGAGTCCGGCATCTCCGCCTTTGACTCGTCCCAGACATTGTCGCTCGGACCGGATGGGACGTTCCACGCGAGGAGTCTCTTTCGTCTCGAGCAACGGGCCGTCAATCGATCCAGTTGCGGCTCGCAGAAGCCGAGAATCTCAACTGCTGGTCGGCGAAGGAGCCGGAGTGACTTCAGAAGACTCTTCGGCTCCGACGTAGCCCTCATATCCCGATCGCTCTAGTTCCTCCGCGAGTTCGGGACCTCCGGACTCGACGATCCGTCCTCGGACGAGCACGTGGACGAAGTGTGGTCGCAACTCCGTCAGCAGACGGTTGTAGTGCGTGATCGCGAGAACCCCGAGCGCGTCCTCTCCTTCGTTCGGGGAGCGGACCATCCGGAGCACTCGCCTCGCGACGTCGCGCATCGCGTCGATGTCCAGCCCTGAATCAAGCTCGTCGAGGAGAGCGATCTTCGGCTGCATCATTGCGAGCTGCAGCGTCTCGAGGCGCTTGCGTTCTCCTCCCGAAGCACCAACGTTCACCGCCCGTTCGACGACGTCCGGACTCAATCCGATCGCGGCTACTTCATCTTCGATCGCACGGCGAAAGGAATCGGGCACTCGCTCCTGCCCGTTCGTATGCCTCGAACCCTGCCGCGATGAGCGCGTCGAGGTGAACTCCAGGAAGGTCGATCGGGTGTTGCATCGCGAGAAACAGACCGAGCTCCGCGCGTTGCCACGGCGGCAGACCAACGAGTTCGGAACGGTCGAGCTCGATCGAGCCGTCGGTCACCTCAAAGTCAGGGTGACCCATCAGCGCGAAGCCCAGAGTGCTCTTGCCGGCACCGTTCGGTCCCATCACCGCGTGCACCTGTCCAGAGGAGACGTTGAGACTGATCCCGTGCAGGATCTCGATGCCGTCGACGGCAACTCGCAGGTCGTGCACCTGGAGGGTCGTCATTCTCGCGCAGCACACTCTTTTCGCCGCGAATCGGATTCACGGGAGCACCACGAAGACGTCGTTTCCGTCGACTTCGACCGGGTAGACGTCGACTGGCATCGTCGCTGGCAGCGTCAGCGCTTCGCCGGTGACAAGAGAGAACAGACTCCCGTGTTTCCAGCATTCGATCTCGCATTGCGCTGGGTCCACCTCTCCCTCGGAGAGGGAGTAGTCCTCGTGGCTGCATTGGTCGGCCACGGCGTGAAATCCGTCGTCGCAATGGACGATGCAGATCGACGCACCGTTGGTTTCGAACCTCAAGGTGTGGCCCGGCTCAACCTCTTCGACCGAACACACCCGCACTCGTTTCAATGTCGGATCCGGAGTCACGACGAAATCTCTTGATGCTCACTTGCACTTTTCAGATCGAGACGCGATGCGACCGTTGCACGTAGATATTTCGCAAGGCTGGCATCGGGCGTCTGCGCGAAGAGATCTTCGAAGAACCCGAGGAGAATCAGCCGCTCGGCGACGTCAGGACGCACACCTCGCGACTCGACGTAGAAGAGTTGTTCGCGATCAATCGGGCCGACGGCAGAAGCGTGGCTACAACGCACGTCGTTTTCTTCGATGTCGAGATTCGGCACCGAATCCGCGTGGGCTCTTTCGGACAGCACGAGGTTGCGGTTTGTCTGCGCCGCGTCAGACTTGCGGGCGCCTTTGTAAATGTGGATCAAACCGCTGTAAACCGATTGAGCGGCGTCATCGACTGCGCCCTTGAAGATCAGGTTGGAACGCGTGCGAGGTGCGGCGTGGTCTTGGAAGGTCCGCATGTCGGTGACCTGCTCACCGTCCGCGAAGTACGCCGCGAGCATCTCGCTTTCCGAGTGCTCTCCGACGAGAGCCGATCTGGTGCAAAGCCGCGCGTAATCGCCTCCGAGCGACGCCGTGAACGACCGCAGCGTGGCATCGCGCTCGACCGCGCTGAACAGGTAGCCGATCTGCCACGCCGATCGATCGAGTTCTTGAACGGCTTCGTAAACGAGATGGGCGTTGACGCCTACCCGGAGCTCCGTAATAGGGCACACAAGTGGCGCCCCTCCGGCCGAGCGAAATTGCTCGATCACGCTCGCCTCTGAGCCCTCTCCGAGGTCGACGAACAGCCTCGGGAAGACCGCGGCGCGCTCGTCCTGTGTTCGGAGTTCGTGAACGATGACGATTGGCCGTTCGATTCGCACGCCTCGCGGAACCACGAGGATCACCGCGTCGGGGCAGAAACTTTGGGCGAGTGTGGTGAAGTAATCCGGCGCCGAGTCAACCAGCTCGCCGAATCCGAGCGGTGCTTCCGCGAAATTCTCCGAGGACCCGCAACGAACGCCGAGCCCACCGAGTTGCGCGTCGGTGTCGAACGCCACGACACGACCGTCAACCGTCCGCACGAGGGCAGCAACGGCACCGATGTCATCGAGGAGAGCGTCAGCTTCGAGTTCACGAGCGACGGGCACGAGAGACACGTCTTGTCCGCCGAGGCGAATCGAATCGAGGTTGAGGGCGTCGATGCGCCCGTAGCGCCAGTCCTCGTCCGCTTCAGTTGGGACTACGAATTCCTCGAGGCGACGCGTTGCGGCCGCGCGGAGCTGTCCGAGCCATTCGGCACCACCGACGTCGCTGACTTTTGCGGTGGGCGTGCTCGGGGTCAGCGGGTCCCACCCTCCGTCGGTTTTCCGTTGCGGCCGCGACGACCAGCGCGTCGCAAGACCCTCGCGAGAGGCGATGATGCGGACTTCATTTTCCGCGCCTCCTCGGCCTCGACATCAGCGAGTTCCTCCGACGCAACGCTGTTGACGACGCTCTCAGCTTCCTCAAGAAGGACCGCGACCTGCTCCGGAGGTTCCGTCGGCTCTTCTTCTACCGGCGGCGCAACCAGAGAACCATGGGTCCACGTGACGTCAGCCACTCGGCGCTCATAGGAAGGACAATTGTCGGGACAGCGCCACGGCGCCTCTGGCGCGAGGTCGAGCACACAAAAGCGCGCGACCTCTCCCGACACGTACGTACGTGATTGGAAATGCTTGCAATCCTCACGCATCGGCACGCGTGTGGAACCTCCCCTGTTGACCCTGATGCATTGTCAATCGAATCCGTCGGAACGGTTCTATCGGCTGATCAGCCGACCGAGCCTTCCATCTGCAATTCGATCAATCGACTCCACTCGACGGCGTATTCCATCGGCAACGTACGAGTGATCGGCTCGATGAATCCGTTCACGATCATGCTCGTCGCCTGACTTTCCGACAGACCCCGGCTCATCAAGTAGAAGAGTTGCTCGTCGCCCACCTTGGAAACGGTCGCCTCGTGGCCGATCTCGGCGTCGCGCTCTCCGACCTCCATGTACGGCTTCGTTTCAGATCCCGAGATCTCATCCAGGATCAGAGCGTCACACCGCACGAACGACTTCGAACGGGTCGCGCCCGGATCGACGTGGACCTTCCCGCGATAGGTCGTCGATCCCCCATCCTTGGAGATCGACTTCGAGACGATCGTGGAGGTCGTCTCGGGAGCGCAGTGGAACATTTTCGCCCCGGTGTCCTGCTGCTGCCCTTCGCCGGCGTACGCCACCGAAAGGACCTCGCCGGATGCCTTCGGACCCATCAGGTACACAGAGGGGTACTTCATCGTGAGCCGGCTGTTGTGGACGATGAAGCCCTCGGAAACGAAATTGCCCGTTCCCTCGACTTCGATGTCCCAGGTCGGAACGAAGGCCGAAGGCTCCCCGACGTCGACCTTTCGCAGCTCAACAGAGTCAGGAAGCTCGATCAGCGACCGCCCGACCGCTCGGAAGTTGCGAAGACGAGGGGCGCCTTGGGCCTCCACCCGCGCAGCGAGTTGAGGGCTCACGTGGTCCAACAGGCGCTCATTCGTATCGAACGAAAGGACGTGGCTTCCGCGAGATTGCGAGGCGTATCCGAGAATCGTCACGGCCTTGGTGTCGTCGTGTTCTGTCCAAATACGTGAGGTGATGCCGAGCGACGTGAGAACTTTCGCGGTGTCTTCGAGGAGTTCTCGATTCACGGATTTGATCGAGAAGCCACGCCGACCCGCTGCAGCACAGCCGTCGGAGTCCAAGTAGCCGGCGACAAACGACAGTCGCTGGCTCTCCGGCAGATCGAGCACCCATGACGGGAGGCGCTTCGACATCGCGCCCGTGGCGAAACCGTTCAGTTCGAACAAATCGGCGAGCTCGACGCTCGACCACGTGATGGCGATTCCGTCACGGCGAACGCCGCCACGCGTATCGGGCACAAGCCATCCCATGACGCGCTCGAGTCGTTCGCGAGCGCGATCGCTCGTGGGCACGGAGAACGTGACCTTGGCGAAGCGAGTCCCACCGTTTTTCGCCGGCTTGCGGTCGATGGAACCGTCGCCGACGAACAGTCCATACAGCCACATCAAGTCGTCAGACGTCTCTTCGATCTGCGGAAGCCGGCTCGATCGAACGCGCTCAACCTCGAAGACAGCACCCCATTGGTTGCTATTCGTGAATACCGTCGAGGTCTCGGGAAGAACGACCTTGTGCGGGTGCCCGTAGTCGATCGAGCACTTCGGGACGATCGCCTGTTTGAGCGAGTCCGCGCGCACGTATCCGAGCTCGTAACGACCAAGCTTCTTCGCTCTCGAAGGGTCGTAGTGGTACGAGTAGAAGGGGTGGTTGTCGGTCACCCGCAGCTTCCGGGTCCCGAGGGCCACTTCGCGCACCTTCTGATATCCCGAGAAACGTTTCGCGGTGACTCGGCGGAAGCACAACTCATCTCGACTTTCGTCGTACGCGAGCACCTTGTCACCTGGTACGACGAGTTCGATCGGCTTGACGCCTGATGGTGTCGTGACCGTCGAACCTTCTGCGAGGCATCCGATATTGCCGTCGATCCATTCGACGTGAGATTCGGTTTCCGCACGAGCACGCTTGGTCACGAGGTTGTAGACGTTGTTCGACCAGTTCTGGATCGTCGTGTACGTGATCCTGCTTCCAGGCAGTGCGACAAGTTCCACAACGGCGGAGTGAAGCGAATCCGTCGTGTAGACGGGGGCCGAGCAACCTTCGACGTAGTGAACCTGAGCGCCCTCGTCCGCAATGATGAGCGTGCGTTCGAACTGCCCCATGTTCTCCGCGTTGATGCGGAAATACGCCTGCAACGGCATATCGACTTTGACGCCAGGTGGAACATAAATGAACGATCCGCCGGACCACACCGCCGAATTCAACGCCGCGAACTTGTTGTCGTTAGGCGGGATCAGTCGTCCGAAGAACCGGCGAACGATATCGGGATGTTCTCGGACGGCGGAGTCCATGTCACTGAAGAGCACGCCTTGTTTCGCGAGCTCTTCACGATTTCGGTGGTATACCACTTCACTTTCGTACTGCGCGGTGACGCCAGCTAGGTACTTCCGCTCCGCTTCGGGAATGCCGAGCTTTTCGTATGTCTGCTTGACCGAATCAGGGAGCTCTTCCCATGCGTCGACTTGCGTGTCAGTCGGGCGAATGTAGTAGTAGATGTCGTCGAAGTCGAGGTCGGGCATCTTTTCCGCGAACCACGGCATCATCGGCTTCGCGAGGAAGTGGCGGTAGGCCTTCAGTCGGAACGCGAGCATCCACTCGGGCTCCTTTTTGAGGGCCGACATTTCCCGGATGATCTCTTCGCTCAGCCCCTTGCGAGGCTTGAAGATGTAGTTCTCGGGGTCGCTCCATCCGAGCTTGTACTTGCCGAGATCGAGGTCGGTGGTTGCCACAGGCGATTCGACTCCGTTCCTCTCCGGCTTTCGGGCCGGAGACGGTGGGAATTTCTCCTATCGCCATAGTAACAACCCGCTCGCCAGCGAAAACGCGCTGTCACCCGCCTGACCTGCCGAAATCCGAGGCAGTTCGCTCGACCGATTTTGAAGTGCTCGGACTGCGATTTGGCAAGCGAATTATCAGGCGGAAACCGACGATCCGATGGTGAAGGTGACGTCGTACGGCTGGATCATCTTCGGAGGCAGCGCGAGGCGGACCCCGTCCACCTTGACCCGCACGTACTGCGGGGCGCCGATCCGTACGTAGACCGGAGCGGTCGCGTGATAAGTCGTCGTGGTTCCG
Organism: uncultured Acidimicrobiaceae bacterium; assembly: GCA_963725215.1. GTDB lineage: Bacteria > Actinomycetota > Acidimicrobiia > Acidimicrobiales > Bog-793 > CAVRXQ01. The sequence goes on along the minus strand of CAVRXQ010000007.1, from coordinate 607,649 downwards.
GCCCCGAGCGTCGTCATCCAGAGATACGGGCCGTGCTGGCTCGGAAGAATGCCGATCCAGCACGGCTCCTTCGCGCTGAACGTGATCGTGAAACTCGACACTCTCAGAGGAAACGTCACGAGATTTCGCGAAGTCGAGGCGGGTGTGATCTCGTGGACCACGCTCGGCGGGTTCGATTTTGACGATGAGGAGTGCGACTTCGACGTCGATCCGTGCGACTTCGGAGTCGAAGGCGCAGCAGCGGGCCGGTGAGGTGATGGTTTGTTCGTGGCGAGTTGCCAGCCACCAACTCCGGCTGCGGCAAGCACGACGACCACCGCCGCAGCCGAGGCGATTTTTCTCAGGATCAGCGGATCGGCTGACGCCGCTGCTCGAAGGCCACGCGGAACCGTGAGACGTGGCAATGCTCCGAGACCGGCTGACTCAGGCATCGCGCCGGAGGAGGGAGGTTCCGCGCCGATCGACTCTCTTGGCTCTACAGGCGCCAGAAAGACGGGTTCGTTCGGACCGGATTCTGCGACGACCTCGTCGACGGTTGCGTCGAAGTGAAGGACGGCCTCGTCCAGCTTGTGGCTGGAAGCGTCGAGGGGCGATGTCGCCGCGGGATGCGCGAGCGCCTCTTGAGTTTCGGCTGCCGGTTCATTCGTCCGCGCCGGTGCGGTGTCGTCGAAGATCGGGAGACGCAGAGGTGTCGGGCCGCTCCGCAGCACCAGGCGGCTCGCGAAGCGCCGAGACCGGATCTCCTCCCGGGTCGCTACGTGGCGGCCCGCGACTGAAGGGTCGGTCGTTCGGACGTGCGGCCGGGCGACCTCGTCGGGCTCAGGGACGTGCACCGCTGCGACCCCATGTCGGCGCTCGGCCAGCTCTCCGAGCACGTCAAGCGCCCGCTGGTGGCTCTCGACCGATCTTCTCTGCATCTGGCGGGGACCGAAACGAGACCAAAGCGCGATGAGCGCGACGACACCGAGGACGCTGAAGGAGGCGATCGCGACCATGGACTCAGCATTCCCTCGAGCACTGCCTCACAGCACCATTAAAGCGTGCTGCCTGCGGGTTTAAACCGCGCGGCGGCCTATGTACGCAATCCGTAACGCGGGAGAAGAGCCTCGGGGATTTCGGAGCGTCGAGGGTTCTTCCGGTCGCGATCCGAAAGCACCGGCTCCGACACTCCCCAATCAGCGCCCACATCCGGGTCGTCCCAGGCCACGCCGAGCTCGTCGTTCGCGTTGTAGTAGTTGTCGACCAGGTAGATCAGCGTGAGATCCGTGAGTGCAGCAAAACCGTGGGCGACGCCAGGGGGGATGAAAATCCCGTGGTCATCGTCTTCGAGCACCGTCATTTCGGTCGCTCCATCGGTTGACGAGCCTCGGCGTAGGTCATGAAGTACGACCTGCGCGCCACCCCGTGTGACGTACCAGTAGTCAGCTTGATGTAGGTGGTAATGCAGGCCGACAACAGAGCCCGCGCTCTTCTCTGATCGATTTGCCTGCACCATTTCACGACCAAGAGGAAACCACGAGCGACGAAAGGTCTCGACGAAGCGACCGCGGGCGTCACTATGAACGTCGGGACGTACGTGAAGCACGTCACGGATCCGGTCAGATTCAGTAACTGTTGCCATGCACTCCCCGGTTGAGAGAAGTCACCCAATTCTTCATCAATGAACCACTTGAGACGCGATCGGGAGCTCTCTCAAGAGAACGTGCTCAAGGCAGGCGAAGTTCTTTGACTCGAAAAGCGTTGACTCTCGAAGTTGCCAAAGGAGGTCGGTTTCCATAACCGCGACGATCATCGTCACTCCGGTCGCGCGCGGGTCGAGAACGGAAGAACCCAGTCCTCTCGAGTCTCTCCGTCAATGGAAAGACGCCACGTGTAGCGCGCCGAGGGCGCCAACGGCAGTGGTCCGAAATTCAACGCCAAGGCGACGTCGACTGGGCTGCCTTCGGGAACAGACTGTGGGCGTCCAACTTCGAAGTCGCCGCGTACTTCGATTGGCTGCGCGCCTTCGGGAGTCGGGGCGAGAAGCGGTTGGCCGTCTTCGTCGACGAGATACAGCTCCCAATGGTGTGTCCGGTCGACTTCGTTCCAGTCGACGTCAACCTTTATGGCGACGGCCGAAGGGGTTGGATCCGGACCAATCAGACTCCATCCACCTCCGAGCACGTAGAGTTTCCCGTCGGCAACCTGCGCCGCGTCGCAAAGCAGGAGGGTTACCCGCACGGCGGCAAACGTAGTGGCTCCATACGACATGGCGGAGTACTCGGCTTTGCATACGTCAGGATTCACAACGCGCGCCGGATCCTCTGTGGAACTTGTCTTAAGGGAGACCTCCCTCTTCTCGTCGACCTGGGCGCAGCGACTCGGCGGCCAATACAAACGACGCGTTGTCCTTTCTGAGCAGATGGTGGGCAGTTGAAAGGGCGAATCGTCCGAGATGACGACACACGTCATGCCGAAATGTGCATTTCGGCATGACAAATCAGCTCTCAGCGCGTAACGACGTCGCTGCCGTCAGCGCTCTCTCTGAAACATCGCCCGGCGTTCGCGGTTGGCGGCTTAACGCGATGCTGCAAAAGACCGCGCTCGGGATCGTCTTTTCCATCGCGGCGTACGTCGCGACAGGCATCTACGCGTATTGGCCCGCGTCACTACTTTCTTCTACCCGACTGGTGGGAGGCGGAATCGGAGACAGCGCTGGTCAAGTGAACGCCATGTCGTGGACGCCCTATGCGATCTCCCACGGTCTCAATCTTTTCTTCACAAACGCGATGAATTACCCAGAGGGTTTTAATCTCGCGAGCAACGCGTTCTTTCCTCTGATCGGAATCATCGCCTGGCCGATCACGGCAACTCTTGGTCCGATCGCGGCGGTGAACTTCGCGTTTGTGCTCGCCTTCGTCGCCTCTGCGACCGCGATGTTCGTCGTTCTGTGGCAGATTACGCGCTTCCTTCCTGGCGCCTTCCTCGGTGGCCTCTTGTACGGGTTCTCGCCTTACATGGTCGGACAAGGCCTCGGACATCTCGCAATCCTCTTCCAACCAATTCCTCCGATCGTCCTTTTCCTACTCCTAAAGCTCCTCGGGGACACTCGGCGTTCGGGGCGTTCAGTCGGCATCGCACTGGGGATCGCTGTTGGCTTGCAGGCGTACATCGCGATCGAGGTGATCGCGACAATGGCACTCGTCGCGATCATCGCCGTCGTCCTCGTCGGGATCATGCGGTGGCGAGAGCTGCGACCGCATATCTCCCGCATTCTCGTCGGTCTGACCTGGGCGATCGGGACGTTCGCCGTAATCGCCGGCTATCCGCTTGCGTACCTGCTCGTCGGCCCTCGGCACTTGTCAGGCCCTCCGCAACCCCTACTCACCCTTGATTCGTACCGAGTCGACCTGCTCGGTCCGATCGTTCCCACGCTCCTCCAGAGATTCGCTCCGGCTCATTTCGCGGCGATCGGCTCGAGCTATGCAGTCGGCAACGTCGCCGAGAATGGCATCTACATCGGCATTCCACTGCTTGTAGTCAGCATCGCGATTGGTGTCGTGTGCTGGCGGAATCTGCTGATACGGACGTGTCTGCTCGTCGCGTTTGTCTCGTACGTGCTAGCACTCGGACCTTCGCTCGTCGTGAACGGCCACTCGACGGGCATTTGGCTGCCCTTTGCTCTTCTCACTCACGTCCCCTTCGTTTCTGGCGAGGTACCCGGCAGGTACAGCCTCTACGTGGACCTCGCGCTCTCCACGACCCTCGCCGTCGGTATGAACGAGCTAAAGGTCCGAATCGATAGTCGCCAGCGTCAGCGGGCGAATGCGTATGGGCGTTCGCGGCGCGGATCGTTCGCTGGCGCTTCGGTCCTGATTGTCGGGGCGGCGCTCGTACCTCTCGTGCCTAAGTTCCCCATCGCCACGGCAACGGTTTCGATTCCGAGGTTCTTTCAAACGCATTCGCTCGAGCACATTCCGAACGGCTCCGTAATGCTCGCATATCCCTACCCTGAGCCTGGAGCGTACGACCAGGCACTCGTGTGGCAAGCCGTAGCGAACTGGAGGTTCAAGATTATCGGCGGTTACGCAATCTTTCGAGGACTGAACGGTGCCGGCTCTCCTTATCCCACCGTTCTGAGACCGTCGATCGTGCAGAACCTTTTCGATGTCGCGTACTACAACGAAAGCGCGCCGCCCGGCGAGTCCTCGCTCGGGCGATTGTCACCGATATCCGTAACCACAACTCGCAGCATCCGTACTTTCCTTCGCTCGTATCACGTGGGAACGATTGTCATGGATCCAACGGGTGACGATCCAGAACTCGTCATCCGGTACCTCGACCCCGTTATCGGAGTACCGCAGATGATCGGCGGCGTATACGCGTGGCTAAATGTCCCAAAGCTTGTTCGTGAGCATTTGCGATAGCCGATGTGTTCTGTCGAATCCAGCCCCGATGGATCGAGCGATTCTGTAATGACGTCGCCACCAACCACCATCGATCGCAGACAGCAGTCACACGCGGTCGCACGGCGAACGGGCGCGGAATCCTATTTCGCAAACTGGCGGGCTACGGTGCGAATCGGACCCGCTCGTACGAATCAATACTTCGGCGGGCTGGAGTTTAATGCGGATGCTCCGCTTTCTCGCCTCGGGCGAAGTGCTTGACGCGCAAGCACGCGCTCAGGCGCGACCGCAAAAGGCTGTCGAGCCGCGTCGAATTCCTCGTGAGCGGGATCGCGATGTTGACAGCAGGATTGGCTCTCCTCGTCAGTGTCACGCCGACAGGTAATACCGTCCTTTCGCGAAAATCGTCCTACAGCCTCTACCTTCCCTCGGTCTCCGCGAGCTCGAAATCTTTTTCGCTATCACGTCAACGGCGAGCGTTCGACGGCGCGTCGGCAATCGACATCAGTCTCACCTACCAGCTCCGTGTTCGTCGGTTTCCAAGTACTTCAGAAGCGAGCGTGACCGTAGTTAGCGTCGGTGGAATTTCATTTACCCTCGGGGCTGACGGAATACTTACAGCTCAAAGCGCGTTCCACAGCGGGCTACCTTGGTTTTCGAATCTCGGATATCTGCCACGTGGTCAATGGCAGACCGTTGAGCTCACGGCAGTCCGGAGTCACTCGCTCGCGTATTGGCTTGACGGTCGCCAGGCGTTTGCGTTCGCGATGGATGGACCCCGCTGGGCGCTCTCCCCCGCGCCGATACATATCGGGCTGGCGAAGTCCGACTTCGCGAAAATCGAGATTCGATACCTCCGGCTGCGCGCAACCAGCTACGGACCGGCTCGCCCTTCAAAAGGCGCGCCCCTGACTCGACTTCTCCAATTCGTCGGAGCCTTTCTCATCGCCGCAGCCGCTGGAGTACTCGCGTCGAGCTTGTTGAGACGGATCGCGCGACCGGTGGCGAAACGTGGCGCGGCGCTTTTGATGGCCATGATCGGTACGGTCTCGCTTGGAATCGTTGCTCAGCTCTTATATCAATCTGTCGCCGCTCCCCCTCAAGAACCTCACGATGCGATCGCGTGGTGGCTGTACTCGCCCTACTGGCGATTCACAGACTTCTTCCAAACGGTGGCGCTACTGCACTCGCTCAACCCATACGGTTTTCCTGGAGGCACGTATCCACCGTTCGGATATTGGCTTCTTGAGCCATTCGCGTGGATGAATTATTACCCAGCCCTATTCAGCGCTGAGGCACTATTCGTAGGTCTTATTGTTTGGTGGAGCTGGGGGGTACTCGGCAGAAACCTCGCGAGGCCACTTCGCGTCTTGATCGCTTTGGCGATTCTGCTCTCGTTTCCGGTGACCTTCGCGCTCGACCGTGCGAACACTGATTTCCTCCTCGCGCTCCTCCTCGTAGTTGGAGCGAGTGCGCTAGAGCAGCGGCGTCATTTTCTCTCGGCAACGATGTTTGCGCTGGCAGGAGCAGCGAAAATATTGCCAATCCTCTACTTCTCAATGTTTGTTCGGAGACGTCGATTACTCGCTTTGGTCTTTGGTCTTCTGCTCGCTGGCGTGCTCACAGTGGCGGCGTTCACGACGTTCGCGCCGCTTGGAACTATTCCTACGCAGATCAAAGAGCTACGCACGAGCTTGATGTTTCAATCGGACGCTTACCAGCACCCCGGAGTCTCGACGCCATTCAATGCGAGCGTCACCGGGTTTGTTCAAGCTATCGGCTACGCCGTCAACGGTGTGGCCGGAGCCCAGTCCGTAGCACCGACCGCGCAGCATTACGTCGGCCTCGAGGAGCTCCTTGGAGCGATTCTCGCCGTTCTCTACGTAGTAATCATCGAACGCCGCACGTGGCGGGCGCTCACGCTCCTCACAGTCGCCTCGCTCTTGCTACCCGAGTACAGCGGGTATTACAGCCTGACTTTCCTGTTGGCGCCGCTGGCCCTTTTCGTAGGGGACGCGGCGCCATCAAGGCGGACGGTCGCGATCGCGGTTATTTACGGACTGATATTCGCGCCCAAGGCGTACGCGTTCTTCGGAGTCGGTGCGCCCCTAGTCGACTCAAGCGTTCTCGTAACAGCTCCCCTTCTCATTGCTCTCGGATCGCTGGTCGTGTTTGACGGAATCCAAGAACGCGGGGGCGTCACTGGGTTAATCGACTCGGCGCGCACGTTCGGCTCGCATCTACGGCTGTTGCCGGCGACGAACCCCGCTGTCGGAGTTCAGTTTGAGGACCCGGCTCAGTTCGAGAGCCTCGACAGTAAGGCACAGGAGAGACCGTGGCGTGGACTACGGTTTGCACGACCGAACCGTGCAAATCACAGTCGCGTGCAGGAAGGTCTGAGGGTGAGCCCCAAATTCGCCCGGCAACGCCGTAGACACTCGCGCGACGCCCGAGGAGAGAAACTTCCACCTTGAGCACAATTCCGCCTAGCCGAACGCGTTCAAGGCGACCCGTGATCTCGGTTGTCACGTGCGCATACAACGAGTCTGCCTGCATCGACGAACTCGCACGACGGCTCGTCGTGATCTTCGACGGGCTTCCTCAGTACGACTTCGAGGTCATCGCGATCGAGAACGGATCTAATGACGGCACATTTGAGCGGCTCGTCGCCATCCAAAGCAACGACCACCGTTTCCACGTAATCCAACTTTCGCGGAATTTCCGCTTCGATGGCGGACTTACCGCTGGAATCGCTCTCACGCGTGGCGACGCAGTCGTACTCATGGCCGCGGACTTGCAGGATCCCCCCGAATTCATCCCGGAATTCATCAAGAAGTGGGAAGAGGGGTACGAGAACGTCTACGGCGTCGTAGGTGAACGAAGCGGCACATCTCGCCTTCGCAAACTGAACTCTCACCTCTTCTACTGGCTCATTGGTCGCCTCGCCGACCATCCGATTCCGGCTAACGCACGGGATTTCAGGTTGCTCGACCGAAAACTGTACGAGCAGATCCAACAGATGAACGAACACAGCCGGTTCATCCGAGGACTCGCCGCATGGCCGGGCTTTCGATCGATCGGCGTTGAATTCGACCAGCCCGAGCGCTTCGCCGGGGAGTCCAAAGCGACTTCTGGCGGGGTTAGCGAACTTGCTATTCGAGCGATATTCGCGAATTCCCTCGCACCTTTGAAGCTCCTTCCATTCATCGGAGCATTCATGGTCTGCGGTTCAATTTTAGCTCTCGTCGCTTTGGTTATTTACTGGATAATCGCCGGAGTTCCCTTCCCCGGCTTTGGAGCCATCATCGCTACGTCCCTCCTTGTCTTCGGGCTCCTCGCCACCCTGCTGAGCATCATTGGCATTTACATCGGCCTCATCTTCGAAGAGGTCCGAGGCCGTCCGAACTTTGTGATACGTCAGATCGTCAGTGACGAACTCTCGTGGAATGGGGCGAGCTATTCATCGCTTCCGAGTGGCTCGACAGGGACATCAATGTCTCGAATCGCTCGCAACGAACCCGACGCCAAGGACGGCGCAAACGTCACCCCTCTCGTTGCGGAGACTGCCCGCTCGACCGAGCGGTGATCACCGGCATCTCACTCGCGCTCGGCTCAGGTCTGCTTTTCGCTTCCGGCAACCTCGCGCAAAAGCGCGGCGTAGATGCTCTCCGACGATTCACGTTTCAGCGGCCGATATCTACACTCGCCTCTCTCCTCAGATCGCGCATATGGCTTCTGGGAGCAGTTCTGTCAGTCGCTGGCGCCGGCACTCAGCTCGCGGCGTACCGATTCGCGTCGATCGCGGTCGTTCAATCCATAAGCGGATTCGGCATCATCATCCTCCTCGTCGTCCCCCGATCGCTTTTTGGTGAGCGACCAACACGACACGAGTTCTCGGGCGCGATCCTCGCGCTGATAGCGTTTGGGCTCGTCGTCGCTTCGGTCGCCGGCAACGGCCAGGTCAGTGGTACCCACTTCGTGAGCGCTCGCACTGAGTACGCCATGATCGCGATGACTGTTTTCGCCGCGAGCGCGCTCTCGCTCGGGCTTCAGAAGCGACACGCGGGTGGCGCTCTCTATGGGCTCAGTTCCGGCACTCTTTACGGAGCGATGGGCATCGGATTAAAGGGCGCTTCGAACGCTTTCGCGTCCTCCGACGTTCGGTCCGCTGCAGTTCACCTCCTCACGGGGCCAATCCCCTATTCAGTGCTCGTAGCATGGATCTTTGCGCTTCTCGTGTTTCAGATTGGAATCCAACGTTCACGCCTTTCGGTCGTCGCGCCGCTTTCAAGCGTCGTAACCATGGTCTCGGTGATCACAGTCGGAACGCCTTTGTTCGGAGAGCGATGGCCAAGTTCCACCCTCTATTTCTCGTTGCGGGTCGTCGGAGTAGTCACCATCCTCATCGCGCTCGCTCTCGCCCTCTATCCCACCCGAGGACAAGAACGTGCCGCTCCTGCAGCACTGTCGCAGGAGGAGTCGAAGGTATCGCGAGGATCTGTCGCCATCGATGACATTGTCGACCGAATCGAATGAAGATCCGAGCTAGGCCGATTTTCCTCGCGATCATGCGCTCTCACGAGGATGGATTCACGACCCGGATTCGACCTCGTCGTCGGAGATCGATGCTCGTTTCGCGGGTCTCGGTCGACTCCTCGCGATGACCGAACTGCCGAAGCGGCTCCTTCCTTCGCTCCGATGAACGAACAACGAAGGGAGATGACACGGTTACCACCGTGGGGTCTCCCAACCGAGGATCTCGATCGGTGCGTGAGCGCGCTCTCCGACGACATCTTGCGTTGGAACGGCGCTCGCATTCTCGTCACCGGAGGTACGGGGTTCCTTGGCCGGTGGATCGTCGCAACGACCCTCTGGGCAACACATCGCCTCGATCTGCAACTCGACTTGGCGATAACAACCCGCGCGTCTCGCCTCGACGCCCTTTCAAGCTGGCCGAGGGTCGAGGTACTGAGCGGGAACCTGGAACGCTGGACGCCTGCCGGAAGCTTTGACCTCGTAATTCACGGCGCGGCCAATTCATCGGCTCCACTCGGTCACAGCGACGCAACACCCAGTGCGATGTCATCGACGATTATCGACGGAACTCGGCGAGTCATCGATTGTGCCGCGCGAACGCGCGCCCGACTGCTTTTCCTCAGCTCTGGCGCCGTATATGGAAGACAATTCGCCCCGGTCCCTGAATCGACGAACGCCGCGCCTGATCCGTTAGAACCTTCGTCGGCCTACGGGGAGGCGAAAAGAGCTGCTGAGAACTTCTGCGCGGTCGCATCCTCGGAAGGGGTGATCGACGCCGTTGTCACGCGACTCTTTGCCTTCGTTGGACCGGGCATCCCACTCGACGCTCACTACGCGGTGGGCAACTTTCTTCGCGATGTCAGCATGCATCAGCCCATCGCTGTGTCGGGAGACGGACGACCGTTGCGTTCGTATCTGTACACAGCCGACCTCCCCGAATGGTGCTGGGCGCTGACATCGCGCGGGAAGACCGGACGCGCTTACAACGTGGGGTCGCCAGCAGCGATCAGCATCTCGGAGCTCGCGCGCAAGGTGTCACGCCTCGTCGATCCGATTGCCAAGGTCGAGGTACGGGGATTGCCGACCAAAGGACCGGCGCCCTGCTACGTCCCCATCACCGAGCTCGCCCGCGCCGAACTGGGGCTCGAACCGAGGACTTCCATCGACGAGGCGCTAAACAGGACGTTCGCACACATCACTGCAGAATAGGACTATCGGAGGGTTCCTTCCATTTCGCACGATACGGTTCTCTTCCACTCCCGAACGGTTCCGCGAGAAGTGTGAGATCGAGATGAAGGTCGTCATCCTTGCCGGCGGGCTGGGTACCCGCCTTTCCGAAGAGACTGCGGTCCGACCGAAGCCCATGGTCGAGATCGGTCAGCGACCGATGCTGTGGCACATCATGAAGATCTATTCTCATTTCGGCTTCAATGAGTTCATCGTTTGCTGTGGATACAAGGGGTACGTGGTCAAGGAGTACTTCTCGAATCACGTACTGCACGAATCCGACGTCACGTTCGACCTTAAGTCGGGAGATTTCGAAATACATCACCGGGAGGCCGAGCCATGGGTGGTAACGCTCGTCGACACCGGCGATTCGACACAGACCGGAGGGCGAATCGCGCGGGTCGCGCGCTACGTCGACGGTGACATGTTCGCGTTGACGTACGGCGACGCCGTCGGAAACATCGACATCAGGCGGTTGGTCGAATTCCACCACCACGAAGGCACGCTCGCTACGGTTACCGCGGTGCGACCGCCAGCGCGCTTTGGGGCACTCGAATGCTCTGGCAATCGGGTCACCCGATTCAAGGAAAAGCCCGCAGGGGGCGACGCGTGGATTAACGGCGGGTTCTTCGTCTTGTCTCCGAAAGTCATCGAGTACATCGACGGCGACGACACGCTTTGGGAGCAGCAGCCCGTGGAGCGTCTCGCTGCCGAAGGTGAGCTGTCGGCGTACTTCCACGATGGATTCTGGCAACCGATGGATACCTTGCGGGACAAGAACACGCTCGAGGAATTGTGGGCGAGCGGACGAGCACCTTGGAAGGTGTGGTGACGCGCGCTGCGCGACTCGAGCCGCTCACCGACCTCATCGAGTCTCATTTCGCGAAGCGCCGGGTACTGATTTACGGACACAGCGGCTTCGTTGGCGGTTGGCTCGCGACGTGGCTGTCCGAAATCGGCGCCGATGTCATGGGGTTCTCCCTCCCATCCGCGACCGAGCCCACCTCTGCCCACGTGGCGCGCCCTCGGGTCGATCACGAGGTGGCATCTGACATCCGGGATCCTCGAGCTGTCGAGCTGTCGACGCTTGAGTTCGATCCTGAAATCGTTTTCCATCTCGCAGCCCAGGCACTGGTGATCCCCTCGTATGAAGAACCTGTCTGGACCTTCGAAACGAACGTCCTTGGTACGGCGCACGTTCTCGACGCGCTGCGGCAGACCCGTTCGATTCGGTCGTGCGTCGTGATTACGAGCGACAAGTGCTACGCAAATCGCAACGGCACGCATCGCGAGTCAGATGCACTTGGTGGAGACGATCCCTATAGCGCCAGCAAGGCGGCGGCTGAGATGGTCGCGCACTCGTATCGCAAATCGTTCCTGGCGTCGAGGGGAGTTGGCCTTGCGACCGCCCGAGCTGGCAACATCCTTGGTGGCGGAGATTTTGCCGAGCACCGAGTGATTCCCGACTGCGTCCGGGCGATCGAGGCCGGTGCGCCTGTCGCGCTGCGCCATCCCGAGGCGGTGAGACCGTGGCAGCATGTACTTGACGCCGTCGCCGGCTATCTACGACTTGGTGCTGCTTTGCTCGACAATCCTGATCATTACTCTGAAGCCTGGAACTTCGGGCCTTCCCAGAACGATGTGACTTCCGTCGAGGAGCTCGTGCGTCGGTTTCTCACGAGTTGGCGGGAACACGGCGGCGTCGCTCACGATGCCGTTCGCGAGAGGGAAGACTCTGTCGGTGAACGGGAATCGCTTCTCCTCGACAGCGCAAAGGCAAGAAGCGAACTCCGGTGGCGCCCGTTCCTTGACATTGCGCAGACCATTGACTGGACGACCGAGTGGTACCACGAGGTGATGAAGGACCCGGACACCGCAGCCGACACGACGTCGAATCAAATCGCTCGCTACATGGCTCTCGCGAAGGACGACCTCGCATCCACCGGCTCTATTGACCGGATCGGGGATAACTAATGCCGACCGAGTCCGATCTGCCGGTTGTCGATGAGTCCGACCTGCCGGTTGTCGATGAGTCCGACCTGCCGGTTGTCGATGAGTCCGACTTCCGCGGACCTGGCATACCAACCGCGAATTCTCGAGAACTTAAACGAGAAATCCTTGAACTTGTTGGCAGGTATGTCGAAGCAACCAAACGCGAAAAGCCGCCATTCCAACCTGGCAGGAGCACAATTCGTTATGCAGGTCGGGTCAATGACGAGCACGAGGTGCTCAATCTCGTTGATGCCGCCCTGGAGTTCTGGCTTACCGAAGGGCGCTACGCGGCGCGCCTCGACACATTGACGCGGTTCCTCGGGGTCGGTTATTGCCGATTGGTTAACTCCGGATCCTCTGCGAACCTTCAGCATTCTCTGCCCTCACTTCCCAGAAACTCGGTTCACGCCGCATCTCGCCGGGAGACGAGGTGATTACTCTGGCTGCTGGCTTTCCGACGACGGTAGCGCCAGCCATTCAGTACGGAGCCGTTCCGGTCTTCGTCGACGTTGAGCCCACGACGGCGAACGTCGATGTGAGCCAACTGGACGCTGCGCTCAGCCCACGCACTCGAGCCGTGATGATCGCCCACACACTCGGCAATCCGTTCGATGTCGACGCAGTGGTCGCATTCTGCCGGTCGCATGACCTTTGGCTCGTTGAGGACAACTGTGACGCGCTGGGTTCGACGTACACGAGCGAGCTCGGTCTCCAACCCGAGCGCGTTACACGGGTAGTTTCGGTGATCTTGCGACGAGCAGTTTCTACCCTCCCCACCATTTGACGACGGGAGAAGGCGGCGCGGTCTATTCGAACGACGAAGAGATAGACAACATCGTCGCAAGCTTTCGCGACTGGGGACACGATTGCTACTGCAAATCAGGCAAAGACAACACTTGTGGACTCCGGTTCGATCAGCAGTTTGGACAGTTGCCTCACGGATATGACCACAAGTACACGTATTCCCACTTCGGGTATAACCTCAAGATGACTGATTTGCAGGCCGCTATTGGACTCGCTCAGGTCGCAAAGCTCCCGCAGTTCGGTGAAGCTCGTCGAAACAACTTCGCTTATCTCAGAAAGAATTTGGATTCTTTAAGTACCGCATTCGAATTCGTTGAGCCGACCCCAAAGTCCGATCCAAGTTGGTTTGGTTTTTTGATGACGGTCCACGAGGACGCACCGTTTACACGCTCTGAGATCGTCGGCGTGCTGGAGCAAGCGGAATTCAAACTCGAATGCTCTTCGCGGGTAACCTCATCAAACATCCGTGTTTCGACGAGCTGCGGTCGCAGACGGGTCGGTACGCGTCGTGGGCGCACTCGAGGCCACCGACAGAATCATGGAACGCAGTTTTTGGTTGGGCGTCTATCCGGGCATGTCCGTTCAGCAGCTCGATTACATGGTCGAACACATTGGTGACTTTGCGCCGCGAAGGGCATTCGGTAGTTCGCTTCGAAGTCGAACAGATCGATCAAACCGAGTTGCGGCAATGCGTCAGTTGTCGCCCAAGACTGCGCCGGCCACAGTTGGGGTTTCAAAACGACCAACCGGTATTAGCCCGCTGATTCTTCGATGATGCGCTCAACGGATCCACAGCATGGATTCACCTGCTGCTAATTGTCCTCCCATAACGGAATCAGCATGTTCTCCCCGAGCTCATCCCGCGCAAGAAATGGCGCCATGTCTTCAAGGGGCGAGGAAACCATCGTTCCGTCATCGAGTTTCCTTGAAGCGAGCTTCGGAGCGAACGGCTCGTCCGGGTCGAGTACCACCTCTAGCAATTTCGGCTCACTGCCATGCAAGAGTTTACGAATAGATCGCGACATGTCCTCGGGTTCTGCACAGCGTGCTGAGGAGATTCCGAAAGCTCGTCCAACTTTCTGGAAGTCGGGAAAGGAGAGCCCACTTTCGGCGTCGCATCCGACGATGTTGTCGGGAAAGTAGTTTCTTTGAGTCTGGCGTATCGAGCTGTAGCCATTATTCGCGAGGATAACTATCTTGATTGGCAACTGATTCCCCGCGATTGTCTGCAGTTCTTGTAGATTCAACATTGCGCTACCATCGCCGGCGACGCAGATAACGCGCCGCCCGCCTGAGGCGATTGCTGCTCCGATCGCTGCGGGAAGGTCGTACCCCATAGATGCGCACCCTGAATTCGTGTACAGCCTTTGACCTCTTTTTATGCGCGCGACCTGGAATGTGACAACGCACGCGGTGCCGTCGCCGGTGACGATTACGTCATCCTCGTGCAGCTCATCAAATAGCAACCCCAAGAAGCTGTACGCGCTGATGAACCCGCTCGACGTCAACATTGCCTCGACCGGATAACGGGCTCGTCGAGTTTGGCACCATGTGAGGTATTCGGCGTGCGAGGGCTCGATGACGTAGGGTAATTCCTTCGCGATCGCCGAAAGCGCTTCTTTCAAGTCCGCGTGTATCGGAAGATCGATCTTAAGAGTCGGTTTCAACAACTCCGCCTTGTCGACGTCGATCATGGCTATGCACGCCGCTCGCGCGAACGACTGCCAGTTGTAGCTGATCTGTCGAATGTTCAGCCGACTTCCAAGAACGAGCAGAAAATCTGCATTCTGCACCGCGAAGTTGCCCGGTCGGTCACCCACAGTTCCGGGACGACCGACATACAAGGGGTGGTCGTCCTGAAGGAGATCGTGGGCGTTCCACGCGGTCGTCACTGGAATCTGGAGCTTGTCGATCACTCGCAGGAACTCCTCGTAGGCATCCGCGATTCGGATCCCTGAGCCTGCGAGCACGACTGGTCGCGACGACGAACGGAGGCGTTCGAGCAAAATGCCGAGATTGTGACCCAAGTCTGATCCGGCAAGCGGTCGGTCGCCGAACGACTCGATAGACCCCGGTTCGAATCCAACGAGGGTGGACTCGTCGACGAGGGCCGATTGCACATCGCCAGGAATGTCGATCCATACGGGACCTGGTCGCTCCGAGCGCGCCAGCCACAGTGCGCGCTCCACCGTCCTGCGCGTATCCCTCGGATCTTGAAGCAGTGTGGACATCTTGGTGACGCGCCTCGCCAAAGCGACGATGTCTACTTCTTGATCACCGAGTTGGCGAAGCGGCAGATCGTAACTACCGACCATCGTCTCCCGCTTCACCTGACCAGAGATCACGACCATCGGTTGTGAGTCGACGTAAGCGCCAAACACTCCGTTCAGCGCGTTGATCCCTCCTGGACCTGTCGTCACGTTCACCACCGCCGGCTGCCCGCTAAGTCACGCGTAACTTTCGGCCGCGATCGCGCACGCTTGTTCATGATGGCAAAACGTGGTCACGAGTCCCGGCGCGCGGCCAAAGGCGTCATTCAAGTGCATCGCACCGCCTCCGGTAACCATGAAGACGTCACGAATACCACTTTCGCTCAGGAGGCGAGCAACGAGATCGGCAACTCGAATCATGCAACGAGTCCCATTGTTTGGTGCACCTGACGGCGGATCACCGCGCCGATGATCAGCCTCCCGATTCCTGTTGGAGCACTCGCCAGCGTCGCTCCAACATGTCAATTCGCCGGTTGTCCTCTGCTGCGATTCGGTTGTAGTAATCCTGCTTGTTCAGCAGCCAGAGCATCTCGAAGTGCACTGCGGCAAGCAGGCCTAGTGCGACGGGATTCGAGTCTGCGTCGCGGTCAGAGTCTGCGAAGACGCTCGCATCGAAAATGATCTTTCTCGTCTCGAACCGAGACAGGTGCGTCCCATGAACTAGGGCCAGCTCGCCGAGTGAGTCGCGCGATACACCACCTCCGAGCACGAAATCCAGATGATTCGACCTGCACACATCAGCAGTAACCAAGCAGCACTTCGTGATCTCTTCAGTGTTGATGTCGTCACGGCTGAGACCCCGCGAGAGGGTGAAATCGACGCGACCAAACACGATCCCGTCGACTCCGTTCGGTTGAGTCGCTGCATTAGCAAGATCTGACAATGATTGATAAGCCGTCTCTGTCTCGAGGTTGAAGAGGAATCGAGTGTCCTCTCGCTCCTCAGCCGTGTACACCGCATTCGTAGCCTGGATGTACTTAGAGAGGGCGTAAGGGCTTTCGATCATCGGTGCGATGACGTACTCAACGCCGAATTGCTTGCTCTCGAGAAGATCCCGGACAGCTTCGCAGCCACCGATCTTGAGGCCAACCCCAAGATCAGCCTTGCGCGCGATCTCGATCAGTCGAAGAAGCTCGTCAGTCCGGGTGCCCTCTGCTTCGAATTCAGCTTTAACGGCCGTATAGCCAGATTCATCTCGTCCTCTCTTGAGGATGTCAAGCATCTGACGTTCGCGGGTATTAATCGGTTCCTCCTCAATCGCTCTTACCGCCAACTTCCCCGCAAGCGCACCGGGAGATTGCGAGAATCGAAAGGCGGATACGCGGCTGCTAGCGGATTGCCGTAACTATGTCGATGACTGGAGAACGACGAGCATGGCCGGGTTCTCCGGGGGAGATACTAGAGGAGGCTCACAGTCATGCCTGACCAGGTTCTCCACAAAGTCTCTCAATTGCCGGACGAAGATCCGCCGGGGTTCCGACGAGAGCATCCACCTCCGCGCCTAGTAATTCCTCCCTTGTTCCGAACCCCCACATCACGCCGATTGAGCGCGCACCATTCTCACGCGCCGCGATTGCGTCATCCGCGCGGTCACCGGCAACCACAAGGCGACCAGTTTCGCGTCGCAATCGAGTCGCGGCGTCGGCTACCATCGCTGACTTGCTTCGATCTCCCACTTCGGGAGTTGGCCCGATTACGAATCGGAAGTAGTCAACCCAGCTGCACTCGTGCAGCATCGCCTCGGCAACTGCTTGCGGCTTGTTCGTAACAACGACAAGCGAGAACCCGAGGGCTTCCATTTCGATAAGCGCGTCTTCCATGCCCGTGACTGTGGAGAAATTCATTGCGTACAGCCCGTCGTAGTATCTACGAAACGCCTTCACCGCATCCTCAATGAGACCCTCGCTGAGGCCGAGGTTATTCCGAAGGGCATCACGTAACTGTGGCCCGATCAAGCGCCGCATCGTGTCATCCGAGATATCGTCAAGATGAAATTCGCGAGCCACTCGACGATATGCCTGTGCAATACCGAGGTACGGATTAATCAATGTCCCGTCGAGATCAAAGATGACAGAGGGCGTGATCATCGGCTAGATCTCTTCAGGCCGTACCAGATCGCAGCAAGGCACGCCCAGCCCGTCGTGTCAACTCCATTCAGCGGATGGATTAATTGCCGGGACAATGGTCGTCGAGATTGGACCAATTCCATCGACTGGGATTCAGTCAGAGGATCCATCTGTCCCATTCGCACAAATGAGTTTTCACCAAAATTGAATCGTTCGCTATGCGACCTTGATAGCGAGTCCGGTGCTGGTGCAGTCGACATATTCGAACTCGCGTGACGGTAGTACCAACTCGTTCAGCACCTGTCGTTCATTCGAATCCATCGCCTCGTCGAAGTAGAGCAGATCGCCGGGGCGCAGTAGGTACTGAACCCATTCCCAAGCGACAGCCGTGGCTTCGTACAAATCCAGATCGAAGAGAACGATCCTCGTGCCATCGGACAATCTTGATGTGTTGGTGTCGGCAAGCGTGTCTTCGACATCGCCCACGTGCCAGGTCACGCGTGGATCCGGAATCGTAGATGGCACTCCTTCCGCATCGAAGGAACCCTCGCGAAACTCTCGCCAAGATCGAGGCAATCCGGTGAAACGATCGAAACCATCCCACGTCGACCCAGCCACCTCCGGAAGATGTTTGAGCCACCAACCGGTGGCGTACCCCCAAGCCACTCCGAACTCGATCCCATGCCATGGTCAATCCTCGCCGCGAAGAACTAGCTGAACGACTAGGTCGGCCCATAACCTCTCGCGTGTCAATCGAACTCGCACCGCTCCGAAGCGCGTCATTTGCCAATCGACGAATTCCGCTACTTCGCCTGCATGTCGTACGCGGGTTCTAAGACTTGTTCGCGCGCGTGAACGCCTTCGCCGCGAATCCTTGAACGCTCGACACTAAGGCGGAATTCACCGCTCGCTTCTTTCTTAGAGGAGACAAGCCATCAAGTCCTTGGGGCGGCGGCCAGGAGGTCGTGGCCATTCTTGGGCGACGACTGACGACTGCAAATCAACTCGCGCTCGCAGCTCGGTTAGATACGCTATGGCTAGCAAGGTCGCGGCCGATATCGATGGTGTTGAAGTATTCAAGCGACCGAGTAAGACCGGCCTCGGATCGGCATACCGCGACGGTATCCGGTGGGCGCTCGCGAATAATTACGAAGCTTGTCGAAATGGATTCGATTGCTCCCACGATGCCGCTTCGCTGCGGACCCTACTTGCGTCGATCGATCAGGGAGCAGAAATGGTCATCGGCTCGCGCTACGTCTCGGAGGTTCGATTCCCCACCGGAAGCCCAGCCGACGCATCTTCTCGAAATTCGGCAACGCCCACTCAAAGACGCTGCTTGGGCTCGACGTCCACGACCTAACAACCGGCTTCCGCGCATACGATCTCGAATTGCTCAAGCGATTCGAGATCGTATGCGCGCATAGCTACGGCTACCACATCGAAATGACATACTTTTCAATTCGGACCAGAGCGACGGTAGTCGAGATTCCGATGAATTTCGTCGACCGCGTCGAAGGTTCTTCGAAACTGTCTGCATACACCGTTGCCGAAGCTCTTGTACGGGTTAGTCGGCTTGGATTGCGTCGCGTTTTCGGTTTGTCTTCACAATTCGATCATCGGCATGTGCCGTTGACCTTGGTTGAGAGTCCTCGCCCAAATTGAGCTCACGAAGGACGTCGAATCGGCGGTTTTTAGCTGGCGAAAGGAACAGGAGGTAGAGACTTTGGTTAATGATGTATAAATCGGAGGTGCGTGCTTACGAGTCGTTTGAATCGGGATTAACGATGCGGCGATACCAACGATCTAGCGAGAACGAAAGATTTCTTCGAGGCGAGATCGCATAGCCTCTCCAGCCCGCTGTGAATTGAATTTCTCTCGTATTGTTTGAGAGCCCCTGTCCCCGACTCGGCGTCGAAGGTCCGGGCGCATGTACACGAGGCGCATCCACTTAGCCGCCTGAGCCACGTCGGGCTTCGCCCAAACCATCTGCTTGCGGAACATCGATTCAGACGATGGGTTAAATCGCAACTCAGCTCCGTCTATCGCGCTCATCCGGTACCCGACACCAAAGCTGTTCTTCGAGTTCAGGAATTCCTCACTCCCCGAATAGCGGGTCGCGATCACAGGCACTGCGTGGAACATCGCTTCCGCCATGCCTAACCCGAAGCCTTCTGCGCGGTGCAGTGAGACATACACGTCGGTGAGACTCGTCAGCGTTGTTACCTCTTGGGAAGTCATCTCAGCATCGATGATTATGCCCCCAAGCCTTTGCATTCGTCGTCGCAACTCGAAGTTCGCTTCAGGCCAACGAGAAAGATTTGTTGTCTTCATCACTAATTTCACGGATTCGCTTTCTGACGCGTTCGGAAATGCCCTGGCAAACGCGTCGACGATTGCAAGGGGGTTCTTTCGCGCGAATCCCGAGCTGGCGTCGAAGTTAAAGAAAAACACGCACGACTTCTCGGAAATGCCGAAATCTCCGCGGCGTCCGTCTGATGCACCTCCTTCGACAACCGTTGGCATCACTCGAATTGGTACGCGCGGTGTAACTAGCCAGATTGCCTTCGACAAATCGGCTCGCAACCCAGAACTCATCGAATCGGCCAACCTCACGGACGAATTGCGGAGGCAACTCTGGAAGCTCCCAATACCAATAGCCGATCAAATAGCGACTTGGATCTTCTCGGAGGTATACGTCTAGTACACCGTGTAGTTCGTTCACGTTTAGGAAGCAGACCTCAACCCGACCAGGTCGACCACATGACAGTGAAGCGAGGTGGGGATCGATCCGTCGTGGGTCGGTCGGTATTCCGGTCTTCACCTCCTCCAGCGAGACGCTCACCCCCGCGGTGCTGAGGGCTCGAACCGCGCGGCGAGCTGCCTCGCCGAGCCCGGTCGCAGAAGACCAGGTTCCAATTGCGTTCAACGTCAGAGGACTCTTTGAGAACGCGGAAGGCGTCGATTGCTTGACGCGCCTTAAACAGGAGTCGATCGCGTCCAAGTACCCGAGTGACGCGACTTCGAGAGTCGCACAACGCGCGATGAACTGTTGTGCCTGGCGTCCAGCCGAGTCCACGCTGTCGATGTCAGTCGCCGCCATCTTCATCACGCGGTACAAGTCTTCCGTTTGACGAGGCTCCGATAGCGCGACGCGCCAGCAGAAGCTCGATTCGAATTCGCGAAACTGGGGCACGTCACTCGCGATGACCGGGAGGCCCGCGCCAAACCCGCGCATCAAGATTGCGCTTGTTTCCCCGGCAGTAGGCCATCGCAAGGCAATCAAGACATCGCACTCGAGAAGCTTTTCGTCGAGTGTCTCGTTGTCGACGTCAAGTTCGATTTTGACGACGTCGTCAAGTCTCCGCTCTTCGACGGTCCGTATGACTCCCTCAACGATTTCCGGCACGTCAACTCGTCCAGCAATCAGCAACCGGCACGTTGGAATCTCTTGATGAATTCGTTCGAATGCTGCCAAGCTCTCGTGAACGCGTTTGTGATGATTGAGACCCCCGACGATTCCGAACGTGACAGTGTTTCCATTCCGGGCACGTCTCGCGAGCACTGCGGCTGGTTGCTGGATCTGCACTACGTCTGACGCTGGCGACTTCTCGCGAATCTTCGTCAACGCCCAGTGACTATGGACGACCGTCGAAAGACTGCGTTCCACAAGGCGTCGAGACATCAACAGATCGAGACGATTAACGACGCGAGTTCCGCCGATATCGGTCACGGGGAGAAACACGAACTCTCGTCCCATGTCGAACTCAACTTCATCCACGAATGATCTCGTCGCGACGCCTCCGCACAACGCGACGTAGAAGTCGTAAAGAGAAGGATCGTGCAGCACGAGCATTCCCGGTGCGTCCAACGCTGCACGGTGCATGTATGCGTGGAACTCGGCGTTGTTCCCCATTTGATAGACGTTGAGATCGAACTGACCTGGATGAACCGAGCGAAAGTCGAGCCAATCGACGCCGCCGAACGGGGGCCATTGGTCCCGCGCTGCCACCATGGCGGCTCGCGCGGAAAGCTCATCGATGACTACTGCAATGTCATGCGACTGAGCCAATACTTCGATCAGCGCCTTCGAGTAATCAGCTATGCCACTGCGTTGGGGCGGAACGGGGGTCCAGAACCCTAGGCGCGACAACTCTTGCCTACAAACGATGCGCCAAGACGGCGTAGTCCTCAGGCCCGGCGATGCGGGAGCGAACGAAATCCCACATTCGACCGAGATCCTCCGCCCAAGGGGAATCCGCATCGATGGCGTCGTCGATTCTCGCTTCGCGTTTCATCTCGCGGACTTCGACGCCTGTGAAGCCTCGAGAACGAACGAGAAACGACAGCAGCGGAGGCGGAAGCGGGTGGCGATGCGTAGGGTCGAGATAGAAGTTCGATGCACCGACGATCAGGTTCTCCGGGTCCGGCGTCTCGAGGATCAGCAAGCCACCCGGTCTAAGGGCGCGGAGCGCAAGGTCGAGCAGTTCAATCAATGAATCGACGTCGATGTGCTCGACGAGGTGAAAAGCGGTGACAGCACCGAGCTCACCTTCAGATAGACCCTTTAAGTATTCGATCGCGTCACCCGGACGAACGTCGAAGCCTCGTTCCAGCGCCTTCGCAACATAGAGATCGTTGATCTCGACCCCGAATGCCTCGATTCCTTCGTCTCGCAACAAGCTCAACCACTCGCATCGACCTGGTCCGAGATCGAGCACCGGCCCCAGATCCTTCACCTCGAGCACGTCGGGCAGGTAGCTCCGCGCGCGTTCTTTGATCTCCGATTCTGGGCCGCGCAATACCTCCTCGAACGAGGGATAGAGGCGGGCGAACGCTCCAGGAAGTTCTCGCAGCCGTTCGGCCGATGGCATCTGTGGAAACGAGCGCTTGACCGCGTTGAGAAACACGTCGACTTCTGCGAACCGCATCCGGGCATCGGCGAAATGCTGGCGGATGTCTCCTTCGAATCTCGATTCGAAGGCCGCGACTTTCTTGTCCACTTCCTGCCAGGCGCGCGTTTCTTCCCGCCAGGCGCGCGTTTCGTCTTCAATTCTCGAGATTGCCTCCGCGAAATCGCTCTGCAGATGACCGACCGCCTGCTCGTATCTCACGAAGCCCTGTCGCTGCACGAGCTCCAATCGCTCATCAAGTAGCACCTCGCGCTTGTGTGCATCGAGAAACGCGTGATCGACATTGTCGAAGGCTTGCTCGAAGTTCTCGTATGCCTTGCGGTAGAACGCTAGAAGTGCGCCAACATCGTTCAAAACGCCGACGACTCGTTGGTTGAATTCGATCTGTTGCCGAATCTGGGGTGCCAAGATTCGCGCGAGCACGCGCCGGATCGGACCGAGCTTGCCTCGCAAGCCCGCCGGTAGACCGAAATTCGCGTGGGACGCGACTTCGGCGATCTGGCTCGCGAGTGGATCCGGATCCATATCAGCGCGCGGTCCTCACGAATCCCGACGTCAATAGATCGCGCAAGGCACTCTCCCCTGACCCACTCCCGCCGCGTGACACCATTCGAAGGAAACCAGTTCTCGCACCGTCACCTCCTCCTACCCACTTACGTTAGAGCGTGCTTGGACAGGCAGCTTCAGCTTCCTGGGCGGTTTCCCCAGTCGGTGAGCCTCGCGGTGGACTGGGTGGCGTGAGTGCAGTTGATCAAAGCACGTCGACCGCGCTTGGCTGGAGCCCGTGAATCTCGCGGAGCAGGTGGCCGCCGTGCCGTTCTGGTGGCACTCCATCGACTTGGGGAACGGGATTGTCACGCCGGGCGATAAATCTCCCGAGTTCCTTGATTATGAGTGGGGTTCCTTCCAGATCCCTCCCCTTGTCGGCAAGACGTTCCTCGACATCGGCGCGTGGGATGGCTACTTCTCTTTCCGCGCTGAGCGCGAAGGAGCGAAACACGTGGTCGCGCTCGATCATTACGTCTGGATGCTCGACTTAGGCAAGCAGCGTGAGTACTACGAGGCGAGTCTGGATCGAGCGGATGCACGGGAGTTCTCGCGCGTTCCCGGTTTGTGGTGTCCCGAGACCTTACCTGGGAAAGCTGGGTTCGACCTAGCTCAATGGGCGCTTGACAGTCGCGTCGAGAGCCGGGTCGCCGATTTCATGGACATGGATCTAGACGGGCTTAGCAAGTTCGATGTCGTTCTGTATGCGGGGGTGCTCTATCACATGCGTCATCCGTTGCTTGCTCTCGAGCGGCTCGCACGCGTCACTCGAGAACGGGTGATCATCGAAACGCAGGCAATCGCGATCGGGGGTATGGAGGATCTGGAGGCAATGCAGTTCGTTGGGCGTAACCGCCTCAGCGGAGATCCGACGAACTGGTGGCTCCCGACAGCCTCGGCACTCGAGTCAATGTGCCGCGCAGCGGGGTTCGTGAGAACTGAAGTTAGCGTCGGACTTCCAGACGATGTCGACCAAGGCGAAATTCGCAACTACGTGGCCGTCGTAACCGCGTTCGCGCCAGACGATTCCGTATAAATCGCCAGGAATCACGACAGAGTCGTCTCGTAAGCAGTCGCCGGCGGCACAGAAGGCGACCCAACTACTTGTCTATTTCTCGCCGACTCCGTCTGGCTTGCAAGGCGCCTCGCCTAGCGCCGATCTCACGATTTATTTGACAATCCCGCCACGCGTCATGGCGAGAACGTCAAGAGCGCGGTCGACCTCGTCTTCCGACATCAATCCCATCTCGAGCACGACGGTGCGGAGGTCCTTCTTCTCCGCGAGCGAGGTCTTCACTACCTTCGCCGCAGCCTCGTATCCGATGTACGGGTTGAGCGCAGTCGCGATCGACGGCGAAGACAGTGCGTACGTGCGGCACCGTTCGACATCGGCCTCGATGCCGACGACGCACTTGTCCTTGAAGACACGACTCGCCGCGGCGAGAATCCGGATCGATTCGAGCACGTTGCGACCCATCACGGGCAGCATGATGTTGAGTTCGAAGTTCCCCGCCGCCCCGCAGAACGCCACCGCCGCGTCGTTGCCGATCACCTGCGCTACGACCTGGCAGACGGCTTCTGGGACGACGGGATTCACCTTGCCCGGCATGATCGAAGACCCGGGCTGGAGGTCAGGAAGGTGGATCTCCGCGAGGCCGCATCGCGGCCCCGAAGACATCCATCGGAGGTCGTTCGCGATTTTGTACAA
The DNA here is from genome assembly GCA_963725215.1 of uncultured Acidimicrobiaceae bacterium. GTDB lineage: Bacteria > Actinomycetota > Acidimicrobiia > Acidimicrobiales > Bog-793 > CAVRXQ01. The sequence continues at coordinate 583,205 of CAVRXQ010000007.1, read as the reverse complement.
CGAGACCGCAATCACCCGCAGCACGCCGGAAGCTTCGACGAGGCCGTCGCGCGCTCCTTGCGCCTCGAAGTGGTCGCTTGCTTCGGTGAGCGGGAGCCCAGTCGCGACCCGAAGTCGTTCGATGACTTCGGAAGCAAAACCAAGTTTTGCGTTGAGACCGGTGCCCACCGCGGTCCCGCCGAGTGGGAGTTCGCTCACACGCGGCAGCGCACTGTTCAATCGCGCGACGCCGTGTTCGAGTGCTGATGCGTACCCTCCGAACTCCTGTCCGAGTGTGACCGGGGTCGCGTCCATCAGATGGGTCCGGCCGGACTTCACGACCACGGCGAACTCGTGAGCCTTTTCTCGCAGCGCCGCCACGAGCGACTCGAGCGCGGGGATGAGGTCGCGCTCGATCTCGATCGCGGTTGCGAGGTGGATCGCGCTCGGGAACGTGTCATTCGACGACTGCGACGCGTTGACTTCGTCGTTCGGACTCACCGCGCGACCGAGTCGCTCCGTCGCGAGATGCGCGACGACCTCGTTCACATTCATGTTTGTTGACGTGCCGGAGCCTGTTTGGAAGACGTCGATCGGGAATTCGTTCAAGTGCGCGCCGTTCGCGATTTCGTCGGCGGCGGAAGCGACCGCGTCTGCGACTCCTTCGTCGATGACGCCGAGCTCGCCATTTACCTGAGCACACGTGCGCTTGATCAACGCGAGCGCTTGGATGATCGCCCGCTCGACCCGTTGCCCAGAGATCGGGAAGTTCTCCACCGCGCGTTGGGTCTGCGCGCCCCATTTCGCCGCAGCCGGAACCTTCACTTCACCCATCGAATCGTGTTCTACGCGAAATGAACCTTCTTTGTCCGAATCCACCGCGGCCATTTCTTCTGCCTCCCGATCATTCAACCCAGCAGCTCAGGTCGCCTTTATGGCTCGCTTCCTGCCACTGAACGTAGCGGGCGGGCATCGTCACGCATTCGAAATGGGAAACGCTTGCGTCAAACAAGCCTTCCAACTACGGTCGCCGAGCATTGTGCGTCGGGACACTCAATTTGTCGCGCCCGGGGCGACGACTCAGGAACGCTCCGACGAGGATCGAACGCAGCGCCACCATCGGTTCCGATGGCCCATCGTTGGCGCCTCATGCTTATTCGTGAGCGTCGCAGCGCTCCTTGTGGCTACGACACCAGCTGGTGCGTCGAACTCGGTGTCGAACCTCCAAGCGAAAGCGGAGAGGATCGCGGAGCGGATTTCGACCTTGCAGACGAAGCTTCAGGTGCTCTCCGAACAGTACGACCAGCAAAAGACTCACCTTCTGCTCATCAAGTCCGATATCACGAAAGACGTCGCTGCACAGAACAAGGCGCAACTCGCGGTAGCTGTGGATCGCAAAGACCTCGTCACCCAAGCGATTGACGCATACGTTTACGACGGCAACTCTTCCGGCGTGTCGGCCGTGCTCTCGTCGAAGTCCTCGACACTTCCCGCGCAGCAGGCGTATCTCCAGTCCGCCGCGGGGTCTTTCAGGACAACAATCACGAACTACCGGACCGCCGCGCATTCGCTCGCTGTCCGTACGCAGCAACTGTCCCGAGCTCGCGCCGAATCACAGTTGGCGCTGAACGCGATCTCGAACGAGACGAGATCTGCCTCCACGCTCGAGTCGAACCTCGCGGCGACGCTCGCATCGGTGAAGGGGGAAGAGGCCACCCTCGTCGCCGAACAACAACGCAGGGCCGCGATCCAGGCAGCCGCCCGCGCCAACGCGGCGAACGTCATCCAACAAGCGAGGGCGTCGGCCCCGGCGGTGACCCCGTCGCCTCCCGTGCAAACTGTCTCCGACACTGGCGACGCAGCCGGACTCGCCGCGGTAAAGGCCGCCGAGAGCCAGCTCGGAACGCCGTATTCGTGGGGGGGTGCGACGCCTGGGGTGGGATTCGACTGCTCAGGCCTGACGATGTGGTCCTGGGCGCAAGCGGGCGTCGGTCTCCCGCACTCCGCTGCGGATCAGTACGCCGACATCGCGCACATCTCTTTCTCAGATCTCCAGCCAGGAGACCTCATCTTCTACGCCTCGGGCGGATACATCTATCACGTGATCATGTACATCGGACACGGCGAGGCGGTCCAGGCCATGGACTACGGCACGGACGTATCGATCACGCCCGTATGGCCCGGGGCGTACGGGGCTGGTCGTCCGTGATCCCGCCCTTTCGTCACGGCGAAGTCGCGTCCTACGATGCCTGGCAATGCGCGCGGTCGTAATCGCCGGTCACCAAGTGACCGTTTGCGACCGTGCTGATCCGGAGCCCGCTGACCACGACCTCCTCGTTCGGGTCGAAGCTGCCGGCCTCAATAGGGCCGATCTGCTGCAGGTCGCTGGCCGCTACCCACCCCCGAACGGCGTCGATCCGGACATTCCTGGAATGGACGTCGCGGGGGAGGTAATCGCGACCGGTCCCGCGGTCGAGTGGTTCTCACCGGGCGACAGGGTGATGGGGCTCGTCGCCGGGGCGGCACAAGCGGAGCTCGCGCTGGTAGACGAGCGCGCCGCGCTGAAGGTTCCCGAGCAGATGTCGTGGGCCGAAGCGGGCGGATTCCCTGAGATTTTCTGCACCGCTCACGATGCGCTCGTGAATCAGTGCGAGTTGCAAAAGGGCGAGCGGGTACTCGTGAGCGGAGCCGCGGGAGGCGTCGGGGTAGCCGCCATCCAGCTCGCGCTCGCACTCGGCGCCGAAGTCGTCGTCGCGACCGTCCGCGACGAGGCGCGCCGCGACGAGGTCGCGGCACTCGGTGCCGAGGCAGTCTCGCCCGACCAAGGATTCCGCCGTGGTCCCTTCGACGTCGTCGTCGAACTCGTCGGGGCGCCGAACGTCGGTGAGGACCTCGAAGCGCTCGCGACCGGGGGTCGGGTGGCGGTGATCGGCGTCGGCGGTGGTTCGCGCACCGAGATCGACCTCTTCGTATTGATGAACCGCAGGGCTCGTCTCATGGGATCGATGCTCCGTCCCCGCTCGATCGCGGAGAAACAATCCGTCATCGAAGGCGTCGCGCGCGACGTCCTCCCCCTAATCGAGTCCGGCAAAGTACGCGTGCCGGTCGACTCGACTTTTGCGCTGTCCGACGCAGACGCCGCCTACCGGCACTTCGCCGAGGGCGGCAAATTCGGAAAGATCGTCCTCGTCACCCATCAGTCGGAATAACTCCGCGCGCGTCGATTCTTCGCCGCACGGTCAGGAAGGCGTCGCTCGGACGGTTCGGTGACGCTCCGCCAGCTCGATCACCCGAACGAGCCAGGGCGCGGAGTCTTGGGGGGTTCCGACAGGACGGTCTCTGGATCTGCCCAAGCGACTTCTGCGACTTCGGCAGGTTCTGGGATCGGTTCCGAGTCGACCATCCCGACGAGCACGTGGTCGAGCTCGTATTCCACGAGGCCAGAGTTCGCGCACCTGGCGCGATAGATCAGCGAACCAACGTCAACGAGCGAGCATTCGATCCCGAGCTCTTCGCGAACGCGCGCTTGTGCCGATGCGACGAGGTCATCCCCGGGGCCCGGGTGGCTGCAGCACGCGTTCGCCCACACTCCGGGAAAGTGGTATTTCGAGAGCGCGCGGCGCTGTAGCAGGGTCTTTCCATCCGCTCGGTACAAAACGACCGAGAACGCGAGATGGAGATGGCCGGGCGCCTCGTGCGCGGCGAGCTTCGACGCCTCGCCAACTACGGTGCCGTCGTCTTGGACGAGCACGACTGTGTCGCGCGCGTCCGACTCTCGGTCGCCGACCGGGTCAGTAATGGCCGGACCTCCTCACGGATTCGCGTGATATTCCCGATCCGCGATCGGAAACGCGTCACGCCGATGGTATGACGGACGTCGGAATCCCCAATGCACCTTTGCGCCGCCGTGCCACGCGGCGCCTTCGAGACGGGAGCGGCAGATGGAGTACCGCAGGCTGGGACGGTCAGGGCTCAAAGTGAGCGTGTTGTCGTTCGGCTCCTGGGTCACCTTCGGACCCCAGGTGGACAATTCCCTCGCGGAACAGCAGCTCTCTTTTGCTCGCGAACGTGGCATCAACTTCTTCGACTCGGCCGAGGTCTATGCAGGCGGCGAGGCGGAGCGGATTCTCGGCGAGGCGATCGCCAAGCTCGCCTGGCCTCGCCACTCCTACCTGATCTCGACGAAGCTCTTTTGGGGGATCTTCGACGAGGTCAACATGCAGAACACCTTGAACCGCAAGTACCTGATGCAGGCGATCGACGGCTCCCTTGATCGACTTGGTCTCGACTTCGTCGACCTTTTGTTCTGCCACCGGGCGGATCCCGAAACCCCAATCGAAGAGACCGTCTTCGCGATGTCCGAGATCATCTCGTCCGGCAAGGCACTGTATTGGGGCACCTCCGAGTGGCCAGCCGACGACATCCGCGCGGCGTTCGAAATTGCCGAGCGCCACCACCTTCACAAGCCGGTGATGGAGCAGCCGCAATACAACATCTTGGAGCGACAGAAGGTCGAGGAGGAGTACGCCCGGCTATATGACGACTACGGGCTCGGCCTGACGACCTGGAGTCCCCTCGCTTCGGGCCTGCTCACCGGGAAGTACCTCCACGGCACGCCCGAGGGGTCCCGAGCGACCCTTGCTGGATATGAGTGGCTGCGACCGAGCCTCGTCGATTCTGGTGAGGAACAAAAGATCGAACGTCTGGTGAAGATCGCCGGCGATCTCTCGTGCACGCCTGCGCAGCTTGCCATCGCCTGGTGCGCAAAGAACCCGCACGTTTCGACGGTGATCACCGGGGCGAGCCGCGTCTCCCAGATCGAGGACAACCTCGGCGCGCTCGACGTGATGGACAAACTGACGCCCGACGTCCTCGGCGCGATCGACGAGGCGGTCGCCTGATTCCGCCGCGGGAAATGCGGCAATTACGCTTCGTAAATGGACGTTGAGCAGCTAGGACGACCTAAACCGTTGAATTTGTCACACTTCGTGACGTACGGATAGACACGGCCCGAGCTTTCGATCCAGGGCCGCTCTGGAGGCCCAGGTGAACGGGGACGAGGTTGTGATTGCGGACCCCCTTGCGCGCGCCTACGCAATCGGCGAACAGGCCGGGGCGCCCCACGCCCCCGGGCTGCTCGAAAAGCTCACTCCCTACCTCACCCAGTCGATCGTTGTCGTCGACAAGGAGGCGACGATCATCGACGCCCTCGGCCCTCCTGGAGGCATCCTCGGCGCGACGCTCATCGGGGCAAAGGTCTTCGACTTCTCCCATCCCGACGACCTCGCGCAATGCCTCGAATTCACGGTGAGCGTGCTCGGCACGGAGCCCGGCTGGGAGGGAACGTGGACGACGCGGCTCCGCCAAGCGAGCGGCGAGTGGGGGACGTACGACATGTTGATCGTGAATCGGACCGACGATCCCGTCATCCGAGGCTTCGTCATCCGGGTCGAAGAGGCCGAGCCGCTTCAAGCCGGCGAACCCGACGTCTCGCGCTTCCCACACGAGCTCGAGCTCGAGCCACTCGCGAGCACGGTCAACGTCCCGATCGTCCTTTTCGGCGCCCACCGGCTCGCTTACTACTCGAACGAGGCGGCGCGCGAACTGTGCGGCGCTCACCTTCCGATCCTCGAAGAGGGCGGTCTCGCCGCGCTCGCTCGGCCCGCGGAACGTGCATACGTCCACGACGCGTTCGAGCGCCGTTTCGACGCCCCCGGCTCGACGACGATCACCTTCCACCTCGACCCTGCGGGCGACGACAACGACGCCCCGATCATCGAGGCGCATCTTTCAGCGCGCGGCCGTCATCGCGTCTACGCGATCGTCGCGACGCTGCACGACGTCTCCGAGCGCCACCAGACGGAAGCCGCGCTGCGCAAGCTCGCCCGCGTCGACTCGCTCACCGAATTGCCGAACCGACGCGCCCTGCTCGAGCTGTTGGAACAGCGACTCGCGCTCGACGCGAGCCACCTCGGGATCTTGTTCATCGACCTCGACGGGTTCAAAGCGGTGAACGACACCTACGGGCACGACGTCGGCGATGAGGTGCTGATACACATCGGCCGGTCGCTTCGCGCGCAGATGCGTCCCGAGGACGTCGTCGGACGGATCGGCGGAGACGAATTCGTCGCGATCGTCCATCATGTCGCGATCGACAGACTCGTCGAGCTCGGTAACCGCATCATCTCGGCGATCATGTCGGTCGGAGAACAGCGGGCGATGCCGCTCTCGGCGAGTCTCGGCATGGCGGTCGGCAAGAACGGCGACTCGCCAAAGGACCTCTTGAACCGAGCAGATCGGGCGATGTACGAGGACAAACGCGCTCGCGAGTTCTCGCTCTACGGGCAGACGGTCGACACCTGAAGTCGCCGTAAACGTCTCGACGTTTACGAGATCACCTTCTATTCAGCTAGCGGCGTCGCCGGGAGATCGCGAACTGTGGTCGAGGGCGTCGGGTTTCACTTCGAGGTACGCGTACGAGCGGAGATGCATCCGCTGTAGCCGGTATTGCGCCGTCGTCCGCAGCACACCAAGCCCGTAGCGCACGCTGCGGCCGAAGTTGATCGACGACGAGTCGGCGTCGTAGCGAGTGGGACACGAGATCTCGCCGACGCGTGCACCGGCGATGAGCGCCTGGGCGATGATCTGATTGTCGAAAACGAAGTCGTCCGAGTTGCGGTCGTAGGGGATCCCCGCCAGCAGTTCGCGGGAGAACGCCCGCAGGCCGGTGTGATACTCCGAAAGCTTCTCGTGCAGCACAACATTCTCGACGAGCGTCAAGGCACGGTTCGCCACGTACTTATAGCGGGGCATTCCCTCTCTCACCGAATGCTGTGCGAGGATTCTCGATCCGAGAACGAGGTCGTACTCGCCGAAAGCGATCATCGCGGCGATCGCCGGCACGAGTCGGGGGGAGTATTGGTAGTCGGGGTGGACCATGACGACGACGTCTGCGCCGAGGTCGAGCGCGGCGCGGTAACAGGATTTCTGGTTGCCCCCGTAACCGCGCACCTCTTGGTGGCGGTGGGTCCGGAGTCCCAGTTGCTCGGCCAGCAAAGTGGTGCCGTCCAAGCTCGCGTCGTCGACCAAGATCACGTCGTCGACGACGCCACGGTCGAGCTCCTCGACGGTGCGCCGCAACGTCGACTCGGCGTTGCGTGCCGGTAGGACGACGACGACATGCTGACCGTTGAGCACCGGATGCTCCTATGTCAAGCCGCCTGCGCGATGTCGGTGACGCATCGCTGGCGACAGTCGGCGAGGAGGCTTCGATACACGATGTCGGATAGGCGACGACGAATGATGCGCAACGCGTCGCGTTTGGTCTTTCCCGAGGCAATCAGCTGATGCATCGCCTCCTTAGCGGGTCCGCCGACTCTGAGCTGAGTCACCGCGATGCGGTGCAACGCGGCGTTCAACTGGCGGTTCCCGCCGCGATTGAGACGGTGGTGGTCGTGGTTTCCCGACCACACCGGGATAGGCGCTGTTCCGTTGTGCAGGGCGAAGGCGTTCCGATCCTTGAAGCGACTGACGTCGGCGGTCTCAGCGATGATCTTCGCCGCGCTCAGCGCTCCACAACCGACCATTGCGAGCAGCGAAGGCGCGAGTGGGGCGACGCGCTCGGCGATCTCGGCAGCGAGCCGGCGTTCGCTCATGGCGAGCTCCACGAGCCGGGGGAGCAACTCGGCGAGGATCGCCGCCTCGACTTCGTGGCAGCCTTCAAGTCGAGCTTCGAGCTCGAGGATGTTCTTCACATGGGTGAGGTTGCCAGCGGTGGCCTCGAGGTTCGGGTCGACGCCGTGGAGGTGCCAGCGCACCCGGTTGATGATCCTCGTGCGCTCGGCAACGAGGTCCTCGCGGTGATCGAGCAGGAGGCCAAGCCGACGTTCATCACCGGAAAGCGAGGCGACAGGCAAATTGGGCTCTCTCAGCGCGGCGCGGGCGACGGCGAGCGCGTCGATCGGATCGGACTTGCCCCGCGTGCGGGCGGAACGGCGCTGTTTCGCCATCATTTTCGGCGGCACCCGGACGAGCTGCTCACCGGCGGAGAGCATGTCCTTTTCGAGCAGTCTGGTGAGGTGCCGGCAGTCCTCGACGGCGAAGCGACGACTCGTCGAGAGCTCTTCAGCCCAGCGCAACAACTCCAGATGACCGAACGAGGTCGCCACCACAGTGACATGGGCGAGCTCTGCTCCGTTGGTGTCGACGGCGACGGCGGTGTGCGTGCGCTTGTGCGCGTCGATTCCGATGACCACCATGTTCCTGTCTCCTCTCTCACAGGGGATGACCACGGAACCGGTCGGTGGGCAAACCTCAATTGAGGCAGGGACGCCAAGCTCCTATCAAGCCTCGCCGGCCGGTTCTGCGCGTCCGGCGGGCCGCAAATCTGGTGAAAGCCTCGCATCGACGAGCAGAGACGGTATGAGCGTGCCCGCCGGACTGAAGCAGCTTGACATTGAGGAGATGGTAATCGGGGCGCCGTCCGAGGCACCCGTCCGCAACGGGCGCTTTCTCGACGTCGTCGAGGCGATCGGCGTCTTGGTCTCTCCGGCCGTGTTGTTCTTCGTGCTTCGCCTGCAGGAGATGACGCCGCCACGGCTCCCGGACCCCGCGATCTTCACGACCTTCGTCGTCGATCCCCGCGACATGTTCATCCGGTACTCCGCGGTGTTCGCCTCGACGTCGCGCATGAGGGAAGCATCCCAGGTCGGATTCGTCGTGCCGGCGCGCGCCTTCTACCTCGCGTTCGGGGCGGTAAACGGATTCCTCGCCTTCCGTTACCTGCTCGCGCTCGTCGCGGTAGCCCCGGTGTACCTGCTGTTGCGTCGCACCTACGGTCGGTGGGCGGGAGCGGGCGGGATTGCGGTCGTGATGTCGAGCCCGGTGATCGTCTCGGCGTGGGGGACGAACTATCCCGACTCGGCGACGGTCTCCTATCTCCTCGGCGCGACGTGCGCGCTGATCATGTCCGCGTCAGAGAAACGGCGACCGTTGTGGCTGCTCCTCGCCGCGGTGCTCCTCACGATGGCGGTGTGGGCAGACGGCGGATCCGTGCCCCTCGTCGTCGCGGCCCTCGTCGCCTACGTACTCGTGCGCGGGTTGCGCGAGCGCCGGCATCTTCTTCGCGACGCGGGAGTCCTTCTCGGAGGAGCGGTCGCCGTGACAGGGATCCTCGCGTTCCTCTCCGGGTTCGAGATCGGACAATTCAACTTCATCACCCCGACGTTGCAGTCCGAGCGGTTCTTGAGCCGTCCATACCAAGAGGCGCTGTGGCACTCGACGAACTGGCACTGGCTGCTCTACGACCCGTACTTGGTCGTTCCCCCGGCGGTGCTCATCGCATTCATCGCTGTCTTCTTGCGCGGTTACCGGAGCATCACGACGACCCAGCTGTTCTTGGGGCTGTGCGCGTTGTTCGAATTCTTGACCGCCGCGTACTTCCAATTCGTCGGCAAGGTCCAACTCGTCGAGGAGCACTACTTCTCTTCGATGCTGTGGGCCGTCGTTCTCGTCCTACTCGCGTTCGTCGTCTCAGAGATCGCGACGGCTCTCGCCGACTGGGACCCGTTCGCCACGCCGAGCCGCTCGACCTCATCCCCGTTGTCGCGGGCATTTCGGGTGGCGTTGAGGTCGATGCCGTTCTTACTCGTCGTCGGTGTGGCGCTCGGCTACGAAGCCGACCGCCACGTCCCCGCGATGAAGCTCAGCCCTTGGGGGCTCGCGATCGGAGCGATCCTGGTCCTCGTCGCCGCGACGTGGAGGGTGTCGCTCGGCTGGGACTCGGAACACGGATTGATAACACCATCGAAAGGGCTCGTTCGCGCGCTCGGCGCGTCAGCGATCCTCGTCGGGCTGCTCGGGGCGAACCTCTTGCTTACGGTGGCGCCGGAGACTCACGTCCCGACGATGGAAAATGTCGTCGACAACCCGATTCAGGCATATCCCATAGTTCTCGGAGGAAACGCGACCATGAAAAATGTCGTCGACGACCCGATTCCGACCTATTCCATGGTGCTCGGAGGAAACGCAACGCCGAGCATCAACCAATACCAGGTGATCTGCGAGCTGCCGGGCTTCGTCGGCCACCCTTCTTACAAGGGCGAGCAGCTGTTGATGTGGTGGCCATGGCGCGAACTCCCGCAGCTGTTGAGCGCGATCGGGATCTTCCACGCCGACTTCAACTCGGTTCACGGCGGATTCCCCGACTTGACGACAGCCGGAACCTCCACGATCAACAAACGCAAGCCGGCCCAGATCCTTCTCATGGACCTGAGGGGCGGAGGCTTCAAGCAGGCCGCGCGCCAACTCGCGCCGTACCGGCCGAAGGTCATTCGCTCCGGCGTGTTGAGAGACGGTGGCTACGCCCTCCACGTCGAACTGGTCGACCTGCTGAAGTATCTCAAGCATCCACGCTCCCTTTGAGGGTCGCGCTGAGCCGCGCTCGAGTGCCCACCCGAAGGTGGGTAGTTCGATCGGCGTCTCCAACCGAGGACCAGCGAGTCGTCGGTACGTTGTCGTAGTGACCAGCGCGATAAGCGTCTCGGGGCTGACGAAACGATTCGGATCGGTCCAAGCCCTCGACGGCGTCGACTTCGAAGTCGAGCAAGGAACGGTCTTCGGCCTCCTAGGTCCGAACGGTGCCGGCAAGACGACGATCGTGCGCGTGCTTGCGACGATCCTCCCCCCTGACGGCGGGCGCGCCGAGGTGCTCGGTCACGACGTCGTCTCGGATCCCCAAGCCGTCCGGACGAGCATCGGGCTCGCCGGCCAGAACGCCGCAGTCGACCCGAATCTCACCGGATTCGAGAACCTCCGACTCGTCGGACAGCTCACCCACCTCGCGCGTTCGGAGCGCAACAAGCGCTCCCGCGCGCTGCTCGAGCAGTTCGGCCTGGCGGGCGCCGGTGACCGTCCGGTGCGGACCTACTCGGGGGGGATGCGGCGACGACTCGACGTCGCCGCGGCGTTGTTGAACCGACCGCCGGTGCTCTTCTTGGACGAGCCGACGACCGGGCTCGACATCGAAGGGCGCGCGGAGCTATGGAAGGTGATCCGCGACTTGGTCGGGGAGGGCACGACCGTCCTGCTCACGACCCAGTATCTCGAAGAGGCCGACCGGCTCGCCGACCGCGTCGCCGTCGTCGATACCGGACGCATCGTCGTGAACGACTCGCCGGCTCGACTCAAAGCGCGACTCGGGGCAACGGTGATCGAGATGACCTTCGACGACGAACACTCGGCGTCGAGCGCGCTCGAGGCGATCGCCCGTCTCGGGCTGAGCCCAGAACGCGAGAACGACCTCGTCCGCTTCAGCTCCAACGACGGAGCGGGCGCGCTGTTGAACGTGTTGCGCTCAGTCGACGACTCGGGCGCCTCGCCAACATCGCTCTCCGTGCGCGAGCCGAGCCTCGACGACGTGTTCCTCGCGCTCACGGGACACCACTCGATCGACGAAAACCTCGAAGGGGTCGATCTCGCAGCGGTCGAGAAAGTGAGGGCACGATGACGGTCACGGCGGCTCAACTCGGCCAATCCCGCATTGCGCGGCCGTGGCGGCACGCGCTCTCCGACTCCTTCGCCGTCGCGACGCGCAACCTCATCGCGTACAAGCGCGTCCCAGATCTGCTCGTTTTTTCGACCGTGCAGCCGGTCGTCTTCGTCCTTTTGTTCCGCTACGTCTTCGGCGGTGCGATCAAGTTGCCGAGCCATGTCCCCTACGTCGACTTTCTGATGCCAGGCGTTTTCGTGCAGACGGTCGTCTTCGGCTCGATGGCCGCCGCGGTGGGACTCGCGACCGACATGAAAAGCGGGCTGTTGGAGCGATTCCGCTCGCTGCCGATGGCGCGCTCCGCCGTGTTGACGGGAAGGACCTTCGCCGATCTCGTCCGCAACGTCGGCGTCGCCCTGTTGATGACGGCGGTCGGCTTGGCGGTTGGTTTCCGCTGGCACACGAACTTGGCCGGCTACGTCGCTGGGATGCTGCTCGTGCTGTTGTTCGGCTACGCGTTTTCGTGGATCTTCGCCACCCTCGGTCTCCTTGTCGGTGACCCGGAGGCCGCCCAGGCGGCCGCGTTCCCCGTCCTCGCGCCGCTCGTCTTCGCCTCCTCGGCGTTCATCCCTGTCTCGACGATGCCGGGATGGCTGCAGGCCTTCGCCGCCCACCAGCCGGTCTCGGTGACGGTGACGGCGGTGCGGTCGCTGTTCCTTGGTGGGCCGACGGCGTCACACGTCTTGGAGGCCGTCGCTTGGTGCGTCGGGATCTTTGCCGTCGCCGCGCCCTTGTCGGTTTGGAGGTATCGCAAGGCGGTCTAACCCGCGCGCCGGGAACGGGGACCCTCGGCTCGCTCTCGGCGGCGATGAGGTCGGACGCTGTTCACCTGGAGTTCACAAAACGGTGACGAGGCGGAAACGGCGTTTCGGCAGGCTGGGAGCGAAGAGCGGGTCCGGCGCGCCGGCGTGGCGCGTTTCGGCAGAAATCGAACGGGGCGAGGGAGCGCACATGAGCTACCAGGCGGAATACATCTGGATCGACGGCACGGAGCCGACGGCGCAGATCCGGGCGAAGACGAAGGTCCTCCCCGACGGGACAGAGCCCGGGATCTGGGGATTCGACGGCTCGAGCACAAACCAGGCGCCCGGCAGCCTTTCGGACTGCGTCTTGCGCCCCGTCCTTGTCACCCCCGACCCGCTGCGCGGCGGCGAGAACAAGCTCGTCCTCTGTGAGGTCCTCGACCTCGACTTCCTCCCCCACCCCTCGAACACCCGCGCCCTGTGTCTCGAGTCCGCTGAGCGCTACGCGGACCAGGAACCGCTTTTCGGCATCGAACAGGAGTACACGTTCTTCAAAGACGGTCGTCCCCTCGGCTGGCCTGAGGTCGGCTTCCCCGCCCCCCAGGGCCCCTACTACTGCTCGGTCGGCGCCTCGGTGGCCGTCGGCCGCCAGATCGTCGAGCGGCACACTCAAGCCTGCATCGACGCCGGGATCGGCATCGTCGGCACAAACGCCGAGGTGATGAAGGGCCAGTGGGAGTACCAGGTCGGCGTGTTGGCGCCGCCGGAGATCGGTGACCACCTGTGGCTCTCGCGCTGGCTGCTCTTCCGCATCGCCGAGGACTACGACGTCGACGTGAGCCTCGCCGCCAAGCCGGTCGCCGGCGACTGGAACGGCGCCGGCGCGCACACGAACTTCTCGACCAAGGCGATGCGCGAGGACTACGCGCCGATCATCGCGGCCTGCGAGGCGCTCGGTCGGAACATCGAGTCCCACATCGCCGGATACGGCGAGGGGATCAAAGATCGTCTCACCGGCGCGCACGAGACCGCGCCGTGGAGCCGGTTCAACTACGGACCCTCCGACCGGGGGGCGTCGATCCGCATCCCCTGGCACGTCGAGCGCGACCAGAAGGGGTACTTGGAGGACCGCCGGCCGAACGCCAACTGCGACCCCTACGTCGTCACCCGCCTCATCACCGAGACGGTCTGCTCGGCGGCCGCGGAGGTCCTCCGCGACGCCGAAGCCGAAGCCGACGTGGCGTAGCGAGGCCGCTCCTCACCTGTCCGAGGTTTCGTCGCCTCAGAGCTTTCGATCGAGGAAGTCGGTGACCGCGGCGACATAACGCTCAGGCTCTTCGACGAAGGTCATGTGGGCGGAGTCCTCGAAGACGACGAGCTCGGCGTCTGGGAGCTTCGCTGCCATCTCCTCTGCCGCCTCGACGCAGCACGTACGGTCGTGCCGGCCCGCCAGGACGAGGACGGGATGGGTGACCTCGCCGAGGCGGTCCGCCACCTCGATCCCCCCGTATTCGGCGGCGGCGAATCGCCTCAAGACGTCGGGGGCGAAGCGCGCCCCGGCGCTGCGCCGTTCGTATTCCTCGATGCGCGGATCGAGCGGGTCGGCGAACTGGAACGGGTCTTGCTCCGAGATGAGCGCCGCGACCTCCTCCTCGGTCGTCACGTGCTTTTCCTTCGCCCACGATTCGGTGACCTGCTCGCGCAGATAAACCGGCTCGAAGCGCGCCAGCTCCTTGTCGACTCTGGCGAGCCAACGCGCCGACGCGACGCCCGATGAGACGATCGTCGCCGCAGCCGCGGCGGGTTCCACGACGGCGTGTTGGAGGGCAACGAAAGACCCATAGGAGTGGCCGAGCACGGCGTAGCGCGCGAGGCCGAGGGACTTCGCGAGCTCGCTCACGTCGGCGGCCATCTGCTCGAGCGTCCAGGTCTCGGGAGGAGACGCGCGATCCGAGCGACCGTTCGCGCGCTGGTCGACCAAGACGAGCCGGTAGCGGCCGGAAGAGGCGATGGGATCGAGGTAGTCGCCGAACATTCGGTGGTCGACGCCTGGTCCACCGTGGAGGACGAAGAGTGGGAACGCGTCGTCGCGTCCGCGCTCGTCGACAAATAACTCGGTGTCGGAGGTCGCGACCAGACGTCCCATCTCAGCCTCAGACTTCCACAGGAACGGGGATGGGGGTCGCCGGTGCCTCGATGCGCGCGATGTGGTGGCTCCGCAACATCGCGACGAGCACGACCAGCCCTGCGGCGAGGAAGCCGACGCCGCCATAGAACGCGTAGTGGAAGCCGTCGACGAGGGCCAAGCGGCCGACGCCGTGGTTCACGGTCGCCGTCTGGCCGGCGGCGACCGTCGCCAAGATCGCCAGCCCGAGCGCCCCGCCGACCTGCTGGGCCGTGTTGAAGAGGCCCGAGGCGAGCCCCTGATCCCAGTTTTCGAGGCCCGTCGTCGCGATCAAGGTGATCGGGACGAAGACCGCGCCCATGCCGAGCGACAACAGTGCCACCGACGGAAAAACGTTCACGAGGTAGCTGCCGTGGACAGGGGTGCGGGTGAGGAGGAACTCCCCGATAGACCCGACGACGAGGCCGACGGCGGCGACGCGGCGCATCCCGAGACGTGTCCCGAAGTTCGAGGCAATGCCGGCAGAGATCATCACGCCCGCGGTGAACGGCAAGAACGCGAACCCGGTCTTTAGGGGTCCGAATCCGAGGACTCGCTGCACATAGAGCGAGTTGAAGAAGAACATCGCGAACATCCCCGACATCGCAAAGAACATCACCGCGTTCGCGATCGCGAGCGAGCGGATGCGGAAGATCGACAGCCGCACAAGAGGCGCCGCGGAGCGCTTCTCGATCGCGACGAACGCCACGAGCAGCGCCACGGAACCGACGAAGAAGCCGATCGTCTGTGGCGCGCCCCATCCGCGCTGTTGCGCGCCGACGATCGCGTAGACGAGCGCGACGAGCCCCCCGGTCACCGTCACCGCACCTGCGACGTCGAAGCTGCGGTACGCGGTTTCGTCCTTCGACTCCGGGACGAGCAACGTCGCGAAGATGAAAGTCGCGACGCCGACCGGCACGTTGACGAAGAAGATCCACCGCCACGAGACGAGCTGGGTGAGCACCCCTCCGAGAATCAGCCCTGCCGCGCCGCCCCCGACCGCGATCGCGGCCCATACCCCCATCGCCTTCGCGCGCGCGGAGCCTTCCGCAAACGTCGTCGAGATGATGGCGAGCGCAGCGGGCGAGATGAACGCGGCGCCGAGTCCCTGCAGCGCGCGCGACGCGATCAGCATTCCCTGATTCGCGGATACGCCGTCCAAGAACGACGCGACCGTGAAGACGACGAGCCCCGCGAGGAACAGGCGCTTTCGCCCCGCGAGGTCGCCGGCTCGGCCGCCGAGCAACAGGAAGCCACCGAAGGTGAGCGTGTACGCGTTGACGATCCACTGCAGGTTCGTCTCTGACATGTGCAGGGCGCGCTGGATCGTCGGCAACGCGACGTTCACGACTGTCGCGTCGAGGATGACCATGAACTGCGCGAGGCAGACGAGGACGAGGACAACCCAGGGATTCGCAGATCGACGCAATCGGACTCCTATCGATGGGTTCGACATACGGCGGGGCAGTCACGCGGACCCTAATGGCAACCTGTCCCGCCCCTCGCGGACGCGTCGATATTGGCGAGGGCTGCCTAAAGGTTTCCTCTGCGGTAGAACTTCCGGAAATGACTACCGAAACGATCGCCATCAGCCGTCGTCGGCGCGCCGTGTTGGCCGACCTCATCCCGGGTCTTCTCGCCCGCGACGTCGCCGTCACGATCGGCGCGGCGTGCTTCGTCGGACTGCTGGCACAGCTGTCGATCCACCTGTCTTGGACCCCGGTTCCGATCACCGGGCAGACCCTCGGTGTGGTCGTCGCGGGCAGCGCGCTCGGAACGCGGCGGGCCGCCGCCGCGCTGGCGCTTTACGCGATCGGCGGACTGGCGGGCGTGCCGTGGTTCGCCGGCCACACCTCGGGCTGGGTAGAAGGGACCTTCGGCTACATCATCGGGTTCTTCGTCGCCTCGGTCGTCTGCGGCTTTCTCGCCGAGCGGCGCGCCGACCGCAAGGTGCTCAGCGCGATCCCGGCGATGGTGCTTGGCGACGCGATCATCTTTCTGATCGGCGTCCCTTGGCTCGCCGTCGTGTACCACTTCAGCGCTGGCCAAGCGATCGCCAAAGGCGTCACGCCATTCCTCCCCGGCGAAGGGATCAAAATGGCACTCGCCGCGGGACTGTTGCCCTCGGCTTGGAAGATCGCCGGGCTCTCGCGAAGGACACGTCGCTCGTAGTCGCCCGCGCGGTCGCGCGCAGGCCGCCCGCCTCGCCTCGGACTATTCGGTGCCCTCGCCTGCGATCAGTTCGTAGTCGGGGTTCAAGATCGCGAGGTTGCCCCGCCAGGCGCCGACGACGCCCCGTGCGATCAGGCGCGCTCCTTGCTGGATGCCCGGCACGCGACGACGACCCTGGAAGACGAGCAGCACGGCACCGGTGTCGTCGACCAAGGTGCACTCGAGCACGGCAGATGCGCCGGCGGTCGGCACGCGCACCGAGCGGATCTTCCCCGCGACACGCACCCTTTTGCGCCAGGCGATCGTGCCGATCGGCACCGTGCCGACGGTGCGTTCGGCGAACTCTTTGGCACTCGGCGCGACGACCTGCGGCGACTCGGGCTCTGCGACGCGCGCCTGGTGCTTGTGCGGCTGGCTGACCGTCGCGGCGCTGCAGCTGGAAGGGGACGATCGTCGCATTGACGTGCGGCAACGCGCTCAATGCTTCGGCAATCTCGTCGGCGCTGCGGTCGTGGAGCAGGCGAGAGATCCGTGTCGGGAATCCTCGGCGCGGCAAGAGGACCGTCACCTCGGTGTTGCCGTCAGCGGAGGCATCGGCGGCGAGCTCGAGCGCGGCGCGGGTGAGGCGGCGGTCGGGCGTCTCGATGATGTCGAGTGGAAGGCGCGAAAGCGCGAGCCCGCTCCAGTCCCGTTCGAGCTTCGCCGCCACGGCCGGGTCGATCGCGAAGTGGACGACGCGCAGCTCGTCGGGGGTCAGCGTGCGCGCGTATTGAACGGCGCGGGCGGTCGCCAGGTCGACGGAGTTCACAAGCACGAGAACGACGTGGCGGTGGAGGATCGGCGCCTCGCACGCCGCGAGTGCACCCTGTTCGAGCACGTCGTCCTCCGCCACGTACTGGCGATGGAGGTACGTCAGCGCCGCGACTCCGATCGGCATCAGGACCACGACCGCCCAGGCGCCTTCGGTGAACTTCGTCACGGCGAAGATCAAATCGACGATGAACGACAAGACCGCCGCCGTGCCGTTGATCACCGCCCGCCGGAGCCAGTTCGGCTCGCGGTGCACGAGGTGGTACTTCGTCATCCCCGCCCCCGCCATCGTGAAGCCGGTGAAGACCCCGATCGCGTAGAGGGGAATCAGGTGGTCGACGCGGGCGTCCGTCACCGCCAGCAGCGCGATCGAGATCGCGGTGAGGACGAGGATCCCGGCGGAGAAGACGAGACGATGGCCGCGCCGAGTGAGCTGGCGCGGCAGATACGAGTCGGTGGCGGCGAAACTCGCGAGGTAGGGGAAGCCGGTGAAGCTGGTGTTCGCCGCCAGGACGAGGATGAACATCGTCCCGACCTGCAACGCGACGTACAAGATGTGCGAGAACACACCGGACCCGTAGACGTACTTCGCGACTTGTGAGACGACGGTCGGCGTGCCGCTTATGTACGGGATCGGGTGCACGATCGCCGAGAGCGCGGCGATGCCAAGGACGAGTGATCCGAGGATCACGCTCATCAAGACGAGCGTGATGCGGGCGTTGCGCGACTCCGGCTTTCTGAAGACCCCGACGCCGTTCGAGATCGCCTCGGTCCCGGTCAGCGCCGAGCCACCGGAGGCGAACGCCTTCGCCACGACGAAAAGCGACGCGCCGAGCAGGAGGCCCTTTCCTGGGCTGCCGATCGCCACGGCGCCGGGATGGTTAAGAGGATGCGCGTGCAGGTCGCCGAGGATCGCTTTCACCGAGCCGACGACGATGAGGATCACCATGTTGGCGATGAAGAAATAGGTCGGTACTGCGAACACCCGCCCCGCCTCGCGAACCCCGCGCAAGTTGCCGTAGGCGATGACGACGACCGCCCCGATCGAGAGCCACACCGTCGCGCTGGTGAGGTTCGGGAAGACCGACGTGAGCGCGGCCGCGCCGGCTGCAACCGACACCGCGACGGTGAGCGTGTAATCGATCAAGAGCGCGACCGCGGCGATCTGCGCGACGCCGAGGCCGAAGTTCTCCCGCGCGACGACGTACGAGCCGCCGGCCTTGGTGTACACCTTCACGACTTCGAGGTACGAGAGGGTGACAAACGCCAACACTGCGACGACGGCGACCGTGATCGGAACGACGAGAGAGAACGCCGCGACGCCGACCACCTTCACGAGCTGCAGGAGGATCTGCTCGGTCGCGTACGCGGACGACGAGATGACGTCTGAGGACAAGACCGCGAGCGCGGTCGGCTTGCCGAGGCGCTCCTTGGACTGGCGCTCGGTCGCGATCGGTGGGCCGAGAAGGAGGTTCTTCAGCCGATAGGCCCTTGATTCGGGGACGACGAGGCGATCGGAGCCGACGAGCGCGCTCGGGGTGACGTCCCGATGGGGAGCTTCTGCTGGCTTCGCCTCTGGCGGCGCCGGCTGAACGGGCGTCGCCGTGGAGGTCCCTTCTTCGACTGGCACCTGTTTAGCCAAGCATATGGAGGGTTTGTCCTCCGGCACCACAACGTGTTGCATGGTGGGAATGCACATCGTCGTCATCGGCTGCGGGCGCGTCGGGGCGGGACTCGCCACCCGGTTGGCCGACCACGGCTACTCGGTGGCGATCGTCGACAAGTCTCAGCGGGCGTTCCGCCGCCTCTCGGAGGACTGGTCTGGTCAACGCGTCGTCGGCTCCGGTTTCAACCGCGACTGCCTCGACTCGGCGGGGACGAAAGGGGCATTCGGCTTCGCCGCGGTAACAAGCGGCGACAACTCGAACATCTTGAGCGCGCGCATCGCGCGCGAGCACTACGGCATCACGAACGTCGTCGCCCGCATCTACGACCCGCGCCGCGCCGAGCTCTACCACCGCCTCGGCATCCCGACGGTGCCGACCGTCGCCTGGACGATCGACCGCGTGATCCAACGACTCGCGCCTGAGTTCGAGATCTCGGAGTGGACGGACGCAACCGGTGAACTGGTCTTGGTCGACCGCGTCCTACCGCCTTCGTGGGCCGGGCGCTCTCTCGGCCCGATCACCGTGAAAGGAAAGTCGAAGCTCGTGTCGATCACGCGGGCCGGAACACCGCGACTTGACACCTCAGGGATGGTCGGACAAGAAGGCGACGTCGTCCACGTCGCGGTGATGCGCGACGCGCTCGCGGAACTCGACGCGCTGATCGGAAAGCGCGAAGAGGACCCGCCGAAGGAGACGGGAGCGCACCGGTGAAGGTCGCAATCGCTGGGGCGGGGAGCGTCGGCACCGCGATCGCGAGTGACCTCTCGATGAGCGGTCACGACGTGATGGTGATCGAAAAAGACCCCGACCTCGTCGATTCCTTGAGGGGCTCGATCCCCGTCAAGTGGATCGCCGCGGACGCCTGCGAGGTGAGCTCGCTCGACAAGGCCGGGATGTCCGAAGTCGACGTGGCGGTGGCGGCGACCGGTGATGACGAGGACAACCTCGTCATCTCTCTGCTCGCGAAACAGGAGTTCGCGGTGCCAAGGGTCGTTGCCCGTGTCAACGCCCCGGAGAACCAGTGGCTCTTCAACGAGTCATGGGGGGTCGACGTGTCGGTCTCCACTCCCCGACTGCTCGCGGCGCTCGTTGAGGAGGCGGTGACCGTCGGGAGCCTCGTCCACCTTCTTCAAGTCGGTGGCGGCGACATCGAGCTCATCGAGGTCACCTTGGCGGAGAACTCCCCTGCGACCTCGGTCGCGATCGCCGATCTCGACCTTCCTCGCGATGCGGCGGTCGTCGCGGTGATCCGCGAATCTCGCGTCCTTGCCCCCAGGCCGGAAACGGAGTTGTCGGTCGGCGACGAGGTGTTGTTGTTGGCGAGTTGCGACGCCGAGGAGTCCGTCCGCCGCTTCCTCGTCGGCCCTTAAAGACCTGTTCGGCCGGACCGCGTCGGCCTCGTCAATCCACCTTCGAGAAGTTCCGCACGGCGACCGAGAGCATCACCGCGCCGAAGAGTGCGACGAGGCCCAACTCGACCCCGATCGGGACGTGCCACGAACCCCACGTCACGGTGGCGCCAAAGAGCTTTGCGATCTGTGGTGACGAGTGCACGTGCGCGAAGACCGCTTGTCGCATCGGGTCGACCATGTAGGTGAGCGGGTCGATGCGCGTCAACGCGGCGAGCCATGTCGGGAGGGAGCGCAACGGAAACAGCGCGCCGGACAAGAAGAACAGTGGCAGCACGACGAATTGGATGACGACTTGGAACGACTCGACCTGCGCGATGCGAGAGGCGAGGGCAACACCGAGTGCCGTGATCGTCGTCGCGGCGAGCAACATCTCGCCGATCAGCGTGAAGATGAGCACCGGCGAGTAGGGGACGCCGACCGCCCCGGCGAGCGCCACCATTATCAGTGCCTGCAGCGTCGCAACCGTCGCGCCGCCGGCGCACTTTCCGGCGATCACGGCGGACCGACGCACCGGCGCGACGAGCATCTCGCGTAGGAACCCGAACTCCCGGTCCCAGACGATCGAGATCGCGGAGAAAGTCGAGGTGAACAGCACTGTCATCGCGACGACGCCCGGAAACATGAAGGTCTTGAAGCTCGCTCCCCCGCCAGTCGGGATGCCTCTCGAAACGAGAGAGGAAAGACCCGTCCCGAGCACGAAGAGAAAGAGCACCGGTTGCGCGAGCGAGGTGAGGATGCGGAGTCGGTTGCGCGAGAAGCGGATCAGTTCACGTCGCCATACGACGAGCGCGCCCCGCAGGTCCGACCGCCAGCCTCCCCCGGCGACACGCACACGTGCCGGCGCGGCGCGATAGCGCGCTGTTGATGCGACGCTTCTTTCGGTCGCCTGATCCGTCGTCGCCATCAACGCCTCACTCGTCGCCACGGCGCGGCCGCCAGGCGTTCCGCGGCCGTCGCCTCGGCGTCGCGGATCGTCCGGCCGGTATGCGACATGAAGACGTCGTCGAGGGTCGGCCGCGCGATCGAGACCGATGCGATCGTCATGCCGAGCTCCGCGAACAGGCGCGGGACGAACTGCTCGCCGCCCGCCACGTACACCGCAACGCCTCCCTCCGATCGGGCCGCCTCCAAGTCGAAGACGGACTTCAACGCGGCGATCGCTGCGTCGTCGTCGGCCGTGTGGATCTGGACGCGATCGCGTCCGACCTCCGCCTTCAGCTCCTCTGGGGTCCCGCTCGCGACGATGGTGCCCTCGTCGATGATCGCGATCCGATCGCAGTGCTCGGCCTCGTCCATGTAGTGGGTCGTGAGGAACATCGTGATCTGCTCCGTGCGGCGCAGTTCGTTCATGTAGCTCCAGATGTGCGCACGGGTCTGCGGGTCGAGCCCGACCGTCGGCTCGTCCAAGAACAGCACCCGCGGTGAGTGCATGAGGCCGCGCGCGATCTCGAGCCGCCTTTTCATCCCGCCGGAGAACGTCCGCACGAGGCTCTTTTTGCGGTCCCACAGCCCGACCATGTTCATCACGTCTTCGATGCGCTTTGGCGCTTCTTGGCGCGGGACCCCGTACAGCTCGGCGTGGAAGCGGAGGTTCTCCTCCGCCGTCAGGTAGTCGTCGAGCGTCGTGTCTTGGAAGACGAGCCCGATCCGCTGCCTCACAGCCGCCTGCTCGGTCGCGACGTCGTGACCGGCGACTCGAGCCGAGCCCGAGGTCGGCCGGAGCAACGTGCAGAGCATGGCGATCGTCGTCGACTTTCCCGCCCCGTTTGGTCCGAGGAACCCGAACGTCTCGCCCGCCGCGACGGAAAAGCTCACTCCTTTGACCGCCTCGACCTCGCCGAATCGCTTCGCGAGCTCGTTCACTTCGATCGAGTTCGTCTCGAGCGCGGCACCGGCCAAACCCTCGAGAGAAGGGACTTCGTACACGATGTCGCTCCGAAAAAAGTGCCCGCTGAGGCCCGAAATGGATCTTTGGTCGACCCTACCGGACGCCTTTTCGCGCCGACCCGGCGTGACGCGGTTGGTTCGCCTCGAGGTGAAGCCCGCATCGGGCCCTCGCCCATGACATTCGGCCCTGTGCGGGTGGGGCTCGCCGCGCTGCTATGGACGTGGAGGTGGTGCCAATGACGATCCACCACGCAACACACAACGGAGCGGCGGTCCTCGAGACGCCTGCCGCCCGTCCGATCGACGAACTCGAGTGCACCGCCATTCTCGCCCGCCACGACACCGGGCGGCTGGCGATCGTGGAGCGCGACGAGCTCGACATCTTCCCGGTCCGCTATGTCGTCGACGGGCACTGGGCGATCGTCACCGTCCCCCCCGAGATCGACCTGTCGCACGCGAGCTTGGAGCGCCTCGCGCTCGAAGTGGACGAGATCGACGGCGACGGAGAAAGGACGATCGTCGTCCATGGTTCTGGCAGAGACATCACCGCCAGCCTCGATGAGACCTCGATCCGGGAGCGGTCGATTGCGCACGAGCACGAATCGACCAGAGGAAAGGCACGCGCGATCCGCATCGTCCCGAGGGTGATCTCCGGACGAGAGACGCCCGCATTCGCCAGCTGATCCCGCCACGAGGAGTTGGGCACCGGTCGGCGCGATGCAGTCGACGACGTCCGCAGCTCGGGTGCGACTTTTACTTGGTTCGCGAGCCCGAATTTGGATCAGGTAGCTGGCCGGTATTTTGGCCCTGGTGGACCAGCTGCAATCCCTCTCTTCAGCCGTACGCGCGCTCTCGTCAGAAAGCGACGCTCTCGTTGTCGCGCGCGGCCTGATCAAGAAGTTCGGTGATTTCATCGCGGTCGACGGCGTCGACTTCTCGATCAGAAAAGGCGAGTCCTACGGCTTTCTCGGTCCGAACGGCGCGGGCAAGACCTCGACGATGCGAATGGTCTCCTCCATGTCACCGAAGTCGGGCGGCTACCTCTCGGTGCTCGGGATGGATCCTCAGCGCGACGGCGCGCGCATCCGCGCCCGCATCGGTCTTGTCCCTCAGGAGGACTCGTTAGACCTCGAGCTCACCGTGCTCGACAACATGTTGGTGTACGGGCGGTACTTCGACCTGCCGCGCAAGTTCATCCGCGATCGCGCAGAGGAACTGCTCGACTTCGCGCAGCTCACCGAGCGCGCGAAAGACAAGGTCGAATCGCTTTCGGGAGGGATGAAACGGCGCCTCACGATCGCGCGCGCTCTCGTGTCCGAGCCCGAGCTGCTGATCCTCGACGAACCGACCACCGGACTCGACCCCCAGGCCCGCCACCTTTTGTGGGACCGCCTTTACCGGTTGCGTCGCGAAGGCGTGACGTTGATCATCACGACGCACTACATGGACGAGGCCGAGCAGCTCTGCGAGCGACTCGCCGTGATGGACCACGGGCGCTTTGCCGCCGAGGGCGCCCCACAGGAACTCATCGGCCGCTACTCGACAAAAGAGGTCGTCGAGTTGCGATTCCTCTTCGCCGAGCCGGTCGACGTGGCTCCGCGAGTGGAGGGTCTCGCGAAACGCATCGAGGTGCTGCCTGACCGGCTGCTGTTGTACTCCGACGACGGCGACGAGACCCTGGGCGAGGTCCACCGACTCGGGATCGAGGTCGACTCGGCGCTCGTGCGGCGCTCGAGCCTCGAAGACGTGTTCCTCCGCCTCACCGGCCGATCGCTCATCGATTGATGGCCAGCCTCGAAGCGATCCCACTCGAGCGTCCCGAGCCGCGATTCCTGCGGCCCCGCTGGCTCGGCGCGTGGACGTACTTCGCCTACTCGTACAAGAGGACCTGGCGCGGTTCTTTGACGACCAGCTTTTTGTACCCCGTGCTGTACCTCGCGGCGATGGGGCTCGGGCTCGGCTCGCTCGTCGATCACCACGTCGGCCACGTGGGCGGGGTCTCCTACCTCCACTTCTTGGCCCCCGGGCTCCTCGCCGCGACGGCGATGCAGGTCGGCGGGAGCGAGTCGATGTACCCGATCATGAACGCGATCAAGTGGGACAAGACCTACTTCGCGATGCTCGCCACGCCGCTTTCGTACAAGGACGTGCTGCGCGGACACGTCGCGTGGATCACGTGCCGCCTGCTCACGGTGTGCGCGATCTACCTCGTCGTGCTGGCGGCGTTCGGGGCGACGCCGTCGGATCTCGCCGTGCTCGCGATCTTCGCCGGCGTTCTCACGGGCCTCGCCTTCGTGCTCCCGATCGTCGCCTATTCGGCGCTCCAGACGAGCCAGATGGGTTTCACCGCCATTTACCGCGTCGGGCTGATCCCGATGTTCCTTTTTTCAGGGACGTTCTTCCCGATTGCCCAGCTGCCGGGTTGGCTCCGGACGATCGCCTACGCGACGCCGCTGTACCACGGGGTCGCGCTCTGTCGGGGACTCGTGATCGGTGGGATGAGCGGCACCGCCGCGCTCGCACACATCGGTTACCTCGTCGCGATCTCGCTGGTGGGATACGGGTTCGCGCTGCGCAACTACAGAACGCGCCTTGTCATATGAGCGGCGCCTCGGTCACCTTTCCGATCCGCCTCACGCCGACGGTCCTCATCGGCACGCGGCGCTCGATCCGGCTCGTGCAACGGAACTACCTCGTCTACCGCAGACAGTGGTTCGTCTTCGTCTCGGGGTTCTTCGAGCCGTTCTTCTACTTGCTGTCGATCGGGGTGGGCCTCAACAAGCTCGTCGGCGCGCTCCACATCGGTAACCACCTCGTCGCCTACACCGCGTACGTCGCGCCGGGGCTGCTCGCGACCTCGGCGATGAACGGGTCGATCTTCGACTCGACGTTCAACATGTTCTTCAAGTTGAAGGTGGCGAAGACCTACGACGCGCTGTTGTCGACGCCGATGGCGCCGGGCGACGTCGCGCTCGGAGAGCTCACCTGGTCGCTGTTGCGCGGCTCGACGTACTCCGCGGCGTTCATAGTCGTGATGGCGGCACTCGGATATGTGCTCACACCGTGGGTCGTGCTGTGCTACCCGGTCGCCATCCTGATCGGCTTCGCCTTCGCCGGCGTCGGAATGGCGTCGACCTCGTACATGCGCAGCTGGCAGGACTTCGACAAGGTCTCGTTGGCGATCATCCCGATGTTTCTCTTCTCCGCAACCTTCTACCCGCTGTCGGTCTATCCCGGGTGGCTGCAGGAGGTCGTCCGATTGACCCCCCTCTACCAGGCAGTCGCGCTTGAGCGCAGCATCGACGCCGGGCAGTTCGCCCCGGTCCTTATCGTCCACGCCGCGTACCTGGCGTTGATGGGACTGGCCGGGCTTTCGATCACCTCGCGCCGCCTCGCCAAAAAGCTGCTGCCGTAAGAAAAATCGCGAGGGCGATCCTCAGATCGCGTAGAGGCAGCCGTCCCAGAGGGCCTCGACATGCGGACGGCGAGAGCCCTTCAGCTTCAGAACGAGCTCATCGGGGTGCGCCCCGCGAGCAGACGCGTAATAGACGACCACGCCATGGTCTTCGAATCGCTCATAGCGAGCCGGGTCCGTGGGTGGCGCGGTTTCGAGAGAGAGTGTCGTGAGCGCGCCGGTGCAGCATCGCGCAGAGCGCGTGGAAACCGTCACCACGCCGCCTCGGGCGATGAGGAAGCTGCGCACCTCGGGGTCGGCGACGATCCTCATCGTTGTGAAAGGTTAGGGCTTTGAACGTTTGTGCGTTCACGTACGATCGCCACATCTCACGTGAATCGCCTCCGAGCACGCCGCGACGAGCGGACTCAATGATGTGACCACCTCTGTTGCGCTTTTGCGTGCGGTGAACGTCGGGGGACGTTCGGTCCCGATGGCGGAACTGCGCGAACTCTTCGAACGCTTCGACGCCCGCAACGTGAGCACGTACATCCAGAGCGGGAACGTTCTCTTCGAGTCCCCTGCACGTGATCTCCCGGGATTCGCCGACGCGATCGAGAAGGCGTTGCTCGCTGCGTACGGACTCGACTCCGCCGTCATCGTCCGATCGGCGAGCGAGCTTCGATCTGTCCTTTCGTCGATCCCGTATCCAAAGAGCGCACACCCGTCTATCCATGTCGGGTTCTTCAAGTCCCGTCCCTCGAAAGAGGAGATCCGCCAACTCTCGTCGTTCGAAGCGGACGACGAAAGCGTCGTCGTGAAAGATCGAGAGGGTTTCTTGTATCTGCCGAACGGCGTTGGACGAGCGAGGTTGCCGACGCGGATCAACAAGTTGTCGACGCCCGTCACGTTGCGCAATCTCCGCACCGTCGCGAAATTGGAGGAGCTCGCGTCGCAAAGCGCCTGAGGCGCGCCCGGGCGACGCGGCGCCGGGCGGCATCGGAACCGGCAGAGTTACCGGAAGACCTGGGCCCTGCACCAGGCGTGACATCGGCCCTGTCGGTCCGAGGCCCTATGGCCCTTGGAGATCGGGGCCGGTCCACGTACCGTGCCGCGATGGTCGGTAATCGCGTCCGGCGGCCCCTACGCCAGGCGATCTTTCTCGAGGATTATGTCGACCTGCCGCTGCGGCCGGCGGCGATCGAAGGGCGATTAATCGAGGGTGGAGGGTGGCTCGCCCCCCTCGCGAACTGCGCGGAAGACGAGGGCGAGACGCTGCGGATGCGCCTCGGTCCGGAATGGGGACGAGGTCGCCTCGCGCGCGAGGTCCGAGTACGAATCCGAGGAACGCGACATCGCGGCGAGTCGATTGTTATCTCCCTCACCTGGGAGGACGCGCAGCGTCGTGGCTTGTTCCCAGTGCTCGATGGCGATCTCGAGCTCGCGCCGCTCGGCGCCGAGGCGTGCCGACTCACGCTGTCCGCGACCTACACCCCGCCGCTCGGAGAACTCGGTGCCGATCTCGACAGAGCGCTCCTCCACCACGTGGCGCAGTCGACGGTCCGTTCCTTCCTCCACCAGGTCGCGGCAAACCTGGGGTCGGCAAGCTCGTAGGCAAGGCGGTGGCCGCACCGATTCGATAACTTTCTAGTTATCATAGAGCCATGCCAACTGCCGCGAACGTGCTTCGCGATGCCCGCCGAAGGGCCGGCCTTTCACAGCGAGGCGTCGCCCGCCTAGCGGGCGTCCACCAGCCCGTCATCGCTCGAATCGAGACGGGTCGAGAACGCCCGTCGCTCGAGACCCTCGAACGGCTGATCGGCGCCTGCGGTTACGAGTTGCGGGTAGACCTCGACCCCGAACCGGACCCCGGCGAGCTGAGTCTCCTTGGGACAACGCTGAGACTGAACCCGGAAGAGCGCGTCGACCGCCTCGTCGCGCTTCACCGTTTCGCGACCGAACTGCGGGCCGCCGCCGATGCCGCGAAAGATGACTCGCGTTGAGCGAAATCGGATTTGATCCACTGTTGCTGCTCGCGACGCTGAATCGCCATGGAGTTCGCTATGTCGTCATCGGCGGGTTCGCGGCGACCGCGCACGGGAGCCCGCTCCCGACTTCGGACGTCGACATCACCGCCGAGACTTCCCGCGAGAATCTCACCCGACTGTCGGAGGCATTGAATGACCTCGACGCGCGGATTCGAGTCGACGGCATCCCCGAAGGAGTTCCGTTTTCGCACACCGCGGAAAGTCTCGCCAGGGCGAGCGTCCTCAATCTCGTGACGAGATACGGCGAACTCGACCTCGTATTTCGGCCAGCCGGCGATATCAGCTTCGACAAACTCTCAACGCACGCTCTCCTCGTTCATCTGCACGCGATCGACGTGCCGATCGCCCGCCTCGAAGACGTCATCGCGTCGAAACAATCGGCCAACCGCCCGAAGGACCGTGTCGCACTGCCGATTCTTCGCGCTGTTCTCGAGAGGACAAGAACTCGCGGCAGTTAGCCGCAAAGCGAGAAGCGACTCAGTGCCGGCCGGCAACCCGATCAATCACGCGCCGGCACGCCGGCGCAACACCCCGAGGACGAACTCCGCCTGGGCTGCGTGGGCGATCGCGTCGCCGATGACGCTCACAAGCCGTACTCCGAGGGTGACGGGAGGGTCCCACCTCTGGTCGACGACACGATCCAGGTCCTTCGAGGAGAGCGTCGACACGTAGGCCGCGACTGAGTCGTCGACCGCGTCGAAGTAGCCAGCAAGCAGCCCGCCCTCCGCCTTCACCGCCGCGACGTCGGCCGGGCGGTGGCCGTAACCGGTGTCGCGGGGATCAAAAGGAAGCGCGAAGCGCTCCTGCCAGCCACCGGAGATCCAGACCTGTGCCTTGCCGGCGACGTGCGCGACGTGGTCGTCCTCGACCCGAGTCAAATGCCAAACGAGCCAGCAGATCGAGTTGGCGTCCTCGTCGACGCGCGCGAAGAGTTGGTCCTCGCTCGCCTCATCGAGGACTCCGTGGACCGACTGCGCAACGCGTCCGAACGCGTCGAGAAGAACCTCCGCGACCTCCACCGCACGACCTCCTTCGCTCGGAAGTCGAACCTAGGGCAAACGCGAGACCGCCGGCCGGGGAGCGCGGTCTTGGTCGATCGCCTGCCTGGTCCCTCAGACCCTTCCGTTATCCCGCTTATTACGGAAGGATCACCCGCTATTCTTCCGTTATGGTTCCAATTACGGAAGGCGGCGAGCGGGGCCACGAGGAGATCCTGATCTGGAACGGCGCCACGATCCGGGCCTGGATCCCGCATCTCCTCGCCGGTCAGGACTTCGAGGTCGGAATCCACACGGCCCGGCGGACTGAACAAGCCGTCGCGGCCGTGCGCGCGAGTGGTGGCGCTTTCGCACGATTCGAACCGCTCGCCTTGTTGTTGCTCCGGGCAGAGGGCGTGGCGTCCTCGTACATCGAAGGCCTGCGCACACCCCTCGTCGACGTCGCGGCAGCCGAAATCGGCGACACCTCGAACGCCACCGCATCCTTGGTCGCTGACAACCTCACCGCCGTGCGCCACGCCCTCGACGGCGCCGAGCACAACCTCACGGTCGAGGACATCCACGAGTGGCACCGGCGCCTCATGGGCCCGACGAGCCGCTTGCCCGAAGAGATGATCGGCGCCTTTCGCACCGCCCAGTCCTGGATCGGTGGCACTTCACCGCACAGCGCCTCCTTCGTCCCTCCCCCACCTGAGCGGGTCGAGGACCTAATGGTCGATCTCGTCGACTTCGTCAACGCCGAGTCGCCGGACGCGATCACCCAGGCGGCCGTTGCCCATGCGCAGTTCGAGATCATCCACCCCTACGGGGACGGCAACGGCCGTATCGGGCGAATCCTCATCGGCTGGATCCTCGCCCACCGCGTCGGAATCACCGTCCCGCCCCCCGTCAGCGTCTTCATCGCCAGGGATCCAGGCGGATACCTGGCGGGCCTGACACGGTTCCGCCTCGGTGCACTCGACTCCTGGGTCGAGTGGCTGGCGAGTGAGCTTCAGGATTCGAGCGAGGCGGCCCAGCGACTGATCGTTCGCTCCGCCCAACTCTTGGAAGAGTGGAGCCGACGCATCGACGACCGGCGCGCCGACGCCACAGCTCGGCTGGTGCTCCCCGTCTTGGTCGAGCACCCCGTCGTCTCCTCGGATTTGGTTGCGCAGCGCCTCGCGGTGTCCGAGCGCGCGGGGCGGGCAGCCCTCGCGATGCTGGCTGAGCGAGGGATCCTCGAGCCGTACGGCAGGGCAACGGCCGGGCGTGGCCGGCCCCGTCGCTTTTGGGTCGCGCCCGAGCTAGTCGCGATGGTGACGAACTGGATCCCGCGCTGATCGCACGCATGCTCCACCAAAGCACTTCGCGTTGAGGCGCGGCCGCGATCGCGGAGCGACATCGGTTGTTATCCCTTTTGCCCGCGATTGTGCATCTTCGTCAACTGCTCGCTTTTTCAACGGCTGAATTTGGCCATCTTCAACGCATAGAAGTGGACCCTCACTCCGGGGCCACCAAGTCCGCCCTCGCCGTCAACGGTGAACAACAGGCTCGAAATCGCCTGGGGCGCGAATTCGGCGTCGTAACCGAGGGTGGAAGCAGGCCGCAATATATGCAAGCTCGACTCGGTACCTGTCACGAACCGATACGTCTGCGCACCGCCGTCCACGACCATGTACACCGACGGGGGCTTGAACGCCAAGTTCTGGATGCTCCACCAAAGAGAAAGGGGCACCTGGAACGTCGCAAGCACGGCCTCTCCAGGTCGAGCTTGTGGAACCTTCACCCATTGGTCAAGGGTCGCTGAGGCGGTGCCGAGTGAGCGCGACGCACCACATCGGTTCTTTGAGCGAACCACGAGCTGCCACGCCAAATCGGTCGTTACTTGTCGATAGCGGCACTCCATCGCGATCTGCGTGGCAGGCGGTTCAAATGCTGGATTTCGATGATCGAACGCCGCGGGCTGTTGGCGAATGAAATAGTCGGGAGCCTCGGACGAGGCGAGATACCTGGCATCCTGCTGATCGAGCGAGGTCGTGTAGGCGTTGTACGGCTGCAAGCTCGGCAGCGGATCGAATCTCACGCCGGGATACGCCCAGACGAGCGTTTGTTCCCAGGGGTCGACATCCACGGTGTGGCCCTGCATGTCGGCGATCATCGTGCTCGGTACGGCGTAGGTACCGCGGAGCAGTGCCCGCGCGGTCGTGATCTCCGCGGAACGATCGCCGGGTACGACAAGGGTCGTCACCTCGTTCGCGAAGTCCGGAGCGCCCGTGCCCGGCCGTGTCAGCTGTGTCGGGAACGAGGTGAGCGCGCCCGCCAAAACCGACGTCGCGAGCACGCCGCCCGTGATCGCAAAGCTCCATTTCCAAGTGGGCCGAGTTGGTATGAACGCGATAACAAAGAGCGGCGCGACGGCGAAGAAGATCGGGTCGTGATAGATGTCGTGGCGAACGAATGCCTCTTTGAAGAGCTGCCACACGACGAAAAGTGTGACGAGACCGACGCCGACCTGTGCTCGGCGCGGCAAAGACCAGCAGCGTCCGACGGCAAGGGCAGCGACGATCGCGACAACTGCTGCCGCGTACCAGTAGGTGTACCAACGCGTCGGGTCCTCGACTGAAACCGCGGCCCCGTATCCGGCGATGGTCGATAGATCGCCGCGGACATAGCCAACGATGTTGGCGAATCCATTGCCGGTGGCGAACCACCCGATTGCAAACGTCGCTAACGCTGCAGGCGCTATCCACGCGAGCGCTCGGAGTTTTCCCCTCGATAAGCAGGCCACGGTGATGACGAGCGCGACGGCAATCCCGAGCCCGATACTTATTTTCAGTAGGCAGAAGATTCCGACTCCGACGCCGAGTGCAACCCACAGTCGTTTCGGCACGGGCTCGTCGGCAGCTCGGGTGAGCGCGTAGATGCAGCCGATGAGGGCCAAGGCCAACGCCTTTTCGGGCTCACCCGAGTAGATGAAGGCCACGGCATTGATCGAGATCGCGCCGGCGACAAAGGCGAGGATGATCGCAGCGACGATAGGAATCACCCGACGAAGTGCCCAAATAAGCGCCGCGAATACGGATGAGTACAGCGAAAATTGGAACAGAAAACCGACGATTGCGGGCCATGTGAAATACACCGGCCAGACCGCCAAGAATCCAAGTGGACCATAAGCGAACACGGCGTGCGTCCCAAACGGCAATCGCTGATGCGCCACCATCTCGAGTGCTGCCGACCAGCCCGGGTCCATCCCGTACGCAGGCATGAGGGCGATCTTGTCGTAGGGCCAAGAAAGCACGGCGAGCACGGCTCCGAGCGCGAGATTCGATTTCGTGACGATGCGAGCGGCGTCACGCCATGAACCGCGTCTTATCGAACTGTGCTTGCCCATTTCCGGCCAATAACGTAGATCCGCGCGCTGCGCATATACTTTGAGCTGCCAATCTGGCCCCTCGAAGGAGTCCAATCTCTATGGCCATGACGGTCAGATTGAATCGAAGCGGCGTTCGATCGCGTCTGGCCCGGCGAGGATTCTCGAGTGGACCTCATTCGATTTCACTCGCTGGAGCGGGACTCGCTCTTGCGCTCACGCTTTCGAGCTGCGGGTCGCACGCGGCCCTGACGCCCCCGGAACTACTCAACGCCGGGATCACCGCCTTCACCCAAGGGAACGACAGCCAGGCGCGGGCGGATTACCAAAAAGTCATCAAGCACGATCCGAAAAACACCTATGGGCTCGACAAGATCGCTTGGTATGACCTTGGTGTGCTTGATCAAAAGCTTGGCAATACGTCGTCCGCCCGTTCGGAGTATCAACAAGCTTTATTGATCGACCCGAAATACACCAACGCGTTGTACAACCTGGCGGTGCTCGAGACCCCGACGAATCCGAGCAACGCGATCGCCCTATACCGTGAGGATTTGGCTATCTCCCCCAAGGACCCGAACATCCGATGGAATCTCGGATTGCTTCTCTACAAGTCGGGCAACGTTGCTGCCGGTCGAGCCTTCTTGAAGAGCGCGATCAGGATCGATCCGTCGATCGCCGTCAAGCTTCCAAAAGACGTCAAGCTCTAATTTTCGACCCCAAATAGGGGAGGCGGGCCGACGATCGTGGCCTTTCGAGTCGGAAAGCACTCTCGCGCCCGCGAGCGTTCCAACCCCCGTATTGGGACCGTCGTTCGCCGAATTCTTGCTCCCTCGCCCTCGGTCGTGGTCCCGATTTGCTTCGTGGTCTTGGCGGTTCTGTGGTTTCTCCCAGTACTTCCATTCGATAATCGCTCGTTGCCCGACTCGGGTTTCTTCGATCCACCCGGAAGCGTGTGGGACTTCGCGTGGTGGCGGTTCGCCTTAGAGCACGGCCTGAATCCTTTCGTCACGCATTTTGTTGATTATCCGTCTGGGGTCAATCTCGCTGACCAAGCGTCAGCGCCGCTGCTTGCGATACTCGGCATACCAATCACTACGTGGTTCGGACCGATCGCGACACTCAATTTCTTTCTGATGGTCGCGATCGCGGCGTCGGCGTCGGCGATGTATTTCCTCGTTCGCTTCCTCTCGGTTCGGACGTTCTTCGCCACCGTGGCCGGGCTCCTCTACGGGTTCGGTCCGTACATGGCGACTGAGAGTCGCGACAGCGCCCATCTGGTGCTGGCATTTACTCCATTCCCACCGCTCATCCTGTTATGCCTCGTGGCTGTCGCGGAGAAGCGACTTCGAGCGACCGTTGCCGGCGTTTTGATCGGCGCGTTGTCAGCGGCGCAGGCCCTCGTAGACCCCGAGGTACTGACGAGTTTGGTCCTCATCCTGGTCATCGGCGCGGTCGTCGCCGGCATCATCTACCGCCCCCGTCGACTGCGCATGCGTCCCTTCCTCGTGGCGTTTGCGATCGCCGCGGCTGAGTTCATCGCGCTCCTCGCTTATCCGTTTTGGTTCGCACTGTTCGGGCCGGATCACATTCGCGGGCCCGTGCAATCGCCGAGCGCCCTCCAGCCACTGGCTTCTGATCTCCTCGGTCCAATCGTGCCGACGTCGCAACAGTTTCTCTCGACGACGGGCCTGGTTCATATTTCGGATCGATTCGCACTGGGCAATCCGACCGAGAGCCTCGCCTATGTCAGTTTGCCCGTTCTGATTCTCCTGGCATTCTTCGCGATTGCATTTCGACGGGATCGGCGAGTTTCAGGTGCACTGGTTCTTGCGTTGATCGCGTTCGTACTTTCGCTTGGATCGCATTTGGCCATCGCCGGGCACGCGACTTCGATACCGCTCCCGGAAGGCATACTCGCGCATATCCCGTTGCTGGACTCGACGGTTCCAGCTCGATTCGCCTTGGATGTCATCTTGTTTGCCTCGATCGCGTTCGCGGTCGGTCTCGATGACCTGATAAATGTGAAGCTCGCTTCTCGTGCCGCGCTCGCACGAGCGCTCGCGTTGCCTCTCTCCCTTTGCGTGTGCGCGGTGTTCCTCTGGCCGTCTGCGTCAACGTCCGGCGCGCCCGGATCGACTGGCGAAATCGTGGCTGCTCTGGACTCTCTGCGCCCCGGTTCAGTGGTCTTGACTTACCCGTTCCCGATGTGGCCGTACAGCACGCCAATGGTGTGGCAAGCGCTCGCAAACATGAATATTCGGCTGATTGGCGGTTACTCGTACGTCCAGAGCCCTTTCGGCAACGGCCAACCGTACGCCGAACTCCTCTCGCCTCCATCGGTTCAGGAATACCTCGCCCAGGCTCAGGGCGGCGAAGACACCGACTACCCGCCGAGCCCGAGCGTTTTCGTGGTCGAGAGCGACTTGTGCCGGCTGATTAGGAATTACCGAGTCTCTGCCATCTTGGATGCGAACCTCGGCACTCCAAACGATGCTGCGGTCAGCACATTGTTCCGAACCGACCTCGGAACTCCCATCTACCAGGATTCGAGCTTTTCGTATTACGTGATTGGTGCGAACTCGTGCACGAAGTGAGCTCGAACTTCGAGGCCGAGTTGAGCATTAAGAAGCCACCGCCCGACTTGCCCCCTGGGCGGCTGAACTCCATTCTCCGCACGCGGCGGAAAAGCGTTCTCAGCAAAGAAGAGGTCCACCAAGACGGGGTCCATCCTTTACCGCGAGCAAGTTTGCCTGCACGTAAGGAATCCGCTCGGTCTCATGCCAGGAACTCGGGAAGTACGTGCGCAGGTAACTAATTTGAAATCTGGCTTGCAGGCTCGGAATGCTGGCACGCAATCGCGACTGTGTTAGGTACCAGAAGCTGTTTTCGTTGTAAAACGCGACATGGCTCGGGTCCTGGAACGCACCGCGACCATCGGTGCTCGGGGTTTCGGTCATGAGAAGCCCTCCGTGGACGAGCACTCGGTAGCACTCGTTGAGGAATTGGCTCCGGTCGGGCAGCCGTTGCATCAATTCTGGAGCGCTGATCAACGCGACGCTGTCTTGCTCGAATTCGAGGTTGGGGTCTTCGGCGTTGATGACCACGATCTCGCCAGGGCTCCCGTCGGGCGGCTCAGGAGAAGTCGCGGTTGTAAGGGTGATCGTTGCAAACCCACGTCTCTTCGCCCAGGCGATCTGAAGCGCCATGATGTTCTGCTGGTAGTAGCGCACGGTCTGTTCTTGAATGAACGCATTGATTGCCGGGTCTACTTGCGTGTTCCGTCGGTGAACGCGCTGGAGGTACAGACACTTGTCGACGTGGTGAAAATCGCCGGCCAGAAAGAGCCGGATCATCAGTTCCTGGTCGTCGAGGACGTGAAGTTGGTCGTTGTAGCCACCGACCTCGTTGTAGGCGCTCCTGCGAAAGGCGCGCACGTGATTCGGCGCGTACCAGATGTAGGAGACGTTGTGGGGGTACGCCGCCATCGCCCGACAACGAAGGAGTTCCATCTCGTCGACCCTCTCGTCTAGGTAGACCCATCCGAAGTCGGGATTGAAGCGGTCCTCGTTGCGACTTCCGTCTTCATTGATCTGGGCACAGTCGGAGTAGACGAGCGCGGCATCGGGATTGACTCGAATGCCTCGTGGATCTCCTCCAGGCACGTAGGCGTGAGAAGGTCGTCATGATCAAGCTCGACGAGCAGCTCTCCTGAGCAATAGGCGCAGGCGGCCGACTTCAGCGCACCGACGCCACGAACATTCGTTGCTCGTAAGACCCTGACCCGGTCGTCGCGAACGGTCGGTCGCCAGTCCTTCGCACCGTGATTCAGGAGGACAATCCATTCCCAATCCGCAATCGTCTGCGCGGCGAGACTGCGGTAGCAGTGGTCGAGAAACCGAGGATTGTGCGATGGGGTGAAAACCGAGATAAGCATCTGCACGAATCCGATTCAGTGCGATGTAGGACTTGAACCGGTTGTCATTTGAGCGATGACGCGGTTTCGGACTCAACAAATATTCGTAGCTCTGACCGATCACTCGTGACGCGCGAGGGCGGGAGACATCCGATGTTGACTGGGAGCGGAATTCGATTGTTCGAGCTTCGCAACGCCTTCGCCTCCTCTATGCCTCTTCGTACCGCCGAGTTCGTAATGACAGATGGTGATGCAGGGCTAAGAATATGTGACTTCGTCGTCGAAGCCTTCGGCCGTCTCGCGCGATTGCTGGTTCCGCGAAGTACACGTTTCACTCCCGATTCGTGACTGCGAGTCGGGCGGGGAAGTGCTGCGGGTCGCGTAGGTGTGCCTGGTTGTCGTGGCCTCCACGGTCGGCGCTCACCCGAGACTGGTCGCTCGATCTACTTTGGTGCACAGCATGACGATGGCCTCCAATCCTCTGGCAGGGACTGGGGCCATCGTTGTTGCATTCGGGCCTCATCGCGAGCACCGTCGTTCAACGAACGCGCTGGTAAGAGACGATTCTCAGATCGCCTTTTTCAGGTCGAAGTAACTATGGCGAAAGCCCTGGAAAGGGAGGCCACGGTGGGCCTCCCTTTCGTGTGGTGATGCAGGCCGCGTCAGGCCTACGGGCCAACGCTCCAGCTGACTCTGGTGTCGCTCGGATGTTTGCTGCTGCTCGGCACCATCACGATGTCCACGGTGGTGCCGGCTGCGATCGTCTCGCCGGTCCCGCCGTTCAAAGTGACCGATCCAGAAGTCGAGGGCCCGCTGATCGTAAGGGACGAACCGACGGTTGTTCCGCTGACCTGGAAAGAAATCGTCCACGATAGTCGCTGCCACCGGGAGCGGTCCCGAAGTACACGTAGAGCGTCTTGACGGTGCCGCTGAAGTCGACCACCTGTTCGACATCCGTTTTCGTGCTGCTCTCGTCGCCTACTCCGACGTATTGCGTACCGCCGTCCCCTTTGATCCCGTCATGGTCCGTGCTACCGAAGATGAAGTTCGGTCCTGCACCTCCCTGGTTCCCCTGCGGTCCTTGGCTGCCAGTGCCGGCGGAACCTTGTGCCCCCTGGGCTCCTTGGAAGCCTTGCGAACCGCTGAGCTCCTTGGAAGCCCTGGTTGCCCTGGTTTCCCTGGTTGCCTTGGATCCGTGGCCCCCTGGAAGCCCTGCGGACCTTGCGAACCGCCGGTCCCGGCACCTCCTTGTGACCCGGTCGCCCCCTGGTTGCCTTGTGATCCGGTGGCCCCCTGGAAGCCCTGCGGACCTTGCGCGCCTTGTGCGCCCTGTGCTCCTTGGAAGCCTTGATTGCCTTGGTTCCCCTGCGATCCGGTGGCGCCTTGGAAGCCCTGATTGCCCTGGTTCCCCTGCGATCCGGTGGCGCCCTGGAAGCCTGCGGACCTTGCGCGCCTTGTGCCCCCTGTGCTCCTTGGAAGCCTTGGTTGCCCTTGCGATCCGGTGGCGCCTTGGAAGCCTTGGTTACCTTGGTTTCCTTGCGATCCGGTGGCGCCTTGGAAGCCCTGGTTGCCCTGATTCCCCTGCGATCCGGTGGCGCCCTGGAAGCCCTGATTGCCTTGATTCCCCTGCGATCCGGTGGCGCCTTGGAAGCCTTGGTTGCCCTGGTTGCCCTGGGATCCGGTGGCGCCTTGGAAGCCCTGATTGCCCTGATTGCCTTGGAACCGGTGGCGCCTTGGAAGCCCTGGATTGCGCCCTGTCCCCCTGCGCCCCCTGGAAGCCCTGGTTGCCCGGTGCCTTGCGAACCGTGGCGCCCTGGAAGCCCTGGTTTCCTTGCGATCCGGTGGCGCCTTGGAATCCTTGATTGCCTTGGTTTCCTTGCGATCCGGTGGCGCCTTGGAAGCCTTGGTTACCTTGATTCCCTTGCGACCCGGTGGCGCCTTGATAGCCCTGGTTGCCTTGGTTGCCTTGCGACCCGGTGGCGCTCTGGAAGCCCTGCGGACCTTGCGCGCCTTGTACCCCCTGCGCTCCTTGGAAGCCCTGGTTGCCCGGTGCCTTGGATCCGGCCGCGCCCTGGGAGCCTTTGCTTGCCCTGGTTTCCCTGGGATCCGGGTGCGCCTTGGAATCCTCGCGGACCTTGCGCGCCCTGCGCCCCTTGGAAACCTTGTGGTCCCTGCGGACCTTGGACGCCGCAGGATTCCTCGCCTCCGCCCTTCCCGTTGTCGTTGTCGTGGCCATGCTCGTCGTCGCCACATCCGCGATCGTCGAAGCGGGGCCGGGAGCTGTACGTGGAGAGGTGGGTTGCGCCTGCCGGATTGACGAACGCGGTACTGACCGCGCCGGCAGTTCCGAGCGCAGTCGACGCAGCGATGACTACGGCCGCGCCTCGCCGCTTGGGCGGCGTGTACCGACCTCGCTTGAGCTCACGCGCTCGTTTCACATGTGAACCGCGCGGCGTGTAGTGCTGGCCACGCTTCAAGCGGATCCCTCGCTTCCGACGATTTGGAGTTGGGGCTGCAACCGCAACTACGCGAACTCGCTTTTCAGCAATATCGTTTCTGAGGTTTAC
This sequence comes from uncultured Acidimicrobiaceae bacterium, assembly GCA_963725215.1. Classification (GTDB taxonomy): domain Bacteria; phylum Actinomycetota; class Acidimicrobiia; order Acidimicrobiales; family Bog-793; genus CAVRXQ01. The sequence goes on along the minus strand of CAVRXQ010000007.1, from coordinate 544,554 downwards.
GCCTCATAAAGAAAGAAAGTCAAGGCCATCGGAATATAAATCGATGACTAATCTCTGGTCATTCGCGTTGAGTGTCGATACGACCACAATCCGCGTCATTTAGGTTTGGCTGGCGCAATACTGCGTCCTGGACCTGGACTAATGCGTCGGCTCCGTATACCTGCACTCGCTGAGACCGCACTATTGATTGCAGGAGTATGCCAGTTTCACGCTCTTCAAATAAGCATATAGATGCACAGGGAAATTCTTAAATAATGATGCGGGATCTTGAAAACCTCGCGCTGACCGAATGAACGAGTAGCGGCGGAATGAAGGTCGTTCGAATCCGCGCACGCGAAGCGAGACCTACATCGCGCGGGCTAGGCAAAAGTGCTCTACCAAGGCGTGTTGGCCGTCCAACAGGATTCGAACCCGTGTCTTCACCTTGAAAGATTCGCTGGGCCAGTGCTGCTGAATTCGACTCGCGATCCTGCTAGCACGGAAAATCGCGCACGCTGTATTCCCGCTTGTGCCCGCAATACGTCAGCCAGGGAGTGGAACACCTCGTCGTTCGGTTGCGTAAATGTCGACTCCCTGCACCGAGGCGCCGGACGAGGGCACCGTGACCTTGACGGACAGGCCGCCGTCATTGCGGGGGCGGGCGGTGGCGATGCCGTCGTTGGCAGTAACCGCCGTGAAACCAAATCAGGTGTACAAGGAGAACCGAAGAGATGCGAGAACGACAGTCCTGAAGTGCACGGTGATGCGGATTGCCAAGATCAAGAGGTTGCGCACTGCGGCGGTCGGACTCTCGCTGGCGGTCACAGTGACACTCCTAGCCGCCTGCGGAAGCGGCCCCGCGTCGCCTGGAGTCGCGAGCGTCGGCTCGAGCCCGACGACGACCTCGTCGTCGGGCAATGGATCGCGGTCAGGGTCTCGCCAGGCCATCGAGGCCAAAGCGCTCAAGTACTCCCGCTGCATGCGCTCACACGGGATCTCCGATTTCCCGGATCCCAGCTCCAACGGCAGCATCTCGATTTCGGTCCAGCCCGGGAGCGACCTGAACCCTCACTCGCCGCGGTTCCAGGCCGCCCAGAACGCCTGCATGTCACTCCTGGGAAACAAGCTGACCTCCGCCGAGAAGGCGGCCGCCAACGCCAAAGCTCTCAAGTACTCGCAATGCATGCGTGCGCACGGCGTCTCCGATTTCCCTGACCCCAACGGCCAAGGCACGCTCGTCATTCAACTCGGCACAGGTGGCCTCGACCCCAACACGGCGACGTTCAAAGCCGCACAGCGGGCGTGCCAAAACTTGGACAACGGCTTCAATACGAACGAGAACAATCAGCAGACCGCGCCGAGCACCGGACGGGGGAACTCCGGTAAGTGAACACCGCCGTCCCGGCGGAGAACTCTTTCTCCAGAATGAGCGTGCTACGAGGACTTTTGTTCGCAGCCCCAACGGGATTCGAACCCGTGTCTCAACCTTGAGAGGTTAGAAACGCGAACCGGCACTGCTTGACAAACCAAGTGTCCGCGCGTTCTTCCCAACAGTCGTCATCAAGAAACTGTCACGGGCGCCCATCATCGTGGCGGTCGTCCGATCCACCGCGTCCCGGCGCGTCGTCGAGCACTCAAGCGTCTTGTGACCTTCGGCCCTGGGTCCTGGTTTCCCGATCGAACAGGCTGCTCGTGATATCTGGCGCAAGGCGGTGGCAAGAGCCAAGGGGGGGTGTCTCGCCGGGAGAGGAGGCCACCCTATGGCTCGGTTGGACCTTGCAACGAGACCCTCAGTAGCTCCACCTCGCGGGCGCAGGGTTCGCGCCCACCCGGTCCTTTCGGTTCTCCTCGCCGTCACCGCGCTCGGCATCTTCGCCAGCCCGGTGTTCGCAGCGGCGAAGACGAAGACCGTTTCATTCAGCGGCCACTACAGCGGGACCGCGTCGCTCCTCATCGAGAACGGCTCCGTCACCATTTCGTCGGTCAAGGGCTCGGGAACAGGAACGCCGTCCGTCATCGGCGCGAGCAAGATCTCCGGCCACGGCTCTGGCGCTGCCTCCGCTCTGTGTGACCCGTTCGGTGGCACCGGAGCGATGACCGGTGCCAAAGCGAAGATGACGTTCACCGTCACGAGATCGAGCGCGAAAGGTTGCTCGAGCGGGCAAAGCGGTCCGGTGACCGTCACGTTCAACGGCACCGGCAAGGTCACGGGGGGCACCGGCACGGCGGCCGGTGCGTCAGGAACCCTTCATTTCAGCGGCTCGATGACGCTCGGCGGCACTTCGGGATCACAAAGTGGCTCGTTCCGCGCGACCGTCAGCGGCAAGTTGACGATCAAGTGACGGCCCAAAAGTCCGGGGGGAGGTCGGAATCGAACCGGCCACAACGCAGCAAACGAAAGAGGTGTCATGAAGAAGCTTCTGATTTCACTGACGATCTGCGTGATGGCGTCCTCGTGCGTCGCCGCCCTCGCGCTCACGGCCACCAGCGCTGGTGCCGCTCGCGCGCAGGGCGGAACGACGCTCCCACCGCCGTACGGGGCAGCGAACAAGCACTCGTTGTTCATCTCAGTTGACACCGTGCAGGGCTCGGGTGGAGTTCCGAAGCCCGCGGCGGGTTGCTCGATGACGAACTTGTTCGTCCAAGGACAACAGGTTGTCTTTCGGATGTGGGGAGTCGATGTCAAGACGGGCGGAAACGCGCTCACCGACAAGAACGTCCTTCGTGCCTACGTGACGATCCCGGGCGTCTCGGCGCCTATCCCTCTCGCGTACGGAGCACACGGGACGACTTCGTTCTGGGCGGCACCGTGGTCATCGAAGGGATACCCCCTTGGGATCGTGGACTTCACCGTTACGGTCATCACAAAGCCGGTGCCAAAGACAGCGAAGCACCCGCGCATCCCTGAGCTGAAAATCGTCTACTCACAGATTGGGTTGGCTCCGCCCTCGCAATTGACGATCACTTAGCGCGAGAAGCGACTCCGTCTGGGTTGCGAGCAGATCCCGACCCACACAGATGGTCGCAATTGACGACGCAAGCGCTTCAGACAGACAGCAACGAGAACACCCGAAAGGAAGGTCATGGCCAGGAATCTCAAAGCGCAAGGACTTGGACTTGCGCTTGCCGCGATGTTGCTGGTAGGCGCTTCCTTCTTGCAATCAGCGACGGCAAGCGCCGCGAACGGCAATTCCGGTAGCGGGAGCGGCGTCGCACTGGCGGCCCCGGCGATCCCAGGCGTCGCGCCCCTGCCCGGGCCAATTGCCGACCCGGCCTCGGTGAGTCCGAACATGGGGCTCCTCAAGGTGACACCGCAGCAGGCCGTCGCCGGTACTCCGATGACGATCTCGGGCTCGAACCTTGCCGCCAACCAGAACGTCGAGCTCACCTGGTCGAGTGCCAACGTCACCTGGGTCCTTGACCCCGAGCCGGGGACCGTCAACTACATGGGCCGAAGCGCAACCCCCATCACGGTCGTGCTGAAGACGACACCCACCGACGCGAACGGGGCCTTCAGCGTCACGCTGAAAACGCCTGACGATTTCGGCGGTGTCCATGACATCTACGCCGTGATCAACGGGGTCGATGTTGCCCACGGCGGATTCATCCTTCGCCGACAGCTCATCGTCTCCCCGCGGAGCGGCCCGATCGGGACTCCGATCACGGTTACCTACAGCGGTCTCGGCTCATCGCTCTACGAAGGCGGCGCCTCGTTGCTCTACGACAACCACTATGTCGGCGAGATGATGGCCAACTGGACGCGCGGCACCGCACAAGCGGTCATCCGAGCGTCTGGTCCGGTCGGCCGGCACACGATCCAGGTCGGCGACGCGATCACCTTCTTGTACATGAACGTTCCCCAGTCACCGCTGCCGTTCATGAACGGCGGGGCAGTGACGTTCACGGTCACGAAGGACGATGGTCGGCCAAAGTCCACCATCGACTGGCCGGTGGGCGTCACCCCGACGGTCAGCGCGAGGACGACGCTCACCAACAGCGGGCTGGCCGCGTCGACCGGCGTGACGGCGAACCTCGGTCCCACCCGGGGATCAGTCTTTTCGCAGGTTTCGCTGTCTGCGTCGGGCCTCTCTTCGACCGCGCCCGTCCAGCTGAGCTGGTCGACGGTTGTCGGCAGCCGCGTCAACTGCACGAGCACGTGCTGGGTCTTCGTGTCGACGCCGCTCGGCACGGCGACACCTTCGGGTGGATCTTTGCAGGCGAAGGTCAAAATCCCAGATGGTCTCGGTGGCTGGCACGTCGTGCAGCTCACGCAGAACGGTCACGTCGTGGCGCAGGTTCCCTTCTACGTCGAAGAAAGCGTCGTCGGACGAGGCGTGAACCACCTCGTGGTGCGCGAAGGACAACCCTTCACGATCCACCTCAAGGGAGTTGGATGGACCCAGCTCGATAACGTCGTCGGTGTCGACTACGACAACAGCTACGTCGGGTACGCGTGCGGCTTCAACTCCAACGGAGATGTGCTCTTGCACATGCGAGCCACCGGTGGACCGGGTACGCATCTGATCGATCTCTATCCGATGCTGTACTCGCTGTCGCCATCGTTCGCCAACACGCCGTACGGCATGGTGCCGATCCTCACGTACGCGCACGACGACCCCGGCCTGGCGCTCGGCTACCACCTGCCAGCGTTTCGGTTTGCGATCACCGTCGTGAAGTAGCGCTCGTCTGGCCGCATCTCGGGGGCCCTGTCTTCCTACATCTGGGAGGGCGGGGCCCCGATTCGCGCAAGGCGCGCCATCGGCGCCGGGAGCCACCAGCACCACCGGCCGAGCAACGTCATGAGACTCGGCAGCAGCAAGCCGCGCACGATCGTCGCGTCGAGCAGCACACCGAGTGCGAGCCCGGCACCGAGCTCTTGCAGATCAGCTACGTGCCCGGCGACGAGCCCGGCCAGCGCGCCCACCATGATCAGCGCCGCGACAGTAACGATCCGCCCGGTGCGTTCGAGTCCTTCGCTCACCGCATGCGCGGTGTCGGCGCCGCCGTCGAACGCTTCTCTCATGCGCCGCACGAAGAAGAACTCGTAGTCCATGGAGAGGCCGAACAGGAGGGCGAACAAGAAGACCGGTACCCAGGCCTCGATCTGGGAGACGCGGTAGAGGCCGAAAAGATCTCGGCCGACACCAAAACGGAAGACGACGACGAGCAGACCGTACGTTGCCGCGACCGACACGGCGTCGAGGAGCACCGCGACGAATGCGAGCACGATCGAACGAAACGCCGAGAGCATGACGAGGCAGGCGAGTGCGAGCACGATGCCGATGACCCAGGGGAAGGTCCCGTAAAGACGTGCGAGAAAGTCGACAGCCTCAGCTGGCGCCCCGCCTGCGTACAGGTGCGTTCCAGACGGGAACCTTGCATCGGGGACGAAGTGGAGGCGCAGATCGCTGACGAGCTGTCGGGTCGCCCCGTCCGAAAAGGCTTGGCGAGCGACGACGACGACGTGACCGTAGCGGCCGGAAGCGTCGACGTATGGCGGTCTCGATCCGATCGCGACGATGTACGCCTCCCGGTCGCGAAGGAGCTCCCGGGCGAGTCGCAACGTCGCCGCGGTTGTCGCTGGCGAACGCGCCCCGCCGCGAACGCCCGTGTCGATGACGACATCGATGGGCGTGATCACTCCCGGCCCGACGCTGTCCCCAAGGAGGGTCAATCCGAGCGCCGAGCCAGTGTTCCGCGGAACCTGCGCGATCGAACCGGGGGTTGTCTGCAGCCAAGCGAGCGGGATCGCCGCGACGACGAGCACGCCCACCGAGCAGGCGAGAACGCTTGCCGGGCGGCGGGTGACCATCTGCGCGACACGAGACGAGAGCGGGGGTCGGGGATCCCGCCCGAGCTCGCGCCCCCGAATCCGGACCTTTTGTATGCCGCGGGATCCGAACAGCGACAGCAGCGCCGGCTGGAGTGTGAGGGCGGCGGCGACAGAAACGAGCGGAACCACACAACCGGCGACGCCGAGCGATCGGATGAACGGGATCGGGGTGATGAGGATGGCCGACAAGCCGATGGCAACCGCGAACCCCGAGAAGATCACCGTGCGTCCCGCCGTCGCCATCGTACGGACGAGTGCGTTCTCGAATCCACGATCCGCGCTGGCCACTTCTTCTCTGAATCGGTGCACGATAAGAAGCGAGTAGTCGACGGCGAGCCCGAGCGAGATGAACTGAACAAGGTTCGGCACGTAAAGCGCCATCGGGATCTGGCGAGCGACCACGTAGACGATCGCGATCGACGCCGTGGACGTGCAGGAGGCGACGATGAGCGGGATGAGCACCGCCCACGACCAGCCAAGGACGAGGAGGAGCAAGATCAACGCGACGGCTACCGCGATGATCTCCCCCCTGCGCAGGTCTGAGGCGAGTATCGGCGTGATGTCATGCTGGATCGCCGGCTCCCCGGTCACTCGGGCGGTGGGGTCGCCAGGCGAGTTCAGATCACGCCGCAAAGCGTCCGTGTAGGTCGCGGCTCGCTCAAGGTCGAGTTTGGTATTGATGGCGTCGTAGAGGATCCCGGGTGCCGATTTCAAACTCAAAGCGTGAGCGGTCGGTATCGCCCGAGCGGCCGCTTCGAGCCGCAGATTCAGGCGACGAACAAGTCGAGCGGAGGGCGTCGCAACGCGGTAGACGATGGTGAAGGAGCCCTCGGTGTCATCGGCAAAGTGCTCCGCGAGCAGGGTGTCAGCCCTTTGAGAAGCGGTATTCGGGACGGCAAGCGATGTGGTGAGGAGCGCTGGCAGCCGGACGGCAGAAATCGTCCCCACGATGACGATCGCGACCCAGATCGCGATCGCGATGAAACGCCAGCGCTTGACCGCTCGGATCCAGCGATCGAGCACCGGCGCAGCGTAACTGTGAGTCCTGCATCCGAACTCAGCGTTATGCCGGCGCCAGTCGACGGATCGCTAAGGGGGCGCGACCAACCAGACCGCGCAGAACGTGGCGGCGACTTCTTCGCCGTTCATCGAGGACGGGCTACGCAGGGTCGTCGAGTGTTGTCACGGCCACCGAGTCCAAGTGACGCGCCGCCAGCTAATCCGGATCGCGAGCGAGGCGATGGCGTCAGGCGATCGCTTTCCAACGATCTAGCTTTCTATCTTTCCCGGCACGTTGCTTCGGAACCAAGTGGCCGCGCGCGCGATCGCGCGGAACACGGGTTAAAGCCGGCGACCACCGGTCACGCCGTGCACCCGAAGAACGGGCTGTCCACTAGGGACAATGGTTGAAATACCTGGCAGCCCCAACGGGATTCGAACCCGTGTCTCCACCTTGAGAGAGCGACCAAACGAGTCCGATACGTCCCGGGAGTCTGTTGCCGCAGCCCAGAGCGCCTGTCGCATCCGCCGAATCCATCCGATTCGCCCCAAAAGCGCGTATTGGATGGACAAAAGGATGGTCAACGACGACGTTGCATCACACCCGCGTCAGGGAGCAGGTAGCGCCGAAGGGCATCTCTGGCAACGTCGCTGATGCTGCGATGCTCCTTGTTGGCTCTTGTGTGCAGGGCCTGGGCGAGTTCTGGCTCGACCCGAACGTCGAGCCGAGGAGACACTCCACGACCAAGAGAAGGCCGACCCGTCCTTTGCTTGCGAGCAGATCCAAGGTCATAACCTGCCTCCGTCTCGTCCGCCAAGGCTTCTTCCTGCTTCGTGGTGAGGGTCGCCCCAGCTCGACGTGTTGACGAGCGCGACGGCGCGCTTCTCTCGGGCGCTTACGCTCCGTTGGCATGCGGTACGTCGACGTCGGCGGAGTGCACCTTTCGAGGATTGGCGTCGGGACGTGGCAGTTCGGATCCCGCGAATGGGGCTACGGCGCGGATTACGCACGAGTCGAGGCAGTTCGGATCGTGCGGCGCGCGCTCGACCTCGGAATCAACCTTCTCGACACCGCCGAGATCTACGGCTTCGGCCAATCTGAGCACGTCGTTGGGCGCGCCATTGCGAGCCGACGTGATGAGGCGTTCGTCGCCACGAAGGTCTTTCCGCTGTTTCCGGTTGCACCCGTGATCGAGTGGCGCGCAAGAGCGAGCGCCCGTCGTCTCGGGATCGCGGCGATCGACCTCTACCAGATCCATCAGCCCAACCCCGTGGTCCCGATCCGCATCCAGATGGAAGGCTTGCGCCGCCTCCTCGATGAGGGCCTCGTGCGTCACGTCGGCGTCAGCAACTTTTCGCTCTCACGCTGGCAGGCGGCCGAGACATCCCTCGGTCGCCCGGTCCTTTCCAATCAGGTCCGCTTCAGCCTCGTCGACCGGCGGCCGCTCCAAACTCTCGTGCCGTGGGCGACCGAACACGATCGGCTCGTCATCGCCTACAGCCCGCTCGGGCAGGGATTGCTCTCGGCCCGCTACGACGCGACGAACGCGCCGCGGCGAGGAGTTCGGGCGATGAACCCGCACTTTCTGCCAGAGAATCTCAGCCGCGCGAGCGACATCCTCGAGTTGCTGCGGGACATCGCGAAGAGCCACGACGCGACGCCCGCACAGGTTGCGCTTGCGTGGGTCATCCGGCAACCGAACGTTGTCGCGATTCCCGGCGCGAGCACCGTCGAACAGCTTGAACACAACGCCGCCGCCGCAGAGCTCGATCTCACAGACGAGGAAGAGGCGCGGCTGCAAACGGCGGCCGAATTGTTTCACCCAGTCGAAGGTTCGGCTGCCCTCCCGCAGTTGCTCCGGAAGCGACTTCTAAACTGAACAAAGAAAGAAGCCGTTCGATGCCTCAAGCGCTACGTCGCTCGAGAGGTCTTCGCGCAGTTACCTAGACATCGATTCGCACTTGGCGGCCCATAGGAGAATCGTTCTGGGCGACAGCGTCCCCGGGGTTCGGGGGCGCACGTTCTGGGCCTGTCTGAGTGCGAGGCTCTGGACATGCCGACGCCTCTGCACCCCGACGTCGAACCTCTCGCCGCCCTGCTCGGGACCTGGTCGGGAAAAGGGCACGGCGAGTACCCGACAATCGACTCATTCGATTACGAGGAGACCGTGAGCTTCTCGCATGTCGGCAAACCATTCCTCGCCTACAGTCAGCGGACCAATCACGCCATCGATGGCCGCCCTCTCCACGCGGAGGCTGGCTACTGGCGCATGGCGCGTCCAGGTTGGGTCGAACTGGTGGTGTCGCACCCAACCGGCATCGTGGAGGTTGCCGAAGGCGCTTTCGAAGGCTCCTCCATTCAGTTGCGGTCGACGGTCGTCGCCCGCACCGGGTCAGCCAAGTACGTCGCCGCGATCGAACGTGATCTCATCGTTGATGGCGAAGTTCTCCGGTACTCGCTCCGGATGGCGGCAGTCGGGCAGCCGCTTACCCACCACCTTGCTGCTGAGCTTCGGCGCATTGAATAGCCCAGGAGTGTGGCCGAGTTTCTTGCGCTCACCGGTTGAATCCGCCCATTCGGACACCGCGCTGATAGGGGACGCCGCTACGGCAGACGCGGCTCGTCAACTGGGCGTGGATTGAAGGCATCCATGCCGTAGCGCTTCGAATTCTCCGGCTGCATCCGGAGAGCGTCGATGATCGGCTGGAAGAGCACTTCGTCTATGCACGCAGCGGTGCCGGCGAGGTATGCCCACTCGAAGTCCGTATCGGTACACGCGCACCACGCACGGTCGTCCGGCCACCGGTAGTCAGGCGGGCGCGGGAAGGCGTCGAAGGCTGTGAGCGGACCCTTGATCAGGAAGTAGTTGCGCATCGAATGGCGCACCTTCGGCCGATCGTCTCGAAACGCGTGCCGATTGAGGTTCCCATATCCCTCCCAGAGGAGGGAACCATCCGTCAGTTGAGGACGTATGCCGCGCCCGCCGCGACTTCCTCAATTGTGCGTCGAGGCGGGCGCGGAATCGAGAAGACCTAGGTAGCGACGATGCCCTCGCCACCGGCCGCGTTCAGCACGGTGACTGAGCCGACCGAGGTGAGCGCCCCGCCCGAGCCGACGCTGAACTCGTCGACGATCCCGTTCCCCCCCGTTTGCACGTAGAGGAACCTGCCGTCGGGCGTCGCCGATGCGTCCACCGTCCCGGGGTCAGTGGATGTATTGCCGAGGAGAGTGAGCGCGCCCGACGAACTCGATTCGTATCCACTCGTCGAGTCGGCCGCCGTGTTGCCCGTGAAGAAGAACGGACCGGCGGGAGTAACCCAGCACAGCCCCGTTTGTCCGCTCGGCAACGATTGGATCTGGGTGATCGTGCCGTCCTCGTTGAGCGTGAAGCTCACGAGCGCGCTCGGACCCGCTTCGGCGAGCACCAAGTGGCCGAATTGGTCGAAGGTGACAGCGAAGGGAACCGTCGAGCCCAAAGAGTTGACCACCGGCGAGCTCGATGGCCGTCCGTCGGGTCCGACGCTGAAGACATCGACGTCCTGGCCATTCGCGTTCGCCTTCGTCGTCACGAGCAGCTGGGATCCGTCCGGAGAGAACGCCACCTGTCCGGGCGTGTGGGTGAACTGCGAGTTATCCGAGGGAATGAGCAAATTGAGCGGACGAATCGACCCGTGGATCGGGTGCAGCTTGCCTCCCGCTTCGCGGAATCCCGCGATGTTGGCGCCGTCAAAAGCGTTGAGAACGTAGACGAGCCCGTCGTGAACAGCGATGCTCACCGGGAACGTGCCGCCCGAGTCGATAACTTGACGCAAGCTGAGTTGATCGCCGGACACCGAAAAAACCGACACAGTGTTGCTGCCGGCGTTCACCGCGTAGAGGAGTGAGCGCTCCGAGTCGTAGGCGTGCTCCGAGTCGTAGGCGTGCGAGTCGTATGCGCGCTCCGAGTCGTAGGCGTGTGAGTCGTAGGCGTGTGAGTCGTAGGCGAGAGAGCCTTGGGAACCGAGATGGTCGACGGTCGAGCCCAGCAGCGCCCCGCCGAGACCGCCGGTCGGGTACGTGTTGGCCAAGGTGAGCGTGCCGTCGTCCGCGCGGTCGTACGCGACGATCGCATTGCCGGCAGTGTTGTCGGTCTGCACGAACACGACGTGATCAGCTCTCGAACCGCCTCTTTCAGCGGCACCGGCCGCAGCCGATAAGCCGATCGCGAACGCGGTCGCGGTCGTTGTTGCGATCGCCGCTGCCGCGGCGATTCTGGCCAAAGCCCTCATGTTCGACTCCTCTGTCTGTGGGATTGGATGTCACTCAATCAGTCCGTCGCAGAGGTCACCTCGTTACAGGCACGCAGGCGCCTCGAACACGCGGCTCCGACCTGCGGCCCCGAAGGCGAGGTCCCGGCCGTACGCTCGGCCCGTGGATGACGATGCGGAGCTGCTCGATCAACTTCGAGCGGGCGACGAAATCGCCTACTCACAGATGGTTGAGCGCTACCACACCCGCCTCGTTCGATTCGCGCGGTCCTTCGTCGCCAGCGAGGCAGTCGCACAGGAGGTCGCCCAAGAGACATGGATCGCGGTTCTGCGCGGGATCGAGCGCTTCGAGAGCCGGTCCTCGCTACAGACGTGGCTCTTCCGGATCTGCGCCAATCGGGCCCGGTCGATCGGGGTGCGTGAACAACGCGTCACCGCGACCGGTCCGTCGGAAGCAGCGGTCAGCGCAGATCGCTTCGACGCCACTGGTTCGTGGGCATCGCCCATCGCGCATTGGGCTGAAGCTGTCGATGAAAAATTGGACGCGTTCGCCCTGGCGGACCGCGTGCGTCGCGCGATCGTTGAGTTGCCGGATTCCCAGCGCCAAGTCGTAACGTTGCGCGACGCCGAAGGACTGTCGAGCAGCGAGGTGTGCGAAGTGCTCGGCATCAGCGAGGCGAATCAGAGGGTGCTGCTCCATCGGGGCCGATCGCGAGTCCGCTCCGCCCTCGAGCGCGAACTCGCGGGAGGCTCATCGTGCGGTTACTGAGCCGAGACCTCGTCTGTCAGGAGGCGGTCGAGCTCGCCACCGACTACCTCGAAGGTGCGCTGTCGTGGCGACAGCGTCGGCGCTTCGAGGCCCACCTGCGTGGCTGCCCGAACTGCCGCGAGTATCTCGAACAGATCCGCGCCACGATCGCCACCGTGGGAACCGTTGACCCAGAGGAGCTGGACCCGCAAGCGAAGGACGCTCTCGTCGAACTCTTTCGCCGCTACAAGGAGCGCTGAACCAGCGCGAACGCGTTGTGGTGACCGATCTCACCTACGTCGCCACCTGGTCGGGCTTCGCCTACGTGTGCTTCATCACCGACGCCTTTCTCCCGCATGATCGTCGGCTGGCGAGTCGCGACGCCCCTCGAGGCCTTCAGAAGAAGAGGAAAGGCCCGTCCCAAAGGTCCCCGCGTCGACACCACCGGCTATCGCATCCGGCGCGACAGAGTCGACAAATCAGGACGGATCACCATCCGCTACGCGGGCAAGCTCCATCACATTGGCTTGGGCAACCGATTCCAAGGGACGCGCGTCTTTGTTCTGATCAAGGACCGCGGCATCAAGGTGATCCAGGAGAACACGTGCCCGTTGCGCCATCTCATCTTGGATCCGCGAGTCGACTACCAGAGAATCCCGTGAAATCCCGGTCTACGATGCCGCGACAGATCGTCTCCGATGACGCGACAGATCACACAGGCAGCCCCAACGGGATTCGAACCCGTGTCTCCACCTTGAGAGGGTGGTGTCCTTGGCCACTAGACGATGGGGCCGGGTACGGCGCGGGAGAGGTTCAGTTGCTCCACTCGCGTTGCTCCGCGCAGAGCCGTTCGCCGCTGCGCTCAGCTCGGGGGGGAGGACTCGAACCCCCAATTACAGGGCCAGAACCTGTCGTGTTGCCGATTACACCACCCCCGACCGGGCGAGGCCTGATCCTAACCGGCACGTCCGACGGCTCCGGAGCCGAAGTTTGACGCTTTACGTCGACGCCCAGCTGGCGTTGGTAAAACCAATCACGCGGCCGACTGCGACACCAGACGCTTCCCGAAAGAGCGCCGAAATCTGGGAAAAGAGCAGCTTCTTCGACGCCTTTGGCGAGACGACTTGCGGGTGCAATCCGGCAGCCGCGGCAACGTCTTGCATGTAAAGCGCGTTGATCGCGTCGGTGACGATAATCACCCGACTCCCTCGTCCGATGCGCTTAACAACACGCGAGAGCTCAGTTCCGACATTCGACGCCACGACCGAGGTGAGATCGGACGGCTTGGCAGCAGAGGAGAGTCCTTTTGTCCACTTCGACGAGAGGGATCCCGAACGGCTCGCGCCCTTGGGCAGGGCGACATAAAGCAACCGCGCGCGGCGGCCTGAATAGAGCGACCACGCGAGACGAAGTTTGGAGCGGTAGTCGCTCGAAAGTTGCGAAGAACGAGGTGTGCCGGTGACGACGATCGCCGCGGCGCGCTTGACGTGGCTCGGCAAGATCGTGCCTCGCGAGGCGGTCTCCACCTGCACACCACTCACGACGAGGTAGACGATCGCCGCGGCTACCAGGACCGAGATGATCCGATAAAGGATCCGGAACGCAAAGGCCACCATCGGCGCGATCCGAAGCCGTCGGCCTATATCGCGGCAAGCGCCGCGTCGATGCGGGCGATTGTGCGATCACGCCCAAGTTCCTCGAGTGCCTCGAAAAGCGGGAGTCCGACGCTCGAACCGAGGGTCGCGACGCGCACCGGTGCTTGGACCTTGCCGAGCTTTCGCCCCGTTCGCTCCACGGCGGCGTCGAGTACCGGGCGCATGTTTGATGCTTGCCATTGGATCTCGCTAAACCCCTCCCGAGCCTGTTCGAGGATCGACTTCGCCTCCGGATCGTCGCGAATCGCCTTGTCGAATGATTCCGGATCTGGAGTGAACGGCTCGACGAACAAGAACGAGACAAGTGGAATGACGTCGGCGAGCGTCGCCACGCGCTCTTGCACCAAAGGAGCAAGACGCTCGAAGGCCGCGTCGTCGCAAGCGTTCGCCTCCCATGGGATCGACGTCGAAGCGAGGAACTCGCGTGTGCGGGACACGAACTCGTCGACGGGCAGCGCCCGGATGTACACGCCGTTGAAATGCGCCAGCCGCTTCTCGTCAAAAAATGCTGGCGAGACGTTCACGTCCTCCAAGCGAAACTCATCGATCATCTCCTCGACCGTGAGGATCTCACGTTGGTCGGGAGGTCCCCATCCCAACAGCACGAGGTAGTTGCGCATCGCCTCAGGGAGATACCCCTGCGCACGGAAGTCCTCGATCGCGACTCGATCGCGGCGTTTCGAAAGCTTCTGTCGCTTCTCATTGACGAGTACCGGCAGGTGTGCGAAGACCGGTAGCGGTGGACCACCGAGTGCCTCCCAGATCAGTACCGCCTTCGGCGTCGTCGGCAGGTGCTCTTCGGCCCGGATGACGTGGGTGATCCGCATGTCGCGGTCGTCTGCCACGACCGCGAGCACGAATAGCGGATCGCCATTGGATTTCACGATGACGAAGTCCTCGATCGTCGAGTTCTGGAACACGACTTCACCGCGAACCACGTCGCGGACGATCGTCACTCCCTCGTCGGGAACGCGAAAACGCAACGCTCGACCCTCACCAGGTTCGAGGTGGCGGTCGCGACAGAATCCGTCGTAGCCAGGGATCAGGTTGTTCTTCGTCCGCTCTTCGATTTGTTCGCGCGAACAGTCACACGCGTACGCGTGCCCGCTGTCGTAGAGCTGGCGCGCGACCTCTGCGTACGTCTCAGACCGCTCCGACTGCAGGTACGGCCCCTCGTCCCAGTGGATGCCTAGCCATTCGAGCGCGGAGAGGATTCCGCCGATCCACTCCGGTTTCGAACGCTCGCGATCGGTGTCTTCGATCCGCAGAACGAACTGTCCGTCGCCGCGGCGCGCGACGAGCCAGTTGTACAGAGCCGTGCGGGCTCCGCCGACATGGAAGTACCCCGTCGGAGAGGGGGCGAACCTGACGCGAGGCGCGGATTCGGTGCTCAATCGTCGGCGATCGAGATCGATCCGGTCGGACACGAGAGCACCGCCTCTTCCAGCCGTTCGCGCAGTTCCTCCGGCGGGTTTTCGTCGAGGACGTACAAGAAGCCGTCGTCGCGCACTTCGAAGACCTCGGGGAGGATCCCCATGCAGACCGCGTTCGATTCGCAGGTATCGAAGTTCACGACGACCCGCATGCGCTCGCTCCTCCCTCTCTCAGGTTGCGCTCAGATGCTAATGGGACCCGATCGAGCACTTTCGGTACACGACCGCCCAAGTACGCTCGCCGAATCGTGGACCGAACGCGGTGGCGGTTCCGCATTCTCGCTCTCGTCGTGTTGTTGGCAACAGGAGGCCTGATCGGCGCGTTCGTCGCCCACGCGATCGGACCCCGCTCTTCGCCCAGTCGCGCCGAGATCGCGGCGATCAAAGAAGAACGGGCCCTTGCGAAACTGAGAGGCGAAGAAGTCGCGAACGTCGCGGCATCATCCGCGCTCGTCGACGTTCCGTCGGGCTCAAACGTCGCTAGTTCCGATCCACTGATCGTCTATCGAAAGCCGATGCGTTCGGCCGAAGTACTCGGGTTCATCCCTTATTGGACAGCCTCATCGATCACCCCGGTCGAGCTCGATCATGTGAGCGAGATCGCGTTATTCGGTGTCGAAGTCGGGCCGCACGGAAACTTCGTCGAAACCGGTCCAGGTTGGTCGGACTACGCCTCGTCCGGGTACCGATCGCTTGTCGCGGCCGCGCACCTCGCCGGAGATCGCGTGCTTTTCACGATCTCGACGACGCGGACAAGCATCATCCGACGCCTTGTCTCCCAACCCGCAGCAACGAGCGCGAATCTCGCCCACGCGCTCGCCGGCGCGGTGCAGTCAGGTGGAATCGACGGCGTCGACATCGACATCGAAGGATCGGGACCATCGGATCGCGCGAGTTTCGTGGTGTTCATGCGCGATCTCGTCCGCGCGCTGCGCGTCGACAAGATGGATGGTGAGATCGTCCTCGACACCTACCCGCAATCGGCGGGCGACTCAACGAATTTCTTCGACGTCGCGAAGCTCGCGCCCTATGTCGATCGCGTCTTCATCATGGGCTACGACATGGAGCAGTTCGCGAACGCAACACCGACGGCACCGTTGTACGCGAGCGACCTCGGACTGAGCGACGTGCTCTCACTCATTCAGTACCTCAAGGTCGTACCGGCACAAAAGCTGCTCTTGGGAATCCCCTTCTACGGCGTCGACTTCACGACGGCGGGCAAGGCGAAGGGCGCGCAGGCCCTCAAGCCGTATCCGACCGAGGTCACCTACGAGGCGATCCTCGCCGCGGGGCATCCGCCGATGTGGGACCGGACGACTCGCACCGCCTGGACACACTTCAAGATCGGAAAGACCTGGCACGAGACCTGGTACGACAACCCCGTGAGCGTGGCGCTGAAGCGTGCGCTCGCCGCGCACTTCCGTATCGCCGGGGTCGGGGTATGGGCACTCGGCTTCGAAGGCGGCGCGACGTACATGCTCGACGCGTTGGACGGCTCGGTGCCTCCGAAACACCTCGCGCTCGGGCCGGGTGCGCCTGCTTGAGCGTTAAGAAGCGGCCGAGCCGGTCGCGCGGTTGACGGCGCGCACGAGCCGCGACTTGCGACGCGCGGCCTGGTTCTTGTGGATGATCCCCTGCGCCGCCGCCTTGTCGATCCGGCGGACCGCCGACTCGACGGTTTCAGACAGGTCAGGCGCGGCGTCGATCGCCGCCGCGATGGCGCGCTTCGAACGCGTCCTTACCTCTGAGCGCACCGCTTTGTTGCGCTCGTGCCGGGCCGCGTTCTGCCGGTTCCGTTTGATCTGGCTTTTGATGTTCGCCACGAAATTCCTCGTGTCACAGCTGGTGGAGCAGGTGATCGTACCAGCACCGGGTGAGCGGTCGGTCCGGAATACGAATCTTGCGAACAGCCAAACAGGGGTCGAACGCGCTGGTGGTCCGAGGTGCGATGGCACGATGGTGAGGTGGTCGATCCGTCAAAGATCAGGAACTTCTCCATCATCAGTCACGTCGATCATGGAAAGTCGACGCTCTCTGACCGGATCTTGGAGCTGACCGGTGCCGTCGATCCCCGCGAGATGCGCGAGCAGTACTTGGACTCGATGGACATCGAGCGCGAGCGCGGCATCACGATCAAAGCTCAGAACGTCCGGGTGAACTGGAGGGGGACGACGCTCCAGCTGATCGACACGCCCGGACACGTCGATTTCTCCTACGAGGTCTCCCGCAGCCTCGCCGCCTGCGAAGGGGTGATCCTGCTCGTCGACGCTTCCCAGGGGATCCAGGCCCAGACGCTCGCCAACTCCTACCTGGCGATGGAACACGACCTCGAGATCGTCGCCGCCCTGAACAAGATCGACCTCCCCGCCGCCGATCCCGAGCGTTACGCCGAAGAGATCGAGTCGGTTCTCGGGATCAACCGCCACGACGTGCTGCGGATTTCGGCGAAAACCGGAAAAGGGGTGCCGGAGCTCCTGGACGCGGTCGTCGAGCGCATCCCCGCGCCCGCCGACACCGCCGACGACGCGCTGCGAGCCCTCGTCTTCGACTCGTATTACGACCAGTACCGCGGCATCGTCGAGCGCGGTCCGCGTCGTCGACGGCGTTCTGCGATCAGGTGCCCGCGCCCGTTTCATGCAGGCGGGCGTCGTCCACGAGGTGGAAGAGATCGGGGTCCGCCTACCTGCCCCGGTACCGGTCGACGCGCTCGGTCCGGGCGAGGTCGGCTATCTCATCGCGGGGGTGAAGACGATCGCCGAGGCGCGCGTCGGCGAGACGATCACCGACGCCATCCGCCCGGCGAGAGAGCCACTCGCCGGCTACCAGCACCCGAAGCCGATGGTCTTCTGCGGTCTCTACCCGATCGACGGTGACGAGTTTCCCGAACTTCGCGACGCGCTCGAAAAGTTGCGCCTGAACGACGCGAGCTTCACCTACACCCCCGAGACGTCCGCCGCTCTCGGATTCGGCTTCCGCTGCGGGTTCCTGGGCCTTTTGCACATGGACATCGTGCGTGAGCGGCTCGAGCGCGAATTCAACCTCTCGCTCATCGCCACCGCGCCGTCGGTGGAATACGTCGTCCACCTCACCGACGGCACGACCGAGCTCGTCGACAACCCCTCCGAGCTGCCGGCAGCTCAACGCGTCGACCACATCGAAGAGCCGATGTTGAAGGTCACGATCGTCACCCCCTCCGAATACGTCGGCACGATCATCGAGCTCTGCCAGCTAAAACGCGGACGACAAGAACGGATGCACTACCTGTCCGCAGAGCGACTGGAGCTCGTTTATTTGCTCCCTTTGGGCGAGATCGTGGTGGACTTCTTCGACCAGCTGAAGAGCCGCACGAAGGGCTACGCGAGCCTCGACTACGAACCGGCGGGACTCGAAGCGGCGAACCTCGTCAAAGTCGACATCGTGTTGAACGGCCAGCCCGTCGACGCCTTCTCCTCGATCGTCTTCCGAACAAAAGCGGAGGAGTACGGCCGCAAGATGACCGAGAAGCTACGAGGGCTGATCCCCCGCCAGCTGTTCGACGTGCCGATCCAGGCCGCGATCGGCGGACGCATCATTGCTCGTGAGACCGTGAAGGCGAAGCGCAAGGACGTCCTTTCGAAGTGCTACGGGGGCGACGTGACGAGGAAACGCAAACTGTTGGAGAAGCAGAAGGAGGGAAAGCGCCGGATGAAGTCGATCGGCCGGGTGGAGATCCCCCAAGAGGCCTTCGTCTCCGCGCTGAGGCTCGACGAATGACGACGACGGAGCGACACGAGCGCAACCCACTCGACCTCTCAAGCGACGCCGTGGCCGAGGAGATCGATCCGATCCGCCTCCTGCTCGCCCTGATCTCACCGGTCCCGATGCGCGAGTTCGGTGAGGACCCCTACGGGCTCGACCGATACGCCTCGCCCGCCGGCGACCCCGGGATCTTCGGCCCGGGTTCGGTCGTCTGGCGGGTGCACGCGGACCTCCCGGCCCTGCTGTACGGCGGCCACGCGTCGTTGCTTCTGCAGTCGCTGCATCCCCGGGTGATGGCGGGCGTCACCGACCACTCCGACATGACGGCCAACCTCGTTCCCCGACTCATCCGCACGGCGCGCTTCGTCCTCTGGACGACGTTCGGCTCGACCGAGCTCGCGGAGTCGCTCATCGAGCGGGTGCGCCTTGTCCACGACCGGGTCCGCGGTCGCACGGCTGACGGTCGGCCGTATTCGGCGAACGAGCCGTCGCTGCTGACCTTCGTCCACGTCGCCGAGGTCTGGGGGCTTCTTCGCGCCTACCAGCGCTACTCAACGAACCCGCTCCTTCGCGAGGAGAAGGACCGCTACCTCCAAGAGATGACCGAGATCGCGATCCGACTCGGGGCGCGCGACGTTCCCCAGTCGGTCGAGGAGGTGCGGGAGTACTTCACGCAGATCTCATCTCAGCTCGAAGTGACCGACGGCTCGCGACTCGCGTATTTCATTCTCGATCAGCCGATGTCGAACCACCCGCTCGAAGTCGCCTCCCATAGCGTGATCCACGCGACCGGACTCGACCTCCTCCCCGGTTTCGCCCAGCGGATCATCGGCCGCGAAGCGCCGGTCCCGCTCACGATCGCGATCCGTGCCGCGGCGATGGCGTACGCGACCGCGATGCGCACCGCGTCCGGTGCGAACGCGATCGCCGAGATCGCCCTCCAGCGCGCAATGGCCTAGGAAAGAGGAGCCCGGAATCATCTCTGCGGCGCGGGTCGCGGCGGCCTCCCGCCCTGCTTCGCAGGTCATACTGGTCGAAGCGATCGAGGCCCGGTCCGCTCTCCTTGAGGAGAAGCAGCCCTGAAACCTGTACCCACCGTCTTTCATATCGGGCCGCTCGCGATCCACACCTACGGCATCGGGCTCGCGATCACGTTTTGGTTCGCCTATCGCTACTTCGCGAGGCGACTGCGCAAAGAGGGTTACCCGGACGCGTGGCTCGGCGTCACCTTCTTATGGGTGATCGTCGCCGCGATCGTCGGTGCGCGCGCGGTGCACGTTCTCGCGAACCTCAGCTCTTATCGCTCGAACCCCGTCGGCGTCGTCGAGATCTGGAAGGGCGGCCTCTCGTCGTTCGGCGGCCTCGCGCTGGCCCTGCCGGTCGGATTCGTCTCCACCCGTCGACGTTGCCCGATGCTGCGCCTCGGGCCCGCCGCGGATCTCGTCGCACCGGTGCTCGTCGCGGCGTGGGCCGTCGGCCGCCTGCTCGGCCCGCAGTTCGAGTACGCGGGGGGCGGGAAGCCGACGCACGCCTGGTACGGGATGTACTACGCGGGTCAGGTCGGAAAGCGCATCCCGGTTCCGATCTTCCAAGCGATCGAGTGTTTCGCGATCTACGCGATCGCGTTGGCCGTCGAGCGTCTCGTTCGTAGGCGCGGCGGGCCGACCGGCCTCGTCACCTCGCTCGTCGTCGGGCTGTGGGGACTGAGCCGGTTTTTCGACGAGTACTTCTGGCTCACCCACGACAACGGGACAGACGCCGTCGAGATCACCTCGATCGTGCTCTTCGCGATCGGCATGGTCACTGCAGGCTGGCTCATGCGGCGCCACCGCAGGCGCTCGCGCGCCGCGCACCAACGGGGACACGACGCCGTGTCGACTGGACCAACGGCCGATCTTCTCGACGAAGACGAAGGCGTCGCACCCGCCGATCCCCACGAGGAAGCCACCGCCCGTTAACGCGCGGCGCGAGCGACACCTTCTGACCCCGTTCGAACTAAGGGAACGTCCAGCGCCTACCGTTCCGGATCGCTCCTCATCTCGGCTTCCGGGCGTCGCCTACGAATTCACCTTCGGATAGCGGCGCGGACGATCGAGGGATTTTCGATCAGCACTCGGTACAATCGAGTGCTGATCGCGCCGCAGATTCCGCGCGGACGGGCGCTCACCCCCTCTGGGAGCAGGAGCAATGGCACCGACGGAACAGGGCCTCGACTGGAGGAAGTCGACCATTCTTCGCAAGGTCGTCACCGAGCACATAGAGACCGGCGAGCCCGTCGGTTCCGCGCACCTCGTCGGCGACGAGGAGATCGACGTCTCGGCGGCGACCGTGCGCTCGGACATGGCGGCGCTCGAACGGGACGGCTACCTCACTCACCCGCACACGAGCGCTGGCCGCATCCCGACAGACAAGGGGTATCGCTACTTCGTCGACCACTTGGAATCCGACGCGGCGCTCGATCCGAAATCCGCCGATCAAGTCGAACACTTCTTTCGGCGCGCGCACGGAGAGCTCGAGCGCATGCTGCGCGACACGTCGCATCTGTTGTCCCAGCTGACCGATTACGCGTCGGTCGTCGTCGCCCCGACGACCGAGCAGCTCCAGGTGCGCAACGCACTTTTGACGCGGCTTTCGCCCGCCACCGCGCTCGTCGTCATCGTCTGTTCGAACGGCGTCGTCGAAAAGCACACGCTCGAGATCGATCCGAACACGACCGACGAGGAGATCGAGACCGCGAACTCGGCGCTTCGCGACCAGCTCACCGGACAGGTGCTCGGAAATCTCGGCCCGGTGCACACTTCGGCGTCGGCGAAGGTGCGGCGACTGATCGACGCGGCGTGCGCGGTGCTCGGAGGCATCACGCCGCGCGGCGCCGAGGAGGTCTACCTCGGCGGTGTGTCGCACATGGCGGACCAGTTCCCGGCGATCGAGACGGTGCGCGAGGTGCTCGAGATCCTGGAGCAGTCCTTCGTCGTCGTCTCTTTGATCAGCGACCTGCTCGAGTCGGGGCAGTCGGTGGCGATCGGAGCCGAGAGCGGCCTCGCGTCGCTGGCGGAGTGCTCGCTCGTCGTCGCGCCATATACCGTCGATGACGAGCCCGCCGGGACGATCGGCGTGTTGGGCCCGACGCGGATGAAATACCCGCAGGCGCTCGCGACGGTCGCGGTCGTGAGCCAACACCTGAGTCGACAGCTTTCGAATCCGTGAGCACGACCTACTGATGGCGCGCGACTACTACGAGATCCTCGGCGTGTCGCGCAGCGCCACCGAGGACGAGATCAAGCGCGCCTATCGCAAGCTCGCGCGCGAACTCCATCCGGACACGAGCGGAGGCAACCCCGAGTCGGAGGCGGGGTTCAAAGAGCTGACCCTCGCCTACGAAACGCTCCGGGACCCCGAGCGACGGCGGCGTTACGACATGTTCGGGCCCGACTCCGAGCGCGTCGGCACCTCCGGCCCGGGCGACGTGTTCGGTGCGGGGTTCGGCGACCTCTTCGACGCCTTTTTCAGTGGGAGCCCGTTCCGCGGCGCCCAACACGCGGGTCCACGACGGGGCGAGGACGTCGAGGTGAACCTCGATCTCCCCTTCGAAGAGGCGGTCTTCGGCGCGCACCGGCCGGTCAGCTTCCGGGGTCACGTGCCGTGCGAGACATGCTCGGGCTCGGGAGCGCGCCCTGGGACGACGCCCGTGACGTGTCGCGAGTGCAACGGTCTTGGTCAGGTCCGACGCGTCCGGCAGTCATTCCTCGGCCAGATGATGACGACGCTTCCGTGCCCGCGTTGTCATGGGCTCGGCGAGGTGATCGAGTCGCCATGCGCGGACTGTCGCGGAGAAGGACGCCGCGCCGATGAGCGCACGGTCACTGTCGAGGTCCCGGCCGGGGTGGACAACGCGACGACGTTGCGTATCGCCGGGGCCGGCGCACCGGCGATACGCGGAGGGATCCCCGGCGACTTGTACGTCCATCTGCGGGTCGCCTCGCACCCCCGCTTCGAACGCTCGGGAGCCGACCTTTTGACCTCCGAGCACATCTCGATGACGCAAGCCGCGCTGGGCACGGAGCTCGTCGTGACAACCCTCGACGGCGACGAGGCGATCTCGATCCCGCCGGGCACGCAGTCCGGCAAGGTGATCCGCTTGCGCGGGCGCGGCGTTCCCCAGGTGCGCGGGCGCGGGCGGGGCGACCTCCACGTGCGCGTTTTCGTCGACACGCCGACGGAACTCACCAAGGACCAGGAACAGCTGTTGCGCGAACTCGCCGCCTCGCGCGGCGAGCACCTCTCTGAGGAGGAGCACGGGATCATCTCCCGGATCCGTTCGAGCTTCGGCTGATCAAACCGGGACGAGGCGGCGTGGAACCACTCGACGCGGCCCGCAACGCCGACGCCCTCGTCTTCGTCGGCGACATCGACGAGCTGTCACTGACCCCGGACGACACGCATCACCTCGTCGACGTGCTCCGTCTGCGATCGAGCTCGATCGTGGTCGCAGCCGACGGCGCGGGCGCGTACAGGATCTGCAAGCTCAAAGACTCCGAGACAAAGCCGCACCGGCGTCGCGCGTCTCGCGTCGAGGACGCGCGCCTAGTTCCTTTGGGGCCGGTGCTTCGCGCTCCGCTTCCGGGGCGCGAGATCTCGATCGGCTTAGCTCTCGGTAAGGGCGACCGGCCCGAGTGGGCGGTGCAAAAGCTCACCGAGCTCGGCGTCGACCGGATCGTCTTCCTCGAGACCGCGCGCGGCGTCGTCCGACCCGACGATCGGGCAATCGGGCACCGCAAGGAGCGACTCGCTCGCGTCGCCCGGGAAGCGGCGATGCAGTGCCGGCGGCTCGTCCTGCCGGCGATCTCGGGCCCGGTGGCTCTCGAGACGGCGCTCGGATCCGCGCCGGGGACAGCCGCACTCGCCCACCCCGGCTCCCCGCCGGTCGACGAATCGGTGTCGAGCGTGTTCGTCGGCCCAGAAGGCGGCTTCACCCCCGATGAGCTGGCCCTCGCCCCCCGGCTCGTCGGTCTTCCTGGCCACGTCTTGCGAACCGAGACCGCCGCGGTAGCCTCTGCGGTGCTGCTCGTCGCCGCCGTACACAACGGGACCAGGGCTCTATAACGAAAATTCACCTATAGAGACCCTTTCACCACGCTCCGTGGTCAAGTAAACTCACAAACGTGATGAATGGACAGTCGGCGCAGGCCGGCTACCAGGGAGTTCCCGATGACTGAGGTTGCTGTGGTTCCTGAGGCTGCTGAACGCAAATATGCCGAAACCGTTGGCGCCCGCCTTCGCGAGGTCCGGAGGCAAAAGCGCCTCTCCCTCCAGGCGGTCGAAGCGACCTCGCACGAGGAGTTCAAGGCGTCCGTCCTCGGCGCCTACGAACGGGGCGAGCGGGCGATCTCGGTCCCGCGGCTCCGTCGCCTCGCGGCGATCTACGACGTCCCATTAGACCAGCTCCTCCCGCACGGGGCGGACGAGCACACGGCCGAAGCGGCACACGGGACGTCGCGAATCTCCTCGTCGCAGAAGATCCGGATCGATCTCGTCCGGCTGAAGCAGAGCCCCGGACCGGAGTCCGAGGCCTTGCTGCGGTTTCTCACGAAGATCCAACTCGAGCGCCAGGACTTCAACGGCCAGGTGCTGACGATCCGAGCGGAGGACATCCGGGTGATCGGCGCGACCTTCGGGTTGAGCCTCGACGAGATGATCTCGCACCTCGGCGAACTCGGGCTGCTCTACGCCTGATAACGCGTGCGGATCGGCTTTTCGCTTGGAAAGCTGATCCGATGGAAATGATCGCCGAGGGCCACGACTTCGGCGTCTACGTCCATATCCCCTTCTGCGCTTCGCGATGTGACTACTGCGCCTTTGTGACGAACGTCGGCAAGCTCGATCGCGCCGACGCCTACGTCGCCGCTGTCGTGCGCGAGATCGAGGGCGCGCGCTCCTCCGGTCGCTGGCGCATCCCGAGCACCGTCTTCGTCGGCGGTGGCACCCCGTCGCTGCTCCCGAAAGGAGCGCTCGCACAGGTGTTGGCGGCGATCGACGCTCCGGTCGGAGCGGAAGTGACGGTCGAGGCGAATCCCGAGAGCGCCACCCGGTGGTTCCTCGAAGAGGCGCGCGGAAGTGGCGTGACGCGGATTTCTCTCGGCGCACAGTCCTTCGTCGAGCATGTGCGCGTCGGTCTCGGGCGCCAAGGTGACGCCGCCGCGATTCCGAGAGCGGTGCGCGAGATCGGCGCGCTCGGCTTTCCGAGCTTCAACGTCGATCTCATCTACGGCGCGCCGGCGGAGCGCGACGAGGACTTCGAGGAGACGCTCGACGCGTTGTTGGCGCTCGAGCCGACGCCACCTCACGTGAGCGGGTACGCCCTCACGGTCGAGGCGGGGACGCCCCTTTCTCGCGACCCGTCGCGCCACCCCGACGACGACGTCTTGGCGCGCCGCTACGAGGCGATCGACGACCGGCTCGAAGCGGCGGGATACCGGTGGTACGAAATCTCGAATTGGGCGAAACCCGGCCACGAGTGCCAGCACAACGTGTCGTGCTGGCACGGCGGGGAGTACCTAGGTTTCGGCTGCGCCGCGCACGGCCACTTCGATGGGGAGCGGTTCGCGAACGTGGCGTCGTTCGAGCGATACATCACCCGCGTCAACGATGGGTATTCCCCCGTCGCGTGGCGCGAACGGCTCGGCGAGACAGAGCGGGTGGTCGAACGTCTCGAGCTCGCGTTGCGCACCAGAGACGGTGTGCCGAACGATGCTCTCTTCGACGACCCGGCGTTAGACGGACTCGTCGCGCGAACGGCGCGCCACGCCGTTCTCACCCGTCGGGGCCGGCTGCTCGCCAACGAGGTAACACTGCGCCTGCGGCCAAGCTGACGACGTCGGCCGCGACGGCGCCGCCGACGCATGCCCGCGATCTCGGAAACGAGCGGTGGGCCGCCTCGCACGGTGCAGCGGCAGGCATCGGGTCGTAACCTTCCGGCGAGCAGCGGAGGTGACTGATGCTCTGCTCGAGCTGCGGAGTCGAAAACGCGACAGGCGCCAAGTTCTGTTCCGAGTGCGGCAGTCCACTCGCGCGCGCCTGTCCGAATTGCGGTTCTGCAGTCCAGCCCACCGCCAAATTCTGCAGTGAGTGCGGGACGACGCTCGCCGCTGTCGGCCAGCCCGTCGCCTCTGCCGCCCGAACGAACGCGATCTCCCCGGCGACGGGTGGGACGTCCGAGCTGCGTCATGTCTCGGTGCTGTTTTGCGACCTCGTCGGCTTCACTCCGCTTTCGGAGTCGAAAGATCCTGAAGATGTTCGCGAGCTCCTTTCTGGCTACTTCGACCTCGCCCGATCGATTGTCGGCCGCTACGGGGGCACCGTCGAAAAGTTCATCGGTGACGCGGTGATGGCGGTCTGGGGTGCCCCCGCCGCAAAAGAGGACGATGCCGAGCGAGCCGTGCGCGCCGGTCTCGAGCTCGTATCGGCGGT
Organism: uncultured Acidimicrobiaceae bacterium; assembly: GCA_963725215.1. Taxonomy (GTDB): domain Bacteria; phylum Actinomycetota; class Acidimicrobiia; order Acidimicrobiales; family Bog-793; genus CAVRXQ01. The sequence goes on along the minus strand of CAVRXQ010000007.1, from coordinate 518,454 downwards.
CGCCGACTACGGCTCGGAACGTTCCACCGACTTGCAGGCGCGGGTCGGGATCGTCACCGGCGGCGTCGCGACGACCGAGACCAAAGAAGAGGGAATGGTCATCGGCGACCGGGTGAATATGGCCGCGCGTATCCAGTCCGTGGCTCCTCCCGGTTGCTGTTACGTCGACGAGGCGACCCGTGCCGCGACCGCGGTGGCGATCTCCTACGTCGACGTCGGCCTGCACGAATTGAAGGGGAAGTCTGAACCGGTCCACCTCCACCAAGCGACCAGGATCGCCGCGGCCCTCGCCGGCTCGCAGCGCTCGAGCGGACTGGAAGCACCCTTTGTCGGACGTGATCACGAGCTTCGCCTCGTAAAAGAGCTATTTCGGGCGGCCGCTGACCGCCACTCCGCTCGGCTGGCCCTCGTCTCCGGGGTGGCCGGCGTCGGAAAATCCCGCCTTGCCTGGGAGTTCTTCAAATACCTCGACGGTCTCGTCGAGGACACCCTCTGGCACGCCGGGCGCTGCCTTTCCTACGGCGAGGGCGTCAGCTACTGGGCGCTTTCTGAGATGGTCCGCTCGCGCCTCCAGATCGGAGAAGAGGACCCGCTCGATGTCGCAGCGGAGCGGCTTCGGGTCGGCCTCGAGCGCTGGATCCTCGATCCCGCCGATCGGGAGTTCATCGCGCCGCGCCTCGGCCAGCTACTCGGCCTGCCAGCTCCCCAGCTGCTGGCGAAAGAAGATCTCTTTGCCGGCTGGCGACTTTTCTTCGAACGACTCTCGGAGCACAGCACGGTCGCGATGCTCGTCGAGGACCTGCAGTGGGCAGACGCCGGTCTCGTCGACTTCCTGGACCACTTGCTGGAATGGTCTGCGGATCACGCGATATTCCTGCTCGTCCTCACCCGACCGGAAGGGACCGAGAAACGAGGACTCGGTCTCAGCCGACGCAACGTCACCACGGTCTCGCTCGACCCGCTCGCCGACGAGTTGATCGGCGAGCTGCTCGACGGCCTCGTCTCCGAACTCCCCGCCCCGGCACGTGCGAGCATCGTGGAACGCGCCGAGGGGATTCCGCTCTACGCCGTCGAGACCGTGCGCAGCCTGCTCGACAAGGGAATCCTCACGAAAGGAACCGACGGAGGGCTGCATCTGGTCGGCGAGCTCGGCACTTTGGAGATCCCACCGGGACTGACGGCGCTCATCGCCTCGCGACTCGATTCGCTCTCGCCCGATGAGCGGCGACTCGTGAAGGAGTGCTCGGTGCTCGGGGGATCCTTCCCCCGCCAGGCGATCGAGGCGGTCACCGATACCGACCCCGGCGAGCTCGACGCGTTGTTGACCTCGCTCGTCAGAAAAGAGGTTCTCACGGTTCGCGCCGACAAGCTCTCTCCAGAGCGCGGCCAGTACGCCTTCACGCAGTCGCTCATCCGGTCGGTCGCATACGACATGTTGACGAAAGCCGAGAGAAAAGCCCGCCACATCCGCACCGCCGAACACCTGCGCAACGCGTTCCCAGACCAGGGCGCGGAAGTGGCCGAGGTGATCGCCGCCCACCTGAACGACGCCTACAAAGCGGCGGGAGACGACCCGATTGCCGACGATCTGCGGGATCAGGCGAAGCGTGCGTACGCGATCGCCGCCGAGCGTGCCGAGTCGGTCGGCGCTCCCGAATCCGCCGAAGCCGCTTACGTGACGGCCGCCGAGCTGAGCAGCGACGGATTCGAACAGGCGAACCTGATGGAGAGCGCCGGGCGCATGGCGAGTCTCGCTGGATTCGACGATCGGGCCAGTGCACACTTCGAGGCGGCGATCCGGGCTCACCAGTCGGCGGGACGCGCTGTCGAGGCGGCGAGGGCGATTGGCGGACTCTCGCGGGCCGTGCAGGGTCTTGGCCACACCGAACAGGCGATCGTCCTCATTCGCGAGGCTCTCGCCTCCCTCGACCCGGTATCGACTCCACCCGACGTGATCGCCGACCTGAATGAAAAGCTCGGCTCCTCACTCGTGTTCGCGGGGCACCTCCAAGACGCCTCGGAATCGATCGAGCAGGCGCTCACGATCGCCCAGCACTACGAGCTGACCCAGACCTTCGCTCGTGCCCTCGTGCGAAAAGCCGTCGCCCTGACTCAACTCGGGCGCGTGGAGGAAGCTCGCATCAACTACGAGGCGGTCATCGATATCGCCCGACGTCACGGTCTCACCGACGCCGAGACCCTCGCCGAGGCCAACCTCGGCGATCTCTGCATGAAATACGACCTGGCGGGGGCGGAAGAACACTGCGAGGCTGCGCTCGCGCTCGCCCGTCGCTCGGGGGCGCGTTATCGCGAGTCGATCGCCGCCGGCAACCTCATCCAGGTCCTCACGATGGCCGGGCGCTTCGAAGAGGCGTACCAGCGAGGGATCGAGACGCTGACCTCGAGCGGCAACATCGCCGGAAGCTCGTGGGTTCGATTGTGCCTCGCAGAAGTGGACGCGCGCCTCGGTCGCGTTGAGAACGCGACCGAGCACTTTGCCAGTGCCGAGGATGTCGGGATGGGTGACGACGTACAAGACCGGGCCGGCTACCTCGCGTATCAGAGCAGCGTCGCCCTTGCCGAGGGAGACTTTCAACGTGCGCTCGAGGGGGCACTACGAGCGATCGCCGAATCGTTCAGCGGCGACCTCGGCGTTGCGTACGAAGCCATTCGCATTGCACTCCCGAACGCGATCGACGCCGCCATCGCGGTCAAGGACCTCGAAGGGACCGAGCGGATCGTGGAGCTGCTCTCTGGTCGGCCTCCCGGCGAGGTTCCACCCTTTGTCAAGCTGCAGATCGCTCGCGCCCGTGCGTTGCTTTGCGATGCGAAAGCCGAATACGACACCGTTGAGGACGACCTCGTCGCGGCGGAGCAGGGGTTGCTCGATCTCGGTTATCCGTACTGGACGGCCCGATGCCAGCTCGATCTCGCTGAGTGGTTCGGCCGCCAAGGCCGTGCAGCCGAGGCGGCTGCACGAGCCGGCGAAGCGGCGTCGACCTTCGAGATGCTCGGAGCCAAGCCGATGCTTACGAGGGCCCGAGCTCTGCTCGAGACCGATGAGTCGACGTCGTTTCACGCAGCCAATTCACAAACTGCCGAATAAGCGCGCGCCGCCCCGTTCACCGTTGCAAACAGCGGGCCTTCCAATGCGCGCGGCATCGCGCCTAACTCGCGAATCGAGGCGCGTCGCGCGCGACCTCGTTGTCTGGGACGGATGCCCTCTCGATCACGCTAACGACGAGGGCAGCGCTTCGACAGGGAGGGCGGACGTCATCTCATCCGGGACACCCAAGCGTGCGCGGGACAACGCACGGCCAACGCTGGCGACTGGGCGGCAGCGGGTGCGATGTGAATCCATCACCGGCTCATTGTTCGTGCCAGCAACGCGCCGCTGGTACGGTGCGCCGATGTGCCCGACTAGCGAACCTTCGAGTCCGCGACGATTCGTTCGCCGCGCGGCCACGGCACGAACGGACCGCCTCCGTTGATCGCGACCGAGGCTCCCTCCGACTGCGTCTTTTGCGCGATCGTCGGCGGGACTGCTCCCGCCGAGGTGGTCGGCGAAACCGACACCGTCGTCGCGTTCAGAGACATCGCCCCCGTCGCGCCGACGCACGTTCTCGTCGTGCCCCGCCGCCACATCGACGACGCCGCGACACTCGGTCCCCAAGACGGCGTCGTCGTCGCGTCGATGTTCGCGTTGGCGAAGGCGGTGGCGGAGCGCGACGAGGTGTTGCAAAGCGGGTATCGCCTCGTCCTCAACGTCGGCCGACACGCGCAGAACTCGGTCGGCCACCTCCATCTGCACGTCCTCGGCGGCCGTCAGATGACCTGGCCGCCGGGTTAGCGCCGCGGGCAACCGAAACAAGGGCGACAAAGTGCTCGATCGCCGCGCGCCACTGGTACCCTCGAGCAGGTAACGGTGTCCACAACACAGCTCAAGATCCACGTTCCCGGGAACGAGCTCATGGTCGGTCTCCTCGGCGAGCGCGATGAGCTACTCCTCCTTGTCGAACGCGAATTCGGCGACACGACGATCCATGTACGCGGCAACGAGATCACGATCGACGGCCCCGAAGCCCACCGCGTGGGGCGGATCTTCGACGAGCTCGTCACGCAGCTCGAATCCGGAGAAGGGATCGACGCCGCGCACGTCGGGCGGACGATCGAGATGGTGAAGGCTGACGTCCGACCCTCGGACGTGTTCGCCACCGAGGTCGTCCGCGGCGTCGGCGGGCGTCCCGTGCGGCCGATGACCCCCGGCCAGCGTCTGTACGTCGACACCATCGCCACCTCGACGATCACCTTCGGCATCGGCCCGGCAGGAACCGGCAAGTCCTACCTCGCGGTCGCGGCCGCGGTGCAGGCGCTGCAGTCCAAACAGGTGCACCGGATCATCCTCGCCCGCCCTGCCGTCGAAGCCGGAGAGCGCCTCGGTTTCCTGCCCGGGGACCTGATGGCGAAGGTCGACCCGTACCTGCGCCCGCTTTACGACGCCCTCTACGACATGTTGGAACCGGAAGGCACCCAACGCCTGTTGGAGCGGGGGACGATCGAAGTGGCGCCGCTCGCCTTCATGCGCGGCCGGACCCTCAACGCGAGCTTCGTGATCTTGGACGAGGCGCAGAACACGACCCCCGAGCAGATGAAGATGTTCCTCACCCGTATCGGATTCGGGACCAAGGCCGTCGTCACCGGCGACGTGACCCAGATCGACGTCGCGGGCGGCAGGTCCGGTCTCGTCGGTCTGCAAGAGATCTTGGGGATCATCGACGGCGTCGGCTTCGTGCGCCTCGGTGAGTCCGACGTCGTTCGCAACCGGATCGTGCGCGACATCGTCTCCGCGTACGAGCGCGCCGACCGCAACGACGACCAGCGCTAGAAAGACCGTGTCCGTCGACGTATTCGTGGCGAACGAGCAGTCCGCGCACGCGGTCGACTGCGACCGCTGGGCGCGCCTTGCCGAAGAGACGCTCACCGAAGAAGGCGTGCGCGGCGACGCCGAACTCTCGGTGCTGTTCGTCGACTCAACGACGATCGCCGCGTTGAACGAGCGCTTTCTGGGCCGCGAAGGCCCGACCGACGTCTTGGCATTCCCGATCGACGAGGACGACGCGCCGATCGGGCGCTCGCCCGACAACGGAGGTTCAGGACCGGGATGGGAGCCACCGGAGCCGGGCAGCCTGCCGAGCCTCATCGGCGACGTCGTCATCTGTCCGGAGGTCGCGTTCAACAACGCCCCGGGGCACGCCGGCACCTACGACGACGAGGTCGCGTTGCTCGTTGTTCACGGGATCCTGCACCTTTTGGGAATGGACCACGAGAACGACAAAGAAGCCCAAGAGATGGAAGCGCGCGAACAAGACCTCCTCGACCAGCTCTACCGGAAGAAGAAGCGATGACCTACGCCGCCTCGTTCGGCGGCGGCGACGGCGCGTTGGTCGCCGCGGTGATCGTGCTCATCGCGCTTTCGGCGCTCTTGGCCCTCGCCGAGACGAGCCTCGTCCGCACGAGCCAGGCACGCGCCCGCTCGCTCGTCGAACACAAGCGCCACGGCGCGCGCTCGTTGTTGCGTCTCGCCGAACAACCCGAACGCTTCCTCGCTCCGTTGCTCCTATTAGTGCTCGTCTGTCAGCTCGTCACGGCGACCCTGGTCGGCGTCGAGGCGTCTCGGCTTTTCGGCGCGCTCGGAGTCGCGGTCGCGACGATTTTCGAGGTCGTCGTGATCTTCGTCGTCGCCGAGGCGATCCCGAAGCAATGGGCGGTGCGGCACCCCGACCGCGCGGCGTTGTTCGCCGCGCCGATCGTTTCTGCCGTGATCCGCTTCCCGCCGATCCGCGCCGTCGCGTCGGCGCTGATCGGGCTCTCGCACCTCGTGACCTCTTCTCACGAGGGCCCGAACGAGCCCGATGTGACCGAGGAGGAGCTTCTCGCGATGGCGGACGTCGCGGTGGACGAGGACGTGATCGAGGACGAAGAGCGCGAGCTCATCTCTTCGATCATCGATTTTGGGGACACGATCGTGCGCGAGGTCATGGCGCCGCGTCCCGACGTCGTCGCCGTCGAGGCGCACACGCCCGCCTCGGAGGTGCTCGAGGTCGCGATGTCGGCGGGGCTTTCCCGGATCCCCGTCTACGCAGGATCCCTCGACGACGTCGTCGGAATCGCCTACACCCGCGACGTCGTGCGCGCGGTGCGCGAAGGTGACGAGGACCCGCCGGTGTCGAGCTTCAGCCGGCCCGCGCACTACGTGCCGGAGACAAAACGCGTCGCACCGCTTTTGCGCGAGATGCAGCGAGATCGCTTCCACCTCGCGGTCGTCGTCGACGAGTACGGCGGGACGGCGGGGATCGTCACCTTGGAAGACCTCTTGGAAGAACTCGTCGGCGAGATCACCGACGAGTTCGACGCCGACGACCCGATGGTCGAGCCGCTCGGGGACGGCGCGTACCGGGTCTCCGGTCGGATGGCGATCGACGAGGTGAACGAGCTTTTGGGCGCGGAACTCCCGGTCGGTGACTGGGACACCGTCGCCGGGTTGTTCTTGCATCTGTCGGGTCACGTACCCCAAGAGGGCGAGTCGGTGGACGCCGACGGCCACACCCTCGTGGCAGAGCGCGTGCAGCGTCGGCGCATCAGCCAGGTGCGCATCGTCCGCAACTCGACGGGCGCGGCGTCCGAAAAGAGCGCGCCCGACGCCACCGCGACGCTCAGGTGAGCGAAGCCGCGTCGCCCACACACGGGGACACGACCGGGCACCCGCCGGACAACGCGGCCACTGAAGCCGGGCGATCGGGATTCATCGCCATCGTCGGTCGACCGAACGTCGGCAAGTCGACGCTCGTGAACCGGATCTTGGGGACCAAGGTCTCCATCACGGCCGCGACCCCGAACACGACGCGAAGGAGGATCCACGGGGTGTTGAACCGCCCCGGTGTCCAGGCCGTCTTCGTCGACACGCCAGGGGTCCACAAACCGAAGACCGCGCTCGGATCCCGGCTGAACGAACAGGCGCGCGCGTCACTCGACGATGTCGACGTGGCCTGTTTGGTTGTCGACGCGACGGCTCCGGTCGGGCCGGGCGACAGGCGAATCGCCTCCACTCTCCCCCGTGACGCCGTGGTCGTCGTGAACAAGATCGATCTCGCGCAGCCAAAACAGGCACTCGCGCAGCTTTCGCGCGCCCACGATGAGCTCGGACTTTCCGACGCCGAGTACTTCCCGGTGTCGGCGAAGAGCGGCCTCGGCGTCGACGCGCTCGTCGACCACCTCATCGCGCGCTTGCCCGAGGGGCCCCCCTTGTTTCCTGAAGGGACCGTGAGCGACGTGCCGGAGGCCTTCTTCGTCGCCGAGCTCGTGCGCGAACAACTGCTGAAGACCGTGCGGGACGAGCTCCCCCACTCGATCGCCTGCGAGGTGACCGAGTGGGAATGGCCGTACATCCGATGCGAGATCCTCGTCGAACGCCAGAGCCAGCGCCCGATCGTCGTCGGCTCGAAGGGCCAAGTCCTGAAATCAGTCGGACAGGCCGTCCGCCGTCAGCTTCCCGACGGCGCGTACCTCGACCTGCACGTGAGCGTGGAGCGCGACTGGCAACGCCACAGAGAGCTCATCGACCGCCTCGGCTATTGACTCTCGATCAGCTCGCGTCGCGCGGTTACTGAGCCAGCTTCGCCTCACGCTGATGCGGTGACTCGCGCACGATGACGACCGGACAGTGTGCGTGGGAGGCGAGATGAAGACCGACCGAGCCGAGCAGCATCCCGGCAAACGCCCCGTGCCCACGGCTCCCGACGACAACGAGGGCGGCGTCTCGTGAGCGTTCCACGAGAACAAGTGCCGGATGACCCTCGACGACTGTTTGAACGACGTCGATGCCGGGATCGGCTCCTAGCACCTCGGGAACGGTTTTCGAGAGCAGATCCTCGGCGATTTGGGCGAGGTCCAGCCCCTCCGGCCAGTTCGGCGTCCACCCCAACGTGGTCGGCGGTGCCCACACCGAGATGACCTCGAGCGAAGCCCCGGTGAGCCTGGCCTGGCGCGCGGCCCACGACAGAGCCTGATTGGCGGATTTCGACCCGTCGATGCCAACGACGATCTTTTCTCGCGGGTCGCCATTTGGCCCATCCATCTCCGCTTCCACCTCCGTCGCTGGCACGTTTCCTCCGATGCCTCGATCGCATTCGATCCTACGAGTCAGGCCGGAAGCGAGCGGAGCGATCGCAAGAACGCTTCCGCCTCCGCGCGAACCTTTGTTCTACGCATCGGTGGCAGCGCGCGCACGAGCGTCCATCGGTACGACGCGGTCGCAAGTCGGGGATCCAACACCGCGACGACTCCCCGATCCGACGCGCTCCGGATCAGGCGACCGGCGCCCTGCGCGAGCAACGACGCGGCGCGTGGGATGTCGATCGCGAAGAACGCGTCCTTCCCGGCACGTTCGCGTCGCGCCGCGACGAGCGGCTCGTCGGGCCTCGGGAACGGGATGCGGTCGATGACGACGAGCGACAGCGTCTCGCCGGGGACGTCGACGCCTTGCCAGAACCCCATCGTCGCGAACAAGCACGCGCCGTGTTCGTTCGCGAACCGCTCGACGAGCGCCGGTTTCGCGAGTTCTCCCTGGACGAGCAGCGGGTAGCTCACGCGCGGGCGCATCGCATCGGCCGCGCGCCGCATCGCGCCGAGGCTCGTGAACAGGGCGAGAGTGCGCCCCCCGGCCGCGTCGATCAACGCGCAAAGCTCGTCGTGGATCGCGGCTTCCGCGGCACTCGAGCGTCGGTCGGGCAGGTGTGCGGCGCAGTACAAGAGCGCGTGACCCTCGTAATCAAAGGGGCTTCCGACGTCGAGCTCGTCGACGTTTTCAGGGTCGGCGCCGAGGCGGGGACCAAGCCCGGGGGTAATCGTCGCGCTCGTGAGCACGACCGTCCTCGTCGAAAAGAGCTGCTCGGAAAGCAGCGAGGCGACGTCGATCGGCGCGACGCGAATCGCCTGACGCCGGGATTCTTCGATCCAGGCGACGTCTTCCTCGCGCATGGCAAGGAAACGGTCGACGTCTTCTCGCAAACGCGCCGAGGCGAGCACGGCGCGCAAAGCGGGCTGGGCGTCGTCGGCACCGGTCTCTGTCCGACCCTCAATCCCGAGCGCGGCGTCGAGGGCCTCTGATCGCGTCCGTGCGAGCTCGATCGCCGCGCGCAAATCGGGGTCGAGCGGATTGACGAGACGCTCGCCAGATCGCCCGTCGAGCGCGTTCTCGAGCGACGTCGCCGCCTCGAACAACGCGTCGATCGCAGAATCGCGTCCTCGGTTCGCGCCGCTCGAAGCCGCCCGGGCCATCACCGCGACGGCACGGATCCGGCTGGGGCTGATCGCGATTCCGAGACTGTCGGTCACCGTGTCTTCGAGCGCGTGCGCTTCGTCGACGACGAGGACGTCGTGTTCGGGAAGAACCGCGCCGAAGGACGCGAGGTCGGCGCCCAAGAGGTGGTGGTTGATCGCGATCACTTCGGACTGGGCAGCGTGCTCCTTCGCGAGCTCGGCGAAACAGCTCGCGCCGGAAGGGCACCGGTGCGCGCCCGGGCACTCCTCTGCGCTCACGCTGAAGGCGCCCCAGACAGCCGGATCCGGCTCCTCTTCGAGTTCGGCACGGTCACCCGTCCGTGTGCGCGACGCCCACTCGACGATGCGCTTCGCGGAAGAGGCTCTTTCGGAGCCGGAGTCCTCCGTGGAGAAGACGCCTTGCGCGCCGCGCTCGACGGACTCTTGCAGGCGCTGCCGACACACGTAGTTCGAACGACCCTTCAACACGGCGAAGGAGAACGGCCGCAGGGCGCGCTGCACGAGCGGCACGTCTTTCGCCGCCAGCTGGTCTTGCAACGCCTTCGTCGCCGTGGCGACGACGACCCTGTGCCCGGAGAGCACCGCCGGCACAAGGTAGGCGAGGGACTTTCCCGTGCCCGTCCCCGCCGCTACGGCGAGGTGGCGTCCGTCCTCGATCGCCCGCGCGACCGCTTCGGCCATTTTCACCTGTCCGGGACGCGATTCCCCGCCGTCTGCGAGTGCGCCCGTCACGTGCTCGAGCGCGTCGACGACGGATCGGTCTCGTGTCATCGGGCGGGCGTCGCCAAATACCGCTCGGCTGCCTCGGTGGCGTCGGATGTCGCGGCCTCGAGATCGGCGACCTCGAGGGCCCGCACCCCGCCAGGCGCACGCAGGAAAAGGAACACGAAGCGCCCGATCGGCCGCCCAAGCACGCTCGCCAGCGCGAGGGCGTACGCACCGGCCTGCGGCCGGTATTCGGCGCAGCGGCGGCGCAGTGCCTCCTCGTCCAAGAGCGTGTCCGTCTTGTAATCGACGACGATGAGCCGCTCGTCTTCTTCATAGGCGAGGTCGATGACGCCATCGAGGACGCCATCCGCGATCGGCACGGAAACCGGCAACTCGCGCCACGATCGCGTCGCGGCGGCGGCGCGCCGCAACTCGTCGGACGAGAGCGCGGCATCGACGAGCGCGCGGACGGTGTCCTTGGTCTCGACACAGTCGTTGCGAATCGTCTCCGACACGACGAGTTCATCGACCCCGCGCCGGTCACGTAGGTCGACGCGCTGCAGAACGCCGTGCACGGCGCGCCCGATCGCCGTCGCGCCGCGCGCACGTCGCCACCTCTCGGAGCCGGATGGGGGTTCGGCGTCGTGCCCGTTGATCTCGACGTTCGCGTACCGATGTGCCTCCATCGCCCTCGCGCCGACGCTCGTTGGCAACAAGCTCGCCCGACTGACCGCTTCACGCCTCGCGCGCCAGGCCGCGAACGCCTCCTTGGTCGCCGCGGGTCCACGCGATTGCGGAGCGATCGCCGCTTCGTGCGGGGAGGTAGGGACGCCGGAACCGACCTCGACGTATGCGCCGTCGAGGTGCTCCAGCAGCTCGGCAAGTCGATCGGCGAGCGACGGCGTCTGTTTCGAGCCCGACTCGGAGCGGTGGAGTGAGACGACAAGGTGGTCTCGTGCCCGCGTCATCGCGACGTACAGCAGCCGCACCAGTTCCTCTTCTGCACGCTCGGTCTCATCCTCGTGAAGCGCGGCATATCCGGGCGTCTCGACGCCGCGGCGGATGCGGATCTCGGGCCAGTCGTCATCTCCGAAGAGGATCCGTCCCGCCACGTGCTGGCGAGCGGGATCTGCCGCCAGCTCCGCAAGGAAGACGATCGGAAACTCGAGGCCCTTTGCCGCGTGGACCGTCAAAATGCGGACCGCGCCGTCGGGTTCTCCAATCGCCGTTTCGACGCCGCGCACCCGCGCACCCGCCTGTCGGTCGATCCAGTCAACGAAGTCGGCGATCGAATCGCCTCCCGCGTCGACAAACGCCGACGCGCGCGCGAACAAATAGTGCAAGCGACGCAGCGACTCTTCGCCGTGGCGGTTCGTCGAAGCGATCTCGAAGATTTTGAGCTCCTCCGCGGCCGCGTGCATCGTTTGCACGAGCCCGAGGTCGTGGCGTCGATCGGCCAGCGCCCCGAGCCGGCGCAACGCGTTACCGACCCGGCCGGGCTCGTCGGCTCTCGCGAGCTCGAGCGACCAGCGGCCGCCAGCTCGCCGGTATCGCCACAAGTCGTCATCGCCACAGCCGAGCATTGGGGTGCGCAACGCGCCCACGAGCGCCGCTTCGTCTCCGGGCAGGTCGATCGCGCGAAGACACGCCAGGAAGTCACGTATCTCCGCCGAACGCAAGATGAGCGACGGCGAATCGGCACGAAACGGAATGTCGCGGGCGTCGAGCGCGTCTTCGAGCTCGGCGAGTCCGGTCCGCTTCGTCACCAAGATTGTGACGTCGCCGTAGCGGGCGGGGCGCACGACTCCGTCGACCTCGACGGGCCATTCCTCGAGCACGCACCTGTCGATGAGCTCGGCGACGTCAAGAGCCTCTCTTACCCGTCGGTCGTGCTCGCTTGATCGCCCGCCCGCCTGCACCCCGCAGACCTTTACCGCGGCGCCGGGGGCCTCGATTCCGCGTACGACCGAAAGCGCGTGGTATTTCGACGCGCTGTCATCTCGGTTTTCCCCCATGCGCTCGAAGACCGCGTTCACGAATTCGACGATCCCAAGCACCGAACGGAAATTGCTCGTCAAAACGACAGGCCCCGAAGGCGCGATTTCGTTGAGTTCCCGCTCGTAGAGCTCGGGTTCAGCGCCCCGGAACCGGTAGATCGACTGTCGGGGATCGCCGACGAAAAAGAGCTTTCCCGGCTCGAGTCCTTCGCCGCTCGCGTCCTTCGCGAGCAGCTTCACGATCGCCAGCTGCAAGGGATCCGTGTCCTGGAACTCGTCGATGAGGATGTGCGAGAAGCGGCTACTCACCTCGTTGGCGATGTCGGGGCGCGAACACAGGAGCTGGTGGGCGAAGACGAGCAGATCGTGGAAGCTCAGCTCTCCCTTCCTTCTTCGCTCCTCGGCGGCGGTGACCGCCTCGCGCTCGAAGACGACGACGAGCGAGCGCAGCAGCCGGCCGACGATGCGCGTCACGATCGCCTCTCGGCGCTCGTCGAGGACGCGCAGGACATCTCGAATTTCAGCGATCGGGCGGACCCTCCACGACTCCTTCGAACCGGTGCGCGCGTGGCTGATCTTGCCGATCGAGTAGCACCACTCGAGCCGATCAATCCAGTCCTTCGACGCCTTTCGGCGTTCGAGGGCCTCTCCGAGCTTGTCGATCTGCTTGCAGAGTCCGTCCTCGTCGTCGTCGCAGGCCGATCGGAGGGGAAGTACCGATGCGATCATCTCGGCGAGCTCGGACTCCACGGCATCGACCTCCGCGGCGAGCGACTCGAGCGAGACTTCGTCGTCTGCAATTTCGAGGAAGCGATCCCACTTCGAGTCGACCTCAGCGGCCAGCTCGGAAAGTGTCGATAACGAAATGTCGACCGCAAGGGCCGCGGCGACGAGCAGGCCACGTTCATCGTCGGCGACGAGATCGTCGATCACGTCTCGAAAGCGTCGATCGAAGGCAAAGTCGTATTCGATCTCGTCGAACACGTTGAATCGCAACGGCAGTCGAGCCGCGAGCGGGTGCTCGGCGAGGATCCGTTGGGCGAAGCCATGGATCGTCGTCAGCGAGGCGTCGTCGAGTTCCCCGAGTGCGCCCCTCGCCCACTCACCGTCAGGTCGACGGGATGCGAGCGTCATTTCGAGGTGGATACGCGAGCGCAAGTCCGCGGCGGCGGCCTCGGTGAAGGTGATCGCGGCGACCTTGCCGATCGACGTTCTCTTCGACCGAACGAGCTCCAGAACCCGTCCGACAAGCGCTGTCGTCTTGCCGGTACCTGCGCCCGCTTCGACGAACAGCGTCTCGTCGAGGCGTTGACCGATCGCCGAGCGCGCTGGTGCGTCCGCCAGCACGGAGTGCTCACCCATCGTCGTCACCGGCGTCGAGCGCGACGTATGCCGCCAGATCGGAGTCTCTGCTCGCTTCCTCCCAGAAATCGTCGCGATCGGGCGGACACACCGAGTCGAAGTCGCAGTACGCGCAGTTCTGGAAGGTTCCCCACCACACCGGCTCTCCAGGATTGAACGGGAAGAGTCCGGCCCGCACTCCGTCCGCGATGACGCCGACAACCTCGCTCGTCTTGGCAACGAGGTCGTCGTCGAGGATCACGGTCCTTTCTGCTCCTCCTTCGTCCAAGAAGCGATAGCTCGCAGAAACTGGCGCGTCTTTATCGACAAGTGCGCGTACGGCAAGCGAGTAGACCGCGAGTTGGAGGTGACGGCCTGCGTCAAGGGGGTCGACGTCGAGTCCGTCGAACGACTTCGAACGTCCCGTTTTGTAGTCGACGACCAAGAGCTCGCGGTTTCGTCCACGATCGATCCGATCGACCTTGCCCCTGAACGCGACGTTCCCCGAACCCACGGGAATCTCGAGCGGTGGGTCATCACCGATGCCGAATGACCACTCGAGTGCGATCGGGCGACGCCCCTCTTCGCTTCGTCGGCTCGCGTCCGCGAGTCGTTCCTGTTCCAAGAGCGCCAGCAAATCGCGCTTCTCGCGTTGCCAGAGGACCGCGGCCCCGGTGCGGCCGAGGCGCTCGTATCGACCGAAAACTTGATAGGCAACGGCAGCTAGATGCTCGGCGGTGTCGGAGGTGTCGACATCGCCGGTTTCGTCGATCAGGTCGGATACGAAGCGTTCGAGCACTTCGTGAACGATCGAGCCCCGGTCGCGCCGATCGATCATCGTCCGTGTCTCTGGCTCGTCGACGACATCGACGCCGAGCTCGGACGAAAGGAAGTAGCGGAAAGGACAGCAGGCGTAGTTTTGGAGCGTCGTCGGTGAGAGGATCCGACCGGATTCGATGCTCGCGGCGGATTCGACCCTGCCGTCGTACCTGTCGAATCGATGGGCGACGCGCGAAGTGACGACGCGCAGCGCAGTCCGGAGATCGGGATCGGAGCCCACGAGGTGGAACGACCGTAGCCGTCGTCTCACCGCGCGCAGTTCGAGGAGAGTCGCCGCGACGAGCTCAGACTCGCCAATCGCGGTCTCTCCGCCCGATGCGATCGATTTCAGGACCGCCACGGGGCTCGGAGCCACGGGAACGTCGTCGTGTCCGAAGAACCGCGACCGCACGCGCGCCCTCGCGTCCGAGGAATCGCGCAGTCGCCAAGTGCAGACCGCGCGTCGCGAGGATTCCGCGAGCGCGACGAGCGCATGGCGCGCGGCTGTGCTCGCCGCCTCCGGCGTCGCGGCCTCGAGGCCGAGCGCGGCTCGGTCCTCGATCGAGAGCAACGGCGACGACCGGGGCCGCGGCGGCAACTCTCCTTCCACTCCTCCAAGAATCACCGCCAGGTCGAGATCAAGCCCGACAGAATCGAAGAGATTCCCCACCCCAACGCCGTACGAAAGCCGCCCCTCGTAGACAGAGACGCGCTCGAGAGCCCCCTCGAGCGCCGCGGCAAATCGGGCGATGTCGGCTCTTGGCTCGATCGGCCCCAGTCCGCCGAGTTCCGAAAGCGCCGCGTCGACGAGCGCGTCTGCACCGTCGCGCGGCGAGTCTTTGTCGCTGCTCCACCCGAGGTATCTCCGCAGCACGCCCCGCGCCAATGACTCAAGGTCCTCCCACGTCCCGGCCCGTCTCGCCTGTTCGCAGTAGCACTCGAGTTCCGCGATGAACGCATCCAGCTCGATCGCGACGTCGCGGTCGCTTCTTGGCTTGGCGGCGATCTCACGCCCGGTCTCCTCGTCGCGTCCAGAAGAGACAGCCTCACTCGTGCGCCAAGACAGGCGCTCCGCGAGCTCTTGGAGGTGACGGTGCCACTCGGTCGCACTTCCCGACGTCACGCCGGCGAGACGGGTCACCCGATCGAACAAGCCAACGGGGACGAGATCGCCTTCGGCGTCGATCGTCGGCGCCGAGTTCAACCACGCGATCACCCGTTCCCTTTCCAACCCGACTTCCGCGAGCTCGGCTGCTCCGAGCAGGATTCGAGCGGCGGGCGACTCAACGACCCGACGTGGAGATCGGCCGCTCCACGCGATCTGCGCCTCATCGAGCACGGAAGCGAGAGTGCCTAGATAGCTCTTCGCTGACGGATAGAAAAGAGCGACGCGAGTCGGAGCCCCTCCGCTTTCGATGTGATCGATCACCACGCGCACCACCGCGCGCACCTCTGCCTCGACGTCGGGCGCCTCGATCCTTTCGGCCGTCATGTGAACGACGTCGTTGACCGCGTCGCCTGACCCAGGCATCCGTGGAATCGGCGGCGAGTCGAGTCCCACTTCTTTCAGCGCGCCGGCGATCCGAAGACTCACCACGTCTGCCATTGCGTCCCCCGTCAGACCGACGTGGACGACGAGGTCGCACTCGTTAGCGACCGCGGCGATGAGCCGACACTCGTCGGGTCGGGCACGTTCGGGAAGATGCACAACAACGGATCCCACGACGACCTCCTCCGGATGTTGCTGGCCGATGGCCGCGACCGCGGCGTCGACGAGGTCGGCGTCGTCGAAGAAGCTTTCGGCGAGTCGGGATCGCATTACTCGAAAAATGCGCGCGAGGTCGCGGCCCGAAGATCTGCGACCCTCGAGCAGCTCGATCGCGGCGTCTCCGTGCTGACGAAGCTCCTCGTACAGCGCGACGAGCTCTGCCTCGGTCGAGGGTTGATCGGCGACCGCGGCGAGGAAACCAGGCTCGACGGCCAGCGCGCCGCGGGCGGCCGCTCCGAGCGCGGATCTCGTCAATCTGCTCCGGCCGCTCGAGCGACACCTCGTCCCGCCGAACTCGTCTGCGAGATCGGCCAGCGTGGTGAAACGGACGTTCGCGATGCCGGTGCGCCCATTCGCCTGGTGTGCGCGGGCGAATCGGTGACGAAGCGACTGGCCGATGCGCCGTGACGAGACGACGACGGTCACCGCGGCAAGCGGGTCATCCGCCTTTCGATCACGGATAGCCGACTCGAGCGCGCCGGCGGCGTCGTCGTATCGCACCAATGACACCCTGCCGGACACTTCGGCGCAGCCTACGACGAGGGTGTACCGGCTCTAGGGGACCGCCCAGATCTGCGTGGGACTTCTGGCCTTGGATTGCCCTCAGAGGTGCAGGCCGCACTCGGTCTTGTCCGAGTCCGGCCACCTTCCCACCCGGGGATCTTCGCCGGATGCGATCGGGCGGGTCGTCGGAGCACAACCGATGGAGACGTAGCCCTTCGCGTTGAGAGGATGGCGCGGAAGTTGGTGTTCGGCGACGTACTCGTCGATGTCGTCGTCGCTCCACGCGGCGAGCGGGTTGACCTTCACCACCTCGCGAAGCTCGTCGAAGGAGACGACCGGGGCGTTCGCCCGCTCGGGCGTGTCGACGCGCTTCAGCCCCGTGATCCAAGCGGACTTCTCCCGCAACGTCGCGTTCAGCGGTTCGACCTTGCGAAGCTCGCAACAACGAGGCGAGCCGCACGGAGACTCGTCGAGGGGGATCGACGGCCGCAGCACGGTGAGGTTGAGCCCGTACCGCTCGGCCACCTCGTCGACGAACGAGAGCGTCTCTGGGAAGTGGAAGCAGGTGTCCAAGAAGACGAACTCGGCGCCTGGATCGACGCGATGAACGACGTCGATGAGCACGCAGTCTTGGAACGAAGCGGCGACGACGAGGTCACGCCCGAATCGCTCGATCGCCCAACGACAGATCTCGTCGGCGTTTTTGCCGTCGAGGCGCGCGCCAATCGCCGCGTACTCCTCGATCGGCGAAGGCCGTTCGGTAACGTTCTCGCGCGCCTGACTCATCCAGCATCGACGCTACCTGACAAGCAAACTGACTCCTCGGCACGACCGCGAATCGCGACCGACCGGCCTTGCACGACACTTGGGCCAGCAGGCGCCCGAAGTAGCCTCGCTGCAGTGTCACCCTCGCAATCGGTAGATGGGATTGATCTGAGGCGAATCCCCCGCCACATCGCCGTTGTGATGGACGGCAACGGAAGGTGGGCGGCCCAAAGAAGCCTGCCGAGGACCGCGGGGCACGAAGCTGGCGAAGACGCCTTGTTCAGGGTGATCGACGGCATCTTGGAACTCGGCGTCGAGTGGTTCACCGTCTACGCCTTTTCCACCGAGAACTGGAGAAGGCCGCCCGATGAAGTGCGCTTCCTGATGAACTTCAACGAGCGCATCCTGTCCAGGCATCGAGACTCGCTGCACGAAAGAGGCGTGCGGATTCGATTCGCCGGCAGAAAGGACTGGCGCGTGCCGCGACGGATCGCGCGCCAGATGACCGAGGCCGAAGAGCTCACCGCGAAGAACTCACGCCTCACGTTCACGATCTGTTTCAACTACGGCGGGCGCGCAGAGATCGTCGACTCGGTCCGTGCCCTCGTCGCGGACCGCGTCCCGGCGGACAAGGTCGACGAAAGGCAGATCCGGGCGCACCTGTACTACCCGGACATGCCCGATCCCGACCTCATCATCCGCACCTCGGGTGAGTACCGGATCTCGAACTTCTTGTTGTGGGAACTCGCGTACTCCGAACTCGTGTTCACTGACGTGTTGTGGCCGGACTTCGATCGCGACCACCTCTTCGACGCGGTGCGCGAGTACCAGCACCGTGAGCGGCGCTATGGAAAGGTCAAGCGATGACGGGCCAAGCGGTCGAGGACAACGCCCTCGTCTCGCGTCGGCAATGGCTGTGGGAGCACGCTGGGCGCCTCTCGGGCATCGTCCTCGGCATTCTCGCGATCGCCTTTTTGGCGCTCCTCGCCGAATCGGGGTACACACCCGCCGCTTTATTCATCCCGCTCGTCCTCGCCGGCTTGGTGCTCATCATCCTCGGCGGCCGCATCCATGCGGCCTGATTAGTGGCGAACTATCGCGACCAAGGCGTCGTTTTGCGCACGATCCGCCTCGGAGAGGCCGATCGCATCGCGACGGTGCTGACACTCGAGCACGGCAAGGTGCGGGCGGTTGCGAAGGGGGTGCGCAAGGTGAAAAGTCGCCTCGGCGCCCGCACGGAACCGCTCACCCACATCGACTTCATGGCTTGGCGGGGACGGGAGCTCGACGTCGTCAACCAGGTCGAGGTCCTCGACGTCTTCGCGCGCATCCGAGCCGACCTCGGACGGCTCGACGCGGCGATGACGATGGCAGAGATCACCGACCAGTCGACCGTCGACCACCAGCAGTCCCCCGACCTGTACCGCCTGCTCGTCGGAGCACTGCGCTCGCTCGAGTCGACCGGTTCTCGCCTCGTGCTGGCGGCGTTCTGTTTGAAGCTGCTCGCCACAGAAGGCGTCGGCGTCGTCGCCGATCGCTGCGCGAGCTGCGGTTCGCAAGAGCCGCTCGTCGCCTTCGACGCCGCAAACGGTGGCTTCCTCTGCGCGAACTGCCGGCGCGGCCAGGCGGTCGGCCCTGACGTCGTCGCGCTTGCCCGCGCCGTCACCTCCGGCGGGCTCGCGCGGGCACTTCAGGAAGCGAGCGGCCCCGAGATCGTCGCGCTCGAGCGACTCGCGCTCGGTGCGGTCGAGCGTCACCTCGACCGCCGGCTGCGCTCCGCCCGTCACCACCTCGCTGAAGCACACCTCTCCGCGTAGCCGTCGCACTTAGACCCCGGATCTGCATACCGAAAGTGGCTCCCACCTGGGCTGTTATCCTCGGCGAATGACGGCGACCGAGCCCGAAGAAACCGAGGCTGTTTCGAGCGCGAACGGGACCGACCGCTTTGAGACGATCGTCAACCTGGCAAAGCGCCGGGGCTTCGTCTTCCCCTCCGCCGAGATTTACGGCGGGTTGCGATCCACCTACGACTACGGACCGCTCGGCGCGCTCGATGCTCCGCAACGTGAAGGACGCCTGGTGGCGCGCCGTCGTGCGCGAGCGCGACGAGATCGTCCCGATCGACGCGGCGATCTTGACAAACCCGAAGGTCTGGGAGGCCTCCGGACACCTCGAGACCTTCGCCGACCCCCTCGTCGACTGCAAAAACTGCCACGAGCGTTGGCGCGCCGATGAGATCAGCGGCACCTGCCCGAACTGCGGCTCGACGGACCTCACCGAAGCTCGCCCGTTCAACTTGATGTTCAAGACCTTCGTCGGCCCGATCGACGACGAAAGTGCCGTCGCGTACTTGCGACCGGAAACCGCACAGGGCATGTTCGTCAACTTCTTGAACGTGATGACGACGATGAGACTGAAACCGCCATTCGGCATCGCGCAAATCGGGCGCGGGTTCCGCAACGAGATCACCCCGGGGAACTTCGTCTTCCGCACCCGGGAGTTCGAGATGATGGAACTCGAGTACTTCGTCCCGCCCGACGAGGCGGGAAAGTGGTTCGACTACTGGCGTGAAGAACGCATGGCCTGGTATCGGCGCTACGGCATCGGAGAACAGCTGCTGCGCTTCCACGATCACGCGAAGGAAGACCTCGCGGACTACTCGAGCCAGACGACCGACATCGAGTTCGCGTTCCCCTGGGGCTGGGGCGAACTCGAAGGGATCGCAAACAGGACCGACTACGACTTGCGCGCCCACAGCGAGCACTCCGGCGTCCGTCTCGAGTACTTCGATTCGTCGACGAACGAGCGCTACACGCCGTACGTGATCGAGCCCGCCGCAGGCGCGACGAGGGCGATGATGGCGTTCCTCCTTGCCGCATACGACGAAGACGTCGTCGCCGGAGAGCGGCGCGTCGTGTTACGTCTACATCCCGAGATCTCGCCATTCCAAGTGGCGGTGCTGCCGCTTTCGAAAAAAGAATCGCTCGAAGAGATCTCGAAGGACGTGCTGAAACGCTGTCAAGAAAAGTTCATGTGTGAGTACGACACGACACAGTCGATCGGGCGGCGGTACCGCCGACAAGACGAGATCGGCACGCCGTACTGCGTCACCGTCGACTTCGAGAGCATCGACGACGGTGCCGTCACGATCCGTGAGCGCGACACGACCGAGCAGGTGCGCCTGCCGATCGAGAACGTCGTCGCCGAACTCTCCGACCGGATTGCGACGTAATCTTCGAACAATCTCCACCGCCGAAGAGAGAAAGGCGGAGTCGCGTGACCCACGTCTTTGACTTCGACCACCATCACGACGTCGAGCCACGCGAGCTCAACGCCCTACTCGGCGGAAAAGGGGCGAGCCTCGCCGAGATGACCTCGGTGTTGCATCTGCCGGTCCCCCACGGCTTCACGATCTCGACCGAGACCTGCCGCGAGTACCTCGCGCACGGCTGGCCCGATGGCCTCACAGAAGAAGTCGACGCGCACGTCGCCGTGCTCGAAGAGCGGATGGGGCGCCGAATCGGCGACGCGGAGGACCCGTTGCTCGTCTCCGTGCGCTCCGGAGCGGAGATCTCGATGCCCGGGATGATGGACACGGTCTTGAATCTCGGGCTCAACGACCGCTCGGTGGTCGGCCTCGCCAAGCAGACCGCCGGCGACCGCTTCGCCTACGACTGCTACCGCCGTTTCATCGAGATGTACGCCTCGATCGTGGTCGGTCTCGACAAGACGGGTTTCGAGGAAGCCTTGGAAAAGGCGCGCGCGCAAGCCGGCGCAGCCGTTGACGCGGAGATCCCGGCAGAAATCCTCGTCGCGATGTGCGGTGAGTACTTGGAACTCGTGAAGCGCTTATCCGGAACCCCATTCCCCCAGGACCCGACGGCGCAGCTGCGCGGGGCGATCGAGGCGGTCTTCAACTCCTGGAACGCCCCGCGAGCGATCGCCTATCGCAAGCGTGAGCGCATCCGCGACGACCTCGGCACCGCGGTGACCGTCCAGGCGATGGTCTTCGGCAACCGCAACGACCGATCGGGCACGGGGGTCGGCTTCACCCGCGACCCGGCGACCGGGGAAAACCGACCGTACGGCGACTTCCTCGTCAACGCACAAGGAGAAGATGTCGTCGCCGGGACGCGCAACACCGAGCCGCTCGCGGCCTTGGGCCGCGATTTCCCCGAGGTCTACGCGGAGCTGCTCGACATCTTCGCCCGCCTCGAACGGCACTACCGCGACATGTGCGACACCGAGTTCACGATCGACTCGGAAAAGCTCTGGATGCTCCAAACCCGCGTCGGGAAGCGCACCGGACGGGCCGCGCTGCGCATGGCCGTCGAGATGGTCGACGACCCGGTCATCAAGCTCTCGAGACCAGAGGCGGTGATGCGCGTGAGCGCGGAGCACGTCGACGGCGTGCTCCACCCACAGTTCGCGAGCAGCGACTTCGAGGTCTTGACGCGCGGCCTCGGCGCGTCTCCGGGCGCGGCTGTCGGGAAGGTCGTGTTGCGCGCGGATCGGGCGGTCGAGCTCGCGCGCGCCGGAGAAGAGGTGATCCTTGTCCGCGCGGAGACGTCCCCCGACGACGTGCACGGGATGCTTGCGGCTTCGGGCCTGCTCACCGCCCGAGGTGGCCTCGTCTCGCACGCCGCCGTCGTCGCCCGGGGCTGGGGAAAGCCCGCGGTGGTCGGAGCGCACGCCCTGCAGATCGAGCGCGACCGCTTTCGGGTCGGCGGCACCGTCGTCAACGAAGGCGACGTGATCTCGATCGACGGCACCTCTGGCATCGTCGTTATCGGACCCGTCGAGCTCTCCGGCGCGCGACCCTCCGAGGAGCTCACGACGCTGCTCTCGTGGGCGGACGAGATCCGGGCAGGTCGCCTCGGCGTGCGGGCGAACGCGGACAACGGTCCGGACGCCGACAACGCGCGCCGGCTCGGCGCGGAGGGAATCGGACTTTGCCGCACCGAGCACATGTTCCTCGCCGAGGATCGCCTCCCGATCGTGCGCCGCATGATCCTCGCTTCGGATCCGTCAGATGAGACCGCCGCACTGGAAGAACTGCGCGTCGCGCAGCGCTTCGACTTCGTCGAGATCTTGGAGGCGATGGACGGACTCCCCGTGACGGTGCGCCTGTTGGATCCCCCACTGCACGAATTCCTCCCCGACGTGAGCTCGCTCGAGCTGAAAGCCGCGCAAGGAGAACTGACGACAGAAGAGGGTCAGCTGCTCGACGCGGCGAAGCAATGGCACGAGCAGAACCCGATGCTCGGCACGCGCGGCGTCCGCCTCGGGGTATTGAAGCCAGGTCTCTACGGAATGCAGGTCCGCGCGCTGATCGAAGCGGCGATTCAGCGTCGACGCGAGGGCGGCGACCCTCACGTCGAGGTGATGATCCCGCTCGTCATCTCCCGCGAGGAGCTCGCGCTCGCGAGATCGTGGGTCGTAGAGGCGATCGAGCAGGAACTCGGCGGTGACTCGAGCTCGAAACTCGACGTGCAGATCGGCACGATGATCGAGACACCGCGCGCCGCGTTGTTGGCAGGAGAGATCGCTCAGTCGGCGGACTTCTTTTCCTTCGGCACGAACGACCTCACCCAGATGACGTTCGGTTTCAGCCGCGACGACGTCGAGCTGCGGATGATGGAGACCTACTTGTCGAAGGGACTCATCCCATCGAATCCCTTCCAGACGATCGACGCGAAGGGTGTCGGCGAGCTGGTCGCGATCGCAACCGAGCGGGGCCGAAAGGCGAACCCGTCACTCCATCTCGGAATATGCGGTGAGCACGGAGGCGACCCCGAGTCGATCGACGTCTTCGCTCGCGTCGGCCTGGACTACGTCAGCTGCTCGCCTTTCAGGGTCCCGATCGCGCGCCTCGCCGCCGCGCAAGCCCTCGTGCGAATCGACGCGGAGCAGAAAGCCTCCTGAACACCGAAGCTGGCGTCCATCCGACACCGACTCCGCAGTCGAAGAAGCTCGGACTCGCGGACCGCCCTTCGGTCCTCCTCATCGACGCGCCAAAGGACTTCTCCCTCATCGACCCGCCGCCCGGCTGCGTGATCGAGCGTTCGAGTTCGGCGCGTCTTCGCATGCCACAACGCGCCGCCTCGTCATCGATCACCCTCGCATTCGTACGGGGTCGCAATGAGCTCGACTCGCTCGTCGGAGCGTTGGCGAATCGCGGCCAGGAATTCGCGCCTTTGTGGCTTTGCTGGCCCCGGCGCGCCGGAGGTCACAAAAGCGACCTCACCGACGACGCCGTGAGGACAGCTGGGTTGGCGCTCGGCCTCGTCGACACGAAGGTCGCGGCGCTCGATGAAGATTGGTCGGCCCTTCGGTTCTCGAGGCGTCACAAGTAAGGACCTTCGTCCGCGACCGCCGCCTCAACGAGCGGATACGGTCGGCAACGTGGGGATTCCCGACGAAGATGTCGCTCGGGTCCGCGCCGCGACCGACGTCGTCGCCCTGATCGGCGAGCACACCGCGCTGAAGCGGGTCGGCCGACGCTTCCAGGGCCTTTGCCCGTTCCACTCCGAGCGCACACCGTCGTTCAGCGTCAACGCCGAAGAGGGCCTCTACTACTGCTTTGGCTGCCAAGCGCACGGTGACGCGATCACCTTCGTGCGCGAGACCGAAGGGCTCGACTTCGTCGACGCGGTCGAACGCTTGGCGATGAGGGCGGGGATCACGATCCGACGCGACGCGGCGGGCGGGCGCGACGAGGACCGAACCCGACGAAAAGAGCTCCTCTCCGTTCTCGAAAAGGCCGCCACCTTCTACCACGAGCGGCTTTTGGAGCGTCCCGACGCCGGCAAGGCGCGCAACTACTTGCGTTCGCGCGGATACGACGGTGAAGTCGTACGGAAGTTCCGCCTCGGCTACGCGCCGGCGGGTTTCGACGAACTGACAAAGGCGCTCGGCGCGCCGCCTGCCCTGTTGCGTCAGGCGGGCATCGCCTTCGAGAACCAGCGCGGCCGAATGCAGGACGCGTTCAGGGACCGGGTGATGTTCCCGATCCTCGACGCCGGCGGCCAGCCGATCGCGTTCGGCGGCCGCGTCCTTCCCGAGCAGCTCCGCGCGAGCAATTACGAGGCTGGCCCGAAGTACCGCAACTCCCCCGAGTCGCCGATCTACCAGAAGCGCCGGACGCTGTACGGGCTGAACTGGGCGAAGGCCGAGATGTCGCGCACCGCCGAAGCGATCGTGTGCGAGGGATACACCGACGTGATCGGCTTTCATCTCGCCGGCATCCCCCAAGCCGTCGCGACGTGCGGCACCGCCCTCACCGAGGACCACTTCCAGGTGCTCTCCCACTTCGCGAAGCGGGTCGTTCTCGCCTTCGACGCTGACGCGGCGGGAGAGGCGGCCGCGGCGCGCCTTTACCAGTGGGAAAAGCGCCACGAGATCGAACTCGCCGTCGCCGAATTGCCAGAAGGGGACGATCCTGCCGAGCTGGCGCGCAACGCTCCAGACGCGTTGGCAAAAGCGGTGCAGGCCGCACGGCCGTTCCTTGGCTTTCGCATCGAGCGGGCGCTTGCCGCTTCGGACCTCCGTACGCCAGAAGGCCGAAGCCGCGCTGCAGAAGAAGCGACCGCGGCGATCGCCGAGCACCCGAACGAGATCGTGCGTGACCAGTACTTGATCGATGTGGCAGACCGCACGCAGATCGCGCCGGACCGCTTGCGCGCCCTCGTCACCTCGGCAGCTTCGAGGCCGAAGGACCTCGACGAACAACGTCGCACCGACGAGAGTGACGGCGACGGTGCGCGCCCTGAACGCGGCAGGCGAGGCGCCGTGGAGCACCGCCGAGGGGCCACAGACGAACAGGTCGCAGCGCGCGACGCGCTGATCTGCGCCATCGAGCACCCAGAAGACGCCCGGGCGCTCTTCAACAAAGCGCTGTTCTCCGATCCGATACAACGCGCGGCGTTTCACGCGCTCGCCAATGCGCGCGATCTCGCGACGGCGATCGAAAGGGCGGATCCCGTCGCGTCGGAACTGTTGCGCGTGATTGCGGTGAGCGAGGTTCCAGACGACCTCGACGCCGAGGGGACCTACCTCGCCCTCGTCCGCGCCTCGGCAAGTCGAGCTTTGCGGGACCTCGAATCCGAAGCGCGAGTCGCACAGCGCGACGGGCGGGCGGAAGGCGTCGTTCAGGTGCTCACAGAACAAGCATGGCTGCGCACGGAACTCCAAGTCCTGCACGATCCGCTCGTGCGCACGGGAGGGTCGGTGGAGGAGATGGCGACGGCCAAGGCGTTGGTAGCGTGGCTCGCCGATCGCCAGCAGGAGGGCTAGTGGCGACGAAGGGATCCGAAAAGCTGAACGCGTCGAAGCCCGCGTCGAACGGGCAGCACGCGAACAGCCGATCCCGCAAACGCGCTGCGCGCGAATTCGAACAAGAGCCGACGACCGACGAGCTCGAGGCGGTGCGCACCGAGGCGATCCGCACCCTTAGATCGGGGAACGTCTCGCAGGCCGCGTCGAAAGCCGTCAACGACTCGGTGCGCGCCTACTTGCGCGAGATCGGCAAGGTCTCGTTGCTCTCCGCGGAGTTGGAGGTGCTCTGCGCGCAGCGGATCGAGCGGGGCAACCTCGCCAACGAGCAGCTCGAAAAGTTGCGGCGCGAGCGAACCCTCGACACGTTGTCGCCGAGGAAGCGCCGGACACTAGAGCGCGAGGTGACCGAGGGATTCGAAGCAAAGGACCTACTCACCGAGGCGAACCTGCGCCTCGTCGTCTCGATCGCCAAGCGGTACCGCAACCGTGGCATGGCGTTCTTGGACCTCATCCAAGAGGGGAACCTCGGCCTCATGCGCGCGGTGGAGAAGTTCGACTACCGCAAGGGCTTCAAGTTCTCGACTTACGCCACCTGGTGGATCCGCCAGGCGATCACCCGCGCCGTCGCCGACCAGGCGCGCACGATCCGGATCCCGGTCCACATGGTGGAGACGATCAACAAGGTGACCCGCGTCCAGCGCCAGCTGTCCCAGCAGTTCGGGCGCGAGCCAACGGTCGAGGAGATCGCGCACGTCGTCGAATTGCCCGCCGAGCGCATCCGCGAGATCCAGCGCATCAGCCAGGACACGATCTCGCTCCAGCAGCCGATCGGTGGCGAGGACGAGTTCAGTCTCTCGGACCTCGTCGAGGACCAGGCTGCCGAGGTCCCGATCGACGCCGCGACGCGGGTGTTATTGAACGAAGCCGTGCAGCGGGCGCTGCACGAGCTCACGGCGCGCGAACAAGAGGTCGTGCGCTTGCGCTTCGGACTCGACGACGGCCGAATCCGCACCCTCGACGAGGTGGGCCAGATCTTCGGGGTAACGAGGGAGCGGATCCGCCAGATCGAGATGAAGACCCTGGCAAAACTCCGCCAGCCGAGCCTCGCCCGACCGCTTCGCGACTACCTCGAAGCCGACTGAATCCCCGCGCCGACCTCCGGCCGGTCGGACGGTCGGGCACCTCGCGTCGCAGGTGCCACAAAGGGGGACGAGCGCCAGTGACAAACGACGGACATAATGATCCTCGTCACGACGAGAGGGGGACGGATGTCTGCAAAAACTTCTTCGTCCGGGGCGGATTTCAGTGCCGATATCCCATCGGTATCTGAAGCGGCGATCGCCGTCCACTGGCGTGAAGAGGAATACGTCTATCCGCCGGCCCGCTTCATCGGCCAGGCCAATGCCACCGATCCCGACATTCGCCAGCGCTTTTCCGAGGAGAACTTCCCGGAGTGCTTCAAGGAGTACGCCGACCTCCTGAGCTGGGACGAGTACTGGCACACGACACTCGATACGAGCAAGCCGCCATTTTGGAAGTGGTTCGTCGGCGGACGCCTGAACGCGAGCTACAACTGCGTCGACCGCCACCTGCAAGAGGACCGCAACAAGGCGGCGATCCTGTGGGTCCCCGAGCCCGAGGACGCGCCGACCCAGGCGATCACCTACCAGGAGCTCTACCGCCGCGTTAATGAGATGGCCGCCCTCTTGCGAGGATTTTGCGACCTGAAGACGGGTGATCGCGTCACCCTCCACATGCCGATGGTCCCCGAGCTCCCGATCGTGATGCTGGCGTGCGCCCGTCTCGGGGTCATCCACTCCGAGGTCTTCGCCGGCTTTTCGGGCGCCGCTTGCGGGGGACGCGTCGCGGACTCCCAAAGCAAAGTCCTCATCACGATGGACGCCTACTACCGGGCGGGGACGCTCTCGGACCACAAGGCGAAGGCTGACGAGGCGATCGCCCGCGTGGCCGAGGAAGGCCAGAAAGTCGACAAGGTGCTCGTCTTCCGCCGTCACCCCGGGCAGTACTCGTCGCAGACCCCGATGGTCGATGGCCGCGACTTCTTCGTCGACGAGGTCATGCGCGACTACGCCGGCCAACTCGTCGACCCGGTGTCAATGCCCGCCGAAGCGCCGCTTTTCCTGATGTACTCGAGTGGCACGACTGGGCGCCCGAAGGGCTGCCAGCACAGCACGGGCGGTTACCTCGCCTACGTCACCGGTACCTCGAAGTACTACCAGGACATCCATCCAGAAGACACCTACTGGTGCGCGGCCGACATTGGCTGGATCACCGGCCACTCCTACATCGTCTACGGGCCGCTCGCGCTCGGGACGACGACGGTGATGTACGAAGGCGCGCCTACCTACCCCGACGCCGGAAGACCGTGGCGGATCGCCGAGCACTTGGGGGTGACGACCTTCCACACCGCTCCGACGACGATCCGGATGCTTCGCAAGCTGGGGCCCGATGAGCCGAAGAAGTACAACTACCGCTTCAAGCACATGACGACGGTCGGCGAACCGATCGAGCCTGACGTGTGGCGCTGGTACCACGAGGTCGTCGGCAAGGGCGAGGCGGTGATCGTCGACACTTGGTGGCAGACGGAAAACGGCGGCTTCCTCGGCAGCACCATTCCGGCGCTCGATCCGATGAAGCCCGGCAGCTGCGGGCCGGGCGTGCTCGGGGTCTTCCCGATCATCCTCGACGAGGACGGCAAGGAGATCGAGAAGGGAAGCGGGATCGCCGGCAACATCTGCATCCGCAATCCCTGGCCAGGCATCTTCCAGACGATTTGGGGTGACCCGGACCGCTTCGTGAAGACGTATTACGAGAAGTACAACCGCGACAAGTCGAGCACGGACTGGCACGACTGGCCTTACTTCTCGAACGACGGCGCGATGCAAGCCGCCGACGGTTACTTCCGCATCCTCGGGCGAGTCGACGATGTCATCAATGTCTCCGGACACCGGCTTGGCACAAAAGAGCTCGAGTCCGCGGCTATCACCGTCGACGAGATCGCCGAGGCGGCCGCCGTGCCCGTCGTCGACGAGCTGCGCGGACGCGCCGTCGAGATGTACGTCGCGGTCAAGCCCGGAATCAAGCCCGGTCCCGACATCGAAGAGAAAGTCTCGAAGGCCATCGAGACCGAGATCGGCAAGGTGGCACGACCGAAGAAGGTCTGGATCGTCGTCGACATGCCGAAGACGCGGTCGGGCAAGATCATGCGACGCGTCGTCGCCAGCATCTCGAACTTCACGGACGTCGGCGACGTCACGACCCTCGCAAACCCCGAGGTGGTCGACGAGATCCGGCACTACGTCCAAAGCGAGAAGGTCTCGCACGGCGATGTTCCGCGCGAGCTCTCATCGGAGGAACTCGAAGAGATCAAGTCGTTCGGGAACGCCGAATAGCGCGGCCGAGAGGCCGCCTGGGCGTCGCTCGGCGCGAGCTCGTCGCGCCAAGCGGGCTTGGCGCGCGGCGCGGGCTCGCCGACCTGACGTGTCTCGGGATCAAGGCCTTCGAGCACGTGGGCGCCCGACGCGCACCATCGCTCGTTCGCGTCGACGTCGACGTCGACGTCGACGGACCAGCTACAGGACGTTTGCCCACGTCCGTCGCGTTGCAATCCGAGCAGAGCCGCATCTGCGGGGGTACCGTTCGCGGTGGTTCTGCCGCGCCGCGGTTGGAACGCGAAGCGGCGGGAAGGAGAAAAAGCAGCTACCGGAGTGCTTGTAGGTCAAGGGCAGCGGCCTCAACGGCCGCACCAGAACCGAGAGCAAGGGGGAATTAGGTAGATGTCAACGACGGAGATGGGCCCGGGAAGTTCACAGCCGACTCCCGTATCGATCGCAGACCCCGGTCCCCTCGGACTCGCCGGTTTCGCGATGACGACGTTCATATTGAGCCTGGTGAACAGCCAGGTGTTGACGGTCACGGGCGTAAACGACGTGTTGCCGCTCGCGCTCGCTTACGGAGGACTGGCCCAGCTGCTCGCCGGTATGTGGGAGTTTCGCAAGGGCAACACCTTCGGCGCGCTTGCGTTCAGCTCGTACGGAGCGTTCTGGATCGCGGTCTACGTTGAGTTGACGAAGTTCCCCAGCGGGTTCACGTACTCGACCGGCTGGGGTTATTTCCTGCTCGCGTGGACGATCTTCACCTTCTACATGTTGATCGCTTCGATGAAGACGAGCGGTGCGGTGTTCATGGTCTTTCTGACCTTGACCGTGACGTTCGCGCTCCTCTGTGCCGGAACATTCTCCGGCAAAGCGAACGTGGTAAAGGCCGGCGGCGACGTCGGCATCGCCACGGCGATCTTCGCGTGGTACGCGTCGTTTGCCGCGGTCACCAACTCGACGTTCAAGAGGACGGTTCTTCCCGTCTTTCCGTTGAACTAGTACGCATCGACGACCGACCGGCGGGCTTGTCCCGACCGGGAGAAACATCCAGCCCCCCTCGGCAAATGAGGGGGGCTGGCTAGTTTTTTGTACGTCGACGCATTTATTCGCCGGCGAGGCTGCTGGTAGGGTGCCGACGTTCCAATCCGGGGTAGCTCAATTGGCAGAGCACGCGGCTGTTAACCGTGTGGTTGAGAGTTCGAGTCTCTCCCCCGGAGCGCCTCCGTGTAAATATCCGGTTGAACTGCGACATTTCGTATTCGGTTGATTCACGAAACGTGTTCGGGTGACGCCCGACACCTTGTGCCACCAATCTGCGCCGAGACGCGCTGGGAGGTGGCCGAGTGCTCAATGAGCTCAGCAAGGTGGAACAGCGCTATGACGCAGTACTCGCCGTCCAACGCGACGGCTTCTCGGTCACCGAGGTAGCCAAGGCCTTCGGCGTCGGTCGCCAACAGGTTCACGTCTGCCGAAGTTGTTCCGTCGTCAATCAACCGACACTCTTCACCGGAACGCCTCCGACCGACTTGGCCACCGTCCTCGAAAAGTCGCGTTCAGCGCGTCTCCCGAGCGATCTAGGTCCGCGTCAATCCTCTTGTGGGACCGGCGAGAAAACCGCGCCGAAGTACCACGCACGCGTCGTCGAGGCCCGCGACGTGCTGAAATCAGTGTCGACTCGCACCGGTAAACGCTGGGGGCTCGGCTGGACCGCAGACACCTCATCGCACCCGGTCGGTCGGGGCCGTAGCTCAGTGGTCAGAGCAGGGGACTCATAATCCCTTGGTCGGAGGTTCGATCCCTCCCGGCCCCACTAACTCGCATGTCAACGGCGGTTTGGCATTCCTTTTGTCGAATTCATTTCAGCACGGCCCACCATTTTCGTTCACGGCTCCTGATACTTCGCGCCGTGATAATCCGTCGCATTCACGTTCGCGACGTGACCAGGTCATACACGTGCCGTACACGGTTCGTGTATAGTACGTGTATGTCGAAGGTTCGAACGAACATTGAGATCGAGGACACCTATCTCCAAGCGGTAATGGACCGATACCACTTGCGCACCAAAACCGAAGCGGTTGACCTCGCCCTGCGCCGCTTGGCGGGCCATCCCATGTCACGCGAGGAGGCGTTAGCCATGAGGGGCTCTCGTTCGATCGGGAGAGTCCCCTCCGACTCCCGACCGCGTGGCGCATGATCCTGGTCGACACCTCGGCTTGGGTGCAGTACGACCGGGCATCCGGTAGTCCGGTCGACCGTCGCCTCACGCAGCTCATCACCGATGAAGGGCCCATCGCGGTTACTGAGCCGGTTGTCATGGAGCTCGCCGCAGGTGCCCGGACTGGCGAACGCGAGATGGATCTGCGCCGGCTCTTGCTCAGATACGCCTTGCTCACCTTCGACACGGTTGTCGACTTCGATGCGGCCGCGGACATCTACAGAGCGTGCCGACGAGTCGGTGTCACCCCGCGAGGAATGATCGACTGCATGATCGCTGCCGTCGCGCTGCGCCACGGCGCGACACTCTTGGCCTTCGATGTCGACATGAATCGGGTTGCGGAGGTGATCGGCATCAGCCTCGACCGTGGAACACAACAGGAGTGAGAGCGTCGCTCCCTTCCGGCGTTTGCGGACAGTGGTAGGCGTCGGAGCTGGTGGACGTTTGGGGACAGTTGTGGAGCGCCGGAGAGACGGATGCGGTCGCCGAGCTCGAGAGCGCAATGGCGACGATGTCCATCGCCATCCGACTTAGCAGACTCCTGTGACCGCTTTTGTCCTGTGCTGGCCATGTAGAGCCTGGGGCGGTCAACGGCTCGGCGGCCAAGGCGACCCACTGCACTGCCCCGTAACGCTCCTGAGGCGCGGGCGCACAGAATTACGGCCCACGCATCCGGGCACGCATGCTCGTCGATCGGCGCCTGTGCGGGAGCCCCTGATCGTGCATCCCGGCGAGCTGCGGGCGCGCAGCACACGTGCCGAAGGATGACGCGCAAAGGATTGTGCGCAACCTGGTTTGGGATACGTCGATGCTCCGCCCAAGCTGAATGTTCGAGAGCACCCTCGCCCTTCCCAGTGGCAAGCTGGTCGCGTCGCCGGAGGAACGCGCCGACGTTGTGGAGACGTTCTGACAACGACCCGGCTTTTCGGGCGCGCCCAATCATTTGAGGAAGTAATTCGGCGACTTGTTCGGGTGGCAGTTCGACGTGCCGTCCCAGGAGGCCGAAGCCGCCGCCGAACAACGACCGGTAGAATTCCCGCGATCGGTCTTGGTCGGACACCACGAGAAAGTGAGTAAGGACGAAGCCCTCGGTCGGCGGTGATGCCGTTTCGACCTTTCGTACCCCGTGGTTCGGGACGTTCCGAGACCCGCGAGCCCCGCGCTTGAATGAAAGTTGTCGGGCGTTCTGAGTTCCGAAACGGTCTAAAAGGTCTTTCCGCCCCGCTTTCGTCCATGGCCAGGTCTTCGCGCGGAACGACCGCCCCGCCATCCCTGATCTGCCGCCGCGATCTCGGTACCGTGGCTCGATGGACGGTGCGCCGATGCGCAGCCGAGACGACGCCGCCGCCTGGGGCATTGCCTGCCCGAGCGAGCCCCGCTGGCCCGAATTGCTTGCTGTGCTCGCCGCGATCACGCTGCAACTCCTCTTGCCCGACAGCGTCGTCCGAGGGCTAGGGAACCGGGCCCTCATCCCTTCCTTGGAAGGGGCGCTGATCTTGGTTCTCCTCATCGCCAACCCCGGGCGAATCTCCAAGGAAGAATCAAGACTCCGTGTCGTCGGCGTCGCGCTGATCGCGCTCATCACCGTCGCCAACGTGGTCTCGCTCACCGAGCTCATCCACGCGCTCCTCTATGTGTCTAAGACCACAGGTCGGCCACTCGTCTACGCGTCGGTGCCCATCTGGCTCACCAACATCATCGTGTTCGGGCTCTGGTATTGGGAGCTCGATCGTGGTGGTCCTGCCACTCGGCAGCTCCCCGGGCACCGCCGGCCAGATTTCCTCTTCCCCCAGATGTCGGTACCGGGCTCGTCCCCCGGGTGGACACCGAGATTTCTCGACTACCTCTATACGTCGTTCACCAACGCCACCGCCTTCAGTCCGACCGACACCATGCCGCTTACCGACTGGGCGAAGCTGCTCATGATGCTGCAAGCCCTCGCGTCACTAGTAACTGTGGCCGTCGTGATCTCGCGGGCGGTGAACATCTTGAGCTGATAGCGCCGGTCGCGGACACGTAGATCAGTGGCTCTTCGCTGACATTCTCGATCGAATGCGGAGCGCCAGGAGAAATCAAAATACGAAGAGGTGAGGATGAGAGGGAAGTAGCCGCCTCTACGAGTTCGAACGTAACAGGGAGGAGATCACCTATGCATGTCCTAGAGGTCCAGGTCCGCA
Organism: uncultured Acidimicrobiaceae bacterium; assembly: GCA_963725215.1. Lineage (GTDB taxonomy): Bacteria > Actinomycetota > Acidimicrobiia > Acidimicrobiales > Bog-793 > CAVRXQ01. Next base: position 485,146 of record CAVRXQ010000007.1, on the reverse strand, counting down.
ACGCTGTCCTTATCTACACGAAAGCCACGGAGTCCACATGCCATCAATCGGCGTAAGGATTGTTCGCCAGTACCAGCAAGGCGTCGTATTCCGGCTCGGCAAGCTTCGCGGGACCAAGCCTCCAGGACTCGCCTTCGTTGTCCCTCTGTTCGACTCGGTCCGCCTAGTCGATCTACGCACGTTCACCCTTCCTGTGGAGTCACAGCAAGTCATAACCAGAGACAATGTGTCGATTGGAGTTGCTGCCGTCGCCTATTACCGACGCGTGGACGCGGTGAAGTCGCTCATTGAGATACAGGACGTTGAGTCCGCGATCTACCAAATTGCCCAGACCACCGTTCGCAACGTGGTGGGCCAACATCACCTCGACGAAGTGCTGACGAACACCACCGACATCAACACCAAGATCCTGGCAATTCTGGAACATACCGCTGCCAATTGGGGTGTCCTAGTTCAGCGAATCGAGCTAAAGGACATCGAACTACCAGAATCCATGCAACGCGCGATGGCACGACAAGCAGAAGCCGAGCGAGAAAAGCGAGCGCGCATCATTGACGCAGAGGGCGAAGCTCTCAGCGTGGGAAAACTCGCCGAAGCCGCGCAAATCATCGCCGCAAATCCGATTGCACTCCAATTACGCAACCTTCAAGTTCTCGCCGAGATTGCTACGGATCACAATTCAACGATTGTTTTCCCCGCAGAAATTATGTCGAGCATCAAATCAATTGCCAGATTTGTCGAAGGAGAGAATTCCAGCGGGCAATCAAAACCAGTTGATCAAACGTCGACGCGCTAACGACCTCAGTGTGTCCAGCTTTGGACCACATTGCTCGCGCTCAGTGTCCGAATGGCGAGATCGACTTACAAGCGCTCTGCGCAGCTTTCAACTGCGGCGAGTTGGGATTGAGCGAGGGCCCCGGCGACGGATTTTCGGCGCGTTCCAGTGGGCCTAGATGGGGATCTTCCTCGCGGCGTCGCTGGCGCTGTGCGGGCCGCGTACTGGTGGCCGCGACGCCAGTACGCGTGATTCCACGCTAAAGCTGACCCTGAGCACAGCAATCGGAGCTTCGTTTCCGTGGCTCCGCGCGTGAAGGTGCGCCGCTACATGTGCTGCCGACTCGTCGCCTCGAACGTGTCACCTACCGTTCGGGACTTCGATCTCGGAGACTCCTCCACCGACGTCGGCGAGCGCACGACGCCGGTGGAGGCATTCGCACGGCACGCCGATTCGGCGTTATTCGCTTTCACAATGCGCGGCAATTACGTGTGAGGCGACTCACGAAAAGGTCCGGTACCGGACGCCTAGCGCGAACGCGGTGATCCAACGTGCCGTCGTTGATGGACACTCGTTTCAGCGAGCTGTAATCCTTAGTTGCGAAGCTCGAGCACCGGCGAACTAGCCGTTCTTGACGTTATGGATCTTCGAGACCTGAGGCTGGCCAGGGTCGACGCCGGCGCTGGTCATGATCGGAACGAGCGTCTCCCCAAACTTCTCGAATTGCTCCATCGAGTCCCACACATCAAAAACGTGGATCGCTCCGTCGACCTCCATCGCGCAGTGAAATGTGCGCCCGGGCACCGAGCCGAATCCCGCTCCCGCTTCTTCCAGCTGTTTGATCGTGGCGTCGTAAACGGCCGGAGTGAACCCGGACGGTCGGAAATACAAGCCCATCGCCATGTCACCGCTCCTCTCCCGTTTGGGATCTCAGCATCGCGTGCCCGCAGCCGAATCGGCAACGGATGCAGGTAACCCGCCTCGGCTTTGAGGACGCTCGCTGGGCGCGCAGTTCTGGCCGTCATAGGGCGTGAGGGCTACAGCCATATGAAGAGTTCGGGCGCGCAGGGGCTCGGGATGATATTCGACGATCTTCCATCCCCATAAACTGTGTGGACGGTGTCCGATCCCCGTGGTGAGACCGAAAAGACCACGTCTGCCTCAACTTCGTTTCCTGGCGACGGGATGGCAGTCGACTCCGAAATCGTGAGGGACGGCCACTCGAGGAGGCTAGGTGTTGGCCTTTTCCTCCTCGTGCTCGTGGTGGGAGTTGCCTTTCTCATAGCATTCTTCGATGTCGTGCGCCATTGGCTGGCGCTTCATACCGGCTTACTGCACGGAGGGCCGGACCTCTACTACAACTTCTGGTCCGGTTTCGGTTCGGACATTGGCGAGGCGACGCTCATCAGCGCGGTCGGCATCGGGGTATATACCGGTGTCCGTAAGGTCAATTGCCACACAAAGGGGTGCTGGAGGATTGGCCATCACCCCTTAGAAGGAACTCCGTTTATTTTGTGCCGACACCACCATCCGAATGTGCCGACCGCTGGCGCTTCGCATGAGTACATCCTTGAGCTGCATCGCAAGTACAAGGAAGCTCACGAAGCTCGAGAGGTTGTTGGGAGCTAAGGATCAGCAAGGCTGTTAATCGCGTCGACGAAACAAGCGGCGGGTACCGACTGCGTATCTCCTCACTCCATTGTTGGGGGCATGCGATGCGAGACCTCGCTGAACATTTGGGGACGCCGCTCAGCTAGGCAAGGATGGCACCATGCTCGACCACCTCTCGATCCAGTGCGCCGATCCTGCATCGAGCGCGGCTTTCTACGACGCCGTCCTCGCTCCGCTCGGCGGTGAACGAGTGATGGACTTCGGAAAGGTCATCGGCTTCGGCGTCGCGACGAAGCCGGAGTTCTGGATCGGACCTCGGGCGACGGGCGAAGGGTTTCGAGAGTGCCACATTGCATTTGTCGCGCCCGATCGGGCTGCCGTACGTGCATTCTTCGACGCAGCGATCCGAATGGGAGCGAGCACGCTCAACGAGCCCCGGTTATGGCCGGAGTACCACCCCAACTACTACGGCGCTTTCGTTCGTGACCCTGATGGCAACAACGTCGAGGCGGTCTGTCACCTGCCGGAGTAGCCCGTTCGCGGAAAAGTGAGAGGGTGAGGACTGTTGCAGATCCGGCGGTCGAGGTCAGTCGCGACGACCTGTCTCGACGCGCATTAGGGGACGCGCGTTGGGTTCCCGATCCGTCGTTACGCGCTGTGGATCCGAGTCAGGTGGAAGCCGAGCGAAACCGCCGAACCGAAAGATCTGCTCGTAGACAACAGTGCCGGCTTGAGGCGCGGGCACAGCGAGCGCGCGCTAAGAGGACAGTCGTGCGCTACGGGACCCGGCACGGCTCATGGCGTGAGGCCGACACCGCTGCCCCCCTTCCCGCCAATTCCGCACGCCTTCTGCGCCTTCTGGAACTGCGGGTTGTTCGGGTTCAGGTTGCTTCCCTGACCTGCGCGGATCGATGTACTGATCGCGCCGTTGGCGCCGACCGTCGGATCCGGATAGTCCGTGATGCCGTGGCTACGCATGCACTGCGCAAACTTGACGGCGCGCGCGAGAAACCGCTGCTGCTGCGCCGAGGACGGCGGCTTCCCCCTCGCTCCTGTGTACTTCACGCAGGCCTTCTGCGCGTCGGTGTAGATAGTCGAGTTCGGGTTGACGTTGCTGAGGCTGACCTCGCCCTGACTATTCGGGTCGGGGAAGTTCGGCATGCCGTGGGCACGCATGCAGACGGCGAACTTCAACGTCACCCCTCCCATGCCGATCGTGCTCCCCGAAGCGCCGGCGCTGTTGTTGTTCGGTGATGACTTTTGCGGCGACGTCACCTTTCCGGTCGGGCTCGAATGACTCGAGTGGTGCCCAAGGCTCGCCACCCCCGGGCCGGCCGAGCCGCTACAGGCGGCGAAAATCAGCGCCACCGTCCCGAGTGCGAGCGCAGTGGAAGCGGTTCGCGCCGTATGTCTTCGGTTGATCGGAATCGACATCCCCTTGCTGCCCGTCTTTTTTTTCTTACGCCAAGGATGGTTGCACGGCGGTTACGAGAGCGCCGCATCCGACGATCCGCGCCCTCGACAAGTGCCCCTGAGCGCGACCCCGTTCGTTGTCGCGCTCTTACGGCCCGGTCGGGACAGACTGTTGACCCCAAGTTCAGAGCATTTCTGGGGCACTTCCAGGGGCTTTTCGGCGAAGTCATCGTCGCCGACGTGGGGCATTTAAACGGGGTGTGAGGCAGCCGAGGTTCGCCTAATGCGTCTCCGAGCCCGCGAGAAAGCACCGCGATCCGAGGTACGCTCAACTTCGGGCGGCCGGAAGTCGTCAAGATGTATGACGATGGAAGGTCGCACCTGTGGCAATATCCGGCTCCGGCCAAGCAAACAGCCCGATGTCTCGGGCGCGTCCGGGACTACCGACGATGCGCCTAGCTCCGTCGGACGGGAACCCTCCTGTTCTCCATATGCCATCGCCGCGCGCTGCGTTTCGCCACGCGTTGCCTGTGGTCTTCGAGGCAGTCATCGCCCCTGTCATCATCTTCTACCTTGCACTGATGACCGCCGGCTTTCGAGCGGCACTCCTAGCAGCGCTCGGATGGTCAACCCTCGCACTCGCTCGCAGGATCAAGAGGGGGGATCGAATCTCGACCTTGTTGATTCTCGACGTCGCGCTATTGACCGCCCGAACCGTGATCGCGTTCATTACCCGCAGCGCACTGCTGTACTTCATTCAACCGATGGCTTGGGGAGTCCTTGTCTCCTTGGTGCTTATCGGATCGGCAATCGTGCGTCGACCGTTCACACAACGGTTTGCGCACGATTTTTGTCCGCTTGATCCAGAACTGCTCGCCCGACCCAGGGTCCAGCAATTCTTCGTTCGAGTGTCACTGCTGTGGGCAGCCGTCCTCATGACAAACGCTGGCCTTGTGCTGTGGGTACTTCTGACGTCTTCCCTTCAAGCGTTTGTTCTCGAACGAACAGGTATTTCCTGGGCACTTACCGCCGGAGCAATCGCGTGCTCCATCTTTGGCTTCACCTTTACGATGCGTCGAGACGGCGTCGTGATCCAGTGGGGCGACTAGATGGGTGTGGCGTAGGGCACGCTAGAGGTGCCGAACGGCGACCCAACCCGGCGGTTGCTGGCGCCCTCCTCAGTCATGTTGGAAGCGCAGGACCATCGGGGTCGCGCGTCTCGATGAAGTGACCGAAGCCGGCGGGGGTTTTACCCCTGAGCGTGGATGGCCTGCAGCGGTGAGATGGTCCGCGAACGCCCACAAGTCATCCAACGACGCAACCCAAAAAGAAATGTGGTCGAGATCCGCACGCAACGGGTCAAAGTCCGCGCCTGAGTTTCCCTGATGCAGCTGGAGACTAGGGCCCGTCCGTACTGCAAGAAGGATGGCCTGGCGACCCTCGAAGACGGCCCCATCGTAGGGTTCCGCGAGCACCGAGAGACCGAGTAAGTCTCGGTAGAACCGAAGGCTTCTCTCAAGGTCAGTGACCGAGAGCGAGATGTGCGAAAGCCCCTTATTTCAGGAGCCGGCATCAGCTCGATTATGCACATAACGGCCAACGGGGCGAGGCGCAGCGCCGAGGGCAGCGGCGCCTCTTAGACCGCCGCTGGGCGGTCACGGTTCATCCCGAGAGGAAGTCGAGGAAGGCCTTGTTCACCTCGTCGGGATGCGTCCAACCGATGTTGTGCGGTCCGCCCACTACCTCGATGAACCGGATGTCTTTCACGAGGTCGGGAAGGCGCCGACCGGTGGCCTCGATCGGCAAGATGCGGTCCTCGGTGCCCTGGACGACGAGCATTGGGACGTCGATCTTCGGGAGGTCGTCGCGAAAGTCCGTTCCCCAGGTCGGCACGCAGGCGAGGGTCGCGTAGGCGGCCGCTCCGGCTGCCACCTGGAAGCTCGCGTTCCACGCCTCGTCGCTGATGCGAGTGCCGTGGAACTTGTCGACGTTGTAGAAGTTGTCGAAGAAGAACTTGAACCACGCGTAGCGGTCCTTCTTGATCATCTCTTCGAACCCCTCAAAGACGCTCTTCGGCACTCCTTTCGGGTTGTCGTCTGTCTGGAGCAAGAACGGCGGGATCGGCCCGAAGAGCGCGGCCTTTCCCACCCGATCCGATCCGTAAGTTCCGAGGTAACGGGTCACCTCGCCTGTCCCCATCGAGAACCCGCCGAGGACCGCGTCGCGTAGGTCGAGCGTGTCGACGAGCACTTTCAAGTCGGCGGCGAAGGTGTCGTAGTCGTAGCCGACGGTCGGCTGGCTCGACTGCCCGAACCCGCGCCGGTCGTAGGTGATGACACGTTTTCCTGCTGCGAGAAGCCCTGGGAGCTGCTTTTCCCATGAGTGGCCGTCGAGGGGGTAGCCGTGGATCAAAACGACTGGCTGGCCTGATCCATGATCTTCGTAATAAAGCTCGATTGGGTTCGAGTTCTCGTTGCCGACGGTGACGTAGGGCATGGGATCAGCTCCTCTCTCGGGGTGAAGCCGACTCGGATTCATTTGGCCACAATGAGCGGCACCCGTAGGAGTACATCAACCGGCGAGAGGAAAACAGCACGAATCGATGACTCTTCGCCGTCGGCCGGGTCCTCTCCTGTAACACAGCACCACAAACTGCATGGTCTGTGGTGAGTCCTGGATGAGCGTCGCCCCGCCCGGCGTTCAGTGACTCGCTCACCAACGTCTATGGCGCGCCTTGTGGGACGCGCCTCGTGTCCTCGAAACGTCGATATGCCGCGTTGTGCCCGGGGCCCAATCCAAGCGAGGGCTTGAGCCACCGTGCGTGACGCATGTAGGGCGAGGCTCTTAGAGGCCCATTCCCGGTTTCCACACGTAAGGGGTAGTCGTGGTGACAGCGATGAAACCCAGACGTTCGAGGATCGGACGACTGTTGTCCGAAGCGTCCACCTGCAAGTAAGTCGCCCCCCAAGAAGCTGCGAGTTGGGCGCGCTCTCTGACTAAGGCGCGGTAGATGCCGCGCCCTCGCCAGTTGGCGCGGGTGGAACCACCCCAGAGCCCGGCGAACTCGGTCGGCGGGTTGGAGACCAGCCAAGCGCCAGAGACGACCTGACCGACGGCCTCCGCGACGAACACGGCTATCGCGTCGGGTCCGAGACCGACCCGACCGATGAGATCGTTAGCCATCCAAGAGAGGTCGTCTCCCCAGACTTCGGACTCCATCGCGGCGACGGCCTGCAAGTCGGACTCTTTCGTCGTGCGTCGTATCGTCACCCCTTGCGGCAATGGCGATGGCATGCCCGCCAGCTCGGCGACGCGGCCGATCATGACGGTCTCTTGATCCTCCGGCGTGAAGCCCGCCGCTCGCAGCTGCTCGAACACCTCGGCAGGACGGTCGTGGCCTCGGGTCTTCCACTCGACACCTTCGCCTCGTTCAGCGAAGAAGTCGCGTTGGCGAGCGATAAGCGCTGATAAGGCGTCGCCTTCGATCCCGAGTTCGACGGGAGCGCTAATGAAACCTTGGTGTTGGCCCACGATCCGCACGATTGGCCCGTCCGCCTCGGCATAGACACCGGGCGCGAGGTGGCTCGCCTCCGCCGCTCGAACTTGATTGTCATAGGCTTCGAGAAGGTCAGCGTGCACTTTCACGGTTCGACGCTAACGAGCATGCGAGCGGGATCGAATTAAAGTCCGACGCTGACTCCTCAGGTACCGCTCTGAGAATGACGTCGACGCGGTGTTCACGAAGTGGGCGAACGAGTTCCGCAGAGCTCGCGTTTTGGAGACAGAACTCGATTCCCGGGTAGTCGCGCCGGCGCGCGGCGCAACATTTCCGTTGGCGGATCTCACTCTGCAGTCGCAGCGCAGCGCGCTCTCCAACTGTCGGCGTCCACAACCCACACCATGCCGCGGCCCGTCTCGCCCGGTGCCTCGATCTCGTCTTCGACAACACGATCGAGGTGGAAACCGAGGCGACGAGGAATCGCCGCACTGGCGACGTTGGCTTCGTCGCAGTGAATCTCGACGCGCCTGACCCCTGACATTTCAAAGGCGGCAGTTGTGAGTGCCTCGGCCGCCGCGGTGGCGTATCCGCGACCCACGCGCCCGACGTGTACCCAGTAGCCGATCTCGATCGCTCCCGGTCCAACCCTCGGGTGGAGTCCGACCGCTCCGACCAGTTGTCCGTTCTCTTCTTCTCGTATCCAGTAGCTGAAGCTCTCCCCCTTGTCCCATTGCTCGGACGCGCGACGAACGAAGTCGGCTTGGTCTTGCTCGGTTGGCTCCGCAGCCCACGGCATCCACGGGCGCAGGTGGTCGAGACTCTCATTGACCGCCAGGCGAAGATCCTCCGCCTCTTCGCCTCGGTAACGAACAAGAGTGATCGAGCCGGCAGCCAACTCCTCAGGTGGCCAGTCGTTGGGGTGCCACGTCGACGTCACGGCGCGAAGTTCCTAGCCCTGACGATTGCGTGCCCACGGGGGTCGAGACACCGGTGGCGGGTAGCCATAACGAGCGATCGTCGCCGAAGTCCAACCCATCCACCAGCCCGCGGAAACAGGCAAGACGGTGCGCAACTTCTCCCTCTTGCCCGTTGCCGCAAGGGCCGCCAAGATGACGGCCCAGACGATCGCGCAGCCGACGCTGTACGCCGTGTAGCTTTCCAGCCGTTCTCTCACCTGCGGATCATCGCAGCCCAACGTGCATGTGACAATTAGCAGTGCTTTAACAATGCCGCAGGAAGCAACCGCAGTCCGATAGCGAAAGTGCCGAACTGCTTCGCACTCAGCCGGCAGCGGTCGGGGTCAGTCGCGAGGACCTATCTCGGCGCGCATTATGGCCCCAAAGGGACTCCATCACTGTTAGATGGGACGCGTGCGGCGTAACGTCTTCACTTCACAGCTTGCCTGTCCGGGTGGATTTCGCTACAACGGCGAACTGCTCACGGCCCTCCGCCAGGCGCGAGCGATTGACAAGCCTTCACTGCGGCCTTGTCTCGCCTGCCGAGTGGGGCGGCGCTCCCCGGGCACGCCCTGTCCCAGTACTCGGGCACGAGAATCTGGCTGCCCTTCGGACTCGCGACCGAGGCGATGCCGGAGGACCTTCTGGCGGGAACGCGCGAGCACCTTCCTCCGCCTGTCGCAGCGATGTGGTTCGGGGAGGCTCCGAAGCGTTCGCGACGGAGGTGGCAACGATCCGCGCATACTCGGCCTGAGCCGCGCGCTGGCCATTTACGCGGTCGCTCTGGTGTTTGTCGCTCAACTGCGCCTACCGAGAGGCTCGGCATGAACTGCGCTAACTCGGGCGTTGCTCAGTCGCGGTCTTCGAAGCGACATCACTTCCGAGACCACTTCTTACGACCACCGCGTGCTACAACGAATTAAATGCTCATACTCCCGGTGGACGGTAGTCGCCGCCAACCTTCACAGCTGCGTCAACGTCTTCCGGGCTCAGGAGAACGGTCGTCTTGATGTTGACCTTGCCGCTCGCAGCTATCACGAGGGCGACGCCAGCGGCAGTGATGTTGTCGGGCACGTCGATAATCGCCACGACATCGGTCTCGCCGAACGCAAAATAGAAAGATTCGAGGGTGCCGCCGACACTGACGCACGCCTTTTCGACAGCCGCTCGGCGCGCCGAGCCGCCCTCTTTGCGCAGCCCCTGCACGCCATCACCGACATACGACGCCTGAACCAGGTACTTGGGCATTCTTCGATCCCCCATCTGACCCGCCCGAGTCTCGCACTGCGCCGACTGAGCAACAAGGGGATTCCAGCGCGTGTGGCTCCGCCCGCCGGTGCGCAGCTGAGCAAAGGTCCTGGCCGTCGAGTTCGACGTCGCGCGTCTGTGGAGTCGAGCTTGCCCCGCACCGGCTTCACGACTTGAAGCACATCGGGCTTCCCGAGATCGACGCGCGCGCTGTGGTGCCTGAGGGCGGGCAACATTTCCATGCATACCTCGATCGAGCGAGGCTTCGCGTGGCCGCCGCAATGTGAATCGACCGCTTTGATGCGCGACCCTGACCCCGTCGATTCCCTGTCGGTGCCGGCGTTCGGGGCACCGAACCTAGGGTGTGCCGGTGACGGCAACGGGTAGCAGCGTTCGACGGCTCACTCGGTACCGCTCCTACCTTCCCTGGTTAGTCGCGGCTCCGTTTTCGGTGAGCGGAGTCGTCCACCTCGCCGATCCGGCGTTCTTCGCCGGAATCGTCCCCCATTTCCTCCCTCTGCGGACTGCGCTCGTTTATGTGAGCGGGGTCGCCGAGCTCATCTGCGCGGTGGGGCTGTGGAGTCGGGACCGGTGGGCGGGGATCGCCGCCGCGGTGCTGTTGGTGGTCATCTGGCCCGCCAATCTGCAAGACGCCATCACTGCCCAACGGGGCCACGACGTCACGACCCAGGTGCTTCTCTGGATCCGCTTTCCGGTGCAGATCCCGCTCATCTGGTTCGCGCTTCAATCCGGTCGCTCAGCCGCGGTCTCGTGAGTCATGTCAGTTCAATCCGAGCCAACAGATCCGATGAAGACTGCGGTGGTGCTTCGCCGACGAGTTGTCCGTGAAGGCTAGGCAGACGAGGGCACGATCCCTCCGGGTCTAACCCGAAAAATCTCGGTGCTCGCGGATTTCGGCATCTAGATCTTTCGAGCAAGCGCGCTCGGCCGCGACGCAACAGGACCAGGGACCATTCCAGGAGGCTGCATTGCCGCGCTCGGCTCGTTGGGGGGCGGAAGACCGAGAGGTGGTGCAGGCACGGGCGGCGACAATGGGTTGGCAACCTTGCCGAGTCGGGCACGCGACGTCGATGCTTTATTAGGCACTGGCTCGACCGATAGGTGCTCGGACGACGGGGGGCTCCGGGAGAATGCACCGAGTGCGAGATCGTGAGTAGCTCACTCGCGCGCTTTGCCTCGTACCGATTCCGCACAACGTTGCGTCGTCGCCGCGGTGAATATGTCGCGCTCGTGCTGATCGTCGGCTTGATCGGCGGACTTGCCATCGGCGCGATCGTGGGGGCACGTCGCACGCAGTCGGCCTTCCCTGCCGCTCTAACGAAAACGAACGCGTCGCACCTACAGGTTCTGTCGTATATCGGAGGCTGCAGGACCGCTGCCGCGTGCCTTTATTCGCGGAGTTTCACGCGCGAGATCGCCGACTTACCACATGTCCGTCACGTCGGTGGCGGAGTGCAGATGTTTCTGGCCCCCATCGGTCGCAACGGACGACCGTATCTCCCGACAGAGTTCCAGAACAACGTCATCAGCACCGTCGGAAGTGTGGGCGGTGAATACTTCACCCAAGATCGAGTCATCGCCGATCAGGGACGCGTACCGAATCCGGCGCGTGTCGACGAGTTCGCCGTAACCCCCGAGGCGGCGCGAATGCTCGGATGGCACGTCGGTCAGGAGATCTCGTTCGCACCGTACACGTTCGCTCAGGCGTTCGCGTCGACGGGGAACGGGGTTCCCAAGAGTCGTCCGTTCACGATCTTCAAGATGCGCCTCGTTGGGATCGTGACCTTCGACGACTCGGTGGTGCACGACGAGGTCGATCAGTACCCGGTCTTCGCGTTCTATACGCCGGCGCTTACCCGGATCATGATCGCCCATCGCGCCGCGGGTTTCACCAGGTACGACCTCCGCCTCGATCGCGGGGCGAAGGACGTCATTGCAGCAGAGCATGAAATCATCGATTTGCTCCCGAGAGGCAGCGCCTACGACTTCCACGTCACTTCGGTCGTCGAAGCGCAGGTCGAACGCGCGACGGAACCGGAATCAATCGCGCTCGGGGCATTTGGAGCGATCGCCGGTCTCGCCGCGCTCGTGATTGCCGGCCAGGCGATCGGACGCGGAGTCCGAACGAATCGACGAGATCTCGAAATCCTGCGAGCTTGCGGCGCAAGCCCGACGATGATCGCGGCAGATTCGCTGACGGGCATCGTCGCGGCAATCGTCGTCGGTGCGTTCCTCGCCGCGGCGGTGGGACTCGCCCTTACCCCCATTGCGCCTATCGCTGCCGTACGACAGGTCGATCCATCTCCCGGTGTCGACTTCGATTGGACTGTGATCGCGACGGGATTCGGCATCATCATCGCATGCCTCGTGGGGCTCGCCGCCACCTACACCTACGTCTCGATGCGTCGTGAGGTTGTTCGTGACGGCGCTGTGGCCGGTATCGATTCGTCGCGGATTGTCGAGCGCGCGGCGCGAGCCGGCCTGCCTCCCGCAACGGTCGTCGGGTTGCGTTTCGCTCTCGCTCGCGGGCGCGGCCGCGACGCGGTGCCGATCGCCTCCGCGTTCCTCGGTGCGGCGGTCGCGGTCGTTGTCCTCGTCACGACGGTCACATTTGGCAGCGGTCTCGGCACTCTTGTTTCGCACCCTGCGCTCTACGGCTGGAACTGGAACTACGCGATCGAAGAGCTGGGTGGAGGCGCAGTGCCCACGACGCTCTCGAATCGACTGCTCTCGGCTGACCGATACGTCGCGAGCTGGACGGCATTCGATTTCGCGAACCCCCAAGTGAACGGCGTCACCGTCCCGGCGTTGCTCACGAACGCACACGCGCCGATCTCACCCCCGATCCTCACTGGGCACGGCCTGAAAGGCGTCCACCAGGTTGTCCTCGGCGGCGCGACCCTCGCGCAGCTCCACAAGCGCGTCGGTGATTGGGTCGTCGTGAGTTACGGCACGCCAAAGGACGCGCCGATCTACGTGCCGCCGACTCGGGTCCGCATCGTTGGCACAGCCACCTTCCCGGCAATCGGCAACACGCAGTCACTGCACCCCTCGATGGGTTCCGGCGTGTTTCTCGAAGAGGACATCGCTCCTCCGGCGCTCCGCCGCGCGAGCTCGAGCCCCGATCCGCTGCAGAACGGTCTCCCCATCGTTGTTATTCGTGTGCGGCACGGCGTTTCGCGAACTGCGGCACTGGCGTCGATCGAACAGATTGCCTCGCGGATCTCGAAGGCGGTTCAAGCCGACCCGAGATCAGGCGGCGGAACTTTCCAGGCGTTGTCGGTCCAGCAACCGGCAGAGATCGTGAACTACAAGACGATTGGTTCAACGCCTGCCGCGCTCGCCGCAGGGCTTTCGATCGCAGCGGCACTGGCGCTCGGACTCACACTTGTCGCTTCGGTCCGTAAGCGAAGTCGAGATCTCGCGCTCTTGAAGTCGCTCGGTTTTGTCAAGCGACAACTGTGGGCGGTTGTTTCTTGGCAAGCCTCGATCGCCGCCTTCTTCGGCGTGGCGGTCGGCGTGCCGCTCGGCATCCTCGCCGGTCGAACGCTTTGGAGGGTGTTCGCCCGTGAGATCTACGCCGTCCCGCGAGCGACGGTCCCGGTGGTACCGATCGTCCTCGTCGCGGTCGGCGCGATCGTCCTCGCCAATATCGTCGCGTTCGTGCCCGGTCGCGTCGCCGCTCGCACGCCGATCGCACGCTTGTTGCGGACCGAATAGGTGTCGCGCCACGTCTCGCGCAAGAATCACGCACCCGAGAACTGAACGGCCCCGCCGGAGAACGCTCACAGACTCGACGTCAGACGACCGAACTCCGAGGCTCGCGAACCCGAGGTACTCGGTGCAGATTCCGACCTAGATTCGGGCGACTCGAACAAGGAGACGGCGATGAGCGAGTTCCTCAGTGACATCGAAACGCTGCGGGCGAACGCGAGATCCCACATCGACCAGGGCCCGATCACCGAGTCGTACGGGGCGGACCGTGAGCGAGTGATCAGCGTCTTGAATCAGGTCCTAGCGACCGAGCTCGTCTGCGTGCTGCGCTACAAGCGCCACTACTACATGGCCCAGGGAATCAACTCGACTCCAGTCGCCGACGAGTTCCTCGAGCACGCGAACGAGGAGCAGGGACACGCCGACGAGGTAGCCGCCCGGATCGTGCAGCTCCAAGGGGAGCCGGACTTGAACCCCGCCACGCTCGTCGAGCGCAGCCACTCGGAGTACGTGCCGGGAACGAGCCTTGAGGACATGATCCGCGAGGATCTCATTGCCGAAAGGATCGCGGTCTCCTCGTACCAGGAGATCATTCGCTGGCTCGGTGAATCAGATCCCACTTCCCGGCGGATGATGGAAGAGATCCTGGCGGTCGAAGAAGAGCACGCCGAGGATATGTCGACTCTGCTCGCGACCATCGGTCGGTAACCCTGGACGATGACGCTCCGAGCGCTTCGGGTTTAAACAACATCGAACGGTTCCTGTCCTCGCCTCGGCAAAGTGGAGGCGTGAGCCAACAAGGGCGCGCGCCTTGGGCGCGCAGGTCGTCTTGGACCCGCCGTTCGATCGTGCTGGTCGTCGCGATGAGTTGCGCGGCAACACTGGGTGCTGCGACCAGCGCCTCCGCCTCGACGCGCGCCGCAAAGCTCCGGGTGGTCTCGATCTCGCCGTCTTTTGGGACGAAAAACGTCGGCGGGACATCACCGATCACGATCCGATTCTCCGCTCCGGTGCTTGCGAACTCGGCGATCCCGGTGGTCAACCCCCAGGTGGCGGGCTCCTGGTCGGCGAAGGGTCGACTCCTCGTTTTCACCCCGCTCGGCGGGTACCCGCCCGACAGCGAGATCACGGTGTCGATCCCGGGAGGAGCGGCCGGGGTCGTCGGGGTGGACGGAGCTCGCCTCAACGCGACGGACACCGTGAAGTTCACCACCGAGGGTGGGTCGATCGTCCGCGCCGAACAGCTGCTCGCCGAACTCGGCTACCTGCCGGTCACTTGGCACCAACGCCGTCCGATCGTGCGGACCGAGACCGAGTTCGAGCGGGCCGTGTACGACGCGCCGCACGGACGGTTCGTTTTCCTCGGCGATGCTCCTCAGGCGCTGCGAGCGCTGTGGTCACCGGGATCGATGTCGCAAATCTTCAAGAGCTCATTAGTCTCCTTCGACCGCGCCGAGAATCTCGCGCCGCAAAGCGGAATGTCGTCGGGGTTCTGGTCGACTCTGCTCCGGGTTTCGAGACGGCCGAGCGTGCACCGCAACTCTGCGGGATTCACCTACGCGCTCGTGAACAAGAACGTCGGCAACAATCGTCCAGAGACCTTGACGATTTATCAGGACGGCCGCGTCGTCCTCGAGTCCCTCGCCAACACCGGAATCTCCGCTTCGCCAACCGAAGATGGCACATTTGCCGTGTACTTGCGGTTCGAAAACCAAGTGATGTCGGGTACGAGTCCCTTCGGCGGCACGTATTCGGATCCTGTTTCGTGGGTCGCGTACTTCAATGGGTCAGACGCAGTGCACTACATCGCTCGAAGCCAGTACGGGTACCCACAAAGCTTCGGCTGCGTTGAACTGCCATGGACGGAGGCAGAACGCACGTACGGGTTGCTCCAACTCGGCGCACTTGTCACCGTCCAATCCTGATCGACCTCGAGACACGGACCCGCCAACGCTGTTCGTGCAGCACGTGGCCGCGCGCGCTGTCCGACGTCGGCGTGAAAGCATGACCAGGTGACGATCGTCGCCGTCGACCACGTCCAGCTCGCAATGCCCCCCGGTGAAGAGGCAGCCGCTCGCGACTTCTACATCAGGGTTCTTGGATTCGCCGAGATCACAAAACCACCGAACCTCGCCGAACGGGGCGGCTGTTGGTTCGAAAACGGGAATGTGAGGGTACACCTCGGGGTCGAGAACGAGTTTCATCCGGCGAAGAAAGCACATCCGGCCTTTCTCGTCTCGGGACTCGACGAACTCACCGAGCGCCTGCGCGGCGAGGGTTTCGCGGTAGAAGGGGACGAGCCGATTCCGGGCTACGAGCGCGTCTACGTGAACGATCCCTTTGGAAACCGGATCGAGCTCATGGAACCGAGCATCTGAGTAGTCGTTGCGGAATCACGCCGCGCGCGGCGCGAGGGTACGGCTCGAATGAGGTGCTCAACTACTCCCAGATCGCCTCGCCGGTGTCGACGTCGAAGAACTGCAAACGGCTCAAATCGACGAGCAGTCTCAGTGAATCGCCAGCTTTGACCCTCAGGCGCGGATCGATGCGAGCCACACCTTCGCCGCGTACCTCGATCTCGCCCGCCTCGATCACGGCCGCCTCGTCGTCAGCCACGCCTTCTGGTTTCACCCGCTTAGCGTCGATCTGAAAGTGAACCAACAACTCACTCCCGAGAGCCTCGACGAGGTCAACTCGGGTTTCGATCGCCGCGCGGTCCTGTCCGCTTTCGAGCGGGCTCAGGTGTTCCGGTCGGATGCCGACGACGACCTGCTTGCCACCATAGGCACGCAGCTTCGGACGGGTGAGGCGCTCGGAGTCCGGAACGTCGAGACGCTGACTTCCGAGCTGAATCGACGACGCGTCCTCAGAAAGCGCCGCCTCGAACAAGTTCATCGCTGGGGAGCCGATGAAGGCCGCGACGAAAAGGTTGACCGGGTGGTCATAGAGCACTTGGGGCGCGGCGACTTGCTGGAGTGATCCCTCGCGCAAGACCGCGACCCGGTCGCCCATCGTCATCGCCTCGATCTGGTCGTGGGTGACGTACATCGTCGCGACACCGATGCGGCGCTGGATCCGGAGCACCTCGGCGCGCATCTGGACCCGCAGCTTCGCGTCGAGGTTGGAGAGTGGCTCGTCCATCAAGAAGACCGAAGGCTCTCGGATGATCGCTCGACCCATCGCGACGCGCTGGCGCTGGCCGCCCGAAAGCTGGCCGGGCTTGCGGTCGAGCCAGTCTGTCAAACCCAAGATGTGCGCCGTCTCTTTCACGCGCGCCGCGATTTCGGGCTTCGGCAGCTTCTTCAGTCGCAAGGCGAAGCCGATGTTCTCTGAGACGGTCATGTGTGGATAAAGGGCGTAGTTCTGAAACACCATCGCGACGTCTCGGTCCCTCGGCGAGGTGTCGTTCATCACCCGGTCGCCGAAGAACAGCGTGCCGGACGTGATGTCTTCGAGGCCTGCGACCATCCGCATCGCGGTCGTCTTTCCACAACCCGACGGCCCGACGAGCACCATGAACTCGCCGTCGTCGACGCGGAGGTCAAGCCCGTGCAAAGCCTCGAAACCGTTCGGGTAGACCTTCTTCAGTTTTTGAAGCGTGACCTGTGCTACGGCTCCTCCAATCCTCTGTCTTCACCAGTTGGTTCGATCCGTGCTCCGCGACCCATCGTTGTCCTAATGCACATCACTTCACCGCTCCTGCCAGGATTCCCCGCACGAAGTAACGCTGGAAGGAGAAGAAGACGATAAGCGGAACGACGATGGAGACCATGGCTCCGGTGGCGATCACTCAGTAGTTCGCAGCCAAAGTTCGCGTTTGATCGTAGAGATAGATCGTAAGCGGATAGTGCGGATAGCCGCCGAGGAAGCCGAGTGCAACCAACAAGTCGTTCCACACCCAGATGAATTGGAGGATCGCGAGCGAGGCGATGGCGGGCATGCCCAAGGGGATGATCAACCTCCGGAACAAGAGCCACTCCCCCGCGCCGTCGATGCGACCCGTCTCGACGAGCTCGTTAGGGATGCCGAGAAAGAAGTTGCGCATCAAAAAGATTCCGAAGGGAAGACCGAAGGCGACGTGGTAGATGACCACGCCCTCGATAGTCCCGTACGGGTTGAAGCCAGTCACCGACCCGAACGCCCGGTACAGCTCGACCACGGGTAACAGCGCCACCTGCAGCGGCACAACCATCAGTCCGACGGAGCGCGGTGTCCATGTTCGACTGCTTCTGCAGTTCGAAGACGGCACGCGTGCGTTTGAGGCACTCACCACCCGCGCTTCGTCCGATCCCAGGAATCCCCAGAATCCTGATGCGAGTTGACGGTACTCACACCGGGCGCGCCTAGACAAGGGCGCCCGCGTGGACCGGGCGGATTACGGCGTCAGATGAGGCATTTACGCAGCCTGTGAAAGCAAGGCCGCGTGCACGTGAGGATCAGCAGACGGGCGGATCTCCGATTCGACGTCTGCGTTCGTGAATGGCTTGCTCGGGTGGGGACGACCGGAGTAGGCACGTCCCCGCAGGAAGGATCGGAGGCCCGGCATGGGAAACCAGACGATGACCGCGCTACGAAAGGCGCGCCCAGCGCCCGGTCTCGAACTCGACTTCGACGCGAAGGTGCCTTCGATCGGTCCTAACGACGTGTTCGTCGAAGTCGCCTACGCCGGGATCTGCGGAACCGACCGTCACATCTACGACTGGGACGAATGGAGCTCGTCGCGGGTCCCGCCCGGCATCATCGTCGGCCACGAGTTCATGGGAACAGTCGCCGCCATCGGCGACGCCGTCACGTCGGTGACCGTCGGCGAGCGAGTGAGCGGCGACGGTCACATCGGGGATCAACGGTGCGAATACTGCCGAACGGGGCGGACACACATCTGCGAGAACCTGAGCATCATCGGTGTCGACAGGGACGGTTGCTTCGCTCCCTACCTTGCGATGCCCGAGCGCAACATCTGGCGTCTCGACTCCCGCATTTCCGACCACGTCGCGGCGATCTTGGACCCGCTCGGAAACGCCATGCACGCGGTTTCGGCGGCGGAGGTCTCCGGCAAGGACGTGCTCGTCACGGGCGCCGGGGTGATCGGCCTCGCGAGCGTCGCGATCTCGCGATATCTCGGCGCATCACACATCATCGCCACCGACATCGACGACGGCCGACTCGCGTTGGCGAAAGAGTTTGGCGCCGACGTGACGGTGAACTCGAGACATTCCGACTGGTCCACTCGAGTCGTGGACGCAGCATTGGGCTCGGGGCCCGAGGTGCTCATCGAGATGAGCGGGAACCCGGACGCGCTGCGTGGAGGTTTCGCCGCGCTCGCCAAGGGGGGCACCGCCGCGTTGCTCGGTTTGCCCGCGTCTGCCATTCCGCTCGACCTCCCAAATGACGTGATCTTCAAGGCCGCGCGCGTGCTCGGGATCAATGGCAGGTTGATCTTCGCCACGTGGTACGCGCTCGAGCGCTTCTTGGTGACGGGCAACTTCGATGCCAATCGCCTCATCACCCACGTTCTGCCGCTCGAAAAGTACGAAGATGCCTTCGCACTCTTGGCAGGTCACGAGGCATTGAAGGTGATCTTCGAGATTGGAGGGGGCCGATGAGTGCCCGGGAGGAGTTCTCTCGGCGATCGGGCGCGGTGATCGAGGATCTCCACAAGACGGGTCAGTACAAGAACACACACACCGTCTCGAGCCCGATGGGGCCAGTCGCGACGATCGACGGACGCGAAGTGATCGTCTTGTGCTCGAACGACTACCTCGGACTCGCAAGTGACCCGCGCGTCGTCGAAGCGGGGATCGATGGACTGAGGACGCGAGGAGCCGGGACCGCTTCGGTGCGGTTCATCTGTGGGACCTTCGACGTGCATCGCGAGATCGAGCGCGCGATCGCGGATATGTCATCGTCGGAAGCCGCGCTCACCTTCGTGAGCTGCTGGAACGCAAACGAGGCCCTCTTTCCGACCGTCATGGCGCCGGGTGACACGGTGATCTCTGACGCGCTCAATCACGCCAGCATCATCGACGCGATCCGCCAGTCGCGAGACGTCGATCGCAAGATCTACGCGCACAACGATCTCGCCGAATTGGAAGCCGCGCTCAAATCGGCGTCGACTTCGGGCGTCCGCTGGGTCGCGACCGACGGCGTGTTCTCGATGGAGGGCGACCTCGCTTCATTGCCCGAGATCCTGGGGCTGTGCCGGACCTACGACGCGCTGCTCGTGGTCGACGACTCCCACGGAGTGGGAGTGCTCGGAGAATCCGGACACGGCACGGCGGAGCACTACGGGGTCGCGAACTTGGTCGACGTCACGACCGGCACTCTCGGCAAAGCACTTGGCGGTGCCGCTGGCGGTTACGTCGCGGCAGGCGCTGAGCTCATCGAGCTTCTCGTCCAGCGAGCCCGACCGAGCCTGTTCTCGAACGCCTTGCCGGCAACCGTCGCACGGTCGGCACGGCGTGCGATTGAGATCCTGAACGACGAACCCGAGCGGGTGCGCGTTCTCCGGAATAACACCGCTCGCATCCGCGATGGGCTGCGCAATCTTGGATACGCGATCGAGGACAGTCCGAGCGCGATCGTGCCGATCATCCTCGGCGATGCCCTCGAAGTCGAGCGGGCGAGCGCGAAGCTGCTCGAACTTGGAGTGCTCGTCGTCGGATTCTCCTATCCCGTCGTACCGGTGGGTAAAGCGCGACTGCGCATCCAAGCGAGCGCGGGGCTTACCGACGAGCACATCGATCAAGTGATCGGCGCGTTCGGGAAGTTGTAACCTCATTCCTGGTTCCCCGAGAACACCCCAGAGACTGCGGACGCGGCTTCGGAAGCGGGGCCATCGAAGACCACGGTCCCGTGGGACAAAACGATGGCGCGCTCTGCGAGCTCGAGGACGCGCTCGACGTGCTGTTCGATGACCAGCAGTGTGGTCCCTTGTTCACGCACGCGCGACAGTGCTTCGTATACCTCGTCGACGGCGCTCGGCGCGAGACCGAGCGACAGTTCGTCGACGATGAGCAACTTCATCGGAACCGAGAGCACCCGGGCAAGAGCGAGCATCCGCTGTTCGCCGCCGGACAGCGTTCCCGCAAGCTGGCCTCTTCTCTCCGCGAGGCGCGGGTAGGCCTCGTAGGCGCGCCCGATCGCCTCGGCGAAGTCGTGGCGGCCGAGCGCAAAACGGTACGCGAGCTCAAGGTTCTCTTCGACCGTGAGCGAACCGAGCACCGACCTTCCTTCGGGAACGTGTGCAAGGCCAGCGCGCGCGATCTTCCAAACCGGCCACCCAGTGACATCGGCCGAAACAAGCCGGACCGCGCCCGAACTCACGGGCACGAGGCCTGAACAGACGCGCGCGACTGTCGACTTCCCCGATCCGTTCGGTCCGATCAGCGCGACCGCGCCGTGTTCGGGAACCGAGAACGAGACGTCGAAGAGCGCCCGATACGGGCCATACGCCGCGGAGACCTTTCGAAGCTCGAGCGCGGGTCGAGACGGTGCGGTTCCGGCGCTCGTGGGTTGCGGACCGACCGCCGAGCTCTCGGCGCGGCCGAGATAGGCGCGCCTGACCTCGGGGTCTTCGAGAACCTGATGCGTTTCGCCGTCCGCGATGAGGTGACCGGAGTCCAAGACGAGGAGACGGCCGGCGACCGAGCTCACCAACGCGAGGTCGTGCTCGACGAGGAGGACCGCGGTGTGCCTCTCTTCATGCACGCGACTCAGGATCTCGACGATCTCGGCGCGCTCGTCCGCATCGAGCCCCGACGACGGCTCGTCGAGCATCAACAGGCGAGGTTCGCCGATCAGCGCCCGCCCGAGCTCGACGAGCCGGCCGTGGCCGAGGCTCAGCGCTTCGACCGGCATGTCGGCTTCGGAGGTCAGACCCACGAGGTCCAACAGCTCGTCGACCATCCTCTTTTCGGATCCCACCGGTCGCCCGATCGACGAGAGGCGCTCACGAAACGGCGTCCGCTGCTCGCGCACGCGTGCAGTGAGGACGAAGTGCTCGCGCGGGGTCATCCCGGCGAAGAGCTCGAGCCGCTGAAACGTGCGGCCGATGCCGAGGCGCGCCCGCCGA
This sequence comes from uncultured Acidimicrobiaceae bacterium, assembly GCA_963725215.1. Taxonomy (GTDB): domain Bacteria; phylum Actinomycetota; class Acidimicrobiia; order Acidimicrobiales; family Bog-793; genus CAVRXQ01. Next base: position 463,838 of record CAVRXQ010000007.1, on the reverse strand, counting down.
TAAGTCGGGAGATCGTCGATCCTCTTGTTGGCAAAGGTGATCGTCCCCGAGTCGGGCCGATCGATCCCAAGCAGGCAATTGAACAGCGTCGTCTTGCCAGCGCCGTTCTGTCCGACGAGTCCGACGAACTCGCCTTGATCGATGTGCATGGTGATCGGCGAAAGCGCGGTGATACCACCGAAGCGCTTCGATACACCGGCCGCTACGAGCAACGCCATCTCAGCGTCCACTTCCATCGCTGCCGGCGACGAGCCCCGCTCTGTCCCCGCCGATTCCGTTCAGGAAGCGCGCGAACTGTTCGGCCCGATCGAGGATCCACCGTCGTACGTATTCGACGATTCCCTCAGGGTGGCGGACGTAGCTCAAGGCCGCGAGCCCGAAGACCACTGCGATGATCGCGTCGTAACGCGACGGCAGCGAGCTGACGGCCTGGTTGATCACGGCGTACGCGAGGCCTCCGACGATCGCTCCGGTCACCGAGTACACGCCGACGGTGGCGACGACGACCACGAACACGAGCGAGAACTCGTAGTTGAAGTCGTTCGGCGAGATGCCTTGTTCCAAAGATGCATAAAGCGCGCCGCCGATGCCCGCGAGGGCGGCGGAAAGCGTGAACGCGACGACGCGCAAAGCCCGCACGTCGATCCCGATCGACTGTGCTCCCACCTCGCTTGATCTGAGCGCGACGAGCTGTCCGCCGAGTGTCGAACGCTGGATCAAGCGGACGGCCAGCGCCGCTATCACGAGGACGATCGCCGCGAGCACCAAAAACGAGGTGTTGCTCGAGAAGTTCACGCCGGCGACGACGGGGCGCGGGATCAACAGCCCCGAGGCGCCATTACCCGACCACGAGTACTGGAACAGCACGTTGTCGCCCAACAGCGCGAACGACAAGGTGAACATCGCGAGTGCGATGCCGCCGAGACGCAGACCTGGCAGCGCGAGCAGCGCGCCGACGACCGCGGCGAGGGCGCCGCCGGCAAGGGCGCCGATCAAAATCGCCGTGCCGAAGTGCAGCGCGAGCTGTCCGGCGGTGAAAGCGCCAATCGCGGCGAAAGCCGCCTGACATAACGAGATCTGGCCGCTCAGTCCGGTGAGGAGCGTGATCGACAAGAGGATCGTCGCGAGCACGATCCCTTGGGTAAGCGTGAACTCCCAGTTGCCGGGCAACACGACGGCGGCCACGACGAAGAGCACTGCTGCGGCGAACGCGACGAAGGCTCGAGAGCCGAGCGCGACTTCCTCCATACGTCCAGGGGGTCGCAACGAAAGAGCGGGTGGATCGACTCCCGCCAGCGGGTCGGAGAAGGCGCCTGTAGGACGGAATCGACGTCCGGCAACAAGCAGCACCGCGAGGACGAGGAACGGGAACGAGGGTCGCAATCCGGAGGCGAGCACCGTTCCAGCCGGAAGGTAGCCACCGATCACTCCCTGCGCGATACCGAGGACGAGCCCGCCGATAAGCGTGAGCGGCAGGCTCGCGAAGCCACCGATCGCGCTGGCCGCGATCGCCGCCACCAACAACGCGGTGAAATTCGACGGCTCGAGCGACGCGAAGTCCGGGGCGAGCAGCACCCCGGCGAGCCCGGCGAGAAGGCTCGAGAGCACCCACGCAAACGCGCTCACCCTGTCGGCGCGGATCCCATCGAGCTCGGTCATCCGCGCGCTCTCGACGACAGCACGCATCTCGAGTCCGATCGAGCTCGCAGATAACAACAGGCCGAGCACGATGACGACGCCGACGGTGACGATCGTCGTCAAGACCTCCGAGCCGGTGACAGCGACGCCCGCGGCGCGGAATTCGACCGCGTTGGGATTGAGCGCGAGCGCGGGAGGCGCAAGCCGCTGGGAGATCCCGAAGATCATCTGGGTGATGCTCGGGATCGCGATCAGTAGCCCGAGCGACGGAACGAGCTTGACAAGCGGTGGCGCGCTGAGCGTGTAACGAAAGAGTGCCCGGTCGAGCACGATGCCGATCGCGGGACTCAACAGCATGACGGCGACGATGAACGCGGCCCAGCGCGGCCAGCCGTTCCCGACCGCGACGTCGAACACCAACGCCGCGACGTACGCCTGGGCGCCGAACGCGATGTTGAACACGCCTGACGCTTTGAAAGTCAGAACGAGCCCGACCGCCATCAGCGCGTAGGCGCAGCCGAACGGGATTCCAGGTAGCGCGTAGGAGAGGAACTGGCTCACGACGACCGCGCGCGGCGCGTCTCAGCCACTCGCCAGCGATCCTTTGAGCGGTGGGACCCCTTTCGGCAACGGCGTTATCGGGACGAGCGGGGCGTGCTTCGGATCAGGAACCGGCAGACAGCTGAAGACGCTCGGCGGCGTTCCGTAGACGGGGACGAATCGCTCCCCTCGGACCTGGACGAACGCGCCGCAGTTGGTCGGTCCCGGCGCCGGACTGTGCGCGCTCTGCCAGTCGATCGGAGCATCGATGCCATTAGCGGTGTAATCCGGGATCCGGTTCAACGCGGCGATCAGTCGCGTACGCGTCACGTCTCGGCCGAGCCTTTTGAGCCCCGTGACGAAGAGATCCGCGCTCTGCCATCCAGAAAGTGCGGCCTCGCTCGGTTGCTCGTGGGGCTCGTAGCGGGCCATCGCCGTGACGAAGTTGTCCATGCCCGGGTATTTGCCCGGCGCGAGCTTCGTCACCTCGAACGGGACGTTCGACAAGAAGAAGTACACGCCTTGCATCACGGAACTGAATTGCTTGAGCGCGGATTCGTCGTAGCCGTCGTACCAGAACTGCGTGACGCCGGTCAGACCTTGTTGGGCCATCGTGTGCGCGAGTAGCACGTTTCCCGTCAGGTCGAGGCAGGACACGACCATGTCGGTGTGGTGCGCCTTCATCCGCGTGACATCGGCGTTCAAATTGAAAGCAGGTACCGGCACCGACAAATCCTTGAACGCCAAGTGGATGCCGTACTTCTTGAAGGCGATGAGCACCGAATCACAGCCTTGGACCGACTGGGCGATGTTGTACGCGATGACGGCGGCGTTTTTCACGTGGTGTAGCTCGGCGAGGTAGGCCGCTTGCAGCTGAGCCCCCTTGTAGTTGTTGTACGAGCCGGTGGTGCCGTACATCGACGAACCTGCCCAATCGGAGTTCGGATTGACGTCCAGCCCGAACGTCGGGACATCGTGGGAGGCAAGGAACGGACCGCCGGCGAAAGACGGGGTCGCGACCGGCACGACCGCGAAAACGTGGTCCTGATCGACGAGGGTGCGCGCGGCGCCGGCGTCGGAGGAGGGATTCGACTGGTCGTCCAGGCGGTGCGCGAGATCGATCCTCCGTCCGTTCACCCCGCCATTGGCATTCACAGTGTCGAAATACGCCTGGGCTCCGGCGATCGCTGGCGCGAAATCCGCCGGAAGGGGTCCGGTCAAAGAAGCGAGGGCGCCGACGACAATGCGGTTCCGGCTCACGCCGGCGCTGTTCCCCGAGGTCGATGTCGTCACGGCAGCGTTGCCGCACGCAGCGAGCAGCGCTCCCGCGACGAGGACGGGTCCGACATGGCGCAACCTCGGCGTGCGCACGATCACCCCCTGGCCAAGCCGGCCGCTTGACCAGGTCGAATCTACCGGGGCCGGTGCGTAATCCTGGGTTGGCTAAGGGTCAGTCGTCGAGTTCGCCCCGGGCGCTGAGGATCGTGCGAGCAGTCAGGTACTACGTGGCGCGCTTGGCTGCTCGTGGCGAGAGCGAGCGACGCCTGGCCCTCGTCAGGTCACTCGTCGTCGCATCCACCAAAGGCTGAGTCCCGCGGAGCGCCAGGGCCAGCACGCGACGAACAGCGTCGTCTCGTAGACCTGGAAGGACCGGTAGCGGGAAACGGACTGATAAGTCGCCATGCCGTGGAACTTCGCCACGATCTCGGCTTATCTAGCCAGAATGCCGGGGTGTCAACTCGACCCTTGCATCGCACAGCGGACGGACTATAAAGTGAACCTAATGGTTCAGTATTCGACGACCGTCGACCGCGCCTTTTCAGCCCTCGCCGACCCGACGCGCCGCGCCGTCCTCGAACGGCTCGGTGCCGGCAGCGCGACGATCAGCGAGCTCGCCGAGCCCTTCGGCATGTCGCTGACCGGAATGAAGAAACACGTCCGGCTGCTGGAGCAAGGTGAGCTCGTCACGACGGAAAAAGTCGGCCGTGTCCGCACGTGCATGCTCGTGCCCTACGCCTTCGAGGGCATCAGCACCTGGCTGCAGCGCCTCGACCGCTTCGCGCAGGTCGTCGAACGGACGAAAGGAGAACGATGAACGCCACCACCGTCACCACCCCGAACGAGCTCGAGATCCGGGTCGAGCGGGTCTTCGACGCACCGCGCGCACACGTCTTTTCCGTCTGGACGGATCCGAAGCTGATCCCCGAATGGTGGGGCGACGGAACAGTCGTCGAGGAGATGGACCTCCGCCCGGGAGGCACGTACCGCTTCCGCACCGCGATGGGCGTCGTCGAGGGCGAGTACCGCGAGGTCGAAGCGCCGGAGCGCCTCGTGCAGACCTTCATGAATCACTTGCAGACGCTCGAGTTCGAGGATCTCGGCGACCGGACGAAGCTGACACAGACGATGCGCTTCGCCACGACCGAAGAGCGCGACACGACGATGCACTACGGCGTCGAGGAGGGCGCGAAGGGCGGCTTCGCGCGCGTCGACGAACTACTCGAGCGGCTAACCGCCAACGCGTGAGCCGCCGACGACGGCGTCCGTGCCTCGTCGAAGCGGCCGCCCTCGCCGACGTTCCTGACCGTAGACACCGGGTCAATGTGACCCACGACGTGAGGAGTGCCCATGAGCGGATCTTCCACTGAAGGAGTCAAGACCGTGCTGGTTCCCGTGTCCGACCTGGCGACGGCAAAACCGATGTACACGGCACTGCTCGGCGTGCCGCCGCGATCCGATGCGGACTCGGACTATTACGTCGGTTTCGAGGCCGCGGGCCAGCACATCGGGTTGCTGCCGGGCGGTGGACCGCAAGGAATCACCTCGCCGGTGGCTTACTGGCACGTGCCGGACATCGAGGCGAAACTCGCCGAGGTGACCGCTGTCGGTGCCACGGTGAAGGAGCCGGCGCGCGACGTCGGTGGCGGCCGCCTGGTGGCCGCTTTCACCGACCCTGACGGCAACGTCCTCGGGTTGATCCAGGACCAATAAGTCCTCGGCCGATTTGAAAGGGCGTTCGTCGCCCTCTCAGGTGTGCTCCGCCTCGGCGGCATCAAAGGCCCGCAGCCGCGCGTTCGTCACCCGCGCGAGGTCATCGGCACCAGGCCCACCAGAAGACGGCGCTTCCGCGCGCACCGGTTCGCCGAGAGCGGCCGCGAGCGTCGCCCCAACCGAGACCCGCAGCGCCTCGAGGTCGTAGCCGCCCTCGAGGACGAACGCGAGGCGTCCCGGAGCGGGCGTGTACTCGGCCACGACCTTCGCGAACGCAGCGAAATCTCCCGAAGTGAGCTCGAGGTTCGCAAGCGGGTCGGCCCGATGAGCGTCAAAGCCGGCCGAAACGAGCACCCAGTCGGGCTCGAAAGCTTCCACCTCGGGGGAGATGATCTCGTCGAAGGCTCGACGGCAGACGTCGCCGGTCGCGTGCGCAGGCAAAGGGACGTTCAAGGTAAGCCCGAGCGCGCCCGGCCCGCCGATCTCGTCGGCCGAGCCGGTGCCCGGGTACAACGGCGACTGGTGCGTCGACACATACAGCACACGAGGCTCGTCCCAAAAAATCTCCTGCGTCCCGTTCCCGTGGTGCACGTCCCAGTCGACGACGCAGACGCGCTCCCCTCGCTCGACGAGATACGCGGCCGCGATCGCGACGTTGTTGAACAGACAGAACCCCATCGCGTGATGCTTGGCCGCGTGATGGCCGGGAGGTCGCGCGGCTGCGAAGCCGACGTGACCGCGACCGGACGCGAGCGAGTCGACGACGGCCAGGCACGCGCCCGTCGCGAAGCACGCGGTGTCGAAGGAACCTTCGCTCACGATCGTGTCCGAATCGAGTGCTCCGCCGCCCTCTGCGCAGATCGATTCGATCCCCTCGACGTAACCGAGCGGATGCACCAAGCACAGCTCCTCGATGCTCGCCCGTCGTGGTTCGATCGGGACCACCGCGTCCCACAGTCGCGCCGACGCGATGCCATCGAGCGCCGCTTGTACACGAGCTTTGCGTTCGGGATGTCCGTAGCCGGTTTCGTGGTGGTCGAGTTGCGGCGCACCGGAGACAACGAGCACCGAGCGATCGTAGGTCGCTTCGCGCTGTTCAGGTTCGGGATCTGTTGCCGCGTCGAGAATCACTTTTCGTTCGGACACACGGCGGGTGGGCCGATCACGGAACGAACGACGACCTCGACGAGATGACGCGCTGAGGCCTCCGGCCCGCGCCTGCTAGCGCTCGTGTGTTGACCGCCGCGACAGCACGAGCTCGAGATCGCCGTCGAGCCCACTCACCTCGGCGCTGTCGTCGTGCGCTTCGATCGTCACTCGTTGCCCACCGATCGGAACTTGTTCGACGCGCAGCGTGCCAAGGGACTCCGGGATCGCGGGTTTCAAGAACACACGTCGCTCGTTCATGTCCGGTTCGAACGAAAGCAACGTTCGCAACAAGCTGAACGGAGTTGCAGCCGCCCACGCCTGTGGCGAGCAGGACGTCGGATAACCGACCGGAACGGCGAACTCGTCTCGACCGAACCCGCAGAACAGCTCTGGGAGACGCGATTCGAACGCCACGGCAGTCTCGAACATCGCCAGCGCGATCGTCTGTGCCTCTTGCTCGAATCCGTAGCGCATCAGTCCTGCCGCGCCGATCGCGTTGTCGTGTGGCCAAACCGATCCGTTGTGGTAACTGACCGGGTTGTATGCGCCCATGTTCGACGCGAGGGTTCGGATTCCCCAACCGGTGAACATCTCGGACGACAACATGTGCTTCGCGAGACGTTCGGCCTTGTCGTCATCGACGATGCCGGTCCATAGGCAATGTCCGATATTGGACGACAGGGCGTCGATCGGACGCTTCTCGGCGTCGAGTCCGATCGCGAGGTATCCGCGATCCTCGAGGAAGAAACGCTCGTTGAATGCTTCCCGAAGGGCGATCGCGCTTGCCTCGCAGCGCTGTGAAGTCGCTTCGTCACCCCTCGCTCGGGCGATTCGCGCCCGCGCCCGGTACGCCGAGTAAACGTATCCCTGTACCTCGCACAGCGCGATCGGCGCCTCGGCGATGCGGCCGCCGGCGAAGTTGATGCCGTCGTAGGAGTCCTTCCATCCTTGGTTGATGAGTCCGCGATCCGTCGCTCGGCGGTACTCGACGAATCCGTCGCCATCCCGATCGCCGTAGTTCTCGATCCACTCGATCGCACGATCGGCGGCAGGCAGCAGCTCGTCGATCGCGTCGGCGTCGATGCCGAAGTCGTGCAGCTCGCCGAGCAACATCACGAAAAGGGGTGTTGCGTCGATAGAGCCGTAGTAGATCGACTCTTCGACGCCGATCCCACCCAATCCCGACCGGATCTCGTGCAGGATCCGACCGGGTTCCTCCTCGGTGCGTGGGTCAGCGTCCCTTCCTTGGTAGCGAGCGAGGGTGCGCAGCGTCGACAACGCGAGCGACGGGTCGACGACCAGGGTCATCCACGAGGTGATGATGGAGTCCCGCCCGAACAGCGTCATGAACCACGGCGCGCCCGCCGCGACGACCACGTTGTTCGGTGTCGCGGGATCGAAAATCCTCAGCGCTCCGAGGTCGAGGATCGACCGAGAAAGTGCGCGGTTGATTGCCTCGTCGTCCGTCGTGACACGCGGAGTCGACCGCTCCCATTTGCGAAGACGGGTCGCGGGCGTCGAGAACTCGACGCGGTCTCCGCACCGGTAGCGGAGCTGGGCAAGCTCGCCGTCCATCTCGAGTTCGACTTCGAAACAACCGCGCCACTCGCCTCGCGGCGGGACGACGACGTCCATCGTGATCTCGTTGCCGGTCGACGTCGCGCCGTGCGGGGATCGCAGTCGAAGGCCGCGGCGGCGCTCACGCCAGGTGTGATCGATGAACACCCGCCCGTCTTCGATCCTCATCACCGCTTCCCCGTGCGGTGACACCCGGTTCTCCTTGACCTCGAAAAGGTGCTCGAAATCCGCTTCGTACGCGACGCTCAAGGTGCACGCCGTCGCTTCAGAGCCCAGATTCCGCAGCACGATGTCCTCGCGCATGCCGTCACCGACGAAGCGGTCGCGAATCACAAACAACGTGCTGTCGGCACGCCCTTCTTCGGGCTGGGTGCGTCCGAGGAACGTCGCGGAAAACGGGTCGTTCGAGACGACCGAAAGGGGCTCGATCGGACGGTCATCGATCGAAAGGCGCCACGCGGACAGATACCGGGTGTCCCGGAAGAAAAGACCTTCCGCGTCTCCGGGCACGATGTCCCCGCCCGGAGAGGAGATGACGAAGCTCGTCCCCTCGACGAGGGTCACCCCCGCCGCGGAGACTCCGCCGAGTCCCACCTGGGTGCCGACCGACCAGCTCGTCACCATCGGTGGATAGCCCTCGCCCCGATCTCGCCGCGCACCGCGCGCTCGAAGACCTCGACGTGCTGGTCCACGACACGCTTTAGAGAGAACCGCTCCTCGACTGCGCGCCGGCAGGCCTGTCGGTCGATCTCACCGATGCGCCCGACCGCATCGACGAGCTCGGGCTCTTCGGCGCAGATGAACCCGGTGACCCCGTCGTCGACGATCTCCGGCGCCGCCCCGTACGGAGTGGTGACGACCGGCGTCCCGCACGCGAGCGCCTCGATCATCACCATCCCGAAGGGCTCGGGCCACTCGATCGGATTGAGCAGCATCGCTGCACCCCCGAGGAGCTGGACCTTCGTGTCGTGGTCGACTTCGCCCACGTAGTCGATGTCTTGGCCGAGCAAAGGCTTCAGGGTCTGTTCGAAGTACTCGATCTCGATCGGCTCGGACCGCTTTCCCGCGATTCGCAACGGGATGCCGGCGCGCCTTGCGACGCGCGCCGCGATGTGCGCGCCCTTCGTCGGATTGAGCCGGCCGAGGAACAACGCATATCCGCCCGCACCGGATTGCACCGGGAAGCGGTCGGGCTCGAGACCGTGGTGAATGACGGCCGCGATCTCGACGCCGTGCGCCGTCGAAGCCTGATGGTACGAGATTGCGATCACCGGAACCTGCTTCGACGTCACCCGGTACAAGTCGATGAGGTCGCTCTCGAAAGGACCGTGGTTCGTCGTGAGCACCGGCAGGTCCGGGAAGCGGTCGCAGTACAGCGGGCCACACAAGGTGTGGTCGTGGACGACGTCGGCGTCTTTTGCCGCGTCGTACGCGTGCACGACGTGGCGGATCTCCTGCGCTGCTCCGCCCACCCCGACGCCGAAGGAGTGCTCGAAAAACCAGCCCCGCTCGACATCACACGTGCTGTCCCCGGTGGTGAACAACAAGACGTCGTGGCCAGCGGCCTTCAATCCCCGCGCCAGGGAGTCGAGGACGGTCTCCGTCCCGCCGTACGCGGGCGGCGGAACTGGCAGCCACGGCGGGGCCACGATCACGATCCGCATCGCCTCACCCTTCCCGATCGGACTCGTCTGCGCCAGCATCGTCGGCTTCGGGCGCGCGCGATCCTGCGAGGCGTCGTTGGACTCTCATCGCTGAACGCTCAGACCGTGCTCTGTCCGGCGGCAGCTCGGGCTCGTTCGGCCTCGGCGTCGAGACGGGCGTCGTCTCGCGCCGCCTGGCGGTCTTCGGAACGCATCCACTGGAAAAAGATCGGCACGAGCGCGCCGACGGTGAACAGCTCCGACAGCACCCACAACAGCCCTCCCCCAGCGTGCGTGCTCGACAAGGTGTATATAGAGGCCGCCGGCTTCGAGTCGTTCAAGAGCGCGATCCCCAAGAACGCCTCCACCGGCACGCCGAGCGCGAGGGTGACCATTCGCGCGCCGTAGCCCATCTTCCAGCGCGGTATCGGGTCGAGTCCGACAACGGGCCACCAATAAAGCGTTGCGCCGAACAAGAATGTCAAATTGACGACGTCCATGACTTCCATGTGCGCCATCGCGAAACCGATGAACGGCGTGAGGAAGAACACGTACATCAGCCCGAAGTACAAGAACCACACGCTGACTGGGTGGCTCACGAGGGTGAACGGCCGGGAGTGCAGGATCTTCAACCACCACGACTTGGTCGTGCGGCCCGCGGTCTGCAACAACAACGTCGAAGGCGCGCCGAGCGCGAGCAACGGTGGCGCGATCACCATCAGCAGGAGGTGTTGCAGCACGTGCGCTTGGAAATACGAGGCGGTGAGCGTTGAGATCGGCGACCCCAGCGCAACCTCGACAATGACGAGTCCCGCCATGAACGCGGCGGTGCGCATTCCGCTCCAGCGCCGTCCTTTGCCGGCGAGCACCCAGTCCGCCCGCAGGTACCAAAGGGCCACCGCGGCGATCACGACCGCGGCGAACAGCGGGAAGGCGCTCGCGTTCCAGTCCGTGAGCAGCACGTGCCAGCTGAAGTGGACAGGCTTCATCGCGCCCATATGAAGGCGATCGTACAGAGGCAGCCGCAGAACGACCCTCGCGCCGGGCCCGCCCGGCGCGAGGCGGGCAGGTTACAGGGGGATGCCGGCGAGCTTCACCGTCGCGGTGTGCGACGAACCAGCTTGATTCTTGTACGTCAACGTCACCGACTGGCCCGGCTTGTGCGAACGGATCGCGCTCTGCAGAGACTGGATCGAGTTCGTCGTCGTGCCGTCAATCGAGGTGATCGAGTCGCCAGCTTGGAGGCCCGCTGCTTCGGCAGGGCTCCCGGTGATGACGTCGGAGATGAACACACCCGACGACGATGTCGAACCCGTCGGCTGACCGAAGACGCCACCCGATGATCCGCCGGACTGCTCGGTGACCCCGAGGAAAGCCGTCAACCCGAGCGTGATGCGAGAGCTCGACTGGTGGTGTTCGATCGACTTCGCGATCTGGAGCGCCTCGTTGATCGGAATGGCGAACCCAAGCGATCCGGTCGTCGAGTCCGAGGACGCCGCGGCGGTGTCCATCCCGATCACCTGACCTTGCAAGGTGACGAGCGGACCGCCGGAGTCACCCGACTGGATCGGTGCGTCGGTCTCGAACAGGTGGTGCAAGGTCTCCGGGGTAGACGGGGTGAGCTCGTCGCCGGCGGTGATCGTGCGGTTCGTCGAGGTAATCGTGCCGCTCGACACCGACGGCTTGCCACCGAGACCGAGCGCGTTGCCTATCGCGACGACCGGCGTTCCGACCGACACCTTGCCCGAGTTGCCCGTGCTCACGTACGACAGGTGCGTGGGGGGATTTTCGATCTTGATCAGCGCGACGTCCTGAGTCGGGTCGACGCCGAGCACTTTGGCTTTGTAGGAACCGCCGTGACCTTGGATAGTCACCTTGATGTTCGTCGCGGACTCGACGACGTGGTTATTTGTGAGCACGAGGCCGGAGGCGGAAATGACCATGCCGGTTCCCGCCGCGGCCTCTGTGGCGTTGCCGACCGCGCTCGCCACCCTGGTGTCGATGTCGACGACGGCCGGGTCGACTGCGGAGGCGACATCAGAGACGCGCGTCGAGCTCGGGACGATGCCCGAGTCCGACCTCGGCAGCGTCGCCACGGTCCCCGAGGGACCCGGCGCGTGCGACGATGAGTTGACGGCGGCGTCGAGCCCGGCGCCGAGGCCCCCCGCGAGTAGGGCGACGATCCCGACGAGTACCGCGATCTTGCGTCCAGAACCGCGGGGCGCTTCCTCGGAGGGGACCTGTCCGGGCGTCCACCAGCTGCCCGGCGGGGGGGGAAGCGGCGTGCCACCCGCCGCGAACCACGGAGAGGGCGGCGGTGGGAGATTCGACGGGCTATCGCCTGGGCCGGCGCCGGTCGGTGTCTCGGAGGACTGACCGGGGTGCGATTCGGGCGGAGACGTCGGTGTCTCCGCAGATGATGCGGCCGCGTTTTCCATCGGTTGCGTCTCGTTCTCGTCGTGATCCATGGCCTCAGTCCTCGTTCAGGCTCCGGCTCGAGCAGGGGAACCTCTTGACGATCCGAGTATTCCGGGCGAGGTTCGGAGCTTCCTGGGGCGTTTCTGAGAGTTCGCTGAATCCGTGGGCGGCAAGTTCGAGGCTACCGGTCACCGGCACGAAGTCCGTCGCGTCCCGGTGCCGGCTCCGTCATCCCAGGATCCAGTCGCTAGTCGCGAAACCGTCGTCACTGTGCGCGGGTTCAGCCTTGCGCGTTCGGAGTTACGCGCCGACGGCGAAGCCGTCGACCTCCCGCCAGCGCTCGTGGTGCTGCACGTACAGCGCGGCCGGTTCGCGCAGAACCGATTCCGGGACGCGACCGACGAGTTCGCGAACGCCGAAGTCGTCGTGGCTCGCGCCGTCGACGAATCGGCGCCGGGCGCGGACGAGCGCCGCAGGGGCGTCGAAGAGATACCCGAGCAATCCGAACGAGACTTCGAGGTCCGCGAGCACCGGCGCGCGACCAAAGATCGCGGCCCGACGAAGTGCGATCGCGACGCCGGCGATCACCACGTCTTCTCGGTGCTCGCCGTTGGCGAGGACGAGGCGATCGGCGATTCGCTCTGCGAGCAAGAGCGCGTAACCCTGATCCGGGCCGGGAACACCGCCGCCGGGCACGAGACGCGTCGGTTGACCGGTGAAATCGGCCGGCCGGTTGGCGAGCCAGCGCTTCGGAGGCGAAAGGCGATAGCCGGGTCGAACCTCGTCTTCGTACTGGATCGGCGCGAAACGCGGCTGGGTCATCTCTTAGGAACCCGTTCTTCGCCAGCGTCTGGGCGCACGCGCGCAGGATACAAGAGAGCGGCGCTGACAAGCTCTTTTGACGCGGGCTTCTCAGTCGACGAGCTCGAGCCAGTCCTTGTACTGCGCGACTTCTCCCCGCACGACTTGGCGGTAGGTGTCGGCAATCGCCTTCGAAACGGGTCCGGGCCGGCCATCACCGATCAGTCGGTCGTCGACCGAACTCACAGGCACGATCTCTGCCGCGGTTCCCGACATGAACACCTCGTCGGCGACATAAAGATCCGTCCTCCGCATCGGCTGCTCGCGCACCTCGTAGCCCAGATCGGAAGCGATCGACATCACCGAAATTCGGGTGATTCCCTCAAGCGCCGACGACGTGGCTGCGGGAGGCGTCGCGAGTCTTCCGGCGCGCACGACGAAAAGGTTCTCACCCGTGCACTCGGAAACGTACCCGTCGGTCGTGAGCATCACCGCTTCGTCGTATCCGGATTTCACGACTTCTGCTTTCGCGAGCGAGCCGTTGATGTACATGCCCGTCGCCTTCACCGCGGTCGGCAGTGAACGTGGATCGTGGCGCGCCCACGTGCTCACCTTTAGGCGCGCTCCAGTTTCTTGTGCCGCCTCACCGAGGTACGACATCCACGGCCAAACGGCGATCGCGACGTGCACTTCGCTCGTTAGCGTGTTGATGCCCATCTCCCCGTATCCGAGGTAGACGAGGGGGCGGATGTAGCACTCGTCGAGGCCGTTCGAGCGCACGGTGTCTTTCACCGCCGTCGCGAGGACGTCTTCGCTATAAGGCAGGTCGAGCATCAACATGCGCGCCGAACGGTCGAGGCGTTGGAGATGCTCGCGCAACCGGAAGACTGCCGGACCCGAACTCGTCGGATAGGCCCGGATCCCTTCGAACACCCCCGTGCCGTAGTGGAGCGAGTGCGTGAGGATGTGGACCTTCGCGTCCTCCCAGTTGACGAGTTCGCCGTCCATCCAGATCTTCGCCGTCGGGGTAAGCGGCATCGTCGATCCCTCCTCATCGCGCCGTTGCGACGAACGCGACGCTAATGCGTCAGCTGGCGCACACCGAGATGCGGTCCGAAGGACCCCGCGTCCTCGGTATTTTTGTCAGGGTGACCGAGACGCACCTTTCACCTCAAGCGCATCAACGCCTCGTCGAGGAGCTCGAAGACCTGACGACGCGCGGTCGGGTCGAAATCGCGCGCCAGATCGAAGCGGCGAGGGCGCTCGGAGACCTCTCGGAGAACGGCGACTACCACGCGGCAAAAGACGCTCAAGGAAAGATGGAGTCGCGCATCCGGCAGCTGCAGGCGATGCTCGCGTCCGCGGTTATCGTCGATCCCTCCTCGTCGTCGGGCGAAATCGTCGTCGGCTCGGTGGTCGGGATTCGCTACGCCGGCGATGACAACGTCGAGAAGTATCTCGTCGGTTCGATCGAGGAGCGCCCCGAGGGCATTCCCGTGATCTCGGTCGGCTCTCCGCTCGGTCAAGCCCTCCTCGGCCGCGCGGCAGGCGACAAAGTCTCCTACGAAGCTCCGAACGGCGCGCTCGAAGTCGAGATCGTCGCGGTGAGCTGAGCGCCCGTCCGGCGTCCAGCCTTCAAAGTGCGCGCGCCGAGAAGATCCTCGACACCCACGCCTCGAATTCCTCAGCCGAGACAGGCGCGGACCACAAGTAGCCCTGCCCGTACTCACAACCGAGGCGGTGGAGCGCGACCCGCTGGTCGACGCTCTCCACGCCCTCGACACACAGCTCGAGGTCAAGCGCCTTCGCGAGGCTGACGATCGTGTCGACGATCGCTTCGGAACCTTCGGTCCCCATTGCATCGACGAACGAGTGGTCGACCTTCAAGGAACCGACAGGGAGCTTGCTCAAGTAGCTGAGGGAGGAATGCCCCGTTCCGAAGTCGTCGATCGCGACGCGAATCCCGATCGCCCGCAGGTCCGAAAGACGCTGGATCGACGTGTCGATCTCTTTCATCACCGCGGTCTCGGTGAGCTCGATCCGCAACGCGTCGGCTGGCGCTCCAGCGGCTGCGAGCGCCCACAGGCACGTCGAGACGGGGTTCGAAAGCAACAGCTGGCGCGACGAGAAGTTCACCGACACCCACAAGCGTTCGCATTTCGGCAGCGTCTTGCGCCACTCGACGACCTGTCGAAGCGCGGTTTCGAGGACGAACGCGCCGATCGAGGCGATGAGACCGCTGCGCTCGGCGACGGGGATGAACTCGTCTGGGCTGAGCAGACCACGGGTCGGATGTTCCCAGCGAACGAGCGCCTCGACGCCGACGAGCTCCGCCGTCGCGACCTTGAGGATCGGCTGGTAGAAGACCCGCAATTCGTTCTTCTCCAAGGCGAAACGGATTTCGCGTTCGAGGTCGAAACGTCGTGCCATCTCCTCACCGATCGCGTCGTCGAATCGCGCGATTTGGTCGCCGCCGCTCTCGCGCGCATGATGCACCGCCCCATCGACGGCGCGCATCGCGTCGTCCACGGCGTAGCGACCGTCGATGACCGCAACGCCACAGGACGCGGTGACGTACACGGGTCGTTCGTCGACGATGAACGGCTCGGAGAGGACCTCCATCAGCGATCCGGCGAGCTCGTCCACGCTCGCAGGATCGCGCACGAGGTCTCGCAAGACGATGAACTCATCGCTGCCCGACCGTGCGACGAGGTCAGACGGTTCGCACGCCCGCACGAGTCTCGCCGCGACGTCCCGAAGCAACCTATCGCCGGCAGGGTGGCCGAGGGCGTCGTTGACGAGCTGAAAGCGATCGAGGTCAACACCGATGATGCCGCTCATCGTGCGCTCGCGCCGGTTGCGCGCCGCGATGAGATCGAGTCGTGCGATGAGCATCGCCCGATTCGCCAGCCCGGTGAGCGGGTCGTGAAGCGCGTGGTGTTCGAGCTCGACCTCGCTCCGACGCTGGCCGGTGACATCGCGGATTTGACAGAAGTACGTCATCACCCCGTTTTCCGCGCGCACCTCGGTGATTTCGACATCGGCGTTGACGATCGAACCGTCGGGACGGAGGAAGTTCCTTTCGCCGCGATAGCGCTCTGGATCTTCGACTCCCGCGACGTCGCTCCCCGTCGCGGCGAGATCGCCAGGGTGCAAGAACTCTTCGAGTCGGTGCCCGGACAGTTCGGGTTCTGGTCGTCCAAGGATCTCGCAGAATGCCGGGTTCGCCAGCACGAATTGGCCGGAGGCGTCGAGGGTCGCCATCCCGATCGTCGCGAATTCAAACCCGAGGCGACGATCGCCCGGCTCCGCCGGCACCGGTTCTGCCGGCGCAACGACCTCTTCTGTGCGCGCGGCCGTCGACGAGCCGATCAGCACCCCTTCAGCGTCGAACAAGGGCGACACAGTGAGGGTGACTTCGACGTCACGCCCGTCCTTTCGTCGTCGAAGCGTCTTCTCGAGCGCGACGCGCTTTCGTTGCATGATCCGCTCGCGCACTTCGAGAGCTCCTTCGAGGCGCTCGGCGGGGGTGATGATCAGCGCGCTCGAACCGACCGCCTCGTACGCGGAATATCCGAACATCAGCTCCGCGGCACCGTTCCAGCTCGTGATAACGCCGTCGAGGGTCTCTGCGTAGATCGCGTCGTCCAGAGAATCGAGCACCGCCGAGAGCCGCATCGCTGCGTCCTCGGCACGCTTTCGCTCGGTCACATCTCGTACATTGACGACGACACCGACAAGAGTCGGTTCGTCGAGTCTGTTCGTGAGCGTCAGCTCGACCCAGCGAACACCGCCATGACGATCGATGACCCGTGCCTGGGTGCGAAGCGGAGACGCCCGGTTCGCGATGACGTCGTCGACGACGAGAGCGAGCGAATCCCGATCGTCCGGGACCGCGAGATCACGAAGGGCACGGCTGGCGAGAGTTTCGCGGTCCCAGATCCGATCGACGAGGTCGCTCGCCTCAAGGATCGACCCGTCGGGTCCGAGGAGGAGATATCCGTCTCCCGAATGCTCGAGCAGCAGCCGCTCTCGGCGCTCGACACCGACCATCGCCTGCTGCGCGGCCTGTGCCTCGGTCACATCGCGGAGCGACGTGACGACGGCGTAGGGACGCGCCTCTTCCGTACGGTGCAATGGGGACGTTGTCGCTTCGATCCAACGCAGTTCCCCGTCACGGCGACGCATCTGCAAAAGCATCGGGGGCATTTGTCCGCGACTTCGCATCGCGATCGCGTCTGGATATTCGGCGCGCGTCAACTCCCGCCCGGCGGCGGAGCGCAATTCGATCCCTGCTTGCGCGAGATCGGCCGCCATGAGTTCTGATCGTGGGATTTGGAGGATCTCGAGGGCGCGCTCGGTCGCGAGTACGACGCGACCCGTCGATGATTGGACGATGATCCCCTCGCCGACCGCGTCGAGAACGCGCTCGACGTGCGCTGCTCGTCGCTCGATCTCCACGCGTGGATCCGCCGCGCCGAGGAGACGACCGACCGTGCTTGCGAACTCAGGAGCAGTGGTCTGTCTGCGGCTTCGACATTCGACCGCGCCCGAAGCCAGGATCGCGAGTCGTTCGGTCTCGTCGTCGTTTTCCGCGAGGGCAAGGACGGGTACGCCCGGGAACGCGACGCGCACGTCCGCGAGCACCAACATCCGCTCGGGTCCCTCGGAAGGGACGCCGACGACGACGAGGTCGAACTCCCCTCCGTCTCCTACTTGCAACGCTTCCGCGACCGAACCCGTGACGACAGCCTCGACACTCGGCGGGAGCGCAGCGACGAGGCTGCCGATGCCGAGCGGGTTCTTGTCGACCACGAGGATCAGGTCTTGGCCGTTCTTTTTGCGGCGTCCCCCCGCCATCGTGCGTCCCCTTCCGCTCTTCGTACCTTACGGCTTGCGATGAACTTGTATGAAAGAACGCGCTGCAGCGCGTGCCTGCTCACGGGTGGTGTGCACGCCGCTAACGTCGGGTTTCGCGGGCGTCGTCGCGCTCGGTTCGCGGCGGCGGATCAGTGGAGGAGGACCTGATGAGACCGAAATTCCGCCGTTCCGGGCGCAAGGTGCTGCGCGGCGGGCTATTCCTCGGGCTTTTGGCCGGCGCGGCCACGGCCGCCGTGCGATTCGGACCCACTCTCTGGCGCCGACGTGCGGAGCGTCGTGATCGAGAGATCGCAGCCGCTACCGACGCGTTGTGGCCACCTGTGCCGTCAAATCCGAGTAAAGAGTCGAGCGTCAACGCGCCCCGAGCGATGAGCGCGCGCGACGGAGACCAATCAGAAGACGGATGAGCGCCGTATGTGATCGGCAGGTTTCGGGTCAGACTCGATCTGCCGATCGCATCGAAGTCCTGTAACAGTCGTCGGCACTGACCGATCACGTTCTCCTAACAAACGCGCGCCGACGGGTCTCGAAGAGCGAACGAACGGCGCGATCACGCTCGTAGACGGATCGCGCACACGTCCCGATCGTTCACAATTCGCTTGGCGGCGCCGCGACCGTTAAGGCGCGTCGAGACCGTATCGTGACGGTCCCCCAGTCTCGTTCTCTCGAACCTGTCTACGGATACAACGCGGTTCGCCTTCCTCTGTGGTTCGCGGGTTCGTGCGACAGCACCGCTCGCGGCATCGCTAGAGGGTGGTGGAAGCACGTCTTTTCCAAACAGTCGGCTGCTGGCTCGCTTCCGCTCTCGCTTTTCCCCACGCCGGTGGCGCTGATATCTGTTTCTGCCACCGCTTCGGCCGCGGGCGATCAGAACACCGCGGCGGCGCTCCGCAGGAAAGCGACCACCGAAACGAGAAAGAGCCCGACCTACTGCGGCGACGCGTGGGTAGCGCTCGGCGACGCGCTCTCGCGCGGGTTGATCAACTCCTGTGCGCCCTAGCGCGCCAACCGATTTTCAGCCGAGAATGACTTGGTAGACGTCGAGGATCCCGTGTGCGCCGCGCAACGCGGCGAGGGTTGGAGCCTCGACGACGCGGTCGGTCGATAACACCATCAGCGCGGTGCCTGCCCCGATCGTCTGGCCTACCGCCATGTTGACGATGCTCACGCCGGCATCGCCGAGGATCGTGCCGACAGAACCGACCACCCCCGGGCGGTCGTCGTTGCGAACGACGATCATCACGTCGGCCGGCGGGATCTCGACGTCGTGCTCGTCGACCTCGACGATGCGGGCAGCGCCCGCAACGAGCGCGCCGGCGACGGCGTGCTTTGCCGAGGAAAGACGCATCACGTTCACCCGATCCGGCGAGGATGCGGTGTGCATCTCGCGCACGACGAGCCCGCGCTCGTCAGCCAGGCGCGGGGCGTTCACGTAGGACACCGGCTCTTCGGTCCCGGCGCGGAACACGCCCTTCAGCGCGGCGAGGCCGAGCAGTCCAACTTCTTCGCCGGCGAGCTCGCCTCGGTACTCGATCGTGAGTTGGGTCGGAAGGCCGCCGTCGAGCGCGGCAAGGAAGTGCCCGAGGAACTCGGCGATCGTGACGTACGGCCGCACGGTGTCGGACACCGCTTTCGCCTCGATGTTCACCGCGTAGGGAACGAAATCGCCAGACAGGGCGAGCAGAACTTGCTCGGCGATCTGCTCGCCGGCCTTGTCCTGGGCTTCGCTCGTGCTCGCGCCGAGGTGAGGAGTGACGACTACCGATTCGAGTTCGAATAGTGGCGAGGACGTCGTTGGCTCGGTGGCGAACACATCGATCGCCGCGCCGGCGACGGTTCCCGAACGGATCGCCTCTGAAAGCGCGTCCTCGTCGATGATCCCGCCACGCGCGGCGTTGACGATGCGCAGGCCTGGCTTCGCGTGGGCCAGGAGGTCTTTATTGAACAGACCAAGCGTCTCTTGGGTCTTCGGCAGGTGGATCGTGATGAAGTCGGAACGCCCGACGAGATCCTCGAGCGAGGTGAGCTCGACGCCCAGTCGCTTGGCACGATCCGGCGCCAGATACGGGTCGTAGGCTAGGAGGTTCATACCGAAGGACTTCGCTCGCGCGGCAACGAGAGCGCCGATCCGCCCGAGGCCGACAACACCGAGCGTCTTCCCGTAAAGCTCTACCCCGGCAAAGCGCGAACGCTCCCATTTTCCAGCGACGAGCGCCGCGTGCGCCTGGGGGATGTTGCGAGCGAGCGCGAGCAAAAGCGCCATCGCGTGTTCGGCGGCTGAGACGATGTTCGACTCCGGCGCGTTGACGACCATCACGCCCCGCTTCGTCGCCGCCGCGACGTCCACGTTGTCGAGCCCGACACCCGCGCGCCCGACGACGACGAGGTCCCGTCCCGCCTCGAGCACCTCGTCGTCGACTTTCGTCGCCGAGCGGACGATCAGGGCCGATGCACCGGGGAGTACGCCCACCAGGTCGTCGTGCGAGAGGTCAAGACGCACGTCGACGACGTGGCCCGCCGCCGACATCGCCTCGATTCCCCGAGAGCTCAACTCCTCGGTGACGAGAATCCTCGCCATTTTCTTCTTTCGTGGTCTTGGCGTCGCCCCACGCGGGCTCGCCGCTCTACTCGGTCGAGGATTCGACGAGTTTCCGAATGCGCGTCAGTCCTTCTTCGAGCTCGTCGTTGGCGAGCGCATAGGAGAACCGAGCGTAACCGGGGGCTCCGAACGCCTCGCCCGGCACGAAAGCGACTTGCACCTCGTCGAGCGCGACTTCTGCGAGCTCGACCGCGGAGTGCGCACGCCGGCCACCGAAGCTGCGCCCGAGCACTCCCGAAAGCGACGGGAATGCGTAGAACGCGCCTTCGGTCAGCACGCTTGTCACCGCTGGGATCGCGTTCAGCATTTCGTGCGCGCGGATCCTTCGTCGATCGAATGTCGCGCGCATCTCGGCCGCGATCGACGGATCAGATCTCAACGCGGCGAGCGCGGCAAACTGCGCGACGTTGTCCACGTTCGAGGTCTCGTGAGACTGGATGTTCGCCGCGGCGGTGATGACGTCGCGCGGACCGATCATCCATCCCACTCGCCACCCGGTCATCGCGAACGTCTTCGAGACTCCGCTCACGACGATCGCGCGCTCCGCGATATCGGGAACGATCGCCGGCATCGAATAGTGGCGCGCGTCGCCGTAGACGAGGTGCTCGTAGATCTCATCCGCGACGACCCACCACCCGCGATCACGAGCTAGCTCGCCGATTTGCTCCATTTCGTCTCGTGAATAGACGGCGCCCGTCGGATTCGAAGGCGAAACGAAAAGCAGCGCCTTGGTGCGCTCGCTTGCGTGCCGCTCGAGTTCTCCCGCACCGATCCGGAACCCGGTCGACTCGTCGGTCGGAACGACGACCGGGACCCCTTCTGCGAGGGCGATCGACTCCGGATACGTCGTCCAGTACGGCGCCGCGACCAGCACTTCGTCACCGGGGTCCAACAAGGCGGTGAAGGCGTTTGCGATCGCGTGCTTCGCGCCGTTCGAGACGAGGACTTGGTCGGCCGCGACGTCGACGCCCGTCTCGCGCGACGTGCGCGCGGCGATCTCCGCTCTGAGCTCGGGCAGTCCCGGAGTCGGCGAATAGCGGTGAGAGCGGGGGTCGCGGCACGCCGCGACCGCGGCCTCGACGATCTCGGTCGGAGTCGGGAAATCGGGTTCTCCCGCTCCGAAGTTGATGACGTCGATTCCCGCATCACGCAGGGCTTTCGCCTTCGCGTCAATCACCAAGGTCGCCGAGGGCGTGACACGGCGGGCGCGCAGCGAGATCCCTGAGGTTCCGATGCGCTGCGCCGTGCCGGCCGCCGACTGTTGCTGGGCCGTCACCCAGCAATGCTCCCACACAAAGGCCGCACGCTCGGTCCCTCTATGGTCGATGGGATCCGCCAAAAAGGAGCTGTGTTGACCACCGTTGAGATCCCGAAGTCCATCTTGCCGAGCGACGGCCGCTTCGGGTCCGGGCCATCGAAAGTGCGCCTGGAGGCCGTCGACGCGCTAGTCGCCGCCGCCCCGCACCTGCTCGGAACCTCCCACCGGCGACCGGCGGTGAAAGACGTCGTGGCAAACGTCCGTGCCGGCCTGGTCGAGATGTTCCAGCCGCCGGAGGGTTACGAGATCGTGATCGGCAACGGCGGTTCGTCGGCGTTCTGGGACATCGCAATCTTCTGCCTCATCGAGAAGCGGAGCCAACACCTCTGTTTCGGTGAGTTCTCCGAGCGCTTCTTCGACTACGTCGCCCGCGCGCCCCACCTCGCCGAGCCGCGAGCGATCGCCTCTGAACTCGGCACCCACCCCGAGCCGGTAGCCGACACGGCGATCGACACCTACTCGCTGACTCACAACGAAACCTCGACTGCGGTCGCGGCGCCCGTCGTTCGGCCGCGAGGGACAAACGGATCGGCTGCGGACGGGCTCGTGCTCGTCGACGCGACCTCTGCCGCCGGCGGCATGCGCGTCGACCTCTCCGAGAGCGATGCCTACTACTTCGCGCCGCAGAAGTGCTTCGGATCAGACGGAGGTCTATTCGTCGCCATCGTCTCTCCCCAGGCGATCGATCGCGCACAGCGTCTCAAATCCGCGGGGCGATGGGCTCCGGCGTTTCTCGATTTTGTGACAGCGCTCGAGAACTCGAGGCTCAGCCAGACGACGAACACGCCGGCGCTCGCGACCTTGTTCCTGCTTTCGAACCAGATCGACTGGATCAACGCCAACGGCGGACTCGAGTGGTCGGCGGCCCGCTGCGAGCGTTCGTCCTCGATCCTGTACGAGTGGGCCGAGAAGTCGTCGTTCGCGACGCCCTTCGTCTCGGTCCCCGACGAGCGCAGCCCGGTCGTCGCGACGATCGACTTCGACGACGGCGTGGACGCCAACGAGATCGCCGCGGTCCTGCGCGAGAACGGCATCGTCGACACCGAGTCGTACCGCAAGCTCGGAAGGAATCAGTTACGGATCGCGACCTTTCCGTCAATCGAGCCGTCCGATGTCGAGGCGCTCACCGCGTGCATCGACTGGATCGTCGAGCGTCTCTAAAGCGCCGAGAGGCTCATCGAACGTTCAAAGCGCAAGCCGTCGCGAAGATCACGCTCCAGGCGATCGCGAACGCGTAACACGCGCGTTCGATCAAACCGAAACGGTCGCGAACCGCGGGAGAGGACCGAGCTAGAGCCATCGCGAGGAGCGTCGCCACCATCAACCATCCAAGTACCGACGACACCCCCGAGAGGGCGTGCCACTCACGGCGCCGAGCGAGCACCCGACCGAGGTAGAGCGCGGCGAGGGATATTCCCCCAAACGCGACTACTGCGAGGAGTCCGTGCAGACGGCCGGTCTCGGTCCGCTCGGCGCCCGGCGCGTCCATCGGGTACCAGCTGATCGCGGCCCGGGAGAGCGCGAACACCAATAACAAGATGGTCACCGCGACGACGACCCCGAGCCGCTGATCGACGCCGACCGCCAGGAACAGGCCCGCCGCCCCGAAGGCGAGCGTCGCGACCCGATAACCGTCTCGGTACGTGGTGATGCCGTACTGGCTCACCGCGTTGCGGACCGGCGAGAGCCCGGTGGGTGCGAGGTGGAGGTAGCCGAGGCTTCCGACGACAATCGACAGAGCACAAAGTGCCAGGATCCCGATCGCGGTCACTGCT
Organism: uncultured Acidimicrobiaceae bacterium; assembly: GCA_963725215.1. Lineage (GTDB taxonomy): Bacteria > Actinomycetota > Acidimicrobiia > Acidimicrobiales > Bog-793 > CAVRXQ01. Next base: position 440,507 of record CAVRXQ010000007.1, on the reverse strand, counting down.
TCCCCCCTGGCTCGTCGTCGTTGTCGCCTCGCACATCACCGGGCGCGGTGCTATCCCCCGGAGACCTCGTCAAACCTCGAGTCGTTCGCACGAAGGAACGACATCTTCGAACGCAGATTCTCACCGACCTTTTCGATCGGCTCGCGACGAGCCTCCGATCGCAATGACTCGAGCTCCGCGCGTCCATTTTGGACGTCGGCGATCCAGCGATCGGCGAACGCCCCAGCACGCACGTCGTCGAGGACTGCGCGCATCGCCTCGCGCACCGCGTCGGCGATCACCCGCGGTCCGGCCGTCAACGCTCCGAACTCCGCCGTGTCCGAGATGGAAAAGTGCATCCCCTCGATCCCCTGTTCATAGATGAGGTCAACGATGAGTTTCAGCTGGTGGACACATTCGAGATAGGCGATCTCGGGCTGGTAGCCGGCGTCGACGAGTGTCGAAAAACCCGCCCGCGCCAACTCGACCAAACCACCGCACAGCACCGCCTGTTCGCCGAAGAGGTCGGTTTCAGTCTCCTCGGCGAACGTCGTCTCGATGACCACCGCGCGAAAGGACCCGATCGCGTCGGCGTACGCGACGGCGAGGTCGCGGGCGCGCCCGGTGGAGTCTTGGTCGATGGCGACGAGCGCCGCGAGGCCGGCACCGTCGAGATACGCCCTTCGCATCAGATGACCGGGGCCTGCCGGCGCGACAAGGAACACGTCGATGCCGTCTCCCGGCGTGACGGTGCCGAAACGGATCGCGAACCCGTGCGCGAATCCGAGCGCGTCGCCGTCGTGAAGGTGCGGTGCGACCTGCTGTTCGAAGACCTCCTTGTGATCGGTGTCCGGAACGAGCATGACGACGATGTCGGCTTCGTCGGACGCCGCTTCGATGCCGAGGACCCGCAGTCCTTCCCGTTCGGCCTTATGCCAGGAGGCCGAGCCCGGACGAAGACCGACACGCAGGTCGATGCCTTCGTCGCGAAGGTTCAACGCGTGCGCGTGACCTTGGCTCCCGTAGCCGATGATCGCGACTTTGCGCTCGGCGATCGCTAAACGATCGACCTCGTCGGCGGAGATGAACCTCGTCAATGAAGGATCAGCTGCGGCGTCGCGCGAGCGACTCCGCGACCACCTTGCCGTTCGCCCGTCCGCGCGTGCGGCGCATCACCTGGCCGGTCAAGAACTGTTCGACCTTGTCCTCTCCAGCCACAAAGCGCGCCCACTCGTCGGGGTTTTCGGCGATGACTTCTTCGATCACGGTGACGAGTTCCGACGCGTCGAGCGCCTCGAAGCCGAGACGGCGCGCGATCTCCTTCGGGTCGCCGCCTTCGTCGAGCATCGTCGAGAGGACGGTTTTCACCTGCGTCGCCGACAACGCGCCGGAGCTTTCGAGACCGATCAAATCGGTGAATCGCTGGGTGTCGAGCTGTCGGGCCGCGTCGGGTTTCGCCGCGGCCTCGTTCGCCGCGCGAGCGAGCGCAAGCCTTCCGTCCGCCCCAAGCTCGATGGCATCCACGACGAGGTCGTCGAGCCCGAGGGCCACGACCGTCGAAAGCTGATCTGACAAGACCGCCGCGTCGCGTGCTCCGACGAGGGCGGCGAGTCGTTCCCGGCGTGCGGCTGGGAGCGGGCCGAGTTCACCTTTGACCTTGTCGACGAGCGCGTCGCTCGGCGCGAGCGGGACGAGGTCCGGCTCGGCGAAATAGCGGTAGTCGAAAGCCTCTTCTTTAGAGCGCAGCGACGAGGTTGTCCCGTCGTCCTCGTTGAAGTGGCGCGTCTCTTGCACGACGGTCCCACCAGCTTCGAGGATCTCGATCTGGCGTGCGGTCTCGTACTCGATCGCTCTTGCAAGCGACCGGAGGGAGTTCAAGTTCTTCACCTCGCATCGCGTGCCGTACGAGACATCCCCGGTTTTGCGAACGGAGACGTTCGCATCGACGCGCAGCGAACCTTCCTCCATCCGCCCGTCCGAAGCCCCGGTCGAGACGAGGATCGCCCGCAGCTCGGTCACGTAGGCGCGCGCCTGGTCAGCGCTTCGAATGTCAGGCTCTGAGACGATCTCGACGAGGGGGACGCCCGCCCGGTTGTAGTCGACGAGGGCGTATCTCGCGGTGTGGATACGACCGGTGCCCCCAACGTGCGTCGTCTTCCCGGTGTCCTCTTCGATGTGCGCGCGCACGATGCCGACCACACTCCCGTCAGAAAGCACGATCCGGCCCCCGACGTTGATCGGCTCGTCGTACTGGCTGATCTGGTAGTCCTTTGGCATATCTGGGTAGAAGTAGTTCTTGCGGTGGAAGACCGACGGGCGGATCTCCGAGCCGACCGCCGCTCCGATCCGGATCGCCAGCTCGACGGCGTACTCGTTCAAGACCGGAAGCGACCCGGGAAGACCAAGGCAGGTCGGGCAGATGTTCGTGTTCGGCTCGGCGCCGAACGCGTTCGGACAGCCGCAAAAAAGTTTCGATCGCGTCGCCAGCTCGGCGTGGACTTCGAGACCGACAACGGCCTCCCACGAGGATCCGTTGGCGCTCATCGAGATGCCGCCAAGTTCGGCTCGATCGGTCCGCGCGCGGAGGGGTCCGCCGAGCGTTCGAGCGCGGCGGCCACCCGCATCATCACGTTCTCCCCAAGAGATGGGGCGAGGACCTGCACGCCGATCGGCAATCCGTTCGCGAGCGAGTACGGCACGCTGATCGCCGGGTGCCCGGCCAGATTCGAAGGGATGGTGAACAGATCCGAGAGGTACATCGCAACAGGGTCGTCCGTCTTCGCGCCGAGCGCGAACGCAACCGACGGAGTAGTCGGTGCCAGCAGCACGTCAAATGACCGATACGCGTTCGCGAACGCGCGCGCGACGACGGTGCGCGCGCGTTGCGCCTGCGCGTAATACGCGTCATAGTAGCCGGCAGACAGCACGTAGGTGCCGAGCATGACTCGCCGTTTGACCTCAGCACCGAAACCGACGGCGCGAGTCTTCGCGTTCATCTCTGCGGAGTCCGGTGCATCGATGCGCAGCCCGTAGCGGACTCCGTCGTAGCGCGCGAGGTTCGAAGAGGCTTCGGCCGGGGCAATGAGGTAGTACGCGGGCAAACCGAGCATCAACTCGGGGATCGCGACATCATCGACGTGCGCTCCGGACTCCGACAATGCGTCGGCGGCGGCGCGCACCGCAGCCGCGCACTCGGGCTGCGCGTCGGCAAGGAAGTCGGCGATCACTCCGACACGCAGACCCGCGGCGTCGAACATGAGCGCACTTCGCAAGTCCCCAACTGACTGCTCGAGCGACGTGGAGTCGTTCGGGTCGTAACCGCCGACTGCCTCGAGCATCACCGCGGCGTCTTCGACGGTGCGTGCGAGGGGTCCTATCTGGTCGAGCGAGCTCGCGAAGGCGATGAGTCCGTAACGGGAGATCCCGCCGTAGGTCGGCTTCATGCCGACGACCCCGCACAGCGCGGCCGGCTGGCGGATCGATCCTCCGGTATCCGACCCGAGCGCGATGGCGGCGAGACCGGACGCGACCGCAGCCGCGCTCCCACCGGACGAGCCGCCGGGAACGAGGTCCAAATCCCAGGGGTTGCGCGTCGGGCCGAAGCCGGAGTTCTCCGTCGACGATCCCATCGCGAACTCGTCGAGGTTGGTTTTCCCGACGAGGACTGCGCCCGCGGCGCGAAGACGCGTTGTCACCGTCGCGTCGTACGGCGGGAGCCAGCCCTCCAAGATGCGCGAACCTGCCGTCGTCGGGAGGCCACGGGTGCAGATGTTGTCCTTCAGCGCGACCGGAACACCGGCCAATGACCCGGGGTCGTTCCCGCTCGCGACGACGCGATCGACTTCGTCCGCTTGCGCGAGCGCAGTTTCGGTCGTGACCACGTTGAAGCAGTGAAGGTCCGACTCGAACCTGCCAATGCGCGCCAACGTCGCTTCTGTGATCGCCCGGGCGCTCACGTCTCCGGAGCGCACGCCGTTCGCGATCGACGTCGCCGGGGAGAACACGAGGTCCTCCGCCGCGCTCACGGCGCCTCTCCGAGGATCGGCGGGACCTTGAAGCGGCCGGACTCGGTTGCCGGTGCCTGCGCAAGCACTTCTTCGCGATCGAGCGTCGGTGCGACCTCATCTGGACGCACCACGTTCGAGAGCTCGAGCGGATGGGCTGTCGGTTTCACGTCAGAGGTGTCGAGCGCTCTCACCGCCTCAACGTGGTCGAGGATCGAAACAAGCTGCGCAGTGAACCGCTCCACCTCCGCTTCGCTCAGCGCGAGGCGCGCGAGGTCAGCGACGTGGACAACGTCCGCGCGACTGAACGTTGGACGGGAATCAGCCACCGGTCACCTTTTGTGCGAACGCGACGGCGTCGCGTTCGATCCGCTCCGCGTCGTAATCGAGCGTCGCGACGTGGTAGCTGCGCTCGAGGATCACACGCTCCAACGGTCCACCGTACGCGCTCTCGACCAGGTCAGAAGATTGCGTCGGAACGACGTGGTCGGTCCGGCTCGAGAACAGCACCGCCGGGCAAGCGATGTCGCAAAGGCGGGGCGCGATCCTTTCGGTTGCCTCGAAGATCGACATCATCGCCGCGATCGGCGTCTCCCCGTAGCCTCCCCCGGACTCACCGGGCTTCGCAATGTCCGAACCGATCGAGGGGATCGACACCGTGCCGGCGTCCAATGCGGACTGCAACAGGGAATAGAGACTCGGGGCCGGAGGGGCGACCGCCGGGTTGATGAGGACAAGGCCCGCAATCTCTCTGTGGTGGAGGGCAAGGTCGAGCGCAAGCGTCCCGCCCATCGAGAGCCCGCATACGACAACGGGTCCGCCTCGCGCCAAGAGCCGAGCGAACGCCACTTCCGCCACCTCGATCCAGTCGGCATACCGACGATCGAAGAGATCCTCGACGTTCGTCCCGTGCCCCGGCAACAGGGGGAGCTCGACGGAGAACCCTGATCTGCTGAACGCGTTCGCGAGCGGGCGCAGCGACCGGGGCGTCCCGGTATACCCGTGAAGCACGAGCACGCCGTTCGCGCCGTTGTCCGCCGCGAACGGTTCGCTCGCATCGAAGCCCAAAGCGGTCACCGGTGAATCGTATAGACGGAAAGAGTCGCCCCTACTTGTCGCTCGATGTGTCAGTGGACGACGGGTACTGTCGCCGGGGCCGTCCACGGGGTCCAACAGGAGGAATCGACGCGATGGTGAAGCACGACTTTCTGAGCGCGGAGTGGGTGGACGCGGCCCGTGCGATCTACACGCGCTACCAGTCCGTTGCCGATTCGCCCGCGGTCGCGCTGAAGATGAACCTCGTCGTCGAAAACGTCCCCTTTTCCAACGAAAGTTTCGACGCCCACGTCGACACGTCCGCGGGCGTGGCCGAGGTCGAGGTGGGCCACATCGGCGATCCAGACCTCACCGTCACGCTTCCCTATGACCTAGCCAAATCGGTCTTCGTGGATGGCAACGCGCAATCTGGAGTCGAAGGGTTCATGATGGGGCTCGTCCGTGTGGAGGGCGACGTCACGAAGCTGCTCTCATTCCAACAACAACCCCCGTCGGCATCTCAGGCCGACCTCGCGAACGAGATCCGCTCGATCACCGCGTGACACCGCGGTGTTCTTGGGAGGCGAGTCGAGTCTCGGGTAAGACAAAAGGCGATGTCTTTCCGGGCACTAGGGCGGATTCGTGCGGCCACGTTCGGTCTTCGATCAGACGTCGTCGACTACAGCTCGCCGGTCTCCAACAGACGAACGAATCGTTGCTCATCCAGCACCGGGATCCCGAGTTCTTCGGCCTTCGACCTCTTCGCCACGCCGGGCTCTGAGCCCACGACGACGGCGAACGTGCGCTTCGACACCGATCCAGGGGACTTGCCGCCGCGGTCCGTGATCGCGGCCTCTGCCTCCTCTCGGGTGAACCCGGTGAGCGTTCCGGTAACGACGATTGACTTGCCCAAAAGCACACGGTTTGCGTCGGGCGCGCCACCTTGGCCGTACGAGTCGGAGGATAAGTCGACGCCCGCGCGGCGCAGCTTCTCGATCACCGCGAGGTTGGTGTCGATTCGAAAGAAGGCGTTCACGCTCTCCGCGATCACCTCGCCGACCCCGTCAACGGCCGCGAGCTCCGGCACGTTCGCCTTTTCTATCTGGTCGATGTCGGGGAACGCCCGCGAGAGCGCCTGGGCGACCGTTCCGCCGACGTGACGGATCGACAGCCCGACGAGCACGCGCTGCAGCCCCCGCGTCTTCGACGACTCGATCGCGTCGATGAGGTTCTTCGCCGACAGGTCGGCGAATCCTTCGAGCTGCGCGAGCCGGCCCGCCTCGAGGGAGTAGACGTCCGCGACGTCGTGCAACAGCTGTTCGTCGACGAGCTGGATCACGCGCTTTTCTCCGAGACCTTCGATGTCCATCGCGCCCCGCGAGGCGAAGTGCTTGATCCGCTCGACGCGCTGGGCCGGACACTCAGCGTTCACGCAGTAAGTGTCCGCCTCCCCTTCGAGGCGCACGAGGGGCTCGTTGCAACTCGGGCAGCGTCTGGGGAATTTCCACGGCCGGGACGACTTGGGGCGCAACGAAGGCACGGGTCCGACGATCTCTGGGATCACGTCGCCGGCTTTGCGGACGACAACGGTGTCTCCGGGTCGGACGTCTTTCAGGCGGACCTGATCCTCGTTGTGCAAGGTCGCGTAGGTGACTGTCGACCCTGAGACGACGACCGGCGTGAGCTTCGCGTAGGGCGTCGCGCGACCGGTCCGTCCGACGGAAACCGAGATGTCTTCGAGAAGCGTGGTGCGTTCTTCTGGCGGGAACTTGAACGCGACGACCCATCGCGGGGCGTGGCTCGTCGAGCCGAGCGCGCGTTGCAACTCGAGGCTGTTCACCTTCGCCACGGTTCCGTCGATCTCGTAATCGAGGTCATGGCGGTGCTCTTTCCAGTGGTTCGCGAACTCGTAGACGTCCTGCAGCGCCTCGACGACGCGATTCTCACCATTCACGGGGAGTCCGGCGCGTCGCACTAGATCGAGCGCCGCAGAGTGCGTCGAAAGCTCGGAGCCCTGCGGGCCGGACGCGCCCCCGTCGACCTCTCCCACCTGGTAGGCCCAGAACGAAAGCGGTCGCGACGCCGTGATGGAGGGATCTTTCTGTCGCAGCGAACCGGCCGCGCTGTTGCGCGGGTTGGCGAACGGGCGCAGCCCTGCTTCGACCTGACGCCGATTCAGCTCCTCGAAGGCCGAGACCGGGATGTACACCTCGCCGCGGACTTCGAAGACTTGCGGGACGTCGCCGCCTCTCAGAGCGAGTCGGTGCGGGATCACCTTGATCGTGCGGACGTTCGCCGTGACGTCCTCCCCGATCAATCCGTCTCCGCGTGTTGCCGCCTGCACGAGGACGCCGCGCTCGTACCTGAGAGAGATCGCGAGCCCGTCGATCTTGGGCTCGCACACCACCTCCACTTCTCCCGATCGCGTTGACACCCCGGCCGCGTTGAGCAAGCGCTCCACGCGCTCTCCCCAGCGCCTCAGCTCCTCGAGCGAGAAGACGTTGTCGATGCTCATCATCGGCACGCGATGCCGCACGGGCGCGAACAGTTCCGATGGCGCAGCGCCGACTTCTTGGAGTGGCGAACCCTCTCGCAGCTCAGGGTGCGCCTCTTCGATCTTCAGGAGCTCCACGACAAGCGCGTCATACTCCGCGTCCGCGATCTCAGGCGCGTCGTCTTGGAAGTACCGCTCGCGGTGGTATCGGATCAGGCGCCCGAGTTCCGCCGCGCGGGTAGCGGGATCGGTGACGTCCTCGGCGTGGACGCGCGCGAGTTCCTCGACGTCGGGTCGGTCACCTCGCGCCTTCGGTGTCATGTCGAGATCCCAGCCCCGACGACTTCGTCGCCGACGTAACACGCGACGACCTGTCCTGGCGCCGGTCGCCTGGCTGGTTGTTCGAACGCCACGCCGGTTGCCGTGATACGCGCGCGATGCGCGCGTCCGTGCGCGCTCGACTGGGCGAACACCTCGACACCCGGAGCGAGCGGGGCGCCGATCCAGGTGCGCGGCGCCAACGTGACCTCTTCAACGAGCAGTTCGTCGCGCCCCCCGACGTGGACCGTCCTCGATGCGATGTCGATCCCGACCGCGTACCTCACCGCGCCGCCCGAGATTCCGAGGCCTTTGCGCTGGCCGACGGTGACGAGCTCGACCGCCGCGACTCGGCCCACCGCCGCCCCGGTCGCGACATCGACGACACGGCCTTCGTGGGTCGGAATCCGCGTCGAGATGAAGCGCCGACGCGCCCCTGAGTCCGTTCGTGAGCTGATGAAGCAGACGTCTTGGCTCTCGGGCTTGGCGAAGGTTCGTAACCCCTTCGTACGCGCGATCTCGCGAACACGAGCTTTTGTGAGTGACCCGATCGGCAGGAGCACCCGGCTCAGCTTTTCGCCCGACAGGGTCGATAGGACATACGACTGATCCTTTCGCGCGTCGATGCCACGAAGCAGGTGCGGCACGCCGTCGACGAGGTTGACTCGGGCGTGATGACCCGTCGCGATCGCGTCGAATCCGAGGCGGAAGGCCCGCTCGGCGAACGCGCCGAACTTCAAGTGCGTGTTGCAGTCAACGCACGGGTTCGGGGTACGTCCGAGCGCGTGCTCGGCGACGTAGCGCTCGATGACACCCGTCGAGAACTCGTCACCGAAATTGAAGACGCGGTGGTCGATGCCCAACTGATCGGCGACGCGCCGCGCGTCGTCGACATCGGCCACGGAGCAACACCCAGAGTCACTCGGGCCGCCCCACAGCTTCATCGTCGCTCCGACGACGTCGTGGTCCTGGTCGACCAAGAGCCCAGCGGCGACTGAGGAGTCCACTCCTCCGGACATCGCAATGAGGACGCGCATCGCTCAGACCTTCGAAACCGCCATGCGCGCTTCGAGCGTCGAGGTCGCGTCGTTGATCGCCAAAAGCGCGTGGTCGATCTCCTCGTCGCTCGTCGTGTGTCCGAGGCTGAATCGGATGGCTTCGCGCGCCTTTGATGTCGGCCAGCCGATGGAGACGAGCACGTGACTCGGCTCGAGCGCCCCCGAAGAACAGGCCGAGCCGGCCGAGGCGGCAACGCCGCGCTCGTCGAGCATTACCAGCAGCTCCTCGGCGAGGATCCCGGGGAATCGGACGTGGGCGAAGCCTGGCGCAGTCGTGTCCTTCGAGACGCTCTCCTTCGCACCCGCCGAAACGGTGATCCCGCTGAGGAACCGGTCGCGAAGCGCGCGCACCCGCTGAGCACGCTTTTCGCGATCGCGGGCGGTCTCTTTCGCCGCCGCCGCCATCCCGACGATCCCGGCAACGTTCTCGGTGCCAGGGCGCAACGATCGCTCTTGGCCACCTCCGACGACGATCGGCAGGAGCTTCCCCCTCGCTCGCTGGCGCACGACGAGCGCGCCCGTGCCCTTCGGCCCACCGATCTTGTGCGCCGAGATCGAGATGAGGTCGCATCCTCCACACAGGCCCTTGAGATCGGCCCACGGCGCAGCCTGAACGGCGTCGGAGTGGACGAGCGCGTTCGGAGCGAGTCGACGCACGATCGCGACGACTTCTTGAATCGGCTGGACCGTGCCGAGCTCGTTGTTCACCGCCATCACACTCACGAGTGCGACCGACTCGTCAAGCGCTTCTTCGAGCGACTGCAGGTCGATCGCGCCTTCGTCGCCCGCGCGCACGAGTCGGGCGCCCGTCCGCCGAGCTGGGTTCAACACCGCGTGGTGCTCGATCGCCGAACAGACGACCGAGCCGACGCCGCGGCTCGCCACACCTTGTATCGCGAGGTTGTCCGCTTCGGTGCCCCCGGAGGTGAAGACGACTTCGCCCGCCTCGCACCCGCAAAACTCGGCGATCTCATCTCGGGCGTCGTCGATCGCCCGGCGAGCGACGCGTCCTGAGCGGTAGATGCCGGATGGATTGCCGTAGTGCTGCTGCAGATACGGCAACATCGCCTCGAGCGCGGCGGGCCGGAGCGGCGTCGTCGCCGCGTTATCGAGGTAACTCGACCTCGCGGCCTCTGGCGAGCTTTGCGGCATCATGGCTCCAATCCCTCGAGCCCGACATAACACGCCGGTGTCGATGGCGTCACCGGCGTGATCGCCGGAGCCGAGGGCCCTGTCGTGACGCGGGCGGTCTGCGGTTCCGAATTGCCGATCTTCGTCAGTTTCGCGCCGATGGCACCGCCCGCCACCTCGATCTGGAAGAACCTCGTCGTCGTCTGGGCAACGATCGAAAAGGCGGAGGCATCGCGGCCGTCGTAGGGCGCGAGGTGTTGCGCGTTGAAGATCTCGAGGAACCACTTGTCGGGGTTCGCGTCGTCGTTGTAGAGCTTCGTCGCCGCCTGCGGTGGGTTGCAGGCGTCCGTCGCGCTCTGCACGACGAGCATCGGCGGAGCGCTCGGATGATTCGCGTACGGATCCGGCGCGTTCGACGGATAGTTCCATTCGGAGCCCGACAACACCGCGACCGCGTGGTACGAGATCCCCGGGTGCGCGTCGTAGCGACTGTCGTAGGCGGCCATCGCGACGGTGTCCCCACCGTCGGATTGGCCCGCCAGGCCGATGCGCGTGGCGTCGATCAGTCCCCGCATCTTGGGGCACACCGGGGACTGGACGCGGGAGTCTTCGATCACCGAGTGGACGACGAACACAATGTCACCGGGCTGACTCACGTCGTCGTTCTCAGAGGCTTCAGGGTTCTTGCTCGCGCGCACCGCGATGGCGTTCGTCTCCGGGAAGATCGGCGCGACGACGACGAAGCCGGCCCGCACCCACTCGTCGAGCAAGGGCGCGTACCAATCGGGCATCGCGGAGAACCCCTGCGCGAAGACGATCACCGGGAACGGTTTCGTCGACGCCGGTGCGCCGGCCCCACCGTCGACCGAGTAGGTCGGGTAGCGGATCTCCGCGGAGACCAGGCGATACGGAAGCTTCTGGCCCGTCGCCTGATTCACCGAAGGACGCGTCCGATCGATGAATCGACACGTCACCTCACCGACGTAGTAGCGGCGGTGGAGGGAACGATCCTTCTTCGCGTCCGGACTGCGCGCTGCCGCGGATGCCGCGAAGGCCCCTATCGCGACGAGTCCGGCGAGAATCACGACGACGAGCACCAGGCGGGTGGACCGACGGGGCGCCGGGCGCGCCCTACTAGCGCGTGAAGAGCTCGGGGGCACTCAATCCACGGTACCGGGTGCGCGGAACCAGCTTTGGCCGCATCAATCAGCCCGGCTGCCAGATCATGACGACGAGCGCCGCGACGAAGAGCACCGAGGTCACGGCCGACCACCTCTCGCAACGTCTCGCCGCCACACGGAGGGTCGCGAGGTCGGCGTGCGCCAAAATGCCTGCTTGGAGCACCCTTTCCGCTGGGAAGATGCCCCCCGAGGCCGCGGCTGCGGCAATGAGCCAGATTCCGAGCCCGATCCACGGCCACGCGCGATCGGCGATCGAAGCGCCACCCATCCCGACCAAGATTCCGCCAAAGACCGGCACGAGGAACAGGGCGCGCTCCGCCCAATTCCGTCCCGGACGAAAATATCGGCGAGTCGACGCGCCCGACATCGGCTCGGCACGCTGGCGCGCCGCTGACGCATACCACCCGGTCGCGGCGAGTGACCCGAAGGCGACGACGGCGGACGCGACGTGGAGGACTTCGATCGCGTCGTAGGCGGGACCGTTCATGGTGATGATTCGAATCGGACGGCTGGCTGACTAGCCTCATTAGGAATGGTGCAATCAGATATTCGGCGCCAAGTGGCGCCGTGAACCAACTTCGCCTCGATCCGCTCTCCGGTCGTTGGGTCGTCGTCTCGACGAGCAGGAACCCGAGTCCGGGGCTTTTCCGCCCCCGCGCCACCCACCCGCCTGGCCAACGAGCGGAGTGCCCCTTCTGCCCGGGACACGAGGGCTCGACCCCGCCCGCCCTCGAGACCTACGGCGCCGAGGGCCACTGGCTGGTGCGGGTCGTGCCGAACCTCTACCCGGCGTTCTCCGGAGCCCAGCAGTTCGTCGTCACGAACAAGGGCCCGGTGTTCACCGAGGCCCCGGCGAGCGGGATCCACGAGATCCTCATCTTTTCCCCAGACCACGATCTTTCCTGGGCCCAGTTCAGTGACGAGCAATGCGGTCTCGTGATGGCGGCGATTCGCGATCGCATCGAGGAGCACCAGGGAACCCCCGGACTGCGCTACAGCCACGTCCACGTGAACTTCGGGGTCGAGGCCGGTGCCTCCCAGGAGCACCCGCACGGCCAGCTGCTCGGGATCCCCTTCGTCCCCCGCGAGCTCGTCGACGAGCAGGGGAGCTTCAGCAGGTTCCACGGCGGCTGCCTGATCTGCACGGCGGCGGCGTCCGAAGAGCGCGTCGGGTACCGACTCGTCGAGGTGACCGACCAAGCCGTGACGATCGCACCGTTTTGGAGCGGGACGCCCTACGAGATGCTCGTCCTCCCCCGCTCGCACGAGGCACAGCTCCAGCTGTCGCCGCCCGACACCCTCATCGGCATGGGGACCGCGATCAGAGACGCCTTGTTCGCGCTCGACAAGATCGCCGGCGGCCCGGCGTACAACGTCATCTTCCACTCCGCGCCGTACCGCGCGACCGCGCCGTTCCACTGGCACGCGCACATCCTGCCGAAGCTCACGACGCACGCCGGGTTCGAGCTCGGCACCGGCGTCTACGTGAACGTCGTCCCTCCCGAGATCGCGGCCGAGGAATTGCGGGCCGCGGTCCCGTCCACCACGAACGGCAATCACAGCGCGACGAGAGTCGCCTCGTAGTCGGCCAGTCGGGCGCGGCTGAGCTCTGAGACGACCGGCCGCAACAGCGCGACCGGGATGAGCTCGTCCACTCCGGGCGATATGGCGTAGCCCTCCAAAAAAGCCAGCCGGTTCCGACGCACCCACGCCTTGGCGAGCACCGACGCGAGCGGGCGCTCCGCTACCGGGCGTTGCGCGAGCGCGTGCCGGGCGCACAACTCGATCGAGAGCCACATATCCGCGAGGTCCTCCACCGGCGAACCTCGTTGGGCGAGGATCGAGGTGAACGAACCGGGGTCGAGGTTCAACGGGTCGTCTCCAAAGCCCGACACGATCCAACCGACATCTGCCCGCATCACCCGGCGCAGGTGGAAGTCGCCGTGAATCCGGATCTCCATCCCCGCCGGCGCGTCGATGAGTGTCCGGGTGACCTCGTCGTTCACACCGTCAAAACGCGTGCCGAGCACCGACTCGATCGACTCGAGCAGCTCGTCGCCGACGATCGGACGGGTCCCGAAAGCGCGCGCCATCGCGACGTGAAGGTGCGCGGCGGTCGAGCCGAGCCTGCGCATCTCCGAGGCGAGATCGCCGCCCGCCGACGCTGCGACGGCGTCGGGATCTTGGGTCGCCTCGTCCGGAGTGAACGTCGCCCGCGGATCGCTCGCCGAGATGCGACCCAAAAGGTCACGAAGTGACGTCAAGGCGAGAAGACGCCCCTCAAGCGCAGAGGGAAGGAATTCCCGCACGAGCGCGAGGTCGTTTCCCTCTGATTCCCAGAACGCGATCGGCGCCAAGATCGCGTTGAAGCCCTCGGCATCGAGACCACGGAGGACCTCGATCTCGGGTCGTGTTCCCTCTTCGAGGACCCGGTAACACTTCATCAGCACGCGCTCGTCGTAGACGAGGGAAGCGTGCGACGCGAGCGAAGAGAGCTGCCGCACGCGCTTTGCGTTTATCTTTCCCTTCGTCGCGTGACGAAGTAGTTCGATCGCGAGCTCGTCGTCGGCGAGCGCGTCGTACACCAGCGCACCCCCACCTCGTCTCATCGCGGAGCCATAGATCGCGCCTTCTCGCCCGTGAAGGATCTCCGCGACCTCTGCTGCCGGCCGCCATCCGACGAAGCAGCTGTAGTTACGCGATCGGCACAACAACTCGAGGTGCGCGAGCGGAACCGGACCGGAGGCGATCTCCCGCCCGCTCACAAGGGTGACCTCCGAGGGCGAGGCTCCCCCGGAGGTCATTTGGAACCAGGGCTGGCGATCGAGGTAGGCCCGGGCGAGGCTCTCGAGCGATTCGCGCAGCTCTTCGAGGGTCATCTTTGGCTGAGCTCCAGCCAATAGAACCCGTATGGGCCCAAGCTGACGGGGTAGCCCTCGGCGCTGACCGCGGGAAATGTCGAGCGCCCGACTAGCTCGACGGGACGCGCGCCGACGAACGCGGACAGACTGAGCTCGGTTGCCTGCGCGAAGCGCGACAGGTTGTTCACGCACAAGACCGGTGCGTCCGCGCTCTCGCCGTCGCCTTCGCGTAAGTACGCGAGTACAGACGGGTTGTCAGAAGGCAAGATCGAGATCGCACCGGTGGCGAACAAAGGCGTCTGGCGGCGCACGGCGAGCATCCGCTGCAGCCAGCGCAGAAACGACGACCGGTCGATCAGCGAGGTCTCGACGTTCACTGCGGGATAGCCGTAAACGGCGTCGATGAGCGTCGGGAGGTAGAGCTCGTCGGGATCGGCGGTCGAAAAGCCGCCGTTGCGATCGTTCGACCACTGCATTGGCGTCCTCACGCTGTCCCGGTCACCGAGTCGGATGTTGTCTCCCATCATGATCTCGTCCCCGTAGTAGAGAACCGGGGCTCCAGGCAGTGACAGCAAGAACGCGTAGAGAAGCTCTGCGACTCCGCGGTCGTTGTCGACGAGCGGTGCGAGCCTTCTTGTTATGCCGAGGTTCTTCCGCATCTGAGGGTCGCGGGCGTACTCGTTGTAGAGATAGTCACGGTCGTCGTCTGTCACCATCTCCAGCGTCAACTCGTCATGGTTCCGCAGGAAGGTCCCCCACTGCGTACCTTTGGGAATCGGTGGCGTCTGAGTGAGGATTTCGGTGATCGGAAAGCGGTGCTCTCTGCGAATCGCCATGAACATGCGCGGCATGAGCGGGAAGTGGAAGCACATGTGGCATTCGTCGCCGTCTCCGAAATAGTCGACCACGTCGGCCGGCCACTGGTTCACTTCGGCGAGAAGAACCCGATTCGGGTAGTCCCGATCGATTTCCGCCCGCAACCGGCGCAAAAACGCGTGGGTCTCGGGCAGGTTCTCGCCGATCCCGTCGCGCTGGAACAAATACGCCGCGGCGTCCAGGCGGAAGCCGTCGATGCCTAAGTCCAGCCAGAAGCGCACCACCGACATCAGCGCTTCCTGGACCTCGGGGTTGAACAGGTTGAGGTCCGGTTGGTGGTGGAAGAAGCGGTGCCAGAAATACTGCTGGCGGGTCGCGTCCCAGGTCCAGTTCGAGGTCTCGGTGTCGGAAAAGATGATCCGGGTGTCCGGCCAGGACTGATCGTCGTCGTTCCAGATATACCAGTCCGCCTTCGGGTTGTCTTTCGACGATCGCGATTCGGTGAACCACGGATGCTGATCGCTCGTGTGCTGCAGCACGAGATCGGTGATCACCCGGATACCGCGGTCGTGCGCCTCTTTCACGAGACGGCCTACGTCTTCGATCTCACCCAACTCGGGCGCGACAGCGCAGTACTCCGACACGTCGTAGCCACCGTCACGCAACGGGGAAGGGTAGAAGGGCAAGAGCCAGATGCAGTCGACGCCGAGCCAGGCCAGATAGTCGAGCTTCGCGATCACACCTTGGACGTCGCCGATGCCATCTCCGTTCGAGTCGTAGAAACCCCGCGGGAGGATTTCGTAGAAAACGGCGCGCTCGTACCAACTCGGATCATCTCCGAGCTCGCGTGAAGTGGCCGGGCGCGCGGTGGGCGACCCGAGTGATGTCGTTGCGTTCGTCGTCATCGGGGGAACAACGAGGTCAGGCCCCATCGAGGTTGCGACGTTCGATCGGGGCGCCGAGCGATCGCAGCTTCTCGTCGAGCTTCTCGTATCCGCGATCGATGTGCTCGACCCCTGTGATGACCGATTCGCCTTCAGCGGCAAGTCCTGCCAGGACGAGGGCCGCGCCGGCGCGGATGTCGGGTGCGCGAACGGTCGTCCCGGACAACTTCTCGACGCCCCGGACAACCGCATGGTGCCCTTCTGTCGTGATGTTCGCACCCATCCGTCGCAGCTCGTCGACATATCGGAACCGGCCGGCGTAGATGTTCTCGCTCACGATCGCGACGCCCGTCCCGATCGACAGCGCCGTCACGAGCAACGGCTTGTAGTCGGTCGCGACGCCCGGGTACGGCAACGTGACAACGTCGACCGAGCGCGGCCGGTCCTCTGCCGACGCTCCGACACCGGTGGGCGTCGCGTCGATCTCGACGCCCATCTCGTGGAGCTTCGACAAGTACATGTCCATGTGCTCCGCGCGGGCCCCGGAAACGAAGACCGATCCATGGACGATGGCGACGGCGGCGAGGAACGTCGCCGCTTCGACCCGATCGCTGATCACGCGGTGCCGCACAGGACTCAGCTCGTCCACGCCTTCGATTTCGATGCGAGAGGTCCCCGCTCCGGCGATGCGCGCTCCCATCTGGGTGAGGAAATCCGCCAGGTCTTGGATCTCCGGCTCTCTCGCCGCGTTCTCGATCAGCGTCGTGCCCTTCGCGAGCACCGCCGCGCACAGCAGGTTGTCGGTCGTGGTGTGACTCGGATACTCGAGAACGACCCGCGCCCCGACGAGTCGGTCACTTCGGCCCTCGACGTATCCGTGCTGGGTCGTGAACTCCGCTCCGAGCTCGCCGAGCGCTCGCAAGTGCATGTCGATCGGCCTCGGACCGAAGTCGTCTCCTCCGGGAAGCGAGATCCGCGCAAAGTGATGGCGCGCGAGCAAAGGTCCGAGGACGACGATCGACGCACGCATCTTTTCGACCAATTCATACGGTGCGATCGGTGTCGCGCTCTCAGGGGCGTCAATTTCGACCACGCCATCGTGGCTACGCGAGACCCCCGCTCCGATCGCACGCAAGACATCGGCCATGATCGTGACGTCGGTGATCGACGGCACGTTGTCGAGTTGCGTCGTCCCCGTCGTCAACAGGGAAGCTGCCATCAGCTTGAGCGCGGAGTTCTTCGCACCCTGTAACGAGACGGTGCCGGAGAGCGCCGGCGACTGTTTTACCGTGAGGACCTGCACCGCCCGAACGCTATCGCCCGCGCCCAGAATCGAAATCCCCGCCGCCGCTATCGTCCCGGCAGTGGAGACCTCTCGCATACGCCCCGACCGGAACCTTGCGATGGAACTCGTTCGCGTCACCGAGGCCGCGGCGGTGGCAGGGAGCCGATGGATGGGCCGAGGGAACAAAGAGGGTGCGGACGCGGCGGCGGTCGACGCGATGCGCTTCGTGCTCTCGAATGTCTCAATGGACGGCGTCGTCGTCATCGGTGAGGGCGAAAAGGACAAAGCGCCGATGCTCTACAACGGCGAGCGCATCGGCGACGGTTCCGCCCCCGAGGTCGATATCGCGGTCGATCCGATCGACGGCACCCGACCCACCGCGCTCGGTCGCGGCGGAGCGCTCGCCGTCATTGCGCTCGCCGAACGCGGCCACATGTTCGATCCTGGCCCGTGCGTCTACATGTCGAAGATCGCCGTCGGCCCTGAAGCCGCGGGCCGCGTCTCGCTCGAACTGTCGGTGAAGGAGAACCTCGTCGAGATCGCGAAGGCGAAGAAGACGGAGGTGAGCGACCTCACGGCGATCGTCCTCGACAGACCGCGCCACGAAGAACTCATCGAAGAGATCCGATCGACTGGTGCCCGAATCCGTCTCATCACCGACGGCGACGTCGCGGCCGCCATCTCGACCGCGTGGCAAGAGAGCGGCGACGACGTCTTATTCGGCATCGGCGGCACGCCAGAGGGCGTGATCGCCTCGGCTGCGCTGAAAGCGATGGGCGGCGAGATCCAAGGGCGGCTGTGGCCCCGCGACGATGCCGAGCGAAAAGCCGCGATCGATGCCGGCTACGACGTCGACAGGGTGCTCTCGACAGACGACCTCGTGAAAGGCGACAACGTCTTCTTCGCGGCGACTGGGGTCACCGACGGCGAGCTCTTGCGCGGGGTGCGTTATCACGCCGGCGGCGCGACAACCCATTCGATGCTCACGCGCTCACGCACTGGCACGATCCGCTTCGTCACCGCGTACCACCGGCGGGAAAAACTCAGCCAGTTCCGACTTCTCGACGATTACTGATCACGCCGGGCTCGCGCGTGTCGACACGATCTCGGCGTTGCCCTGGCCCATTCGAGCCCGCGATTCATCAAAGAACGTAAGGGCCTCATCGGCCTACGTCCGCTTCGTTGGTCCGGTTACGAATGCGCAAACCAGGTGCGAGAACTCGTCGACGGGGGGCCGTCCACGGCGGCGAGACCGAGATGCGAGAGGAACGACTCCTCTTCGCTCGACGAGGAAGCGATGAGCGCCCGCTCGGTGTCCAACGCGACGGCCGTCCGCTCGAGCGCGCTTAGCAAAGCTCGTCCGATTCCCTCACCGCGCCGGGATTCGTCGACGCACCAGCGATCGATGACGAGTTGGTTGTTGACGATCGCCCCGAATGACTGCGCGACGACCGACGCTCGGTCGCGTCCGATCACAGCGACGGAATCGGCTCCACCGAAAAGCGCGCCTTCCTCGTCCGGGGTCGCGATGTCGGGACCCGGACGGTGGGACGCAGTGAAGCCGAATGCCCGTCCGCCGCGGTCAGGCGAGCTCCCAACTCCAAGGATCACGTCGGCGAGCGGGTGCCACGGATGGCGCGGCTCGGCGTGGTGCTGTTCGTACAAGGTAAGTGCCGACAAAACCGTCTCCACCTGGTAGTGCGAGAAGAGCTCGACCGCCGGAGAGATCGCCTTTCGCTCCATGTGACTCGAAAGCGTCACGTGGGCGAGGAACGGGCGGCTCGGACGTGTCCGTGGCGCAGAGAGAGGGGACGCGTCGAGACGGCGCTGCAGCCGCGCGATGCGGCCTGACGAGTCGTCGATCTCGAGGTACAGCACCGGCGAGCGGGGCAATAGCGATCGCGCCGGTCCGAGGACGACCGGTATCGGGTCCTCGTGCGCCACCGAGCGCAGAATCCCGAGGGCCGAGGAGAGTTCGACCTCCCTGACATTCACCGGTGGGACGAGCGTTACGTGGGGCGCAATCCTTCCGAGCTGCGAAGAACCGATCGCGCGGCGCAGACCGTCGATCTCATTCGCGACCGCTCCCGTCACCTCGAGCGCGACAAACAGCCGGCGCCGCGCCCGAAGAGACGTCACGCGGGAAGTTCGCTGCCAGCCGCCTCGAGTCGCGCGCGGGCCCGGCGCGCCGCGAATTCTGCCTCTGCGATTTCCGCATCCGCGCTCGCGCCCTCACCAGCGGCGGACTCCTGGCGTCCTTCGCCGAGCGAAGCGAGTCGCTGCTCGGCGCGCTCGAGCGCCCGACGCGCCCGCTCGACGTCGATATGGTCGGCGAGCTCGGCAACGGGAGCGAAGATCAAGAGCCCTTCCGGATGGACGTGCACCGTGCCGCCGTCGATCGCCGCGCGCACGACCGCCCGGTCAGAATCCGCCTCCCCCGCGCCCGCGGTGGTGATTCGCACCGCGGTGACGCCGGATGCACCGACTAAGTCCTCGTGATGGGCGAGGAATGCGATCTCGCCGATCTCGGTGCGCATGGAGACCTCTTCTGCTTCACCTTCGAAGAGCGCGCGCTCGGGTGTGACGAGAGCGACTTGGAAGGGGGTCGCCATCGATCACTCGCCTCCGAGCTGCTTTGCCTTCTCCCGCACGTCGTCGACTCCGCCGACGTTCAAGAACGCCTGCTCGGGGACGTCGTCGAGCTCGCCGCCGACGAGGGCCTCGAAGCTTCTGATTGTCTCGTCGATCGGCACGTAGATCCCAGGCAAACCAGTGAACACCTCGCCGACGAAGAATGGCTGCGAGAGAAAACGCTGGATCTTTCGGGCGCGGTTCACCGTGAGTCGATCCTCTTCCGACAGCTCCTCGAGACCCAAGATGGCGATGATGTCTTGGAGGTCGCGGTAACGCTGGAGGATTTCGGTCACCGCGGTGGCGCACGAATAGTGACGCTCGCCGACGACCTCGGACGCCAAGATGTTGCTCGACGACGCCAGCGGGTCGACGGCGGGATAGATGCCGAGCGCCGCGATCTGACGTGAGAGCTCGGTCGTCGCGTCGAGGTGAGTGAAGGTCGTGAACGGTGCCGGGTCCGTGTAGTCGTCCGCCGGCACGTAGACCGCTTGGATCGAGGTGATCGAACGGCCCTTCGTGGAAGTGATCCGTTCCTGTAATTGACCCATCTCGTCCGCGAGCGTCGGCTGGTAACCGACGGCCGACGGCATCCGGCCGAGAAGGGTCGAGACCTCCGACCCCGCTTGGACGAATCGGAAGATGTTGTCGATGAACAACAAGACGTCCTGGTTCTTCACGTCGCGGAAGTACTCCGCCATCGTGAGCGCGGAGAGCCCGACGCGAAGTCGCACGCCCGGTGGCTCGTCCATCTGCCCGTACACGAGTACCGCCTTGTCGATGACACCGGACTCGCGCATCTCGAGCCACAGGTCCGTCCCCTCTCGGGTGCGCTCGCCGACCCCGGCGAAGACCGAGACGCCGCCGTGCTGCTTCGCGACTCGGTTGATCATCTCCAAGATGATCACGGTCTTTCCGACGCCGGCTCCCCCGAACAATCCGATCTTTCCACCCTGGACGTACGGTTCGAGGAGATCGATCACCTTGATCCCTGTCTCGAACATCTGCCGGCGCGGTTCGAGCTCTTCGAACGGCGGTGGGTCACGGTGGATCTCCCAGTGGTCCGCCACTTCGCCGATGTCGTCGGTGTCCAAGGGTTCGCCGATCACGTTGAAGACGTGTCCGAGCACGTTGTCCCCGACAGGGACCGTGATCCCGCGTCCGGTGTTGCGCACAACGGCTCCGCGCTCAAGGCCGTCGGTGGGCTTCAAGCAGATGCAGCGGACACGACCTTCGCCGATTTGTTGCGCGACCTCCGCGGTGATCACCACCCGTCGGCCCTCGAGTTCCAATTCGATCTCGAGTGCGGTGTTGATCTCCGGCAGCGAGTGCGGCGGGAATTCGACGTCGACGACAGGACCGGCGATCGAGACGACCCGCCCGTTCTCGAACGTCGTCTCTTCGGTGTCCGCGTGCTCGACGGTCGTGGTCATTCGTAAGACTCCTCGTGCTCGATGCCCAATGTGAGGTCATAGCGGCCTTGCGTCGCCGCCGCCGCGCGCAGCGCCTCGGCTCCACCGACGATCTCCATGATCTCAGTGGTGATCGCGTCCTGGCGTACCCGGTTCATCTCTCGGCGAAGCGTCTTCGCGAGGTCCTCCGCGTTTTCCGTCGCGGCAGCCATCGCCCGTTGACGGGCGGTGTGTTCGGACGCGGCCGCCTCCAACAGCGCGGCGAAGATTTCGGCTTCGACGAGCTGGGGAACGAGGCTCGACAACAAGTCGTCTGATCGCGGCTCGAAATCGTAGAAGCCGCCGAGAGTGCCGGACGACGTGGACTCTTCCTCGGCTTCTTTCGGCTTGGGCACCGGGAGCAGCCGTCGGTTCTCGACAACTTGCACTCCCGCCGAGCGAAAGCGCGTGGAGACGACTTCGACGGCGTCTGCGTTGCCGGATAAGAAGGGGTTGATCGCCTCGGTCGTGATCCGGCGGGCGTCTACGAAGCTCGGGCGCTCGCTGACTTTTTGGAACGCCTTTGCGAGCGGGCGCCCCCGGAATCGGAAGTAGCTCTCGGCGCGCCTTCCCACGGCGACGAGGGTCGCCTCGCCAGAGGATCGCTCGATCTCGTGAATGCGTCGTTCCGATGCCCGAAGCACGTTCGAGTTGTACGCGCCGCACAATCCTCGGTCCGACACGATCAACAAAACCACGACTCGTCGCATCTCTTCTGGGTCGCCGACAAGGCGCGTCGGCTCCGTGGCGTCGTCGATCGTGATCGAGAACGCGTCCCTCAGTCCAGAGATGTAGGGACGGTTCTGCGCGATGCGGCCCTGGGCGCGAACGATCTGGGACGCGGCAATGAGTTCCATTGCCCGCGTGATCTTCTTCGTCGCCTCGATGCTGCGGATCCTTCGCCGTAGGACCCGCTCGCGACCGCTCGCCATCGCGCCGTGACTCCTTTGTCAGCTCGCCCGCTCGTCAGAGGATTCCTCGTCGGAAGACGCTTGAGTCTCCTCCTCAGAAGCTCCGGCGAAAGACGCCGCGATCTGCTTGATCACTTCGTCGATCTCGGCCTCGTCGGGCATCGTGCCGGTCGTGCGGATGTGCTCCAAGACCTCGGGATGACCGGTCTTGAACTCGGTCCGCAGCACTTGTTCGAACTGACGGACCTCTTCGGTCGGGATCTTGTCGACGAAGCCTTTGACCCCGGCGTAGATCACGATGACCTCCTCTTCCACCGGCAACGGTTGATTCTGTCCCTGCTTCAACAGCTCGACCAGGCGGTATCCCCGATCGAGCTGTGCCTGCGAGGCGCGGTCGAGCTCCGATCCGAAGGTCGCGAACGCCTCCAAGTCGCGGAACTGCGCGAGGTCGATCTTCAATGACCCGACAACGGACTTCATCGCCTTGATCTGCGCCGCCCCGCCGACGCGGCTCACCGAGTTACCGACGTTCATCGCCGGGCGCACTCCGGAGTTGAAAAGGTCCGTCTCCAAGAAGATCTGTCCGTCGGTGATCGAGATGACGTTGGTAGGGATGTACGCGGAGATGTCGCCGCCCTTTGTCTCGATGATCGGCAACGCGGTGAGCGATCCCCCGCCGCGCTCGTCCGAGAGTTTCGCCGCGCGCTCGAGGAGCCGGCTGTGGAGGTAGAAGACGTCACCGGGATACGCCTCGCGCCCCGGCGGTCGACGCAGCAGCAACGAGAGCTGGCGATACGCGTCAGCCTGCTTCGACAGATCGTCGTAGACGATCAACGCGTGCTCGCCGCGCTCCATCCAGTGCTGACCCATCGCGCATCCCGAGTACGGCGCCAGGTACTTGAACGGTGCGGGCTCCGACGCCGGCGCCGCGACGACGACCGTGTACTCGAGCGCCCCGTGGGCGTCGAGCGTGGCGACAGTCTGCGCGACCGTCGAGCCCTTCTGGCCGATCGCGACGTAGATGCATTTCACGCCGGTGCCCTTTTGGTTGATGATCGTGTCGACCGCGACGGTGGTCTTGCCCGTCTTGCGGTCGCCGATGATGAGCTCGCGCTGGCCACGGCCTATCGGGGTCAGCGCGTCGATGACCTTGATGCCGGTCTGCAGCGGCTCGGAGACCGGCTGGCGCGAGACGATTCCCGGCGCCTGCACCTCCAGGCGCCGCAATTCGACGTCACCGAGGGTCCCTTTGCCGTCGAGCGGCTCGCCGAGCGGGTTGACGACGCGACCCAACAGCGCGTCGCCAACCGGGACGGACAGGATCTGACCCGTCGCGCGCACGGTCTGTCCCTCGTCGAGTCCTTCGACGTCGCCGAGGACGACCGCGCCGATCGCGTCCTCGTCGAGGTTCAAGGCGAGGCCCAACGTGCCGTTCTCGAACTCCAACAGCTCGTTCACCGAAGCGTGCGGCAGGCCGGCGATGTGCGCGATGCCGTCGCCGACCTCGGCGATCCGGCCGACCTGTTCCGTGGAGATCTCGGTCCGCAGCTCCGAGACGTGGCGCTCGAGGACCGCCGCGATCTCCTCGGCGTCGATCGTCAGCTCCGACATGTCACCGCTCCTTTGTGCTTCGACGTGTGTGTCGACATTTCCGCCTTCACGATCAAGACGCCTTCGCCAGCAGGTCGCGCAGTCGCTCGACGCGCAGACGCACCGTGCCATCGATTATCAGGTCCCCGACGTTCACCCGGATTCCCCCGATCACCGACGGATCGATAATTCCGCGCACTTCGACGTTGCGGTCCGTGAGGCGCGACAGCGCCGCACCGACACGCGAGCGCTCGTCGTCGCCGAGCGGCACGGCGCTGCGGACATCGGCGATCCGTCGTCCACGCTCTTCGGCCGCCAATTCGACGAGCCAGTCGACCGCGCCGACAAGATCGCGGAGACGCCCGGCGCGGATCACGTAGCGCACCAGTCGCAGCGTCGCGTCCTGGCACGACCGTCCGAACAAGTCGTCGATGACCGCTGCACGCCCGGTGTAGGTGAGGTTGGCGTCGCCGAGTGCCTCCCGCAGCTCCCGGCTCTGCTCGAAGACGCGAGCGATCTTGAACAGCTCGTCTTCGATGATGTCGATATCCGATCGGGAATCGAGCTCTTGCAAGACCCGTTCGGCATATCCGCGGATTCGCTCGAGGATCTGACCCCTTCCGGCCGCCGGCTCGGGCTCGATCGCGGACCCGGTTCGAACCCGGTCGATCTCGGCCTCGCAGAGCTCGACCAGCTCGGCGAGTGACGACGGGATCTCCGCCGCGCGCTCGGTCGCGACGACGAACCCCACGAGCGACACCGAGACGCGCTCGGCCTTTGCCTCGAGTAAGTCGATGACGATCGCGCGCCGCGTGGCGGGCGCGATCACCGCGTCGGTGAGCACGACACGCAGATCATCAAAGGAGTTCACCGCGCGCATCATCCCGACGAGGTCGGCGCGCACGATCTCCAGAGACTCGGCGCGCTCCGCCGTCTCGAACACCGCGGCCGCGTAGCCGCGGATCGCCTCACGCACTAAACGGCCTGTTCCCGTTCGGCCGCCGCGATCGCCTCGGAGATGAGACGGTGGTGAACCGGTTCGTCGAGTTCGGAGGCCACGACCTTCGCCGCAGCTTCGACGACCGCCGAGCCGATCTCTTCGAGAACCTCGTCGCGGATCTGCGCGCGAGCAAGGTCGATGGCCGAAGACGCCCGGACGAGCGCGTGGCGCGTATTCCTCGTCGGCACGCTGTCTGCCCTGCTCCAAAAGCGCGTCCGCGTTGCGTTTCGCTTGGGCGACAATCGATTCGGATTCGGCCCTCGCCCTCTCGAGCGCGGCCCTCCGCGCGGTCAGCACCTGCTCCGCCTCTTCGCGGATCCGCTCGCCGGTACTGAGCTGTTCACGGATCGCCTCGGTCTGTCTTTTCATTCCCCTGCGCAGCGGTGGGACCACGTAGCGAACGATGAACGCCGCGACGAGAAGGAGGGCTAACCACTCAAGCCCGTAGGACAAGCCGAAATTCGTTGACGCGACGATCACCGTCGTCCGCCGTCCTTTCGCGCGCGGCGATCGGCGAGCTGGAGCTCTTCGACGATCAGCTGTCGGTGCCGGCTCGCGTCGAGACCTCCGCCGACGATGCGCTCCGCCGCCTCGACGACGAGGGTCTCGGCGCGTTCGAGCAATTCGGCACGGACCCGCTCCCGTTCGGCGTCGATCGCTCCGGCTGCGTCGCGGACCCGACGATCGTGTTCTTCTTGCCCGCGTCGGCGCGCCTCTTGGAGGAGGTCTTCGACTTTTCGCGACGCTTCTTGGAGGATCGCCCGCGCACGCGCCCGCGCGTCGGCGAGTGTTTGGAGCCGCTCTGTGTCGAGTCGCGCGGCTTCCTTGCGCGATGCCTCAGCGGATTCCTGCTCACGACGGACCGAGTCGTCTCGTTCACTCATCACCTTTTGGATCGGCGGAAGGACGAACTTCGCGACGATGCCGAGTACGACGATGAATATCACGAGCTCAACGAAGAAAGTGGCGTTCGGGATGATGAAGTTGGTGGTACCAGAGCTTGCGAGCACAGCGGTAGGACCCGCTCCCTACTTCTTATAGAGAACGAAGACGAACAGGAACATGAAGACCAAGTTGATGAAGTACATCGCCTCGACGAGTCCGACGATGATGAACATGATCGTGAAGAGACGACCCTGCGCTTCGGGTTGACGGGCCACCCCGGCGATCGTCTGGCTCCCGGCGAGGCCGTCACCAATCGCTGCACCGATCGCTCCGCCGCCGAGCGCGATTCCTCCACCGACGAGCGCTCCTGCGAGCTGGATGGCCTGCTGGGTCGTGTCTGCCATTTGCTTCTCCTGTGCTTGTTGATGCCTCATCCCAACGGGCGTTCGCCCGTCGGGTCGATCAGTGTTCTCCGACGACGGCCGACTGGAAGTACAAGACGGTTAGCAGCGAGAAGATAAACGCCTGCACCGGTCCGACGAAAAGTCCATCGAAAAGCTTCCAGATCAGATCGCCCAGCGGGATTATCACGCTGAATTGCAACGGCACGCTCGCGATGATCACGAGCAAAAGCCCACCCGAGAAGATGTTGCCGAAGAGTCGCAAAGCCAGCGTGACGGGCTTCACGAGTTCCTCGATGACGTTGATCGGCAACAACACCTTGAACGGTTTCAGATAGTGACCGAGGTAGCTACGCAGCCCGTGTTTCGAGATCCAGGTGGCGTGCATCAACACGATGACGAACACCGCGAGCGCTGCGGTGAAGTTCACGTCGCCGGCAGGCGCGGGGAGGTACTGAGGGGTGTGCCCCGTCGGAATCAGTTCGAGCCAGTTCGCGATCAGGATCAACGTGAACAGCGTGAACGCGAGCGGAACGATCGGCTTGCCGGCGTCGCCCATAGTCGTGTCGACCTGATTTTCGACCCCCCGGACGATCGTCTCGAACGCGAGCTGGAACCTCCCAGGAACGCCCGAAGTCGCCTTGGAACGAAGGTAGAAGCCGAGCGCGAGAACGATGGCTCCGGCGACAAGCGTCGAGAGCACCGTGTCCACATTCACGGTCAGCCCAAACCACTTCTGGGTGATGTGCTTGCCGATGTCGTTCGAGTTCAGCCCGGCGAGGACGGGCCCGATCACAGCGCCACCCCCGTCGTGCCTTGCCCGAGCAGGCTGCGGACGAGGCTCACCAGCAAGAGCAGATAGAAGAGCGCGACGCCGCCCGCGGTGGCGATTCCGAGCTCGACGGACGCGAACGCGAGCCCCACGACGACGACCGTGGTGAGACCGAGGCGGGCGAGGGTGTTCGAGGCGAGCGCCCGACGGGGGTGCGCGTGGCCGGAGGCGTTTACTTTGGCAACGGATCGCGCGACGAGGCGGATGTTCACGAGACCCAGCGCCAGCCCAATGCACACCCCGAGCCCGATCAACGGACGGGACAGCGCGAGCGAGATCCCGAACACGACGACGCCGACCGCGAGTCCCGCGAGCACCGTCCGACGCACGAGGCGCGACATCTCGGACAGGGGTAGGTGTTCAAACAGTTGGGAGATTCGATCCATGCTCGTCTTCGTGGCGCGTTGAGGCCTGTCTCAGGCCGGACCGCAGGTTACTGACTCAGAGATATCTCTTGATCCTGAAATACACGGCCGCCACCGCGGCGACCACGCCGACACCGAGCCCGACGAAGGTCACCGTCGCGCCGGAACCGGTCGCCTCAGCGATCCAGTAGCCGCCGCCGACGCCGACCGCGACGCAGGCCCCGGCCGTCAGCCCTACCCCGGCGAGCTCGACGAGCGTCGGGGACGACCGTCTGGCCACCTTGGCGGCTTATCCTCGCATCTCGCCACGCGACTCGCCAAAAGGTGCGGGGTGCGCGTCGGGCTCTCTGGGCGACGAGTGCTCGCTTGGCGGCCGAATTCGCCGACGCGGAAGGAGGACGTGGCGCCGTCTCCGGCGTCGTCTCGGAGCGGCGAGATCGGGCTCGCCGGCGACCGCGACCCCCGCTGCGGTCGACATGACGACCGAGATCGGCGGTGCGGCCTGGTCTTGCGGGATCGCTTCTGGCACAACCCCCTCGACCGGCGCTGACTCCGGCTCCTCGGTGGCGACGATCGCCCGCCCACCTGGACGGAAGATCATGTACAGGACGGCCACCGAGAAAGCCGCCACGAAGGGCACGAAGGCGTTCACCTTTAAAACGAACGTCGGCAAGATGGCGAACGCCGAGAGCACCGCCGTCCAGGCCCAAAGGATCAACACCGAACGGCGCTGGCCGTGGCCGAGCCGCACCAACCGGTAGTGCAAATGGCCGAGGTCGCGTTCGGCGAAACTCACCCCGCGCACCGTCCGCCTGACGATCGCGAACACCGTGTCGAGGATCGGCACTCCCAAGATAAAGATCGGGATGAAAAGCGGCGCGAAGCGGAAGAAGGTGAGTCCGGAGACGTCGGTGCCCGCGACGCCGTTCACCGTCGTGCGGCCTCCGATCACCATCGTCGCCGCGGCCATCAAAAGACCGAGGAACAGCGCCCCCGAATCCCCCATGAACTGTCGCGCCGGATAGAAATTGTGCGGCAGGAACCCGATGCAGACTCCACAGGTGATCGCGGCGACAAGTGGCCCGAGGTTGTCGGGAGTCAGGTTTCCGAGGGTCTCGAGGCGAAGCCCGTAGACGCACAGTGCCGCGGCGCCGATCGCGACGACGCCCGCCGCGAGTCCGTCGAGGCCGTCGATCAGGTTGACCGCGTTTGCCATGCCGACGACCCAGATCGCCGTGACGAGCGGCAGCACCGACGGCGAGAGCACGTAGATCGTCGGGAAGAAGGGGAACTTGAAGTACTCCATCGTGACGCCCAGAAAGACGAGCACCATCGCTGCGAACACCTGCCCCGCGACCTTCGCCGGCGGAGAGATGTTCTTCACGTCGTCGATCAGGCCGACGCCGTAGATGACGAACGCGGCGAGGCCGACTCCCAACGGTTCGGTCGACCCGCGGAAGATCGACGACAGGCCGCCGAGTTGTGACGCGATCAGCAGCGCCACGCCGAAACCGAGCAGCATCGAGGTACCGCCAATGGTCGGCACGCGGCGCGAATGGACGCGTTCCAAACTCGGCTCGTCGACGGCACCGAATGCGATCGCCACCTTGCGAACGGGATAGCCGAGCGCAAACGTCGCGAAAGCGGCGATCACGGCGACGAGCGTGTACTCGCCGTACAGGGTCATCAGGAGCTCCGGAGGGACTCCTGAATCCCTGCGAGCGACGCGTACGGGTCGAACTTCGCGCAGAGCTCGCGGACTTCCACGCGGACCTCCCCGAGGGCCTTTTCATCCATGCGGTTGCGCAAAACCGTCGCGATCAGCTCGCCGATGCGGCGCATCTCGGACTCGCCCATGCCGGCGGTCGTCTCTGCCGCGCTGCCGAGCCGCAGTCCGCTCGTCACGAACGGCGAACGGGGATCGTTCGGGATCTGGTTGCGATTGCAGGTGATCCCGACGCGATCGAGCACGTCCTGTGCGTCCTTGCCGGTCAATTCGGCGTCGAAGTTGCGCAGGTCGACGAGGACCGTGTGGTTCTCGGTCCCGCCGGCGACGAGGCGGAATCCTTCTGCCTTCAGCGAGTCCGCGAGCGCGGCGGCGTTGCGGAGGATCTGCCCCGCGTACGACTTGAACGCGTCGGTGGACGCTTCCCCGAAAGCGACCGCCTTCGCCGCGATGACGTGATCGAGCGGCCCGCCCTGCAACCCGGGGAACACGGCGGCGTCGATCGCGCGGGCGTGGGCTTCGCCGGTCAAGATCGCCCCGCCCCTCGGACCGCGAAGGGTCTTGTGCGTCGTGAAGGTGACGACGTCTGCTATTCCGACGGGATTGGGGTGCACGCCGCCGGCGATGAGACCGGCGGGGTGCGCGGCGTCGAACATGAAGGTCGCACCGACCTCGTCCGCGATCTCCCGGAACGGGAGGGGCTCGATGAGCCTCGTGTATGCCGTCGTCCCGGCGACGATGAGCTTCGGGCGCTCCTTGCGCGCCAGGTCTGCGACCTGATCGAGATCGATGCGCTCGCCGGATCCGTCATCCGAAGCCGGCGTGACCCCGTAGGCGACGAAGCGGTAGAGCTTGCCGGTCACGCTGACAGGTGAACCGTGGGTGAGGTGCCCGCCCTGGTCGAGTCGCATCGCGAGGACCGTCTCCCCGGGCTCGACGAGCGCGAGGTAGGCGGCCAGGTTGGCGGAGGCGCCCGCGTGAGGCTGGACGTTTGCGTGCTCGGCGCCGAAAAGCGACGTCGCCCGGTCGCGCGCGAGCGACTCGATTTGATCAGCGAAGACGTTTCCGCCGTAGTAGCGACGTCCCGGATATCCCTCCGAGTACTTGTTCGTCAACACCGATGCCGTTGCTGCGAGCACGGCTGGCGAAGTGAAGTTTTCGGAAGCGATCAGCTGGATCGTCGTCCGTTGGCGTTCGAGTTCGCGCTCGAGGATCGCTCTGACTTCCGGGTCGCTCGCGAGTACGTCGTTGTCCACGTCTCACCTCTCCTTTTCGAGCGCGCTGATTTTGTCGATTCGAGCCTCATGTCGACCGCCGTCGAACGTCGACTCGACGAACGCGTCGAGGGCGTCGAACGCGACGACTCCACCGAGGAGCCGAGCCCCGAAGCAGACGACGTTGGCGTCGTTGTGATGCTTCGCGAGACGCGCGGACGAGACGTCGTGGACGACCGCGGCACGAACACCTGGAATCTTGTTCGCAGCGATCGAGATTCCGATGCCGGAGCCGCACACGCAGACGCCGAGGTCGGCTTGGCCAGAAACGACCGCCCGTCCGACCGCGGCGCCGTAATCCGGATAGTCGACGGGCGACTCGTCGTGGGTGCCGAGGTCGATGACTTCGTGCTCCATCTTCTCGAGGTGCTCGCGGAGCAGTTCTTTCATTTCGAAACCAGCGTGGTCAGAGCCGACCGCGAAGCGCACGACAGCCGATTCTATTCGGCTTTCGCCAATTTCCCCGGGCGCTCTACGAACCCGACGCGATCGTCGGATCAGCCCATCGAACTCGTCTCGAGTACAGCGAGTATTTCGGACCACGGGATCGTTCCGACTCTCAGTGCGCGCGACCTCTCGTCGGCGATCGAAACGACCGTCGAAGGGACTCCGTCACGCACGCCTCCGTCGAGAACAACGCCGATCGCGTCGCCAAAGATCTCTGTGAATTGTGACGCCGAAGTGATTGGCGCACCGCCGTGACGATTCGCGCTCGTGACAGCGAGTGGGCCGATCGCGCGACACAGGTCGCGAACGACGTCGTCGTCGGGACAACGCAGACCGACGCTCGAGCCATCGCCGCCGAGTGTCGGGGCGTCAACCAACTCAAAACGGGCGACGACCGTCAACGCGCCAGGCCAAAAGTGTCGCGCCAACCGAGCGAGTCGCTCGTCGGAGCGTCCGAGAAATCGCTCCGCTTGCTCGAGATCAGAAACGAGAACGGGGAGCGCGAGGCCGGGGGGCCTCTCTTTCAGCTCGAAGATGCGATCGAGGGCGATGTCGTTCGTCGCTACAGCCGCGAGCCCGTAGACGGTGTCGGTCGGAATTCCCACCACCGACCCGGCGACAAGCGCCGCCTCGACATTTTTTCGATCCGAAGTCACCAACGGGCGACGAGGACCCGGAGGCGCACGGCAAGGTCGCGTCGGATCTCGACCGATTTCGCGCCCGCCTGAAGTGCAAAGTCGCGGACAGCGCTCGCCTGCCACGGAGCAATCTCGACGACCACGGAGCCGCCTGCAGCGAGCACGCCCGGAGCGCCCGAGATGACTTCGAAAATCGCCTCGGTTCCCCGCGGACCCGCTACGAGCGCGAGCCTTGGGTCGTAATCGCGAACGACGGGATCGAGACCCGCCCACTCGTCCTCCGCGACGTAAGGCGGATTCGAAACCACGAGGTTCACTTTTCCGCGATCCTTCTTCTGGAGCGCGGTGTACCAGTCGCCGAGTCGAAGTTCGACGCGCCGAGCGACGCGCGCGTCGAGGCGGTCACGATTCGCCCTCGCGAGCTCGAGTGCTTCGACCGAGACATCCGTCGCGAGAATCGACGCGGTCGCGTGCTCACTCGCGATTGCGCAGGCGATCGCTCCAGATCCGGTACCGAGGTCGACGACCAGAGGCTCGCAGCGCATTGTTGAGAGTTCCGCCAGCGCATACTCCACGACGATTTCTGTCTCTGATCGGGGAATGAGCGCCCGTCGATCGACGACGATGTCGATAGTCCGGAACGACCAGTGTCCGAGTACGTGTTGCAGCGGTTCACCCCGAAGGCGCCGATCGAGTAGTCGGGAGAACTCGGCGCGTGTCGCGGCGCTCTTCGCTGACATCCCGACGTCGGCTCGCCCGGGACCCGTGCGGTGCTCGGCTTCTTCGACGATCCACCGTGCTTCAGTCGACCCGATGATGCGGCTCGCATCCTCGACGAGATCGCCGAGGGTCGCCCCTCCAGTTCGTGAAGTGGTGCTCGTGCGCCGGTTCATCAAGCATCAAAGCCGATCGTCA
This sequence comes from uncultured Acidimicrobiaceae bacterium, assembly GCA_963725215.1. Taxonomy (GTDB): domain Bacteria; phylum Actinomycetota; class Acidimicrobiia; order Acidimicrobiales; family Bog-793; genus CAVRXQ01. The sequence goes on along the minus strand of CAVRXQ010000007.1, from coordinate 408,395 downwards.
CGCATCAACGCCTCGACCAGCTCGTCAAGGTCGCCGTCCAGGATCCTTTCGAGCCGATGGAGCGTGAGACCGATGCGGTGATCGGTCACGCGGTTTTCCTTGAAGTTGTACGTGCGGATCTTGTCGGCGCGACCCCCCGCACCGATCTGCTCGCGCGTCTCGCGGGACCGCTCCTCGGCCAGCCTGTCCTGCTCGAGCTTCAACAGCCGTGAACGAAGAACTTGCATCGCCTTCGCCCGGTTCTGGATCTGGCTCTTCTCGTCCTGCATCGCGACGACGAGCCCTGTCGGAATGTGGGTGATCCGCACCGCGGAGTCGGTCGTATTGACCGACTGCCCTCCAGGCCCTGTTGAGCGGTAGACGTCGACGCGAAGATCCGTCGGGTCGATATCGACGTCGACCTCATCCGCCTCGGGGAGCACCGTCACCGTTGCCGACGAGGTATGCACCCTCCCCTGGGATTCGGTGACCGGGACGCGCTGCACCCGATGCGTGCCTCCTTCATGCTTGAGGCGAGACCAGGCGTCGTCTCCTTTCACGACGAACGTCGCTTCGTCAATGCCACCGAGAGACGACTCCTGCAGCGAGAGAAGGTCGATCTTCCAATGCCTTCGGTCCGCGTAGCGCAGATACATGTTGTAAAGGTCCCGCGCGAACAGGTTTGCTTCCGCGCCTCCTTCCGCGCCGCGAATGGTCACGATGACGTTGCGCCCGTCGTTCTCGTCCCTCGGCGTCAGCAGCACGGAAACCAGCTCTTCGAGCTCCGAGACGCGGGCCTCTTGGACGTCGAGCTCAGCGCGAGCGAGGTCGCGCTCGGAGGCGGGTGCGCTCTCCACGAGTTCGAGCGCGGCCGAAGCGTCATCACGTGCCGAGCGCAGATCTCTGATCGCGCGGACTACTGGTTCGATCGCCTTTAGGCGACGCGAAAGTTCGAGGAAGCGTTTACGATCGGACGCGACGTCAGGCTGCGAGAGTTCTTCGAGGACAATCTTGTATTCCTGCTCGAGTTCGCCGAAGCGATCGGGATCAACCATTACGTGCAGGTTCTGGACGTCACCGGGCGATCCCCGGGTGTTCGGGGCGCGTCACACCCTGAACACGGTCAGCGCTTGCGCTTTCCCCGCTGACCGTATCGACGTTCGAAACGCTCGACGCGGCCACCAGTGTCGACGAGCTTCTGCTTACCCGTGTAAAAGGGGTGGCACTCGTTGCACAGCTCGACATGGAGCTCCGCCTTGGTCGAGCGCGTCGTAAAGGTGTTGCCACACGAGCAGCGCACCGTCGCGACGACGTATTTGGGGTGGATGTCAGTCTTCATGTTGACCTCATGGTAACGGTGGGGCGGTGATTGGCCGCCGAGGCTGTTAAGCGCCGGGTGTCGGGGCCTTCGCGATCTCGGCCAGGAACTCGTCGTTCGACGCGGTGGTCTTGATCCTGTCCATCAAAAGCTCGAGGCCCGCGGCTGAGTTGCCTTCGCTGCTCAGCGCGTTGAGCACGCGGCGCAGTTTCCAGACCTGCTGAAGCTGCGACCGCTCGAAGAGCAGCTCCTCATGTCGCGTCGAGCTCGCGTTGACGTCGATCGCCGGGTAGATCCGCCGCTCGGCGAGACGCCGATCGAGCCGAAGCTCCATGTTGCCGGTGCCCTTGAACTCTTCGAAGATCACTTCGTCCATCTTCGAGCCAGTTTCGACGAGCGCGGTTGCGAGGATCGTCAGCGATCCACCCTCTTCGACGTTGCGAGCGGCACCGAAGAACTTCTTCGGTGGATACAGCGCTCCGGAGTCGACGCCACCGGACATGATCCTCCCCGTCGCCGGTTGCGCGAGGTTGTACGCACGTGCGAGTCGGGTGATCCCGTCGAGGAGGATCACGACGTCGCGACCCATCTCGACGAGCCGCTTCGCCCTTTCGATCGTCAGCTCGGACACCGCTGTGTGCTCGTCCGCGGGACGGTCGAAGGTCGAAGCGATGACTTCACCTTTCACCGTGCGCCGCATGTCGGTGACTTCTTCCGGCCGCTCGGCAACCAACAAAACGATGAGGTGGACGTCAGGGTTGTTCGCCTCGATCGAGTGCGCGATCTGCTTCATGACCGTGGTCTTGCCAGCCTTCGGCGGCGAGACGATCATCCCCCGCTGACCCCGGCCGATCGGGGAGACGAGGTCGACGATCCGCGCGGTGAGATTCGCGGTATCGCCGGGCATCTCGAGGCGTAGCTGGCTGTCTGGGAACAGCGGCGTCAAGTCCTCGAAGCGCGGGCGCTGGCGGGCCTCGTCCGGCTGGAGACCCGAGACCGAATCGATGCGCACGAGCGCCGGGTATTTCTCGCTCGGTCCGGCCGGTCGGCACGCGCCCTCGATCGCGTCGCCGCGGCGCAACGCGAAGCGGCGCGCCTGGCTTACCGAGACGTAGACGTCCTTAGGGCTCGGCAGGTATCCGCCGGTCCGCAGGAACCCGTATCCCTCTTCGCGGAGATCGAGGAGACCCTTCACCGGAACGAGCTCGCCCTGCCACGGGGCGTCCTTGTCGGCGATCTCGCCGCGGTCACGCCCGCGGCGGCGGCGGCCTCGCCGGTTCGCCGCGTCGACGTGGCCCTGGCCCTGGTGTTGTGGCCGACGCTCTGTCCGATGGCGCGATTCGTCCGTGACGGTGTCGATCGAAATTGTCGACCCTTCTTCGGCACGCTCGGCGTTTTGCTCTGCGATCTCGTTCAATTCCTCGACCGAGTCATCGGTCTCGAACTCTTCACCGAGATCCACCACGGTTGTTGCCTCCTTCAGATCTGGGAATTCCTCCGCCTCGAGAGCGGCGGCCCGCTTCGCGTTCGACCGTGCACCATTCGACGCTTTGCGTCGCGGCGAGGAGGAACCGTTCTGCGCGGGCTTTTTTGCCCCGTCTCCGACACCGGTCGCCTCCAAGATGAGGTCGATGATGTCGTTCTTCTTCGATCGAGGCGCCAAATCCAACGACATCGCGGTCGCAATCGCTTGGAGCTCGTCTCGCTCTTTGGATTGGAGGATTGAGCGTTCGAGCTGCTCTTCGGCCATCAGATTTGCTCCTGGTTCTCCTGAATTTGTCGCACAGGACGCCGTTTCGCCGCCTGGGTTCTGTCCCGAACTGGTGTTGCCGGTCCCTTGCCGACGTACTTTGGTTCGGGTCCATCGCGGTCAGCCGGGCGAGGGCAAAAGAAGGGCGTCGAGGCGGCACCACGACGCCGATCGGACGGTACGGGCGAATACTGCCGGACGCGACCTCGACGGAAACGGAATGTGCCTCCACCGTCCGGCGGTCCTTCGCAGACGCGCGAATTCGGCTCAGCCGATCAGGTGGTCGTCACAGTGTACCGGCTGGCGCGAGGACCGGCAACGAATGCTGATTTCGGGGTCGGAGCTTCACGTTTCGAGACGCAGCAGGTCGTCCGGAACCTCGCGCCGGATCACCACGCGGGCCTTACCGTCTTCGATGAACACGACCGACGGTCGCCCGATTCGGTTGTAGTTGGAGGCCATCGAGACGCCGTACGCGCCGGTCACCGGGGTCGCGAGGACGTCTCCAACGGCGACGTTGTCGGGAAGGCGGGCGTCGGCGACGAGGACATCGCCGGATTCGCAGTGTTTACCGACGACGCGACAGGCGAGGTGACGCGGCGCGTCGGCGGCGCGCGGCAAGAACGCCTCGTAGCCACTCCCATACAGAACCGGACGAGGGTTGTCGCTCATTCCTCCGTCGACCGAGACGTACGTGCGCACGTCGGGGATCCGCTTGACGGTACCGATCCGATAACAGGTGATCGCGGCGGTGGCGACGATCGCCCGGCCTGGTTCAGCCCCCACGCGAATCGTCTCGGGCAGGCCGGCCGAACGACAGCCGCTGCGCACAGCCTCCGCCCAGTCGACGATCGAAGGCGCCACCTCGTCGTTGAGGTACGCCACCCCGAGTCCTCCGCCGACTGACAGCTCCTCGAGGCTGTACTTCTCCGTTAATTGAGAAAGCGATCCAACGAGGCGCTCGAACGAATCGAGACGGAGGATCTGGCTGCCGATGTGGGCGTGCAGTCCGAGCAACTCGACGCCGCGCAGACCTCGCAGAGCCTCGATCGCCACTTCGGTCTCGCCGGTCGTGAGAGGAAATCCGAACTTCGAGTCCAACCGACCGGTTGCGACGAAGTCGTGGGTGTGCGCTTCGATACCCGGGTTCACCCGTACGAGGACACGGATCGGCTCGTTGGACACCTCCTCGAGCAGCCGTGCGATGCGCGAGATCTCGTCGAACGAATCGATGACGATCCTTCCGACGTGATGATCGAAGGCCGCGGCCAGCTCCTCTTCGGACTTGTTGTTGCCGTGCAGCACGATGCGCCCGCCGGGCGCTCCGGCGGCGATCGCGACCGCGAGCTCGCCCCCGGTCGACACGTCGAGGTTCATTCCCTCGTCGAGCACGACTGCGACGATCGCTTTGCACATGAACGCCTTCGAGGCGTACGCGACGTCGCCGGCGAACGCCGCGACGGACTCACGGCATCTCGCGCGAATCGTCGCGACGTCGTAAACAAAGAGCGGGGTCCCGAACCGATCGGCGAGCTCCTCGAGGGCGATGCCGCCGACCCGGAGGTGCCCGTCCCGGTCGATCTCGGCGGTGTCTGGTAGTAGATGTCGTCCGATCGGCGCTTCGCTCGCAGCGGGTCCGACGGCAGTTTCGAGCTCTTCGGGATCGATCACATCCGCTCCGGCGCGCTCACTCCCAGTATCTCGAGGCCGATCGAAAGTCCGATCCGCACCGCCTCGACGAGAACGAGGCGCGCCCCGCTCAACTCGGCGCTGATCTCGTCTCCAAGCACGCGGCAGTCGTGGTAGAAGGCGTGAAAGTCGGATGCGAGGTGTCGGACCCAGTTCGTCACCTTGTAGGGCGCGCGTTCTTTCGCCGCGTCTTCAACGAAGCTCGGCAGATCGATCAGTCGCTTGGCGAGCTCGATCTCTCGAGGATGCACGAGCAGCGACAACTGAGCAGAGCCCGGATCGGGCGTCTGAACGCCCTCTTCCTTCGCGACGCGCTCGATCGACGCGATGCGAGCGTACGCGTATTGGACGTAATAGACGGGGTTCTCCATCGACTGGCGCTGCACGGCGTCAAGATCGATGGTCGTCGACTGGTTGATCGAGTTCATCAGCGTCAACAGCCGCGTCGCGTCGGGGCCGACTGTGTCGATGAGGTCATCGAGGCGAACGTAGTGTCCGGCGCGCTTCGACATCTTCCCGCTGACAAGAGAGATCACCTGCCCCAAGATGACTTCCAAGCGCTCGGGATCGACCCCCAGCGCGGCGACACCGGCGCGAAGGCTCGCGACCTGGCCATGGTGGTCGGCGCCGAGGACGTCGATGACGCGATCGAAGCCGCGCGTGACGAACTTGTCGCGGTGGTACGCGAGGTCGCCTGCCAAGTAGGTCGGCTCGCCATCAGAACGAACAAGGACGCGGTCACGGTTATCGCCGTACGCGCTCGAGCGGAACCATGTGGCGCCTTCTGCCTCGTACACGGCGTCGCGGGCGCGGAGCAGCTCGATCGTCTCTTCGACGAGGCCCGACTCCTCGATCGACGCCTGGCTGTACCACCGATCGAAGACGATCCCGAGCCGCTTCAACGTCGAAGCGATGTTCTCGAGGATCCGTTCGGACGCGAACTTCCCTGCTGACATCGGGTCGTCTGGGCCGGTGTACTCACCGGCGAGCTCGACGAGGTACTCGCCTTGGTAGCCCTCGTCGGGCGGAGCGTCGCCTGCTCTTCTCGCGAGCAGGCTCTCTCCGAGCAGCTTGATTTGGTTCCCCGTGTCGTTGAGGTAGTACTCACGCTCGACTCGGTATCCGCAGCGCTCGAGCAAGCGCGCGAGCGCGTCGCCGTACGCGCCGAACCACCCGTTGCCGACGTGCAACGGGCCGGTCGGATTGGCTGAGACGAATTCGACCTGGACCCGCTCTCCCCGACCGAGATCGGGGCGTGCGTAGTCCGCTTCACCTTGTTGGACGACCGACGCCACGGCGGCTTGGTAGTAGCTCGGGCTTAATCGGAAGTTCACGAAACCCGGACCGGCGATTTCGACTGACTCGACGCGATCGACTCCCGCCGCGTTGAGCCGATCGGCGATGCCCTCGGCTACCGAGCGCGGCGACGTGTGCGCCCGCCTCGCGACGATGAGCGCGACGTTCGTCGACAGATCGCCGTGTTCTTCGCGTTGTGGTCGCTCGAGGAGAACCTCGTTGCGCTCCACGTCGATGCCCGCCGACGAGAGCGCGGTCGCGACCGCGTCGACGAGGAAATCGGTCGTCACGAGAAGATGACCCTTTCCATCCGACAAGTAGCATCGCATCACAGCGGCGTGTCGCGATTGGGACGCAGGGTGCACCCCTTCTCGCCGTGCACTTCCAGCCCTCGTAGCTCAGGGGATAGAGCGCCGGCCTCCGGAGCCGGGTGCGTGGGTTCGAATCCCGCCGAGGGCACCACACGAGGTCATCTCAAGCGCATCGTCGTTGTAGTGACTATGTCCCCCGATCGGCGACAAGTTGGCCACACGCCTCAGTACGCACGAAGCTGGCGCTCAAAAGCGCTCACCGCAGCTTCGCGAGCGCCTCGTTCAACTGAAGAACATCGACGTAGGGCTGTCCGAGGAAGCCGAGCTCAGCGCCGTGCACCTGCGACGCAACGAGCGCGCGCACCTTGTCGACACTGAGTCCCCGAGCCTTTGCCACCGCGTCGACCTGGTCGTAGGCGTCCGAAGGCAAGAGGTCCGGGTCGACAAGGCTGCCGGACGTCGTCACGAGATCGTTCGTCGGGACAATGCCCTCCTTTTTCAAGAGCGCTGCCTGTTTTGCCACGGCCTCCTCGAGCTTCTTCGACCGCGGACCTGGCTGGTTCGTCCCTGAAACGACGACCCCGCCCGGACCGTTGGTGACGACCGTCCCGTCAGGTCGACCCTGGAACCATTTCGGTCCGGTCCAGGCCTGACCGATGAGGGTCGACCCGTTCGCGGTCAGCGAGCCGTCGGCTTGGTGTTTGAAGAACAACTGCGCGACGCCCGTACCTGCAAGGGGATAGACGAGCCCGACGATGACGATGAAGACGATCGAGAGGAGAACCGAACGGCGGAGGTTGACAAGCATGAGCGTTCTCCTCAGTACCAGTGGACCGCGGTGAGGATCAGGTCGATCAGCTTGATGAACGCGAAGGGCACTATCACTCCGCCGACGCCGTAAATGAAGACGTTGCGCCGCAGAATGGCAGTCGCGCTCGACGGACGCCAACGCACACCGCGTAGCGCAAGGGGGATCAGGGCGACGATCACCAGCGCGTTGAAGATCACCGCAGAAAGCACTGCAGAATTCGAATTGTGCAGCTTCATGATGTTCAGCGCATTGAGCTGCGGGTACGTTGCGACGAAAAGTGCGGGGATAATCGCGAAGTACTTCGCAACGTCGTTTGCAATCGAGAACGTCGTCAGTGCGCCCCGAGTGATGAGCAGCTGTTTGCCCACCTCAACGACGTCGATGAGCTTGGTCGGATTGGAATCGAGGTCGACCATGTTGCCAGCCTCTTTTGCCGCGGTGGTCCCGGTGTTCATCGCCACACCGACATCGGCCTGCGCGAGCGCTGGCGCGTCGTTCGTCCCGTCGCCGGTCATCGCGACAAGCTTTCCGCCCCCTTGCTCGGAACGGATGAGGCTCATCTTTGCCTCGGGCGTTGCCTCGGCGAGGTAGTCGTCGACACCGGCTTCCTGGGCAATCGCCGCCGCGGTGAGCGGGTTGTCGCCGGTGATCATGACGGTGCGTATGCCGACGGCGCGCAGCTGGTCGAAGCGCTCGCGGATGCCTTCCTTCACGATGTCCTTCAACTCGATAACCCCGAGGATGCGCGGGCCGTCCGCAACGACAAGTGGCGTGCCCCCCGAGCGGGCGATCTGCTCAACCTGAGCGTTGAGGCCGGCGGGTACCGACCCGCCTTGTGCTTCGACCCAGCGGGTAACTGAATCGGCCGCGCCCTTGCGGATCTGTCGGCCGTCCGTGTCCAACCCGGACATCCGCGTCGTCGCCGAGAACGGTACAAAGACGTGTCCTGGTTCGAGCTCGCGTTCTCGGATGTTGAAGAGTTCCTTCGCGAGAACAACGATCGACCGACCTTCCGGTGTCTCATCAGCGAGGGAGGCGAGCTGCGCAGCCTCGGCCAGATCCCTCTCTCCGCCGACTTGCACCGGCACGAATCGAGACGCCATCCGGTTGCCAAAAGTGATCGTGCCGGTCTTGTCGAGAAGGAGCGTCTGGACGTCACCCGCGGCCTCGACAGCACGTCCGCTCATCGCGAGCACGTTCTTCTGCACGAGCCTGTCCATTCCCGCAATCCCGATCGCGGAAAGGAGCGCACCGATCGTCGTCGGGATCAGACAGACGAGCAGCGCGACGAGGATCACCACGGAAACGCTCGCTCCGGCGTAGTGACCGAAGGGCTGGAGAACGACGACGACGGGGAGGAAGACGATCGTGAGCGCCGCAAGCAAGATCGTGAGCGCGATCTCGTTCGGCGTGCGCTGACGGTTCGCCCCTTCGACCAGCGCGATCATTCGGTCGAGGAAGGTCGCCCCGCGCTCGGAAGTAATACGCACGACGATCCGGTCCGAAAGGACTTTCGTTCCACCAGTCACCGCGGAACGATCTCCGCCAGACTCCCGGATCACCGGCGCAGACTCGCCGGTGATCGCTGACTCGTCGACCGACGCGATCCCCTCGATGATCTCTCCGTCGGAGGGGACGAGGTCGCCGGCCTCACAGACGACGAGGTCTCCCTTCGTGACCTCGGATGCCGGTACGCGCTCCTCGCTGCCGTCAGCCCGCAGGCGGCGCGCCTCGGTCTCGGCGCGCATGCGGCGCAGGGTCGCGGCCTGCGCCTTGCCGCGTCCCTCAGCCATGGCCTCGGCAAAGTTGGCGAACAGCACTGTGAGAAACAGCCAAACCGTGATGCTCCAGGTGAAAACACCCGGATGGGCAAGCGCCTCGACGAAGGTCACGACGGTGCCGACCAGCACCACGAACATCACAGGGTTCTTCATCTGCACGCGCGGATCGAGTTTCTTGAAAGCATCGATGACGCTTATGCGGAGGATCTCCCGGTCGAAGAGGCTCCTCGACTGGGCGACGCCTCGTGCGAGTGGCGGCTGAGCAGGGGACGGCACTGTGGTAACGGTCATCAGAAGAGCTTTCCGTGGAGGAGCTGCTCGACGACTGGCCCGAGCGCGACGGCGGGAAAGAAGGTGAGGCCCCCCACAATCAAGATCACGCCGATCAGCAGGCCGACGAACAGCGGGGTGTCGGTCTTAAAAGTGCCGAGACCCGCCGGCACGGGGTTCTTCGCCGCCAGCGCTCCGGCGAGGCCGAGGACCGGGACAATGATCGCGAAGCGTCCGAGCAGCATCCCAATCGATCCCATGACGTTGTAGAAGGTCGTGTTGCCCGACAAGCCAGCGAAGGCGGAACCGTTGTTGTTGGTTTGCGAGGTGAAGGCGTAGAGGATTTCGGTGAAGCCGTGTGGTCCGGCGTTGCCCGGCGCGACCCTCCCGGCATGGAGCGATACCGCGATACCCGTCAGGATCAGCACGACGACGGGCATGATCAGCACGCCGACCGCGGCGAGCTTCACTTCGCGGGCCTGGATTTTTTTGCCCAGGTACTCGGGCGTGCGTCCGATCATCAGCCCGCCGAGGAACACCGTGATCAACGCGAAGAGCAAGATCGTGTAGAGGCCGCTGCCGACTCCGCCCGGCGTCACCTCCCCGAGCATCATGCCGGTGAGCAGTCCGAAGCCGCCCATCGGCGTGAACGAGTCGTTCGCGCCGGAGATGCTTCCGGTCGAAGTCTGCGTCGAGGCGATGTCATAGAGAGTCGTCTCGAGGGGGCCGAAGCGCGTCTCCTTGCCGACCATGTTTCCTTGCGGCTGTGAGGCGACGTGCGTGGCAGTCACCGCAGGGTTCGGCTGGGACTCGGCGTAGGAAGAGAATCCAACCCAGGCGCCGAAGATGATCGCCATCGCCATCAACACCGCCACACCCTGCCGGATGCTGCCGACCATCTTCCCGAATGTGTAAGTCAGCGCAACGGGAATCGAAAGCAACAAGAAGAACGAGAGGAAGTTCGTGAGCGCGGTCGGATCCTCAAAGGGATGTGAGCCGTTTGCGTTGAAGGTCCCGCCACCGTTCGTGCCGAGCTGCTTGATCGTTTCTTGAAAGGCGAATGGCCCACGGGGGATGACCTGTTTCGCGCCGTCGAGCGCGTTGTGGACGGTTACAGGCCCGCCGAGCGTCTGGATCGCGCCCTGGCCGACGAAGATGATCCCGAAGACGAAGACGATCGGAAAGAGGATGTAAAGGGTGCAGCGGGTGATGTCAACCCAGAAGTTGCCGATTGTCGGCGATCCCTTGCGGGCGAAACCGCGAATGAACGCAATCGCGACAGCGATCCCGACAGCCGCAGAGACGAAGTTCTGCACCGCGAGCGCCGTCATCTCGGTGAGGTACGACATCGTCGTCTCGGGCGCGTAGTTCTGCCAGTTCGTGTTCGTGACGAACGAGACCGCCGTGTTCCACGCGAGGCTTGGGCTCACCGCCCCAAAGTGCTGGGGGTTGATCGGGAGACTGCCTTGCAACCGCTGGATGCCGTAGGTGAAGAGAATCGCGACGCCGGAGAAGATGATCAGCGAGCCCGCATAACGCTGCCACGTCTGTTCGCGCTCGGGGTCAACCCCGATAACGCGGTAAATGGGGCGTTCGAGCCACCCGAGGTAGTCGACGCGGCGCTCGAAAACAGCCGCCATGTAGGAGCCGAGAAAGCGCCACGCGAGTCCGAGCGTGACGATGAGCGCGACGATCGTCCAGAAAAAGCCCATCGCTCAGAACCACTCGGGCTTGATCAGTGCCACGCCGAGGTAGAGGAATACGACGATCGAGAGGGCGAGGAGGAGTCCTTGGGTGTCGGTCACACTCGCTCGAGCCCTTTGATCATTGCGAGCATCACCACGACGAAGGCAATGACGCCTACGACTGCGAGAAAGTCAGCCATGCGGTGATCGTGCCGCGACGTTGTGAATTCGATGTGAATCGGCACCGCTCTTGCAATAAATAATTTGTGAACGACCGCGCCTGCCCGTACGAAGCAGGTCGCCGACTACGTGCCAGCGGCGTCAGGCTGACGCGAGCGAGTAACCGATCCCGGGGGAGGTGCGGATGAGCTTGCCGTCAGCGTCACCGAGTTTGCGGCGAAGTCGATAGACGTACACACGCAGGTACTCATCCTCGCACCCGTAGTCGTCCCCCCAGACGTGCTCGAGGATCATCTGACGGGTGCACACCCGGCCAACATGGCGGGCGAGGTACGCGAGAAGATCGAACTCGCGTGCGGTGAGCTCAATCTTCTCGCCGTGCAGCGTCACCTCGTGATGAAAAGGATCGATCTCTAAGTCACCGACAACGAGTCGATCCGCGCTCGAGTCACCGGTCGTTCGATAACCGCGAATCGCCGTTCGGATCCTCGCTTCGAGCTCCGCAATGCCGAAAGGTTTCGTCACGTAATCGTTGGCACCCCCGTCGAGCGCGGCCACCTTTCGGCTCTCGAGATCCGTGGCGGACAACACGATCACGGGTACGTCGCTCCACTGGCGAATGCGATGACAGACCTCCAAGCCGTCCAGGTCTGGAAGCCCGAGGTCCAAAACGACGATGTCTGGCTCCTCGAGGGCGATCTTCGAGAGCCCCTCCTCGCCCGTGACCGCAAACGCGATTTCATGACGTCGTGCGCCGAGGCCGACTCGAAGCGCCCGGAGGAGCGCACGGTCATCGTCGATCACGAGAATCTTCGCCACCGCTAGTCCGTCCTCCCGTTAGCCACGACGGGAATGGTGATGATGAAGCGCGAGCTCGCTTGTTCGCTCGCGTCGAGCCAGCCCCCGTTTGTCGCGTCCGAGCATCTCGATCAACTTGGGTTCTTCAGTGGTGGTCTCGCTGTTCGCCGCCGCGTGCGCCGTCTCGTCTGCCTTGGATAAATGACGAAAAGGATCGAGGTTTCTCGACGAGACAATGCGCTCAAAATGCCGAGTGAAGGCAATTCTCCTGACCTAACAGACGCGAAGGACACGCGAACGATGGTAGAGGCGAGGCTCCAACGGGGTGCCCGTATAGACCCTCATCAAGGGCACAAACTCCGTCGCCGCGACGTCTACTCTCACGACCGGTCCGCGATCGGCGCTCGCGAGAGCTCTTCCTCCGCCAGCCCCAAAAGGTCGCTCGCGCCGGCATCGGCAGACGTCGAGATCTCGAGGATGCCCTGGCAGACGACGACGTGGGTCACGTGCCCTCGCCGGAAACTGAGCGCCCAGGTACCGACGTTACGTATTCGGTGCACGGCGACACCTTTCGGGTGTCGAGCCGAAGTCGGCGGGAACAGCTCGTAGGCCACAACGAGAGAGCGGCGTGGCGAGCGAGCGAGATCTCCGTAACTGCACGTCATCGTCGGACTGATTCCGTCGACGAACGAACGCTCGGTCCTCGATGCAGAGCGAGGGACGGGAACGTAGAAATCGACTTCGCTCACCGGCGGACAAAGCGTCGAAGCGGCAGGAAGCTGCAGGTCGGGTGCTTTCGATGCGGGCGCGACGCCCCCGCAGGCACCGGCAACGATCGCGAGGGCCACGAGACCGAAACTGGAGATTCGTACCAAACGGCACGAGGGCCGATCGCAGCGTCGACGCATTGCTCGGGATCTCTCAGGGCGCGACCGGCAAGGTGACGACGAAGCGCGCGCCGCCACCAACGCGCTCTTCCACCCACGCCGCCTCCCCGTGGGCGGATACGAACGCGTCGACGATCGCGAGACCAAGTCCCGCTCGTCCACCACCCGAAATTCGGTTGAACATCTTGAACACCCGCTCCCGGTCCGAAGCGGGAATGCCGGGACCGCGATCCTCGACGGCGATCTCGACGCGCTCGCCGACCCGACGCGCGACGACGTCGATCGACGTTGCGTCGGACGAATGGCGCTCGGCGTTCTCCAAGAGGTTCACGAGCACCTGGCAGATAAGCAATTGATCGACGCGGACCGGAGGAATGTCGGACGGGATGTCAACCGCGATGCGATCGATCCAACGCGCGGTGCCGAACGCGTCGATCGCCTGGGCGACCAATTTGTCGACCGGTATCGTTTCCATGCGCAGCTCGAGCTCTCCGAACTGGATGCGCGTCATATCCAAGAGGTTCGCGACCAGGCGATCAAGGCGGTCCGCCTGGGTCTCGACGAGTTCGAGCAGTTCCGCGCGATCGCTCTCGCTCAGCTCGACGGCCTCGTTGCGCAAGTCCGAAACCGCAGCCTTCACCGACGCGAGCGGCGTGCGCAGGTCGTGGGAAACGGCGCCTAACAACGCGCTCCGCCAAGTGTCGACTTGGAGCAGGAGCGCCGACTCGAGCGCACGCTCGCGAAGGCGCGCCCGCTCGATCGCGAAGGCCGCTTGATTCGCGTACGCACGCAGGGGCGCCATCCGTTCTCCAGGGATCGATGGCCCCGAGCAAACGAGAAGTCCGATCGCCTGACCCGATGCGGCGAGCGGGACGCCAACGATGCGACGTCCGCCGACGTCGACACCGCCCAGGCTCCGGGGAGCACCTCCACTCGGCGCGACCAGGCTGAGCTCGTGTTCGCCAATCGGGTCCCCGGCGCGCGCGGCGCTTTCGAAGCCTGACTCGGTAACCAAGAGGAGTTCCGCGCCTTCGAGGGCGAACAGCGTGCGCACCGACTGGACGAGTTCGTCCAACAAGGCATCGAGCGGCTCGTTCGTCGCCAGGGAGCCGATGACGTCGACTAGGTACTGGCCCTCGAGCGCGAGGAGGCGGTCTGTTGCGCTCGAGCGGCGACGCGTCGTCACGACAACCCCACACGCCACCGCGACGAGGCCGTAGAGCGCGAGCGGGATCGCGTCATTGGCGTGGGCAATCGTCACCGTGCCGTAAGGAGGCACGAAGACGTAGTCGTAATAGAAGAAAGTCGCGATCGCCGTCACGCCGCCCACCAGCGGGCCGCCGATCGCCGGAGCGGCGGCAAGTGGGACCGCTAACAAAAAGCCGATCGCGATCGAGTCCTCGGCGTTGCGCAACGGCAACAGCACGAGGCCGACGGCGCCGACGAGCGCGAGAGCCGCGCTCAACCGAACGAGCTGTTGCCTCGAACTGTTCATGCCCGCCTCGTCGCCGCCTGTCTCCGGCCATCGTATCGACGGCGTCATTCGCGAAAGCCGAGGTCCGATCCACGAACGATGACGACCGTCACGATTGGTCGAACGATCCGAAAGAATGTGTCGTGGTCGAAATCTCTACCGAGTCGGCGGAGGACGTCGCCGACGTCGTCGCGGCGACCGGGAAGTTCCGGATCTACCTCGGCGCCGCCGCGGGGGTGGAAAAACGCTCGCGATGCTCGAAGAAGGCAAGCGCCGACGCGACCGTGGGCGCGACGTCGTCGTCGGCTTCGTCGAAACCCACGGACGCGCGCACACCGCGGAGGCGATCGGCGACTTGGAAGTCGTCCCGCGGAAGGTCGTCGAGTACCGCGGGTCGACCTTTGAGGAGATGGATCTCGACGCGGTGCTCGCGCGCCACCCTGACGCCGCGCTCGTCGACGAGATCGCGCACACGAACGTTCCCGGCGCCGGGCGCAACGAGAAGCGCTGGCAGGACGTCCTCGAGTTGTTGGACGCGGGGATCGGCGTCGTGAGCACCCTTAATGTCCAACACCTCGAGTCGATCGCCGATGCGGTCGAATCGATCGCCGGGGTGCAGGTGCGAGAGCGCGTCCCGGACTGGGTCGTGCGCAGGGCCGATCAGGTCGAGCTCATCGACTCGTCTCCCGCACAACTCCGTCGGCGCATGCTCCACGGCAACATCTACCCGGCAGACAAAGTGCCGAAGGCGCTCGCGGGGTTCTTCCGTACGGAGAACCTCGTCGCGCTGCGCGAACTTGCGCTGCGATTCGTCGCCGACGAGACCGAAGAGGAGTTGCTCGACTATCTCGCCCAGCGCCAGCCAAAAACGGCCTGGGAGACGAGCGAGCGGATCATGGTCGCCGTGACCGACGCCCCGGACACCGCGTGGGTCGTCCGCCGAGCGGCCCGCATCGCGAAGCGGTTGAAGACCGATCTCGAGATCGTGAACGTCATCGACGACCGTGCTACGAGCTCTTCGAAGGCCGCCGAACTCGCTGAGGTGCGCAAATGCGCTGAAAACGTCGGTGCGGCCTGGCACGACATTGCAGGGAACGATGTGGCGAAAGAAATTGTCGACTTCGCCCGCGCTCATCAGATCACTCAGATCGTCCTCGGATCGAGCAGACGCAATCGGCTGCAGGAGGCGTTCCGCGGCTCGATCGTCTCAGACGTGCTCCGCTACGCCGCACAGCACGAGATCGACGTCCACGTCATCGCGCGTCGCCTACCCCACGATCTCGTCAAATCCGACGACGAGAGCTGAATCCTTCGGCCTTCCGCGAACGCGCCACGGCGCCGGACCGGAGAAACCGGCCCGACGCCGTGTCGTCGAACGAGTCGAACTCAGGCTTGGAGGGTGGCCTCAGCCTCGATCTCGATTCGGACCTTGTCGCCGACGACCACGCCGCCGCCGTCAAGCGCCTTGTTGAACGAGACGCCGAAGTCCTGGCGGTTGATCTCCGCCGAGGCGGAGAAACCGAGACGAGCTCCGAAGTAGTCATCCTTGAAGCCGCCGTTGAACTCGAGATCCAAGGTGATGGGCTTCGTCACGCCGCGAATCGTGAGGTCGCCAGTGACCTTCCACTGGTCACCCGCCGGCTCGATCTTCGTACTCGTGAAGGACATCGTCGGGTAGTGCTCGACGTCGAAGAAGTCGTTCGTCCGCAGGTGGTTGTCACGGTTCTCGTCGTCCGTGGTCACACTCGCCATACGGATCTCGGCTGCGACCTTCGAGTCGCTCGGGTTCTCGCCGACAACGATCGTGCCGTCAAAATCCGGGAAGTGTCCGCGGACCTTCGTCACCATCAGGTGGCGGGCGACAAAACCGACCTTCGTGTGCGCCTTGTCGAGGACGTACGTCCCCGGGGCCGGGACCTCCCTGCCATCAACTGTCCTTGTAATCGCCTGTACGACGGTGTCCGTGCTCATTGGGCTCCTCTTGGCTCGGCGTGGGTCCGTCAACACGACGAACTTATTTATACAAACAATTATTGTCTACACAAGTATTCCTTACAAGTCGCTAAGATAAAGCCGTGACGGAACGGCAGGTCAGCGGGGCAGACCCGTCGGAACCGCTCGAGCTTCGACGCCACGAAAGCTGCGATTCGGGCGCCCGCATCACGCTCGTCGGCCTGGTCTTCGAGATCGCGTCGACGCTGCAACGGGAGCTGCTGCCCTCGATCGAACGAGACCTTGGCCAAAGCGGCCTCGCGTTCCAGGTGCTCGTCCGACTCGCCCGCTCCCCGGGCGAGCGACTCCGAATGACCGATCTCGCCGCCCAGACCGGCCTCACCCCGGGCGGGCTCACCCGGACGATCGACCGACTCGCCGAGGCAGGACTCGTCTTCCGGACGTCGTGCGCAGCCGACCGACGGGTCGTCTACGCGGAGCTGACGGACCCGGGACACCGACAGTGCTCGGCGCTTTTGACCCGCCACGAGGAAGAGATCGCGGCATTGCTGAACGGCGTCTTCGACGAGCGAGACGGGGAACTTTTCATCGCGTTGTTGCAGCGCCTGCGCGACCGCATCCACCCCGACGCGACGAAGATCTCGGACTTCGAGTCGACCGCGTACTGAAGCGGCTCAATCCGCGATCGGGGCTCGGCGTTAGCGTCAAAAGAGCAAGCGACGACGAGGAGCGGCGATGGGTGCGAATAGCTTCGGAACCGACTCTGAACTAGAAGTCGGCGGGTCGACCTACCGGATCGAGCGTCTCTCCCGCTTGCCGTCGGAGTTCGGCGTCGAGCGCCTCCCCTATTCGCTGAAGATCCTGCTCGAGAACCTGCTGCGTTATGAAAACGGAGTCGACGTCACCTCCGACGACATCGCGGCGCTGGCGTCGGCAGCGACGTCACCGGTCGGCGAGCTCGAGATCGCATACTCGCCGGCGCGCATTTTGCTGCAGGACTTCACCGGCGTCCCCTGCGTCGTAGACCTCGCGGCGATGCGCGATGCCGTCGAAGATCTCGGAGGAAACGCGGATCGCGTAAACCCCGGCGTGCCTGTCGATCTTGTCATCGACCACTCGGTGATCGTCGACGTCGCCAACCGCCCGGACGCGTTCGCGATCAATGCACAAATGGAGTTCGATCGAAACGGCGAGCGTTATCGCGCGCTGAAGTGGGCGCAACACTCGCTCTCGAACTTCCGGGTCGTCCCTCCCGATACGGGCATCTGTCACCAGGTGAACCTCGAGTACTTGAGCCAGGTCGTCTTCCGTGACGCAGAAGGTCGTGCCTACCCGGACACCGTCGTCGGCACCGACTCGCACACCCCGATGGTGAACGGCCTCAGCGTTTTGGCGTGGGGGGTCGGCGGGATCGAGGCGGAAGCGGCGATGTTGGGCCAGCCGATCTCGATGCTCGTCCCCGCGGTCGTCGGGTTGCACCTCGACGGGGCGCTCCCGGAGGGCGCGACGGCGACCGACCTCGTGCTCACGATCGCGCAGCTGCTGCGCGCGCACGGGGTCGTCGGGAAGTTCGTCGAGTGCTGCGGACCAGGGGTTTCGACCATCCCCGTCGAGAACCGGGCGACGATCGGCAACATGTCGCCCGAGTACGGCTCGACGGTGACGATCTTCCCGATCGACGAGCAGACCCTTCGCTACTTGAAGATGACGGGCCGCCCCGACAACCTCGTCGCGCTCGTCGAGGCCTACGCGAAAGAACAGGGCCTCTTCCACGATCCCCAGTCGGAGCCCGTCTTCAACGAGCAGCTCTCGCTCGACCTCGCAAGCGTCGTCCCGAGCCTTGCCGGGCCGTCGCGACCCCAAGACCGTGTCCCGCTCGACAAGGCGAAAGAGATGTTCCGTGAGTCGCTCTCGAGCTCGCGCCCCAAGGGCGCGCCAGCGGATTCGATCGCGCATCTCTCGGGCGCCGGCGGAGAAGAGTTCGATCTGGGCGACGGCAGCGTCGTCATCGCGGCCATCACGAGCTGCACCAACACTTCGAACCCTCAGGTGATGGTGGCGGCAGGACTGATCGCGAAGCGCGCCGTGGAACGAGGGCTGCAGACAAAGCCGTGGGTGAAGACGTCGCTAGCACCGGGCTCGAGGGTCGTCTCGGACTACCTCGACCGCTCCGGCCTCACTCCGTATCTCGAGAAACTCGGCTTCGGCCTCGTCGGATTCGGCTGCACGACCTGCATCGGGAACTCCGGACCGCTCGAGCCTGAGATCTCGGCGGCGATCGACGAGCATCAGCTGTCGTGCGTCTCGGTGCTTTCGGGCAACCGCAACTTCGAGGGTCGCATCCACCCAGAAGTGCGCATGAACTACCTCGCCTCCCCCCCGCTCGTCGTCGCGTACGCGCTCGCAGGGACGATGGACACCGACGTGTACAACGAGCCGCTCGGCGAGGGTTCGGACGGCGCACCGGTGTACCTGCGCGACATTTGGCCATCAACCACCGAGGTCGCCTCCGTCGTCGCCGAAGCGATGGATTCGTCGATGTTCGCCACCGATTACGCCGACGTCTTCTCTGGCGACGAGCGCTGGCGGTCGATCGCGGTCGGTGAGAGCTCGCTTTATCCGTGGGATTCGTCGTCCACCTACATCCAAAAGCCGCCGTTCTTCGACGGAATGGGAAAAGACCCCGACCCGGTCTCGGACATCGAAGGCGCGCGCGTCCTCGCCGTGCTCGGCGACAGCGTGACGACCGACCACATCTCCCCTGCGGGCTCGATCAAGCTCGACAGCCCGGCGGGGAAGTTCCTCACCGACCACGGCGTCTCGCAATCAGACTTCAACTCCTACGGGACGCGGCGCGGCAATCACGAGGTGATGATCCGGGGCACGTTCGCCAACACCCGCATCCGCAACGCGCTCGCCAACGGGAAGGAAGGGGGATACAGCGTCCACCTCCCAGACGGCGAGCCCGGCACGATCTACGACGTCGCGACGAGCTACACGGCCGAAGGTGTTCCCCTCGTCGTTCTGGCGGGAAAGGAGTACGGCTCGGGGTCGTCCCGCGACTGGGCGGCGAAAGGGCCCGCGCTACTCGGCGTTCGGGCGGTGATCGCCGAGAGCTTCGAGAGAATCCACCGTTCGAACCTCGTCGGGATGGGCATCGTGCCCTTGCAGTTCGCGAACAGCGAGAGCGTCGAAAGCCTCGGCCTCGTCGGCACCGAGGTGTTCGGCATCGAGGGTCTCGCTGCCGCGCCAAGCGGAGGACTGATCGGGGCGCGCGTTCAGGTGCGAGCGGACGACAAAGCGTTCTCCGCGATCGTCCGGATCGACACCCCGACAGAGGAGGCTTACTTCCGAAACGGCGGGATCCTCCACTACGTCGCGCGCCGCCTCGCGAAGAGCTAATGCTCGCTCAGCCGAGCGTGATGAGCCGTCCTAGCCCGACGTCGCGCATGAAGCTCTCCAGCACCGAAGTCACCCAGCTCAGCCGGTTGAGGATCAACAGCACGCCGAAGCAGGCGAGCAGTGCCGACGACCCGAGCGTGATCGCTCGCAAGTGCCGGCGGACGAACTTCAGCGCGCCGGCCGCGGTGCCGATGCCGCAGCCGACTATGAGGAACGGCACGCCGAGACCGAGCGCGTAGAACGCGAGCAGAACCGCTCCGTTCCCGATCCCGCGATCGCTCAACGCGACGACAAGGACCGACGAGAGCACCGGACCGATGCACGGGGTCCAGCCGAACCCGAACGCCGCTCCCGCGATCGGCGCCGCGAACGGGCCGAATCGCGACGCATTGATATGAAAGCGCGCCTCACCGTAGAGAGCCGGAAGATTGACGATGACCGATCCTGCGAGGAACACCGCCATCGTGAGGACGACTCCTCCTGAGATCCGGGTCAAGAGCGCATGGTTGCGGACTACCGCCGAGCCGAGTGCCGTCGCCGACACGCCGAGGAGAACGAAGACGACGCCGAATCCGAGGATGAACAACAACGTGTCTCGCGCGATACGCGCGACTTGTCGCTTGCGTCCCCGCTCCAACTCGTCGAGATCGAGTCCGGTCACCATCGACAGATAGGCGGGAACGACGGGCAACACGCATGGCGACGCGAAGGACACGATCCCGCCGCCGAAGGCCACGAGATCATTAACGTTCGTCGCCATCAAAGTCCATCTTGTCACCGCATACCGCCGGCGACCGCCGCGAACGTGTGAATGCTTGCATCGTCGCCCAATCAACGGCAATGTCGAGACGTGGAGTTCATGCGATGCCGCTGACACCCACCGAGATCGCGGTCTTGGACCTCGAACGGAACTGGCCGGTGATGACGAATCGACCCGCGAAGCGCGACGTCATTCGTGAGGAGATCGGCCTTTCGAACGCGCGCTACTACGCGCTCGTTGACTCCCTCTGCGACTCTGGTGAAGCCGTCGATTACGACCCGCTGACGATTCGTCGCTTGCGGCACCGCCGCGACGAGCGGCGGCGGGCAAAGTTCGCCGCCGCTCGACCGCGGAGGCTCCAGCCGCGCTGAGCTCTGAAGGGCGGGCGATCGCGCGGCTCGTCGCGTCGCCGAGCACGACCGGCGTCGCTGTCGATTTCGATGGCACCCTCGCCGAGATCTCCCCCAACCCAGAAAACGCGCGTCCGCTCCCCGGCGCGGTGCGCGTTCTCGGCGCGCTTTCGCAAGCGTTCGCGAGGGTTGCGGTGGTTTCTGGGCGCCCCGTCGCGTTCCTCGAGCGTCGCCTCGAGCTCGACGTGCGGCCGCTTCCGATCGAGCTCTACGGCCATTACGGCTTGCAGCACCGCTTGCAAGACGGCCAGGTCGTCGGACCTCCGCTCGAGGATCGCTACGCGGAGTCCGCGCAAGCGGCACTAACAGAGGCGCGCGCGCGGGCACCGCGAGGTGTGATCGTCGAGCCGAAGGGAGTCGCGCTGACTTTGCATTGGCGAGTCGCGCCGGAACAGAAGGACGCAGCCACGGCACTCGCTCGAGAACTCGCCGTACGGCACGGCCTCTACGCGCGGGAGGGGAAGATGGCGATCGAACTGGTCCCCGACGCCGACCAGAACAAGGGCTCGGCAATCCGCTCGATCTTCTCTGAACTCAGCGCGGGGTGCGTCCTCGGCGATGACCTGGGCGACATCCCGGCCTTTCAAGCCGCTCGGGAGCTCCAACGCGGTCGTGACTTCGACGCCGTCCTCGTCGTCGCAGCGAGCATCGAGGTTCCTCCCGAGCTCATCGAACTCGCCGACTTGCAGGTCAACGGACCTCACGGCGCGCTCGCGTTCTTGGAGGCACTCTCCGCTGCTGCGTAGGACCCCGAGTCGGGCACGCCCTCGCCGTGCCTGCGCAACAATCTCCCGATGACGGACTGGGCGAGCACCGGTGCATCCCTCGGGACCGCGTTCGGAACGCTCGTCCTCGCGGGAGCGACCTTCGCCGCGGTGCGCTCGTCCCAACGGGCAGCGAAAGCGACAGAGTCAGCGCTGCTCAGCGCGATGAGACCGGTACTCATGCCTTCTCGCCCGGAAGACGCCGAGCAGAAGATCAGTTTCGCCGACGACCGATACGTCCGCGTGCCAGGCGGCGGTGGCGCGATGGACGTCCGCGACGACTCGATTTTGCTTGTGATCTCGCTCCGAAATGTTGGAAGCGGTCTCGCGGTCCTTGACGGCTGGCGCTTCGTTCGTGACTTGGGCGTCGAGTTCTCGGCTTCAGATCTCTCCTCTTTTCGCTGGCTGACCCGCGACATCTACGTGCCCGCCGGCGACCTCGGCTTCTGGCAGGGAGCGCTTCGCGATCCGTCCGAGGACGTGTTCTCCGAGGTCGGCGCGGCGATCACAAAGCGCGAACGGGTCGGCTTCGACCTTTTGTATCGCGACCACAACGGCGGCCAGCGCACGGTCAGCCGATTCATGCTCCGTCCCTTTGGCGATGACCAAAGGTTCGCGACGGTGGCGCGACATTGGCAACTGGACGGGCCGTCTCCACGCTCGGGGGGTACGAGAAAGCCGTTAATCCGGGCGATCCTCGACGACGCAGGCGCGCTCGACGACCTCACGCATCCACACCGTAGGGGGGCGACGGGCGGCGATCCGCGCGAGGTGCTCGGAACGCCGCCGGCGTTCGTCCCCGTCGAGTCCGATCGCCCTGCGCAGCACCTCCGTCGTGCCGACGACGTCGAAAGGCTCGATCGGCAACGCATACTCACCGAGCTCCTCGAACGCGCCCGCGCCGACGCTCAATCCGAGAACGGCGTGCGTGCGGGTGAGCACAGGACCTTCTTTCGCCACGAGGTTCATGCCGTCGCGAACTGGATTCACGATAAGGACGTCCGCGACGGTCAGCGCGGCGATTGACGCGTCGAGGTCGTCCGCGATTTCGAGGTCGATCGGAGGCAGCTTCGCCGTGTCGAACCGCGCATTGATCCGCGTGCAGACCTGTTCGATCGCGTTGCGGTAGGCGACATACTCGGGAAGCTCGGTGCGCGAGGAGTAAAGGCGCGCCGCGAAGACGACCTCATCGACCATCGTCGGCTCGTCTTCCAACATCGCCTCGAAGGCGAGAAAGCCGCGCAGGATGTTCTTCGCTGGTTCGACCCGGTCGGTACGGAAGACAAGGCGCCGGTCACCGACGCGTGCGGCGAGAATCTCGCGGGCGCGCGCGACCTCGTCGCTGTCTGCGACGCGGTTGAGCTCCTCGGCGTCGACACCCAAGGGGGCGACTGCAAGGTTCACTTCAGCGCCGAGCGCGTCCTCGACGCAGCGAGCGAACGACTCGGCCCATCGTCGGGTGTGAAATGCGGTCGTCCCAAACGCGCACATCCCCTGAAGGAGCTCGCGCCGGATCTCCCGTGGCAGGACCGAGAGTTCTTCCGGTCCGCAGAACGGCGTGTGGCTGAAGTGGATCGTCCGGAGATCGGGACGCGCCTTCGCGAGCAGCGTGCCGCACAGCGCGAGGTGATAGTCGTTCACGACGACCGTTGCCCCGTCGTCTGCCGCGCGGGCGATCTCCTCGGCGAACGCCACGTTGTAGGCGCGATATCCCGCCCACGCCTCGTGCCAGTGCCGGTCGAAGACCGGTCGGTACGTGGCATCGAAGAGTCCGTGGACGAGCGGCCACAAGGTTCCGTTTGCCACTACCCGGTACGCCGCGCCGAGCAGTGACGGCGAGATCTCGACGAGGCGGACCTCGACGCCTCCCGAAGTCCGCACGGTCGCGTTCTCGCTCGCCGCCCGGCGTTCGGCGTCGTCGAGGGTCGCCGCGATCCACAGCGCGTCCATCCCCTCGAGGGCCCTGGCGAGGCTCGGCGCGAGCCCGCCCGCCGCCTGGCCGGCCACGATGCGCCCGCCGCTCGTCGCGCGGAGAGATAAGGGCCCACGATTCGAAGCGACGACAAGTCCCGCGCGACGATCGGCCATCGGGCGAGTTTTCCACCTCCGACCAGGAGACCCGGGGAACGCGGCCTCAGAGCCGGGCGGGGCGCTGTCTGGCCTCGTTGCCCACCTTGCGGCGCGGTGCCCGAAGTGGTTTGCTGTTAGCACTCATGCCGTTAGAGTGCTAACGCTCGGGTAGGCCGAGCGACCCCAATGGAGGACACCCGAGATGCCGAAGTTGATCGAGTTTGACGAGCAGGCACGACGGGCTCTCGAGCGTGGGATGAACCAGCTCGTGGACGCCGTCAAGGTCACGCTCGGACCGAAGGGGCGCAACGTCGTCCTGGAAAAGAAGTGGGGCGCACCGACGATCACGAACGACGGGGTCTCGATCGCGAAGGAGATCGAGCTTGAGGACCCCTTCGAGAAGGTCGGCGCCGAGCTCGTGAAGGAAGTCGCGAAGAAGACCGACGACGTCGCCGGTGACGGCACGACAACTGCGACCGTCCTCGCCGGGGCGCTCGTTCGCGAGGGCCTGCGCAACGTCGCTGCTGGGGCGAACCCGATGTCGCTCAAGCGCGGCATCGAGGCAGCCGTCGAGACCGCCGTCTCGCGTCTGAAGGAACTTTCGAAGGACACCGACTCGAAGGACCAGATCGCCCAGGTGGCCGGCATCTCCGCGGCCGACCCGGAGATCGGCTCGATGATCGCCGAGGCGATCGACAAGGTCGGCAAGGACGGCGTCATCACCGTCGAAGAGTCACAGACCTTCGGGATGGAGATGGACCTCGTCGAAGGAATGCGCTTTGACAAGGGCTACATCTCCCCGTACTTCGTCACCGACCCCGACCGCATGGAGGCGGTGCTCGAGGACCCGTACGTGCTGTTGAGTGGCGGCAAGATCTCGGCCGTCCGCGATTTGCTGCCGGTCCTCGAAAAGGTCATGCAGACCGGCAAGCCGCTCGTCGTCATCGCCGAGGACGTAGAGGGTGAGGCGCTCGCAACCCTGGTCGTGAACAAGATCCGCGGTACCTTCAAGTCCGCCGCCGTGAAAGCCCCCGGCTTCGGCGAGCGCCGCAAGGCAATGCTGCAGGACATGGCGATCCTCGCCGGTGGACAGGTGATCACCGAGGACGTCGGGCTGAAGCTCGAGAACGCGACCCTCGACCTGCTCGGCCGGGCGCGCAAGGTCGTGATCTCGAAGGACGAGACGACGATCGTCGAGGGCGCCGGCTCCGAAGCCGACATCAAAGGCCGGATCAACCAGATCAAAACCGAGATCGAGAACACCGATTCGGACTACGACCGGGAAAAGCTGCAGGAGCGCTTGGCGAAGCTCTCCGGCGGAGTCGCAGTGATCAAGGTCGGCGCGGCCACCGAGGTCGAACTGAAAGAGAAGAAGCACCGAATCGAAGACGCGGTGTCGACGACCAAGGCGGCGATCGAAGAGGGCGTCGTCCCAGGTGGCGGCGTCGCGCTACTGCGCACGCAGCAGACGATCCTCGATCGTGCGGAGAAACTCGAAGGTGACGAGGCGACCGGCGCACGCATCGTCGCCCGCGCCGTCGAAGAGCCGCTGAAGCAGATCGCGACGAACGCCGGCCTCGAAGGCGGCGTCGTGATCGAAAAGGTGCGTGGCCTGAAGAACCTGTCGGAGGGCCTCAACGCCGAGAGCGGCGACTACGAGGACCTCTTCAAGGCTGGCGTCATCGACGCGGCGAAGGTGACCCGTTCGGCGCTGCAGAATGCAGCCTCGATCGCGGCGCTTTTCCTCACGACCGAGGCGGTCGTCGTCGACAAGCCCGAGGAGAGAGCTCCGGCGATGCCGCCGGGCGGTGGGATGGACGACTTCTAAATCGTCCGGAGCGAAAGACAAAGCGGGGCGCGAAGCGTCCCGCTTTGTCGCGTCGCGTGCCAAATCCCTGATTGGATACGGAAATTGCGGCACCAACGTCGTGAGGTTTCTCGCTTAAACGCCGAATCAGACGGAGTCGGGACATTCGGAGCAGAAACGACCACACGCTCAGGGTTGTGCGAAAGAAGCTACGTTCTCGGCTCGAGGATCGTCTGGAGTTCGGTCACCCAGGTGTCACGCGGACCGTCACAGTCGATGTAAAGCTCGCGTTCGAATCGCGTCGTTATTTCCCCCGCCAAGTCGGCCCATTCGTGCAGAGCGCGAAACGCGTCCTTGAATTCTTCGGGTGAGCCAGGTACGACTGGTCGCGGCACTTCGACGGCCTCAATATCTACCGTCGAAACTCCATCGTCGTTGATTGGCACCCCCTTCGGGAGGTTGAGTGCGGTCGTGAGCCGAACCGGCCGATCTTCGAGCCCCGTGTCTTCGTATAAAGCGTGCGACAACCCGTCGAACTGAACCCGGTGCCGCGCCAGCGCGGCGTGCAACCTTGGATACTTCCGGCCGCAGGCTCCGCTGTTCTCGTCATAACCGTTGATCCGTCAATGCGACGACGCGTAGGGGCTCGAGCCGTTTGACGACCACGTCGTAGTCCTGCATTGCTCCCTCCTCGAGTTGCGCAAGTCGGATTTCAACTCGTTTGAGCTGTTCAGCCTGAGCCGAGAGCTGAGAGCGCGCTTCGGCTTGGCGCAAGCGCAAGATCCCTCGTATCTGCTCCACTGTGGCGTTCTCGACCATCAACTCACTGATTTCCGGCAGTGGCACCCCAAGGTCGCGGAGGACGAGGATGCGGTGCAGCAGCAGGACCTGCCCAGATGTGTAGTAGCGATAGCCGGTGGACGGGTCAACGCTGGCAGGCTTGAGAAGCCCGACTTCGTCGTAGTGACGCAGAGTGCGGACGGACACCTGCGCGATCCGGGCGACCGTGCCGATTCCGTACATCGGGTTGCGTCAACCAGCTGACGCGACGGAAGAGTCAAGTCGCTGGTTGAGGCGGTGTGTCTCAGACTTCTCGCGACCCCAGGCGTTCGTCGCCGTCATTCGGGGTCCTTCGTCGTCGGTCGTACGATGTCGAGGTGGACGAAGCATCCCAGGAAACCGACGCGACAACTCCCGAGGCACTCGACGGCTGGGCGGTGCTGCACCTTTTCTTTTCCGTCCCTCGCGACGTCAACACCGAGGCGGCGTTGAGCGCGATCAAAGAGTGCGAATCGGCTGGCCACCAGGTCTTCTCCGCAGAAACCCTCGGACACAAGGGGGACGTCGCGGTGGTCGGCATCGGCCCGTCGTTTCGTCGGCTCCGCCAATTGCAAAGCGCGCTCGTAGCAGCAGGTCTAAACCTCGAGTGGTCGTATGTCTCGCTCACCGAAGTATCGGAATACGCGAGCGGTGTCCCCGACGAGATGAAGCGGGCGCGCTTGCGACCGACGCTTCCCCCTGAGGGCCTGCCGGTTTTCTGCTTCTACCCGATGTCGAAACGCCGCGGAGAACACGAGAACTGGTTCACGCTCGACTACCAGGACCGATTGCGGATGATGATCGGGCATGGAACGACCGGACGGAACTTCCGCGGTCGGGTCCTTCAGCTCGTGACGGGTTCAACGGGTCTTGACGACTGGGAGTGGGGCGTGACGCTGTTCGCGAAGACCTTCGACGATCTCAAGGAGTGCGTCTACACAATGCGCTTCGACGAGGCCTCTGCAAGATTCGCCGAGTTCGGGCCGTTCATCACTGGAACGATCGTGGATCCGACGGAGGTTTTGTACAGACTCACCAATGGCGGATGAGTTGACGGCTGTCACCGGACAGCCCCTCGCGCTGCCACTTGAACGGCTGAAAGCCGAAGTGAGCCGACACCGTCGCGTCGTCGTCGCGTTCTCAGGAGGCGCGGATTCGTCCCTCCTCGCGTACGTCGCGAATCACACGCTCGGACCCGATCAGGTGCTCTGCGTCACCGCATCGTCACCTTCGCTGCCGCGCGAAGAACTCGCGAAAACGCGTGCCCTAGCCGAAGAGTGGTCCCTCCGACATCTCGTCCTCGAGACCCACGAACTCGACGATGCGGAGTACGTCCGCAACGATCTCGACCGCTGCTACCACTGCAAACGCGAGCTCATGGACGTGCTCGAAACTCCGGCGCGCGCCGAATCGGCGGTCATCGCGCTCGGCGTGAACGTCGACGACCTCTCGGAGCATCGACCCGGACAGCGGGCGGCGAAAGAACGTGGGGCGGTCTTTCCCCTGGTCGACGCGGAATTTACGAAGGGCG
This sequence comes from uncultured Acidimicrobiaceae bacterium, assembly GCA_963725215.1. Taxonomy (GTDB): domain Bacteria; phylum Actinomycetota; class Acidimicrobiia; order Acidimicrobiales; family Bog-793; genus CAVRXQ01. Next base: position 380,650 of record CAVRXQ010000007.1, on the reverse strand, counting down.
AAGTTCGTGAGCTTTCACGTCGGCTAGGTCTGCGCACTTGGGACAAGCCCGCAGCAGCGTGCCTCGCGTCCCGGATCCCGCACGGCACTCCGGTGACGATCGCTGCGCTCGGACGCGTTGAGATTGCCGAATCCTCGCTGCACGCACTCGGTTTCGCTCAAGTGCGGGTTCGTCACTACGGCGACGCGGCTCGAATCGAGCTCGGTCTCGACGAACTCGATGCGGCTCTCGCACGGCGTGAGGACGTGGTCGCGGCGGTGCGGGGCGCGGGATACCGCTATGTCACCCTCGATCTCGAGGGGTTCCGATCCGGCAATCTCTCGCGCGCGTCCATCTCCGCGGCGAGAACGCCTGGTTCGTGATCTCGGTCTGAAAAACCGAGACTCGAGCGAATACGTCCTGTTCACCAGCTTCGCAAAGCGAGAACGGTCGGTGTCGTTCAGCGACACGCGTTGGATGCGGTCTTTTCCAGCGGCCACGAATGGACTTTCGCTGGTAGTGCTCGCCCTCACGGTTCTCCCGTCCACCCTGTTCCTCATCCGTCAGGCTGGTTAGTAGAGCCACACCGTCATCCCGATCGGCGCGAGGTTTTCTGCCCAGATCCAATCGATCGCCTCGTCGGAGACCCGAACGCAACCATGCGAGACGGGATAGGGAGGGACATAGCCATCACCGTGAACCGCGAAGCCTGCATCGAAGAACCGCGGCCGCCACAGTGCCCCCAGCGTGTCGATTACCCATCCGTCTACAACACGCCCGATGCTGTAAACGCCTCGAGGAGTCGTCGCCACATCGGTCACGCCGTCTTCTGTATAGGTGTAACCACCGCCTGTCGAAGTGTTCAGCACGTACTGCAATGCGCCGTTCCTCACGATCAGGAGTAGGTCACTTTCGAGGTTGACCTCGATCGCATCGCCCGAGGTAGTGCGTGGATGAGGGACGATGCCGGCGTTTAGCGCTGTCGCGAATTGCGCGTCGACGATGCCACTGCGATCTAGCCCGGCGACCTTCTCGAGCGCGTACACGGCCTGCTGAGTCGCGTCTCCGAAATAGCCGTTGGGGGTTCCGACCCAATAACCAAGAGCGCTCAGGCTTTTCTGAAGCAGCAGCACCTCGGGGCCGGTCGCTCCTTCGGCGAGTGTCGCTGCCGGAGCCAGAACGAACGTGTCCACACTCTCGACGGCGAGGGCGCTCGTGGCCGCTCGGAAATCGCCGGCTTCCCTCACCGAAGCCCGCAGAAAAACCTTTCCCTTCGTTTGAAAGGAACACCGGAAGACTGCGATGCCGTTTCGGTTGGTCCGCGCGAACTTGAGGTTGATAAAGCGGCCATTCCTCTGACGACGAAGAAAGACGATCCGCCCTGCGCCAAGTGGCTTGACCGATGCGGTGATCGTGGTGATCTCGTCCGGCTTTACGGCGGTGGCGGTCAGGGTCAGCGAGACGTGGGACGGAGCTACTTTCGCCGGCTCGTCCGACCGTCCGGCGACTTGTCCTATTTGGGCAGCTCCGGCGTAAGTCGCGATCGCGGCGGAGCCTACGAGGAAGCTGGCCAACCATAAAGCCACGTTGCGGGACACTGGTTTCACAGTCCTGGAATTATGGCCTCTCAGCTACCAGGGCGGAGTCGACTGCGTTCGGCGCAACACATCTGCCACATGACGCGTGCATGCGTCATTCGCATTGACAGCGGATCTCGGGTACTCCCGCCGTCTCGCGTCTCGCGTGCGCGAACCAGCCCACGTGGAGAGGTCAGTCGCCGTTCACGATCACGAGCGTGTTCCCGTCGGGATCGTGCAGAAAGAACATTGAGGGCGCGCCGGGGAATCCAATACCTCGTCCACGTCGACTCCAGCCGCGCAGAGCGCACCGTGGACGCCCTTGGCGTCAGCCGTGGCCACCCGGAGGCCGGCCTCGACACCGCGCTTGACTCCGGGATGCGCCGGCGGCAGCGCCACCGTGGTTTCGGCGCCCGATGGTGCGACCTCGATCGAGCGCTGACCGGCCCGAAGGACCCATCGCGACGTAACTCAAAACCGAGCGTTCCCCCGTAAAACGTGAGAGCGCGCTCTTGGTCGCTGACAGGAACGGCGACGGTGAGAACTCGGCTGACATGCTCGGGGGTTGGTGTCATGGCCACGACTCCTTCCTGGGATGCTTCCGGAAGGATCAGACCGCTCAACGGCCCGGGTTCATCGGCGGACACGGAAGAAAACCTGACGATGCCGTCAGCAGCCTGACGTTACGGCTCCCACACCTGTACCGACTGGATGTCGAGCGATGACGTCTGGCGCGCCGCCCCATCGATGGCGAGATTCGCGAGGAAGTACATCGGCTGAGCCGGCACGTTGCTGCCGGAGTAGCTCGCGACCGTTTTGCCGTCGACTCGCCACTTCTCGCGCTAATTACTACAAGTGTTTGCGATACACGTTCGTTTCGCGCCGTTCGAATCCAAGTCTTTCATAGAGGCGATTCGCATCGACTCGAGAGGGACGCGACGTGAGATCCACCGTGCGACAACCATTCCGTTGCGCGAGACGTAGCGCCTCATCGACAAGCGCCGTCGCGACTCCACGCTGGCGCGCGGCTGGTTCGACGACAACATCTTCGATCCATGCGCGTCTGCCGGTGAGCAGCGGGAAGGTCACGATCGACAAGGTGCCAACGAGCCGACCATGCAGCCGGGCACCAAGCAGCATCGTCGATTGCGAGTCGGCTATCTCTCTGAGTTCGCGCTCATCGGGAGGTTGAGTCGTCGACAGATGAACGAGGAGCCTTTCGAGCGCCGCGCGATCGTCTGGACTCGGATTGGTGATCGCTTCGACGACAACTTCTTCTCGTGACATGACCGGAGCGTATCGACGTCACGGCACGATCTCCGGTGCTCGGGATCCGCCGGTAGCATCGATTGGGAAGAAGGAGCCTGATTGCGTTCCAACGGCGAGAGCCTCGAAAACCTCCCACCATTCCGGTTCCGGCCGCTGCCGCGCCGTGAGCGGTCACTTCCGCTCGCCGACCAGCTCGGGGTCGAGGCGCCGGTGTTGGTCGGCGCGTTCGAAGGCTGGAACGACGCGGGCGAGGCTGCATCGTCGGCGGTCGATCGGCTCGCGCGCGCTTGGAAGGCGACCGCGTTCTGTGACATCGATCCCGAAGAGTTCTTCGACTTCACCGAAGTGCGTCCGGAGGTGAACGTCGTCGACGGGGAGGTGCGCTCGATCACGTGGCCGTCGACGACTTTTGCCGTGGCGCCTGGAAACGTCGATGTCGTGATCGCGAGCGGACCCGAACCCCAAACGCGCTGGAAGACCTATTGCGAGGCGTTCGTCGAGCTCGCCCTCGAGCTCAAGGTGTGCCGCGCGATCTTTCTCGGCGCGTACCTCGGCGAAGTCACCCACCGCGGACCGGTGATGTTGTCGGCGACATCGGGCGACCCCGACGCGATCGCGAACGAAGGGCTCACCGCGTCGTTCTACGAAGGCCCGACGGGGATCCTTTCGGTGCTGCAGAGCGCGCTCGAAGAAGTCGACATCCCGACGATGTCGATTTGGGCGAGCGTGCCGGTGTATTCGGTCACGGTCGCCCAGAAACCCGCGCTCGCGCTCGCAGAAGCCGCGGTGCGATTCATCCGCCGACCGGCCGATTTGGGCGGGCTCGCGCGCCGCGCCGTCGAGTACGAGCAGCTGCTCGACGACGTCGTGGCGAGCGACGAGAACGTGGCGAGCTTTGTCCAGCGCGTCGAGATGGCCGATGAAGCACCCAGCCCGGAGATCTCGCCGGAACGCCTCACCGAAGAGATCGAGCGCTACCTGCGCGATCGACCAGGGAGCTGACAAGGACCGGTTCACTAAATCGGGTGCCGCGATGACCGTACGAGACGACTGCCGCCACTACATCATGCAGACCATCCGCTCGAACGAGCGGATCGAACGGTGCCGTCTCGGTGCGAACCTCCAGATGCCCTTCGACTGCCCGGACGGCTGCGTGTTCTACGAGCCTCGGCGGACCTCGTCGGCGGGGTGGAAGGTCGACCGGCCGCCGGAGGACCCGCCGGTCAGCTGACGGAAGCGTAGGGACGGTTAGCAAAACTAATTAGGGCTGGTAAGCTCCTCGCGTGCTGACCGCACCACCTGCCGAAAGTGCCGCCGTCCGCCGCACTTCAGAAGACCGCTACAAGTGGATCGCCCTTTTCAACTGCACGCTCGGCGTGCTGATGGCGACCTTGGACTCGTCGATCGTGCTGATCGCAATGCCCGACATCTTCCGTGGCATTCACCTCGATCCCCTCGACCCCGGGAACAGCTCGTATCTGCTGTGGATGATCCTCGGGTTCCTCATCATCACGAGTGTGCTCGTCGTGAACTTCGGGCGTCTCGGCGACCTGTACGGGCGCGTCCGGCTCTACAACTTGGGATTCGTCGTCTACACGACGTTCTCGCTGTTCCTCGCGGTCACGTGGATGTCGGGTAGCGCTGGTGCGCTGTGGCTCGTCGTCATGCGGGTCTTCCAAGGCGTCGGGGCGGCCCTTTTGATCGCGCAGTCGCCGGCGATCCTGACCGACGCGTTCCCCGAACACCAACGCGGACTCGCGCTCGGCATCCAGAACATCGCAGGCATCGCCGGGGTTTTCATCGGGCTCGTCCTCGGTGGGTTGTTGGCGCCGATCGACTGGCGACTGATCTTTTTCATCTCCGTCCCGATTGGCGTCTTCGGCACCGTCTGGGCCTACTGGAAGCTCGAAGAGCGCGGCGTGCGCCGGAGTGCGCCGATCGACTGGACGGGGAACCTCACCTTCGCGGCGGGACTCGTTCTCTTGATGGTCGGGATCACCTACGGGATCGAGCCTTCCGGCCATTCACAGACGGGCTGGACGAGCGTCCCGGTGCTCACCGAACTCGCATCCGGCATCGGCTTCCTGGCGGCGTTCCTCGTCATCGAGAACCACGTCGCAGAGCCGATGTTCCGGCTCGCGCTCTTCCGCATCCGCGCCTTCTCCGCCGGAACGTTGTCGACGCTCCTCGCCGGGATCGCCCGCGGCGGTTTGATGTTCATCTTGATCATCTGGCTGCAGGGGATTTGGCTCCCCCGGCACGGCTATTCGTTCTCGCAGACGCCGTTGTGGGCGGGCATCTACATGCTTCCGTTGACCGCCGGCTTCTTGCTCGCTGGGCCGGTGTCGGGCGCGCTCTCGGATCGATTCGGCGCACGGCCGTTCGCCACAGGAGGAATGATCCTCTCCGCGTTGAGCTACGTGCTGATGATGTTTCTGCCGGTGAACTTCCCGTATCCGCTGTTCGCGCTGCTGTTGTTCATGAACGGGATCGCGATGGGGACCTTCGCCTCGCCGAATCGCGCCGGAGTGATGAACAGCCTCCCGGCACAACACCGCGGCGCGGGAGGCGGCATGAACTCGACGTTCCAGAACGCGGCGCAGGTGCTCTCGATCGGGATCTTCTTCTCGCTGCTCATCGTCGGACTGGCGGCGACCCTCCCTACGTCGCTTTCGCACGGACTCGTCGCAGCCGGCGTCCCACGCTCCCAGGCAGCGCACCTCGCCAACTTGCCGCCGGTCTCGGTGCTGTTCGCGGCCTTCTTGGGCGTGAACCCGATCACGCATCTGTTGGGCTCGGGCGCGATCTCGCATCTTCCGAACGCGTCGATGCTCACATCGCGATCGTTCTTCCCGACTTTGATCGCGGCACCGTTCAAGAACGGGCTTCGCGAGGCCTTCACGTTCTCCGCGATCGCCTGCCTCGTCGCGGCTTGGGCCTCCTGGCTGCGTGGCGGTCGCTACGTCTTCGCCGAGGAGCGCGAACCTGATCAATCCGACACCCGGGAAGTATCCGCGTCGAGCGGTGTGGCCGCGCCCGTCGAGATCGGGGCGTGAGCGATTCTGCGCGCGTCGACTGTTCGACATCGCCAAGGTGGTCGTAGGCTGGCTCCGAGGGGGAGATAGGCACTTCAAAGGAGCGCGTAGTGGCTGATTCCGTCACGATCACCGACAACCGCAGCGGCGAGTCGGTCGAGATCCCGATCATCGACGGCGGAGTCGCCTCGGCGGAGTTCTCGAAGCTGCTTCCCGGAATCTGGTTCTACGACCCGGGGCTCTCAGCGACCGCGGGATGCGAGAGCGCGATCACCTATATCGATGGGGACGCTGGCGTGCTCGAGTACCGGGGCTACCCGATCGAACAACTTGCCGAGCGGTCGACTTTCCTCGAGGTGTCGTACCTGCTCATGGCCGGCGAGCTGCCGACCGAAGACCAGCTGGCGAAGTGGGTCGACGAGATCACCCACCACACCTTCATCCACGAGAACGTGCGCAAGCGGTTCTTGGAGGGCTTCCACTACGACGCGCACCCGATGGGGATGCTCGTATCCGCGGTCGCCGCGCTGTCGACCTTCTACCCTGAGGCGAAATCGATTTTCGATACCGACACTCGTCACCTGCAGATCGTGCGGTTGATCGCGAAGATGCCGACGCTCGCTGCGGCGGCGTACCGCTTTTCGTTGGGCCAGCCCTTCGTCTACCCCGACAACGCGCTGACGTTCCCGGAGAACTTCTTGTCGATGATGTGGAAGATCGGCGAGCCACGCTACTCGCCGAACCCTGTCCTCGCGCGGGCTATGGACGTGCTTTTCATCTTGCATGCCGATCACGAGCAGAACTGTTCGACGACCGCTATGCGCGTCGTCGGTTCCTCACATGCCGACCCGTACTCGGCGTGCGCGGCGGCGTGCGCCGCCCTCTACGGCCCGCGCCACGGCGGTGCGAACGAAGCGGTCGTCCGCATGCTTACCGAGATCGGCACGCTTGAAAACGTCGAACCGTTCGTGCGTGCGGTGAAACAAGGACACGGACGCCTGCAAGGATTCGGCCACCGCGTCTATAAGAACTACGACCCCCGTGCGAAGATCATTCAGAAGACTGCCTACGACGTCTTCGAAGTAACGGGAAAGAACCCGCTCTTGGACGTCGCCTTGAAGCTCGAAGAGGTCGCACTGGCGGACGACTATTTCGTCTCGCGAAAGCTCTACCCCAACGTCGACTTCTATTCGGGCCTCATCTACCAGGCGATGGGTTTCCCCTTGGAAATGTTCACCGTCTTGTTCGCGATCCCACGCGTCGCGGGGTGGCTCGCGCACTGGAACGAAATGCTGAATGCGGACGAAAAGCTGGTCCGTCCCCGTCAGCTCTACACAGGCAGCCCGAGACGCGACTACCTACCGCGGGAAAAGCGCATCTGACTTCGCGGATGCAACCGCTGGGCTGAATTTGCCTCCGACGTTCAAGCGCACTTGCAAACTGGCGCGGCGCTGAGTTGTAAGAACTACGGCGAAGAGCCAAAGCGGTGGCGCGGCGGCCGCGCAGCGCTCGGCAACTCCGAGCAGGGTGCCGTGGCTTTCAAGCGCATACCACGCCACGAGCCCAAGCAAGACCCCCGTCGCGGCGACGCTCGGGGCGCGCGCCATCAAAAGCGCAGGATGTCGTCGCTGCGAAGCGAACAGCGGCCAAGTACAGCAGGTGAGCGCCGCGGCGACGACGGCGAGTTCATGCGGAAGCGAATACCCGTGATTCGGCTGACGGAACGTAGCGATCAACACGGTGGCTACGCCGCCGAAGGCCAGCACGATGCGGCCTGTTGGTCGTGCGGGATGCAGTCCGAGCGCGACAAACAAATAGCAAAAGCCCACACCCGCTAGGGCTGACGTCATCAGCCACGGATCGGTCGCACCCTGCTTGGCAAGGTCGCTGATCGAGTCGCGCACCGGGTCGTAGGAGTCCGGCTGAACCGCGGTGGCGACGAAATAGCCGCCGATGATCAGCACCGGGGCCGCGCCGGCCGCCGCGACCGCCCACCAGCGGATGGCCCTCACCGTCGGATCCTATGGTCGGAGTTCCGCGCAGAGCCGGCGGGTAGAGGCACTCACGCCGACCGCCGGGCACTTCCTGGCAGCTGTCTCGGAGATTGGTCATCGGCCACGCAGGCGCGCGTTGGCCGTTCCGTGGTCGCAGGTCGCCTTTTCCTTTGAGGTGATGACCTAGTGGTGTCCGACGGGCACAATGGTCCGGCCGGGCGCGCCCGTCAGCCTGAACTCCTGATTCACTCAAACTCCGAAGGCGCGCCAATTAGCCGAATGCCGCGCCTTCGACCGGCAAGTCGCGGCGGCTCGCCCGAATAAGGGCCACGGCCGCGGCGACCGATAGGGCGAGGATTACCGCCGAGTAGGTGAAGCCCGTCGTGTAGCCGTGCACGGCTCCCGCCGACGCCTCGGCCGGACCGTGCACGGCGATGTAGTTCGCCGTCGCGGAGGCCGCGACGGTGTTCAAAAGTGCCGTGCCGAGCGCTCCGCCGATCTGTTGGGTCGTGTTGACGAGCGCCGAGGCGACTCCGGCGTCGTGTGATTGGACGCCAATGAGGGCCGTCGAACTCATCGGGACGAACGCCAGGCCGAGCCCAACACTCGTGATGATCTCTGCGGGGAGGATGTGGACTGCGTACGACGTGTGCAGGCCGATCTGGGTGAACCAGACAATTCCCGCCGCGCCCATCGCGAGGCCTACGCCCATCAGCACCCGCGGCCCAACGCGCGGCAACAGCTGGCTCGCGACCGTCGCCGCGACGGCGATGCCGCCCGCAAAGGGCAAGAACGCGAAACCGGTCTTGAGCGGCGAGTAGTGGAGTGTCCCTTGGAAGTAGTAGGTGAGGAACAAGAACACCCCGAAAAGCCCGATGCCGACGAGCAGCGACGAGAGGTATGAGCCTCCCCGGTTGCGGTCGAGGACGACGCGCACCGGCAGCAGCGGGGAGTCGGCGCGCAGCTCGACGAGGACGAAGGCGAATAACAGAGCCGCCGCAGCGCCGAGAAGACCGACGGTGGCCGAGGCGCCCCAGCCATCGGTCTGGGCGCGCGTGAAGCCGTACACGAGACTCACGAGACCGGCCGTCACCGTCGCCGCACCGAGCAAGTCGTAGTGGCTCTCTCCCTCCGCCCTCGACTCGGAGACTTCCCGCAGCGCGAAGAACGCGGTCACGAGCGCGATCGGCGTGTTGACGAGCAGCGTCCAACGCCAGCTGGCGTAGTCCGTGAGCAGCCCGCCGAGGATCAGCCCGATCGCCGCGCCGCCACCGGAGATCGCGCCGTAGACCCCGAAGGCACGGGCGCGCTCGCGGGGCTCGCTGAAGGTGACGGTCATGATCGACAGCGCGGCCGGCGCCATCATGGCGGCAAACGCGCCCTGCAGGGCGCGAGCGCCGAAGAGCATCGCAGAGTTCACGGCGAGGCCCCCGAGCGCGGAGGAAGCGGCGAAGCCGAGCAGGCTGACGATGAAGACCCTCTTCCGCCCCAAGTAGTCGGCGATGCGGCCGCCGAGCAGCAGCAGGCCGCCGAACGCGAGGCCGTAAGCGGTGAGCGCCCACTGGCGGTTGGCGACCGAAATGTGCAGCGCCCGTTGGGCGGACGGCAGGGCGATGGTCACGATGGTCGCGTCGAGGACGATCATCAGCTGCGCGATGGCGATCACCGCCAAAGCGCGGAATCGTCGAGGGTCGGGCGGGGCACTCGCGACGACGGGTTGATCCAGGACAGCGGTCGAAGCCTCGGAACTCATCGGTCTCCTCCGATACGGGCGGCGGGGGTATAATCGGAATCGTGCTTCCGGTTCACTATACGGAATCTTGATTCCGCTTGTCAACCCGTCTCGATTAGAGGATCGTGATGGGGACCGCGATTGTTCCGAGGGAGACAACCCCGATGTCCGCTGAGCCATTCCCTGCCGAACCTGGTTTCGAAGATCAAGTCGGGACGACCCGCCAACTGCGGGCAGACGCGGCTCGAAATCGAGAGCGGGTGATCTCGGCGGCGCTCGAATCCTTCGCTGAAGAGGGCATCGAGGTGCCGATGGAGACGATCGCGAAGCGCGCCGGAGTCGGGGTGGCGACGATTTACCGGCAGTTCCCGACGAAGGAATCGCTCTTTGAGGCCGTCGTCCTGCAGGAGATGCAAAAGGTCTTTGCGCTCGCCCGCGAGGCCGAGAGGGCCGAGGATCCGGAGGCGGCGCTCGCCGAGTTCATCGACACGCTTCTCGATACCGTGGCGTCGAAGCGCGATCTCGCTCAGGCGCTCGAGCGCTCTGGAATCAAATCGAAGGAAAAGAGCCCGGAGATGCAGGAGATCTGGCGCTCGGCCTTGAGCGGACTCGTCGAGCGAGCGAAGCAAGAAGGCGTGATCCGGCCGGAGCTCAGCATCGACGAGGTGCTGTTCATGATCAGTGGCACGTGCTCCGCCGTGATCAACCACGGCCCGGATCGGGCCTCCCGCGAGCAAATGGCGCGCGTCGTCTGCCACGGCTTGCGGCCCGATCCGACGACGAAAACGCGTCCAGCCTGAAGGCGCGTCACGAAGAAGACGGACCATCCGGCGTGCTCGTCCGGTATTCGCGAATGCCACGGCGCGACGCGACGCTGAACGCGGCGAGCGCGACCGCCACCGAGACATTCAGCGACTCGACCGGGCCGTAGAGCGGGATCCGACACAGCAGGTCGCATCGGCGCGCGACGAGCGCCGGAAGCCCGCGACCTTCGGCACCAGCGACAAGCGCAATGGGGCGATCGGCGACCTCGAGATCGAGAACGCTGGACTCCCCCTTCGGGTCAAGCCCGACGGTCCACAGCCCAATCTTCGAGAGGTGCCGAAGCGCTTCCGCGATCGAGGCGACGAGAGCGATCGGAAGGTGTTCGACTGCTCCGGCAGCGGCCTTTACCGCCGAGGCGGACAACGGTGCACTCCGCCTCCGTCCCATCACGACCCCGGTTGCGCCGGCTCCGAGCGCGCTGCGAAGAATGGCGCCGAGATTGTGGGGATCGGTGACTTCCGACAACACGACGAGGAACGGGACAATTCGCTCGAAAGAGCGCGAATTGGTGTTCACGAGATCGTCGAGTCGCACCGACACGAGCGGTTCGGCCCGCGCGACAACGCCTTGGGGAACAGACGAGGTCGCGAGGGCGCGGAATGCCTGGGGTGGGATCGGACGCACCGGGACCTTCCGCGAGCGCGCAAGCGAGATGATCTCTGCGATCTCGGGTGAACGCTTCGCGGTGTCCACGACGACGATCTCTTCCACTCGGCGTCGGCTGGCGACGAGCAGTTCGCGCACCGCGTGGTGCCCTTCCACGTGCTCGCCTCCGAGCGCGACAGCTCGTTGTCCCGTCCGCCGCATGGCGGCCGGCCCTCCTACCGTTCGATCAGAACGACCGCGAGGCACGCCACCCCTTCGAGACGCCCGAGCGCGCCGAGTCCCTCCGGCCGCGTCGCTTTCACGTGCACGGAACCACCGGCGTTGCGCGAGAGGTTCTCGATCATCTCCTCGCGCGATCAACGAGTCGCGGCCGCTCTGCGACCACCGTGCAGTCCGCGTTCACGAGGTGCCAGCCTGCGCCGGCGAGGATGGCTGCGGTTTCTCTGACCAGCACGAGGCTGTCGATGCTCGCGTAACGCGCGTCGGTGTCGGGGAAGTGCGAGCCGATGTCACCCATGCCCGCCGCGCCGAACATCGCGTCGCAGACCGCGTGGGCGACGGCGTCCGCATCCGAATGCCCTTTGAGCCCGCGCTCTTCATCGAAGCGGACTCCACCCAAGACGAGCGGGCGCGCCTCGTCTTCGCCGACGTAGCGGTGGAGGTCGATTCCGAGACCGACTCGGGTCTCGCTCACGAAGTACGGGTCGCTTCGGCCTGGGCTTGCGCGAGATATTGCTCGAACACCGCAACGTCGTCTTGGTCGGTGATCTTTCGATTCCGAGCTTCTCCGGGGACGACGAGAATGCCTCCTCCGATCGCTTCGACGAGCGCCGCGTCGTCGGTCGCATCCGCACGTCCCGCGTGGGCGCGACGCAACACGTGCGCCTGGAACGCCTGCGGCGTTTGCACGCTGAACAGCCCATCGCGCTCGAGCGTCTCAATAACCCGACCCTCTGCGACGCGTTTAACGGTGTCAGAGATTTGCACTGCGGGGATTGCCCCGTCAGCACCGGATCGGACGGCGGAGATCACCGAAAAAAATAGAGAGGGCGTCGCGAGCGGTCGCGCTGCATCATGGACGACGATGATCTCGGCGTCGTCAGGGACCATCGCCAATCCGGCGCGAACCGAATCGGCGCGCGTCATGCCGCCCTTTGTGACGTATAAGCAGCCGGCGTGGAGCGCCGCTTCAGCAAGCTGCGCGCTCGGGAGAACCAAGACGACTTCGTCGACCGCGGCGCGCGCGGAACCGACCGACCACTCGACGACGCTTCGACCGGACAGGCGCTCGAACTGCTTCGGGCCACCAAAGCGGCGGCCCTCCCCGGCGGCGACGACGATCGCCCAAACGCCGCCCTCCACGCCGCCGTCTCCGACGACTACGGCAACGCGGCGTTCAGCCGCTCTTCGGCCTCTTCCTCGCTCACTCCGATCGCGAAGGTGAGCTCTGAGACGAGGATCTGCCGGGCGCGATTGAGCATCCGCTTCTCGCCGGCGGACAACCCCTTGTCCTTGTCGCGGATCGAAAGGTTCCTCACGACCTCTGCGACCTGGTAAATGTCGCCAGACTTCAATTTCTCGACGTGATTCTTATAGCGACGAGACCAGTTCGTCGGCATGCGCGCCTCTTTCTTGCGCAACACCGCGAACACCTCTTCGACTTCCTCGTCGTTGATGACCTCTCTCAAGCCGACCTCTTCGGTGTTGTCGGTCGGAACCATCAGCGTGAGGTCGCCGTACGCGAGGCGAAGTACCAAGTATTCGCGCTTTTCTCCGAATGCCTCGCGCATCTCGCGCTTTTCGACCACGGCCGCGCCGTGGTGGGGATAGACGACCTTGTCGCCGACGTCGAACACCCGCGACTCCTCACCGCTTCATCTGGGGGCCCGTCGCGTCCTCGCGCCGACGGAACTGTGCTTGCGAACGTCTGCCGAAACACGGCGATGACGTGCCCTAATTGTACCGGAAACGGAGCCTGCTCCCAGCGTGGACCCGAGAAGCCACCGAGCGGGCGTCGAATCGCGCCGCGCCCATCGTCCCATGTGAGGGCACAAATCCTGCGGGTAGCATCGCCGCATATGTCTGATCGCAGCGATGCGTTCGATCTCGATCTCGCCGTCTCGTCCCTCGCCGCCGACGGCAACGACACTCAACTGATGATGCGCCTGCTCACCGAACGGCTCGCGAGCGTGCTCGGCGAGCGAATGCGGGTCGACAAAAGCGGCGGCCTATTGCACAAGGGGTCCACGATCCGCCACGTCGAAGTGCGGATCGGCGACAACGACTTCGTCGCAGATCTCTCCGGAGGTGCACCCGCATTCTCGATCTGTCACGTCTCAGGCAGCATCCGGATCCGCACCGAGCGCACGGACGCCCCGGCATGGATCCGCGCCCTTCTCGAAGCTCTTCAGAAAGAGGCCGACAAGAGCGCGACGGCCCGTCAAGCCCTCGAATCGATCGTCATCGGAGGCCAGTGATGGCAGAAGACCCACAAGCACTCCCGACCGACCTTCCGAAGGACGCTGGCCACCGGCTCGAAGAGCTCGAACACGGCCTTTTCACCTCGGACCTTTCTGTGAACGAGTTCCTCTTGGTGAAAGACGCCGGGTTCCACCCCCTCGGCTTCGTGATGGGCTCGTCGATCTACCACATCGGCCTGCAGACTCGCCGGTGGAGCCAGAGCCAAGAACTCGAAAAGCTCACCGCGGCGATGTATTCCGCACGCGAGCTCGCGATCACGCGCATGGAAGAGGAAGCAACCGCGCTCGGCGCAGACGGGGTGGTCGGCGTGCGCCTCGACGTGAACTACTACGAATTCGGTTCGGACACCGCGGAGTTCATCGCCATGGGCACGGCGATCAAAGCGGAGGACGGGCGCTCGTACCTCAACGCGGAGAACAAGCCCTTTACCTCGGACCTTTCAGGACAGGCGTTCTGGACACTTCGGCGAACGGGCCACATCCCACTCGGACTCGTCATGGGGACCTGCGTGTATCACATCGCGCACCGGGGAGTGGGCCAGGCCATGTCGCAGGTCGGTCGCAACACAGAGCTCCCAAACTTCACCCAAGCCCTGTACGACGCGCGCGAACTTGCGATGACCCGTATGCAGGACGAAGCGAACCGCCTGCACGCGTCCGGCATCGTCGAGGTGAAGCTCATCGAGAAGTCGCACATGTGGGGGAGCCACACGATCGAGTTCCTCTCGCTCGGCACCGCGGTCGCCTCCGCCGAAGGCACTGCCGCGCTGCAGTCGCCGCAGACGACCATCTCCCTCGACAACTGATCGGGATGGCCGAGCCGGCTCCGAGTGAGCACGCCTGGTCGTCAAGCCTGTCGACGAACGATTTCGCCGCCTGCCTGGCCTCGGGGTTGCGGCCGCTCGGCTTCGTCCAGGGATGTTCCGTGGTCTCCTGGGTCTTTTACGGGGCGCCGTTTTCTTCGACCGGCTTCGGGATCGCCCCGTCCCAGCAGCTCTCGGGATACTTCGAGCAGTTCGACTGCCCACACGGTTTCGTCTCCGTCGAGCACCGCATCGCCGGGTACAACTACGAGCAGTCATGGCTCGAGGACGCCTGGAACACCGCGTACGCCTCGGCGCTCAAACGCCTCGTTGACGAGGCGCGCAGCCTCGATGCCCACGGCGTGATCGCGATCGTCGAACGGGCAGAACACCACGGCGACCTCTCGGCATTCGAGTTGTCGCTGTCCGGCACTGCGGTCGCGGTCGACGGAGGAGATCCCCCAGATGTGCCCTTCACGACCTTTCTTGCCGGACAGAAACTGAACAAACTCGTCGAAGCCGGCTTTGCTCCGGTCTCGATCGCCCAGAGCTTCGTCTCGATCGGCGTCTACGAATCCTGTGTCACGGAGTACCAGACACGAGGCGGAGTCACGTGGAACTACGGCCTCGCGCCGACCGGCGAGATCGACCAGCTCTCGCGCGCGCAAACAGCGGCCCGCATGTTCGCCCGGGAAGTGATCCGAAAACAACTCTCGGGTGATGTCCTCCACGCGGCGATCCTCACCGCCCGCGACCACGAATCCCAAGGTGGACCGCAGTTCGAGGTCTCGATCCGCGGCAACCGCGTCCGCCGCTTCAAGAATTACGAGGAGCTGCCGCCCCCGCGCCCGGTCGTCCGGTTGGTCGACCGATGAAAGAGGAGATGCTCGCCGCGCTGGCCTCGTTGGGATCTCCGCCGAAGCCCGGAAGCACTTCGATCACCTCGGACCTCTCGGTCGACGAATCGCTTCTTTTGCACGGGGCAGGATTCGAGCCCGCCGACCTCGTCTCCGCCGTCTCGGTTCAGTCGATCCCGTACGGCTCGTTCATGACCTCGTATGGGCAGGCCGAGCCGCTCGAGGTCACGTACGCCAGCCAGGCGGTGACCGGGGCCTTTCGCGCCGGCGCGGCTCGACTGCGCGAACTCTGCGCGCGATCAGGCGGATCGGGCGTCGTGGGGGTTGACGTCGACGTCGAGATCGGAGTGTTGTCGACTCGGGTCGCGTTCACCGGCACCGCCATTCGCCCGATCGGCGGCGCCTCCAAAACATCGCCGCGCCCGTTCGTCACGGACCTGTCGACGAAAGATTTCGTCCTCTTGATGCGGTCCGGTTGGGAGCCCGTCGACCTCGCCACTGGAGCGAGTTTCGTCGCCGCCCCGTACCAGCGGCTTCGCCAGTCCCTTGCGCAGACCACCCAGAACATCGAACTCCCCAATCTCACCCAGGCGTTCCAAGATGCCCGGGAACTAGCGATGGAGCGGATGCAGCACGACGCCCTCGGGGCGAGCGCCCAGGGGATCGTCGACGTCACGATCATCGACGGGCCGCTCGGGCACGCGCGCCACGTCTTCGCCTTCATCTGCTACGGGACCGCCGTCCGGCTCGTCGCCGAGCGTCACCGGTTGATCGCGCCCGATCTCGTTCTCCCTTTGGACGACCATGCCGGCTTCGAAGCGACGTCGCTTCGATAGCGCCGGCTTTCGTCGCTGCGCGTCGACACCGAAGGCTTCCTCGTGCGGCCGAGCCCCTGGTCTGTCGTTCCGGTCGTGAAGGAAGAGCCGATGCCGCGCAGCCTGCATCGTCGGTTCGCAATGAGCCGCACGAATAATCGCGACGATCTCGCACATCTCGGGAACCACTGACGCGGCGACCATCTCGCGTCACCGGCGGATCCGGCATGATGACTGTCACCGCGACCCATGGTTTGCCCACTCACGCCGCGACGCAAATGATTCCGCGACTCGATCGCCGGGTGTTCTGGATTGCCGCGGTTCTCTTCGCGGTTCTGATGGTCTCATCGCCGTGGTATGGGTTCGACCGCGACGAGCTCTATTTCCTCGACTGCGCCCGACATCTTCAGGCGAGCTACGTCGATCAGCCGATACTCACGCCGCTCATGGACGTACTCGATCAATCAGGTACCTAGCGAGTCCATCGGCTGGCCCGAAATGGTCGCCACTGTGCGCAACGCCTGGCGCGACCTTTCTCCCACCGAACGAAAACGCGCTGTTCTCGTTACCGCCAACTACGGAGAAGCGGGCGCACTAAACGAGCTCGGCCACAGAACCGGTCTCCCTATCGCCTACGGCACCCAGAACAGCGAATGGTGGTGGGGACCGGGTGACCCGCACGCCACGGTTGCCATGGTGGTGGCGCCCGGCCCGCGAGACGTCACCGGCTATGGCGGCTACCTCGAGCAGTTCTTTGCAAACGTTCAGGTCGTGGCGACGCTTCGCAATCACGCCGGCATCCATAATCAAGAATGGGGCGGCGGCGTGTACTTGTGCTCTGGGCTCCGGCGCTCGTGGTCAGCGACATGGGTACTGCTTCGTCATTACAACTGACCTCAACCCAGACTGGGGACGCGTCTTCCCTCGCGCGCAAGTTGGGTTTTGATTAGCCCGATCGCACCAACACGACGACCGGGATCTTGCGCTTCGTCTTCTGCTCGTATTCCGCGAATTGGGGATAGTCGCGCTTTTGTTGGTCCCAGATCGGCTCGCGCTCGTCGGACTCGACGACGCGAGCTCTGACGTCGAAGGTCTCGTCGCCGATTTCGATTTGGACTGCCGGGTTCGCCCGGAGGTTGTAGTACCAGCCGGGGTTCGTCGGAGCGCCGCCCTTCGACGCGAACACGGCGAAACCTCCGTCGAGGGTTTGATACATCAGCGGGTTGACGCGCTCTGTTCCGGTGCGCGCCCCTTTGTGGTGCAGCAACAAGATGGGCTTTCCGACGAAGGGTCCGCCGACCTTTCCGTGGTTCTCGTGGAACTCCGCGATAATGCGCGCGTTCTGATCGCTCACCGCATTTCTCCTCGACCTGACTCCCCCGCGATGGGCGCTGGATCGTTCAGGAGTCCGCGCCGGCCCCGGCGAGTTCGACCGACGGTGGCTCGAATCCTGCGACAGTCCGGAAGACGATCGCCTCGCCCTCGGCGTCGACGACGACCGTGTCGCCGACCCGGAACTCCTTCCAGAGGATCTTTTCGGAGATCGGGTCTTCGATCATCTGCTGGATCGCACGGCGGAGGGGGCGTGCCCCCAAGATCGGCTCGTAGCCGCGCCTCGCGACGAGCTCCTTCGCCGACGGCGTGAGCTCGATTCCGATGCCTTGGCTCTCGAGCTGGTCGGAGAGTCGGTGAGTCATCAGATCGACGATCTCGACGACCTCGGAGATCTCGAGCTCGTGGAAGACGATCACTTCGTCGATGCGGTTCAAGAACTCCGGGCGGAAGTGCTGCTTCAGAGCTTCCTGCACCTTCTGCTTCATCCGCTCGTAGGTGACGGCCTGGGAAGCGGACGAGAAGCCGACCTGGGTCTTGCGCAAGTCCGCGGTGCCGAGGTTCGACGTCATGATCAGCACGGTGTTCTTGAAGTCGACCGTGCGGCCCTGGGCGTCGGTGAGCCGGCCGTCTTCCAGGATCTGCAAAAGCGTGTTGAAGACGTCGGTGTGCGCCTTTTCGATCTCGTCGAACAGCACCACGGCAAAGGGCTTGCGACGGACGGCTTCGGTGAGTTGACCGCCCTCTTCGTATCCGACGTATCCGGGCGGGGAACCGACGAGTCGACTGACGGTGTGCTTTTCCATGTACTCGCTCATGTCGAGCTGGATGAGCGCGCTCTCGTCGCCGAACAACAGCTCGGCGAGGGCCTTCGCCAGCTCGGTCTTGCCGACCCCCGTCGGGCCCAAGAAGATGAACGAGCCAGACGGCCGCTTCGGGTCCTTCAAGCCGGCCCTCGTGCGTCGGATCGCGCGTGACAGCGCGTTGATCGCGTCGTCCTGACCGATGATCCGCTTGTGGAGCTCGTCCTCCATCCGCAGCAGCTTGGCCGTCTCTTCTTCGGTGAGCTTGTAGACCGGGATCCCCGTCCAGGTCGCGAGGACCTCCGCGATGACGTCTTCGTCGACGACGTCGAACAGCTCGACGCCTTCCGCTCGCCACTCCTGCTCGAGCGCGTTCTTCCGTTCGAGCTTCGAACGCTCCTGCTCGGCCAGCTTCGCAACGAGCTCCTCGTTGGCGCGCTGTTGGGCGGCCACCTTTTCCTGGCGGATCTTCTCGATCTCCGTCTCGAGCTTCGAGTACTCGGGTGGCGTCGACATCCGTCGGATCCGCAAGCGGCTGCCGGCCTCGTCGATGAGGTCGATCGCCTTGTCCGGCAGGTAGCGGTCAGAGATATAGCGGTCGGCGAGGTTCGCCGCGGCAACGAGCGCCTGGTCGGTGATCGTCACGTGGTGGTGTTCCTCGTAACGCTCGCGAAGCCCCTTCAAGATGTCGATCGTGTGGGCGAGCGTCGGCTCTTCGACCTTGATCGGCTGGAAGCGCCGTTCCAACGCCGCGTCCTTCTCCAGATGCTTGCGGTACTCGTCGAGCGTCGTCGCGCCGATCGTCTGCAGCTCGCCGCGCGCGAGCATCGGCTTCAGGATCGACGCGGCGTCGATCGCGCCTTCCGCCGCTCCCGCACCTACAAGGGTGTGCAGCTCGTCGATGAAAAGAATCGTGTCGCCGCGGGTGCGGATCTCTTTCAACACCTTCTTCAGGCGCTCTTCGAAGTCGCCGCGGTATCGGCTCCCCGCGACGAGCGCTCCGAGGTCGAGGGTGTAGAGCTGCTTGTTGCGCAGCGTCTCGGGAACGTCGTCGTTGACGATTTTTTGCGAGAGCCCTTCGACGATCGCGGTCTTGCCGACTCCGGGCTCCCCGATCAGCACCGGGTTGTTCTTCGTCCGCCTCGACAGCACCTGCAAGACACGTTCGATCTCCCGTTCGCGCCCGATCACCGGGTCGAGCTTGTGGTCACGCGCAAGCTGGGTGAGGTTGCGGCCGAACTGGTCGAGCACGGGCGAGCCCGAGGTCGAGCTCTCCGATCCCGAAGGACCCGTCGACGCCCCGACGGACTCGCGGCCTTGATAGCCAGAGAGCAGCTGGATCACTTGCTGGCGGACGCGGGGCAGGTCGGCGCCGAGGCTCTGCAACACCTGCGCCGCGACACCTTCGCCTTCGCGGACAAGTCCGAGCAGCATGTGCTCGGTTCCGATGTAGTTGTGCCCGAGCTGGAGCGCTTCGCGAAGCGAGAGCTCGAGAACCTTCTTCGCCCGGGGAGTAAAAGGCGGCGAGCCCGTCGGAGCGGTGCCTGCGGGGCCGATCGTCTCTTCGACTTTCTCGCGGACGGCTTCCAAGGAGATGCCGAGTGACTCGAGCGCCTTCGCCGCGAGCCCTTCTCCTTCGTGGATCAGTCCGAGCAGTATGTGCTCAGTTCCGATGAAACTGTGGTTGAGAAGGCGCGCTTCTTCTTGGGCGAGCACGAGCACCCGCCGAGCCCGATCAGTAAACCGCTCGAACAAACTCCGCTCCCTTTGCCGCTACCTTCCGGCAGTTTATCGCTCGACCCCTCCCAACCGGCGTAGCGCGAATGCGCCGAAATCGCGTCCACACTGCGCCTTCGCGCCAGTGCCCCCAGCACCGAGTACCGGTTTTCTTGGCGTATCGTGCTCCTCTGATGAGCCCACCGGACCCGTTCGGCCTGCCCGTCTCCGCGTCCGACCTCCGGCGCCTCGAGGAGACCCTCGCAAAGGTCGTTTTGTGGGGCGATCCCTTCGTCGACGAGATCGCCACCCACCTGATCGCAGCGGGCGGGAAACGCCTCCGGCCGGTGCTCACGCTCGCCGCCGCCTCGGGCAGCGGTTCGCCCGTCAGCGAGGAAGCCGTGCTCGGAGCGGTCTCCGTCGAGCTTGTCCACCTGGCGTCGCTGTACCACGACGACGTGATGGACGAGGCAACGGAGCGGCGCAACGTGGTTAGCGTGAACGGCCGCTGGGGCAACCTGCTCGCCGTCGTCGTCGGCGACTTCCTCCTCGCGAGGTCGGCGGAGATCGCCGCGTCGCTCGGCACCGAGATCGCCGGCATCTTGGCGACGACCCTCGGGCGCCTCACCCAGGGACAGGTCGCCGAAGTGCGCAGCGCCTACCGAATCGACCGCAGTGAAGACGCGTACTTCAGCGCGATCGCCGACAAGACGGGCGCGCTGATGGCGACCTCGTGCCGCATCGGTGCCATCACCGGCGGACTCGATACTCGAGACGCCGAAGCGCTCACCGACTACGGCGAGAACTTGGGCATCGTCTTCCAGATCCGCGACGACATCTTGGACGTCATCGCGAGCGAGGGCGAAGCGGGAAAGCCTCCCGGCCAGGACCTCGCGGAGGGGATCTACACGCTCCCCGTCCAACGCGCGCTCTCCGACGCGGATGTCGGTACCGAGCTGCGGTCGATCCTCGGCAAGCCGCTCGATCCGGCAGAAGTCGGCCTCGCTCGCCGCCTCGTCACCGATTGCGACGCGATCAACTCCTCTCGAGCCGTCGCGAGCGCGTACGCCGACAAGGCGGCGCACGCGACGAACAGGATCTCCGACACCGAGCTCGCTCGCGCGCTGTCTGAGCTCGGGGGTCGACTCGTCGACGACATCGACCGCTCGCGGCGCGCTTTCGCCAGCTAACGCGCCGTCTCGATCTGTTACTCGTGCGTAGCTCTTAGCCCCACTGACCGACCTGGTAGTCGCCGCCCAGCTAGCGGGTGATGACGTTCAGGCGGTTGTAGGTGTTGATCAGCGCGATCAGGCACGCCGAGCTGCTCATCGTCGTGGTGCTTGGCCGCGTTCGCCCAGGCCTCATCGGTGACGCCGCCCGCGTCGGCGAGTCGCGTGCCTTGCTCGGTTAGTTCGAGGGCCGCCCGTTCGGCCTCGGTGAAGACGTTGGCCGCCACGCCGCGACGAGGTTGAGTCGCACGGAGCTTTCCCCGGCGTGCTGGGCTTCTTTGGTGTGTCCGTCGAGGCAGACGGCGCAGCCGTTGATCTGGCTGGCGCGGATCTTCACAAGCTCTTGTGTCGCCGCGGGCAAGGTCGACTCTTTGAAGGCTGCGCCCGCCGAGTTGACGTACTTACCGAACTTCATTGCAGCGGGGTTGTCAGAAAAGTCGAGACGAGCGTCCACGCGGATCTCCTTTCCGTCCTTGTGGGTTGCAACCACGAGGACCCGCCAGAGCGCCCCGATGTGACGCGCCTCACCTGCGGCTGCCCGCATCTGGCGCTGGGGTCAGACATCCGACGAGTTGTCGTGCAGTCGATCCGATTCCGATTCCGGACGGAGGGCCGGGAACAGCAGGACCTCTTTGATGTTCGACTTGTCGGCGAGCAGCATCACGATGCGGTCGACCCCGACGCCGATCCCGCCTGTGGGAGGCATGCCGTGCTCGAGCGCGCGAAGGAACTCCTCGTCGATGAGCATCGCCTCCTCGTCGCCCGCCGCGTGCGCCGCGGCCTGTGCCTCGAGGCGAGTCCGTTGCTCGTCGGGATCGGACAGCTCGCTGAACGCGTTCACGATCTCGCGTCCGGCGATGACGGACTCGAATCGCTCGACGTATCCAGCACGGCTGCGATGGTCGCGGGCGAGCGGCGACACCTCTTTCGGATAATCCGTCACGTGGACCGGTTCCCACAGCGTCGGTTCGACGAGCTCTTCGTAGAGCGCGAAGAACGTGACGCCGGCGTTCGCGTCATGATCGACGTCGACGCCAAACGACTTCGCGATGCTTCGCAGCTCATCCGCGCCGAGTGACAGGTCGATCTCTTTACCGACTCGTTCGGAGACGAGCTCGTCCATCGTCGCCCGGCGCCACGGCGCAGAGACGTCGAGTCGCCGACCTTGATACGTGAGGACCGAGCTACCGAGAGTCTCCTCCGCGACGCCGGAGACGAGCTGTTCGGCGAGCTCCATCATGTCGGTGTAGTCCGCGTACGCCTGATACGCCTCGAGCATCGTGAACTCGGGGTTGTGACGGGGAGAAAGCCCTTCGTTGCGGAAGATGCGCCCGATCTCGTACACGCGCTCGAAGCCGCCGACGAGCAGTCGTTTCAGGTACAGCTCGGTCGCGATGCGCAGATAGAAGTCCGCGTGGAGCGCGTTGTAGTGGGTGAGGAAGGGCTTCGCGTGCGCGCCGCCCTGGATCGGCAAGAGCACAGGCGTCTCGACTTCGAGAAAACCGCGGCCATCGAGTTCCCTTCTGATGGCGGCGACAATGCGTGAACGCAAGACGAAGGTCTCGCGCACTCCTTCGTTCGCCCAGAGGTCGACCTCGCGCTGACGAAAACGCGTCTCGACGTCGTGCACACCGCGCCACTTGTCGCCGAAGCCGCGGCGGGCACGGGCAAGATAGGTCCACGTCTTCACCTTCACCGACAGTTCGCCACGCTTGGTGCGCATGACCGTTCCTTCGGCACCGATCCAATCGCCCAGGTTGATCCGGACGAACTCGTCGAATCGATCGGTCTCGCCGGCGTCGGCGTAGAGCTGGATCGCGCCGGTCTGGTCGCGCAGCTCGCCGAAGGCGATCTTTCCCTGGCGACGCAAAAGCATCACCCGGCCCGCCACCCTCACGACGGCGTCGGACGCCTCGCCTGCTTCGAGCCGGCCGTAGTCGCGAACGACCGACGCAGCTGACACCGATCCGGGGAACCGGTACGGGGGATCGAAACGTTCCGCCATCAGCGGCTGGCTGCGTCGTCAGTGTTGCGGACGTACAGAACGCGCAGGCCGTGCAAGGTCAGCCAGGGCTCGATCACGCGCACGTACTCGGTGTGCGGAGCCACGACCTCGACGAGTCCCCCGGTACCGACCACGGTGGCATCGCCGAGCTCGGCGAGGATCCGCCTGCAGATGCCGTCGACGAGCCCGGCGTGACCGAAGATCGCGCCGATCTGCATCGAGGTGACGGTCGAGCGCCCGATGACAGCAGACGGCGCGACTAACTCGATGCGAGGCAGCGCCGCGGCGTGTTCGAAGAGCGCGTCCATCGACACCTCGAGGCCGACGGCGATCGCGCCGCCCATGTACTCGCCGGCCGCCGAGACGACGTCGAAGTTCGTCGAAGTCCCGAAGTCGACGACGATCGCCGGCCCGCCGAACAGGTCCGCCGCCGCGACGCCGTTTGCGATCCGATCCGCGCCGACTTCCCGCGGGTTGTCGTAGAGGATCGGCATCCCGGTCCTGATTCCGGGCCCGATGACGACGAAGGGGACGTCGAACCACGTCTCTGCCATCTCGCGCATTGCGGACGTCAACGTCGGCACCGACGACGAGACGACGACACCGGTGATCTGTCCGTCGAGACGGATCTCGGATGCGGTCGCGTCGGACATGAGCGCGATCCCCGCGCTGCGCAGCAATTGGTCGAGGACGATCGCGAACTCGTCAGCCGTCCGGTCGCGAACCGTCGAAATCCGCCAGTGGTGCAACAGACCAGGGAGCTCACCGGGCTTGCGGTTGGTGAGTTCCCAGTCGTCGTCTTCGAAGACGCCAATCACGGTTTGCGTGTTGCCGATGTCCACGGCGAGCAGCATGGCCTACCGGTCTAGTGGATGAGACGGCCAGCTCTCCGCGTCGAACGTGGCGAGCTTGGGTGTGACGACGAAAAGAACGCGGCGCCGGACGCCGACACGCATCGCGTCAGTGCCCGAGATCAAGGCCGATGTCGAGAACCGGGGCGGAATGCGTTATCGCGCCAACAGAGATGAGATCCGCGCCCGCCCCGGCAAACGCCGCGACGTTGTCCAGAGTGATGCCACCCGACGCTTCGAGAAGCACGTCCCCACTGCGGCCCCGGGAGTGTTCCCGCACGAGCGCGACCGCCTCGTGAACCTCGGTCGGAGACATGTTGTCGCACATCACGATTGTCGCTCCGGCGTCGAGCGCCCGCGTGACCTGAACGAGGGTGTCGCACTCGACTTCGATCGTGCGCCCTGGCCATCGAGCGATCGCGGTGGCAACCGCGTCTTCGATCGAAAGCCCCGCCAGGTGGTTGTCCTTGATCAACACAGCGTCGGAGAGCGACGCGCGATGGTTCCACCCACCTCCCGCTCTCACGGCGGCCTTCTCGAGGGCGCGAAGTCCTGGGGTCGTCTTTCGCGTGTCGAGGACGCGCGTCCTCGGATTCGCCTTCGTCGCGGCATCGACGAATCGACGGGTGAGGGTCGCGATCCCCGATAGGTGGCAGAGGAAGTTGAGCGCGGTGCGCTCTGCTACAAGCAGCGACCGGAACGGTCCGTGGATGCGAGCGACGACGTCCCCGGCGCCGACTTCTCTCCCGTCCCCACGCTCGACCTCGATCGCGAGCGCGGGGTCGACGAGCGCGCAGGCCGTCGTGAGGCACGAGGTGCCCGCAATCACACCGGCCGATCGGGCGACGAAAGCACCATGCGCAACGGCGCGCTCGGCGACGAGCGAACCCGTCAGATCGCCGAGCGCGCCGAGATCCTCGGAAAGCGCGTGGGCGACGGCTCGGCGAACTTCTGCGTGTGGCGGAGAGAGATCGTCACGCACCAGGCGTACCGCGCTTATCCAACTCGACGACGAGACGGACGCGGAAGTGCTCGTCATCACGACCGGGCATGTCCGAACGCGAATGCGCGCCGCGCGACTCTTCGCGGGCGAGGGCGGCCGACGCTAGCGACGACGCGACAACCGCGAGGTTCGCGAGCGTGTCCGCGTCATCGGAGGTCTCTCGCGCCGCAGCGTCGCGCGCCGAGGCGATCCGTCCACAAAGCTCGCGCAATCCTTCCGCGTCGCGCACGACGCCAGCGTGGCGCATCATCGCCTGCTGCAACAAGAGGCGCTCGGCCGCGAGGTCCAGGCCCGACGATGTGGCCGCGCCGCTCGGCTCGACGATCTCGGACGCCGTGGTGCGGATCGGAATCGGAGCTCGCTCGGGAGCGAGGATCCCGGTCAACGCTCCCGAAGCCTCGGGCTCCTCGGTGTGGTCCGCGATCGCCTGCGCGACGCGGCGGCCGAAGACGAGCCCCTCGAGCAAAGAGTTCGACGCGAGGCGGTTTGCACCCTCGGCGCCCGTGCAGGCCGCCTCGCCGACGGCGTAGAGGCCGGTGAGCGCGCTATGGCCAGCAAGGTCGGTGACGACGCCCCCGCAGACGTAGTGGGCGGCCGGCGCGACCGGAAGAAGGTCCGTCTGCGCGTCGAGGTGCGCCTCGTCGAGGATCGCGGCGAGCGTGGGGAACCGCTCCTTGAAGCGCCGGATTGGCCGAGCGTCCAAGAAGACGTGGTCGGAGCCTTCTTGCGCCATCTTCTCGACGATCGCCCGGCTCACCACGTCCCTCGGCGCGAGCTCGTCAACGAAGCGCTCGTGGTCGGTGCCGACGAGGAGCGCCCCGTACCCGCGCAGCCCCTCGGATAACAACGGGCGCGGCCGGCGTGAGGTCGCGAGCGCGGTTGGGTGGAACTGTACGAACTCGAGATCGCA
The DNA here is from genome assembly GCA_963725215.1 of uncultured Acidimicrobiaceae bacterium. GTDB lineage: Bacteria > Actinomycetota > Acidimicrobiia > Acidimicrobiales > Bog-793 > CAVRXQ01. The sequence goes on along the minus strand of CAVRXQ010000007.1, from coordinate 354,829 downwards.
GACCGGGACCCCGGCGCGGATCGCGGCCGCGATTCCATCCCCGGTCGCTCCGGGCGGGTTGGTCGTGACGGCGAAAAGCTGCCCGATCCCGCCGGTCGCGAGCACCGTCGCTCTCGCCTCGACCTCGCGCCGCTTGCCGTCGGGGCCGACGCAGCCCAAGCCTGCGCATCTTCCGTTCTCGATGACGAGATCTGAGAGGCGCGAGTCCTCGACCACGACGATCGCGCTCTTCTCGATCGCCGCGACGAGGGCGCGGATGACCTCCGCTCCCGTCGCCATCCCGCCGGCGTGCACGACCCTCGGGACCGAGTGTCCGCCCTCTCGGGACCGTGCGAGCTCACCACGCTCGTCGCGGTCGAGCACCGCGCCGCGGGACATGAGGGCGCGGATCGCGTCGGGGCCGTCGCCGACGAGGATGCGGGTGGCGTCGATGTCACAAAGCCCCCCGCCCGCGGCGAGCGTGTCTTCGAAATGGAGCTCGATCGAGTCGTCCTCGGCGTTCAACGCCGCGGCGATCCCTCCTTGTGCCCAGTCCGTCGTCGAAACTCCGAGGTCGCCTTTGGTGACGAGACCGACGCGGCCGACGCCGCGCTCGACGAGTTCGAGAGCAGTCGTGCACCCCGCGACCCCGCTTCCGACGACGACCGCGTCGAAGCCCACGTCAGCGTTCATCGTTCTGACGCCTCTTTTTCGACGAGGAGATTGTCGATCAATCGCACCGCGCCGACGTGCGCCGCGATGAGTAGCCGGACATCACCTTCGATCTCCGAGACGTCGTCGAGGGTTCCCTCGCGAACGACGTGCACATAGTCGAGATCGGCACGTCCGCTCGTGCCGACGACGCGCTCCATAACTTCGACGACCATGTTCGGGTCGCGTTCTCCGCGCCCGATCGTTTCTTTTGCCGCGGTGAGTGCACGAAACAACGACGCTGCGACCATTCTCGCGTCGGAGTCTAAGAACGCGTTCCGGCTCGATATCGCAAGACCGTCGGCCTCTCTCATCGTCGGACACGCGATGATCTCAACGCGAAGCGAGAGGTCCCTAACGACCTGGCGCACGATGACGAGCTGTTGGTAATCCTTCTCGCCGAAGTACGCGACGGTCGGTCGGACGATCACCAACAGCTTCGTCACGACCGTTGCGACCCCTTGGAAATGCTTGGGTCGGAACACGCCTTCGAGGATCTCTCCTTTCGGGCCGGGATCGACCACCACTTCTGGCTCACCGACCGGATACATCTCTTCGACCGACGGAGCGAACACGACGTCCGCGCCCGCTCGCGTGGCTGTCCGAACGTCGGCGGCGAGATCTCGCCCATAGCGCGCCAGATCGTTCGCGTCGTCGAACTGCAGCGGATTGAGGAAGATCGAGACGACGACGACGTCACACTGCGCGCGGGCTTGGCGCACATCTGCCGCGTGGCCTTCGTGGAGCGCACCGAGGGTCGGCACGAAACCGACGCGGAGGTTGTCGTGCCTCGCGTCGGTGAGGGCCGCATCGAGCTCGCCTGCCGACCTCGCGACGAGGTCGCTCTTTGTCACGCTCATCGCTTCGCCGCTCCGGCGACCGAAGCGTGCACTTCGGGAGAGAGGAGGTAACCGACTTTTTTCACCCCAGTGAGCTGCTCCGCGAGCCGCTTGCGCCACCCGGCCGGGACAGCTGAGGGCTCGAGGTCTTCCAAAGGAGCGAGGACGAACGCCCGCTCACCCATCCGAGGATGCGGGACGACGAGCACGTCGTCGTCGATGCGCGCTCCGTCGATCACGACGATGTCGATGTCCAACGTGCGCGATCCCCACCGTTCGCGGCGCACACGACCGGCCTCGGCTTCGATCTCGTTGGCCAACGCGAGCAGCTCGTGAGGCGAAAGCTGCGTGTCGATGCCGACGACGGCATTGAGATATGGACCTTGCCCGTCCGGTCCTCCGACCGGAACGGTTTCGTACACAGGAGAGACCGCGAGGCCCTGGTCGAGGTCGTGCAGCGCGCCAATCGCGAACGCCAGATGTCCCCAACGGTCGCCGAGGTTGGAGCCGATCGCGAGGAACGCGCGCACGGGATCGCCCTCAGCGCTGCGGGCGCAAAGTGTCGTCGCGGCCCCTTGTGATGCGGACGCCAACCGTCTCGACGTCGGCCGCGAGCGGGGGTCGCAACTTCCGCACCCAAACGGTCACCGCGTCGATGCGCGAATCGGTGAGCACCGCCTCCGCGATCGTGTCGGCGAGCGACTCCAAGAGCTGGAAGTGCGAAGTCTCGACCAATTTGCGCACGGTCTCGACGACCGACCCGTAGTCGACCGTCGCGTCGAGGTCGTCGGAACTCCCCGCGGCGCGAAGCGGCGTCGCGAGCTCGAGATCGACCTCGAAGGGTTGTGGCCGTGTGACTTCTTCGGCGAGCACACCGTGGGTACCGAGCACCCGCAGCCCACGAATCTCGATCGCGTCGCTCACGCGTTCCCCGCCGACTTGCGACGGGTGGTCGAAGCCCGACTCGAGATCGAGGTACGTTTCGCGCCCGTCGCGCTCGCACGCTTCGCGAGCGATGTTCGCTGCGTCGAACGCGCCGCGGACGACCGAGACGACGACGAAGCGGCGCGAGCCGAGCCCGCCCCTCGCAGTGTCGTCACGCGTCGGGCAGGCGACTTGGCCGCGGCCTTGCGCGTGTTGGCGGCACGAGTCGACGTCGAGGCCCGCCTGGCCGCAGTCGACTTCGCGGACCCCTTCTTCGTTTTGGCGGACTTCGCGGCGCCACGTTTGGCCGTTTGTTTCGTCACCTTTTTCGCCGCGGCTCGACGCGTCGAAGTCGCCGGGCGATTGGAGCGTTGCGATGTTCGTCGTGTTGGTGCGCGCCCGGAGACTTTTTCGCCAGTTGGGCGCCGAGTCGACGCCTGGGCGACCGTCGGAGCCGGCGACCCGGTCTCCACTTCGACCTCGAGGGCCTCTTCGGGCTCGTCGATGGGGACGGCGCGAGGCAGCTCGATCACCGGTCCGAGCCGCCCCTCCGCGGATCGCGGTCAAAACCGCTTCAGACGGCCGCTCGGGCCGGCGCCTGTCCTCTTCGGTCGGAGGGGGGATCTCGATGGCGAGCGTGGCGATCGTCCGTCCGGCGGCGCCGAGCTGGCGCCGCAACAGGTTCTCGATCGCCGAGATCGCAAGCGGGAGCTCGGGCACCATCCCGCTCCAATAAAGGAAGCCGCCGAGCACGCCCGCGAGGCGCTCGTCGAGCTGGTCCTGGTGGACGAGGACCCGCTCCCCGCCGTACATCCAGCGCAGGAGCGCCGGATACAGATCGAGGAGGGTTGGCATCGGATCGTCGTGGATCGCCATCGGGACATGCTCGTGCGCGATGCCGAGCTCCTCGTAGGCGTGCAGGTTGTGCGGCGAGGGAAGCAACGAGACGATCTTCGTGAACCCCTGACCCCGCAGCCACAGGATCTCCTCTTGGCGGCGGACCCGGCGATGGACCGGAGCGGAGCCGCCGGGGCGCTCGCTCACCGCGAGGTGACCTTTGATGATCCAGGAGAAGTTGCGGGGCACGATGCCGGCCGCCCAGCGCCCCCTCATCGCGTGTCTCCCGCCGTCGCGAGTTCGACGTCACCGACGAGTCGCGCCGCCTGGGCGGTCTCCAAGACGTCGTGGGCACGCACGATTGCGCAGCCACACGCCATCGCCCACACAGCCGTGGCGAGCGACCCTTCGAAACGCTCGGCGGGCGGGCGCGGGGGCTCGCCAGTTCCGGATAACAAGCGTCCGAGGAAGGACTTGCGACTCGTCCCGACGAGCACAGGCTCTCCCTTTTTGACGAGGTCCGCCAGCGCGGCGAGGAGCGCGAGATTGTGTTCGAGCGTCTTTCCGAAGCCGATTCCGGGGTCGACGTAGACCTCGGCGATCCCGGAATCGTGGGCGGCTCGCGCTTTGGCGTCGAGCGCGACGAACACCTCCGAGACGACGTCGTCGTAGTGGGGATCGACCTGCATCGTCTGCGGGTCGCCCTTCATATGCATCACGACGATCCCCGCACGAGCGCTCTGCGCGACCTCGACGCAACGGCCGGCGACGTCATTCACGAGTGTCGCGCCCGCCCGGCAGGCCGCCTCGGCGACCTCGGGCTTCATCGTGTCGATCGAAACCCGCCGCCCCGACGCGGCGAGTGCCTCGATCACCGGGAGCACCCGGCGGAGCTCTTCTCCGAGCGCAACGGGCGCCGCGCCGGGTCGGCTCGATTCACCACCGACGTCCACGATGTCGGCGCCCTGTTCGAACATTTCACGGCCGCGGGAGATCGCGTGCTCGAGGGTGAAATACCGGCCCCCGTCGAAGAACGAGTCGGGGGTGACGTTCAAGACGCCCATGACGAGGGGTTGCACGATTCCAGACTACTGGCGGCATCTGGGACGAATTCTCCGAACTCGCCCCCGACCTGGGACGACGCGTGAACTACTAGAGAGAGCGGACGAACGCCATGGCCTCTGAACGCGTCGCCGGATCGGAGCGGAACAGCCCCCGCACCGCCGAAGTGATCGTCATCGCGCCGGGCTTTTTCACTCCGCGGATCGTCATGCAAAGGTGCTCCGCCTCGATGACGACCAAGGTGCCCCGCGGCGAGAGCGATTCCTCGATCGTCTCGGCGATCTCGGCCGTCAAGCGCTCTTGGACCTGGAGCTTGTGGGAGTGGGTGTCGACGAGGCGGGCGAGCTTCGAAAGGCCGGTGATCCGACCCTCCTCGTTCGGGATGTACGCGACGTGGGCTTTTCCGAGGAACGGGACGAGGTGGTGCTCGCACATCGAGGCGAAGGGAATGTCCTTCACCATCACCATCTCGTCGTGGTCCGACGAGAAGGTCACCTCGAGGTGGGACCCGGCCATCTCGGTCATCCCTGATAGGAGCTCCGCGTACATCTCGGCGACGCGGATCGGCGTGTCGACGAGACCCGAGCGGTCGGGGTCCTCCCCGATCGCGAACAGCAGCTCTCTGATCGCCGACGCGGCGCGCTTGACGTCGACGCCGACCGAGGCTTCGCCGTTCGGGTTCATTCGGTCGGTGCCCCTTTCACGAGGCGAACGTCGGGCAGATTGCGATAGCGCTCCGCGATGTCGAGGCCGTAGCCGACGACGAAGTCCGGGGGGATCTCGAAGCCGACGTAGGCGATCTTGAGATCGACCCTTTGCAGGCCGAGTTTCAACAACAGCGCGCAGACTTCGAGACTGGCCGGGCCCTGCGCGGCAAGCCCGCGCTTCAAGTACGACAGCGTGAGGCCACTGTCGACGATGTCCTCGACGATGAGCACGTGCCGATCGACGAGGTCGACGTCCAAGTCCTTCACGATGCGCACGATGCCACTCGTCTTCGTCGCCGTCCCGTACGAGGAAACAGCCATGAAGTCCATCTCGACAGGGAGATCGATCGCCCGGGCGAGATCCGCCATGAAGACGAACGCGCCCTTCAACACCCCGATGAGCAACGGAGGGCGACCGGAGTAGTCGCGGGTGATCTCGGCACCGAGTTCACCAACACGCTTTGTGATCTCTTCTTGTGAGACGAGGACCGGTCCGAGCTCGACACCGTCGGACGCGTCCCACTCAGCGTTCAGGTCTCCTTGCATCGATCCGACCCTAATAGCTCGCGTTCGGCGTTCGACCTGCCGATTCTCTCCCACGGATCGGTGGCCGGCTCCTAGACGCCAGCGACGAGGCGGCCCCGGTGGCGGCGAATGCGCGTGCCGCCGGAGATCTCGCACGCCAGCGCATCTCCGCGCGCGACAGAGAGCACCCGCTCGACGGCGGCGGAGTCGGGCGGCAGCGTGGAGCCACTGATGTCTTTCAGCCACGCGTGCACCGAACGTCGCGCCAGCGCGACCGGTGCCGATGAGAGCTGCCTCGCGTCGGTCGCGTCGATCGCCGATGCCAGCGAATCGAGCATCGCGACGTCGTCCGCGATGAGTTCGCACTGGCGAGAGATCACCGCGACGACGTCACGTGAGGCGATCTCGGACAAAAGCGGAACGAGCTCGCTGCGAACGCGGTTGCGTCGAAAGGTTCGGTCGGTGTTGGAAGGGTCCCGGACGACCTCGAGCCGCATCGATTCCACGACTCGCTCAGTCTCTTCGCGCCGTAGCTTGAGGATCGGATGCCTCCGACCGAGCCGCATCCCGACGAGGCCGTCCGCGCCGGCGCCTCGCACGAGGTTCAACAGCACCGTCTCTGCTTGGTCGTCCGCGGTGTGCCCCGTCGCGACGCCGGGGGGCAGCGCCGAAAAACGCGCCGCTCGGGCGCGCGCCTCCAAGTTCGCACCCGGCGCAACTTCGACGCGCAGCGCGACGAAGCGCGCCCCGACCACCTCGGCGTTGCGCCGGACGATCTCGGCCTCTCGCTCAGATCCGTCACGCAGGCCGTGGTCGACGTGGTAGGCGGTCACTTCGCAGCCGGCCGCGACCGCCAGCACGAGCAGGGCGAGCGAGTCCGGACCGCCCGAAACAGCGCAGTCGATCTCGCTCCCCCGGGGTGGGAACGCGCAGCGTCCAAGCAACGCCGCGGCCTGGTCGGAGAGCAAACCCCTAACCGCTCGGGCTCGACACGCCACTCGCGGGGCGATCCAGCGCTCCGGGGAGCGGATCTCTTCCAGGCTCGGCAGCCACTCGGGCGACTCCCACACCTTGGCGAACAGTTCCGGGCCGCCCGCCTTCTCGACGGCGGCGATGAACCGGCTGCCGTCCGCGTACTGGCGCAGCTTCGCTTCGATGCCGAGCGCTTGCTGGGCGAACTTGACGACACCCCTTGCGCTCGCTCGGCGCTCGGCGAGAACCTCGGCGAAGCGCCTCGCGTCGGGGATCGCCTCGGTGCCTGCCCGTGACATCACCGCCTCGGCGTGGCCCTCGAGCAGGCTCATCAGCGCCTGGGCGTCGCGCAACGTCGCCAGCTGCTCCGAGGAGGCGATGAGGCCGACGACTCCGCCATCCGCCAGAGGGTTGATCCCTTCCCAGAACTGGGCCGCGGCGCGCCGCAGCCCTGCGATCACCTCACGGATGTCCGGGAGACCGCTCGTCGTCCCACGCTCGACGAGGCCGACGAAGTGCGCCCGCATCCACGGAACGCCGGTGAACTGCAGGCGGTGGGTGACCTCGTGCAGCGCGAGCCACAAGCGAAACTGGCGCGGGTCGAATCCGAACCGTCGCTCGAGCGAGACGACGTTCGGGCCGACGAAGTAGACGAGACCTCCCGTCGCGTCGGCGTCGTTCGGCATCAGGTCGTATTGGCCGAGGACCCGGGACGACATCCAACCGAGCAGCGCGCCGATCTCGACGCCGGCCGCGGCCTTCGCAGCAGGAGAGAGGGCGCGCCGTTGGGACGAATCCTGCTCAGCGAGCTTGCGCCCGACCGGCGCCAAAAGACGCCTCAGTGAGCCGATGTTCGCTTCTCCCCACCCGGCCCGATCGATGACGACCGAGCGCGTGGGACCGAACGCCGAGTGCAGGCCGGTGACCTCTTCGACGATGCGTTCCGCTTGCGTCGTCGCTTCCTCGAAGTCCTCGTCGAGCGCGCGGCGTGCAGCCGGCTCGAGCGGTGATTGGAAGCGGGCGATTTCGTTGACGATGCGCAACGCGACATTCCACGCGACGGGATCGGTCGCGGTTGCGTCGTCGATCGGATCCACTGAGCGACGCGTTCAGCCGGTCGGATTCAGCCGTTCGTGGTCGATCGCGTCAGCGATCCGCTGTCGAAGCTGATCGGGAACGCGGTCTTTGCACCTGTCCGCGATCACCTTGCGCAGCTCGGCCTCGAACACGAAGACCTCCTCGCAGGGCCCACAGTGGTCGAGGTGGTGCCGGATGTTCTGTCGGCGCTCCTCGGTCAACTCGCCGTCGAGAAAGTTGTAGAGGCGCCGGACGGTCTCGGTGCAGTCGAGCTGCGCGGTCATGCTCGCCGCGTCGCCCACTTGATCGCTCATTTTTCCCCCACCTCCGTGACCGCCTCGCCCCCCCGGCGAATGTCCCTGCACCGAGGCTCGCCCCGGTGCCCAATAACAGTCATACCGGCTCTGCCTCGACGAGCCCTCGTTTCATGCCGTATTCGTGCAACGCCTTTTGCAGCGCCCCTCTTCCGCGATGCAGCCGGCTCATCACCGTCCCGATCGGAACCTCGGTGATCTCGGCAATCTCTTTGTAGGTAAAACCTTCGACGTCCGCTAAGAGCACGGTCATGCGAAAGGCGTCGGGTAGCGATTCGATCGCCTCTTTCACCTCGGCGTCGGTGAACTGGTCGAGAGCGACGTCCTCCGCCGATCTCCCCGTCGATGAGACGCCATCTCCGACGAGGCGGTGGTAGAGATACAGCTCCTCGACGTCGGCGACGTCGGACTCCTCAGGGCGGCGCGATTTCGCGCGGTAGGAGTTGATGAAGGTGTTCGTGAGGATCCGGTAGAGCCACGCCTTCAAGTTCGTGCCCTCTTGGAACGAGCCGTAGGCGCGATATGCCTTCAGGTAGGTCTCTTGGACGAGATCCTCCGCGTCGGCGGGGTTGCGGGTCATGCGCATTGCCGCCGTGTAGAGCGACGGCATGAACTCCATCGCATCGTCGACGAAGTGCGCCTGGTCTGCCACACGCGAAGGCTACCGCGACGTGCTTCGGCGGCTACCTCACGCGACCATCTCGCCAAGGCGCGTCTCGCGCTCAAAGCGGCTTCAGCGGTAGCGATTGACGCAGGATCACCGTCTCGTGGCCCCGCAGGTAGGTGATCTCGAGTTCACTAAAGAGCGATCCGTACTTCGTCTCCTTGGGGCGCAAAAGCAACACTCCCGCCTTGTAGCGGATGAACTTCCCCGCTGCGCAATACGGCTTGCAGTCGTTCGCGGAGTAGGTTGCCGTCGCGCTGGCAGTGGCGTTCCGCCACGACGACCAATGGATCTGCAGAAGAATCCCGTTCGCGTCGGCGCAGTAAACGACGTAGCTCTTCGGCTCGTATACGGCCTTACCCGAACACGTCATCACTTTGGTCTTCGCCGTCGTGTTTGCGACACCGGATGGCGCGCGAGATGTCCTCGCGGCGGTTTCGCCGCCCGCCGCGGCCGCGGTTTCGCCGAGAGCAAGAAGGAGCAGCAACGACAAAGAGGCGGCGGTGATCGAACGGTGGCGCCGGTGCTTCGGCAACTGCTCCTTCACGAGCCCAGCCTCACGTCCCACGATCGTAAGAGGGAGTTCATCCCGATGATCCGTAGATGATCGGCACGGCGATCGTTTCCGCCTCGACCCAGCGACGCGTGCGCGGGTCGAGTCGCCACGATTCGAACGTCGAGTGGTGTCCCCCGAGCACAAAGATGGGACCAGACGCGCCTCCTGGTAATGCGAGCGTCAGCGCCGCACCGGGCAGCTTCGGAAGCACTGCCCAACGGCCCGCGCCAGTCGAGATCGCGCCATAAAGGTCGGATGCGCGCCACATGACGTAGCGCCGCCGCCCGCCGCCCCGACCGAACCAACCGACACGATGCTCGCCGACGAAGCAAGGCGAAGTGTCGGCGATGTCGACCACGACGCTCCCGCCGATGTCGAATGGGCGATAAGGAGATCTGTCTTCGAACTCGTCGAAGTCGCGACGACGGCCGAGAGCGAGCCCGAGGAAGCCGCAAGCGTGAGGACCGCGCGCGACGCGTGGCGCCCGAGAGCTCCGAGCTTCGGCCCGACGGCGCGCCACGACGAGTCGGAGAACTCGAAAATTCCCGCGCGGTCGCCGCTCGCGCAGGTCGCGCCGGTGTACAAGGGCAGGCCCGAGTTCGTGGCGAGGGCGCGCACACCGACCACCCTGCAGCTGCCCGACGCGATGGCGGTGAGCGATCGGGCGGAGCCGATAGGCGCCCACTCGGTGCCGCCCGATTTCGATCGCCAGACCGCGCCCCCTCCTTCGGACACCGCGGCATACGACGTCTTCGCCGACCCGACGAACGCGTCCGGCGCCGCGACCAGGCCAGCGGGGATCAACCCCGCGCTCGACCAGCTCGAGCCGGCGCCGAGAACGGCGATCGGCGTGAACTTGAGGTCGTTGCTCGGACGGAACGCGACGGTTAGCGCGGAAGGGGCGCCGCCTTCGATGACGAGCCCACCGTTGTCGGCGACGCCCGTCGGCGTCTCGAGGCGCCATCGCGAGGTCCCCCCCGACAGAGCAAATAGCTGCCAAAAGGTGTTCGCCGGGTCGCCGAGGTCGCCCATCGGGATCGCGGTATAGGTCGACCCACCGATCGAGATCGACGTCGCGAACGAGGAAACGGGAAGGTTTTCGGAAGCCGACGAGTTCTCCGAAACTGATTCCACCGCGCCAAGCAACGCTGTGAGCACCACGCTCGCGATCGCGAAAGGCGCGCGCCATCGTCGAATCTTTGCGGTCATCGCGAAAACTCAGCTCGACGACAACAGCGCGCGCACCTCGGCGGAGAGCAGAAGCGCGAACGACGACCTCGACGATGAGTTGCCCGGTCCCGGGTCTGAATTCAGCACGTAGCGGGTGTGTCCCGCTGCGTCGATCACATAGAAAAGATCCGTATGCCCGATCATCGCTCCGCCTGGTTCGACGACGGCCTGGATGCCGTAGTCGTTCCAGACCTTCCTCAGTTGCGCGACGGACCCCGTGAGGTAGCGCCAGTTCGAAAGGTGCGTGAGGGCCTCTTGCGCGTCGAAAGCATCCACGTCAGTGACGGAATGGAAGACGGGATTGGCGACGACGGCCACGAACTCCGCTCTTTGTGCCTCACGGCCGAGCATTTGGTCGGCGGCTCGCATCTCCTGCGCGATCAGTGGGCAGTCCGAGGTGCACACGGGGTCGAGGAACGTGAGGACGACGACACGACCACGCAGCGATTTCAAGGCGACCGAACGGCCCGACTGATCGGTGAGCCGGAACTCGGGCGCGACTTCGTTGACGAAATCGGGTGACCCGGCGACTGCGCGGGCGATGATCGGGTCGGCCTGGGAACTCGTCGACGCGACCGCCATCGGTGCCGCGCCAAGCAACACGACACCGAACGCGCCGAGCGTGCCTAGCGCCCGCATGGCGTAGGCGGGGCTGATCCGCTCGCGCCACGAAAGCTGCTGAGCGACCCGAGTCGGTGCTTCGGCTTCGACCCTCGAGGGGACGCGGGTCACCGCAAGGTATGCGGCGACAACGACGACCGCCGTCGGAATCATGCTGTTCGGGTCGGTCCCGACGCCTCCGAAAAACCCGAGGTCTTGCGCGAAGACCCACGCCGTCAAGGAAAGGACCCCGAACACCACCACTGCCGGGAGCAACAGTCGGCGAAACCCACTCACGAACACCAGGCCAACGGCCGCCAGCACGACGACAACGAAGAGGTTCACCGCGAAGGCGTTGTGCGCGTCGAATTGGCCGAAATCTGCGACGAGCCGGGAGAACAGCCCTGGCTGTGGCGTCGTCGACATCTGTCGCGCCATCGTTTCGAGCGCGCCGGTCGTCGCATGGTGCGTTGTCGCCGCGCCGACCCAGAACCCGCGGCCGGGCCATGCCTGGAGGAGCGCCATTCCGAGGAGGTAAATCCCGGCGAGCCGAATCCAGCCTTGTACGAACAGCCGGCGCGAAAAAACGCTCTCGGGCAGCGCGATCAGCGCTCCCGCCAGGACGTAGACGAGAACGGCGCCGGGTGCGCCGAACAGCCAGGATGCGCCTGGCGCGAAGATCTGGCCGAAAGCTTCACCGAACGCCCAGACGACGAGTCCCCAACCCGCACTCACCAGGCCGGCGAGGCGCGACCACCTCCCGCGCGGAGCGACGAGCAGCAGCGCTCCGATCCCGAGCTGGATCCACACTGCGGACGTGGCGGCCTGGATCGGATGGTTGTTCCACGTAGTGACGCCGAAGTTCACGAGGTGCCGGACCCACGCCGGTGACGTCGCCGCAGCTGGGTGCACGACGTTCGACGCCATGCCGAGCGGCATGTCGGGCTGCATCTGCAAGAAGCCGTCGAGCAGCCACAACAACGCAAAGCCGAATCGCAGTACGCGACGCGCGGCGGGTTCTGGGCCGAGATCGTCCGAGTATCCGTTCGCGGCGCCTCCGGCGTGGCGAAGTCGCGTTTCACGGAGGAATCTCCATGCGATCGCCAGCAAAACGAGAATCAGCGCGACCACGAGCGCCTGTCGTAACAGGGCTGACTCGAACGCCGAAACGATGAATGGATTGTTGGCCCGCAGGCCATTTCCCATCCCGGGCATCAGACGGTCTCGCTTCCCTCCGCGGCGAAAGTCGCTCCACGGCGGGCGTCACACTCGCTCGGGGAGCTGAACTCCGACGCGGGTGCCCAACTGTAGCGAGCAGGCATTCGAGGGATCGGCGCGTTACGAGCGCCGGTCATTCACTCGCGCGTTCTCTTCGCAACGTCTCGATCAGCGCCGGCAGCACCTCGTTGACATCTGCGACGACGCCGAGATCGGCGAGCCCGAAGATCGGCGCACTGGCGTCCTTATTTACCGCGACGATGTGTTTCGCGCCTTTCATCCCGACGAGGTGTTGCATCGCTCCGGAGATCCCGAAGGCGAGGTAGACCTCTGGTTTCACGGTCTTGCCGGTCTGGCCGACCTGATGGGAGTACGGCACCCATCCCGCGTCGACGATCGCGCGCGAGGCTCCAGGCGCCCCGCCAAGCAAGGCGGCGAGCTCTTCGATCAGCCGGTAGCGCTCAGGATCGCCGAGCCCGCGCCCGCCGGACACGACGATGGCTGCCTCGTCGAGTTGCGGTCCCGATCGCTCTTCGCTGTGGTGCGCGAGAACCTCGACCCGGTCGCCGTTCCCGGAAGGCGGGACGTCGAGCGCGATGACCTCGGGGGCGTTCGCAGCACCTTCGGCCACGGCAAAGGACTTCGCGCGCCCAAGGAAAATGCCAGGCCCGCCGTCAGTGACGCGGGCGCGAGCGATCTCTGTTCCTCCCAAGATCTCGTGACGCGAAACGAGCGCCCCTTCGACGAGATCGAGGCCGACGACGTTCGAGATGACCGGACGATCGATCATCACCGACAGGTGCGCGCAGATGTCGCGGCCGTCGTAGCTCATCGGCGCGAGGAGGGCATCCGGAAGTCCAACGCTCTGCGCCCGAATTGCCATCGCGTCTGCGATGCGTCGAGCGCTAAGAGATGTTGCGTTTCCTCCGACGACGCAACATCGCGTCGCGCCGAGCGAGCCGAGGTCCGATACGACGTCGTTCGACCCGTTGCCCCACACGAACGCGGTGACCGAACCCGCTAGACGCGCCGCCTCCGAGACGATCTCTCGAGACTCGCTGCGTACGCGGCCGTCGCGCTGTTCGACGACCACCCACGCTTCGTTCAACGTCTCCGGCACGTCAGAGCACCTTCCAGCTCTTGAGGCAAGCGACGATCTCCGCGCTGGGGTCTGACGCGTCTTCGAGGATCTTCCCCGAAGCGCGGCTCGGTGCCTCCTCGACCGACACGACCTCTTGTCTTGCGCCCGTCGCGCCAACGCTCGACGAGTCGATCCCGAGATCAGAAAGCGACAACGTCTCGACAGGCTTGCTGCGCGCGCTCATGATCCCCTTGAACGTGGGGTAGCGCACTTCGACAACTCCTGCGGTCACGGTGATCACCGCAGGCAGCGCGCAGGCGACCTCGTCGAAGCCTTCGGCCGCCTGACGCTCCGCTTTCAAGGTGTTCCCGTCGAGTTCCACCTTCCGCACGTAGCTCAACGCGGGAAACCCGAGGATCTCCGCGATCTGCACCGGCACGGTGCCGGTGTAGCCATCGGTCGATTCCGTCGCCGCGACGACGAGATCCGCGCCGACGCGAGAGACGGCGGCCGCCAGCACCTTGGCGGTCGAGAGCGCGTCCGAGCCGCCGAGAGCCGGGTCCGAGACGAGCACCGCGCTCTCCGCGCCCATCGCAAGCGCCCCTCTTAGGCCCGACGTCTGTCCGTTCGGAGCCATCGAGATCAAGGTGACCTCCGCTCCGCCCGACTGGGCCGCGAGACGTAGCGCCATCTCGACGCCGTACGCATCAGAATCGTCAAAGACGAGGTCCCCCTCACGAACGACGGTGTGGGACAACACGTCGTAATCAACCGGCTCTTCGGGATCCGGGATCTGCTTCACGCAGACGGCAATCTTCACTTCGGCCTACCGAAATCGTCCGTCACGACGCCTAGGTTCCGGTGAAACGAGCGTGGCCGGGACCTTGGTCGAGAAACGACCGAATCCCGTGCTGCGCGTCGTTCGATCGCATCGCCCGAGCGAACAATTCGCGCTCGAGCGCGAGGCCTTCGGACAAAGGCATCTCTGCCGCGGCGTCGATCGCCCGTTTTGCGAGGCTCTGCGCGAGCAACGCGCCGGTCGAGAGTTGGCGCGCGTAGTCGACGGCTGCCGTCAAAAGCGCATCAGGCTCGACGACACGATCGACGAGGCCGATGCGAAGCGCCTCGTCCGCTGCGACGTGTCGCCCGGAGAAAATGAGATCCTTCGTTTTCGCCGGTCCGACGAGTCGCGCCAAGCGCTGAGTGCCGCCGGCGCCCGGGAGCAACCCGAGCAGGATCTCGGGTTGGCCGAGCTTCGCCGTCGTCGTCGCGAAACGGAAATCGCACGCCAAGGCGAGCTCGCAACCTCCTCCGAGCGCGTAGCCGCTGATCGCGGCCACGGTCGCCCGCGGCAACGCCGCGAGCCCGTCGAAGGCCCGGGTGAACGCCCGGATCAACGCATCGCCGCTGTCAGGATCGAGGAACTCGCCGACGTCGGCGCCAGCGGCGAAAATCCGATCGCCTCCCCAGACGACGACCCCTCCCGGCGGCTCGTCGGCGAGACGCCCCACAATTTCGGCGAGCTGGTCGAGCACCTCGATCGAGAGCGCGTTGACCTTCGGTCGATCGAGTCGGATGATCGCGATCTCTCCGTCGCGATCGAGCTGCACGAAAGTCCCGCCCGACGCGTCGCTTGAGGCGGTCATCGCAGGCAAGTTACCGGAGCAAGTGCACTGCGGCACATCGAGAAGCCCAACAGACGTGCACTTGAATGCTCCGCGAATCGGATTGGCACGGCGGAACGGTCCTCAACGGACCGGTTCAGAGATTCGTCAACGTGCTTTCAGGCGCGAAATCGCCGACTGCGATCCGCAAATCGCGAAGCAGCTCGAACAGCTTCTCGAGATCTCCGCGGCCGAGCCCGGGTTCCTCGAAGACTGCGGCGTTCAGCGCCGTCGTCGCCCCCTTCGCCCGCTCGCGACCTTCGGGCAACAGCTCGGCGATCGTCATCCGCCGATCGGACTCGTGAGGGCGTCGACGGATCAACCCTTGGGCCTCGAGACGGTCGACCGCGTTCGTAATGCTCGTCGGGTGGACCTGCAGTCGGTCGCCGAGCTTCGAGAGGGGCATCGCCCCCTCGCGGCTGAATGAGAGCACCATCAAGAGCTCGTAACGGGCGAAGGTCAGCGCGAACGGGCGGAGCGCCTCATCCACCCGAGCCTGGAAGACCTGCTGGGCCCGCATGATCGACGTCACGGCGGCCACCCCGGGCGCCGCATCGCGCCAGCCGTGTGCCTCCCACTGCCGGCGCGCTTCGGCGATCGGATCGAAGCGGAGCTTCGGAGGCTCCCGGTTCATCGCCATCGACGTGTTCACCTCGCGAGCTGCGGGATCAATTACTAGGTTGTACGACTATATTGCGTCCTATGAAATTGGCGCAGCCTGTGCCCCAGCTGCACCGCCCGAGGTACCCCGTCCGATTCGTCACCGCGGCGAGTCTGTTCGACGGACACGACGCGGCGATCAACATCATGAGGCGCATTCTCCAGGACCAAGGAGCGGAGGTTATCCACCTCGGGCACAACCGGTCGGTTGACGAGGTCGTGAGCGCCGCAGTCGCCGAGGACGTCCAGGGTGTGGCGGTGAGCGCCTACCAGGGCGGTCATGTCGAGTACTTCGAATACCTCGTCGACCGCCTGCACGAGGTCGGCCGTCCCGATGTACGGGTCTTCGGCGGCGGCGGCGGCGTCATCGTCGAGCCGGAGATCGAACGTCTCGAGGCGCACGGGGTGGCTCGCATCTTCTCGCCCCAAGACGGCCAGCGCCTCGGACTGCCGGCGATGGTGAACGAGCTGATCAAAGAGTGCGACCGCGACCTCGCAGCCGAGTTTCCCTCCTCCCTCGACGGGCTTTTCGCCGGCGAGGCCCGCACGCTCGCCCGGGTCCTGACCGCCCTCGAAGCCGACGCCGCGCCCGCCGCCGCGCGCGAAGAAATCCGCTCCGCGGCAGGCAAACGTCACGTCCCCGTCCTCGGCATCACCGGCACCGGTGGGTCGGGGAAGTCGTCCCTCACGGACGAGCTGATTCGCAGGTTCCGCCACGATCTTTCCGACAAGCTGCGGATCGCGATCTTGGCCATCGACCCGACACGCCGGCGTGGGGGTGGCGCACTGCTCGGCGATCGCATCCGCATGAACGCTGTCGACTCGCCCCAGGTCTTTTTTCGTTCGTTCGCCACCCGCGAAGCAAACGCCGTCTTGCCGCGGGCGTTCTCTGAGATCACCGCCGCCTGTCGCGCCGCGGATTTCGACCTGATCGTCGTCGAGACCCCGGGGATCGGACAGGGCGAGTCGGCCATCGTCGACGTGGCGGACGTCTCGCTGTACGTGATGACACCCGAATATGGCGCGGCCTCCCAGCTCGACAAGATCAACATGGTCGACCTCGCGGATCTGATCGCGATCAACAAATTCGACCGACGAGGCGGCGAGGACGCGCTGCGCGACGTAAGCCGCCAGTGGGCGCGGGCGCACCGCTCAAGCGCGTCCGCTTTCGATGAGGCACCGGTGTTCGGGACGATCGCTTCACGTTTCAACGACGACGGCGTGACCGCGCTGTATCAAGCGGTGCGCGAAGCACTCCTCGAGCGTGGACTGCCGCATATCGACGGCGTGCTCGATCCGGTCGCGACGAAACGTTCGAGTCGTACGGTGCCACTCGTCCCCTCGAACCGCCAGAGCTACCTCGCCGAGATCGCGAGCTCCGTGCGTGCGTACCACGAGACGACCCGGGAGATGGCAGAGACCGCGCGCTTGCGCCAGCACATCTCTGAGACAGAAAAGCTCGCCGCCGAGCGCGGAGTCGAGCTTTCCGGCCTCGAAGCGCTCCGTGACGGACTCGAGCTCGACGACGTCTCCCGGCGCTTGCTCGACGAATGGCCATCGGTGAAAGCGCGCTATGTCGCCGATGAGATCACCGCGGAGTCGCGGTCGGGATCGCGCAAGGTGCCGACGCGGCGAAAGTCGCTTTCTGGAACCGAGATCCCGCGCGTCGCGCTGCCGCGCTTCGCCGACGAGGGCGAGATGTTGCGCTGGCTGCGCTCGGAGAATCTCCCCGGGCGCTTCCCGTACACAGCCGGCGTCTTCGAGTTCAAGCGCGACGAGGAAGATCCGACTCGGATGTTCGCGGGCGAAGGGGACCCCGAGCGCACGAACCGCCGCTTCCACCTGCTTGCAGACGGGCAGCCAGCGACGAGGCTTTCGACGGCCTTCGACCCCGTCACTTTGTACGGGCGCGACCCAGATATCCGTCCGGACATCTACGGAAAGATCGGAACCTCCGGGGTTTCGGTCGCCACGTTGGACGACATGAAGGACCTCTACGCAGGCTTCGATCTATGCGCCCCGAACACGTCAGTGTCGATGACGATCAACGGGCCCGCTCCGACCATCCTCGCGATGTTCTTCAACGCCGCCATCGATCAGCGGGCAGAAAAGCGGTCGAACGAGCTCGGGCATCCCTTGAGCGCGGAGGAGTTCCGCCAAGTGAGAGAACAGACGCTGCATCGAGTCCGTGGCACGGTTCAGGCGGACATCTTGAAAGAGGACCAGGGACAGAACACCTGCATCTTCTCGACAGAGTTCTCTCTCGGCGTGATGGCCGACATTCAGCAGTTCTTCATCGACCACAAGGTGAAGAACTTCTATTCCGTCTCGATCTCCGGCTATCACATTGCAGAGGCTGGCGCGAACCCGATCACCCAGCTCGCCTTCACGTTGGCGAACGGTTTCACCTATGTCGAGTCCTACCTCGCTAGAGGGATGGCGATCGATGACTTTGCGGGGAATCTGTCGTTCTTCTTCTCGAACGGGATGGACCCCGAGTACTCGGTCATCGGACGTGTCGCCCGCAGGATCTGGGCGGTCGCGATGCGCGACCGTTACGGAGCGAACGCGCGCTCACAGAAGCTGAAGTACCACATCCAGACGTCCGGTCGCTCGCTGCACGCGCAGGAGATGGCGTTCAACGACATCCGCACGACGCTCCAAGCGCTCTGCGCGATCTACGACAACGCGAACAGCCTGCACACGAACGCCTACGACGAGGCCATCACGACGCCGTCTGACGAGTCGGTACGGCGCGCACTTGCGATCCAGATGATCATCAACAAGGAGTGGGGTCTCACGATGAACGAGAACCCCTTGCAGGGAAGCTTCATCATCGAGGAGCTCACCGACTTGGTAGAAGAAGCGGTCCTCACAGAACTCGAGCGGCTCTCAGAACGCGGCGGCGTGCTCGGCGCGATGGAGAGCGGATATCAACGCGGTCGCATTCAGGACGACTCGCTCGACTACGAGCACCGCAAGCACGACGGGTCGCTTCCCATCGTCGGCGTGAACACGTTCGTCTCCAAGTCGCCAGACGCCTCGGAAAAAGAGCTCCGGCTCGCCCGCGGCACCGAAGAGGAACGGAAGAGCCAGCTCGAAAGGCTGGCCGATTTCAAGCGGCGCCACGAGGCCGACAGACCGGCCGCGATCGCGAAGCTCCAGGAGGTCGCGAGGTCAGGGGGCAACGTATTCACCGAACTCATGGAGACCGTCCGTCACGCGACCCTGGGCGAGATCTCCGAGGCGCTGTTCGAGATTGGCGGCGCATACCGGCGGAACATGTAGTGACCGATACCGCACGTCCGACCCGCCTCGAGAGTTCGCCGTATCACGCTCCCGTCGCCGACATCGCCCTTGCGCTCGACACGGTCGGACTCGAGCGACTGTTAGCACTGAAACCGTTCTCGGAGATCGATCGGCGCTCGGTCGACGACGCGCTGAGGGAGTTCGGCCGCTTCGCGTCGGAGCTCATCGCGCCGACGGACCGCAGGGGAGATCTCGAAGGAAGCCGACTGGATCCCTCGACGGGATCGGTCAAGACGCCGGGAGGCTTCGTCGACGCCTACCAGCGCTTCGTCGACGGAGGTTGGGGCGCGCTCCAGTTCCCCGTCGAATTCGGGGGAGCCGGCCTTCCTTCGGTCGTCGGGCTCGCCCTGGCAGAGATGTTTGCGTCGGCGAACCTCTCGCTCTCGCTCGCCCCGGTGCTCACCCAGAGCGGGATCGAGTTGTTGTTGTCCTGGGGAAGCGACGATCAACGCGCGAAGTATCTGCCGAAGCTGTTGTCGGGCACTTGGACGGCGACGATGAATCTCACCGAGCCCGAGGCCGGTTCGGATCTTGCCGAGGTCCGCACCGTCGCAAGAAAAGACTCCGATGGCCGTTGGCTCTTGAGCGGGACGAAGATCTTCATCACCTGGGGCGAACACGACCTCTCACAGAACATCATCCATCTTGTCCTCGCTCGCACGCCGGACGCGCCGGCTGGGACGAAGGGACTGTCGCTGTTCATCGTCCCGAAGTTCTTGTTCGACGCGCACGGCGATTTAACCGAGAAGAACACCCTGCGATGCGAACGACTCGAGGAGAAGCTCGGGCTGCACGGCAGTCCGACGTGTGTCATGAATTACGACCAGGCGGTCGGCGAGCTCGTCGGTGCCGAGCACACCGGACTCGCGGCCATGTTCACGATGATGAATGTCGCCCGGATCGCGATCGGTATCGAGGGTCCAGCCGTCGGCGAGCGGGCGTTCCAGCATGCAGAGCGGTATGCCCGAGAGCGGCTCCAAGGCCGAGCGCTCGGCGAAGACCCGGAGAAGCGGTCGGCGATCATCGAGCACCCCGATGTGAGACGGATGCTGCTCTCGATGCGGACCCTCACACTCGCAGGCCGACTGCTCGCTTTCGACGCGATGGCCCAGCGCGACTTCGCCCGCCACAGCGAGAGCACCTCGGAACGAAACGAAGCGCAGTTCCGGTGCGACTTTCTGACACCGATCGCCAAGGCGTGGAGCACCGACGCGGGTTGCACCGCGGCGTCGTTGGGCATCCAGGTTCTTGGTGGCGCGGGCTACATCGACGAGTCAGGAATCGCCCAACGGCTGCGCGACATCCGGATCGCTCCGATCTACGAAGGAACGAACGGAATCCAGGCGATCGATCTCGTCGTCCGCAAACTCGGACGCGACAGCGGCGCGACTTCGGGTTCCGTAATTTCCTCGTTGCGCACGACGGTCGAGGAAAGAGCTGCGAGCCCGAGCGAGCTCGCCGTCTCCTTCGACGTTCTCGAAGAAGCGACCGAGGCGTTCTCATCGACAACGCGGTGGATGCTCGACCATCTCGGGGGCACGGCCGAGGACGCCCTCGCCGGCGCTACGACGTATCTCGAACTCGCCGGCCTCACCTTGGGCGGCGCGGCGATGCTCCGTCGAGCACTCGTCGCGAAAGACACCGTCGCAAAGGCCATCGACGAATCGAACTTCTTCGCCACCGAGTTCGCGTCTCGAGCCCCAGGACTCGTCCGCGCGGCGACGGCGGGTGCGAGTCGGCTCGTCCTCGAGTAGTGGCGACCCCTCGACGCGCTGAGGATTCGCCTCAAATATCCGACGAAGTCGCCCGGGTGCACGATTCGAAGCGATACTCGACTGCCGCCGATCAATCGAGCCGACCTTTGGGGGCCTCCACGTGCTGACCCGGTACCCGATCGCGATGTCGGTCCTCGGCGTCGCGATCGTCGTCGCCTCGTTGCGGTTGTACCGCCTCTACCGACTTATCTCGAGAGGGGTCCGCGCGCCAGGACGACGGGGCGCTTGGTTCGCCAAGACCGAGACCGAGGCAACTGAAGTCATCGGGCAACGCCGGTTGTTGCAATGGACGGTTCCCGGCCTCGCCCACGCCTTTACGTTTTGGGGCTTCATCGTCTTGATCTTCACGATCATCGAGGCGATCGGCGACCTATTTGACCGCGACTTCGCGATCCCCGGGATCGGACACGCCGCCGCGCTCGGATTCTTCGAGGACTTGTTCGCCGTCGCAGTGCTCGTAGCGCTGGCGACGTTCGCGCTGATCAGGATTCGCGAGAGCCCACAACGCCTCGATCGTCGATCCCGCTTTTACGGCTCTCACACGACTGTCGCGTGGATCACCCTCGGAATGATCTTCCTCGTCATCGCAACCCTGCTGATGTATCGCTCCGCGCAGACGAACACCGGCGATTTCTCCTATGGGTGGTGGGCGTTCGCTTCCCATGGCATCGGCCGCTCGCTCCAGCCTCTTGGTGTGGGGACGAATCGCACTTTGGAGACCATGTTCGTGGATCTCAACATCTGCGTGATCGCGGCGTTCCTCGTCTTCGTCGTCTACTCCAAGCACTTGCACATCGTTCTCGCGCCGATCAACGTCGCGTTCTCACGAAAGCCGCGCGCGCTCGGCGCGCTCGACACGACGCCCGACTTGGACCCGGACAGGATCACCGAGGAGACGACATTCGGAGCCGGTCGCATCGAGGAGTTTTCCTGGAAGCAACTGTTGGACTTCGCGACCTGTACCGAATGCGGCCGTTGCCAAAGCCAGTGCCCAGCGTGGGCGACCGACAAGCCGCTCTCGCCGAAGGCCGTGGTGATGGATCTTCGAGACGAGCTTTTCCGGTCGGCGAAGCGGGCGGACGGCAACGACGTCGTGCTCGTTCCCCGGGTGATCGAGCCGGACGTGCTGTGGGCCTGCACGACCTGCGGCGCCTGCGTCGAGGAGTGCCCGGTCGACATCGAGCACGTCGACGCGATCCTCGACATGCGCCGCCACGAGGTGCTGATGGAATCGCGCTTCCCGGCCGAGGCGAGCACGATGCTCCGCAACATCGAGACCCGCGGCGACCCGTGGGGACTTGGAGCGCAACACCGTCTCGACTGGACCGTGGGGCTCGGATTCGAAGTCACCGTCGTGGCAGACGAGATACCGGACGATCTCGACTATCTGTTCTGGGTGGGCTGCGCCGGCTCATTCGACGACCGGGCGCGCTCGACGACGCAGGCGATCGCCCGCCTGTTGCGCAAGGCTGGGGTGTCGTTCGCAATCCTCGGTCCCGCCGAGTCGTGCACCGGCGACCCGGCGCGGCGGCTCGGCAACGAGTACCTCTACCAGGAACGGGCGAAGGTGAACATCGAGCGCCTCCGCCAGTCGCGAACGACGAAGGTCCTCGCTTCGTGTCCTCACTGTTTCAACACGATCGCGAACGAGTACCCCGCGCTCGGCGGAGTCTTCGAGGTGGTCCACCATTCACAGCTCTTCGAAGAACTCGTCGCTTCGGGTCGCCTCGCCCCGCGCGCGATCGACGAGAGCGTCACGTACCACGACCCTTGTTACTTGGGACGGCACAATCGCGTCTTCGACGAGCCACGCGAGGTGGTGCGGGCCTCGACGACGCGGCCGCCGATCGAGATGCATCGTTGCCGAGAGCGAGGTTTCTGCTGCGGGGCTGGCGGCGCGCGCATGTGGCTCGAAGAGCCGATCGGCACGCGGATCAACCTCAATCGGACGGACGAAGCGCTCGCGACCGGCGCGGACGTGATCTCGACGGCCTGTCCTTATTGCAAGATCATGATCGACGACGCAGTGAAGGCACGGGGCAAGGAAGACGACGTACGCGTCGTCGACATCGCGCAGCTGCTCGACGACGCGACGAGAACCGAGGACTACGCAGTCAGCGATTGAGGCCGAGGCCCCTCGCGATGATCATGCGCTGGACCTCCGAGGTTCCTTCCCCGATCTCGAGGATCTTCGCGTCGCGGTAGAAGCGGCCGACCGGAGTCTCGTTCATGAAGCCGTAGCCACCGAAGATCTGCGTCGCTTCGCGTGCGTTAACCATCGCCGCGTCCGACGCCACCAGCTTCGCGATCGCGGCCTGCTCTTTGAAGGGCTCGCGTTTCGCCATGCGACGGGCGGCGTCGAAGTACCCGAGGCGCGCCGTGTGCGTTCGTGCCTGCATGTCGGCAAGCTTGAACTGGATCACCTGGAAATGCCCGATCGTCGAGCCGAACGCTTCGCGCTCGTTCACATAGTTCACGCATTCATCGATGCACCCCTGCGCGAGTCCGACCGACAGTGCAGCGATCGCGATCCGTCCCTCGTCGAGGATCTCCAGGAACTGGGCGTATCCCTTCCCTCGACGACCGAGGAGGTTCTCGGTCGGCACGCGGCAGTCGCTGAAGGAGAGCTCGCGCGTGTCAGAGGCCGACCATCCAACTTTTGAATAGCGCTTGCCGACGACAAAGCCGGGGGTGCCGGAGGGAACGATGATCGAGGAGATCTCGCGCTCTTCGCCCTTCGCGGATGTGAGTGCGGTGATTGTGACGAACGAAGTGATGTCGGTGCCCGAGTTCGTGATGAACGCCTTCGTCCCGTCGATCACAAACTCGTCACCGTCGAGTTTCGCCGTTGTTCTCGTCGCCCCCGCATCGGTTCCGCCGCCGGGCTCGGTGAGGCCGAATGCCGCAAGCAGCTCTCCGCCGCACAGTGGCGGCAACCAGCGCTGTTTCTGCTCGTCCGAGCCGAAGCGGAAGATCGGCATCGCGCCAAGACCCACGGCCGCCTCGAGGGTGATCGCGACGGACGAGTCGACGCGCGCGAGCTCTTCGAGCGCCAGGCAGAACGCGAAGAAGTCGCCGCCCATCCCCCCGTACTCTTCTGGGAACGGCAGGCCGAACAAACCGAGCGCCGCCATCTTCGCGACGATCGGGTACGGAAACTCGTCGTTCTCGTAGTACTCACCGATCACCGGGGCGACCTCTTGCCGGGCGAATCGTTCGACGGTGCGCCGCAACTCCTCGTGCTCGGTGCTTAGGTCGTACTCGAACGTCGCCGTCATCGAGACCGTTCCTTTCTGTTCGCGCGCATCAGTCGCTCGTCGCCTCGTCGCGGGAGGCGGTGCTCGACACGTCGTCGACTTCGATCGCCGCGAGCTCTTCGTCCATCCCGACTCGATCACCGACCACGACGCGCAGTCCCGTCACGCGACCCGAGACCGGCGAGACGACGGTGTGTTCCATCTTCATCGCCTCAATGACGAGAAGGACGTCGCCGCGCTCCACGTGGTCACCCGTGCCAGCTCCGACCGAGACCACCGAGCCCGGCATCGGACTCCTCACCCGTTCGTCGGCTCCGTGGCCGGAATCGCCTTCTGCGCGTTCGTAGCCTTCGTTGACTCGGAAAGCCCACCAGCTGGGACCGCACCCGATGTACCTCACCCTGCCCGCTCGCGCGCACGCGTACACCTGTGTGCGATCGTCGATCGATACGACGAGCGATTCATCCCCGCAGACCACGCTCGCTCTTCGTGCCGGCCCGGCACCCACCGCGATCTCCGCGTCAACTGCCCGACCTCTGAAGCGGATTTGGTCGCGCCGTCCGTTCTCGAAGCCGATCGTTCGTACGGACCACGCCGGTCCTTGCACCCTCCAGCCGCCCGGAATCGACCAGGGATCGACGATCGATCCGAGAGGCTCGTCTTCGGCCATCAGCAAAAGAGCTGCCACGATGACGTCGTCCTCGTCGGGGGGTTCGTCGACGAAGCCCACGAGCGCCCGATCGGTGAGTCCGGTATCGAGCGCACCGGCACGAACCTCGGGATCATCGAGGAGGTGGACGAGGAAGGCGAGGTTCGTCCGCACCCCGAGGACCGACGTCGACCCAAGTGCCTGTACAAGTCGTGACCGCGCCGATTCCCTGTCATCGCCCCACGCGACAACCTTCGCGAGCATCGGGTCGTATTGCGTGCTGACGACGGTTCCGGTCTCGATGCCGGAGTCGACGCGCACGTGGTCCATTGCGGGCTCGCGATACGCGACGACCAACCCCCCGCTCGGAAGGAAACCGCGCACAGGGTCCTCTGCATAGACGCGTGCCTCGATCGCATGGCCCTTCGCAATCACATCCGACTGTTCGATCGGAAGCGCTTCGCCCGACGCGATCCGCAGCTGCCACTCAACGAGGTCGATCCCGAGGATCATCTCGGTCACCGGGTGCTCGACTTGCAGACGTGTGTTCATCTCCAAGAAGTAGTGCTCGTTCGGGGCCGCGAAAGGAACCACGAACTCGACGGTTCCCGCGCCGACATACCCGCACGCTTCGGCGACGGTGATCGCGTGCTCGCCGAGAGCGGCGCGAGTACCCGCGTCAACGGCTGGCGAAGGGGCTTCCTCGACGATCTTTTGATGTCGGCGTTGCAGGCTGCATTCGCGCTCGTACAGGTGGACCGTGTTGCCGAACTTGTCGGCGAAAACCTGAACCTCGATGTGACGGGGTCGCTCGATAAAACGTTCGACGAGCATCGTGTCGTCGCCGAAGGCGGTGATCGCTTCGCGACGCGCACCCTCGAGGGCGTGTTCGAACTCGGACTCTTCGTTCACGCGCCGCATGCCCTTCCCGCCCCCGCCGGCGGAAGGTTTGAGCAGCACCGGAAATCCGATCTCGAGCGCCGCCGCACGGAGCTCGTCGTCGTTCAGCGCCGAGTCGTCACCACCGGGTACCACCGGCACGCCGTTCTCCCGTGCCAGCCGCTTCGCGCGGATCTTGTCTCCCATCGCCGCGATCGCCGCTGCCGGCGGGCCAATGAAGGTCACTCCGGCCTCGACACACGCTTGCGCGAACTGGGCGTTTTCTGAGAGGAAGCCGTATCCCGGGTGGACGGCTTCTGCTCCGGCCGAAACGGCGGTCTCCACGATCGCGTCGATCGCGAGGTAGCCGGGGCCGATCCGTATCGAACGATCGGCTTCGGTGACATGGCGCGCTCTGACATCGGTGTCGCTGTAGATCGCGATCGACTCGATGCCGAGACGGCGAAGTGTGCGGAAGACGCGAACGGCGATCTCGCCTCGGTTCGCGACGAGGACGGAGCGGAACACCCGGCTACATCCGGAAGATGCCGTACGCGATCTCACCAAGGGGAGCGTTCGCCGCAGCGGAGAGCGCAAGCCCGAGAACGGTGCGCGTGTCCGCCGGATCGATCACGCCGTCGTCCCAGAGTCTCGCGGTCGCGTAATACGGGTTCCCTTGCCGTTCGTACTGCTCGCGGATCGGCGCCTTGAACTCCTCTTCTTGTTCGATCGCCCAGGTCTCGCCGCGCGCCTCCATTTGGTCCCGTCGAACGGTCGCGAGGACCGATGCCGCTTGCTCGCCGCCCATCACCGAGATGCGCGCGTTCGGCCAAATCCAGAGGAACCGCGGCGAATAGGCGCGGCCGCACATCGAGTAGTTCCCCGCGCCGAAAGAGCCGCCGATAATCACGGTGAACTTCGGAACCCGCGCACACGCCACTGCTGTCACCATCTTCGCCCCGTGCTTCGCGATCCCGCCCTGCTCATATTCCTTACCCACCATGAACCCACTGATGTTCTGAAGAAAGAGGAGCGGGACCCCGCGCTGGTCACACAGTTCGATGAAGTGCGCGCCCTTCAGCGCGGATTCGCTGAAAAGCACTCCGTTGTTCGCGACGATTCCGACCAAGTGACCGCAGATGCGTCCGAACCCGGTTACGAGCGTCGTCCCAAACTTTTGCTTGAACTCGAGGAACCGACTGCCGTCGGTTACTCGCGCGATCACCTCGCGGACGTCGTAAGGGGTCCTGAGGTCCGGAGGCACGACGCCGACGAGATCGGTCGGATCATGCGCCGGCGGCTCCGTTGGCGCGACGTCCCACGGCGGGAGCGACTTCTGTCCGAGCGTCGCGACGACCTCTCGCACGATTCCGAGGGCATGCAGGTCATCGTCCGCGACGTGGTCGACGACTCCGGAGATTCGCGAGTGCACGTCGCCTCCCCCGAGCTCCTCGGCGGAAACGATCTCTCCCGTCGCCGCTCTTACGAGGGGTGGGCCAGCGAGGAAGATCGTGCCTTGTTGGCGAACGATGATCGCCTCGTCGCTCATCGCTGGGATGTACGCGCCTCCCGCGGTCGATGATCCGAGGACGGCGGCGATTTGCGGGATCTTCCGCGCCGACATCGTCGCCTGGTTGTAGAAGATCCGGCCGAAGTGCTCCCGATCGGGGAATACCTCGTCTTGCAGCGGTAAGAACGCTCCGCCCGAATCGACGAGATAGACGCACGGCAGATGATTTTCGAGCGCGACTTCTTGCGCGCGCAGGTGCTTTTTCACCGTGATCGGAAAGTACGTGCCGCCCTTCACGGTCGCGTCGTTCGCAACGACCACGCATTCGCGTCCGCTGATCCTTCCGATCCCGGTGATGACCCCGGCCGAAGGCGCCTCGTTGTCATACATTCCGTGCGCGGCGAGCGGGGAGAGCTCGAGGAACGGCGACCCGGCATCGACCAGGCGGTCGATCCGGTCTCGCGGCAAGAGCTTGCCCCGCGCGACGTGCCGAGCGCGCGCTTGCTCGGTTCCTCCGGCCTGGGCGCGCGCCAGTGCCTCGTGCAATTCAGCGACGATGGGGACGTGTGCCTTTTCGTTGGCACGGAACGCATCGGTGCCTGGCAGAACGTTGACCTTCAGGACGGGGAACTCGGAAGTCGCGTCCACGTCTCGGACCTCTCTTCCGCTCATGCCGTTAACGATCGTTAACTCGGACCGCTACGATAGCGGCTTCCTGCGAAATCGTCGAGGGAGACAGTGAGCGACACCTCCGAAGGCGACGTTCCACCGCCTCGGGCGCGTCGTCAGCAGATCCTCGACGTCGCAGCCCACATGTTTGTCGAGCGAGGCTTCCGAGGAACGTCGATCGACGACCTCGGCGCCGCGGTCGGGGTAACCGGTCCTGCGCTGTACAGGCATTTTCCGGCAAAAGAGGCGCTGCTCGCCGAAATCCTGATCGGCGTGAGTGAAGAGCTCCTCCGTGGCGCCCGCGTTCGTACTAGCCCGTCGCGTGACGGCTCGGCGTTGACGTCGTTGGTCGAGTTTCACGTCGACTTCGCACTTGACCATCCGGAGTTGATCACGGTCCAGAGCCGCGACCTCGACTGTCTCAGCGAAGCGGACCAAGAACGAGTCCGCGAGCTGCAACGCTCCTACGTCGAGCTGTGGATCGACACGGTCGTCGCGGCAAAGCTTGCCCTTTCGCGCTCACGAGCGCGCGCAGCCGTCCACGCGGCATTCGGGTTGATGAACTCGACTCCGTTCAGCGCGCGACTCGAACGCAACGAGATGCACCGCTTGCTCACGGACATGGCGATCGCCGCGATCGCGAGCAGCGCGCTAGCCAGCTCCCCTCGGGAGTGAGGCTCGTTCGCTCTTCCGCCCTCGTGTGGTCAGGATCGAGGACCAGGCGTTTTCTGCGAAGCGCTTCGCGCGTCGACGAGACTTACCGGACGAAACACCCTGGATTGAGAAGGAGACGATGGGTCCTGGTTCGCTCGTTCGTGACGTCGACCCCGGAGCGGAGCGCGCACCTGACATTGACTCCGAACGGTCGCACGAATCAAGGATGATGACCGTCGTAGGACGCGCACGCGCGATCTGCGCATGGATCGGTGCGCGGCGATGGGCCTTCGGGGCGAGCGTGTTCCTCGCCTACGCCATCGTCGGGTTGTTCGCCAACTTGCCGACGTATCCGTGGGATCCGAACCGCATCGCCACCTGCAGCTGTGGCGGTGGAAAAGACCCGGCACAGACGGTGTGGTTTCTCGCGTGGACCCCGTTCGCCTTGCTGCACAACCACAACTTCTACGTGACAACGTGGATGAATTACCCCGTAGGGGTGAACCTTGCGCAGAACACGATCATGCCTTTCCTCGGGCTGATCACGACCCCGATCACTCTCGTGTCGAACGCCGTGGCGAGCGAGAACGTTCTGCGGTGGCTCTCGTTCGCCCTTTCTGCAGGGGCTATGTACTACGTCGTCGCGCGCGTCTCGCACTATCGACCGGCTGCGTTTGTTGCCGGCGCCTACTACGGGTTTTCACCGTACATGATCGGCCAGTCCTCGACTCACCTCAACCTCGCGTTCGTACCCCTTCCTCCGCTGATCTTCCTCTGTGCATACGAGGTCTGCGTGAGGTCGACGCGTGATGTCGTCGGGTGGGGCGTTCTCCTCGGGCTCTTCGCGACGGCGGAGTTCTACGTGAGTCCGGAAGTGCTGGTCACGACCTCGATTTCGGGCGCGATCGCGGTCATTCTGCTCGCGGTCTCTCATCCGCGAAAAGTTCCCCGCCGCATCCCGTTCGCGCTCTTGGGTCTCGCAATCGGGGGCGCCATTACCGCGGCGTGTTGCATGGACGCGATCCACGTGATGGAACACGGAGGGTTGCATTACATCGGCCCGCCCTATCCGCCCGGCGCGCGCTACGACGCGAACCTGCTAGGTCCACTCAGCCCGACACGATGGCAGTTGCTCACGCCGAGTTCGCTCTCAACTTTCGGTTCGAAGCTCGTCGGCGGGTCGACGAATGTCGACGAGAACGGCAGTTACCTCGGCATCCCTCTACTTGCGCTGCTGGTGTATTTCGCGATCCGCTACCGGAGGTCGCGCTGGTTGCAGTTCTCCTTGCTCATCGCGGCAGTCGATTTCGTCTTGTCTCTGGGCCAAAAATTACATGTCGGCTCCACCGTCTACGACGTGCACCTGCCGTTCTCGTGGTTCACCCACTGGCCGGTGATGCGGGATCTTGTCCCGTCACGTATTTCGCTTCTCGTCGCGTTCTTCGTCGCGTGCGCGCTCGGAGCGGGTATCACAGCTCGACACGACGAGCGACTGCGTCTGGAAGGCGTCCCCCAAGCGGCCAACGAGACCGCGCGTTGGAATACGAGGCGATGGTTTTCGATCACCGGATGGGGCGTCGTCGCGCTGGTCGTGTTGAGCTTGCTGCCCAACTGGCCGTATTCATCCCAACCTGCGCTCGCGTCGGAATCGCTCTCCGCCTCGTCGCTGTCGGCGATCGCGAAAGACAGCGTCGTTCTTACCTACCCGTACGTCGAGCCGAGCACCGACGAGGCGATGGTGTGGCAAGCGGTGAGTGGAATGCGTTTCAAGCTCATCGGCGGCTACGCGCTGCGTCGCGGGCTCGACCGGAGATCCACACCGCTGTCGAGTGGTCTCATGCCCTACGACGTTGAAGGACTGCTTACCAACGCGGTAGCGAACAACCCGGTCCTCATACCTTTCGTCCCCTACATCGCGCCCGCTGTCGAATCCGTGAGCGCGAATCGAGTCATCGTGGAAGGTGGAACACCTCGAGGGGCAGCGGTCGCCGGCGTCGTGCAGAACGTGAATCGTGATCGCGGATCGTTCATTCTCGGGACGAGCTCGGACGACCTCGTCGAGGTCGATTTCACCGCGCTCACCGATTTCCGCATCGGGCGGCACGAGTCGTCGTGGACCGAAGTCCCGAGGAGAGGCGAACACGTCGTCGTCTACGGCTCGGTCGGTCCGGCCACCATCGGCCGACGAAAAGTCGCCAACCTGAGGGAATTCTTGTATCTCAACTCCGTCAACGCCGTAATCGTCGAAATGGGGCTCCCGGGATCGCGGGCCGTCGCGGCGTGGTTCGCCCACGCCATCGGTGACCCAAACCACACACGGCCAGGCGCTGAGATCTGGACGAAGGTCCAGCAGAGGTTGAGGGAGCGGCAGTACGGCGGTTTCCGGGGTGACGGCCGATGAAGCCGAAGTCAGCTCGTACGATTTGGCACATGGCTCAGGTTTCGGAGGCTGAGCTCACGCGCCTTGAGGCTTCTCCGGTGGCGGAGGTCGACACCGATCCAGCCATCTCGTCGGCGGGCGCAAGAGGGGTAGCAACTGCAACGGCCCGAACTCGCGCCGAGCGCGTCTCCGATCTCGTTTCGCGGCTGCGCTTCCCTTTCGCCGTCTACCTCGGAACGCGACTCGTATTGATCGTGGTCGGTCTGTTCGACAGCGCGGTCTTCCATTATTCGCTCGCCACCGAACTGTCGAACTGGGACGGCGTGTGGTACTTGCGGGTCGCGACGCGCTGGTACCCGACGGTCGCGCTACACGGGAAGTCGACCCTCGGCTTCTTCCCGCTCTACCCGATGGTGTTGTGGGCAGTTGGCCACACTCTTTTCATCCCGCTGACGCTCGGCGGTCTCATCATCTCGGGGATCGGCGGCTTCGTCGCGGTCGTGCTCGTCCGGCGACTGGCGATGCTTTGGTGGGGTGAACAGGTGGCGAAGAAGGCCGTCGTTTGGTTCTGCCTCTTCCCCGGCTCGGTCGTCTTCTCGATGGTCTACAGCGAAGGGCTCCTCATCCCTCTCGCCGCCGGCTGTCTGCTCGCCTTGCACCACAAGCGATGGGTGCTCGCCGGGGTCCTAGCCGGAATCGCGACCGCCGTCGGGCCGAACGGGCTCGTCCTCATCGCCGTCTGTGCGGTCGCCGTGATTCGCGTCGCAAAGCACCACGGTGCTAGATCGACGGAGACGCGCCAGAGCCTCCCGGCCCTCGTCATCGCGCCCGCGGGCTTCGTCGGATTCTGCGCGTTCTTGTGGGCGCACACCGGGACGCCGCTCGCGTTCTTCTGGGCGCAGCGCAACGGCTGGGGAGAACAGACCGAGCCCCTCGCGCTATTGCACCAGGCCCAGTACCTGGCGCAGGAGATCTCCTTCACGAATTTCGACATCCATCTAATCGACTGGAACCTCGTCTCAGGGCTCTTGGGTGCGGCATTCCTCGCGGTGGGAATCTTCTTGTTGTTCCGCCGACGCGCCGATGTTCCCCCTGAGGCGCTCGTGTGGGTGCTCGGGATCGCGTTCTTGACCGTCACCTCCGAACACGTGCCTCCGAATCCGAGGATGTTGATCACCGCCTTCCCCGCATTGCTCGTGTACACGCGCTACTTGAGCGGGCGCGGCTACTGGGTGCTTCTCGGCGTCGGAACGACGCTCTTGCTCGTAATGAGCGGCATGACCTACGTCGGTTACGGGCTTCGCCCCTGAACAAACCGGGCGGAGGAGAACAGCTCGACGCGAACAGGATCCGCCCATCCGAAGCGCTCGACCCGCATGTGCACGAACGCGGCGGAAAGGTGCGAGAGGAGCTCCTCGTACCGGTAGTAGTGCGCGGCGGAGCTCGTTGTTCCCTTCGGCGAGCCGTTATGGCTCGAAACGAACCACAGACGGCCGCAAGAGAGTTCGAGATTTGTGATCTCTTTGACCGTCATCGTCGCGTACACCTCGACGAACGGTCGAACCTCGCTGAACGCAAGTGAGGGGAGCACCGGTTGCGGGGCAACAGAGAGATCGCGTTTCGTGTGCAAGACGTAATAGTCGAAGGCCTGCCGAGCGTCTGACGGGTAGAAGGCGACGCAGTCCTTGGCACGCGATTGCGCGATGACGTATGCGGTCGCCGCGCGCCAGTTCTCGGACGACTCGCCGTAGGAGGGGGCGAGTTGGGCGACCCTCAGCCCGCCGATCACGACGAGCGCGCCGAGACCGACGGCGCGCGGGATTCTTCGGATCGCGACGGCGAGGCTCACCACGATCGCCACCGGCGGGACGCACATCAGCAGGTTCCTTGACAAGAACACCGGCTGTGTGACGTAGGACTCGGCGAAGGCCAACGCGACCGGTACCGCGATCCAGCTGGTGAGGAGGACGATTTGACCTCGGCGATCCCGTTCGCGACGGGAAAAGATCGCAAAGCCGGCAAGGCCGACGACGACGAGGGCGGTGAACGCCTCGAGCGCACCGCTCGTCGCCGTTCGATGGATGGTCGGCTGTTGCGAGGCCGAAGAAACGGTCGCGATGACGACAGAGAGCGCCTCGATGCCCGGGCGCTGAAGCCAATCGAGTTGACCGGTCCCCCGGTTCGCCGCGAGGGCGAGCAGCGGGGACCAGAGGACGACACAGACCGCAACGGCACTCGCCACCTTCCGCCATGGACGGCGCGCGACGCCGATCCAGAAGAGCTGCGCCAACACCGCCAGGACCGCGACGTAGCTCATATACGCCGCAAGGGTCGTTGCCACGACATAACCGATCCAGGGCCATCGGGATCTCGCGCGACCAGAACCGCGTCCGTCGAGAACGACGAGGAAGTAGTACGACGCCGTGACGAACGCGACCATCGGCGCGTATCCACGAGCGTCCTGGCCCCAGTACACGAGAGGGAGGCTCACCGCAGTCAACAATCCGGCGACGAACGCGGCGAGATCGTCAAAGAGCCGACTCGCGATCAGGGAGACGAACAACACGGTGACCCCAACAGAGATCGCCGAAGGAAGGCGCAACACGACAAGTCCGTCGCCGAACGCCGAGATGAGAACGTGCAGTATGAGGTAGTAGCCAGACATGTTGCCGCCGTCACGGGCGATGGCGTGCCAAAGCGCCCGTCCGTGCTGACTCGCGATCGACAAACTCGCCGACTCGTCAAGCCAAATGCTCCTCGCCGTGATGTCGATTGCACTAAGGACCATGGCGATCACCGCGGGCACGACGATTGCGAGGACACGATTCGTGCGCCGCTCGATTCGCTTCGGAGTTTGTCGATCGAGGAGCGCTTGCGGCGCCAAGGCGCCATTCGGTTCTCTCGACCGAGATTCGAGCGTCGGTTCGACCTTCGACATCTCTAGTCCGCCGCGGCAGTGGCTTCGGCTCGCACCGCCGCTCGACGAGACCGTCCTCGAATTCGTCGGAAGTAGACGAGCGCGCCACCGCTCAACATGAGATAGATCGCGAGGACAACCGGGGAAGAACCGACGGGCAGGGCGAGGATCCCGTCGGGCTTTACGAGGAACACCGAGACGACGACGAGAGCCGGAACCGCGATCGACTGCTGAAAATCGACCACACACGCGAGCAGCGCGAGGCCCCAGATGAAGTACCACGGCCAAGCAGCCGGTCCGAACAGCGCGACGGCAACGAAGAACACGCCGAGATTGACGACGACATTTGTCCGCCGCGTTCGATAGAGCAGCAGGGCCCCGAAAATGATGAGCGCGATGTCCGCTGCTACCCCGAATCCCGATGCGACATCACGGTCGCTCACCTGCGCACCGAGCGCTCTCAAGACGGGCCCTATCGTCCAGCCGAGCTGGGTCACCGGCGTGATGGCGAGGTGCACCTTGCCGGGAACCGTGAGGACCGCGGCGGAGAACCACCCGAGACCGACGCCTGTGGCCGCGCTCACTCCGCCGATCACCACGGCCGTGATGGCCCCTGCTTCGAAGAACGTCCCCAAGCGCCGCTTGGTGCTGTGCTCGGAACGAACCCACACAATCGCGAGGAAGACGACCGCCGCGAGCGCGGGCAGCTTCACGACCGCCGCGACGGCGCACAAGGCGATGCCCGTGCGATATCGCCCCTCGATCGCCAGCGTCACACCGGCGAGCACCAACCCCGCCATCAGAGCGTCGTTGTGACCAGCAAGCACAAGTTCGAGCGCCGCGAGCGGGCTCATCGCACCGATCCACAACGCCCGCAGCGGATCCGCTCCGAGCAGTCGGGCGAGTCGGGGGGCGAACAGAGCGACAAGAGCTACTCCGGCGAGTGCGAAAACGCGTACGACGATCACCCCGGCAACAAGATTCGATCCCGTCACCCCGACGATCAGACTGACGATTCCGAGAAAAAGCGGGCCGTAGGGAGCAGGAGTCCTCCACCAAAAGGGCGAGACTGCGTCGGCAAGGTGCCGGAAACTCGTGTGACTGAGAACGATCGGCCCGTGGTGGTAGGGATCCATGCCGACGTGCAGGATCGCCCCTTGCGCGAGGTAGCTGTACACGTCGCGGCTGAACACCGCGGGAGAAATAACGAGCGGGGCCATCCATGCCGCTGCTACAAGGAACATCTCGTAGCGGGTCGTGACTCCGTTCGTTCTCAAGGTGAAGCCGAGGGCGAGCCACGCCGCGCTCAGAAACCCCATCCCGAGATAGAGCGCGGCGCGGTTGCCGTTTGCTCCAAACGGAAAGGAAATCGAATACCACCAAGAGATCGCCCCACCATCGACTAGGCGCGGACTCGAGAGTGCGATGAGAACCGAACCGAAAAAGCCGAGTGCCGCCACGGTAACGAACACTCGTCGTGCCTGTCGTGCCGCGAGCGGCGACTGGCCTGCTGGCGCGTCGGAACGGTCTTTGACCCCCGCCGCCGATACGTGTCCGTTCATCACTCCGCCTCGTCGGCGAGCCTCAACCTTCGGATGTTCGGCATTCGAAGGTGATCGCTGTACCCGCGACGTGGCAAGAGCCGCGCCGGGATTGCCGTCGAAGTTTACGAGGTTCGTTGACGCCTACTTTCGCCGACTAGCGGAGTGATGACGCGAACCGCCTCGTCATTTCGGCGGAAGCCGGACACCTCCATCGAGTCTGATGACCTCGCCATTGAGGTAGTCGTTCCTCGCGATCTCGAGCACGAGACTCGCATAATCATCGGGAGTACCCAGCCGCTTTGGAAACAGCACAGAGGCCCCGAGTTCGGCGCGCGCGTCTCCGAGGAGGCCGACGAGCAACGGAGTTTCGAACACGCCCGGTGCGATCGTCACGACCCGTATTCCGACGACGGATAGGTCGCGCGCTGCGGGAAGGGTCATACCGGCGATCGCGCCCTTGCTCGCGGAATAGGCGAGTTGACCAGTTTGGCCCTCGAACGCAGCGACGGATGCCGTGTTTATTAGGACACCGCGCACGCCATCGTTCAGGGGTTCAGTCTTGGCAATCTCCGCCGCCGCCAGAGTCATCAGGTTGAAGGTGCCGTAAACGTTCACGCGCATCACGAGCTCGAATGTCTCAGGATCGTGAGGCACTCCTTCCCGATTGATAACCCTTCGCGCGCGTGCGATCCCGGCACAACTGACCGCGATGCGTAGTGGACCGTGAGATGTCGACTCGTGCACTGCGTGATTCACGGCATCAGAGCGCGTTACGTCGCCTTCGGCGAAAGTGACATTCGGGCCGAGCTCGGCTTCGATGGCGGCACCGGCTTTCCCGTCGACGTCGAGAACGACACAGTGGACGCCAGCGGCCACGAGGCGCCGCACCGACCCAGCACCAAGCCCCGAGGCGCCACCACTCACAACCGCACTGCACCCTTCGAGGTTCACGACTAAGTCCTCCTGTTGCAAGATCGCGCGTGCGTCTCGCTTCGTTTCGATCGACGGTGACGACGAAATAGGAGCGTCGCAGCGGGTGCACTCGAATGTCAATCCGATCCGCAGCGAGATCTAGCTCGCGCCAGACTCCACGGGGACCGATCGGGGGTCCGAATCGGGCGCGGCGGAATTTCGCGTCCCGCTGGATCCCCTTTTAACTCGGCTGGCGGGGCACGAATTCGTATTCGTCGAGCGTGGGCGTCGAGATGACACGATGAAAGCCGACCTTCTCAAGTACCCGGCGGCTCGCGAGGTTTTCCGGGGACGCCCGCGCGACGATTCTCGCAACTTCGGCTCGCCGCGCCAACCTCTCGGTCAACGCGGCGACCGCCTCGGTGCCATAACCGCGTCTTCGGAACGGCTCGGCGAGCCCGTATCCGATCTCGATACTGCCCGTTTCATCGGCGGGCCCGTGCGTTCCGCAGTCGCCAATGGTTCTGCCATCGACCTGAATGAGCCACACCTCAGCGGGAGGTTCGGAGAGAACGTGCCGCACACCATTCGAAGTGTCCGAATGCGGCCAACCTTCTCCGGCATCAAGCCCATCGATATCCCCAGAAAGGATCTTGGCCGCGACCGATGCTGTGACGGGCACTAATTCGCAGCGCGATTTCCACGGCCGTGTGGGGATGCCGTCGCCGCTTAGTCCTTGCTCTTCGGTCATTCCCTCAAGTCCCCCGCCGTCTGGCCGAGGTCGAGCACTCACACCGCGCCAATCTCGCTTGATCGTCCCCGATCCCGAAGATTGATGAGTCCGATCCCGAATATGGTCCAAGCGTGGCTGACATCGAGTCCCGCGTCCGGTCGATTTGCCTGGCACTGCCCGGAGCCACCGAGCGATTGAGCCACGGCGCGCCAGCATTCTTCGTCAACAAGCAGTTCGTGATGCTGTGGCCCGAGGGACACCATGAACACTCCTTCCCGCACCTTTGGTGTGCGGCGCCGTACGGTGCCCAAGCCGCACTCCTTGCTGCGCACCCCCATCGGTACTTTCATCCTCCTTATGTCGGACACCGCGGGTGGATCGGAGTCCGTCTCGATGAGCGGGTCGACTGGACCGAGGTGGCTGCACTTTGCGAGGACGCCTTTCGCACGGTCGCTCCGAAGAGTTATTTGATGAAGCTCGCCGAGCGCGGCTCTGATGATCTCGCGTGATGCACGTCAGGGTGGATTGAACGACTCAGCATGGAGGATCACCATCGTCCGAGATGGACGAGATCCTCGATTGGCCTTTGCCCCGATCGGAGGTCGCGACGCGGCGCGTTCGGATCGCGATGGCCCACAGCAATGCACCCGACGAACTCGATGTCGTCTGGAACGCCGAACGACTCCCGGAAGGTCACGATGTCTCCCGCTGCCATTCCGAACAGGAGCGCGCCGAGTCCCTCGTTGATCGCCGAAAGCAAAATCAACATCGCGACGCATCCCGCGTCGACGTACCAATACGGGACCGGCCACCGCGATTCAGATCGATCGGTCCACCCCTTGTCCTGCGCCGCGTAACGGTCGAGGTAAACGCGTTTCGAAGTAAGCACGACGATGACAACCGGTGCTTTCTGCAGACCAGCGCGAACTGATGCCGACCATCGGCGCTCCGAGCCAGAGTGTGTTGCCCAAAGACGATGACGCTCGTCTTCGGTCCGGAGCACCAGCAACGAGCACCCCTGGCTGTATCCCGCCGACGGTGCTCGTAGTCCCGCTGCGACGATCCGCTCGACCGCGTCGTCGCTGACCGGAGCGTCGGTGAAGTGACGCACCATCCTGCGCGATCGAAGAAGCTCCGCGTAATCCACCGTCCATCGCTCCATTTCGGCCGACCCTCGACGCCCTCTTTACTCCAGCACGCCTACCTCTGGGCAAGTTCGGCGGCGCGGGCAACATCGCCGTTTCGCTCCTCGCCGTCAGCGGCTCCAATCTCGAGCAAAAAGAACGAAGGAACCTGCCGTTCGATCAGCGAATGATCCCCAACGGGGTGCGAACCGGGACGATCTCGACCCAGGTGCGGCCAGGCGACAGTCGGACGAGCTCATGCTTGCCATGGAAAAAGGTGAACGGATCGACGAGATCCTTCCGGTACCAAAAGATCTTGATCGCCCGGTCGTTCCGAAGTACGTATCCGACGCCCCCGCCGAGCGTCTGGCTCTCGACGTCGCCGGATCCTCCGGTGCTCTCGATATAAGGGCCGAACCGATAGTCCACTACCACGACAACGACGTTGCGTGCCGTTACTGGCTTGCCGGTGAGCGTGTCGATATCGGGCACACCACCGTACGTGTGCAGCCACATGTGAAGTTGCGAATCCCACTTCCAAATGACGTCAGTGCCGTATGAGAAGTCGATGTAGAAGCCGTGTATCCGTTCTCCACCCCCGGGCACTCTGGCCGAGAAACTGAAGACCGGCTTCGGGGGTGCTTTTCGTTGAGGGAACATTCGATAGAGCGCGGTCGTGCTCGAGTAGAGGTTGTCGGGCGGAACGCGACTCGAAATTCGAACTCCTGCCGCGCCGGCGTTCTCCAAGAGGTTCGCCGCGCTGAGCCAGGTGAACGACTCGACGCGGTCGACATTCGGATTGATTCCGCCGGCAAACGCAAGGATCGCACGGTGGAACTCTCGGACTAAGTGCCAGTCAACCCAACGCACCGACCTCGTCGGTCCGACGCTTGCCGCGTTGTTGCACTGGTAGACCGCGATGTACCGCATGATGAAACCTTCCGCCGGCGTGTCAAAGACGACGTCTGCTTCGTTCAGTCCACTCTGCGGACGAGCTCCGAACGGCTCGTTTCCGACCTTGATCGCCAGGGCGGGTCGTCGGGGGACTCCGTGTGCCGCTGGAAGGTCGGTTAGCGGACACCGATCCGCCGCAACCGCGGGCGATGTCGTCGTCGTCGGGGGACTCGTCGTCGTCGGGGGACTCGTCGTCGTCGGAGAAGCGGCCCGAAGATGGCTCCCGCTCTCGAACGCCGCGATCAGAGCCGCGGCGAGCGCGACCGCCAGGAGCGCGATGACAACCGCGATGCTTTTGCGATCACTACTCAAATTGCTGATTCGCATCCGATATTTAACGCTCGCCGGGAGCGGCTATGGGCCGCGGGAGGTGCTCGTCGATGCCGTGCGGTTGGACACTATGCCGGATGACGAGGTCTTTTGGAGATTTTCGTAAACGTGCGCGTCGGCGACTCCCGGGCGGGGGGACCGCGCCACGGGACAACTTACCGACGAAGGAGGTCTGCGAGAACCGCGGCCCCGCTGATCTGCACCTCCCTCGTCGCGGTAAGCAGTGTGAGCGAACGGCGTTTTGCAATCTCGCGCAAGTGCTCTAGGGCGGCCGTCGCTTCGTCGGTGTGCAGCTCCTGCGCATACCGATGTCGAAACTCTTCGAAACGAGATGGTTCGTGTCCGTACCACTTGCGAAGTTCAGTCGAGGGAGCAACCCCTTTGCACCATTCGTCGAGACGAGCCGCTTCCTTCGAAATCCCTCGGGGCCATATTCGATCGACGAGTACGCGAGCGCCATCGCCCTTCGATGGAGGTTCATATACCCGGCGAACTGTCACCTTTGCTGCGGCCATCAGTGAAGCTTCCCAGTCTCGGGCTTACTCCCTCGACTTCCCGGCGCCCCGCGTCGGGTCACTAGCCTGTGTGCCGGTGCACGACATCTGAACGTTCTGACTCTGCGCTGAACGACGCCCGAGCTGGTTAGAACGGGCTCACGCTCCTCCCGCGATCGGGGCGGTGATCCGCCCCGAATTCGCCCGCCCATGCCCTCGAAGTCTCACTCTGTTCGTAATAGGAGCGCGGTCGGCGTGCGTGCGGCGATTCGCCCAGGAACGTACGCGACGAAATTGGCGAGCACCACGGCACCGAGAGCGATTAGCACGATCAACGTGCTCGGGACAATCGGTGCCGGATCGGCATTGGTCCCGTGCGCGAACAGATCCCACAAGAATCGGCCGACGCATTTTGCCGTCGCTGACCTGCACGACGGGGCACGGTTGACGAGGACAAATCATCGAACTCCGTGAGGCTGCAAGGCGAAGTCGCATATCCCTCAGAACCACTGTGCCTATCGCGTCGAGGCGAACGACACGGTTCCGCTCGCGGGGACCAACACTTGACTGCGGCGGCGCGACCAAACCATTCGTCCACGTGGGCGATCAGGCATCCCGCCTCAACAACAACGCGCCGCCGATGACGAGCAGACCCGCGACGTACGCGCAAAGCACGCCGAATCCGACCCACGGCGACAAGGCGGTCGGATTCGGGTGGGCGGAAGTCAGCGCCGCACCGATACCGTCTGGAAGCAAACGCCGCAGCTGCGTCTCGAGCGACAGCGGTAGCGCGCTCGCGATCACCGGCAGGACGAGCACCACCCCGACCAGCGCGCTGATCGCGCCGGCCGTGTGCCGGATGATGACCCCGAACGCGACTCCGAGCAGGCCGAGCATGGTCACGTACAACCCTGCGCCGATCACCTGGCGGAGCGCCTCCCGAGTCGCCAAGGTGGCGTGGATCGCCGGGTGCGTGAGGAACGCTTGGCCAACGAAGAAGGAGGCGAAGGACACCGCCTCGGACACGATGAGAGCAAGCGCGGCGAA
Source organism: uncultured Acidimicrobiaceae bacterium (assembly GCA_963725215.1). Lineage (GTDB taxonomy): Bacteria > Actinomycetota > Acidimicrobiia > Acidimicrobiales > Bog-793 > CAVRXQ01. Next base: position 314,072 of record CAVRXQ010000007.1, on the reverse strand, counting down.
CACCGCCGCCTTCGAGATCAGCACCCCGACTCTTCTCGGTGTCGCCGTCAGGGTGGCACGGATGGTGCCGGTCCCGTACTCGGAGCTGAACACCAGCACCCCGAGAACACCGATGATCAATTGGGCGAACGCCATTCCGATCAGGCTCGTTTGGGCCGGATCGAATCCGACTTCGGACGTGGGCTTCCAGTGGGCACGGGTTTCGGCGGTAGCGAGGATGCTCACCCCGACTCCCGAGACGACCGTCAGGCCGATCGCCCAGAAAGTTGAGCGGACAGTACGCAGCTTGGTCCACTCGGAGGCGAACAAGCCGCGCAGCTTGTATTGACCGCGACGCGGCTCGGTCGCCGGCAACGCGAGATCGAGTGTGGTCGTGCTCACGCCCTCGCTCCTTCCTTGATAGCGGTGCTTCCGTCGCCGCGGTACTCGACGCTCTGGTCCGTTAGCTCCATGTATGCATCTTCGAGCGAAGCAGTCTGTTGGGAAAGCTCATAGAGAACGATTCCCGCGCTCGTGGCAAGGTGGCCAATCTCGCTGTCGGCGAGACCGCGCACTGACAGCGAGCCATCGTTTTCGCTGAGCGTCACCGCGCCATTCGATTCGAGCAGCTGTCGCAGCCGAGTGATCTCCGGCGAACGAACGCGGACAAAATTCTGTGAGCTCTTCCCGGTCATTTCCTCGATCGACGCTTGAGTGATCAAGCTTCCTTTCCCGATGACGACCACCTCTTCTGCTGTCAGCGCCATCTCGCTCATCAGGTGGCTTGAGACGAACACCGTGCGGCCTTGGCTCGCCAGGTTCTTTAGGAGGTTGCGCACCCAACGGATGCCGTCGGGATCAAGGCCGTTGACCGGTTCGTCGAACAGCAATACGCCTGGGTCGCCGAGCAGCGCGGCGGCGATTCCGAGACGTTGGCTCATCCCGAGTGAGAACTTGCCCGCGCGCTGGTCGGCGACTGGGCTGAGCCCGACGAGATCGAGCAACTCGTCGACGCGCTGTTTCTTGATCCCATTCGTCTGTGCCAGCATCCAGAGATGGCCCCGCGCCGAGCGGCCGGGGTGGATCGCCTTCGCTTCGAGCAACGCTCCCACTTCGTGCAGCGGCCAGCCGAGGCTCTGGTATGAACGCCCGTTTATCTTCGCCACGCCAGAATTCGGCGCGTCGAGTCCGACCACCATCCGCATCGTTGTCGACTTGCCCGACCCGTTAGGTCCAAGAAAGCCGGTCACCTTTCCCGGCCGAACGGTGAAACTGAGATCGCTGACGGCGCGTTTATTGCCGTAGATCTTCGTCAAACCCCGTGCTTCGATCACGGTGCTCCCTTCCCTTGCGGGCCGCGCCCATGATCGAATTTCGCGACGGATAAATCGTCCGCCGAGGGGAGCTTTTCTGGGTCGGTCGAAAGCGGTAGCTCCGGGCAATCCTCAGCGCTCGCTTACAACCTGAGATGTACGCGTGAGGTCAACCGGCGCCTGACGACAGCGGCCGATCGCATCGATAACGTCACGCGGCGATGGAGGGTGCTGACCTCGACCCGGTGGAGCTGAAACGGCCGTACTTTCACAACCTGCAACCGGACACGCTGCAGCGGATCGACTACGCGGTGGCGTTCCTCCTACTGGTGGCGACTCTGCCCCACATCTTCACCCCTGTCCGCTCGGAGGTGTCGGGGCGCGTCCTCGTGCTCGCGCTCGGCGCGGCAATCCCAATCGCGATCCGTCGGCGGTGGCCGATGCCGGCGCTTGGGCTCGCCACGGTTTCCCTGAGCGTGGCGATGGGACTCGGTCAGTCGTTTGCGCCGGACCCGTTGATCGCTGTCCCGATGTATCAGGTAGCAACGGTCAGCGAACGACGTCGCTCGGTGCCCGCCCTCGCCGCCGCCTCCCTGGCCCTGGTGGTAGCAGCGGCTGTCGGAACGGCCACCCACCCGAGCGAGGGGAACGCCACCTTCAGCGTGTTGTTGGCGGTGGCCGCATGGTTCGTCGGCGACAGCGTGCGCGAGCGCCGTATCTACCTCGCCGGACTCGCTGAGCAAAAGGCACAAAAGGCGCGCGAGGAGCGCGAGCGCGCCCAACGTGGCGTGGCTGAGGAACGCCTGCGTATAGCCCGGGAGCTGCACGACGTTGTCGCGCACAGCCTGAGCGTGATCGCCATTCAGTCAGGCGTCGGCAGCCACGTCATCGACGAGCACCCCGAGCAGGCGAAGCAAGCCCTGATAAACGTCGGGAATACGAGCCGCAGCGCCCTCGACGAGCTCCGGCGAATGCTCGGAGTACTGCGCCAAGAGGACCCTCAACTCGATCTGACACCGGCACCCGGCATCGGCGAGCTCCCGCCGTTAATCGATCAAATTCGCGCCACCGGTCTGAATGTCGCGACCCGTATCGACGAACAGGCAATCCAACGGATCCCTCCCCTTGTCGAGCTTGCCGTCTATCGGATCGTGCAAGAGGCGCTCACCAACGTCGTCAAACACGCGAGCGCGAAAACCGCGACGATGGAGATCCGCCGCGAGCGCGAAGAGCTGGTCGTAGAAGTGACAGACGACGGCCAAGCAAACCTCACTCCGTACCGATCGGCTCCCACTGAGCATCACGGCATCGTCGGGATGCGCGAGCGAACGGCGCTATTCGAGGGATCGTTGGTAGCTGGACCCCGACCAGGCGGCGGTTGGCGAGTTCTGGCTCGGATCCCGCTCAAGACCGCCGCGTGACAATCACCGTTCTCATCGCCGACGACCAGACGCTCGTGCGCGGGGCGTTCTCGGTGCTCGTCAACTCAGCGAACGATCTCACCGTCGTCGGTGAGGCGTCAAGCGGCAAAGAAGCCGTAGAGCTGGCGGCGCTAACTTGCCCGGATGTCATCTTGATGGACATCCGGATGCCCGACTTAGACGGGATCGAAGCAACGAGGCAGATCCTCTCCACACGAGGAAGCGTTGGAACTCGAGTCCTGATCCTCACGACCTTCGATCTCGACGAATACGTCTACCGTGCGCTACGCGCTGGCGCGAGCGGTTTCTTGCTGAAGGACACGCCGCCGGCCCAGCTACTCGAGGCGATTCGGGTGATCGCGGCTGGCGACGCGTTGTTGTCACCGCGGATCACGCGCACCCTGATCGCAGAGTTCACCCGGAGGCACCCGGTTGCCGACACATCTCCAGATGCGATTTCCCGCCTCACGTCACGAGAAGTCGAGGTGCTGAGGTTGGTTGGAAAGGGGCGCTCGAACGCCGAGATCGCGGCGGATCTGCACATGAGCGTGGCAACGGCGAAGACTCACGTTTCGCGCGTCTTGACCAAGCTAGAGAGAAGAGATCGCGCCCAACTTGTGGTCTTCGCCTACGAATCCGGGCTGACGAACAGCGAAGAGGCGTAGCGAACTCGTGGTGGTTCCACTTCATCGGTCGATCGCAGCGTTCAAAACGTCGATTGGGTACACGGAAAATGATGCCGACGAGGACCTACACGATCGTCGTTTCCCGAGGAGGAAGGTGGCTCCTTCGCCTCGGGCCCATCCCATCCTGGTTGTTTCACAAATGGCCATTCGATCGAGGAATGCAAGGCGCGAGCGATTGAGGCGATCGAGGTGGATCTCGGAGGACTCCGCGCCGATGACGACCCGATCCCGGAAGAAGTCGGCGAGCCGCAACTGTTGTCAGTGACGGTTGCCGCGTAACCGCGCCGACTCCCTGGAAAATGATTTGTCAGCCGTCTGACAGGTCACTTTTTGAGCCCGAGGTGGGATTCGAATCCACGACCTGCGCATTACGAGTGCGCTGCCGATTATCCAACACGTCCAGGCAGTGCGTTGACCTGGTCATCTGTCAGGGCAGCGGTATACCGAATTGGCTCCCGTCCACGTCGTAGCCGGTAGAAGTGAGCCAGCCGCCGAGCCGACCCGGGTGATCTCGAGGCGTGAGAGTTTTGGCGTCCTCAACTCGCATCAAATCACCGCGCGCTGGGCAGGTCACATATTTTTGGTCCTGAGTTCGTTGAGCGGGTCGCGCGGACTCGGGCCTGACACCTTCAGGACCGGCAACAACGTCGCGCGTTGACTCGGCGCCCGACGGGGACAAGTGATCAGGGCAGCACGACAACGGTGACGGCCATGACACGCGTCCGAAGCGCGTAGTCGGAAGCACAACTCGTGCGCGGAAGCACAAGGAAGCCGAGTGGCACTTGGACCGCGTATTGGTGGCCGTTCGACTCACGAGCACGGCCATGCGTGCTCACCCCTCAAACTGCCTCGGGTTGCCCAGCCAGTGAACCCAATGGCATTCTGCCTGGATAGTCGAGTCGTCGAGGTCTGGAGCGCGTTGGCTACGGTGACATCGAATCCTTGCAGTTGATTAGCAAGCGATTAGCAGGACATAGTCGAGAACGCGCGAGTGAACGCTTAACGAACCTCAGGCACCGAAACAAACAAAGCCTGCTGTCGTAACTCGTGCCGCCGGATCCGATCCGCGTGCATGGTTGCGCACATGCGCGAGCGCGTCGGACGGTCTCTCCCCCTGCGTAAGTCGATGATGAACGCTAACCATGAACGAAGCCGTGTTGAGATCCGGAACCGGAACGACGCTAGATACCAAGTCCTTCGTTCCGAGGGAAAGCACGGCCGCAGAGAGACCGAGCAACTCGTCTCCGGGATGTACCGCATTAAGACCCGATTCACACGCAGACAGGACGAGTAGCTCGGGTGCCCTTCGGATGAGCTCGAGGTCATAAACAGTGAGTCGACCATCGAACATCTGGAGCGAGGAGAACAAGGGATTGTCGCTTCGGAAGATCCCGTGCGCTGCGATGTGCGCGATACGGGCGCCGTCAAGTGCAGCAGCGACACGAGCCGACGTTGCGTCGGCTCCAACGAGGACAATCGCGGCAGGATAAATCTCCTTCAATTGGATGACCTCCGCTTCTGCGTGGGCAACACCTGGCCCGGCAATGAGAACGACGGGCTCGTCGCCGTTCGAGCTCCGCCGCCGCGTCGCACGTGCCCAGAGTGCCGCGGATGGAGCAACCGTCACAGTTCTCTCGAGGCAGGTGCTGAGTCCTGACCACGGGAGATGGTGGAGTCGACCGGTGGGCACGATGACAAGGGCCCCGTCACCAAGCTCTTTACGAAGAGGCCCAAAGAGAAGCCCGTCGAGTTGCTCTCCCGCATGATCAGCAGCTGCCGCAAAGGTTTCAATCGCGCTCGGCGAACCACGCCCGCGGGCGATGCGCGCATAGCTGAATCGAATGGAGTCCACCTCGCGCAGCACCTCTGTCACGCCACAGAGCTGAAAATGTCTCGTACGCCGAGGCGTCACGGTCACCGCATGGTATTGACCATCGATCGCGACAAATTCGACGAGCGACCTTTCCCCGAGTGCTTGACGGAGTTCCCGAGCGGATGGCGGCGTGGTCAGTCGGCTCGCACTCGAACCGACGGCATGGCGCGCCTTGTCGCGAATAGCCGATTCAAGCCGAGCTTGGCGAACGATGAGCCGAGAGGTTGCCTTGCCTTCGAGAGCAGCTTCTTCCAAAGCGCTCGTCTCTCGTCGAAGCTCGGCAAGAAGACCCTCTATCTCGCGCCCAGGTGAAGAACGCACCGGCCGACGGTGCAGCGAACTGGCTCGCCATCGCTCGGCCCATTCAAGAACGCGCGAAGCCGTGCCTTCCTCGATGGCAAGGCGGCACCCGAGTACGGCGAGGTCTTTCGCGTTCTCCGATGAATGGGCCTGAAGATCAGAGGTGCCGAGGGCAGTCTGGTAGCTGTCGAGCACCCGCAATCCCGCCCGCAGTGCCGCACGGCAACCCATCGCGTCCCCGTCGAGTCTGCGTACGAGCGCTTCCGCGTGCCAACCATGCGCACGGATGAGAGCCGGTTTCCTGTGACGATACGTGGACACGATGCGCAGTTGCTCGACTGCTGCCTTGGATGGACCACGCGTCAAGGCGGCCGTTGACCACGCGAGGCGAAGCTCAAGCGCCTGCACGAGCCACCCGGCTTCGGCGAGCTTGTCGGCAGTTTCGGTGTACTCCCGTTTGGCGGAGTGCGGGTGCTGTAAGAGTCGCGATTGTACGATCACATACTCAGCGAGAGCCTCCCAGCCAAAACGCGCTTGGCGCCGAAACTCAATCCGCGCTCGACGAGCACTCTGCGCGGCGGTCACGGGATCTCCGGCAAGCAAAGCTGCACGGGCGGCCATGAGACGTGCTTCGGCGAGATCGACAGCTGACCCGCGAACTTCGAGCTCGGCGACGGCAAGAAGCGCGGCGTCAAGAGCTTCAGCGGCGAGGCCCACCGTGAGCAGCACCCCGCAGCGATCGGAGAGCGCGGGTGCTTGTGATTGACCGAGGGCGGCGTATTCGCCCTGCGCTTGGTCGAACCATCTCAGCGCTTCTGGGACACTTCCCCGGCATGCAGCGATGAATCCGAGATTGTGGTGGATCTTTGCCGGGGAGACACCCTCACCTGCGAGAGGAGCCAGTTCTTCCGCCCGACGTAGGTCCGCCTCCGCGGCTGCGTAGTGGCCGCGATAGCTGTGAAGTACGGCGCGATTGTTCCGCGCTCGCGCCTCGTCGAGATACTGACGCCCGCGCTTAAGGGCAGGGATCGCGAGTCGGAACTGAGTTAGAGCCTCATCGATCCGTCCGGCCCGCTGCAACACGAGTGCACGCTGCGCTTGCATCTGCGCGCGCGTGACACCGGAGGTCTCCTGAATTGGAGGATCGAGTCCCGCGAGCGCTGATTCGGTGTCACCAGCGAGCGAGATGACATACGCGAGGCGTCCTTTCGTGTTCGCGGCCTCAGTATCAAGACCCGCGTCTTCCGCGATCTTGATCGACAGCCTGAGGTGCCGTTTGGCGGCGACGAAGTCGTTGAGCTCACGCTCCGCCAGCCCGAGCGCGCGTTCGAGGATGACCAAGGTGAGCTGATCACCGTTTCTTCGCGCAGCACTTCGAAGCTCCTGAGCGATCTCCTTGGCCTTATGCGGTGCACTTCCGCTGAGCCGTTCAGCCTCGGCGGCTTGACGCCGCGCTAGATCACGGTCCACTCGGTGTCGGTGGGTTCTCCATCGACGGGAGTGCAGCGGAGACTGACTGGACCGGTCGGGGCATCGTCGAGCGCAAAGCGCCCGAGGCCGTCGGCGTTGACGACGAAGGTCTCCTTGGGGCAACGCAGCTCAATGCTTGCCGTCTGTGCCGGAACGAGTTGACCGAGAATCCGACAGCGTCCTCGACGCGCCGATTCGGCTGGCTGGACATCGACCTCGACAGTGAGAGCCGGGCCTTCGAAAGTGAGCTCGCGCGCGACTGGCCCCGAACGCGCGAGTGCTCTCGCGTTGTCATCGTCGTCAGACGAGTCATAGACGAGTTGTGCAAGCGCAGCATCCCATGGTGACGAGTACCCGTAGTTTGCACGGGCTTGCGCAACTATGCGTTCTGGAGTCGGATCGCGCTGGGCAAGGAGTGCAGAGAGGTCCCTCATGAGTTCGTCGTCGCTGCGATCTGAATACCTCATCGCGTCACTCTCTCGTCGCGTGGCGAGTATCCGGACGAATCGGCCGCCGCCCCTTCGACCTCACCGCGAAGGTGCATGAGACAACGAGCGCGCCGCGGACCGATGCTTCCGACGGGCATTCCGAGGGTCTCGCTCACAATCGAATAGCTGGGGGGCGGATCACCCAAGAGCATCCGCAAGAGCATCCGGCAGGGTATCGGCAGGCGTTGAAACGCGTCCCAAAGAGCCGAAGCCTCTTCAGCGGCAAGGAAGTCGTGGTCAAGCGGACGCGAGTCAGGATCGGGCATGTCGACGAGGTGATCGTGACTCACGAGGACCTGGAGGTTCCGCCGGCGAGTCACCCGCCGGGATTCATTTCGGGCGGTCACCGCAAGCCAACCACCGACCCGCTCGGGATCACGCAAGCGGCCGATGTGTTCGGCGAGACGTAACCAGACGGTCTGAGACACATCGGACGCGTCAAGGTGGTCCAGTCCGTGTGCGCGGGCGATCCCCCAGACCATGTCGGAAAACCGCTCGACCAGCTCGTCCCACGCGGCCCGGTTTCCCGAGACGGCGTCTCGCACGGTATCGGCAAGCTCGACTCCGGCCATCGAAAAAAATCGTACCCGCCGGTGTATCAGGGCGCCCGCTCCGGACTCTTGTCTACTGCCGAATGGCAGTTCCGACTTTAAGGAGGCACCGTGCGCCGGATTTTGAGTGTTCGTCGAAGCAAGTTCGCGGGGGTTGGAATCGTCCTCGTCGTTGTTCTCGCGGCATGGCTGGCAGTCGGGGCCCCCGCGTACATGGGTTAGGAGCGCTGGTACCTGGGCAGCCCGATGGCACTTTTCGTCGCGGCGCTCGTAGTCGCCTTCGGTTTGAGGAAGCTGCTCCCGCGCCGCTTCCTCAAACCCGCGACAGTGCGCTGGCTCGTCTTGCCCGCTTTTGCGGCCGCCCTACAACTCGCGCTCGGTACACCTCCCCTACGCCACGTCGGCGACAACATGCGGTTTGCAGTGGTGGTTGGGAGCTACGCAATCATCGGCACCTGGATCGTGATGAACACAGTCCGTCAGCCGCAAGGACTTCGCCGATGCGGCGTCCTGGTCTCGATCGGGTGGCTACTGAACGTCATCGCGATCGTCGCGAACCGGGGTATGCCGGTTTCGCAATGGGCACTTGCGCAGATCGGCGCTCGCCATCCATCTGTCGCCGACGGCAATCTCTTCAAGCACGTGTTGGCGACGACTCACACGGTCGTTCTGTGGCTCGGAGACGTCATTCCGATTGCGGTTCCGGTTCTGAGAAATGTCATCAGCATCGGTGACATTTTGGTCATGCTCGCTGTGGTCCTTGCAGTGCAGCGCATCGACTTCGCACAAAGTTCATGGTCGAGTAAGTCGCGCGCGGCGTCTTGCGACACCCTCGTCCAGATGCACAACGTTGCGTGAACCTCCATCGGAGTAGCACGAGCGATCACACCTTCTTTGCAGCCGACGGCCGGGCCTTGCTCGTGGAGCGGCTCGCGGCATCGCTGGCGCGCCTTGCCAAACGTGACGGGGTCGTCGTGGTTGTTGCGCTCGGTATTGATCGCATGAGCCAAATCAATGACACCTGGGGTTACGAGATCGGAGACCGCTTTCTTGCTGAAGTCAATGCACGTCTCGCAAACTGCTGCACAGGAGGCGAAGAGATAGCGCGTGTCGGCGGCGACCAATTCGTGCTTGTCCGCGAAGTCCCAGAAGGCGAAGATGTCGAAGCTGAGTTGGCGAAGCAGGTCATCCGAGCAATCTTCGGCTCCTACACCATCGGCCAACACGTGGTGTATGTCACCGCGAGTGTCGGCGTAGCTGGTTCTGCCGAGCCGAGCGACCCGGAAGCACTGCTCAGTGCGGCCGAGAGCGCTCGAGCTGAAGCCCATCGGAGGGGAGGGCGACGTTGGGTGCGATCTGACCCGCTGATGCGAATTCGTGTTCAAGAACAGCTGCGGACCGAACAATCCCTACATGGGGCCATCGAAAACGACGAGCTGGACGTCCACTACCAGCCGGTCCTCGAGCTTGCGAGTGGCACGACGACGGCCTTCGAAGCACTGACTCGCTGGCATTCGCCCCTCGCCGGCGACATTCCTCCGCTGCAATTCATTCCCCGCGCCGAAGAGACTGGGCTCATCGTCCCGATGGGACACTGGGTTCTCGACGAAGTCGTTCGCCACTTTTCGACTCGGGAATCCGTCAGCGACTCTGCATCGGCACCCGCAATTGCGGTGAACATATCCGCTATCCAGTTTCGGCTCGACCTCGACGCGCTTGTACATCACCTCGTCGAAGCCTCGGATGCTCTTCCCGGCCAGCTGTGGGTCGAGATCACCGAGAGCATGCTTTTGGAAGATGCCGACGGTGTGAGAGCGACAATTCAGGATTTGAAGTCACTCGGCCTCCAACTTCTCATCGATGACTTTGGCACCGGGTACTCGTCTCTTAGCCAACTTAGGCTTGTCCCGGTCGACGCGATCAAGATAGATCGCGCCTTCGTCGGACGGATCCACGAAAGCCCACGCGACCGGGCCATCGTGCAGGCGATGATCCAGCTAGCTCACGCGCTCGGGATATTCGCGGTCGCTGAAGGGGTGGAAACCGAGCAGCAGCTGGACGCTCTGCATGAACTTTCGTGTGACTACGCCCAAGGGTTCCTCTTTTCTCCAGCCGTCCCGTTCGAACGGTTGAAAGCGAACCTCGCTGAGGGAGAGGCTCCGTGGAGCAGCCGCCTCGCTTCGCAAAAGACGGCGAACCCGTCTCGTCGGGACGAGATAGCGGCCAGACTGAGCGCCGCTCTGCCGCCGAAAAGCTGAGAGAGCGTCGTCCCGCCTACGTCCTCCAGCGGCGAACAGCGACGACAGTGAGTGCAAGTAAGACGAGCGCTGCCGCTACGAATACGCCGAGCTCGGCGAGCTGGAGTAGCCAGTAATGACTCCCGGGCTGGATCTCGAAGACGTAGTGCAGCTTGAGGAGCGATTCGCAGTGCTGGACGCTGACGGTGGCCTTTCCGCCTCCGGGATTCGTGCAGCTGTTGATGACGGCGTTCTCGCTCCGCCAAGTCATCCCGTGTCCCGGACTCGACTGCCTGAGCGGCAGGAAGCCCTGATTGAGCACCCAGTTGTTCGAGGGCGCGAGTTGCACCTTCGACGTCTCGACCGGAGGAACGAGAGCGGAACGGATGTAGCTGCGTTCGAGGAAGCGGAATGCCGCGAAGACGGGAGCTCCAATTGCGAAGGCCCAACCGGTGCGTCGGACAAGAGCGCCGAGCAGCGCGCCCAACATGAAGGCGAACAGTGCGTACGCGACCGGCACGATGCCCGAGACGTCGAAGTTCGGTGGGACGATTCGGTCCCCCCGCTGCACTGCTCCTGTCCACCACTGGAACACCGGCGTCAGCGCGGCAACGAGAGCAGCTGTCGCGAGCGCTCCGACTGCGAGCTTCAAAAGCAACCAGCGGGTGCGACTGATCGACTGCGTCCATGCGAGCCGGTTCGTGCTCTGTCCGAACTCCCGCGCAACGATGGGCGCACCGAGCACGAGGCCGAGCAATCCGGGGACGAGGAATCCGACGACGACACCGGTGCTGCTGAACCGACTCGCGCTGTAATAGCTGTCGGCGGCCGACATACATCCCGAACTGGATCCGGGCTGGCCGCAACGGAGGTTTGAGTACGTGGTCCAGGCAGCCTCCTGGTGAAGACCGGCGATCGCGAGCAGGACCGCGATCAACGCCAGAAGCGGGACGGCGACGAGGTAAAGAGACCGTTCCATCCTCCAAGTGGCCCAGATCATCGGGACGCCCGCTCCTGCTCGCTGCCGTCGGGCACAATCGGAGGATCCTCGAAGGGAGGCGCGCTTCTCGCTTCGGCTCGCCGGAGGTAGGCGATGACGATCTCCTCGAGCGTCGGTTCTTCGACGTGCCACGGCACTTGGTTGATCGGCTGCGCGACCTGGACGAGAAGGTTCGTCTGTCGCCCGGTGTGCGTGGCGGAGATGACTTCGGTCCCCGCCGGTGCGCTCGTCTCGCGCCCACCGACGAGCAGGCGGTGGCTGGCGAGCACGTACTCGAGATCGTCCGCCAGGCTCACTCGCGATGCCGAAAGGATGATCACGTAGTCGCAAACGGTCGAGAGGTCCGCGATCGCATGCGAAGACAAAACCACCGTCGTCCCGTCCTGGGCGACAGATCGCATCAGTACCTGCATCACGGACTGGCGGGCAAGCGGGTCGAGTGCCGCGACCGGTTCGTCGAGCAGGAGGAGTTCCGGACGCTTCGCCAGGCACATCGTCAGCGCGACCTGCGCCTGCTGGCCAACGGAGAGGTGACCGACGCGTGAGTCAACGGAGATGTTGAGCTCGCGTAGGTACTGACGAGCGAGGGACCCATCCCAGTCAGGATTCAGCTTCTCGCCGAAGCGCAGCATCTCGCCGACCCTGAACGAGCGGTAAAGAGGACGCTCCTGATCGAGGTAGCCGACGCGCGGCAACACCTCTTCGGGTGAGCGCCCGAAGACTCGGACCTGACCGGTCGTCGACCTGGTGATGCCGACAGCCATCCGCAGCAGGGTCGACTTGCCGGAACCGTTCGGTCCGACGAGCGCGGCGATGCGCCCGGTCGGAATCTCGAACGAACAGTCTTGAAGACCCCAGGTGTGCCCGTAGCGCTTGCCGAGACCGGTCGCTTCGACAGCAGGGATCTCGCTCATGGCGCGTCCGAAAAGATGTCCGGTCCGACATCCATCGTCGCGGCGATCAGCGCTGAGATGCTCTCTTCGTCGAGTCCGGCAGCGCGCGCTCTGTCGAGCCACTTGCGAAACTCGACCGACAGCTCCTTGAGATGCTCGGGTGTCGCGGCTGGCGACGCGGAGGCGACGACGAAGGTGCCGACACCCGGCCGAGCGGCTACGACGCCAGCCTGTTCGAGCTCGCGATAGGCGCGATGCACGGTGTTGGGGTTGATCGGGATCTGGCCGACCACTTCTCTTACCGACGGGAGCTGGTCACCCGAGTGCAACAGACCGAGGCTGACTGCATGGAGGACTTGATCGAAGAGCTGCCGGTAAGGGGCGACCCCAGAGCGCGGGTCGAGCCGGAAGCGGATGAGAGGGGTTTCGTCCGTCTCGACGTATTAGCACGATAGGACAGTCTCGGACAAGTGTCTACTCGACGCCCGTCCGTTCAATACATCTGCGCTCGCACCCACGTTGCCCTCTTCGGTCAACCTGACCTCGCGCCGCGCGGTGGACCTTCCGGTCAGCGTGCCTTGGTGGGTGTAGTGCCTCGTCTAAGGATTCTTCGCTTCCTTGCCACTAAAGGCGGCGCTCCGACCTGCCGTTATTCACTTAACGTGACATAACACTCTCTCAGCGTGGCGCCGAGGAAAACGGAGAGGAGCGTCCTGATGGCCGGCGACAGCCAGTATTTGCCCGCGGCGACCTCCAACTCGATTGATCCCGTTCCGACCATGAACCGGATCGCAGAGGAAGCACTTCACCTCATCCCTTCGGCGGACGGGTCATTCGTCGAGCTCGTCGACGGAGACGAACTCGTCTGTGTGGCCGCAGCGGGCACGCTCGCAACCTTCGTGGGGTTGCGGCTCCGTGTCGACAAGAGCCTCGCCGGCCTCGCCATCCGGAGTGGCTCGGCGCTCCGGAGTGACGACGCCGAGTCTGATCCACGGGTCGACCACAATGCGGCGCAGAGAGTTGGGGCGGTCTCGATTGTCTGCGTACCACTGCTGCGCAGAGAGACTCACCCCTTGGGCGCGCTCATGGTGACCTCGTCGTCTGAGGAAGCTTTCGGCGACCGAGACGTCGCCACCCTCACCGCACTGGCCGAGCTCATCACCGCGTCGATCACGACGGCATTCGAGCTGAGCAGCATCGCCGACGCGACGCTCGCGCAGATCTACACCGGCTCGACGTCCGAAGACGGCCCCGACGTCACCAGGGTGACAAGATTCGTCGCGTCCGTCTTGAATCCTGGCGCCGTGGACGACGTCGACGCCGAACAGCGCATCGCGCAAGTCCTCGCGGGACGTCAGCTCTCCGTGCTCTTCCAGCCCGTGGTCGAACTGCAATCTGGTGAGATGGTCGGAGTCGAGGCGTTGGCTCGCTTCCTCCCCCAGCCTTATCGACCACCGGACGTCTGGTTCGCGGAAGCGCACCGAGTCGGACATGGCATCGAGTTGGAGTGTGCCGCGGTGCGAGAAGCGCTCAGCTACTGCGACGAGCTCCCTCCCGACTGCTACCTCGCGGTCAACGTCGGTCCGCAGGCGGTCGAGAGCGCAGAGTTTGCCGAGACGCTCGAATCGAGCGACGCGAGCCGCGTTGTCGTCGAGCTGACCGAGTACTTCCAAGTCGACGACTATCCCCTGCTCCGCGAAACGCTGTGGGGGATCCGCGCCCGCGGTGCGCGGCTCGCCATCGACGACACCGGCAGTGGAATCTCCAGCCTCTCCCACATCCTCAAACTGGCGCCGGACATCGTCAAGATCGACATCGACCTCATTCGCCATGTCGATCTTGATCCGGTTCGGCGCAGTCTCGTCGGTGCCGTCGTAACGTTCGCGCCCGAACTTGGGGCCACCGTGGTCGCGGAGGGAATCGAAACGAACGGTGAGCTCGATACGTTGCGACGACTTGGCGTCGACTGCGGACAGGGCTACCTCCTCGGCCGACCGGGGCCGCTCGAGTCGCTCGACGCCTACCGGAGGGCTGCCAGCCTGCGCCAGCTCTGAGCGGCGAGACACACGTGGCCGAATTCGTCGCCGATTGATCCCGATCGTTCGACACCTCAAGCCGTAAAATTCGCGACCATGCTCGCGTCATCGTCAGGACCTGTAGTCGCAGGAATATTCATCGGGGCCGTGATCGGCATCGGCCTGTATATGTTGCCCACGATCGTCGGAACGGCTCGAAAAGTTGTCAACATCGGCTCGGTGTTCGCGATCAACCTCCTTCTCGGGTGGACCTTGATCGGATGGGCAGTTGCCCTCGCGATGGCCCTGCGGACAAATCCGCCCTATGCAAATCCGCAGCCGTGGCCGGAAACGTCCTCAGACCCTCGACGAGCGGACCTCTTCCCAGATTTCACGAACTCGATTCCGCCACGCTCCAGTCTCCGCCGACACCTCCGCCGGGTTGGTACAAGGACCCGAGCGGAGTTGAACGTGGGTGGGACGGCAATCAGTGGACACCCTCGACAAGGCCAATGTCGAGTGAGGCGAACCCGTAGCTGTTCGTAACACCAACTCGCGACGCCCGACCAAGCACGTGGGCATGCCTGACAAGGTCCGAGTTGCTACTTAATCGCTACTGGAATATGTCGTACACGGCAGACGTAGGTAGACGCGCCGAGCACCTTGGTCAGGTGGTGCAAGCGAGGTTTTGGAGCCCGAGGTGGGATTCGAACCCACGACCTGCGCATTACGAGTGCGCTGCTCTACCACTGAGCTACCCGGGCAGTCGGACGCCTGGGCACTGGAGCGTCATGTGCCGCTCGGCGCGCGGCTGGCATCGTACTCGCAGGTTCTTGCCCCGCGACGTGCCGGGTGCCCGTCGTGGACGAGTTGATTAGCGACGCTGTCCGGGGAAGCTCTTGTCGTCGAGGTTGGCATGCAGCGGCATCCTGGCCCGGAAAAACTCGATCAGCTCGGATTGGGAGTGAACACCACATTTCCGGAAGATGGTCGCCAAGTGGTTCCGAACGGTGCTCCGGGTCACGCACAACTCTGCAGCGATAGCCGGCACTCTCTTTCCCTGGAGAAGCAGTTGCAGGATCTCCCATTGCCGCGGCGTGAGGGCAATCACCTCACTTTGTTTCTCGAACGTCACTTCTCTCCCAGCGTCAGCTCTTTCGGTGGTGCGTGCGAACCCAATTCGGCGCCGTAACGAACGAACGCCGTGAGCGCGCACGATCAGTAGATCTTCGGCCGACCGAACAGATAGCCCTGGCCAAAAATGCAACCCATTTCGCGAAGCGCGTCGCGTTGACTTTGCGTCTCGATACCTTCCGCGACGGTGATCAATCCGAGGTCATACGACATCTCGACGATTGACTGCACAATGCGAAGCGCACGCGGGTCTGAATCCATCGCGCGAACAAACGAAAGGTCGATCTTGATGAAATCGATCGGCAGCGTCGCGAGATAGCTGGGACACGATTGACCGACACCGAAGTCGTCGATACCCACGAGGCAACCGAGGGAACGGAGCGAGCGAATCCTCTTGTCAGCTCGTGCGAGATCGACCGCTACTGACTCGGTGATCTCGAACGCGAGGAGGCGAGGTGGGAGGTGGTGCGCAACGAGCGCCTGCTCGACTCTTCCGACGAGTTCGGGGTCGGCGAACTGCGTCGGCGAGAGATTGACTGTCATGGTCAGTCTCCGTTTACTGTCCGGAGTGGACTTGAGCGTCGACGCGATTCGGATCGCTTCGTCGATCCCCCATCGGCCGACGGGACCGATAACGCCATTCCGTTCAGCGAGAGGGATGAATTCGCCCGGCGAAATGTCCCGCCCATCGTCGGTCCGCCAGCGCATCAGCGCTTCCAGCGCGATCACTTCGCTGTCTTCTAAATCAACGATCGGCTGACACGCGATCCGAAGGCGACCCATCGCAAGGGCGTCGAACAACTCCCGGCCAATCGAGGCACGCTGGTCTACGCGGTTCCGGTCGGCGGCTTCGCAAACCACCACGCTGTTCGCACTGTGTCGTCTCGCTTCGGCGAGCGCGTCCGACGCATACCGCAGCGAGGACACCTCGCCGGCGTCGCTCGGAACAACGGCGCTGACCCCAGCGCACGCGGAGAGCGCTATCGAGTGGCCGCGGATCGAGATTGGAGCCGAGATCGCGCCCACCCAGGATCGCGTACGCGAGTTCGGTCCCTTCGTCCTCGGATCCGAGCGCGGCGAGGATGCCGAATTCGTCCCCGTCCAGGCGTCCTACGAGTGTGCCGACGGGGGTGGCGCGCAAAATCAAATGGCCGATCTCTTCGAGCACCGAGTCACCGACGCCTTCACCAAAGGCGCCATTCACCCATTGGAAATGGACCAGATCGATGAGGACGAGCACTTCGAGGCGGCCAAGGGCGTTGGCGTTGCTCGAACGCGCCTCGAGCTCCCTGAGAAACGTGACTCGGGTGAGAACGCCGCCCGGTGGGCTTGCCCCGTCTCGGTGTTCGGCCGAACGACCGAAACGCGCCCGACGCGAGACCCGCATTGGAAGGTTCTTCGCCGGTGAGGCCTCAGAGCTCCGAGGGATGGCGCGCGTGACGACAGACATCGTCAAGAGGATGTATCAATTGGCAGAGGGTGTCTATAGACAGAGCATCACAACGACCTAGACACAATGCCTAGTAGTGACGATCCAGTTCACGCGCTCGGTCGGGCAGTGATACACGGCCCATCGAGCGACCAAGAAGTGGCACAGGTTCGTCACCCGATCAATCGGACAAGGCCCGAGTTCGACGCGAAAAGGGCCAGCTGCACGGGCGCGTGACGACGTGGAGAGCACATCGCGTGGCGCGACGTCAGCCGTTTGACGATTCGACCGCGGAGGGAGTGGGATTCGAACCCACGAGGCTCATCACCCAACGGTTTTCAAGACCGTCGCATTCGTCCGCTCTGCCATCCCTCCAGCGTGCCGACGCTAATTCCTCTCGTCGTCGTCGAAGTGTGGGAGTCCTGGACGGCTGGCAGGATAGGTTGCGAAATGCAATTTTCCGACATCGACGACCTTCTTGAAGCGGTGCGCGACGGCTCGGTGTCGCCCGAGCAAGCCTCGGACCGGCTTCGATCCCTTCCATTCGCCGACCTCGGATTCGCCCGAGTCGATCACCACCGACGGCTTCGCCAGGGAATGCCCGAAGCGGTGTTTGCCCCACACAAGACACCCGAACAGTGCGCCGCGATCATTTCCGAGCTCGTCCGACACGGATCCGGGCCGGTGATCTTGACAAGGGCGACCCGACATCAGCGCGACGTCGCGCTTCGCGAATTGCCGGGCGGATTGGTCACTCCGGAGAGCGACGATCCAGAGGGTGTGTACTTCGTCTCGTGGAAACAGGCACCGCGAAAGGAGGGGCAGGTCGTGGTAGTGACGGCCGGAACGTCGGACCTGCCCGTCGCGCACGAATGTGTCGCGACGCTGCGCGCCTACGGCTTTTCGCCCGAACTGCTCGTGGATTGCGGGGTCGCTGGAATCCACCGCTTGCTCGTCCATGAACGCGACCTCCGCAAGTGCGACGCGATTGTGGTCGTCGCTGGCATGGAAGGCGCTCTCGCGAGCGTCGTTGGCGGGCTCGTTGCGGCCCCCGTCGTTGCGGTACCAACGAGCGTCGGATACGGATCATCGCTCGAAGGCGTTACTGCACTCCTAGCGATGCTCTCGAGCTGTGCGCCGGGCGTAGTCGTCGTCGGCATCGACAATGGCTACGGCGCGGCGTGCGCCATCACTCGGCTGCTTCGGTGAGTCGACACCCGTCTCGCGCAAACAACCTGTCGGTTGTCGCGTCACCGGCGAAACGAGTCGCGTGGTTCCATTGTTTCGCGGGGATCGCCGGGAACATGGCGCTCGCAAGTTTGATCGACGCCGGGGCGGATCTCGACGAGTTACGCGAGCTACTGGACCGCCTCCCGATCGGGTCATGGAGGTTCGAGCCGAAACCTGTCTTGCGTGGCGGCATCGCCGCGATCGAACTCGACGTCCACGTCGAAGAGACCGGGGTCGTGCGCACTTTTCCTCATATTGCCGGGATTCTCGAACAAGCGAAATTGCCGCCGCGGGTCCACGAACGATCGCTCGCTGCTTTCTCTGCGCTCGCGACCGTCGAGGGGAGGCTCCACCGACGGCCGACGGCGCAGGTCCATTTCCACGAAGTCGGCGGGCACGACACGATCGTCGACGTAGTTGGCACGGCTGCGGCGCTCGAAATTCTCGGGGTGGAAGAGGTGAGTTCGAGCCCGGTGGCAGTCGGAAGCGGCACTGTTCGGACACGCCACGGGGTCCTTCCGAATCCGGCTCCCGCCGTGCTCGCGTTGCTCGGCGACGCGCCGGTCTGGGGTCGCGAGCTGAATGTCGAGCTCACCACACCCACCGGTGCCGCGATCCTTGCCGCGATGGCTTCGTCGTACGGCGCGCTCCCGCCAATGATCGTCGAGGCCACGGGTTTCGGAGCCGGCTCGCGCGAGATCGACGGGCTGCCGAACTGCACGCAGGTCGTACTCGGACAGCCCTTCCAACTCGGAGACGGTGCGAGCTCGGGACAGCCGCTCGTCGTCATCGAGACGAACCTCGATGATGCGACGGGCGAGCAACTCGCAGACGCGCTCGGCTCGTTGCTCGAGGCGGGAGCAACCGACGCCTGGGTCACGCCGGTCGTGATGAAAAAAGGCCGGCCCGGCCATGTGATCTCGGCCCTGTGCGACGCGGCCCTCGTCGACCAGCTCGAGCGGATCTTGATGGCCGAGACGGGATCGCTCGGGGTGCGCGCGGTCGCGGTCGGACGGGCGACGACTCCGAGGTCGATCGGCAGCGTCGATCTCGACGGGGAACAGCTCAGGGTGAAAGTCAGCCCCGGACGGGTAAAGGTCGAGCACGACGACGCGGCGTTGCTCGCGAAGAAGACCGGTCAGCCCGTTCGCGAGGTGGTCGAGCGCGCGGAGCGCGAGTGGTGGCGTCGATCCGGTGGGTCCGGAGATCCAGAAGAAGACGCCTGAGCGGGATGGGTTGTTCGGATCAGCCGGAGAAGTCGATCGTCACAGATCGCCGGACGGCGTGTCCGGTTCGAGGTGTCACGGTCACCAACAACAGGTAAGTCGCCGCGCGCGGAACGTTCAATTTTCTCAGGGTGACGTAAATCGACGCACTCGGGGCGAGCGTCGGGACTTCGACCGAGGCATGACCTCCTCGTAGTCGCGCAGCGCGGTTCGTCGAAGGTACGAGCAAAGCGGTGACCTTGGCGCCGCGTACCCAAGTGTTCCCGACGTCCCTCACGACGACGATGACGCGGATCCTCTTCGTCGCTGCGATCACCGACACGGCACCCGAAGGAGGGATCTGCGACGTGGTCGTCGGTGCGGGCAGCGTCGTCGTCGTGGTCGTGGAGGTCGTTGTCGTCGTCGAAGTCGAACTCGTCGCACCCGGGATCGTCGATGTTGTGGTGGTCGTCGTCGTAGTCGCCGGGGGGATCGTCGTCGTTGTAGTCGCCGGTAGTCCGCTGATTCGTAGGGGTGGAGGCTCGATCGACAAGTCGACGATCTCGACCGACGGATCGGCCGCGAGGTTCGCGGCGCGCGCGAGTGACGCCGCGTACGACGCAGTCGATGTCACGGACCAGTTCGAACCCCTCGCAATCCAGTGAGATTTCGGCATCGCGGCGTCGTGTCCGCGACGCCTGACGGCCTTGGTCAGCTCGAGGTACGCAGCGTCGGCAACTTCCAAGCGACGGCCCGCCGACGACAACGTCGCCGCCGCTCGAGAGGCGTCGGGCGGTGAGCCGATCGCGACGTTGATCCCTGACGCGAGCTGCCCGATGCCAGCAGTTCGGTCGCGAAGGACGCTGTCCATCAAGGAGCCGATCGAAGCGCTCGGAGCGGCCAAATTCAGCTGCGCATAAGTCGCCTGCGTGGTCTTCGCTTCGTGCTCGAGTTCTTGAAGCGCGATTTCGAGCGTCACGCGGTTGAACGATGACGACGACGTCGAATGCGAGCGGATCGAACGAAGCTCGGTCGCCTCGATATTCGACTGTGCGATCACCGCAGACGCAGCCGACACCCATGTCGCCGCCGCTCGGCGCTGAGCGCCCGGGGAGGACTTCACGAGGTCGTCGATCACTTCGCCGAGGACAAGCGCGACGACGGCCACGACGACGACGACGACGACGATGCGGCGTCGGTCGCGGCGGGTTTGGTTCGGCGTGCGCCGCGCGCGCGGTCCCAGCACGGCCGTGACGCTAGGCGATCAAGGGCGAACGACTCAGCCGCGACACGAGCGCCGCGGCACGTCCGTTACTCGCCGATCGCTCCCCCGCTCACGCTCACTTCCGACCTCGTCGACCGCCAGTTGACCGTCGGTCGGATCGCTTCGGGGTTCACGCGATTCTTGAAACGCAGCGCCAGCTCGACGAACGATTGCACGTGTTCATCGTTCAGCAGGTGTGGCTTCAATCCGAGCTCGGGGAGCTTCGTCGTCACCGCGTGGTAGTAGTGCTCTTCCTTTTCGACCCGCGGGTCGGGGATCGACTCGATCGTGACCGGAACCGGCGCAACGCGCTTTACCCACTCGGCGAGCTGACCAACCGAGAACTCTTCGGTGAACTGGTTGAAGACGCGGTACTCGCCAGCCTCGGGCGGATTGACGCACGCGAGCTCGACGCAAGCGAGCGTGTCGCGGATGTCGAGCATCGACCGGGTTTGTCCGCCCTTGCCGTAAACCGTGAGCGGGTAGCCAACCGCCGCTTGCACCGCGAAGCGGTTCAGCACCGTGCCGAACACCGCGTCGTAGTCGAAGCGAGTCTCCAAGTCCGGATGGAGCGCGGTTTCAGGCGTCTGCTGACCGTAGACGATGCCTTGGTTGAGATCCGTCGAGCGCAGCCCCCAGATGCGGCAAGCGAACATGATGTTGTGGCTGTCGTGCACCTTCGACAGGTGGTAAAAGGAGCCCGGCTGCTTCGGGAACGGCAAGGAGTCGGTCCGCCCCTTGTGCGTGATCTCGATGAAACCCTCTTCGATGTCGATGTTCGGCGTGCCGTACTCCCCCATCGTCCCGAGCTTCACGAGGTGGATCGCAGGGTTGAGGTCGGTCATCGCGTAGAGCAGGTTGAGCGTGCCGACGACGTTGTTCACTTGGGTGTAAACCGCGTGCTCGCGGTCGATCATCGAATACGGGGCGCTGCGCTGCTCACCAAAGTGCACGATCGCGTCCGGCTCGAAGCCGCGCAGCGTGTCGTAGACGTAGTTGTAGTCACACAGATCGCCGATGAACGGCTCGATCGAATGCCCGCTGACTTCCTTCCACGTGGTCACGCGTCGCTGGAGCTGCCGGATCGGCACGAGGGAGTCGACACCCATCTCGTCGTCGTAGTGGCGGCGGATGAGGCTGTCGACGACGCCGACGTCGTGGCCACGGTTGGAGAGATGAAGCGCCGTCGGCCAGCCGAGGTAGCCGTCACCTCCGAGAACAAGGATCCGCATCGAGCTTTCCTTCCTGTCGTCCTACCGCGTGCTCCGTCCACCGTGCCATATCGGGCGTCGCTCGCCAACGATTGCGTCGGGACGAGCCCATCGGCGAAGCCGCGGAAGAACCGGGTGTCAGGGTCGTTTGGGCAGGCAAGATTGTAGTCGGGACGACCGACGTCTCGCCTTTTGCCAATTCCTCGCGGAGCGGTCCACGGTCACATCCGCGGGCTCGCGGACGTGGGACACTCGAAGCGTCGCCGGTGTGGCGCAGCTGGTAGCGCAGACGACTTGTAATCGTCAGGCCGTGGGTTCGAGTCCCACCACCGGCTCTTTTCTCCTCGTCGGCGGAGACGCGAACGCGATCTTGAGTATCAGCGGTACTCGCGAGGGATCCGGTAGATCCCCTTCGCCTCGGGCTCTCCGGCGAGAGAGGCGAGCACATCGACCTCGTCGACCGGCACCGGCTCGAGCTCGGGGGCGGCGTAGCCCGGATACTCGTCGGCGGGCACCGCCTCGTAGCCGCCTTCGTCCGACCGCACGACGATGTTCGGCCGCTTGCGTCGCCAGGTGCCGGGCGTATCACGCATCTCGACGCAGATCTTGTACGCGACCGGGTAGACGACGAGCGGGACGACGATCGTGAGAATGCGGAACCCCCAAAGCACCTCGTTCAGGGTGAGCCTGAGGTAGTTCGCCAATACGTCCGTCGCGCTCGCGCCGAACAACATGAAGTAGAACGCGAACACCGCACATCCGAGCGCAGTGCGCTTCGGCCGATCCCGCGGCCGGTCGAGCAGATGGTGTTCCGCGTTGTCACCCGTCAACTTGGCTTCGAGGAGCGGCCACACGTAGATCAAGGTGAAGGTGATCCCGGGTATCAGGATGCCAGGGAAGAAAGCGTTCGGCACCATGTGGCCGGGGAAGTGGATCTCCCAGGCGGGCCAGACCCTGAGCGCGCCGTCAAGCCAACCCATGTACCAGTCAGGCTGCACCGCGTAGCTCACGAGGTACGGCTTGTACGGGCCGTAGATCCAGATCGGGTTGATCTGGATCGCTGCCCCCATCAACGCCGTAACGCCAGTGATCAAGAACAAAAAACCAGTGGTCTTTGCGGCGAAGGTGGGCCACAGCGGCGAGCCGACGACGTTGTCTTCGCGCGCGGTCTTCGACTTGAACTGGGTGTGTTTGTGGTGGACGAGCAATCCAAGGTGCCCGGCGAGCAGCCCGATGATGATGAGGGGAAGGATCA
Source organism: uncultured Acidimicrobiaceae bacterium (assembly GCA_963725215.1). Taxonomy (GTDB): domain Bacteria; phylum Actinomycetota; class Acidimicrobiia; order Acidimicrobiales; family Bog-793; genus CAVRXQ01. Next base: position 291,118 of record CAVRXQ010000007.1, on the reverse strand, counting down.
GGACGTGGATGACGTAAAAGCGCGGGATGATCGCCGTCCCCGGGTAGTTCCCGCCGAACAAGAAGAACGCGAGGTACTGGCCAACGAGCGGGATCGCCTCGAGGATCGAGAACGAGATGCGGATCCCGGTGCCCGAGATGAGGTCGTCGGGCAGCGAGTAGCCGATGAAGCCGTTGAAGATCGCGAGGATGAGCAGCGTCGCGCCGAGCATCCAGTTGATCTCACGGGGCCGACGGAACGCCCCGGTGAAGAAGATGCGCAGCATGTGGACGACGATCGCCCCGACGAAGATGTTCGCCGACCAGTGATGCATCTGGCGCATCAACAGCCCGCCGCGCACCGCGAACGACAAATTCACCGTCGACTCGTAGGCCTCGGAAACCTTGATCCCGCGAAGTGGGACGTACGGACCCGCGTAGGTCACCTCGTGCGCGGACGGAACGAAGTACAGCGTGAGGAAGACGCCGGTCGCCAGCAAGATGATGAACGAATACAGCGCGATCTCGCCGAGCAGGAACGACCAGTGATCGGGGAAGATCTTGTTGAGGACCGACCGCCCAGAGCGCGAGAGCGCAAATCGGTTGTCGAACCAGTCGTAAAGGCGGTCGATCACGTCGTTCCACCCCGCGACCAAAAACCGGGACCGACCGGTTCGTCATATCCGCTCTGCGCGCGGAGGTAGCCGGACGAATCGACGTACAGCGGCAGCTGGGCGAGAGGACGCGGCGCTGGCCCGAAGATCGGCTCGGCACCGTCGCGCACGTCGAACAGCGACTGGTGACATGGGCACAAGAGCTGCTGGGTGAGCTCTTCGTAGAGCGCGACGGGACAGCCGGCGTGGGTGCAGACCTTCGAGTAGGCGACGTAGCCGTGCGGCCCCCAAGTCTCTCTCCCGGGCTTGGTGACCACGTTGCCGCTCTGTTGCAGACGAATGAGGACCGTCTGACTGAGCGCGCCGCCGACGTCGTCTTCGGGAAAGACCGTCAAGATGCCGCCGACGTCGACCTCGCTCATGTGGACCTTCGAGCCGGCGAGGGTCGTCAGGTAAGAACCTTTGCGCCAGGTTGTCTTGTAGAGCTGTTTTTTCGGCAGCGGGCCGAGCGAACGCAGCAACGGGAACGCGGCAACGATCCCGAAGAGCGCGGCGGCAGCCCCCATCGCTTTGGCAAGGAACGACCGTCGATCTATCGCCACCTTGCCGCGGGAGACGAAATCCCCAACGACCACGTCGCGCTGTTCCTTCGTCACTTGCATGAACTTGCGCGGCTCCTCAAAGGGCCCGCGCGGCATCAAGTACTTGCCCCACATCGTGAGAGCGACTCCGAAAGCTGCTGCGCCGACGCCGAGCGACACGCCGAGCCAACGATCCGGCGCCGCCTGCCAGTAGGCAGCGCCGAACCCGGCGAAGGCGAGAACCGAAAGTAAGAAGAAACTCCCCGCGATGGCTTCGGTGCGGCGCGGATGCCGGGCGGCGATCTGCATCTGCGGCGCGTCGAGCGGAACGAGTCGCTCGCCGTTGCGTTCGATGCCCTTCGGCGCGTGGTCGTCAGGCATCGCTTCCGACCTCGCCGGTCGCGGGGTTGTGCGCGTCGTGTTCAGGCTCCTCGTCTCGAGAACGGTCGCCGATCCACAGCGCGACAAGGACGAGCACGCCGACACCGATGAAGAGACCGATGAAACCTTCCGCCACCGGTCCGACTCCACCGAGGCCGAGACCGCCGGGATCGCTTGGGTGTTCGATGTCCTTTGTCACGTAGGCCACGATGTCTTCGACCTGCTGGGGGGTGAATTCGGAGATCAGTCGCGGCATGCTGCCAGGTCCGGTCTCGATCGCCTCTGTCACCTGGGTCTGCGTGAGTCCGTGCATCGGAGGCGCGGTGATCCCATTGGAAAGCGCGTCGCCGGCGCCGGTGATCGTGTGACAGGGCGCGCAGTTCAACGCGAACAGGCTGAAGCCCCTGCTCACGCTGGCGCCCTTCAAGTTCACGTCCGGGATCGACGGCCCTCCCGGTGACAACGATGAGACGTAATACGCGATGTCTTTTGTCTGCTGTCGGGTGAACAAAGCCGGCTTGCGCAGCGGCTGGCTCGTCGGATTCGCGAGCGGCATCCAGCCGCTCGAGACCCAGAGATCGACCGTCGCCGAACCGAGACCTTCGAGGTTCGGCGCGAGCGCGCTCCCCTGGGCGAAGGAGCCATGACAGGTCGAGCAGTTGGCGTCAAAAAGTGTGCGACCCTCTTGCAGATCGGCGTTCGTGACGTTCGTCGCTTGCTCGGCGAGCTGCACTCGAGGGGAACGATGCGGCGCGCGCAGTGAACGCGGGGCGAAGACGAAAACCCCGATGACGAGCGCAAGGGCGACGATCGCAGCCGGCAGCGCCGCCGTGCGAAGGATCGACGCCCCCCGCCGCCTAGGAGAGGAGGAAGAGCGCACTGAACAAACCGACCCAGACGATGTCGACGAAGTGCCAGTAGTAGCTCACCGCTTGATAGACGGGCGTCTCACCCATATCGCCGCGAGGTCCCGACATGCGGATCAACAACGCGATCATCGCCACGAGTCCGAGGGCGACGTGGAGGCCGTGCAACCCGGACATGATGTAAAAGAGCGATCCGTAAGCGTTCGTCCGCGGGCGGAACGGGAGCGTCTTCCACTCGTACATCTGGTTTGCAAGGAACGCCGCGCCGAGAAGGAAGCTCGTGATGATCCAGGCACGTGCTTTGTTCCTTTCGCCGCGTTCTTGTGCCCACACCCCGAGTTGCATCGTCGGGCTCGACGCGAGCAGCACGAAGGTGAAGACCCCGGCCTGGATCGTGTCGAGCTTCGTCCCAGGTGGCGGCCAGACCGCGGCGTGGGCGCGAATGGTGAAGAACGCCGCGAACAGGCCCGAGAAGAACATGAACTCGGACCCGAGCCAGATCATCACCCCGACGGCGAGCAGTTGCGGCCTACGAGGATGGACCGGGGCTGCCGACGGCGGGGTGCCGAGCGCCGTCACCTCCGTCACGGCGTCTTTCTTAGTCGAGAGTCCGCTGTTCGCACCACACGGCGCGCGGCGAGATCGCCGGTCGAAATCGCCGATGAGCGGCCCGCTATAGCGTCGTCGGCATGCCCGAAAAGCACTCCGACTTCCTCGCCGCGTGCCGTCGCGAGGATGTTTCGCGCACGCCCGTCTGGTTCATGCGCCAAGCCGGTCGATCGCTCCCCGAATACCGCGCGCTCAGGGGGTCGGGAACGATCTTGGAGGCGGTCAAAGATGTGCCGCTCGCCATCGAGGCGACCTGCCAGCCGGTCCGTCGCTACGGAGTGGACGCGGCGATCGTCTTCTCCGACATCATGGTCCCCCTCCAAGCAGCCGGTCTCGAAGTCGAGATCCTCGCCGGGAAAGGCCCGGTCGTCGCGCGCCCCGTGCGGAACACCTCGGACATCGAGCGGATCGGGCGGTTCGATCCGGACGCCGCGGCATTCGTCGCCGAGACGGTCAAAGGCGTGACGAAGGAGCTCGACGTCCCCGTCATCGGCTTCGCCGGGGCACCGTTCACCCTCGCCAGCTATCTCATCGAAGGAGGTCCCTCCCGAGATCACTCACGCGCGAAGGCACTGATGCACGCCGATCCACGGGCGTGGTTCGCGCTCTCCGAGCGCCTGGCCGAGATCACGATTGGATCGCTCGTCCAACAAGTCGATGCCGGCGCCTCCGCCGTCCAGCTGTTCGACAGCTGGGCCGGGAGCCTCTCTCGCCACGACTACGAGCACTTCGTACTCCCCTCCACCGTCCGCATCCTCGACGCGCTCGAGCCCTTCGGCGTGCCTCGGATCGTCTTCGGGGTCGGAACCGGCGAGATTCTCGACCTCATGGCGCGATCAGGGGCCGACGTCGTCGGTGTCGACTGGCGTGTCCCCCTCGACGTGGCGGCGGAAAGAATTGGGATCCCCGTCGCCCTGCAAGGAAACCTCGATCCCGCGATCTGCCTCGCGGGATTCGGCGCGACCGAGGAATCGGCGCGCCTAGTCCTCGCGCAGGCCCGCGCGGCGGCCGGGCACATCTTCAACCTCGGCCACGGCGTTTTGCCCGAGACCGATCCGGGAGTCTTGAAGGCGCTCTGCGACTTCGTGCACGAAGAGAGCGCGACGTGACGACCGGCGTCGTCGTGATGGCCTACGGCACCCCGGCGACGCCGGACGACGTCGAGGCCTTCTACACCGACATCCGACACGGAAACCCGCCCAGCCCTGTCCAGCTCGGGGATCTCGAGCGCCGTTACGACGCAATCGGTGGTGTCTCTCCGCTCGCGGAACGGACCACTGCGCAGGTCGAATCGCTTCAGCGCGCGCTCGAGGTCTCATCACCGGGTCATTACCTCGTCCGCTACGGCGCGAAGCATTCAACGCCAAAGATCGAGCAATCCGTGAACGCGCTGGCAGACGACAACGTCGACGCGATCGTGGGCATCGTTCTCGCGCCGCACTACTCCGCGATGAGCGTCGGCGAGTACGTCTCGCGGGCGCGCGCCCAAGCGAGTGCGCGCGACGTCCCGAGCGGATTCGTCGAACGCTGGGGCGCGAATCCGACGCTCATCGGCGTCCTCTCCGAACGCACTCTCGAGGCGATCCGATCGATCGATCGAAGCGTCGGCGATGTCGAAGTCATATTCACCGCGCACAGCCTGCCCGCACGCATTTTGGACGAAGGAGACCCGTACGCCGGGGAGCTCACAGAGACAGCGGCGCTCGTCGCGGAAGCGGCGGAACTTGTCCGTTGGCGCACCGGTTGGCAGAGCGCGGGCCGCACGAGCGATGAGTGGCTTGGACCGGACATCTTGGACGAGCTCACGAACCTCGCGGCCGAAGGAGCGAAATCCGTCGTCGTGTGCCCGGCCGGCTTCACCTCTGATCACCTCGAGGTCTGTTACGACCTCGACATCGAGGCAAAACAACGGGCCGAAGAGCTCGGGCTCGCCTTCGCGCGCACGGCGTCGCTGAATGACGACGCACGCATTGCGGCCGCGCTCGCACGGCTCGTCGTCGCGGCCGACCCGAAACCTTCCCGAGCGACATGAAGTCGGGCGCCTCGCCGGCAAGACACCGAATCGTCGTCGTCGGAGGAGGGATATCCGGTCTCGCCGCGGCTCATCTGCTCGCGGACTCTTGTGACGTCGTTGTCTTGGAGGAGCGACCGTCAATTGGTGGGTTGATCCGCACGACGGAGTTCCGCGGACGCCCGCTCGATACCGGAGCGGACGTCTTCATCACGCGCACCCCAGACGCCGAGAAGCTTGCCGGGTCGCTCGGAATCGGTGATGAGCTCATCGCGCCGGCGACCTCCTCGGCATCGGTATTCGCGAGGGGTGACGTGCGACCGTTTCCCGAAGGACTCGTGTTCGGCGTGCCGACAAACCTGCGCGCCCTTTGGAGATCGGGCATCGTCTCTCGGCATTCGGTGCTGCGGGCGTTCGGCGATCTCATCGGGCTCGGCGCGGACCCCTTTCGAAGGACTCGGTCGTCGCGCTCCGACCCGACGATCGCCGAGGTGATCGAACCCCGTTTGGGGCCGGAGATCTTCACGACCCTCGTCGACCCATTGATCGGTGGGATCAACGCAGGAGACGCCCGCAAGCTGTCCTTCGCCGCAGCCGCTCCGACCCTCAAGGACGTGATCGCCAGCAAGTCGAGCGTCATCCGAGCGCTGCGACCGATCGCCTTGCGTCCGACCTCGAGCGACGCATTGCCGTTGTTTCTCGGGCTGTCACGCGGGATGTCGACGCTCACGGGTCGTCTAGCGGACGAGTGCGCTCGTCGCGGCGTCGAGATCCGCTCGTCGGCCGCGGCGACAGGGCTCGACAGGGCCGATGACGGTTCGACGCGGATAACAACCGCGACCGACGAGCTCGCCGCAGACGGCGTCGTCGTAGCGCTCCCCGCGTGGGCGGCCGCAAAACTCGTCCGCACGCGGTCTCCCTCGCTCGCAACCGAGCTCGGTGCGATCCCATACGCGTCGGTGGCAACGATCACCTTGGCGTACGCGATCGACGATGCATCGGGAAGTTTTCGATTGAGCGGCTCGGGAGTCCTGATACCCCGCGGCGACGCGTTGAGCACCGCTTTCACGTTCGTATCGATGAAGTGGCCGCGCCCCGCGGATGACCGAGAGGTGATCATCCGTGCGTCGGTCGGACGCCACGGCGACGACCGCGCGTTCGAAATGGACGACGAGGAGCTCGCAACTCGGGTCGCGTCCGAGATCGCGACGATCCTCGGCTTCGATACCCCGCCAGTGGCGAGACACGTCGAACGATTCGAGAAGGCGTTTCCCCAATACGTGAGCGGCCACCTCGCCCGGCGTGATCGCATCACCCAACTCAGCGAACCGCTCGGCCCAGTCGTCCTCACCGGATCCTGGGTAGGGGGGATCGGAATCCCGGCGTGCATCGCCTCGGCTCGAAACGCCGCTGAGCGGCTCATTAGCCGCTTGAGGTGAGCTCGCGAACTCGCGGCGCACGCCGGCGCGCCGTGGCGCTTTTCGCCGGGTCGTTGATCTCCGGCGTCGCGATCGCCTTTTCCCTGCCCCCGCAGCGACTGTGGTACTTGGCCCCGCTCGGCCTCGCCGGGCTCGCCGTGGCCGCGGCGGATCGACCGGCGCGCCTGAGGTTCGGGGTTGGGCTGCTCGCGGGGCTAGGACAGTTCTCGATCGCGTCCATCTGGGCGTTCGAGTTCACCGGATGGGGTTACCTCATCCTGGTCGTTTTCGAGTCGATCCTCGTCGGCATTGCGTGCCTTGTCGCTGCACCGACTGTGGGACGGCTCGTCGGATTCGCCGCCGCGATGACGCTCCTCGAAGCGGCACGCGACTCGTTCCCCTTCGGCGGCGTTCCCTTGGGGGGCGTCGCGCTCGGCCAAGTGAACGGGCCGTTCCTCGGCCTAGCGAGGGTCGGTGGTCCTTACCTCCTCGTCGCTGCCGCCGCGCTTTTGGGCTCCGCCCTCGCCACGATAGGCCTCGGCTTGGTCCGCCGACGCCAACAGATCCGAATCGTCGCCTTGCCGCTCGCTACGGCAATCGCCGCGATCGGTCTCGTCGTCATAGCGACATTCCTCGCGACGCTCGCGCCGCGAGGAGGTGCCGGCGTCGGGCACGAAGTCGTCGCTTTGGTTCAGGGGGGCGGAAGGCGCGGGGTCAGCTCCACAGAGGTGTCGCCGACCGCGGCCTACCCCGCGACTCTGTCGGTGCTCGAACGCATTCGAGACGCGCCGCGACTCGTCGTGACCCCCGAGGACGCGCTCGCCCTGATCGGCCCGCCGAATCGCTCGCTGCGAGCGCGGCACTTTGCCGAGATCGCGGCACGGCTCCACGCGACGTTGCTCGCCGGTGTGACGTGGCCCGTTGGACGGACCCGTTTTCAAAATGAGCTTGTCGCGTTCGCGCCGACAGGGCGTTTGCTCACCTCCATCGAGAAGGTCCACCCCGTCCCGTTCGGCGAGTACGTCCCATTCCGCTCGTTCATCGAAAAGGTCGTGAGCCTCAACGCGGTGCCTCGCGACGTGATCGTCGGGCACTCCGACAACGTGGTGATCACCCCCGCGGGTCGGCTGGTGCTTATGAACTCCTTCGAGACGTTCTTCCCGAAGATCGGACGGCGCGGTGTCGACGCCCGGGGCCAACTCGTCGTCGTCGAGACGAATACCGCGTCTTACGCAACGTCACAGGTTCCCGCGATGGAACTCGCCGCGTCGCGAATTCAGGCGGTCTCGACGGGTCGCACAGTCGTGCAATCGGCGACGACGGGATATTCGGCAGTCATTTCGAACGACGGAGTTGTCACGCACGAAAGCGCCCTCGGTAGGCCCGACCTCATCGTCGCTTCGGTCTCGTTGCGGGAGGGTCGCACCTGGTACGACGACTCGGGAGACGCCCCGGTGGTTGTCGCGGCTGCGGTGCTGCTCATGCTGTCGTGGGCGCTCGAACCGCGCGTCAGGCACGCGTTGGCGCCGCGATTCAGGCGAGCTCGACCTCGCTGAGCTGATCCGATTCCTCGACAGCCGCAGTCGACGTCCCGATCGCCGGTGCGACGACCGCTGTTGAAGCGGTTGATGCCTCGGTCGTGATCGCGACGCCGATCTCTGTCCTTCGCGTGGGCGTCGCGACTTCAGCGGTGTCCTCGGGCTTCACCTTGAACAGGACCCGGTTGAAGAACGAGAACTTCGCGAACCACAGCACGCCGTACGTGAAGAAGTTGGCGAACTCGACAGCAATCGTCTCGCCGTCCTTGCTCAAGTGGTGACTCTTCGCTTCCACCGCCGCGAAGTGTACGGCTGTCGTTGAAAGCACCACTCCGAGGATCGTGATCAACCAGAAGGGGACGACCTCGCGTAAGACATGGGAGCGGCCACTCTTTCCCCACGCCCACGTGCGGTTGAGGTAGTACGCGGGGACAGACGCGATCGCCGTCGCCAGCAAGTTCGAATCGGTCGCGGTGCCGATGTGCAAGACCCGGAAGAACAGGTACAGCCCACCAAGAGAGACAAGAGTCGAGACGACAGATACTGAGGAGTATCTGAGGAATCGGCGGAAGTGGGCCGAACGGACGTACTCGCCGCGAAAGCGACGGGATGTTTCATCGCTTGGCGCATGATGCCCAAGTGTACCGTCTGGTCGTGGAAGGCCAGAAGGCACACCTCATCGATTTGCTCGACTTAGAGCAGGTCGAGGTGAACATCTTCCGCGGCGTGAGCCCCGACGAAGAGCGCCGACGGGTTTTCGGCGGCCAGGTGGCGGCCCAAGCGCTCGTCGCCGCGGGACGTACGGTCGAGCACCGGCTGGTGCACTCTCTGCACGCTTACTTCCTCAGGCCAGGCGACCCCCATCTGCCGATCCTCTACGAAGTGGAACGGCTGAGAGACGGCCATTCCTTCTCTGCCCGCCACGTGGCGGGAATCCAACACGGCGAGACGATCCTCGCGTTGACCTGCTCGTTCCATAAAGAAGAGGAGGGCCTCACCCACGGCGACTCGATCCCCAAGGTCCCCGACCCCGAGACGCTCGTTGCCGTTTCGGAACTCGTCGACACCGACGAAGGGCTGCCGCGGTCATTCACCCACACGTACGGGCTCGACGTCCGCTTCGTGAGCGAGTACCCGTGGCGGCGCGACGGCGAGGGGTCAGAACGCGAACAGCTCTGGTTCCGGGCGACAGGAGTGATCCCGACCGATCCGCTCGTTCACGCGGCGATCGTGACGTTCGCCGCGGATCTCACCCTCGTCGACACGATCCTGCAGCGCCACGGGATGATGCCGTACGACGAGCGATTCATGGGCGCGAGCCTTGATCACTGCGTGTGGTTTCACCGCCCGATCCGTGCGGACCGTTGGCTCTTTTACGACCAGACGAGTCCCGTCGCGTACGGCGCGCGCGGGCTCGCGAGAGGACTCTTGTACGCCCAGCCGGGCGAGCTCGTAGCGAGCGTTGTGCAAGAAGGTCTCGTGCGGCTGCGCCACCAGCGATGAACACCGTCGCTGCCGCGGTGGGCTTCGGCGCGTTCGCGGTGCTCTTCGTCGCGCTCGTCGTACTCGTGATCCGATTCGCGGCGCTCGCTGAACCGCCGACCTCCGAAGCAGTAGAGCAAGGCGCTCGCCGAACTCACAAGAGTCCGATCAAAGCGTCTGTGATCCGTTCCTGAGGGAGGCGTTACCACCACTTGCGCTCGAGCGCGCGATCGGTCCCTCCGGTTCTGTCGCAGCCATCGAGTTCGCCCATCTCCTGATCAGAGAGCGAGAAGTCGAATACTTGTGCGTTCTCCGCGATGCGGTTGCGGTGGGTTGATTTCGGAATGACGATGAGCTCGCGCTGAATACACCATCGCAAGAGCACCTGCGCCGGCGTACGCCCGACGCGCTCCGCGACGCGATTGACCGTCGTGTCCGACAGATGACGTCCGGTTCCTAAAGGGCTGTAGGCGTCGACGGCGACTCGGTGATCGCGGCACGCCGCGATCAGTGCGCGTCGATACTCGAACGGGCTGATCTGGATCTGATTGACAACCGGTGGCCGCGATGCAACGTCGAGGACCGATCGAAGTTCGCCGACGTCGAAATTGGAAACGCCGATCGAGCGCGCGTAACCAAGTTCATGAGCCTTCTCCATTCCGGGCCACGCCCAGGTGGGACCGCGTTGGGGCCAATGGACTAGGTACAGATCGACGAAGTCGACACCGATCCGACGAAGGCTCTTTTCCATCTCGGCGACGGGATCTTTGCGGCCCGGGTAGAACTTCGTCGTGACGAAGATCTCCTCGCGCGGCACACCACTTTCGCGGATCGCTTGACCGACGCTCTCTTCGTTGCCGTATGCCTGTGCCGTATCGATGTGGCGGTAACCGATCTCGAGGGCCCATCGCACCGCGTTAACGCATTCCTTCCCGTCCCGAACCTGCCAGACCCCGAGTCCGAGCCGAGGCATTTGGTTTCCGTCCGCTAGCTCGTGGATCTGCCCATTCCCGGCGAATGAGTTGGCTTGCACGTCCACCTCCTAAGACGCACGCGTCCGAATCGCCGTGTTCGCAGGGTCGGGCCGAAGCGCGCCGAGCTTCCCAGGCGACGATCAGTGCACTGATGTCATAGCAAGCCGGGGACAGCGTTGAACCGGCGCGCGTGCCTTTTCAGAATCCCGTCGTCGTGACCCATGGCTCAAAAGCATGAGCCGGCGCCGGCCGACCGATTGATCGGGACTCGCGTTCGCAACCGGCCGTTCCCGTCGAAGCCCTCGATCGTCCCTTTCTCGAGGGTGTCGAGCCGGCCGTTCTTGGCGATCGTGCCGAGCGTCGCGAGTACTGCCTGTCCCGAGACGGTGTTCATCGCGTCCTCGACGCCGTTGGCGTAGGTCACTTTCACGCGGGCTATGCCTCGTCCGGCGTGGATGATGAGCACCGTCATCGGATCTCCTTCGCGGACGCCGGCCACGGCGACGGCGCCTTCGACTCGATCTGGTTGTGTCGGACAGACCGGGTAGCCCTCGATACCGAGCTGAGCGGCATCGCGGTCGGCGAGATACGGGTACGCGTAACCGTTCAGGTCGTGGCCGATCACGACGATGCCTTGGTTCGTCACCCGGTTGAACAGCTCGCGGGGCTCGGACGGTCCACCGCTGCTCGAAGTGGGCGCCGGGATCGGCTGAGACCCGATCCGCTCCCCATTCAAGCCGAAGGCGACGACGGTCCCGGCAGCTTCCGCGCCGATGGCTCCGAGGATCGCCCACCCGCCGACTGGATGCATTTCGTCTGTCGTGCCGTTTGCGAACGTCGCTTTCACGAGGCCGACGTCGCTGCCCGTGTGGACGGCAACCGCAGTGGCGCGGTCGTCTCTCTGCCCGAAGACGGCCGAAACCGTCGCCGCGAAGCCGCGAGGCGCGAACGGCGGCGAGTCGACCGAGAGCTCGCCGATCGCCTTTTCGGTCGAGAGTTCGCCTTGCATGGAGGTAGGAAGGCCACCGCCGGTCACCAGGTAGGCGCGTATCTGCACCCCCGTCGGCGAGCTGCGGATGAATAGGCGCGTCACCCCAGGCGAGGTCTGCTGCAACGCGGGAATGGCTGCCGCGGCGGCTGATCCGAGAACTACGACGACGAGCGGAACCGCGACGAACAAACGTCTCTTGCGCGCGGCGCGTTGTCGCGAGACCGCCTGGCTCGCGTCGGGGAAGGGCGGTGGCGGCGGGGCCGAGTCGACGAGCCGGAAGACAGCCGGCCGAATGCGACCGTCGAATTCGTCAGTTCCGTTCATGCAAGTACTCCCTCAGGTGTTCACGCGCCCGGGCGAGGTGGCGCCGGACGGTTCCCTCGCCGACGCCGAGTAGCGAAGCGATCGCGAGCGGGTCTAGGTCGTTCCAGTACGTGAGGACGATGACCGCGCGCTGGCGAACGCTGAGGCGGCCGACGGCAGCAAGCACGGCCTCATCGACGTCATCGCTCGCCGGAACAAAAGGCGACGCGAAAAGAGCCTCTCGGCGGCGACGCCGCAGTGTCGCTCTTCGAAGCGCCAGCGCTTCGTTCAAAACCGCTCGGTACAAGTACGCGCGCTGGTTGTCCGCACGGCGCCAACCCTTCGACATCAAGCACCTGAGGACGGCTCCAGAGACGACGTCCGGAGCCTCGAACGGGCCGACGATGCCGGTGGCGAATCGCGTCAGCTCCTCGGCGTACTTCTCATATATCTCGGCATCGGACCCTCCCACGACCCTTACGATGCCGCGGAGGGTCGGACCGGGTGACACGAGATCTCGGATCCCCCCCGCTACCAGCCGTCAGCACGCGAGCGGCTGATCTAGTTCGTCAATCGCGCCGACCGTTTATGGCAGCGCAGTTTTCGGCCCTCCCGCTGACGGCGCGCTTGTTAGACCGTCCCGCCACGTCGGCTCTCGCTGATCACGCCGGCGACAGCGGTCACGAGCACCGCACCGCCGAACACCCCAGTCCAAAGGCCGAAGACGAAGGCGAGGGCGATCATCGCGAAGCCGAATCCGAGAACGAAGGGCCACACGCTCGAGCTCGGGAACGAACCCACGACGCCTGCACCGTCGGACTGAAGAGCGTTCGGGTTGTCCTCGGCGCGCGGCGTCATTCGGCGCGACCACCACAGGTAATACGAGCCGGGAACGAGACCGAGCAGGCCGACCGCGACGAGCATCACCGTGCCGCCGCCGGTCGTCGAGCGGTAGACGTCGGCGAGTCCAACTGCCCAGAACACGACGGAAACGATCAGACCGAAGATCGCGATCACGAGCATGAAGATCGCCTCGGCCCTCATGGTGCGCCGTCCTGGCCGTTCCCCGAATGTCGCGCCGCGGCGTCGACCATCGCCGAGGCCTCAGAAAAGACACCCTCCCGCCGGCGACGGTGATGGTGGCGGATCGTCGTGTGCTCCGGGTGGTTGTAGTCCCAGACCGGGCGCTCTGAGCGGATCGGGGGGATGAACTCGAAGTTGTGGTGCGGCGGCGGCGACGAGCACGCCCACTCGAGCGTCTGGGCATCCCACGGGTTACCCGAAGCCCGCACCGGCCGTCGCCACGAGACGTAGAAGTTGACGAGCAAGATCGCGACGGAGATGAACAACAGATACGCGCCGCCCGTGGAGACGCGATTGAGCGTCGTCCAGCCACGGTCCGCCGAATACTCGGCGATGCGTCTCGGCATGCCGTGCAGGCCGAGCAGGTACTGCGGCATGAAGGTCACCCAGAACCCGATGAACATGAACCAGAAGCTCGCCTTGCCGAGACGATCGTTCAGCATCCGCCCGGTGATCTTCGGGTACCAGTAGTAGATCCCCGCGAATCCGCCGAAGACGGCCGAGCCAAAGAGCACCTCGTGGAAGTGGGCGACGACGAAGTACGTGTCGTGGGTCGCGAAGTCGATCGGCGGCGAGGCGAGGAAGATCCCGGTGACGCCGCCGAACAAGAACACGATCAAGAACCCGACCGCGAAGAGCATCGGGGTCTCGAAGGTCAACTTGCCGCGCCACATCGTGCCGATCCAGTTGAAGAACTTCACGCCCGTCGGGACCGCGATGAGATACGACATCAAGGAGAAGAACGGCAGTAACACGACGCCGGTCGTGAACATGTGGTGTGCCCACACGCTCGTCGACAAGGCTCCGATCGAGATCGTCGCGAAGATCATCCCCCGGTACCCGAACACCGGCTTACGCGAGAACGTCGCAAGCACGTCGGTGACGATTCCGAAGTACGGGAGGGCGAGGATGTAGACCTCGGGATGGCCGAAGAACCAGAACAGGTTCTGCCACAACACGGGCACACCACCGCCTTGGACGGAAAAGATGTGCGCGCCGATGTTGCGGTCGCACCACAGCATGATGAGCGCCGCGGTGAGCACCGGGAACGCAATCAGGATCAAGATCGCGGTGACGACCATGTTCCAGGTGAAGATCGGCAGCCGGAACATCGTCAGTCCGGGGGCGCGCAGATAGAACACCGTCGTGATGATGTTGACGCCGGTGAAGATCGCCGAAAAGCCGGTGAGCACGAGCGCGACGATCCACAGGTCCGGGCCGGCACCGGGCGAGTTCACCGAGTCCGACAGCGGCGCGTACGCCACCCACCCGAAGTCCGCCGCGCCGCCGACCGTCAGAAAGCCGGCGACCATCGTCAGTCCACCGCCGAGGTACAACCAGTAGCTCAAGGCGTTGAGCCGCGGGAATGCCATGTCGGGCGCCCCGACCTGCAAAGGGACGATGTAGTTCGCGAGACCGCCGAACGCGAACGGCCCGGCGAACAAATAGAGCATCAGCGAGCCGTGCATGGTGAACAGCTCGTTGAAGGTGTGCTGGCTGACGATCGTCGAGTCCGGCGAGGTGAGCTGGGTGCGCATGACCATCGCCATCGCGCCCGCCATCAAGAAGAAGGCGAACGAGGTGATCAAGTAGCTCTTGCCGATCACCTTGTGGTCCGTCGAGGTGATCCACTTCATGAAGCCCGACGGGCCGTGCTCGGGCTCGTGGGGTTGGGGCGCGGCGACCTGGGGCCGTTCGGCGACGAGCGTCATGACGCCGCTCCTTGCACGGCTTGTGTCGCCTGCTCCTGGTTGAGCCAGGAGGCGAACGCCGACTTCGTCACGACGCGCACGCTGAACAGCATCTCAGAGTGGTACAGACCGCAGTATGTGTTGCATTGGCCGTCGTAGACGCCAAGCCGTGTTGGGGTGAACTCGAAGCGGTTCGTGAACCCCGGCAAGGCCATTCGACTGAAGTTGAATTGCGGCACGTAGAAGCTGTGCACGACGTCGTTCGAGGTTAGGACGATCTTCGTGCGCTCGCCGAGCGGCAGCACGAGCTGGGGGTATTGGCTCGACTTCGGAGACCGGGCGAGCAGCTTCGGCTCCGCTGCGGTGCGGACGACGACGTGCTGGGAGACGTCGTTCGCGTTCGCGTACGTGAACTGCCAACCCCATCGGAACGCGAGCACGTGGACGACTTCGGAGGGTTGAGGTGTCGCGTCGACCGCGTTCTCCGTGACCACCGTGAAATAGAAGATCACCCCGACGATGATGATCGGGATCGTGGTGTAGATGACCTCGAGCGGCACATGCTCGTTGAACTGCTTCGGCGGCGCGTTGTCGTTCTTTTTCTTCCTGTACACCGCGATCGACCAGAAGATCAACGCCCAGACGATGACGGCGACCGCGAGTCCAGCGACCGCCATCCCGAACCACAACTTGAACTCGTCGTGGCCCTGCACCGTCGCGCCGCGAAACGCGCCGAAGGTCGGCACCTTGCATCCACCGAGGATGAGCGCGCCGAGCAGCAAGCCGACGGGGATGAGCGCCCTTCGCGCGACGGACTTCTTCGGGACAGACGGGCGCGAAGGACTCGGGCTCGGCGGTCCTGCGGAGGGCACGACCCGACACTAGTGATGCCGCGAAGTTCGAGGCCAGCCGGAGAAAAGTCCTTGTCGCGAGAGCACAGCCGCTTGCACGAGACGGATCAGCTCGTCTTCGCGTCCGTCTCTCCTCGACGGTCGCGCACGACCCGCCGGGTGACCCCGGCGACGAGCCCGAGGCGGTGGGCGGCGACCTTCGCAGCCTTCGTCGCCTCCGGAGTGAGCGCGGCGGCCGCCGCGCCCGCCGCCTGCGCGGCCGAGGGTCCCGAGGTTGCAGCATCGTCTTCCCGCTTCGACGATCGTGGCGTCTCGGCGTAGCTCGTCGAGCGCTCCATCCACACGACGAGCGCCGCGACCGCTTCGCTCAACGCGATGCCGAGCGCGTGGAGGTGGGAGGAGAAGACGATCGGAAGCGCGATCAGGGCCACGGCGATGACGAGGTCGCCGGCGTGGTGCGCTCGACGGCTCAGCACTCCGACCGCACCGAGCGGGCCCGAGGTGAGGAGGTTCAGCGCCGCGAGGAGGAACCCCGCGGTGACGAGTGAGACCTGCGCGCCTCCGCTTGCGTGGAAGCCGACGGCGATGAGCGCGATCGCGACGACGTATTCGCCGAATTGGTGGGCGAGGAACGGGACCCTCCGTCGCTGTGGGGGCGCGGCGGCTTCGTCGGCTGAGTCCTTGTTCTCCCTCATCGCCGGTTGCGCGGCGCGCTCAGGTCAGGAGCCCGACTCCTTGCCCGCCTCGGTCGTCGACTGAGGTTCTGCGGCCTTCGAGGTCTGCTCGCCCTCGGAGAGACCCTTTTTGAACTCATGCGAAGCAGAGCCGAGGCCGCGAGCGAGCTTCGGGAGCTGGCTTCCGCCGAACAGCAGGACGACCACGACGACCGCGATGATGATGAGGCCGTCGGGCCCGAAGATGTCAGCGAGCACGGCTGGGACCACGGGCCCTCCTTCCTTCCAGGACCATGCTACGCGGCGGGGGGGACCCGCCGGATACAGCCCTTCGGCCCACTGGTGCCCGAACGGCGTCAGTAAGGTGTCCGACGGCCACTGACGGGCCACAAGGCGGTGGGTGGCCCGGCACCTCGGCGGGAGGAGGAGGAGTGGCGAATCGATGACGATGTCGATGCGGCACGGCTCGGACCCCGACGCGGTCCTCACCGAGGCGTTCACCACGGTCACGACCGCCGGCGCCCCGGCGATGTGGCGCGGGGTCGCAGCCCAAGAGGCACTCGCCGACTACCGATTGGCGTGTCTTTCGCGCGCGACCGACGAACGCCAGCTCATCATGCACAAACAAGGGCGGTCGTACTTCCACATCTCGGGCGAGGGACACGAGGTCCTGCTCATCGGGCTCGCCCGGTCGCTGCGCCCCGCGTACGACTGGTTCTTCCCCTACTACCGGGACCTGGCGCTCGTCCTCGCCCTCGGCGTGAGACCACGCGACGTCCTCTACCAGGCCGTCGGTGCCGCTGACGACCCGGCGTCCGGCGGACGCCAGATGCCTTCCCACTGGGGCGACAAGCGCTTGAACATCGCGACCCAGTCGAGCCCGACGGGGAGCCAGTGTCTCCCAGCGATCGGCTGTGCGGAAGGCGGCCGCTACATCGTCGGACGTGGCATCGAGGGACTCCGCGCCTATTCCGACGAAGTCGTCTACGTCTCGCTCGGAGACGGGGCGACCTCCGAGGGCGAGTTCTGGGAGAGCCTCAACACGGCGTGTCGTCTGCGACTGCCAGTCGTCTATGTGGTCGAGGACAACGGCTACGCGATCTCGGTCCCGGTCGCCGACCAGTCCCCGGGCCCGATCTCCGAACTCGTCTCGGGCTTCCCGGACCTCGAAGTCGTCCGCGTCGAGGGCTGCGACTACTTCGAGGTCCGTGAAAAGGGTGCCCAGGCGATCGACCGGGTGCGGGCGGGTGAGGGCCCGGCGCTGATTCACGGCAAGGTCATCCGCCTCGGATCGCATTCCTCCTCCGACAACCAGGCGAAGTACCGCGACCGCCACGCGATCGAGCTCGACTTGGAAGGCGACCCGATCCGGCGCTTTCGCGACGAACTCATCACCGCGGGCATCCTCTCTCCCGCCCTCGACGAACGGATCCGCGCCGAGGTGCACGCGCTCGTCGCCGAGGCCGGACAAGAGGCGGTGGCGGCAGACAAGCCCGATCCGAAGACGGTGATGGAGCAGCTCGTCGTGTTGCCGGAGATCCCTGAGCCCTCAGCGCCTACAGAAGACGGCGAACCCGTCTTGTACGGCGAGGCGATACGGCGCACCCTCCACGAGTTGATGGCACGCGACGAGCGCATCCGCGTCTTCGGAGAGGACGTCGCCGACGCCAAAGAGGAGGACCTCGAAGGACTCGGAGGCGTGTTCGGGCTGACGGCGGGCCTCCAGCGCACCTTCGGTGCCGACCGCTGCTACAACACCCCGCTCGCCGAGGCGAACATCATCGGCCGCGGCATCGGCCAGGCGCTGCGCGGGTTGCGGCCTGCGCCCGAGATTCAGTTCTTCGATTACATCTGGACGGCGATGCAGCAGCTGCGCTCGGAAGCCGCGACTACGAGGTGGCGCTCGAACGGGTCGTTCAATCTGCCGATGGTCATTCGCACTGCGATCGGCGGTTACCTGAGCGGGGGCGCGATCTGGCACTCCCAGAGCGGAGAGTCGATCTTCACGCACATCCCCGGCCTGATCGTCATCTACCCCTCTCGCGCCCGCGACGTCGCGGGCCTGATGCGTGCTGCGTTTCGTTGCGAAGACCCGGTGATGTTCCTCGAGCACAAGGGCCTGCTTCGTCAGCGCTACACGATCGATCCCTTCCCGCCGCCCGAATACGTGATTCCGCTTGGCAAGGCGGCGACCCGACGCTCAGGAAATGACCTCACGATCGTCACCTGGGGTGCGACGGTGCATCGCTCGCTTCTCGCAACAGACAAACTCGCCGAGGAGGGGATCGAGGTCGAGGTGATCGACCTGCGCACGCTGGCGCCGTACGACCAGGAGACGATCGCCGAGTCGGTGAACAAGACGGCGCGCTGTCTCGTCGTGCACGAAGACATCGTGACTTCGGGCTTTGGAGCCGAGGTGGCGGCGTTCGTCTCGGACCAATGCTTCGAGAGCCTTGACGCGCCGGTCCGACGCGTCGGTGCGCTCGACACGTGGGTCGGCTACGAACTCGGTCTCGAGCGGGAGGTCTTGCCCCAAGTAGACGGAATCGCGGCGGCCGGGCGGAGCCTCGCCAACTACTGATCGGGCCGGCGCAACCGAAGGGCAACCACGAGCGACTCGATGCGCTCGGCCAAACAATCCGCCGCAGCGTCGAACGCTCCTGGATCATTTCTTGCAACCGGATCGGCTACGGACCAATGAACGTGACGTGCCTCGCCCCTCGAGGAAAGCCACTCGTGAGCCTTGTCACATACCGTTACAACGAGATCATCTCTCGTTGTCGCCGGGACCGGCCGGGGACGCGAGTCTCGAAGATCAAGCCCACGACGTTTCGCCGCCTTCAAAGTCTCCGGATGGATGCATTTTCCTGGATGGGTACCGCCGCTGCTAGATCTCACGCTGAGCCCAAATTGGTTCCAGAGAGCCGAGGCGAGTTGTGAACGGGCAACGTTCTCGGTGCAAACAAAGACCAACCGCTCGGGCCGCCTTCGTTCGTCGAAATTCATATCCGACAACGCCGACGCGACGAGTCGCACGTATCGGCGGCGGTGATCGCCTTGGGACGCCACTCGCTCGAGGAGTTCCACATCCTGAAGGACTGCCAGGTGATGCGCGAGCAGGTTCGAATCGATGCTCAGCATTCGAGCGAGTTCAGATGGCGACCGGTCAGAGATCGTCAGCTGTTCAACGATCGCCAGTCGATGCGGATCGCCAAGCGCGGCATGCAATGCCGCCCGTCTTGTCAACTGCTCAGTCGAAATTGACTCAATAAGCACTGAACGAGTATAGAAGAGGGTCAGGTTCCGCGGCGGAGGGGCGACCCATGCCCGAATATGTCGAAGAACTAGACGACGATTCGCGCCTCGCGATGCGTCAAGCAGCGGGCTATTTGCAATCCGAGTTCAAGGGAGTATTCAACAAGGAAACGATCGAGTTGTTCTTGGAGTCGAGCTTCGACGAGTTCGCGACGCGAACGTGCGCGAAGTGGATCCAAGTTGCCTTCGCCGAGCGATTCGCGAAGCAACGCTTGAAGGCACTCGCTCGGGTCGAGGCTCCTTCCAAAGACCAACCTCCGGCGGTGCTGTTCCTCTGCGTGCACAACGCCGGGCGATCACAAATGGCAATCGGTTGGTTCTCGAAGCTGGCGGGCGACAGGGCGATCGCGTGGTCAGGTGGCTCCGAGCCCGGCGTTGGGGTGAATCCGGCGGCGATTGCCGCGATGGCCGAAGTGGGTATCGACATCTCCCAGGAGTTCCCAAAGCCATGGACCGAGGAATTTGTGCAGGCGGCTGACGTCGTAGTCACCATGGGCTGCGGTGATGCCTGCCCGATATTTCCCGGGAAGCGCTACGAGGACTGGGTGCTCGAAGATCCCGCGGGAATGTCGGTCGCGGCGATTCGGCCGGTTCGCGACGAAATCGGGGTTCGGATCGAAGACTTGCTGCAAAGGCTCGGTGTCCTGACTGGTGCATGACCAAAGCGGCGGGGGCCGAAGGACTCGACGCGTCGTCTGCTTCGGGCGTATTCCACTGCCAAGGCGGCGATCGCCGCCCGACCTACGTCAACCGAAGCGGCCGTTGACGTAGTCCTCGGTCCGCGGGTCGCGGGGTGACGTGAATAGTTCCTTGGTCGGGCCGAACTCGATCAGCTCTCCCGCACGGTCTTCCGCCATCAAGAGGAACGCGCACTTGTCGGAAACTCGCGCTGCTTGCTGCATGTTGTGGGTGACGATCACGATCGATACCCGGTCCTTGAGCTCCCCAACCAGGTCTTCAATGCGACGTGTCGCGACCGGGTCGAGCGCAGACGTGGGTTCGTCCATCAGGAGGACCTCAGGTTCGACCGCGAGTGCCCGAGCGATGCACACCCGCTGTTGCTGTCCGCCGGAGAGGGTCGCGGCGCTCGCGTTTAGGCGATCGCGCACCTCGTCCCACAACGCCGCGGCTATGAGCGCCGACTCAGCCGCCTCCCTGAGGAGCGACTTGTCCCGAACTCCGTTGAAGCGAAGACCGGACACAACGTTTTGATAGATGCTCATCGTCGGAAACGGGTTGGGTTTTTGAAAGACCATGCCGACCCGCGACCGCACGAGAGTCGGATGGAGCGCACCGCCGTAAATGTCGACCCCGTCGAGCTGGACCGACCCGGTTACTTTCGCCGACGGTTCGGTGTCGTGCATTCGGTTGAGCACCCGCAACAGGGTTGTCTTTCCGGACCCCGACGGCCCGATGAGCGCGGTGACCTGGCCCTCGTCCACACCGAAGGAAACGTCGCGGACGGCCGGACGCCCGGAGAAGGTGACCGAGACGTCCTCCAGATCCATGATCGAACGAACGGCCTCCTTCGCGGGAGCATCTCGCGGCGTCACGGTAACGGTCGGCAGCAGGGCCTGATCGCTCGTTCGCTCGTCGCTCACTTGCGTTTCCTCCCCATCCAACCGGTCACCACCCGGCTCGAGATAGAAAGCAACAGGATAAACAGCAACAGTGCGAGGCCGGTCCCCCATGCCGTCCGCTGAATGTCCGGATAGGCCTGGATGCCGTCTTGGTAGATCGTAAGCGGCAGCGCGGCCATAGGACCGAACAGCGAGACGCTCAGGTATTGACTGCCGATGGCCGTGAACAGCAGTGGGGCCGACTCACCGGCCCCGCGGGCGATCGCTAGGAGCACGCCTGTCACGAGTCCCGGTAGCGCCGTTGGGATGACGACTTTCCGCGCGATACCGGACTTGCGCGCGCCGAGAGAGAGCGCGGCTTCGGGAAGTTCCTTCGGTACGGTGCGGATCGCCGTCTCTGAGGCGCGGATTATGACCGGGAGCATGATGAAACCGATCGCGAAGCTCGCCGCGAAGCCCGAGAAGTGGTGCAGCGTAACGACGAGAATCCCGTAGGCGAAGATCGCCACGGTGATCGACGGCACGCCGGATAGCACGTCGGCAGCGAAGCGAACCCCCGCGGCGGTACGCGAATTCGACTCGGCAAGGAAAATTCCTGTAACGAGGCCGACAGGCAACGCACCGGCAATGGCGACGGCGTCAATTATCAGGGAACCGATGATCGAGTTCTCGATCCCGCCGCCGGGAATGCCAGCCGGCGTCGGCAGGTGACTGAAGAAGGCGACCGACCACGCGGCAATTCCGCGCTCGACCACGTAGCCAACGATGGCAACGAGAGGCACCAAGGCGACCAAAATGCAGGCAAGACACGCGATCAACGTGACGCGCGAAGTGAGCTGACGGCGCCGTAGCGATCGAGCTGCAACGCGCTGAACCTCGGCGCGCCGAGTGAGGATCGGATCGAGACTCATCACGCTCATGCGACTGCAATCCCGCTTCGCGAGCGACCAATCGATCGAACGAGCAGTCGCGCCAGGGAATTGACGAGGACTGAGATGACGAGCAGCAGAACACCGACGGCAACAAGAGCGGAGAGGTGGAACGGTTCCGTGGCCTCGGTGAACTGGTTCGCGATGACTGAGGCCATCGTCGAGGCGCCGGCGAATAGTGAGTGCGGGATCTGAGGAGTGTTCCCGATCACCATCGTCACCGCGATCGTCTCTCCGAGGGCCCTGCCCATCGAAAGCGACACCGCGCCGAGCAGTCCCGCTCTCGCCGAGGGCACTACGACGCGGGAGATCACTTGCCAGCGTGTTGCTCCGAGGGCGATCGCCCCTTCCCGCTGTTCCACTGAGACGGCGGCAAGAACATCTCGCGAGATGGCGACCATCGTTGGCAGCACCATCACGAAGAGCACAAGTCCGGCGAGGAGCAACCCGACGCCGATTTCAGGGCCACTTCCCGGGCCCGAGTGTCCGAAAATCGTCGCGACCGCCGGCTCGATGATCGTGCGCGCCCATGGGGCGACAACCAGCAGGCCCCAAAGGCCGTAGATCACTGAAGGAATCGCGGCAAGAAGCTCGACGGCGGAGCCGAGAGTCACCCGCAGCCACCCCGGAAGCAGATAGGCGAGGGCGATCGCCGCGCCCATTCCAAACAAGATGGCCAACACCAATGCGATTGCCGTCGTCTCGAGCGTGCCGATAATGAACGGCAACGCCCCGTAGTGCACGGTCACCGGGTTCCACTGCCTTCCCCAGATGAACGCGAACCCGAAGTGGGCAAACGCCGGACGGGCCTGGATGATCAGATCGACGACAAAGGCCACCAGCACCGCAACGAAGATCAGGGCTCCAAAAATCAGCGCCGAACGGTAGAGCGCGTCGGAGGCGACTCGGCGTCTTGCTGGTCGCCGAGTCGCCTCCTGGGTACGAATGGCTATCGCCACGCGTCAGTCGCTCGTTCTGCTAACTACCAAGGAGCTTCACGCCGCCCGGACCTACGGCCTTCGCGAGGGTGGTCTTTGCGAGCTGCTGAATAACCGCGGGCAAGGGCACGTAGTCGAGCGCCCCGGCAGCTTTCTGCCCAGATGACGAGGTCAGCCAAGAGAGCATGTTGACGAGGGCAGAGCCGGTCGTCTGGTTTGTCTGGTTCTCGAGCAGGACGACCCAGCTGTATCCGGAGATCGGGTATGCCTTTTCGGCGACCTTAAGTTCGCCCTTAGTAAACGGAAGATCCGTGATCGAGAAGTTGGACGCCGAAACGTGACCCTTCAACGATGCCTCGTCGGCTACTGACGCCTTCGAGGGCGTCACGAATTGGCCGGCCGGATTTTCTACCGCAAAGTACTTGAGCTTGGCCTGCAAGGCGTAGGCGAGCTCGATGTAGCCAATCGCGCCAGGGGTGTCGTCGACGATGCCCGCGACACCCTCGTTCCCCTGTCCGCCGACGCCAACCGGCCAGGAGACCGACTTCGACGTCCCGACCGTGTTCAACCACTGAGGCGAAATCTCGGCCAGGTAGTTCGTGAAGATGTAGGTGGTCCCACTGCCGTCAGCACGGTGCGCGATCGTGATTGGCATGTTCGGGAGATGGGCCTTCGGGTTGAGCTTTTGCAATTGCTTGTTATTCCACTTCGTGATCCCACCTAAGAAAATGGCGGCCAGCACTTTGGGCGTGATGTGCAAACCCTGCGGGACCTTGGGAAGGTTGTATGCAATTGCCACGCCGCCGAGGTCGACCGGTACCTGAAGGACCGCGCCCGCGCTCGTCGGCACAAGGGCGAGGTCGGCTGGGAGCATTGGTACGTCCGTCGCACCGAAGTTCACGGTGCCCTTCTCGAACTGTCCTTCGCCGCCGCCACTCCCGATCGAGGCGTAGTTGATGGTGACACTGGGGTTCATCTGGTTGTAGACGTAGAACGCGCGGGTAAAGAAAGGTTGGTCGAAAGTCGATCCCGCCCCGTTGAGCGTGACAGATGAGCCGCTGTGGTGGATCCGGCGCGGAGAAGCTGACGCGCCTGCTGCGGCTCCCAGAGCGGTGACGAGCGCTACCGCGCCGAAAACCGCACCGAGACCGAGTACGAACCGACGGCATCCATGCTGATTCGCATTCTTCAGGCCTGCCAAGGCAAAACCTCCCGTTTCAGTAGTTCTCGGGCCGCATCCCCAGCAGACCCGACGCGACGCATTTCCGATGGCCATATCGGCTCCATCTGTTGCGAAGTTAGAGGTGTCGGGTTAACGGGAACCCACTTCCAGGTGACGTTCCCCCGCATTTCGGCTGTCTTCAAAGTGAAGAGTTCGTGAACGGGCTCGCGCTCGGGATTCAGCCGAAGCGAATCCAAGGCGACGCGGAACGCTCGCGCTCCGTTGGGCGGCCGAGAAGACCTGACCAGTTCGACGGACCTCGACGATCACAGGCTCGAAGCGCTCTCCCGTCACCCCCGTTCGGAGCCGACGGTGCGCGTGGAAATGCCAAACCGACCACGCCGCGCGCGAGCCCGCATTCGCAGCGCGACTCGGACGGGGGGAAGTCGCCCGTAAAGCAGAATCGCTTCACCAGATTCGAGCGTGCGGAGATCCGCCGCTGACACGAGCCGGCGCTCGTTCTCGCTTCGCGTCGAGGAAACCGCGCCCAGGGCGTCGGTCGTCACGCTTTCAATCGTGATCGAATCGTCCCCAATCAACTTGGAGAATTGCTCCAAGGTGTCAGGGTCGGAGACTCCCGGAAAGATGAGCTTCGCCCGGTGGTTGTTCACTACCGTCGCGGCTCGCCCCCCGTATCGTGCTGCGATCTGGGCGAAGTCCTGCCAGACCGTGACGAGCTGGATCCCGTGCGAGGAAGCGGTCGATGCCAGCGCGTCGAGATTCGAGACTGGTGCGATGTTCGCCGCTTCGTCGAGGACAACGAGCAGCGGTGGATCGAGCCTTCCCCTCCGAGCCGCGGCCGTGAATGCCTCGTCGAGGATCTCCCTCAACAGCGCGACGAACACTGGTCGGAGCCGCTCTTGTTCGTGCGCCGGGGCGACGAGGTAACAGGTGTCGGACGCTCTCGCACTCAAGCTTCGGACGTCGATAGAGATCGCGCCGTCTTGCGCATCGACGAGCGGGTCACCGAAGGCCGAGATCGCCGCCTCGGTCGTCGCGTACACCGAAGCGAGCTGACGCTCCTCGCGTCCGAAGCTCGCCCGAGCACATCGCAAGGCGTCGAAGTCACCTGTGCGCTCTAGCACGTCGAGGACCTCTGCGACCTCGCCGGTATCTACCCAGGACACGACGTCGCGCATCGATCTGCCGTCGGTGGCAGCCGCGAAAAGCAAGGGCGCCAGCAGCTTTTCTCCGAGTGATCCCCAGAACGCCGCGTCCTCGGGCGAGCGGCCGCTCTCGCGCTGAACCGAGCACAGCGAAGCGGCAACGCGTCTCGCGCCGAGGAAGGTCGTCGCGGCGACAAGCGGCGACCAAGATGCTCGCGCAGAGCCGGACACGCCGAGCGGGTCGTAGATCGCGACGGCGCCGAGTCGCGCCCGATCCGCGGCGGTCGACGTGACGAGATCGGTCTTGACGCTCGTTGCGACGACCGGACCATCCCATTCGAGGATCGCCGGGATCGCGAGACCCGTGGTCTTGCCTGATTGCGTCGGGCCGACGACGAGGAGGGAGTGTCCGGGCTCTGTGGCGACGAGCGAGCGTCCGCACCGGCCGACGACGAGGCGACCTCGCGTCGGTCTTTGGACGACGACCGGGGCGAGGTCCGACGGCCGAGCCCAGCCCGAGGGCGGAGTTCGGCGCGCTTTCGCAGGTCGCTTGCGCGTCATAGAACGCTTCAAAGAGAGGCAAACAGCAGTAATCGCGACCGCGATGCTGGCGACGACAAGCCAGAACACCGGCGCGGCCGGGACGTCTCGCCGCATCGGGCTAGGAAATGCACGCGCCGGCGCCCCGGGGTGCGCGACGACGCCGAAGAGGGTGCCGATCGCCGCCCTCGGCTCGACGTCGTGAAAGCCGTGTCCTGACAGCAGAGACGCCAGACCCGCAGAGAGCCAAATGACCGCGGCCGCGACGACGATGACCACCCCGACGATGACCACCCGCCGTTCTGTGCGGAGATCGAAGGGCTGCAAGGTTGGAGGACGATTCCGAGCTCGACGGCCCGCGCTGATCACGAAGTCCGCGTATCCCGGCCGACGAGCGCGGAATCTGTGTCGACGATCTGACATTCGATCGACGACAGCCGGTGCTCGACGAGGTACGGGCGACCGGCGACCCGCCAGAGCGCGACCCCTCTGCGCAAGCGCGCAAGAAGCTTCGTTTCTGCGTCAGAGAGGTCGAAGAGGCGTTGGGTCGAGTCGAGCTCGGAATCGGCCTGCGCGAAGCACACGAGCGTCTCGCAA
The DNA here is from genome assembly GCA_963725215.1 of uncultured Acidimicrobiaceae bacterium. Taxonomy (GTDB): domain Bacteria; phylum Actinomycetota; class Acidimicrobiia; order Acidimicrobiales; family Bog-793; genus CAVRXQ01. Next base: position 264,846 of record CAVRXQ010000007.1, on the reverse strand, counting down.
TCAGAAAGGAGACCTTCCGCGATCCGAGCGGTGGCGCTTCCCTCCGAACCCGAGGCGGAAAAGTCGGACACGCGGTGTACGACGAGGAGGTTTGCGACGCCACGGGCGCGTGCGAGCTTGAGCGAAGCCTGCAGGAACCGAGTCGCGCCGGTGTTTTGCAGGATCGCCCACGCTTCGTCGACGACGAACAAGGTCTTCGCCCGCGTCGATGACCGCCACGCGCCGTACATCGCCGATGTCACGCACGTCATCACGGCGCCGAGCGCGGAAGAGTGGTAGACGGAGGCCAGGTCGAGCACGACAACTGGCGCGTGCAGGTCGACCCCTGAAGACGTCTCGCCATCGAACATCCCGGCGAACTCGCCGGAAATGAAGCGCCGTAGTTCGTGCGCGACTTCCCTTCCGTCGCGGCGGAGGTCGTCGACGTGACAGCCGATCTCGCGCGCCGATTCATGCTCTGGGTCGAACAACGCGGCCACGACGGCACCGAGCGTCGGGCACCGACGGCTTCTCGACGCCGCGGTGAGCGCGAATTCGATCGCTGTGTGCTCGGTCGGCAAAAGCGCCCTACAAAGACAGGCCGCCGCGAGCTCCGCGGCGAGCGCCAGCGTCTCTTCCGTCGCCGGGTGGTCGTCGCGAGCGACTCCGTCGAGCGGATTGAGGCGCAGGCCTGCTCCCGGTCGGAGCGCGATGGAGGTTGCGCCGAGGGCGCGCGCGAACGCTTCGTACTCTCCTTTCGGATCGAGCACGACGACGCGCCGGCCGAGCGCGGCCTGCCGGAACAAGTAGCTCTTCACGAAGGCGCTCTTGCCCTTGCCGATCTGTCCGAGAACGACGACGTTCGGATTGGTGAGCTCGCCCGCTGCGTACAACAAGAACGGGTCGTGGACGAACAGCCCTCCGAAGACGTCGCGCCCGACGAGTACGGCGTCAGCGGGCAAAGTGCGAGTGGCGACACAGGGATAAACCGAGCCGAGCTGAGCGGTCGTCGCCTCGTGCGCCGGAATCTTCACGAACGGCCCCTACCGCACGGCAGTGCGAAACAGATCGCCGCCGCCTGGTCTCCGTAGAGCCGTCGCAAGTCGAGTCCTGACAAGGAAGCGGCGTGCACGACCTCCCGACACGAGCGTTCGAGGTCGTCGCGCTCTGCGGCCGACACCGTCACGTAGGCCGAGAATCGGAACGCCGCGTGTCCCGCCGCGAGCTCCGACTCGCGTCGGACGACGGACTCGTCCTCGCTCCTCGAGCGCGCGGTGTGGGCAAAACCGTGTCGACGGCGCAGCTCGGCGTCGGCGACGCGAGAGGTCCGCGCGTGTTCGGCGCGCTTGATCGCCCGCAGCGGCGGCACCGGAGCCATGACGAGCGAAACCGTCCGTCGTCCGCGTACACCGACAAGCAGGGGAAGGAGGAAATCGCTCCCAACGCCGTGACGCGGCCACTCGGCGACCCAGAAGGTCACGTGCCACAGACCGTCGGTCCGGATCGCCGACCAAGTCGCCTCCACGCCGACCGGCCACGGCCGAGAAGGGCTCGCCGCGGTCGCGAGCGCGTCGAAACCGCGACGAATGACCGCTTCGAGACCCGAAGGCGAGAGCACGCCGCGCACCGGGACGCCGGCGCGACGGCATCGTTCGGCGAGAACCGTGACCTCGTCGGTGAGCCGCGTCGTCCACGAAGAAGAAGCAGACGTCGGCGCTGCGATCCTGAAGGCGCGACCTTTCGGCACCCTCACCGAGATCGCGACGTGACACTCGTGCGTGAGCGCCGCACGCGTCTCTTCCGCGAGGAATTCCCGGTACGAACGGACCGCGAGCGGCGGCGGCTGTGCGTCCGACGACGCGTCGAGCGATCGTTCGAGGTGGCTGCGCAGGGCATCCGAGACGTCGGGCACGGTGCGCTCGATCCACTGGAGGCGGTGGATAGCGCCGGCGTCCCTCGCGCCTCCTGCGAGGACCCCAGCCCACCCATCGACGCGGCGCATCCGCTCCGATTCGCTCAAGAGACCATAAGACTCACCCCCGAGCTCGACGAGCGCGCTGGCGGTGCCGGACTTCGTGTCGACAAGAACCCCGATCGCGGGACCAGACGAAGGCTCGATTGCGGCGATCTCGAAGCATTCGAAGATCGACGGCTTCGGCGCGTGACGGGTGCTCATGGCGACCCCGACAACCGAGCGATTCGCGCGCACGAGCGTTTTCGTCGCAAACCCGAAGACGACCGGGATCCACTCCTCTAGCGTCCGCCCGCCGACCGGCCACGTCGCCGCGGCGATGGCCACGACGACGAGCGCGATCGCGATCGGTGCTCGCGCCGCGCCGCGTACGAGATGTAACGCCGCGAGCGCGAGGACGAGTCCCGCGGCGACGATGAGGAGCTGAGCCGCCCTGGCGCCGGCGATGAGTCCGCGCCGGTCCCGTGGGCCGAAGACGAAGCGCTCGCGGATCTCACTCATTCCGTTTGTTCCCGATCGCTCGGCCGCGTGTCTGTCGCGCGCGGAGTCGATGAGTCGACGGGAACGATCGGGAAATGCGACCGGATGTCTGCCGCTTCTGCCTCGAGCGAAGGATCGGCTAGGTCGATGCCCGGAAGCGACGTGACGGCGTCGTGCGAGACCTTCGTCACCGATTCCTGCGGTACGTCGATCAGCCCGAGCGACGTGGCCACAGCATCGTGCGCGGATCGGTGCGCGCGTCGCGACATCCCTTCGAAGTGCGCGATCGCGCCGGCTTCGACGATCGGCACCAAACGCAGCAACGAGAACGGTGCCAAGCAGGCGAGCAGCAACAACGCGATCGCCTGGATCGTTCCGGCGAGCCCGTTCCCGGGAGCAAGCGAAATCGCGGCCAGTGCGAGCACTCCGGCGATGACGAGCTTCGAGACGATCAACGCGGCGAGGGTCTCACCGACTCGGCGCGCCCAGTGTGACGTGGCAGACCACACGAGCCCCGAGAGCGCGATCGGGATGAACAGCGTTGCGACGGCGATCGCCGCGGAACGGATTACGAGCTCGACCCACAACACGAACGCGACGACCGCCGCCATCAGCGCGAGCAACAGGCCAAGGAATCCCGCGAACGCGATCCCGCCTGGAGCGAAGGCGGCGGCGAGGAAGGCGATCTCTTCTCGCGCCGAGCTCCCTGCGACGTCCAACATTGCCGCGCTCAACGAGTCAGTGATCGCGAGTGCTTGTGCGACAAGCGCGACTGCGATCCCCCCGAATACCAACGCGAGGGGGAGCCGCAAGAAGACCGCTTTCCATAAGACACCCAGGTCCTGGCGGATGATCGCGTGCACGACCGCTAACAACAGGAACGGCCCTGCCAATAGCGCGCCGATCTTCGCCACGACGTCGAACTCCGAAAAGAAGCCCGTTCCGAACGGCACCTTCGTCGTCGCCGTGAGCACGTGACCGAACGCGGAGATGAGAACCGACGTTCCGGATTCGACCCACCGCGAGAGCCCTCCCAAAAATGCGTTCACGAAAGCGGAGAGCCCGAACGAGAAAAGTCCCGCCGCCGGGTGGACGGGCCCGTGACCGACCGATGCGAGGATGACGCTCAACGCGCTCAGTGGAGGCTCTGTCCGGCGTGGAACAAGAAGTTGAGCAACGTCGGCGCCGCGCCGATGACGAGCGCTGATGCCGCGCACACGAGCACCGCCCGTCGTCCGGTCGTCGCGTTCTGGTAGTTGTTGGTGTGAGCGCCGAGCGCCCAGGTCGCGGCGCCAATGATGAGGCCCGCCAGCGCGGCGAGCAGCGCCCAGAAGGCGATCCCGTTCACGAGGCTCTGCAAAGTCCCGCTACCAGGGAGCGCGCCCGAGTCCGGATTTAGCGAGACACCGGACCCGATTATCCGATGGATCGAGAAAAGTTGCACGACGGCCACCACGACCTCCCCGTTCTCGACGACCGCGCAGCGCGGTCGGGATGGACAGGTCGGGCCGGCCCGACGAAGGACGTCACAAGCGGCAGCTCCGCGTTCCGACGCGGCGCAGACGGTACAGAACGACCCGCCGGGTGCGCCTACTGCTCCCGACCCCGATCTGAACGCCTCGTCTGACCTGCCATGCTGGAAGCGTGCTGGTCCGCACGTGGCGCTCGTGATCGCTGCGCTCAAAGTTCCGGCCCTGGGTGTCGGCATCGCCGCGGGGGTCGTCGTCGTCCTCCTCGTCTTCACCTACGCGATCGGGAGCCGACGAGGGGTCCGATCGCTGAAGCAGCGCCTCGTCGCCCTTGGCGACCGGCTCGGCGCAGACCCGCTGCCCCACGACCCCGGGCGGGTGGAGGACACGCTCGTTTACGTGGAACGCGCGACCGACCGCGCCGCAGAGGCCGTCGCCGAGTCGAGTTCGGAGGCGATCCGGTTGCGGAGGGCACTCGATGCGCTTCCGCAAGCCGTCATCATCTGCGACGAGCATGGCGAGCCGGTATTCCGCAACACGCGCGCCTTGACGTTGATGGGTAGCCGCCACGCCGACGCGCTCGCGGCCCAGGCGGTGGACGAACTGCTCGCCGCGACGGGGCCGGGCGCGTCGGAAGAACGCACCCTCGAGCTCTACGGCCCCCCGCGCCGAACGCTTTCGGTCCGGACCGAGAGCATCGACAACGGCCAGCGCGTGCTCGGGGTGATGGCGGTGATCGACGACGTCTCAGATCGCCGGCGCCTCGAAGACGTCCGTCGCGACTTCGTCGCCAACGTGAGCCACGAATTGAAGACTCCGATGGGAGCGCTCGGGCTGTTGTCAGAGACACTGCTCAACGAGAGCGAGCCGGAGGTTTCCCGTCGACTCGCGCAGCGAATCCACGACGAGGCGTTCCGTATCTCACGCATCATCGACGACCTGCTCGACTTGTCGCGTATCGAGTCCGAGGAGTCACGGCCGAGGGAGCCCGTCCTCATCAATCTCGTGATGGCCGAGGCGGCGGAGCGCGTCCGCGCAGCCGCCGAACAACGCTCGATCGAGATCAAGCTTGACGAGCCGACGCCACCCGTCGCCGTGATCGGAGATCGACGCCAGATCACCTCGGCGCTCTACAACCTGCTCGAGAACGCGGTGAAATTCTCCTACGACGGCGGGATCGTCGAGTTCTCGGGCCGGACCGAGAACGACGAGGTGATTCTCGTCGTCGCCGACAAAGGAACTGGGATCCCCGCTAGGGACCTCGAGCGGATCTTCGAGCGCTTCTATCGCGTCGATCACGGGCGCAGCCGCCAAACTGGGGGGACGGGACTCGGACTTTCGATCGTCCGCCACGTCGCGCAGAATCACCACGGTACGGTGCAGGTCGAGTCCCGAGAGGGTGAGGGATCGACATTCACGATCCGACTTCCAGTCCAAGGTCGAGGTGAATCATGACGAACCCCGATCTCGCGACGATCGAGCCCACGGCTACCGAGTTCGTAAACGTGCTCCTCGCAGAAGACGAGGAATCCTTCGTTGACGCGCTTGTCGTCGGGCTCGAGCGTGAAGGCTTCGCGATCACCGTCGCACGCGACGGCGCTGAAGCGATCCAGTTATTCGACGAGGGCGAGTTCGACCTCGTCCTTCTCGACATCATGTTGCCGAGGATCTCCGGCCTCGACGTCTGCCGCGTCATCCGCGGCAAGTCGACCGTGCCGATCATCATGGTCACCGCGAAGACAACCGAGATCGACACGGTCGTCGGCCTCGAGGTCGGCGCGGACGACTACGTCGCGAAGCCGTATCGGCTGCGGGAGCTGGTCTCTCGCATGCGAGCGGTGCTGCGGAGGTCTCCCGGTACCCCGACGCACGCGCGTTCCGCGGCGAATCACGACTCCCAGACGACTCCGACGAAGCGTCTTGGCCCGCACACGACTCAGGTCCTCGAGGTCGGCGAGGTTTCCCTCGACCTCGACCGTCACGAGTGCACCGTGCGCGGCAAGGAGGTCGCGCTTCCCCTCAAAGAGTTTGAGCTGCTCGAGCAGTTGCTCGCGAACTCCGGTCGGGTGGTGCCGCGCGATTCGCTCATCGCGCGAGTGTGGGGAGAGGACTACGTCGGGGATACAAAGACGCTCGACGTGCACATCAAGCGACTCCGCTCGCACATCGAGGTCGATCCTTCGCAGCCGCGCTTGATCACGACGATCCGGGGCGTCGGGTATCGATTCGAGGCTCCCCGACGCCGGTGACGCGCCGGTGACGACCGCCGACATCCACGCGGATCCGCATATCTCTCACTCCCTCGCGCGTCGCACGATCGCGCGCCTCGGCGACGAGAGGACGGTACGTGCCCTCGCGCTCGCCACAGTCGTCTGTTATGCGCTTTTGGTCGTCACTGGCGGTGCGGTGCGTCTCACGGGGTCGGGCCTCGGCTGCGCAGACTGGCCCGAATGCTTCCGCGGCCACCTCGTCTCCCCCGCTTCGTTCCACCCGCTCGTTGAGTTCACGAACCGGGTCGTCACGGTCGCGGTCTCAGTCGTCACGATCGCGGCGTTCCTGTCGGCGGTCGCGATGAGGCCGAGGCGTCGCGACCTGATCGGCCTCGGCGGTGCGCTCCTCGCTGGCCTCATCGCGCAGATCGTGCTCGGGGGGATCGTCGTCCTCACGAAGCTCAACCCCTACCTCGTCGCGCTGCACTTCGCGCTGACCCTCTTCGTGCTCGCGGTCGCGCTCGTCATGTTCCACCTCTCGCGCACCCACGCGACTCGTCGCGTCGCCGTCGTGCGTGACGAGGTCGTCTGGCTCTCACGGCTGCTCGTCGGCACGCTCAGCGTCCTCATATTGGCGGGGACGATGGTGACCGGTTCTGGTCCACACGCTGGCGGGAAAGGCGCGAAGCGGATCCCGATCGCGTTCAGGGACATCGCGGAACTCCATTCGACGATCGCGCTGTTCTTGATCGGGTGCACCCTGGCGTCGCTGTTTGCTCTCCACGTAGCGAGAGCACCCAGTCGAACTCAGCGCGCGGCTCGAACGATGCTCGAAGTGCTCTTCGTCCAAGGGACGCTCGGTTACACCCAGTACTTCCTGCACGACTCCGCTGTCGTCATCGAGTTCCACCTGGCAGGAGCGACCGCGGCGTGGATCGCCGCGATCACCTTTTATCTGACCCTCCATCGTCACCCTGAGCCGGTGACTTCGGACAAAGTGCGCATGGTGGCGGAATCGGAGCCTGCACCCATCGCCGTCGCGACATGACGGGTCGTTGACGCCGGGAGGAGGACGGCGAGTGTGAGCCCCGTCGCCGCTCCGAACGTCGTCGAAGAGGTGACGACGCGAGAAGATGTGTCTCCCGATCGACCGTGGCTTGTCGTCGTGTGGAACGACCCCGTCAACTTGATGAGCTACGTCACCTACGTCTTCCAGAAACTTTTCGGATACTCGTTCGAAACGGCGAACCGCCTGATGCTCGACGTCCACCACAAAGGTCGAGCCGTTGTCTCGTCGGGACCACGCGAGCGCGCCGAATACGACGCCGGGCGGCTGCACCGCCATGGGCTCTGGGCGACCATCGAGCAGGCGTCGTGAGCCAGTCCCCGCGTCCGCCGATCCTCGTGACCGCTGACGGTGGACTCACCCTCAGGCTCTCCGCGGGGGAACGGGCGATCCTCCGCTCGGTCACGGCGCAACTTCGCGACCTCCTCTCGCCAGTCGATGATCCCTCCGCTCCAGCGCCCGACGAGTTGCGTCGACTGCTCCCGACCGCATACCCGACCGACGTGGAGGCGCAGTCCAAATTCGAGGAATCCCAGCGCGAGGAGATACTCGGTCACCACCGGCGCGCGCTCGAAATCCTCGAGGAGACAGCGGACGCAGATCGACTGAGCAACGCGGAGGCCGAAGCGTGGCTCGGCGCGGTCACCGAGCTCCGGCTCGTCTACGGGACTGCGCTCGGGGTCGAAGAAACCTGGAGCGAGCCGCGCACCGACGACCCGCGTTATGGGGAATGGCTCGCCTACGGCTACCTCACGTACCTCGCCTCGGAGCTCGTCGACGCACTCTCACCCCTGCTGCCACCGTACGCCGGGAGCGCAGACGGCCTCGCGCCGGAGGACCCGTGGGGAGAGCCACCGGGAGATCTTCGATGGGACGGAACTCCCGCACCGAAACAGGATCCCGAATGACGTCGCTCGCCACGCGTCACTCGCCTCGAATCCCGAATTTGTTTCATATGTAGTCTCCGCTGCAGTTGCTCGCCGCCCCCATCGTCCAGTGGCCCAGGACATCGCCCTTTCAAGGCGGAAACACGGGTTCGAATCCCGTTGGGGGTACCAAATCCAGCTCTCCACTTGCTTCGGCACAGATTTGAGTTAGCAGCCAGGAAGTTTGCCTGGTTCCAATAGACCCATTCTCGAAGGTAAGCCCGTTTGGGTAGATAGCTCGCGCGAAATGCGGCTTTTGCTGCCAATTCAGGCGGTTCCAACAACCTGGCAAGTCTTGAAGGAGGCTCGCGGCGAAGGCGACAGTTTGGTTTAGGTCGATCTTCGGGAGGCGAGCGCGATCGAGTTGAGATTGGAGGTCTTTCTTCTCAAGATCGAATCGCCGCGATTGCTGTTCATAGGTGCTTTGGTCGATGCCCCGCCCGTCGAGGTACGCGTCCACCAGCTTGTCCTGCTTCCTTTCGAGGTCGCTAATTCGCGATGCGAATCGCATTTGCTGCGATTGAGTTTCCTTAGTTCGGACGGTCCACGCATCCTCTACTACGGCCGAAAACAACCGAGACACCTCCGGCCCGACCGAGTGGGCTCCCAGCTGTACCACGAATTCGTTCTCAAGATGCTCTTTCCGGACGCTCACCGCACGACAACCTTTCGTTGGGCAGCGGTAGTACGGATAGCGCCTGCTTCGTCCCCGAGACCAGCTCGCTGTCAACGGACGCCCGCACCTGCCGCATCTGATGATCCGGCGAAGTGGGAAGTCGGGGTGATCCCGGCATCGAGATCCCCCATTCCCGTCGCGTCCCCGCGCGATCACTTGCACTGACTCGAATAATTCCGCGCTGACCAACGGCTCGAAGTCACCTACGCAATCGATTCCCCACTCTTTCTTGACGATTCGACCCATGTAGAGGGGATTTCGCAGCATGTACCCGAAGGATTGGAGGGACATCGGTTTTCCGCGGCACGTCACTAAACCAAGGAGGGTCACCTCCTCGAGTACTTCGTGCCTTGGCATCATGCGAGACGCGTTTCGCTCAAAGGCGAGCCTGACCAATGGTGCCAATACAGGATCGGGCACGAGGCTTTGCTGGGAGTTGCGGTCGCGCTTCAGATAACCAATCGGAGCTTTCCACTGCCATCGCCCTCTGGAAAGTCCCTCTTTCATCCCAGCAACTGTCCTTGCCGCTCTAACGTCGTTATCGAACTGCGCAATGACCGCCATCATGTTTTCAGAAAGCATTCCAGCGGGTGAATCATCGAAGGTCTCGGTGGCCGAGCGAATCTGAATTCCGATTTTCAATAGAGAAGCTCTGATCATGGCGTGATCGCCAACGTTGCGCGCAAGACGATCAACACGGTACGTAACGACAGCCTTGATATCTCGGCGTTGCCGCTCGTGCGCGCAGTAGTTGAGCATCGCTTGGAGTTGGGTCCGATTGGCAGTTTTTGCGGATTCACCTTCGTCGCGAAAGATCCGATCAATCTCGATTCCTGCACGCTCGCAATAATTCACGCAAGCACGCTCCTGAGTGTCCAGCGAGAAATTGCCAACTTGTTCAAGCGTGCTAACCCGAAGGTAAATCACTGCTGTGCTCATGGCTGTCGCACGAACATGCACGCATGGCGAGCTTTCGCGTCGGCCCAAATCATTGGAGTCGTTCCACCTCGGGACGCGAAGGTGGCTCATCGCGGTTAGCCACCATTAGGTCGAGTGCCGTGTTGGCGATGATATAAAGCTGGTCGCTCAACAGAGCTAACTCTTCATCGCTCAGTGGACAACTGGGGCCTACTAGTTGCCGTGTTTTGTCCGATGAGAGCACCTGGACCTCGCAAGCGCGGAAACAACGCCGCCCTCTCACGTCCTGGCTCAGGTGCTTCCCGTGGCCGGATCAGTTTGACCAACTGGGTGCTTGAAAAGCTGGGGCGCATCCTCTGGCTCGTCGAGCACTGGTGAAGCAGACGGGGGTTAACCACGTTCGGTCCTGGCGGCTGCGTGACCGCTTGTCGGCTTTTGACTGATTTCCTGGATCACATTGACAACCCGGCCGTCTTTCATCGCCACTGAAACCGTCTGGTATTTATGCTCGCGAAGGATGCTGTCAATCTGATCAGCCACGTTCCCGAGATTCGCGGTTGTCTTTATCCGATCGATGGTTCCATCACGGGCTGTCACTTCAATGCGGCTGTAATTGCCACTGCGAATCATTTCGAGGAGACCTACTTCGCTCTGGTGAGGTTCGAACCGGAACCATGGGTGACGCTCTTCGTCAGGCCCGGGTACCGGTAGCCCCTTTACCTCGTGCATCAGATTGATAAGCCGGTTGAGATAGAGGAAGGCGAAAGCTTCAGTACCCGCTGGCCCGCGCACCCCGTACTCACCCTTCCGCCAGGAATCGGCGAAGTCGATTTCTGATCCCAGAACAATCGTGGAATGGCAATCTGTCATGAACCACGCGGCGAGCCCCGTTGTGCACATGATTTCGATGGCGCGATCCAAGAAGAGAAAGCCGGACAAGCCGCCCATCATCGCCTGAACCCATCTCAGGCTTTCCACCGAGAAACCGAATCTGCTCTTGAGTTGGGAGCAAATCGCAATCGTGAACACTTCGGAGGCTGAGTAGCGCCTCCAGCCAGTCCCATTTTTCCGATCGTGGGGCAGCGCCCCACGCGCGTGCCCAATCGTTCATCTGCCGAGGCGACAGCCCCGCCGTGTCCTGGACATCTCGCGGCGAGAAGCTTCGATCCTCTCCCATCACCGAAACGGTATCAAGGATTGAACGGCACCGTATGGTTTACTTTGCGCATCAGAGGCGCGGTTCGCAGAGCGCCGATGGCCCCGATGAGACACGGCGAGAGCAACGCGAACTTCAATTCGAAAGGTTTGTTGATACCGCCACTGGGGAATTAGGGGTGAGCGAGGTCACCCGGAGGAAGGATCACCCAGGTGAACCGCCCGAGGGAGTCGTCATATCTGCACTCGTACCAGATGTCGTCGGCTCGGTTGTGATGGACCCGGTTGAGATCGTCTTTCGTTTGGCATTGGTCCGGCTGCGGAGGACCGTCTCCCTCAGTCACACCACCAGACGTCAAAGCAGGCCAATAGGCAACACAAGCTGATTTTCGTCCACCGCTGTGGGCGCTGAGTTTGGAGGTGGGGTCTGCTGGCTTTCTAGACGTGCAAAGTACTTGCTGAGAGTGTCGGACTGCTCTTGGTACGACGACCCGATTGACTCCCCGTAAAGCGAGTCCGGACGCTGAAGCATTCGCTCAAACGTCAGCTTGCAGACGTGTTGCCCATGCTCGATCATGAACGGGACTTCGTGCGCTCGCACCTCCAGCGCGGCACGCGAGCCTCTGAAGCTGCCGGTTGCGTCATACCCAAACCCGGGATCAAAGAACCCCGCGTAGTGCGTCCTCAGCTCGCCTCCCGTTGGGTCATACGCGGTCATCTCCGACGCGAGCATCGGAGGGATCGATACCGCTTCATTTGACATCAGCAGGTAGAACTTGCTCTCGGTGAGCACGATGCGGTCATGCTGCTCGCGTTGGACTGGCTGCCAGAAGAGGCCGGGGTCAGCCCTCTCGCCCTTCGTTAGATCCACGAGAGGCGCGTGTTCGCGTGACCGATACCCGACGTACCCCGAACGGCCCCCGCGTAAATCGAGACCCAACAACAGACCATTCGACAACGCGAGCTGATCCACGGGGACTGCCCGGCCGTCACGGTATAGAAGGGGCTCTGCCTGGTGGAATTCGCGGACCTCGTCGTCTGGCATTTCCGGTCGGCCAACGACGAGTCTCAACTGGTTCAGAGACAACCCCTCCTTGACCCGGATTGGGAACGACAGCGGAACTACTTCGAGGTAGAGCCGACCCTCGTAACCACTCTCGATCTCGTCGAACCGATAACTGTGGTCCGTTATGACTCGCGTGAATACGTCGAGCCGCCCAATCGAACTTTTGGGGTTTGCCTTGCCGCTTAGGCCGGGCGGCAGGGCAAGACGCTCTCGTAGCGGGATCAGATACGGGCGGTTTGTCTCTAGGACAACGCCCTCTCGATCGAGCCGCACGACATCAATGATGTAATCCTTGACGCGCCGCTCGACCGTGTCCCTACCGGCCAAGAAGCTGCAACGAATTCGATATGCGATGTCATCGAGCGTCAGGTCAAGGCTCGCGGGCTGGACGTTCGAAATTGGGACGTCGTACTCGCCGCCATGGATGACCCGATCTGAGATCGCTTCGCGCAGGAGCTGGCTGGGCAGAACACCCTGCTTACCGGGAGGGAGGCTCAGCACGAACCACGCGGGAGGCGTCCGAGGGGCACATTGCAATCGTATCTACGGCTCGCGTATCCCGACCCTGACCCCGCCTGGAAAGGGCCGTCTTATGCGAGCCGGGACAGCGTCGGTCCGGGCTCCCGTCCCAGCGCCCTTCGATCGAGACCCCGGCGGTCCGGATTACCTTTCCGCCTCGGTGTAGACCGCCCGGCGACCTAAAGACACTCATCGACTTCGTCCGGCAGCGTTCGAGTCGCCCTCGGGCTGCCGCCCGCTTCGGGGTGTAGCAACTCCTACCAACTGCGACAGTTCCTTTTCGGCGCGATCAAACACTCGAACCGCGTGCGCACGAAGATGTGCCGCCTCGACCGCGAGGCGGGTGACCAACCCAACTCGTTCGCGTTCCAAATTCGTTTTCGGCAGAGGAACTTTGACGCTGCGAACGTGATCTTCGGTGAGGTGATCGACGACGGCCCCGAACACCTGGCGGGTAAGTTGGATCTTGCCGAGCGGCGACGCGAGAAATGTGCCGAGATAGTGCGAGTCACAACGACTTGAGCTGACGATCCTGATCGCGTCCTCGGTCGCGGTCCATCCCTCCCACTCAGCCGAGACGACCGCTACACGTCCGACGGTCCCAGATCGCGTGATCAGAATCCAGCCTTCGTGGATAGTCAATGCGTCCAGATTTTGATGAACCGAGTTCGACAGGTACATGACATCATCGGGTCGGAACTCAACGACGTTCGCCCCTCTGAGAAAAGGCACACCATGCTCGCTGTCGACGTAATACCGCTTGAACCTGTTCGGCAGGAAAACCCGTTCGGCAAGCTCGCCAACTGTTGAGATCTCCATGCCGGTCGCTTCAAGCGTGTTAAGAGCTTCGTCCGCTCTTTCTTCGAAGTAACCCGCATCGAGCCGAATTTTGGGCGTCACCGCGATTCGTTCCGAGTTGACGCTGAACGACCGAGGAGTCCTATAAGCCTCTCCCGACACCTCGAGCAAGGAGTTCATCTTCGAAGCTGCCTCGCGATGCAGCCCGACGCTCCCGGAACGCTCGGCGACCCCTTGCATCGCAAGAGCGTCTATTTCTTGAACGGCCTCGCGCTGCCTGGGATTGGTCGGAAGCGGAACGCGTATTCGGCGGACCTGCTCTTCCGTCAACTCATCCACCACGGCTCCATATATCTGGGCAACGAGTTGAACGCGGCCTAGCGAAGACGCCAGAAAAGTCGCGAGGTAACCGGTCGGACAATCAGGGTCGGAACCTGGAACGAGGCGGAATATGTGTTCGGATGCCGCCCAGCCGTCCCATTGACCTGGGACTATCGCCACGCGCCCGGCGGTACCCGAACGGGTGAGCAGAATCCATCCCTCCCGAATGACCACGGGTTCAAGCGCGTGTGTTGCTAGGGACAGGTACTTGATGTCGTCGGGGTCGTACTGGACGATGTGACTCCCCTGGAGGAAGGGAAGGCCATATGCCCGCTCGACATAGTTGCGCTTGAAGCGATTCGGCATGAACACTCGGTCAACAACATCCGCGACGTTCACAAGCGTCATACCGCTTTTTTCGAGCGCGTCAAACGCTGAGAGTAATTTCGGATTGTAGAAGCTGGCGTCGAACCGAAGACCTTCGGTTTTGGTAACTACGTCCGAACTCACACGGAAAGAATTTCCGCCCTGCGCGGACCGTACGGCTAGTTCCGCGGGACTCAAACCGAACCTTTAGCCCATTCGACAAACTCATTTGCGACGAGTGGGAGGTCGTCATCAATCGTTGGTTCTAGGTTCTCATCCAAGACTTCGAGCCCCTCTGGAGTCCGGTAATAGATGGGATTCCCGCGCTTGTCACGGCCAGCGGTCTTAGGTATCGCCATGAATATTTGATTCGGATCGATAGCGTTGGCCTCAGCTAGTTTCATCTCGTCGCGCGTCAGCCGCTGAACCATGAGAACGCTCGGGTTTGGAACGCCTCCACTGTCGGCGAACGTCTCTTTCGGCAAGTCAATGGACGCGATAACTCGCGTTCGATTTAGTAACCACCGACGAATGAACTCAAGACTCGGGTTGTTCAAGATACTGTCGGGCAGCACGATCGCCAAGATGCCGCCCGGCTTGAGGAACTTCCACGCCGCTTCAACGAACAGCTGTTCTGGCGGCATGGTGCCACGGACCTCTCGACTTCCAGCTCTCGCCAATTCGTAGTGCTCAAGAATGTGAGGATCGTCAACTATGGCCTCACTGCCGAACGGTGGATTCGTCACGACTACATCGAACGTGCCATGACCTGCGTTCGCTGCGGCCTCGTGGTCAGCCCATTCACCAGGTAGTGCGAGTGAGTCCGCTTGATAGACGTGCGCAGATCCGTCGCCATGCATGACGAGATTCATCTGGCACGTCTGAACCAAGAACGGATTGATGTCTATGCCGAAGATATTGCGTGTCGCCAGTTCGCGTAGTCCATCGTGTACGCGCGCCTCGATGGCCTCCGGGCTTCCTCCCTTGTTCTCCTCGCGCTGGAACAGAAACAGCCGAAGATTATTTATGGCAGACACCAAGAACCCGCCTGTTCCGCAACACGTGTCGAGGATGCGGATGCTGGTCATGTTCCGTCGCGCGAATAACGCGAACACCATCCGGATCGTCATATCGCAGACGTTCCGTGGGGTGAAATACTCCCCCCGATCTCCCCGAAGATTCGCGCCAACCAATTCCTCGTAAGCGGCACCCTTAACGTCGGTCTGGGTGCCGAGCAGCGAGTACCGCTGAAGCTCCGCGACGATGTACGCGAGCACTTTCCCGTTTAGGTCAATCTTGTCTTCGGACGGAAAGATGTATGGGTAACGATGCTTCACTGCATCAAACAACGGGCCGATTCGCTCTTCGGCTAGACGCCGCTGTCCCGCTGTAGAGCGCCGTTCTTCAGCGCGAACGTAGAACCGAAGTGGGCCCGAACTCTCCGTCTCGTCGTACACTTTCGCAAAGATCAACTTCACCAGCTCGTGAAACGCCTCCGCCTTTTGGAGCCCCTGGTTCGCGTAGACGTAGTTGTGGCAACGATGCAACGTCGCCTTCAGATCGAGAGCTGGGACCAAATCTCCGAACTGAGGTACGACAGGTTCGTCGTATCCGAATCGAGGGATATCGATGTCGTCTTCGATAGTCCCGTCTTCGAGACGGCGGAAGGCCATCTTCTCCGAGGCGACCCAAATACCGTGGCGGCACCGAGAGCACGCTGACATGTAGCTCTTCAGCTGTCCGACGCCTTCAGCGCGGTCGGTCGGCTTTACTTCCGGTCGCTTTGCCTCTATTGCGATGTACACGTTTTCCTGTTTGTGTGCATCGCCCGGATGAAAGACGGCTAGGTCGATGCCGCCTCGGGCCGAACCGATCTTGATGCGAAACTCCACCTCGATATCCGCGGGGTCGTAGCCGTACTCTTCGACCAGGCTTCGCGCCCATCTCTGCCGAACGTGTTCTTCGGGCTTGTCGGGTCGGAGCTTTCCGGTGATGTAACAGCGGATTTTCCCTGCTGGAACGAGCTGGACGACGTTCGTCGGCTCATTATTCATTCCGCGAGGTCACCCGCTCTCTCTCGTGCGACTCGACCGCGACGGCCGCTCGACAGACGCTACGTCCGGGCTGTAGCCGGGGGGTGTAATCGACCGATTATCAACCGGCCAGAACGGAGCATCTCTCCGCGCTACCCCTCAGATGTCGGTCCCAGGCCCCAACCGATCCGCGATCAGCTTCTCGGCCTCTTGGGTCGATCGCTCGTCGGGACGCTTCAGCATCTCCAAGAGTTCAGATGGCATCGCTTGACGAACCATCTCCACAACCGCGGTCGATTCCATGGGTCCAGGCAGAGGTTCGGTCACGCCTGCAAAGGGGACGAGCTTGAGCCATCGAAAGGCAGCGTCAGAGTCCCCGCCGTCTACAGCTTCCGTCACGACTTCGAGCGCCCGGCGGGTCAGCTCCGCGATCTGAGTCGATGTCTCGGCTATGGCGTCTGCCCGCAGCCGGTTCAGTTCTGCAATGAACTCGGGGTGATGCGACGTCCATCGGGTGACCGTAATCCGGTGGACGCCAGCAGCATCAGCCGCCTGCCGATGCGTCGCGCCAGTCGCGAGTGCGGTAACCGCAACCACTTGGGCAGGGGTGAGGTGGTGTAGCGATGAGTAGTCACTGGTAGCTCTCGTCATGACCGTCGTGTTGTTTCGCGGCTCGCAACTGGTTTCCAATCAAGGTTGGGACCGGGGCTGAGATCCTTGTCTCGCCTTGGACTGGGACTTTCATGGCCTTGAGCCGGGCTTTCGATGAGGCGGCGCAACTCATCGGTCCTCTGGAGCCATCCCTCAAGTCGGTTCCAATCCACACTTATTGGGGGTACAACGTGGGCTTGGCCCCATTTAGCGGACCAAGTCGTGAGCCGCGCATGTCGACCCGAGTGAGCGACGACCTAGCGTGGAATTTATGTGTCGGAACATCACGACCTTGCGTGGTTTGCAACCCGAGGCGACGAACGAAGAGGTCGAGGCAGCGGCGCGGCAGTACGTTCGCAAGGTTGGAGGCTTGCGAACACCAACGCTTGGCGCATCTGACGCATTCGAAAGAGCTGTGCACAAGGTGGCGAGTGCAACCGCCGAACTCTTGGCCGAGCTTCCTCCACCACGAAAGCCCCCGCCCACTTTGCCTCCGCTGAGGCGACGGTCCGCGATCGCCAAGGAGCCATCACAGGCTCTGTGATGTTCGGCGCGCGTTCATTCGGATACGTCGCGTTCTCATCGCTCGGACGAAAACGCACCGC
Organism: uncultured Acidimicrobiaceae bacterium; assembly: GCA_963725215.1. GTDB lineage: Bacteria > Actinomycetota > Acidimicrobiia > Acidimicrobiales > Bog-793 > CAVRXQ01. The sequence goes on along the minus strand of CAVRXQ010000007.1, from coordinate 247,636 downwards.
AGTCACTCGAATCACCGGGGAAGACGCTGCTCGGGCGCGCGTAGGATCGTGTGATCCTCGTTCCGTCCGACAGATCGGGGCGCACAGTCGAGGACCTGTGGTGCAGCTCGGAGTGCACGCCGGCCTGTCAAGCCGGAGGTCGCGGGTTCAAATCCCGTCAGGTCCGCCAACCGGCCTCATTCGGGATCCGAATACCGACCATTCGGTTCGGACCATCGAAAGGCTGGCGACGTCGGTGTAAATCGACGGGGTCGGGTAGCTCAGTTGGCAGAGCGCGCGCCTGAAAAGCGCGAGGTCACCGGATCGACGCCGGTCCCGACCACTGATACTTCCTCGATCCTGCCCCAGTTGGGCGGCCAACACCAGTTACGCGGCCGAAATGGAGCTTTAGGAACGTGTTCGGAGCCCCGAATGCCCTACCGGGTCGCGCGTACGATCCCTCGCCGCCCTGCCATCGGTTTCGAAACTTCAGCGAGAGCCGACCGCGACCTCTTCGCCGACGGGAACAGACGTTGGGTACTGGCCGGTAAGACACGCGGAGCAGAGCTCGTCGCCCGACGCCCCGATCGCCGAGAACATGCCCTCCAAAGAGAGGTAGGCGACCGAATCCGCGCCGAGGTGACCGGCGATCTCTTCGGTGCCGAGCATCGCCGCGAGCAATTCCTCCCGGCGCGGGGTGTCGATCCCGTAAAAGCACGGCCACCTGAACGGCGGCGACGAGATTCGAAGGTGCACTTCGCGTGCGCCGGCAGCGCGAAGCAACGCCACGATCTGGCGAGTCGTCGTACCGCGCACGATCGAGTCGTCGATCACGACGAGCCGCTTACCTTCCACGCTCTCTCGCAACGGATTGAGCTTGCGTCGCACAGCATCTTCTCGCGCCGCCTTCGTCGGGGTGATGAAGGTTCGACCGATGTAGCGGTTCTTCACGAGGCCGTGTCCGAACGGGATCCCGCTTCGCAAGGCGAAGCCCTCGGCGGCGGGCACCCCCGAGTCGGGGACGCCGATCACGACATCGACGTCGGCTGGCGATTCGAGGTAGAGCTGCTCGCCCATTCGTCGCCGCGCCGCGTGGACCTCCTTACTCAAAAGGATCGCGTCCGGACGTGCGAAGTAGACGAACTCGAAAACACATAGCCGCGGCTCGACCCGCTGCTCGTCGAACGGCCGCAGCGAATGCACACCGTCGTCGTCGATGATGACGAGTTCTCCGGGCTCGATCTCCCTTTCGAAGGTCGCGCCGACCGTGGCAAGGCCAGGGCTTTCCGAGGACACGACCCACCCCGTCGTCTCGCCTCGCTCGTCGGTGAGTCTGCCGAGGCAGAGTGGACGAAAACCATTCGGATCCCGCGCCGCATAAAGACGCGCCACGTCGAGGCAACCGATGGAGAACGCACCCTCAAGTCGGGGGAGAACCCGCATCAGCGCGTCCTCGAGATTGACGGGCTCCTCCGAGAGGTCGTCCACCGGCAGCTCGTTCGCGATCAGCTCTCCCATCAAGTCGCTGTCTGAGGGCGCGAGACCGGGGATCATCCCCGCTCGTTCTTCGAGTTCGGGGACGTTCGTCAGGTTCCCGTTGTGACCGAGCGCGAAGCCCGCCGCGCCAAAGGACCGGTAGATCGGCTGCGCATTGCGCCAATCGCTCTTGCCCATCGTCGAGTAACGGACGTGACCAAGCCCGATCGAACCCTGCAGTGACGCGAGGGCTCGGGGGCTGAACACCGACGCCACGAGGCCCATGTCCTTCACGACCGTCACGGTCTCGCGGTCGCTCACCGCCATTCCGGCGGACTCCTGGCCGCGGTGTTGCAGTGAGAAAAGGCCGTCGTAGACGAGCGGAGCCACTTCGCGTCCCGGAGCGAACACGCCGAAGACGCCGCAAGCTTCCCGCATTGAGGTCATTCTGCCATCGAGCCGTTTCACCTCGTCGGAGCGGGGTCTCTCAGTATCGTGCCCGGATGATCGATCTCCACACCCATTCGACCTGCTCGGATGGGAGTGAGCCCCCAGAGCGCGTCGTCGACTTGGCGAAACAAGCAGGTTGTCGGGCGATTGCGCTCACGGACCACGACGGGTGCTTCGGGCTCGCCGCTGCGCGAGGACGAGCCGAGTCGATCGGAATGCGATTCGTTCCTGGTTGCGAGGTCTCCTGCACCCACAGGACGATCTCGCTTCATTTGCTGTGCTATTTCGTCGACGAGACGTCGCGCTCGTTCGACGAACTGCTACAGGTGGTCAGACGAGATCGGGACGAGCGCAATCGAGCGATCGATGAACGCCTCGGCGAGCTCGGGATGGCCGTCTCGCTCGACGATGCCACCGCGGAGGCGAAAGGCGAGGTCGTCGGCCGTCCCCACTTCGCCGCAGTTCTCGTCCGGCGCGGCATGGCGAACTCGATCGAGGACGCCTTCGACCGCTGGCTTGGGGACGGCCGACCCGCGTACGTCGCGCGCACGCCGCTCCCACCTGGTCGCGTGATCGACGCGGCGAGACAAGACGGAGGCGTCGTCGCCCTCGCACACCCGTTGTCGAGCGGAAAAGAGTTTGCCCGCCTCGCTTTGCTCGTCGACGAGCTCGCGGAAATGGGGCTTGCCGGGTTGGAGGCGTACTACGCGACCTACGACGAAAAGACGCATGCCCAACTTGTCGAACTCGCGCGCTCACACGGGCTCGTTCCCACCGGTGGCTCGGATTTCCACGGCGAGTACCGACCAGGAATCCGCGTCGGGGTTGGCGCTGGCGACCTTGATGTCCCCGACGCGATCCTCGACGAACTCGAGGATCATCGGCGCTGAAGCTGCTCGGCGAGCGAGCGCTAGGCGCGAGCCGCCGCTACGACGACGACGCGATCGCGACGGCGCGGCCAAGTCCGGGGGGGTTCGGGAAGTCGGAAGTAACCCGCGCCGATCCGTACGCGCGCACGGCGCCATTGCGACCGATCAACCAGTACCCCGCTCCGTCGGGTGCGCCGGCGATCCCGACGACCGGTCCGTGGATCACAATTCCGCCGGAAACTGGCTCTCCCCAGGCAACTCCGAAGGGGAAGACCCGGCCGGTCGCGGAGACAACCCAATATCCGGGACCGTCCGTCGTCGAGGCGATCGCGGTGAAGCGGTGGCCGCCGAAACTCGCCGAGCCGAGAAGCGGAGCACTCCCGTAGGCGTCAACCTCGCCGTCAGACCACAGAACCCAATAGCCGCCGCCCCCCGGCGCCGAGGCGATGCCAACCGCTCTTTCCGATTTCGTCGCGCGAATGGATCGACCCTGCAACCGGTAAGGGCGGGCGCCCCCGAAGGGGAACACCTTCCCGTCCCCTGTCAGCACCCAGTACCCAGTTCCTTGGGGGTTGGCCGCGATCGCGACGGGCCGCTCGCCGCGGCCGAGCCTCGGAAGAGATCCGAGCGACCCCAGCCCGCCGACCCCGCGCACTCGCCCGGAGCGGGTGAGCGCCCAGAACCCCTTTCCCGGCAGACCCGGAGCCAGGGCCACGACGCCGCCTCGCGGTGACCTCACGTGTAGCAGCGGATCGTCCGACGGCGGGCTCGCGACCGGGACAGCTCCGTCCGCGATCGCGACCGCGTACTCCTGGGGAGTCGGATCGATCGTGATCGGAACGACTGTCGACCCGGTTACCCCATGGGCATCTGTCACCTGGAGGTCGAGCATGGAGGTCCCGGCCGTCCCCGGCTTGCCCGACAAGACCCCTGCGGAGTTGACGACGAGGCCACCAGGAAGACCACCCGAGGCTCCGACACTCCAGTTGTACGGCCCCACACCCCCTTCGGCGGTCAGCCTGGCTCTGTAGTTGACCCCGACCGTGCCGACCGGAAGCGAGGACACAGTGATGATCGGGGGGGCCTCGATGACAATCGTGTACGTCGCCGACGCTGTCGCGCCGTACTTGTCGCTGACCTGCACGGTGAGCGTCGTGGGCGGGCTCGTCTCCGGAGATCCGGTGAACACGCCGTTCGACGCGAGGGTCACTCCGGCCGGTGGCGCCCCCGAGGTGACGGACCACGAATACGGCCCGACCCCTCCCTTTGCGGTGACCCGCGCTGAGTACGGGACGCCGTAACCGGCCTCCGGCAGCGAAGTCGTCGTGATCGCCAACGCCGCGACAACCTGAAAGGTTCCGCTGTACGAGCAGGTCGACGGGCTCGAGCCATCCGAAAATGTCACCGTCGCGTTTCCTGCCGGAACGTTCGGAACCCGGAAGACGATTGTCGTTCCGTTCGTCGACACGATCGACGCCGTCGCTGACGTGCCACTTGAGATGTTCGTCACGACGATGGTGTTCACGCAGTAGAGATTGGGAGCGCTCGAATCCGACCCGCTCACGTCGGTACCGGGCGCGCCCTTGTTCGGCGTGAAGCTCAGCGTGTTCCCGCTCGCTGACGCGCCTGCGGACGCCACTGAGAGGCCGAAGACCAGCGCCGAGGTCGCAATTACGACCCTCGCCACGGTACTGAGCCAACGTCGCGCTCGAGCCCGTTCGGCGTCACGCGACGAAGGCAGCTGCACAAGCGCCGAGAGTACCGATTCCGCACACGCCGATCTATGGCGCGAACGATGCAACGACCTAACGCCCCTCCTTCAAATTCGGTAGCGAAATACCCGTGCGACTCATCGCGTGCTCGGTGCGATCGATCACGATTTGGAGCACCGCAACGCGCGCGAATTGCTTGCTCTCCGCGGCAATGACATTCCACGGCGCGGGCTTCGAGTCGGTGCGGTCGAGCATCTCCTCGACCGCGTCCACGTACGCCGGCCTTTTTGCGCGATTGCGCCAATCTTCCTCGGTGAGCTTCCAACGACGAAGCGGGTCATCACGTCGCGCCTCGAATCGGCGCTCCTGTTCGTCGGCTGAGATATGCAGCCAGAACTTCACGAGCGTCGCGCCTTCTTCTACGAGCATCTTCTCGAAGTCGTTGATCTCGTCGTACGCGCGTTTCCACTCGCGCTTTGTCGCGAATCCCTCGACGCGCTCGACGAGCACCCTCCCGTACCACGAGCGGTCGAACACGCTCATCTCGCCCCACCCCGGAAGGCTCGGCACGAAGCGCCATAAGAAATGGTGACGCTTTTCTTCGTCGTTCGGCACTCCGAACTCCGAGACGACGACGTGGCGAGGATCGAGCGGCGCCACGAGGCGCTTGATCGAGCCACCCTTCCCCGCAGCGTCCCAACCTTCGAACAAGACGAGGAGGGGAGGACCCAAAGAGCCGTCGCCGAGCAGTCCGGCGTTCACGAGGCGCAGTTCAAGGAGGCGCTGTTGCAGTAGTTGGAGGCGCTTTTCTGACTCCTCACGCCCCATCGATGAAGTGAGGTCGACCGCGTCGAGGCGTCCACTCATCGCCGAGCCCGCCGCGTTCGCGCCGCGTCAGCTGTTGACTGCACGAAACCAGCAAATCACAGCGTGTCTTTCGGCGGCGGCAGCCTCAGGCAACCGCCGTAGCAGGTTGCGGCGCGGGCCGCGCCGTGAGGCGGCTCCGAACGCTCGCCGCTGTCCTCACGAGGAGGAAAATTCCTGCTCCGAACGCTCCGACGAAGAATCCGATGGGCCAGTTCGTCGCGTAGGCGGACGCGATCGACGCCCACAACGTAACGAGTGAAAGCGCAGCAGAGAGGCAGAGAGCCACCCCGGGCCGACTCGTGAGAAGTCGAGCGGACGCGGCAGGGGCGATCATCAGACTGAACATCAACAAAGCGCCGACGATCGGCACGGTCGCCGTCGTCGCTGCGGCGACGAGGACGAGAAACCCCAACTCCGCGGCGAACGCCCGGACTCCTCTTCCTTCGGCGACCTCGGGCAGCACCGAGGAAAAGAGCAGCGGTCGGTATAGCCCCGCCACCGCGAGTGCGCATCCGAGGACCAACAACGCGCTCGGCAGGATCTCGGATCGGCTCACGCCGAGGATCTCCCCGAACAACAATGCGAAGACCTCCGGCGCGTACTCCGTGCTCATCGACAGGAACAACGCCCCGAGCCCGAGCATCAACACGAAAGAGAGAGCCACGACGACGTCGTGTCGGCCGCGTCGGCCGAGCAGAGCGATGACGAGCGCCCCGGCCAGCGCGAAAACTCCAAGGCCGGCGAGCGCGCTCACGCCGATCAACGTTGCTCCCGCCGCGCCGGCGAACGCGCCTTGGGGAATCGCATGCGAGGCGAAAGACGCGCCACGCATGACGGCGAAGAATCCGACGAGCCCGGCGGCGATCGCCACCATCGAGCCCACGATCCAGGCATTGACGAGAAACTGGGAGAACAAGCCTCAGTGGTCCTGGCTTGGGGCGGCGAGAACCGGGCGACGCACCTTGAGGCCGGTCGCCACGTGGACGACGAGGTACTCGGTGAAGGTCAAGGCGACGATGAGGAAGCTCACTGGCCATCCGCGCCCCGCGGGCGGCCAGTAGTAGCTGTCGTAAGCGAGCCAAACCCCGATCGCGACGGTGGCCACACCGAGTAGCACGGCTGAGGCGATCGCAGTGCCTGGCCGCTTCGTCAACCGCAGCGCCGTCGCCGCCGGCCCGACGAGAAGCGCCGTGCCGAGGATCGCACCGATCGTCATTGCCGAGAGCGCGACTGCGAGCGCCAGCGCAAGGAGGAAAACGAACCCAATGAGCCGCGCGGAGACGCCCCGAGCCGCCGCGAGGTCGGCGTCGACCGAGGCGAGCAACAGCGGTCGATACACGATGGCGAGCAATGCGAGCGTCGAGCCCCCGAGGGCAAGCGTCGCTGGGATCGTCGATCCAGATATGACGAACAACGACCCGAACAGGATCGTGATCGACGCCCCTGTGGTGCTCGTCTGGTTGGCGTCGAAGTACAAGAACAACGATGCGAGACCGAGCGCCGCGCCGAGGACGATGCCCGTCGCGAGGTCTCTTCCCCTCGGACGGCGTAGGCCGATCAGCTCGATCGCGCCCGACGCAGCGATCGAGGCGATCACGAATCCGGCGAGCGGGCCGTATCCGACGTAGTACGCCGCCGAACCACCCGTCGCCCCGACATCGCTCAGTGCCTCTCCGGTGAAGCTCTGGCCGCGCATGACCATGAACACGCCGACCACTCCCGCGACGACCGCGACGATCCCTCCGACCGCGAGCGCCGAATGAACGACGGAGTCGGAAAAGAAGCCGGGAGCGAAGATCGACGCCGTCACGCTCACGACACCCGAACACCCGGGGTGACGTCGGTGAACGAGCCTTGTTCATCGCGAGCGTCGATATCGGCGACGCTTTCCGCGACGACGACGACCCGGTTGTGGATCCGTATGACGTCGACGTGATGCCCGTACAGCTCGGTCAAAACGTCCTGGCGAACGACCTCATCTGTCGTCCCCGAAGCCGCCCGGCCTTCCGCGACGTAGACGATCCGGTCCATGAACGGAATCAATGGGTTCATATCGTGGGCGGAGATCAGCACGGCGATGTGGTGCTCTCGAGCGAGGCGGGCGAGGAGCTCCGAGACCTCTTGTGAGCTGCGGAGGTCGAGGTTGGCGAGCGGTTCGTCGAGCAGCAGCAGACGGGGTCTGCCGACGAGCGCGTGAGCGATCAGCACCCGCTGTTGTTCGCCTCCAGAAAGGGTCCCGATCCGCTCGTTCGCGAATCGCTCAGCGTCGACCGCTTGGAGCATCTCGTCGACGCGCTCTCGGCGATCGCGTGACGGAAGCGGGATCCCGAGTCGATGTCCGTCGAATCCGAGTGCGACGATGTCGCGGGCGCGCAGCGGCATATCGGAATCGAAGACGATCTTTTGTGGAACGTAGCCAATCGAGGCACCGCGCCGCGCTCCGTCGAGGCGTCCGAGAACGACAGAACCCGAGTTCGTTGGTTGAAGCCCCAAAATGACGCGCAGCAGCGTTGTCTTGCCGGCACCGTTCGAACCGATGAGCCCAGTGAACTCACCGGCCGAAATCGAGAACGTCACCTCGCGAAGTACCTGTCGATCGCCGAACGAGACGCTGACGTCCTTCAACGACAACACAGCGTCGTGCGTGCCGGCCGATCGAGTCATCTCGCTCAAAGGCGCTTCGTCGAGGTGTGATGCGCGAGGGCGTTGTACAACGCCGTCGCCTCGGCGAGCATCCAGGATTGGTACGTGTAACCCGGAACCGGCATCGTCTCGTACACGCCAACGATCGGCACGTGATGCGCCTTCGCGATCGAGAGGAAATTCTCGGTGAGCGTGTCGGTGACCTGCTGGTTGTATAAGAACACCTTCACGTGACCGCGCAAGAGAGCCTCTTCGGTGTTCACAGCTTGAGGAGATGGGTCGACCCCGTTCATCACGTCGGCTTGCATCACCCACGGCGTCGCGATGCTGAGTCCAGCCGCCGTGAGCAGGTAGTCGCCGACCGGTTCGGTGACCGCGACGGCGTCACCCCCGAAACGGCGCTTGATCGCGCTGATCTCCTTTGTCCAAGGTGAAAGCGACCGGTCGAAAGTGGCGAGATTCGCTGAGAAGTAAGCTTTGTGGTTCGGCGCGATCTTGGCGAGCGCTTCGTCGATCGCCCGAGCGACCTTCGGCATCGTTTGTGGGCTGTACCACAGATGCGGATTCGGCGAACTGTTTGGCAACCCGAGAAGGTTCTGAACGTCGATGAGGACGCGTTTCGAGCTCGACGACGCCGACTCGATCTTGTTCATGTACGAGTCGTAACCGAGTCCGTTTTGGACGATCAGCCGCGCGCTTGCGACGACTTCGGCGTCGCTGGTGCTTGCCTCGAACTCGTGCGGATCGGTGTTCGGGTTGCTCTCTATCGCCGACACTTTTACGTACTTCCCACCGATCTGGGAAAGGACGTTCGCGTACTCATTTTCAGCACCGACCGCGACGATCGGTGCCGACGAACCGCGGCGCGCCGCCGCCGAGGCGGAGGCGACTCCGACAGCTGACGTTGCGCAAAAGATGGCGGCGAGTCCGGCGAGTGCCCGCATCCTCACGTGACTGGGGCGCACCTCAGCTCCTTCCGGTTTCAAGATCAAAGAATGATACTCACTCTCATTAAACTCGCACCAGAGGGCCCCGGACCAAGCAGGGGGCCCACGAGGCAACCAGCAAGCAAGGGGCCTTGAAATGCGAGAACGGACTGCCAGCGACGATCGGCTCACCGGTGGCGGGGCCACACCCCGATCAAAACGGGAGTCGGTCCAAGAAATGAATCCGACCACCAAGGAGGCATCTCCGAGGGGTCGATACGCTTCTTTCGTGGTCGACGAGATGGCTCCTGCTGACGAGGGCACCCATCGCGACGTGGCCTATCGTCTCGCCCGCTCGGAACAGCGCTATACCCGGCAACGACGAATGATGGTGGACGCGTTGTCGTCAATCGATCGTCCGGCGACGATTACCGAACTGCTTGACGCCGCCCCCGATCTGCCCGTTAGCACCGCCTACCGCAACCTCGCCGTTCTCGCCGATGCGGGCGTCGTGCGCCGCGTGAACGGATCCGACGACTTCGGTCGCTTCGAGCTCGCCGAGGAGGTCAGCGGTCATCACCACCATCACGCCGTGTGCTCGCGCTGCGGTCTGGTCATCGACGCGACAAGCTCTCCCAGGCTCGAGGCGGCGCTCGCCGATACTGCGCGAGCGATCGCCCAAGAGAACGGGTTCGACGTGGCCGATCACCGCCTCGAACTCGTCGGGTTGTGCTCAAGATGCTCCGCTCGCCTTCGCGAGTGACCGACACCTCGACCTGAAATCGCGTCAGTCGCGCACCGGATTCACCGTCACGCCGAAGGAATCGATGATTCGACGGAGATCGACTTCACGAAGAAGGCCCGCCTGCGAACCGAGATATGCCGCCACGCTCGAGTAGTTCGGTGGCCCCCACTTCAGCGCGTCCTTCAACGGCAAGCCTCGGACAACCCCAGCGAGCAAGGAAGCGGCGAACGCGTCCGCCGCTCCGGTGCGATCGAGCGCCGAGCCGAATCCGGTCCCGTCGCTGACACGAAATCGATCCGTGTCCTCGAGCGCGACCGCGCCACCTGCATCGTCGACGATCGCCACCAGTCTCGGTCCGAGCTTCCTCAGCGCGGCGAGTTGCTTATCGGGTGCGTCGGATCCGACGCCGATTAACGACCGGGCCTGATGCGCGTCGCACACGAACAGCTCTGCTCGGCGACAAAGTCTCGCAAGGCGCTTCACCCCGCCGTCTATCTGCACCGTTCCTGGGCGAAGGGCGAGCTTGACCTCTGGGTTCTCGTCGAGCCAGTCGGCGATCTGTCCCTCGTATTCGATCGCGTCAGGACCAAGTGACGTCACCAAGAGCCACGCCGGCACTTCGCTCGGTCGCAGGTACGGCCAGTGGTACTCGAAGTCCGCGTGCCAGACGAAGATCGTCCGCTCTCCGCGGTAGGAGAGCACGATGTTGCGATTCGTGTGCGCCGGCGAATCGACACGGATGAGACGGGTGTCGACGTGTTCGCCGTGCAGGGCGGAGAGAAGATCTCTTCCCACTTCGTCGTGTGCCAGAAAGCTTGCGAGCCCAACACGGATCCCGAGTCGCGAGAGCCCGACCGCGATGTTCGCCGCACTTCCTCCAGCGGCCACGGTCGTCTCCTCGTGGTACGCGACCTTCACGCCGAGCGGAACCTCGAGGAAGCGACCGTCCTCCTCGGTCTTCATGCCGACCTGGCCCTCGGGCACACGAATGATGACGTCCGTTGCGACATCGCCGACGGTGACGACGTCGTAGCGCTGTGCCGGTGTCACGTATCCCATGGAGACCTCCAGACGAACGAATCCAGCACGCGCGGGACGCGCTCGCCGTCACATCCAGCAAACCTCGTGGGCGGAGCGGGGTGAAGGGCCGTTCGTCCTGTCGGTCGACGCCAGTTGAACCTCGTCCTTGGTGTGGGCAGCTCAGAGCGATCCGACGCCGTATCCCGCCGCCGCGCCGAACAACGCGAGGACGAATGTGCCAGCAACGTTGAGCCCGGCCTCGAGCAGAGCTCCCGACTCTCCGAGCGCGAGCGTCTCGAAAGTCCACGTCGAGAAGGTCGAATACCCGCCGAGGAATCCGACCGCAGACAGCTTCACCGCGGTGGCCGGCGCACCGTGGTGCGCGGCGAGCCCCGACACGAGGCCGATCGCGAACGCGGCGGTGGAGTTCACCGCCAACGTGCCGGTCGGAAAGACAGTCCGGACTCGGCGCTGCAAGGCGCGGTCGACGACGAATCGGAGGACTGATCCAACGCCAGACAACGCGGCGATGGATAGGCCGACGATCACGGCGCTTTCTCCTCGAATCCGCGCGCCACGTGTCGCGCCACTTCGACCTCGTCGAGGATGACAAGACCCTCCGCGACGACTTCTTCGACCTCAGGGAGAAAGGCACGGATTCGGTCTTCCCTGTCAACGATGATCACGGCGATCGGGAGATCCTCAGAGAGGCTGAGGAGCCGTTGCGTGTGCAGATGACTCGAAGCACCGAAGCCCTCGATCCCTCGAAACACGCTCGATCCAGCGAGTCCGGCGGCCTGCGCTCGGTGCACGATCTCGGTGTAAAGGGGTTTGTGGTGCCAACGGTCCGACTCCCCGATGTAAATCGAAAGGCGAAGCGCCGAGCCCTCGAGCCTCATCGTTCTCTCCGTTCTTCGAGTGGCCGCCATCTATTGGCGCGGATCGACCGACCAACGACGAGCCCGAATGATCCCGCCGCCAGCCCACCAAATATCGTCGTCGCGAGGTAGAGGGCCGCTTCTTCGGGACGGCCGTGCCCGAACGCGCGGTCCGCGAAGTCCACCACAGACGACATGGTCGTCAGGGATCCGCACAGTCCGATTCCGACGAACAGTCGAAGCCGTCGCGACGAGGTGAGCGACTCGCTCAGCACGAGGGCGAGGCAAACGACAAAGGCGCCGGCGAGGTTCACCGCGAGCACGGGCCAGGGAAAACGAAGACTCGTCTCCACGACTGAGCCCGCTGCATAACGGATCGCGCCTCCGGCGCAACCGCCGAGGAACACGAGCGCGAGGTCCGAGGGGTCTCCGACGACGCGACGAATCGCAGATCGCCGCACGCGCGTCGGCAAAGGCATGGCGAGTACACGTGGGCGCGCCAGCAGTCCCTCCTCGGTCTGATCTTCGAGTCAGGGACCGTTGGTCGCTCAAGCGAGGACGATTAGCGGCGAGCCCCTCCACCGTGACGCGACATTGATCGTACCGAGAGTCGGGGCAGATTCACGATCGGCAGTCGCGAGGTTCGACAACCCTCGGCGCTGCCGATGTTCTCCTCGCGCTGCGGCGCGTACGGCTATTACTGCTGGTAGTGCTCGACGACGCTGATCGAACGCTCCGAGGCCTCGTCGGGATTCTGTCCAGCCGAGCGCCGGGCCCGTCGCTGACGGAGCAGATCCCAGCACTGATCGAGATGTTCTTCGATCTCCTTCATCCGCTCGTGCTCTTCTGTCGAGAGCGGTCGGTCGCCGTGCGACTGTTCGAGGCGATGCTCTTCGTCGACGAGCTCGCCGATGCGATGGACGATCGTCGTGTCATCCATTCTCGGAATCCTTTCGCTTGCCGCTCCCAGCCGACATGAAGGTATCGGCGATCGAAGCCGACCGCACCGTCGGACGCGGCGTAGCCATCGACGTGCTCAAATACGATCACTCGTTGTGCCTCACCTCGCCTCAACCCGTGGAGGTGACGTCGCCGCCTCGAAGCCCGGAAACCGGATGCTTCTCGTCCCAGTCGCGGCGTGCCTCGTCGCTCTCGGCGTTGCCCTTTCGCTCGTCGTCGTGCGAAACGGATCGTCTCCGGGCGCGGATCGACCCGCGACCTCGAACAAGGCGACCTTCCTCGGGCCAAACGGCGTCGTATCGAAGGCGATCATCGCCCAGAACAAGCTCTCAGGGACCAAGGCGTGGCAGATCTCCGGGCACCGGTCGTTTGGCTCCATCGAAGGTTTCGCGGGACTGAATTACGCGCAGGTCGGCGATCGGGTCGGGATCTACGTCTCGACGACCGCCTCTTCTTTCCACATCACCGCGTACCGCATGGGGTACTACGGCGGCAATGGCGGTCACGAGGTCTGGCGCTCGGGCCCGGTATCCGGTCACGTCCAGCCGTCGTGCCGATTTACTTCCGGCATCAACATGGTCTCGTGCGCGAACTGGCATCGGTCGCTCGTCATCAAGATCACGAGCGCGTTTTATCAAGGCGACTACCTCTTGAAGCTGGTCGGTAACGGCAACCAACAGGCGTACGTACAGCTCACGGTGTGGGCGCCTTCGAGCAAGGCCACGTACTTGTTTATGAGCCGCAGCCTCACCGAACAAGGCTGGAACGCGTTCGGCGGCTACGACTTCTACCAAGGCGAGGGGTCATGCGCGCCCGGTGTTCCCACGTACCCGGTGTGCAATCGGGCGCGCGTCGTCTCGTTCGACCGTCCCCAAGCCGACGGCAACGGCGCGTCGGACTTCTTGTCAAACGAGTACCCGCTGCTCCGTTTGATGGAAAAGGACGGGCTCGACGTCGCGTATTGCACCGACGTCACCGTCGACGAGCATCCGGACGTGCTGCTCGCCCATCGGGTGCTTCTTTCTCTCGGTCACGACGAAACCTGGACGTATCCCGAACTGCAGGGTGCACAGGACGCGCTCGCGCGGGGGGTGAACATCGCCTTCATGAGCGCGGCGGCGATCGTCCGTCACGCCCGCCTGCAGCCGTCTCCCCTCGGTCCCGACCGCGAAGAGGTCGATTATCGAGATTCGAGCGAAGACCCCTTGAACGGTCACGGCAACCCGAACGAGGTGACGGGGAACACGTGGGCATCGCCGCCCACGGATTGGAACTCGACCCCGTTCACCGGCCAGATCTACAGCGGGTACCTACTGCCTGGCGCCGCGCCGACACCTTTTGTCGTGCACGACGCGAGGGCTTGGATCTTCAAAGGCACGGGACTGCACAACGGCTCTGTCGTTCCTCGGGTCATCGACTCCGACATCGACCACATCGACGCCGCGTACGGGACACCGCAGAACGTCGAAGTCCTCGGGCACTCGCCTGTCCCGCTCAACGTCGCGTACACCAACCAGGGCGAGTGGAACGGCGACACGTACTCCGACATGACCTACTACACGAGCCCGTCGAGCAAGGCCGGGGTGTTCGACAGCGGCAACGTGAACTGGATCGACGCGATGTCGGCGTGTCCGAAGGGCGTCCCGGTCTGTCCCGATCACGCCGTTCAGAAGATCACCGAGAACCTGCTGTGGTTGTTCGGCCAGGGCCCCGCAGGAAAGATCATTCCGGCGCGTCCGAACTGGAAGACGGTGTCGCCGGCGGGATCCTGAGCGCTCTTCGATCTTCGCGGTCGCGCTCAAAGGCACGCTCGAAACGGCGATCGGGAACGATCCACATCAGCGCGACGGCGACGTAAAGCGCGAGCGAAACCCAACGATCTGCGAATGCAATCGGGATTGCGACGGCGTAGACGAGGACCGACAACTTCTCTTTGGTCGGCCGGGCGACCGCTTCCGCGACGAGGGCGTTCTTCGCGTCCGAGGAGACGATCGTCCGTTCGAGGATGTAGTACGCCGTCCCGTCGGCAAACAACACGACGCCATACATCGCGACCGGTAGCGATGCGAAGCCGTTCGTGCCTACCCAACCGGTCGCGACGGGAATGAGCGAGAGCCAGAACAAAAGGTGAAGGTTCGCCCAGAGCACCTTGCCGTTCACCCGCCCGGTCCCATGCAGCATGTGGCGGTGGTTGTTCCAGTAGATACCGAGGAAGGTGAAGCTCAGCACGTAGGTGAGGCCGATCGGCACGAGCGGGCGCAACGCGTGGATCCCCGTCCCGTGCGGAATCTTCAGCTCAAGCACCATCACGGTGATCAAGATTGCGATCACGGCGTCGCTGAACGCCTCGAGACGCCCTGTGCCTATCGTCGGATTCCTACTCCACCGGATCCCGACGCGCGCCAACCACAGCTTCGTCGGGCGCGCGTCGCCGCCAACCACCAAAAATGCAGCTCAATTGCGTGATCTCACGCGGGCTGATCAAATCCAGTCTGGCGAAGACCGAGGAGGAGAGATGGCGAAGTTCCTCGTCACCTACCACGGCGGCCCCGGGATGCCGAGCGACCCCGAAGCGGCGCGCATGATGCTCGAGGCCTTCCAAGGATGGGCGGGAGGCGTGGGGCGGTTGCTCGTCGATCCAGGGGCTCCCGTAGGCGCAGCCAAAACCGTTAGCGCCTCGGGCGCAACCGACGGCCAGAACGAGGCCGCGATCGGCGGCTACTCGATCTTGGAGGCCGACGACCTCGAAGGCGCCGTCGCGCTCGTCGAGAGCCATCCGTTCATCGCGCGTGGAGGGACGCTTCAAGTAAGCGAGTGCGTCGTCGTTGGCGGCTGAGCTAGGCCGAGGAATCGAACGACGAACCCGCCGCCGCGGACATTTGGCTCGCCGGCGTCAAATCGAAGAGGCGATTCGCCCCCGTCGCGACATCTTCGTCATGGGAGATCGCGATCACCGCCGAGCCGTGGTCGCGTGCGTCCAACATCAGCGAGAGCACGAGGGCTCGGTTGGCGGCGTCGATCTCCGCGGTCGGCTCGTCGAAGATGAGCGCGTCCGACTGAGTGGCAAACGTGCGGGCGATCGAGACCCGCTGACGTTGACCGCCGGACAAGTCGGCGACGGCGCGGTCGGTGCACGCGGCGAGACCGAGAACACCGAGCCAGTAGTCGACGCGCCGGTCGATCTCTTCAGCGGCGATGCCGCGCAATTGAAGGGGCAGCCCGACTGACTCGGCCGCCGTGAGCTCGGGGACGAGCGCTCCGTCTTGGGGAGCGAAGGCGGGCCTGTCGCCGCGTTGTCCCACCTCTGGCATCGGTGCGCCTTCGAAATTCACGCGTCCACGATGGGGAGCGATCACGCCCGCCAGGATCCCCGCGAGGACGGACTTACCGGTACCGGCAGCCCCGGTGACGACGAGCAGTTCTCGCTCTTGTACCGAGAGGTTGACACCGTCGAAGAGCGGACCATGATCACCGTCAAAGCCGAGGCCGAAGGCTTCGACCACCGCCTCGGTCACGCGGACTCCTCGTCATGGGCCGCGAGATGCATCTCGAGGCCGGTGTCGGTCCGGGCGAATCGCACGAAACTGCCGGGGGGCATCGATTCCAACATTTCGTTCGGAATGCGGACGCTCCCGTCCTGGCCGATCACCGAGTATTCGGTGCCCTTGCGTCCTTCGGCTCCGACGCGCCCGTCGAGGATGGTCACCGTCCTCGCGAAGTGCTGGGCGACCGCGGCATCGTGAGTCACGACGACGATCGTCATCGCGAGTTCGTCGTGAATGCGGAACAACATCTCGATGACGAGATCGCGGTCTGACACCGAGAGCTGGCTCGTGGGTTCGTCGACGAGCAAAAGGCGGGGAGCCACCGCCACCCCGGTGACGAGCGCGAGGCGCTGACGGTCCCCCGTCGAACAGTGTTCGACAGGGACGTTCGCGATCCGGCTGAGCCCGAACAGTTCGAGCAAATCCGAGGCGCTGTACTCGATTTGCTTTCCTCGTCGTCGAGCCCCGCGCTGCGCGAACCACACGTTCTCATCAGCCGTTGCGTACGGAAGGAGATTCGCGGCGGCACCTTGCACGACAAGAGAGATCTCCCGCGCCCTCAACGCGGCGAGCGCCTCGTCGCTCATCTTCGCAAGGTTGTGCCCGGCGACCCGGACGAGTCCGGCCGAGGCTGAGAACTCGCCGGCGAGAAGCGACAAGACCGTCGACTTGCCAGCACCGGACGGTCCGAGCAACGCCACCGCTTCGCCGGCGGGAATGTCGAGATCGACGCCGCGCAAGGCAACGACGTCGCCCTCGGGCGACGGGTACAGGTGAACTACCCCAGAAAGCTGAGCTTCGACGCCGCGCAATGGCGTCGTCACCATCGTCATCGCACCACCATGCTGTCTCGCGAAAATGGCTGGCGCACAGTCAGGCCACCTCGAATCCTGGCGATGCGAAAAAGCCCGGACGACCCGAGAGCACACGGCGTCGGTTCACGATGGTGGGCGCAACCGTCCCGCTATCCACGTGAAGGGCTGGAGCGTGCCTGCGGGAGTTGTGTGCAATTCGGCGCGCGCTGATTCGAGGGTGAAGCCGGGACCGATGAGGGCGCAGAGATCCTCGGGTGAGTAGCGCTCGACGGGCAACCCCGAACACGACTCTGGGCCATCCGGCGCGAATGTCGCAATGATCAGGTGTCCGCCGGATCTCAAAGCGGCGTGCAACGTGTCGAGATAGCGCTTGCGCTCGGATTCGGTGACGAAGAAGTGGAATACCGCCCTGTCGTGCCACAGACCGAACGCGCGCGCCGGCTTCCACGAGAGGACGTCCTCGTTGAGCCAAGTCACACCGCGATCTTCCGAGAGGCGCTCGCGAGCCCCATTCAAGGCAACCTCGGACACGTCGAGCACGGTCAGATCGGAGAAACCGGCTTCGACGAGTCGATCGACGAGATTCGACGCGCCGCCCCCGACGTCGACCACCGATGTCTGCGGAGAGACCCCGGTCTCGCGAATCAGCTCGAGTGACAATCTCGGTTCGGATTGGAACCAACTCGGCAGCGATGCACCGTGATCTCGATATCTCAGATCCCAGTGCCTCGCACGTTCTTCCGCGATGTTCACGTCACAACGCTACGTGCCGGTTTGTCTTGCAGGACGCGGCGACAGCGCCCGGGCTCGCGTCGCCCTCAGCAGCAGACGTTGTTCCCCGCCGCGTCCAGCGTGCAACAGCCCCCGTCGCCGGCGACTACGGACATCTCCGAGTCGGTGACGCCTTCCAGATCGGGCCGATCGTCCGCGAGCACGGTGTAGATCTCCCACGGCTCGTCGCCGGGACCTTTGACCCACACCTTGTCCTGCACGGCGTAGCAGCAGCGCGTCGACTCCTGGACCTCGGTCGCGAGGCCGCGACTCGATAACCGCTCGGCGGCCTCAGCGACCGATTTGGTGTCCATCACTTCGACCCCGAGATGATCGAGCCGCGTCGGCTCGTCGGCGACACCTTCGAGCAGAACGAGCTTGAGGGCCGGCTCCGCGATGGCGAAGTTCGCGTACCCGGGACGCCTTTTCGCCACCGGGGCATCGAAAAGCTTCGAATAGAACTCGATGGCCGCTTCGAGGTCAGAGACCCGGAGCGCCAGCTGAACACGGGACATTTGCGTCGCCTCCTGTATCGATGCCTATCGATACAGCCATACTTGCAGCTTGCATAGACGCCTGTCAACATAGATAGATGTCTATTCAAACGTCGGGTGAGCTCTCGGTCGAGACGCCATTCGGCTGCTGCACCCCGCTCGGAGCAAACGCGATGAACCCCGAGCAGGCCGAGGCAGTCGCCCACCTGTTGAAGGCACTCGCGGATCCGGTACGCCTCCGGTTGATGTCGCTCATCGTCACCACGGACGAGGCGTGCGTCTGTGACCTCGCGGTTCCCTTCGACGTCTCCCAGCCCACGATCTCCCATCACCTTCGCGTCCTGAAGGACGCCGGGCTCGTGGAATCGGAACGGCGCGGGACGTGGGTGTACTACCGCGCCCGACGTGAGGCGCTCGATGCGATCGGCGGGGTGTTCGCGGAAACATCGGCTTCGTCTGAGCGGTTGAACGAGGCGAGATGACGACGAGCGAAGCGCGAACTCCGCAGGTGCTTTTCGTCTGTGTCCACAATGCCGGGCGCTCTCAGATGGCCGCCGCGCTCCTCGAGCGGTACGCGAACGGGCGCATCACGGTACGTAGCGCCGGATCAACGCCAGCCGATGAGATCAACCCCACCGTCGTCGCAGCCATGGCTGAGATCGGCATCGACATAAGCGCCGAGGTGCCCAAGGGCCTCAACACGGCCGCCGTCGAGGTGTCAGACGTTGTCGTCACGATGGGTTGCGGCGATGCGTGCCCGGTGTTCCCGGGCACGCGCTACCTCGACTGGGAACTCGACGATCCGGCGGGCAGATCCCTCGACGAAGTGCGGGTCATCCGCGATGAGATCGACCGCAGGGTTCGCGCGCTCGCGGACGAACTCGTCGCCGAGAGCGACTGATCGGGCGATCGCGTCTCGTCACCACAGGGACGACGAACCGCCGCTTCACCGATCCCTCGCTTCGTCAGCTGTTTGCGTAGCGAGCGAGCAGCGGCGCGAGCACCTCGGCGTTCGGGCTGCCCCAGCCGGTGACCGGGTCCCAGCCCGGCCCGGCTCGGTAACCGGTGATCGTCCCGCGGGGAAACTCGGCGGTGTTGGCGGGACCGGCGGTGATGTCGTGGAAGGCCTGGTGGTAGTGGGGACTGCGGGCGATCTGGTAGATCGCTGGGTTGACGAAGCCGAGGTGGCGCTTCGCGTACTGGTCGGTGAGGGCGATGATCCCGGCCCAGGTAGGCGCGCTGGCGCTCGTGCCGCCGTGCACGCTGATCGTGTAACCACCGTCGGCATTGCTCGTGACGACAGGAAAACCGGTGTTGGGGTTGGCCTCGGCAGCTACATCGGGCACGCCACGGAAGGCGCCGATGCCCGCCACGCTGTTCTGGTAGGAGGGCCGGCGGAAGAGATCGCTGAACCCTCCGCCCGATGCCTGGAAGCCGGTGCCGGGGCTGCCGTTGGGAAGGCCCCAGGCGGTCTCTCCGATCCAGGCTCCGGTCTTTTGGCTCGCGTCGATCGTCGTGCCCCCGGCGCTGAGGACGAGCGGGTCGGAGGCGACGAGGCCGACTTCCTTTCTCGGGGTGAAGCTGCTCGGAATGCCGCCGCTGAGGGCGTCGATGAGGGCGCACGGTTCGCCCGCCGCGCCGGTGTCGCCCGAGGCTGCGACGACGGTCACGTGGTGGTCGGCATCGGTTTGGAGCGCGGCGTTCAGCTGGGCGAGCTGGGCATTGTCGATGCAATGCTCGCCGCCGATCTGGCCGGCCGCGCTGAGGGAGATGATGCCCCCCTCCGAAGCGCCTACCCGCAAGGCGGCGACCGAGGCCGACACCGCCTGGTCGGTGCTGTCGAGGGAGTTCCCTTTGACCAAGACGATGGTAAGCGCGGCACGAGGAGCGATCGCGTGGACCACCTCGGCGTCCAAGACCTCCTCCCCATACGCCAGCCAGGGGTCCTTTGGCCCGGCGAAGGTGCTCACGACCCGCAGGTCAGGCGCCGGCAGGTGGAACAGATGGTCGAAGGCGACGAAGTCCTGGCGCAGGTCGGTGACCACTGGCGGCGAAAGCTGCGACTCGGCAAGCTCGGGCAGCACGACGGTCTCGCCACGGCCGTCGATCCCGCGCTGGAGGAGTGGCTGGATGCCGTAGGCGACCTCGAGCTGCTGGGGCGTGGAGCAAGCGGTTACCGAATCGCAGTCGGCGGTCCCGCTCGTCGGCCCCGCCTGTGGTCTCCGGAGGCTCGATGCGCCGGCCGCGGCGAGCGTGGTGGCTGCGACGATAAAGAGAGCCGCGGCACCGGCGGCGACGAGGTGGGTTCGACGCGTCATGCGGCACCGTGGCTAGTGAGGCAGTTCACGGCTACTGGCCGCCCTCGGCCTGCTTGCTGTAGGGCAGGCCGGCGGGTATCAGCATCTCGCAGATCTCCCTCGCCCGGCGGAACTGAGTCGAGTTGGGGTTGATGCCCTTGGGGATTGGGAAGTCGACTTGGCCATTCGAGAAGACCGGGTCGGGGAAACCCACGATGCCGTGGTTACGCATGCAGGCGGCCGCCTTCAGGTAGTCGGCCTGGTCCTTGGTGGTGAGCTGCGGGGGGGAAGTCTCCTGTGGGGCGTACTTCGCACAGGCCCGTTGCGCGGCGTGAAACGTTGGTGAGGAGGCCTCACCCGCCGAGATCTGAACCTTGAACGCTTTAATGGCACTCGATGTCCCAAGGGAAGCGGGCTCGGGGAAGCTCAAGATGCCGTGCGAGCGCATGCATCTGGCGTACTCGACGAGCCCCCCGGAGGACGGGCCGCTAGTGGTCGCGGCCGGCACCGTGGTCGTGGTCGCTCCGAGGCTCGCGACGCCGGGTGAACCGCCGCCCCCGCAAGCGGCGGTGGCGAGGGCGAGACCAATGACGACAGCGGGGGCAACGAGCAGCGGCCGCCCGCGCCCGGAGCCGCCGAGTTTCATCTTCGTGCTAGCTGATGAGCGAGTCGAGCCTCGGTGGCGGCAGGATCGATCAACCCGCGGCGTCCCAGGCGTCGGGTGAGAGGCGTGGTGCCGGTATGGGTCACTCGATCGCCTGACGCGCGATGACGGCAGGTTCGCGCCCCGCGAGCAGCCAGGCGACGATCGCCGCCGCGATCGGCATCGCGACGAGGATCTCGAGCAAGTTGTTCACCGGCACCGTGCTGAACAATCCGGACTCGCCGCCGTTCTGGATGTTCGACCGCACAAACGCGACGAGTCCCAGGTACGCCCCGAAGGTGCCGAGTACCGCCCCGAAGAATCCGAGCGCCCCGGCCGTCGCGGCAGCGATCGTTCGACGCGTCCATCCGCTCGCTCCCGTCGCGGCGAGCGTGCGGAGGTCGCCTGAGGTCTCGCTGCGGATGAGGCCGATGCTCATCGCGAGGATGGCGAGCGCGAGCGCGATCCCGAATACCGTCGCGAGATCGACGACTTCGGAGCCCGGGGGCGCGCTCGACTTCGTCTCGATGCTCATTCCGGAGACCTCTGCGGCGATGGAGCGGGCGTTGCGGATCTGCGCGGCCGTGGGGGGATGGTTTGTGACGATGAACCAACCGGCGAGGGAGGTCTGCAGGTGGAGCGATCGGATCGCGTGCTCCGTGAACACGGTGTTCGGCGCCGACGTCCCCGCGGGGAGCGATCCGACGTATTGGATCTTCGGGTTCCAAATGCACGAGCTCTTCGGACACGGGAACGCATTGAAACCGTTCGGAGATCCGCCACCACCCCCTCCCCCACCGCCGCCATTGCCCCCATTGCCAAAGGACAACGCCATCCTGGACAAACCGGCTATCCCGGGCCTCCACGTCAAGACGTCGGCGTCCGGGTCGACCGTCGACGCCCTGATCCCAAACGCGCGCAGCAGTTGGGGGGATGCGACGTAGATCGCGCCGGACCAGTTCCGCCCAGCCGCGTCGCGCTGCAGGTTCGCGTTCGTCTGGAGCAGCCCGAGAGTCGACTTCGCACCGAGCGCCGTCGCGATCTCATGGACTTTCGCATCGAGTGTCGCCATCGGCGGTGGCTTCGGCGCGGTGGATTGTCCTTTCGGACCATAAAGTGGCGTGCCCCCGGGCGGAGGCGTGTAGACGACGATCTGGTTTGACGCCAGGTTCGGACCCGCGTAGTCGAGGTATTGGCCGTAGCGCAGCGACGCGGCCGCAGCGGTGACGACCGCGGCGAGAATTGCCACGCTTATCGCGGCCATCGCCGACCCCGACCGTGCGCGGTAGCGATACAGGTCGCGCAGCGCGAGCCGAGGGCCGATCGGCATGAGACGTCCCGCGCGCGCGGCCAACGCGAGGCAGAACGGCGCGAGCAGGATCACCGCGGGAATGAGCGCGATCAGACCGAAGACGAGAAAAGGCGTGTTCGGCGCAGCACCGGCGGAAACGCTGGAGAACGACAGCAAGACGAACGCGACGACCAAGAAGACAACGCCCGGCACGACCGACCAGCGGACCTTCCTCGGCGGCAACGGGCGGCCCGAGAGTGCCGCGTGCACCGGCACCGTGGCGACGGTTCTTGCCGGGCGACGCGCGGCGAGATACGTCGCGACGACGGCGAGTCCCATCGCGGGGAGGATCACGATCCAGGGAAGTTGGAACGTGCCGATCACGTGGTGCGCGGTCCCCTCGATCGTGGGGCGGTAGATCAGCCACACGACGAGTCCGAGCACGGCGCCGACGACCGTTCCGACGACGCCGACGATCGCACCGTTCGTCTTCACGACGAGCCCCACGTTCTTCGTCGTCGCACCGGTTGCCGCGAGCAAGCCGAGCGACCGAAGGCGACGCTGCGCGAGCACCGTGAAACCGCCGACCGAGACGAGGGCGATAAGCACCATCCCGAGCACCGCGACCATCGCGATGATCGTCTCGGGGTTAATCGCGTTGTGCGACTCAACCTGCGAAAGGCTTTGCACGTTCGCCCCGATCTTCGAGGGAACGACGCCCCGGGCGTCAAAGAGAAGTTCGACGTCGCTCGGTGAGTGAACTTGACCCGGCACGACGAGCGCGAACTCGTCGAGGGTTTCGAGAGGATCCTCGACGATTCCGACGACGCGTCGTGCGATCCCGGCCTCGGTCCAGGTCGACCCGATCCGAAGACCGAACGCCGACGCGACACCTTTCGTCACCGCAATTTCGGCGGGCGTCGAGGGATAACGGCCAGAGACGAGCGACAGGAGCGGCCCGCTGAACACTCCGTGTGAACTTTCGGCGCGCAATTGGTACGTCTCAGTCGAAGCGGGAATCGTCATGGTCTCGTTCTCGACGACTTGCACCCGTCCGAAACGATGTTCGAGCGCGGCAACCTTCGCCGCCAAGCTCGGTACCGGCCCCTGGAACGACATGACGTCCTTCGCCTTGCCAAATCCCACGTTCGCTGGTGTCGGGTTGTTCGTCGCCACCGCCGCGGCAACAAAGAGCGCCGCGACGGCAACGACGATGAGCGCGAGGACGAGGAGTTGTTGCCGCCACTCGCGTCGGAACAACCGCCACGCCCAGCGCATGACGGCACGCCGCGCCGCGACCCCTCCGTCGCGAGCGCCGTGAAGGTCGGACGCGACGGAGTCGGCCGTCGTCATCGCTGCGGCGCGGATTGAAGGAGGGACTCGGGAGTGGGCGGCTGGATCGTGTGGTCGACGATGCGCCCGTCGCGCAAGAACACCACGCGGTCGGCCCACGACGCGAGCTGCGCGTCGTGGGTAACGATCACTGCCGCGACGCCGTTCTTGCACGCGGTGAGAAGCATCCGCATCACCGCTTCGCTGTTCGCCTGGTCAAGCGCTCCCGACGGCTCGTCCGCGAGCAGCAGATGACGTCCGCCGATCACCGCCCTTGCAATCGCGACGCGCTGGCGCTCGCCTCCTGAGAGCTCGTCGGGGTAGCGGCTCGCCCGATCGGCAAGACCGAGCTCCTCAAGCACCGCGATGCCCGCAGCTCGCGCCTTTTTCGCGCCGATGCCGTCGAGTTCGAGGGGCAGGGAGACGTTCTCAGCCGCGGTGAGTCCGGCGAGGAGGTTGAACTCCTGAAAGACGTAGCCGACAGTTCGGCGCCGCAACCTCGCCTTGTCGTTGTGTGACATCTTCTGCAACGACGCGCCATCGATGAAAACTTCTCCGCTCGTCGGTTCTTCCAGACTCCCGGCGATCGTGAGCAGCGTCGATTTTCCCGAACCGCTCGGGCCCATGATCGCGACGAGGGAACCGCGATCGACCTCCAGGTTGATATCCGCGACCGCGTGCACTTCGGTCGGACCGGCACCGTAGGTCTTCGATACATCGTGAAGTTCGAGCAGGCTCATCTGCGTACCGCCAATCTCCGTCTCAAAATTGGGATTTCCGCGCCCGCGGCACGCGGTTCCACCGACATCCGCTTCATCCGGCCGTCGACCGCATCGAGCCAGCGAACGACCGAGTCCAGGCGGAACAACTCCGCGTCGACGACGAGCGCGAGCGGAAGGTCGTATTGCCCTTCGTCTTCCTTCAGCCGTGTCCATTGCTGCATCAACTCGATGAGATACCGCCGATGCACCTGAAGCACCTTTCGAACGTCGACGTTTGGCAGCTCAAGGGCGACGAGCACTTTGATCACCAGTTCGTCGCGCGGCGGCACCGTGAGGTCGATGGGTGTGTTCAGCCATTGCGCGAGCTCTTCCGCGCCGGCGGCTGTGATTCTGAAACGCTTCTGTGGCCCCTCGGAATCGGCCTCGTCGGACTCGATCAGGCCATCGCGCTCGAGGCGCTGCAACGTCGTGTACACCTGGCCGACATTGAGCGGCCATACGTCCCCAGTTCTGTCTTCAAACTCCTGGCGCAGTTGGTGGCCGTATTTCGGCTGCTCACTCAACAGCCCGAGCAGGGCATGCCGGACGCTCATCGGACCCATTCCTCAAGATGCATACTCGGTATAGTACGCAGGTCTGCTCCGCTGTACAAGTGGGATGCATCCTCGATGTCCGCTCGGTATCACCGGTCCTTGCAGACGACCGGATGCACGTCGCCACAATTCGTGGGCGAGTACTCAAGAACTCACCACTCTCTGTCGTAATTGACCACAGAAAGCGCTAATCGCGCGCTCCGCTTCGTGGACGACGTGACGCCATCGACCTGGGGATTCGGGACGCCACGAAGGGGAATCCGAGAGTGGCCACAGCGGGAGCGACGAGGTGACGAGCTCGACTCGTAGCGACATCGGGCTGCTGTATCGCCGCGCCGGCTTCGGTGGGAGTTCCGAGCAGCTCGATGCAGGGGTCGGCGCAGGATTCGAGGCGACGGCGGAGCACCTGCTCGCCGGACTCGTAGAACCGGACAGAGCGAACGTGCCCGTCCCCCACCTTGCAACGTTCAAGGAACTCCGCGAAGGCCGCGGCGGCAACACGTGGAAGCAATACCTGAACCTCATCGGATGGTGGCTCGACAAGATGGCTGCCACCACAACTCCGCTCCGGGAGAAGTTGACGCTCCTCTTGCACGGACAGTTCCCGACCGGATTCAGCAAGGTCGGACTGCCGGTGCTCATGTATCGCCAAAATGAGCTCTTCAGGACGCTAGGGCCGGGTTCGTTCTGGGACCTAACGCTCGCCGTTTCGAAAGATCCCGCGATGCTGATCTGGCTCGATACCGATACCGACGTCAACAGCTCGCCGAACGAGAACTTTGCGCGCGAACTGATGGAGCGCTTCACCATGGGGATCGGGCATTACACCCAGCGCGACGTCGAAGAATCCGCGCGCGCCTTCACCGGATGGTCGATCGCGCTCAACGGCGAGTTTGTCGTCAACGAGTGGGCGCACGATTTCGGCAACAAGACGTTTCTCGGATATCACGGAGATCTCAGCGGTGAAGACATCGTTCGAATCGTCACCCACACTCCTGCTTCCGCGCGCTTCGTGAGCGCTCGCATGTGGTCATGGCTCGCGTACCCCGTCACTGCCAACGACCCCGTCGTTTCGGACCTCGCCGGCGCGTATCAGCGTGACCTCAGCATGACGGACTTACTGCGTGCGATCGTCATGCACCCGAACTTCCGATCGAAGCAGTCCCACCAGGCTCTTGTAAAACAACCAGCCGAATGGATCGCGGGCATCATGCGAGGACTTGGATTACGCACCAAGTCGTTCCACAAGTTCGGGGGGCCGGGATACATCCAGTGGGTTCTCACGAACCTCGGTCAAATTCTCTTCGACCCGCCAACCGTTGGCGGGTGGGGCGCCAATAGCTACTGGTTGTCGACCGCCTCGAGCGTCACACGGCTCGACTTCGCCCAGAATGTCTCGCAGATCGCGAACCTCACGCCTCTCGAGGAGGCGTCTAGCGCCGATCGGATCGACCTCGTCGGCGCGATGTTCGGTGTCGACACATGGACGAACACGAGTTTCGAGGTCCTCAACCGGGTACGTGACGATCCTCCTCAACTCCTCATGCTGGCGCTGACAGCACCCGAAGTACTGGCGAATTGAGGACGTGATGAGTCGTCGTATTGATCGAAGGGAGTTCCTCACCGGCGCCCTCGCGCTCGCCGCGGCCGGGGTCGCGGCGCGGCCGCTCGGAGGGCTCTTGGGCTCAGCCGCGGGCGCGGCAGAGGACGCCGCTTCGAAGTCAAGTACCGGACGAAAGCTCGTTCTGTGCACGCTCTACGGCGGCAACGACGGCCTCAACATGGTCGTGCCCTTCGAGGACCCGGCCTACTACGACGCCCGGTCGAACATCGCCGTCGATGCGAACACCTTGCTCCCTCTCTCCGACGGCCTGGGCCTCAACCCGGTCGTCCCGGGCTTCAAGAAGCTTTGGGATGCGGGGCGGTTGGCAATCGTGCGGGGGGTCGGGTATCCGGACGCGAGCCTGAGCCATTTCCAGGGGATGGCGATCTGGCAAACCGCCTCACCGTCGGGCGATGTAGGGACTGGTTGGCTCGGACGCTGGCTCGATATGACGCGCGGCGATTCACTTCGCGCCTGCTCGGTCGGGCCGATCGTCCTTCCCGCCATGTCCGGTGAGAAAACGCAGGCTGCAGCGGTCCAGGACTCGACGTCGGGCAGCGCGCAGCTGCCAGACGCCTCACACGATGTCTTGGCGATCTACCGCCAGCTCCAAGGTCACCGCCCAGGGGCCGGCAGCAGCGTGAACGAGATCGCAACGAGCGGACGGGCGATGCTCTCGACCGCGCGCAAGTTCGCCACCGCGCTCGATCGCGAACCGCCTCCAGTTCTTCCAGAAGGCGTCGACGATGGCGATATCGGAACTCAGCTAGACATCGTCTCCAGTCTCATCCGCGGGGGCGTGCCGACACAGGCGTACGCCGTCACGCAAAACGGTTACGACACCCACTCGGGCGAGGTGAGCACCCAGACCCAGCTCCTCGGCCAGCTCGACACCGCGATCACCGCCTTCTTCGGATCGCTTGCTGGCTACCCACAAGCTGAGGGCACGACGCTGCTCATCCACACGGAGTTCGGACGCCGCGTCGATTCGAACGGTAGCGACGGGACAGACCACGGCACCGCGAACAACGTCCTCGTCATCGGTCCCTCGGTCACAGGTGGCTTCTACGGCGACCAGCCAAGCCTCACAAAGCTCGACGAGAACGGGAACCTCCGGTTTGAAATCGACTTTCGCTCTGTTTACGCGACCGTCCTCGAGCACGTGATCGGGATCGATTCGCGCTCGATTCTCGACAAGCGTTACCCGCTGATCGGCTTTATCTGATGAAACCGCGACTGTTGCTCGCCGCGATGGCCCTTCTCGTGTCGGCGTTGCTGTCCGCGACGACCCCGGCGTCCGGTGCCGGCGTGGCCGGTCGCTCGTCCGACTATGGAGCAACGTTGGCTCAGTGGGTACAACAACACCGACCCGACCAGACGGGCTGCATCGTTGGCTCGTGCTACGGGCCGATCGTCGACTCAGTTTCGGTCGAGCCGGAGTTCAGCTTCATTCAAACGTTTCGAGGTCGCGTCGTCGGTTACGAAGAGGCACTTCGGCGTGGTACGCCACTTCTCGCGGCCGAGCTCGTGATCGCCGAACAATTTCCAGCTGATGTCTCGATGCCGAATCGGGTCACGGTGATCCGCCACGATCGTTACAAGCACTCGTGCGCGGTTTTCGATCTGTACAGCAAATCACTCGCTCGGGAATTCGGGCGCAAAGGACCGGCGAACCAAGGAGACAGCATCGGCGTCGAACTCGCGACCGTCGATCGCAACGGCTCGACGAGCTATGACCGCGACTCGATCGACCTTGCGATCGTCAGTCCTGTGTATCTCGACTCCTCTATCAACTGTTGAGCGAACACCCGACGACCCGCCAGCGAGAGCGAGAATCGGACTGGCAGTCGGACAACGCGGAGCGCCCTTCGATGGATATCGAGTCCGAGTCGTCTCGCGCGAGCGAGGTTCGCCTCGGGATTAGATCGAACCCCCTGAAGCTCCTCAAGCACGTTCTTTCGGAACCCGGCGGCTCGCAGCTCTTGTTGCGCGCCTTCCTCGGGTTCACCTTCAGCTTCGCCGGATTGCAGAAGCTCGCTAATCCGAACTTCTTCCGCGCCCGAGCTCCTGGTTCCTTCGACCAGCAGCTCCTCGGGGCAATCGCGACGAGCCCGCTCCATCGCCTCCTCTCACCTGCGACGCACGCGCCGGTACTCGTCGCCCTCTTGATCGCCGTCGGCGAGCTCGCCGTTGGAGTCGGGACATTGGTCGGCTTGTGGGGCCGCGCCGCGGCGGTGGCCGGAGCGATCCTTTCTTTGTCGTTCTTTTTGACCGTGAGCTTCAACGACCGCCCCTACTACTACGGGGCCGACATCGTGTTCCTCTTCGCGTGGACTCCACTCATCATCGCTCGGCCCGGGAGCTGGTCACTAGATGCGGTCCTCGCCCGGCGCGCGCGGGCAGCGAGCGCGCCTTCGCCAGCGACCGCAGAGCGCGGTGGCGGCTCGACCGCGCGTCCCGGCCCGCCCGAGCTGTCGCGTCGCGCGTTTGTCGGCAAGGCGACGACCACCGCCGCCGTCGCGGCCGGGGCGTTACTCCTCGGCGGCGTGGACGCGGTGCTCGGTCGCTTCCTCGCTCCCGGCACCAAAAATGAATCGGCTGGTGCGACTCCGAGTGCCGGCCGATCGGGCGTTTCGCATTCGTCGCGCGGCACCCGGCTCGCCTCCGCGTCCGACGTCCCGGTCGGCGGAGCGTTGTCGTTCACCGATCCGGCGAGAGGGATCCCGGCCTTCGTCGTCCAACCGGTGCGCGGCGATTTCCTCGCCTTCTCTGCTGTTTGCACGCACGCCGGGTGCCCAGTGCAGTTCGACCAGGCCGCCGAGACCTTTCTTTGTCCGTGCCACGGATCGGTGTTCAGCGCGCGAACTGGCGCCGTCTTGCAGGGACCCGCCTATTTGCCGCTCAACCGCATTCCCGTCGAACTCGGGCCAGAAAGCGAGATCTACGTCGACATCTGACGCGGGGAATGACCTCGGCTCGGAGGTCGGCGAAGGTGCAAAGTACGTGGTGCTCGCTTCGGGAGCGCTGAGGTTCTTGCATTCGGTCGTCACCTCCGCATCGATCGGGACGCGCGTCAGATCCGGCCGACGAGTGGTCTCGACGCTCAAGCCAGTCGTGGGCTTGGTTTCGACAGGGATCGCACCCCGACACCGTGATACCTTGCATTGATCAGCACATCCAAGGGGTCAGCGCCGTGTTGCAAGGCCATCTTTTAGGGTTTGGAGACGGAGTCGCCTCGATCTGATTCCCGTCCGTGGTGGCTGGTCAGTAGGTGATATTTGGTCGTTCACCATTTGGTGATATTTGAGGACCGGGGGTGGGGGATATGTCGAACTCAAACGACATGTATGGCGCGATTGTCGTTGGCACCGATGGTTCAGATCGGGCCGGTATCGCTTTGCAAGAGGCACTGAAACTTGCCAAGGCAACGGGTGCGAAGCTGCACGTCGTTCAAGTACTCAGCACAGGTGCCGGGTTTGCGAACGACTACCAGGGGCAGCTCATCGTCGACAGGATTCGGGAAGACGCCGAGCGCGTTCGCGCGCAGGTGCTCAAGGATGCAGAAAGCGGAGGGGTTTCCGTAGAGACCCACACACCCGACGGGAACCCGGCCGACGCGATCATCGACGTCGCCGAGGCGACCCAAGCCGACCTAATAGTCGTCGGCAATCGGGGAATGACCGGCGCCAAGCGGTTCGTGCTAGGGAGCGTTCCGAATGCGATAGCACACCAAGCTCCCTGCAGCGTCTTGATCGTCAAAACCGGCTAGCACCGAGCGTCCGACACACCAATCTGCTGCGTCCGCGGTCTCGATAATTGTCAACCGCGGCGTCGGCGGCGCGCGCGGCACACTCCGGTGGCTCTTCGGTCCGACGTATCGTGACGATGTGGCCGGATCCATCCTTCGAGACGCATTCGACCATCACGTCTGGGCGACGACGCTCTTGATCGACGTGTGCGCCCCGCTCAGCGACGAGCAGCTCGGCACCGTGGTGACGGGTACGTACGGCCCGATCCTCGGCACCACCCGTCACCTCGTCGACTCAGACCGGTGGTACCTCAGCGTTATCACGAACGGCCGAATCGCTCCGCTCGAACATGCCGAGCAAATGGATCTGGCCGCCCTCCGTACGGCCATGGACGAGAACGGCGTTTCTTGGTCGAATCTGTTGGACGATCAACTCGATCCAGATGAAGCAATCATCCGCCGGCGCGACGACGGGTCAGAATTTCGCGCCCCGCTCGGGATACGGCTTGCACAGGCGGTCCATCATGGCAGCGACCACCGGAGCCAGATCTGCACGGTTCTGACCGTCCTCGGAATTGAGCCTCCCGACATAGACGTCTGGGCCTTCGGAATGGACAGAGGTCGCGTCGCAGAGATCCCGCCTCGCAGCTAACCGGCGCGATCGGGGATCCGCCGCACGATCCGAACTCCGGCGTATCCGTTTCCGCAGGCAGTCTGTGGAGCTGATGGGACTCGCACCCACGACCTGCCGGTTGCAAATCAGCCGGGCCGAATGTTGCGCTAGCGGATTTGGTGCTAGTCGCTGCTGAGCGCAAAGGCATTAATCAGTAGGTGTCGACGCAGAGCGAACTTCGAACTCTGGGAGGCGCGCAACCCGGGGACGATCTGATTGCGCATCCAATTCAAATAGTTCAGTACAACTAATGCGCTTGGACGATGACGCGGAGCCTTGGCTGGGGGATGCTCAGATGCATTATTCGAGTTCCCATCACTGCTAAGGACTTCCGAAATGGGATTGACGCCTGATGATGACGGGAAGCGGTATGAGCATGTCGGCACGCTGTCGCCGACGCCAAAGCCGTACCGAGGTGGTTATCAGTTCACGAATGAGCCGAAACTGGTCCACCTTGTCGAGTGGGGCGACGAAACAACGTTATGCGGGCTATCACGCGATGCGTTCGACGAGCTTGATCCAGTGTACCAAGTCGATGAATTCCCCAGTTGCGAAGAGTGCCGACAGTTCGCGGACTGGCGGTTCGTCGAAGCGATCATCAGCCGCCAAGCGGCACGTCGGACGGAAGTCTTGCGTGAACTGAATGGCAACGACTCGAACACCGCCTCCCAACACATCAGCGATCTGATGACGCGCATGCACGAGGGACTGAACGCATTTCGAGACGCGATCATTGCCGGTGATCGCGACGCTTATCTCGTTGCGCAAAAGAAGTGGCGGGTCGTTGAGGCTGAGCTGGACGAGGTGCTCCCTCTAAAGTCGGAGCCGTTGTTGTGATTCATCCCTACGGATAGCGCGGCAGGCTTCCCCGGATTGATGGACACTTACCATGTCCGTGTCCAGAGAGGTCCGTACCCGCCTTCGACTTCGCCTCTGTTGCGGAGCCGTAGGTCGCAGCTGACATCGGGATCGCGGAGTGCTCTCTTCGTAACTGGCTTTGCCAGACCGACATCGACGCGGGACGCCGCCAATGCCTCCAAGGCTTCGCTCAACCGATTTTGGATGGAAGCACCACAACACAGCTGATTTCAACGAATGCGTCCGGGAGGATGAGTTCGGTAACACCGACGGCCGTCCATGCTGGGTAGGGGTCTTCCAAGAACTCTGCGGCAACCGCTAGCAATGCCTCCGCCTGGTTCAGCAGTCCGACGTGGTACGAGGTCATTTCCACAACGTTGGACCAGTTGGCTCCCGCCTCAGCCAAGGTAATGGCGATGTTTTGAAACGTTTGCCGGATCTGCAACTCGGGCTCGGTTGCGAACACGCCGTCAGACGTTTCTCCTGTGTGTCCCGAAATGCGCAACATTTCGCCGATTCGGACGGCGGCGGGGATGTGTGTTTGCTCGAAGAAATCGGCCCAGACAGTGGGCACAATTATGACTTTTCGGCTTGATCCACTTTCAGGGATCGCCATCCGAGGGTCCCTTTCCGTTGCCGATCCGGTTCATGACGGGGCCGGTTCGAGGTGTCTCCAATCCCCCGGCGAGATTCGTCACCGATCAGCCGTTCACCTGGGCTCGCGGTGGAGCTGATGGTGGAGGTGAGCGGACAGCATACGAACCACGTCCTGTTGGTCAAGGGGCCAACCGTCGGTGTTTTTGGACACCTGGCCGCAGTCGCTTTGCAGCCTGAGGATTCCGAGCGAGACGTCTTGGCGTAGCGAGGTCGGCACATCCCTG
Source organism: uncultured Acidimicrobiaceae bacterium (assembly GCA_963725215.1). Classification (GTDB taxonomy): domain Bacteria; phylum Actinomycetota; class Acidimicrobiia; order Acidimicrobiales; family Bog-793; genus CAVRXQ01. The sequence continues at coordinate 214,845 of CAVRXQ010000007.1, read as the reverse complement.
ACGTTCCCGCACAGACGTTCCCGAGACATGCCTGACACCACCGCAAGCCTCTGGGCCTCGATGCGAGGAGACCCGGTGGCACTGGGGGTGATGTCAATCAACCGACCAGGCGGTAGCCCGCTCCTCGGACGGTCTTGATCATCGGCTCAAGACCGGGCCGGTCGATCTTGCGTCGCAGATAGCCGATGTAGACGTCGACGACGTTGCTCTCCATCTCGAAATCGACATTCCAGACGGCTTTCAGGATCTCGCCGCGCGAAAGGACCCGGTTGGGCGAGCGGAGGAACACCTCGAGCAGAGACCACTCTTTCGGCGTCAGCTCGATTCGCCGACCGGCGCGCCAAGCCACCTTGGTGACGAGGTCAAGTCGCAGGTCCCCGAAGGCAAGCTCCGTTGGTGACGGGGGCTGGGACGAGCGCAGCGCGGCGCGCACCCGTGCGAGCAGCTCGGCGAAGGAGAACGGCTTCGTGACGTAGTCGTTGGCGCCGAGATCGAGGCCGTGGATCTTGTCCCGCTCGCCGTCGCGGGCGGTGAGGACGATCACTGGCAGGCGCGTGTTCCCTGCCCGTAGAAGGCGCAGCACGTCCTCGCCTGATGCGCGCGGCAGTCCGAGGTCCAACAACACGAGGTCGAAGCCGGACGACTGGGCGATGAGTACGGAAACTGCCCGCGCCCCGTCGTCGACAACCTCTGTTTCGTACCCTTCGGCCTCGAGTCCCTTGACGAGGAACGAGGCGATCCGCTGGTCGTCTTCGACGACGAGCACGCGGACTTCAGCGCACCGTCGAGATCAACCGTCCGAATGGAAGGACGATCGCGATGGCCGCGCCGCCGTAACGTGACCGACCGATCGTGATCTTGCCACCGTGGGCTTCGGCGACCGCCTTCGCGATCGCGAGGCCGAGACCGGAGCCATCCTCGTCGCGGGCGCCCGGCGCGCGAACCGGCTCAGAACCGCCTCGCGCTGGTCCTCGACGATTCCCGGTCCTGCGTCTTCGACGACGAGGGCGAGAACCCGTTCCCTCTCGTCGAAGCAAGCGCCGAGGCTGACGACCTCGCCGGGCCCGGTCGCCCGAATGGCGTTGTCGACGAGATTCAACAGTGCGCCGCGCAACTTCGCCGGGTCCGCCTCGATGATCACGTCGGGAACCGAGCCGAGGACGAATCGACGCGGTGCGAGCACGCTCGCTGAGTCGTGGATCTCGGTGAGAAAGCTACGAAGGTCGACGACCTCGGGCGCGAGGAAGTCGGGTTCCATCGCGTGGCCGAGCAGCAGTAATCGCTCGACGAGCGATCGCATGTGATCGAGTTCGTCGATCACGAGGGCGTGGGTCTCGGTGACAGCGGGATCGTGCGTCCCTGTGCGCTGGAGGACCTCGAGGTGGCCGCGCGCCACGGTGAGCGGCGTCCGCAGCTGGTGCGACACGTCCGAGAGGAGCCGTCGCTGGGCGTTCATCGCCGTCTCGATCCGCTCGAGCATCGCGTCGAAGGTGCGCGCGAGTTCGCCGACTTCATCGGAGCGATCCTCCTCGCCCAGTCGTCGCTCGAGTCGGCCGCTGCCGATTGATTCCGCGGTCGAGGTGACCCGCCCGACCGTGCGCAGGACCCGACGAAGGAGAAAGAAGGTGCTCGCGACGCCGGCGAGCAGTGCGACGAGTCCTTCCGCGATCGAGAGATCGATCACCCGCGAGCGCTCGCTCGCGTACGAGAAGAGGTCGGCGGCGACGACGAAGGTCCCTATTGTCTTTCCGGCCTCGATGACCGGGGAGGCGAGGATCTCGACTGGTCTCCCTTTCACCGCGACTGTGCGGATCACCGTCGATGTCGGTGAGTTAGCAAGCAACGAGGCGACGGTCGGCTGAAGTGTGAGTGATTTGGCGCCAACCGTTTCAATCCGGCCGAGTCCGGTGAGGGCGACTACGGCGACGTCGCCAGCGGGAAGGGCGCGCTGACCCAGATAAGAAATAGTGAACGAGCGCAGGTTCTCCCCGGCTGTGCGCGCGTTCGCCGCCGTTTGGAAGCTGCGGGCTTCAGCGGCAAGCCCGTTGGCGGCGAGCGTTTGGTAACTCGTCGTGAAATTGCGCACCAAGGCGACGACGACGGCTCCGAGGATAAGAGCGAGGATCACGGCGTGGAAGGCGGCCAGTCGGCCGGCGGACCCGAAGCGACGCAAACGGTTCCTCGGTATCGTCGCACGACCGAACTCCTCGTTCAGCTCGACTCGCGGGGCGAGCTCGGGAAGACGGATCTCGTCGGTGGCGGTGGCCGTCGGACTACTCGTCTCTGGAGCCCGAAGACTGTGTTGTCGTCGGTGTCGAGGTCGCAGTAGAGCGGCGAATGCTGCGATCCTGGGTGTCGCCCGATCCGCTTCCCTCGCCCTCGGGCTCGACGACCACGCGGCGGTCAGGCCGCACGACCGAGACGCGGCCGCCTTCGGCTTCACCCGAGTATCGAAGCGCAGGCATCGAAGTCGTCGTCGCTGGGGTCGTCGTCGCTGGTGCGATCGGCGCGCTGCCCCTCGTCCCGGTCACGTCCCGCCTGGTCGTCGGCAAAGCCGCCTTTGGAGTTCCGGTGGAGCGCGTCGTAGTCGGCGTCGACGAGTCGCGCACGATGAGCGCGATCGCGCCCGGGACCCGCGACGGCCCCTCGCCCTGGCCGGCGAGCACGAGGCCGAGGACCGCTCCGATCGCGACGCCGAGCGCGATCAGAAATGGCGCACCCTTCCGCAGCGTCCGTCGGTCAGGTTTCACTGACCCGGAGCCTTCCGCACTCCGCATGCCACAATTCTCCCCCGTCATCGGCTTCAAGCGCTGCCAAGCGCAGTGGCGACGAGCTCGAGTGCTTCGGCGGGACAGGCGCGCACCGCTCGGCGGGCGCGGGCGAGCACGCGGCGATCAGCGATTGGCTCCGGATCGATCGACGCGAAGCCCCACTCGTCGAGGGCTATTCGATCTGGACAACGCAGCGCGCACATGCCGTGCCGGTCGCACTTTGTGCCGTCGACGACGAGTCGCGACGACCCGCGGGTCGCGTTCATGAGAACTTCCCGTGCTTGGCAGGCGGGGGCAGCGGGAAGCCGATCTCAGCGCCGCGTGCCTCGCAGCGCGTGCCGCGTCGATGGAGCCGGACTTCGGCGCGGAACGTCTCGAGCGCGCTTTCCACCAGACCGACGGCCGCCGTCGGGTGGCCGCAGGCGCCGCGGCCGCGTACGGAGGCGGCGAGGCCGGCCAACCGGCGAACGTCGCCGTGATTCGCCACACCCTCGACGAGGTCATCGAGCAGTTCGCTGATCGCGGGAAGCCCGAGAACACATGGACCGCACTGGCCCGATGACTGTCCAGCCAACCAGCGGAACATACGCGCCGTCTCGGCGACACCGCAGTCTTCCGCGTCGAGCACGCCGACGAGACCGCATCCGAGCGGGGTGCCGATTCTTGAGAGCAGACCCCGTTCGAGCGGCGTGCGCATGGCGGCGTCACCGGGGATCCAGGTGCCGGCGTAGCCGCCGAGCAGCACAGCCCGCGGGGTACGCGAGATACCGGCGGCCGAGACCAGCAATTCGCCGATCGTTACGGGCGCGCCGATCTCGACGACCGTTCCCGAACCCGGCGCGTTCCCGACGATCGTGACTAGCGTCGATCCGGGGCAATCGGGGCTCCCCGCGCCACGGAACCATTGCGCACCGAAGCGGGCGATCAGCGCGAGGTGCGCGGAAGTCTCGGCGTTCAACACGACGGTCGGCCGACCTCCGACGCCGACGGCGGCGACGGTAAGTGGTCGGCGATGAGGGCGCGGGCCGTCTCCCTCGAGCGCGGAAACGATCGCACTCGTCTCGCCGGCGACGTAACGGTGAGCCGGTTCGACGAGCCATTTGATCGATCGTGTGAGTGCGCGCTCGCCGATTGCTTGGCGCAAGCGCTCACCTCCAGCGCCGCGGTGGGCGAAGAGGACGATCTCGTCTCCGCCGACGGCGCACGCCGCGACCTCGGCGCCGTCGATGACGAGATGCGGCCGAAGCTCACAGAGCAGACGATCCTTCGCGCTGGCCGGTTCGCCCTCGCTGGCATTCACGACCACGAGCGGCGCGAGCGAAGCGCTCGCCGCCGTCTCGAGCTTCTTCGCCGTCGGGAACTGGCCGCCGCCGCGTCCGCGAAGTCCGCTCTCGGCGACGATTCGGAGCCACTCGGTCGAGGACCGATCCTCGGGCGCCAGCGCGCCGAGTCGATCTTCGTGAGCGCGCCAGCTTTCTGTGCCCGCCGCCGCCGGGGGACCGGCGAGCAACCGGCCGCCGGGATCACCGACGAAAGCGAACGACGCCGACCTCTCGCGCGACGGCGCGCGCCGCGCGATGTCGGCTTCTCGTACGGACATCAGCCCACCGGCACGTGCATGTCGTTCTCGACGGCCGAAGTCGGGTCGGGATTAGACAGGATTCCATTCGAAGCCAGGGCGGCCGGGTGGCGGACGCGTTCGACGCTCAAATAACGGGAGGCGAAAAGCACCGCCACGACGCCCCCCGTCACGACGTAAAAGACACGCAACCGAGCCGTGTCGCTTCCGGCGAGAACGGCGTGGCACCAGACGAGAGCGAAGGTAAGTGCCGAGATCCGATGCACCACCAGCCAGTGGCGCGTCCCCTTCCGTCCGGCGAGGGCGGCGGACGCAGCGAGGAGCAACATTAAGAACCAAGCGCACACTCCGAGCGCGACCGCGGTAGCGCGATAGTGCGAAGCGCCGGGAACGAAGGCGCCGGACCAACCCACGCCCGCGTAGCGATCCAACGCGAGAACGCTCAGGTGTCCGGCGACGAGGGCGATCGTCGCGGCTGCCAGCGCGGCATGAGCACGCAGGCGGCTTTCGGGATGCGGCCGACGGAACCGCGTGGCGAGCGGGTGTCGCACGAGTATTCCGAGCGCGACGAGGGCGGCGAGCGCCGCGTAGGCGGCGAGGCCGAGGGCGCGACCGCTGATCCATGGCAAGTAGCGACTGTGGATCGTCGGGGCGAAGGCGCGCGCCGCGACGTAGCCCGCCACGAGAGGGACGACGAGGGCGGCGATCGCTGTCGCGCCACTCGTGAGGAACCCTCGACCTCGGTCACGGAGATCAGCCTTCATTGCCGTGACCAGATGAGGAAAGCTTCACTCGCCGGAGCGTGACCGGTTCGAGACGATTCGTCGACCCACACCGCGGCGAGGTTGCGACGCCGGGCCAGGGCGGCGATTGCGTCGCTGCCGGCGAGGAACAGGGTTTTCGCCCAGACCTCGGCCACCGCCGGGTCGCGGTGGACGACGGTTACGGCTCGAAGGGAGCCGCCGCCGGGACGACCGGTGCGGGGGTCAATCAAGTGGTGCACCGTCCGGCCACCGGCCGTCCAACGTCGGACTCGGATCGATGACGTCGCCACCGCGCGGTCCTCGCACCTCAACACGGCTACCGGTTCGTCGCCGCCCAAAGGGTCCTCGATGCCGATGCGCCATCCGGCACGGTCATCTGGAGCACGGCCGGCGCAGAAGCAGTCGCCGCCGGCTTCGATGAGGTGATTCGGAGCAACCTTTCCCAAAAGCTCACTCGCCCAGCGGATGGCGAGGCCTTTGCCGATTCCACCAAGCTCGACCGGCTGGCCGCGAAGGTGCACCTCGCGGCTAGCTGCACGAAAGCGCGGACGCCAGATCCCGCTCGTGGGCGTTTGTGCGCCGAGCGAGCGGTTCGTTTCGACCGATCCGGTGGAGAACGGCAGAGTGCGGTCGTATCCAAGCGCCACAAGGTGGACGAGGACCCGCGGATCGAAGATCCCCCTCGTGTACTCGTGGGCACGACTCGCTTCGACGAGCGCCTCGAACAGCACCGGCGGTACCTGATGCCAACGTGTCGGGTGGGTATTCGCGCGCATCAGCGGACTGTTCGGGTCGAAGCGGGTGCACGACCGTTCGACCTCGTGGAAAACTTCGATCGCCGCCTCGACTGCGGTAGTCACGTCGACTTTGTGTGACGCCGCGTTCGTATCGGAGCTCGCCGGGTCGCCGACGACGGCGCGCATCGTGACGTCGGTCGCCATCGCGCGGGTAATGGCGACGACTTCGTCTGCGAGCTCAGCCGAGAGGGACACTCGAAGCGCCAGTTGACGCGTGCGTGGTTGGAATCGCTGGGAGCGAAGGAAGGGCGGGTATCGACGGCAGCGCGACCGAGCCCGCGCCGGAGCTTGCCGGGCTTGCGGTCGAGCCTGCGTTGGCGCCGACGTTCGCTGCTGCCGAGCTCGCCAGTCCGGCCACGAGTTGTTGGTCGGCTGCGAGATCCCGTGCCACCTGTTCGAGCGCCCGCGTTCCAGAAACGAGGGCGGCGCTATCGGCGGCAAGCGCCGAGGTAACGCCAGCGGTCGACGCAGCGGAACTCGTATTGGTCGCGGCGGGAACGCTCGAGCGGGCGAATCCCTCGGCGATCCCGAGTCCGACCAATGCCGCCGACCCGGCGACGGTCGCCGAGATCAAGCGACGATGGGTACGGGAGCGCTTGACGAGCCGATCGGCCCGCTCGCGAGCCGAGGCGACTCGATGACGAACGGCGACGAGCTCGTCTGGAAGCCCAAGGTACGACCCCTGTCCGTTTGCGTCGCCTGCTGAAGGTTCAGTCATCGTGATATCCCGATGAGCCACCGGCGGCGGATGTCGAGCGACCGGCGGCCTTCAGGGCGGCGGCTTCCTTCGAGATCTGCGCGTACTCCTTTTGCAGCGCGGCAGCACGCGCCGCGATCTGCATCGCCTCGGCGGACAACTGCAGGCGCTCGGCGGCGAGTTGACTCGCGCTCGCCGTCGACCTCGAGGCGACGGACTGTTCGATCGCCGTGAGCTTTGTGCGCGTCGACTCGATCTCGGCAGCGAGGCGCCCTGCCTCTTCGACGACCAGGCGAACTCTCGCCGTCGCCGCCGACACCGCAGCGTTGGCGGCCGTCGCGAGCGCAACCGGCGAGTTCGCTCTTGCTTGGGACGACGAGGTGGCGCCCGAAACAGGCGCGCCAGGCGAGCGAGAGAGCGCGACACCACAGCCGATCACCGCGCTGCCAACTGCGAGCAGCGCCAGCCAACGGCTCGACCGTTTCAATTGCGGATGAACGGTGAGGCAGTCATGTGCTCAGCATCTGGCGAGACGCTGGCTCCTTCCTGTGAACTGGGTGAGATTTCTCTCATCGGGCGTGCGTGCGGCGGTCGGAGACGACAGCCTTCGCGCTCGGGTGGTTGCGCCCTGCCGCGCCGGCACGACGTGTTGTCTGATGACGACGCGTCCCGGCCCTTAACTTGTTTCGCGGCCCGACTGGAAAATGTGGTGAAGCGTCACCGGGGGGCTCATCAGGCAGCGGGGCGCTGCTCAGCGAATTGGTTGCGCGGCGCCCCGGGCTGCTCGAATCGTCTACACCTTCTCGCGCTTTGTGTCCTCGCGTGGGTCCTTCACGTCCCTGTCCTTCTTGGTCGTCTTTTTTGCCATTGAGCTCACCTCGCTTCCTGCTGATTCGCCTTTGCATTCCGAACCTCGGAACGAGGTCATGATGCGATCTGGTCGATGTGCGGACCGTGTAACGAAGATGAAGACCGCTCTCATCTCGGTGACCCGAGAGAGACGTGACGCATCAGAGGCGAGCGCGAGAGGTTGCTGAGCACCTTTGCCTCAGCGGCAGGCATCGATCGTTGCCGGATCCATCGTCGGCAGCGAACTACTCGACGCCGCGAAGGCCATCCTCGATGAGGAGCGCACGACGCGCCCGATCGACGTCCATCCTGGCGTGGTGTCGGACAAGGCTCGACGGGAGGGCGCTGCGATGGATTGGACCCTCTCCGTGGTCTGAACTCGCGATTGGCCAGCCCACCTCGACGTCGACCCGACCCTGAGCGAGCGGCCGTTGCAAGGCGAAGGCCGGGCCGTCCGGGGCGATGTGATGTTCGTGCATGTAATGGCGAAGGAGATCGAGGGACTCTTTCATCACCTTCGCCACATCGCCCTCGGCGGCGCTCGTTCGTATCGTCAACGCCGCGGTCGGCGGTGCTCGGCGGACATCCGCATCGAGCCGATCTGCTGGCAAGGAAGTGCGCGTCGCTGGCGGCTTCCGGCTCAGCTTCGGGATCCGGGCGTCGAGGTTGGCAGTCGCGCTGTTCCTCGGTGGCAAGACCGATGCCCGCCGACTCATCGCGCGACCTCCGGGTTGGCCCGGAGAGGACCGGTTCCTGCAGGACCGTCGATCAGCGCGAAGCAACGAGCGACTGCGCCACGCGCGCTGTTGAGACCGAGACCGAGGTCGACGATTCCGTCGAAGCCCCAGAACACTCGCTGCGCGAGCAGGTACAAGGCGATCAGGGTGCCGATGCGGTTCGTGCCCGTGAAGGCAGCGGCGACAACCGCGGTGATCGGGCCGATTTTCGCCAGGCCACCGGAACCCTGGGCGTTGAGAGCTTGGAGCCAACCGAGGTGGACTTCGGACCGCAAGACCTGATCCGTCGCGCGTACGAAGGAGTTCGCTGAGTCGTCCGCGCGATCTCCAACCCTCGCGTGACGGCCTGGGTTAAGTGTTCGAGGTCTTGCTGTCGCCGTTGGCGGGCGAACGCAGCAGGCTCTTGCATTCGTCTCGTCACGACCCACGTCAACGCGAGCTCCTCTCGCGCTTTGTTTCCTTGCGCAGGTCCTTCACGTCCCTGTCCTTCTCGCTGGTCCCCGGTCGGGGTCAGGATCTCCGACCCATTTGATCCTGCGCCTCGCAAACGCCCGGTCGTCAGGGTCGGTGGTCCCTATCGAGCTGAGAGTCCCATGTGAATCGACGGCGGGACCGCGAAACGACGAGCTGCTCCAAATTTGCGAAGTGATGTCGGTTGGATTGTCTTTCCATGACCGAAACGAAAGACCGGCGCGCAGACGTTCCGTTCTTCGCTCCCTTTTTCCGTCACGTTGGCGGAGCTAAGAGATCGGTCGATCATGTCCCGGTAGCTCGATCTCGACGACTGCACCGCGACGCTCTCGGTTTCGGGCGCTAGCGCGTCCTCCATGCGCGCGAACGACGGCGCTAACAATGGCGAGTCCAAGCCCAGCGCCTCCGTCGCTGCGAGTACGACCGCTGTCGGGTCGCCGGAATCGCTCGAAAGCGTGGGGGAGAAACTCTGGCGGGAAGCCGGGCCCCTCGTCTTCGACCTCGATCGTGACCCCACCGCTCAACCTCGTCGCGCGCGCTCGCAGAACGATTGCCGTGTCTCGCGGCGCGAACCGCAAGGCGTTGTCAATGAGATTGTCGAACGCTTGGCGAACTCGGTCGGGATCGACGTCGGCGACGAGACCCGGTGTGACCTCGACGCTGATGTCGACGCCGGATGCCGCGGCGCGCCCACGAGCGTGTGCCGCCGAGCGTTCGAGAAGCTCGAGGACATCGGTCGGCGTGGAGCGGACAGCGAGTTGGTTGTCATCGCTTCGGGCAAGGGTCAGGAGGTCCTCGGTCAAGCGATTGAGACGCTCGGCTTCCTCGCTCGCGCTCGCGATTGCCTCCGTGAGCTCCTCGCGGCTGCGACCAGGCCGGCCGGCGAGCTCGAGCTCACCTCGCAGCACCGCGAACGGGGTGCGGAGCTCGTGACTCGCGTCGGCGACGAAGTTCCGTTGGCGGACGAGCGCGCTCCTCAATTTGAGCAGGATTGCGTTCATCGTTTCCGCCAAAGCGGCAATCTCGTCTTTCGTGCGCGGGACCTCCACGGTGGCCTCTTCATCCCGCTCGGAGATCGCAGCAACCTGACGGCGAAGCCGCTCGACCGGTGAGAGAGCGGCACGAGCAAGAACGTACGAACCGAATCCCGCGATCGCGAGGAAGACGATCCCGGCTATCACGAGCTCTCTGAAGAGATCCGATCGCGCTCGGACATAGCTTTCGAGTGACACGTTCGCTACCGCGACCCATCCGGGATGTCGCGGATACGGCGCGGCGAGGGTGCGCGTCGTCTCGCCTTCGCTCACCGAGGTGAACGCCACCGTCCTGCGCCGCGCTTTGTCGAGCAACGCGGCAGGGACGAGCGGGGTCGTGCCGGCATCGGCGCTCGCGCCGCGGACCTTCCCCGAAGAGTCGATGAGCTGGATGAGGAATTCGCCGGGAATCGGCGAGGCATTGGCCTTTTCGCCCGAACCACCTTGAAGGTTCGCACCGATGTACGCGCCTGTCGAGGCGAGTGCGGTCTTCAGTTGTGCATCGGTGTTGGCGATCATCCCCGACGAGAGCTGCGAGTCAAACAGCCATGCGCCGATGGTGAACAACAGCGCGGCGGCGACGGTGAAGACCGCGGCCAGCCGCAGCCGAATCGACACGCCTACGCCGCTTCCTCGCTGTGCCGGAGTCGGTACCCCATGCCACGCACCGTCTCGAAGTCGCGGCGTCCGAAGGGCGCGTCCAACTTCTTGCGGAGGTAGTTCACGTACTGATCGACGACATTCGAGGTGCCGTCGTAGGCGAAGTCCCAGACCGCATCGATGATCTGAGTACGCGTCAGAACCGCTCCCGGGTGGCGGAGGAAGAACTCGAGCAGGGCCAGCTCCTTTGGCGAGAGCGTGACCTCGGTCGGGCCGCGCCAGACCCGCTTCGTCGCCGGATCGAGCTTCAAATCGCCCTCGCTCAGCAAAGCCGGCCGAACTCGATCGTCACGACGGGCGAGGGCGCGCAAGCGTGCCGCCAGTTCGAGCAGGCTGAAGGGCTTGACGAGGTAGTCGTCTGCGCCGGCGTCGAGGCCGCGGACACGGTCGCCGACTTCGTTGCGAGCAGTCAGCATCAGCACGGGCGCCCACACCCCAGCTTCCCGGAGTCGCCGGCAGACCTCGAAGCCGTCGAAACCTGGGAGCATCACGTCCAAGACGATGGCGCCGTAGTCGTTCTCTGTCGCCATCCAGACGCCGTCCGGTCCATCGTGCACCGCATCGACGGCGTGGCCTTCCTCCTCGAGGCCGCGTTTCAACAGGGCAGCCATCCGCACTTCATCTTCGACGACGAGCACTCGCACTTCGTCAGGGTACGACCGCCTTGATGAGAAATCGATGAGAACGCCCGCCGGCGGGGATGTGAACCGCTCACACCGTCAGCAAACGGGCTTTTCATGCCGGATTGCCCACAATCGCTTGAGGAAATGACCGGGAGATGCCCGGAAAGGAGTGACGAAATGGGTGAGGCATCACAGACCGAGGGTGGTCTATTCCGCCTGCAACCGGAGCCTTCGACCGGTTCCACCGCCGGCGCGCGGGATCTGCGCGACGCCGGTTTGAGACGGGTGCGCCGCGTGTCGAACTGGACGGCCGCCGCTCTCATCGTCGGCGTCGGCGTGGCGACGGGCGAACTCGCCCACGCCTTCCCGCCGACGAGCGGGTCGTACGCGACGAACGGCGCGACGAGTTCGACCGGGTCGTCGAGCGCCAGCTCGACCCGGCTCGGTCAGGCGGTCGCAACGTCGTCCGGCTCGACCGTGGCAGCTGGCTCGTCATCGGGAGGTGGCGTCGGCGGCTCGTCGGCGAGTTATCGGGGTGACTCATGATCAACCCGTACGAAGTCTCGCCGCCAATCCCACCCGAATGGGAACGCGTTGACGTCGGCAGCACCGAAGCTGGCTGCGCCGAGCGACGCGCGCTCGGGACCGTCGTACGTCTCGTCGTTTGCCCCCCGACCGGACTCGCCGCAGCGGCGCTCGTCGTTGAGGCGGAGCTCCGCCGGCTCGATCTCGAGGCGAGCCGCTTTCGTTCAGACTCGGAGATCTCCCGTCTCCACGCGCGTGGTGCGGGGTTCTACTTCGTGAGCCGTGGCCTTGCCGAGGCTGTGGGGGTCGCGCTCGGCGCGGCGCGCTGGACCGAAGGGAGGGTCGATCCCACCGTCGGCAACTCGCTGATCGCGCTCGGATACGACCGTGACTTCGTCGAACTCCCGTACCTCGGTGGACCCGCCAACGCCGTTCCGGCGGCGGGCTGGCGCAGCGTCGGACTCGAGGGGAGGCTGCTCCGTCTACCCGGCGGCCTCCGGCTCGACCTCGGCGCGACGGCGAAAGGCCTTGGTGCCGACCGGTCGGCGAGAGTGGCAGCGCGCGTCGTGCCTCGCCCAGGTGGCGTCCTTGTCAGCCTCGGCGGCGACCTCGCCGTCGCTGGCCAAACGCCGCGCGACGGCTGGCCGATCCTCGTCACCGAGTCGTCGGAGTCCAGGCAAGCTGGTCTGAGAACTCAGGTCGTCCGCTTGCACTCCGGGGCGCTCGCCACGTCTTCCGTCTCGGTTCGGAAGTGGCGACGCGGTGGGCGTGAAATGCATCACATCGTCGACCCGGCGACCGGGAGGCCGGCAGACGGTCCGTGGAGGACCGCAACCGTCGCCGCGCCGAAGTGCGCGCGCGCCAACGCTGCGGCGACCGCAGCGATCGTCGCTGGCACCGAGGCTGAAGAGTGGCTCGAGTCGACGGGTCTTCCCGCTCGCCTCGTCGCGAAGGATGGCTCGCTCCGGCTTGTCAACGGCTGGCCCGAGGGCGAAGAAGGGCACGTCGATCCCGGCGCCGACGCTTCGCGTGCCCCAGTCGGGGCATTCGCGAGGGCATCATGAGCGGCGCACTCGCCGCGGCGGGCGGTTCGCAGGCGCTCTGGTTCGTTTCCCGCGCCAGCGGACTCGTGCTGTTGGCGCTCTTCAGCGCGGTCGTCGTCTTGGGCGTAGCGACACGAACCGGTGCGTCGCCTCGTGGCCTGCCGCGCTTTGGTGTCGCTGAGCTCCACCGCACGCTGTCGCTGTTCGCGCTCGCCCTGCTCGCGCTTCACGTCCTCACCGCGATCCTCGACCCGTACGTCACGATCGGATGGGCAGCGGCCATCATCCCGTTCACTTCTCATTACCGAACTGTCGCGATCGGAATCGGCGCGCTCGCGCTCGACCTCGCCGCGGCCATTGTCATAACGAGCGTGATCCGCCAGCACATTGGTTATCGCGCCTGGCGCACGGTTCACTGGCTCGCCTATCTCCTGTGGCCGGTTGCGTTCATCCACTCACTCGGGGCGGGCAATGACTATCGGACCTGGTGGGCGGCGCTCGTCGTCTGGGGGTCGGGTGCCGCGGTCGCGACGTCGGTCGGGGCGCGCTTGTTCTCCTCGCTGGGTAGGCGGCCAGAACACGAGGCGGAACCTGACGCAGTTCTCCGATCTGGGCGCGCAAATTCGCACGAGCGGGCCGAGGTCGGCAGCTCCTCGCAATGAGGGCTCTCTCGCAGGCAGGGTTTTCCGGCGAATGTGCGCGGGCGATCGGCGCAGATTCGCCGTCACGCCTCTTCGTGCCCGGCTCGCAAGGGACCGCGACGCTCGCAACGCACCTCGCGCATTACGGCCCGATGTCGGCGCCGGCGCGCGCCGAAGAGCGGGTCGCCCTCATCGAGGAGGTGCGCTCCGCCGGACTGCTCGGACGAGGAGGCGCTGCGTTCCCGACGGCACGGAAGATCGCCGCGGTCGTCGAGCGTGGCGGTGTTCCGGTCGTCGTCGCCAACGGGACCGAAGGGGAGCCCGCGAGCGTGAAGGACAAGGTCCTCCTCGCTCGGTCTCCGCAACTCGTTCTCGACGGCGCCGTCCTCGCCGCCGCGGCGATCGCTGCTCGAGAGGTGTTCGTCGCCGTGCATTCGGCGGTGCGCGAGATCGTCGACGAGGCGCTCGAAGAACGGCGTCGACAACGCCTCGATCGCGTGCGGATGCGGATCGAAACAGCGGCACCCGGTTTCGTCGCCGGGGAGGCGAGTGCTGTCGTGAATTGGCTCGAGGGTGGCGCGCCCCTGCCGAGGGCGACGCCGCCACGCTTGGCGGAAAGGGGACTTCACGGTCGCCCGACCCTCGTTCACAACGTGGAGACGCTCGCTCACCTGGCGCTGATCGCGCGCTACGGAAGTCGGTGGTTCCGCCGCATCGGGACCGAAGACGAGCCCGGTTCGATGCTGATCACGTTGGTAGGTGCCATCCGACGATCGGGCGTCTACGAATCGGCGATCGGCGCGCCCGTGGGAGAAGTACTCGCCCGTGCCGGTGGCGCGAGTTCTCCGCTGCGGGCGTTCCTCTTCGGGGGCTACTTCGGACGCTGGGTGCCGGCCGAAAAGGCGCTCGAACGCCCGTTGTCGAACGCCGGTCTCGCGCCGATCGGTGGCGGTTCGGGTGCCGGGCTCGTCGTCGCCTTGCCGCGTGAGGCGTGTGGACTTCGCGAGACCGCGAACGTCGTTCGCTACCTCGCCGGGGAGTCAGCCGGCCAGTGTGGACCGTGCCGGTTCGGCCTTCCCGCGCTTGCGTCGGAGTTCGAGTCGATCGCGACGGGACGCCCCTTTGACCCGAATCGGCTCGAGCGATGGCTCGCTCAGGTCGAAGGCCGCGGCGCTTGCAGTCATCCAGACGGCGTCGTGCGTCTCATACGGAGCGCGCTGACCGTCTTCCAGGACGAAGTCGTCCTCCATCGCGACGGGTGGTGTTCGGCATCGGGAGTGGGCGAGTCAGTGATTCCGATCCCGTCGCGCGGTGCGCGATGAGCGAACGCTTTCGTCTTCGGGTCGACCCCATCGCGTGCGAAGGACGCCGCCTGTGCGCCGAACTCCTGCCCGAGCTGATCTCGCTCGACGACTGGGGTTATCCGATCTTGAGCAGGGACGACATACCGCCGGGCCTGCTCGGCGAGGTACAAGAGGCTGTCCGAATCTGTCCGAAGCTCGCCTTGTGGATCGAGAGGCTCGACTCACAGATGTGAGCGCATTTCATCTTCGACTCACGGTGATCAAAGGGGCGATCGCGCACCATGGGACCGTCTCAAATCGAGACAAGGACTGAAATTTCAATGAGAAAGGAATACTCAATGAACACCAACATGAACCCGAAAGGCCCGCGAACCCGGCGTATCGGAATGAAGCTGGCACTTGCGACGACCGGCATTGCGGCGATCGTGACCGCGCTCGGTGTCCTCGGATCCGGAGCGGCATCCGCGGCGACGAGGCCGACGACCAAGACCGTGGCGGCACACGCGTTCCGTTCGGTCGACACGTCGAGCAAGGACCGCTTCGAGAGTTCCCCGTCGAAGGACCGCCTCAGCGCCGACCGCCTGAGTCCGGACCGTGTGTCACGTGATATCGCAGCCTCTGTTTCGCGCGACGTGCCGAGCTTGGACCACTGATACCGCTCGGTCGTTCCCGATCGCCCTCTCGAGGGCCGACGTTGCCCCGCCGATGATGGCGGGGCAACGTCGTGTTCGAAAGGGATTCGTTCACCGCGTCAAATGCGTGAACCTCTTGGTGTGATCTGAGCCGAAGTAGAGGATCATCGCCGCCGTCCAGGTACCGATGATCAAACCCATGAACACCGCGAATAGGACGTCTGCGGCGAATGTCTCAGCGAGGATTAGCGCGAGGACTCCCATCACGAGCGTCACGGCACCGAAACCCAGTTCAGCTCTCTTGCGCTCGGTTGGACGGATGCCTCGAAGGGCGGCGCCGAGGCGACCCACAAGAGCGACTTTGGGCGACGACGTCTCGGTCCTCACGACGCCGCAACGCGCCAACGCTGACCCTCTTCCGATTGGAGGGCACGAACGCGACAGCGTCTACTCTGCCCGAAGCAGCGCCGCGGTCTGCGTTCGAGCGGCGATGCGTCCTGGTACGGCGGCCACGATGTTGGCCAGCGCGAGCGCGCCAAGTGCGATTGCCACGACGGTCAGTGCCGGAACTCTCGGCTCGGGCACGGCGTGGATACCTCTTGCGAACAGGACCCATAGGAGCCGTCCCACGGCGATCCCACTCGGCACTCCGACGAGTGTCCCAATCGTGATCGCAACACTCGACTGCCACCGGATGATCATCGCCAGCTGGCGACGCGACAGCCCGAGCGTCTTCAGAACAGCAAGGTCGTGACGTCGCCGTCTTACCGACGCGATCAGCGTGGAGCCGAGCGCGACGACCGCTCCGGCAGCAAGCCCTGCGCCGAGGATCGTCGGAATCGCTTCGATGGACCCGGAGTTGACGATCTCAGTCGGCCGGAGTACCGAGATTGCCCCGCCCGCCGATCCTTGATTCACCGGGGTTCGATTGATCGTCGCGGTGATCTGTTGAAGCGAAAGGAGATTCGTCTTCGAGTCCCCCCCGCGTGTTTCGATCAGGAACGCGTTCGGCCCGGGGGTCGAACTGCCTTGGGTATTGCGCAGCGGAGCGGGGATCAGCCGGTAATCGATCACGGCACCGTCGCCCATGTCGAGCCCCATGAGAGTCGGCATCGTCGCCGTTCCTGCAACGATCAAACGGACGGACGTCTTGCCACCGGGGTCGACCTCGAGCGTCTGACCGACGTGGGTATGGAGGGCCGCCATGGTCGCCGAACCAAGCACGATCTCGTTCGCGGCCCTTAGCCCGTGTCCGGTGAGGATCGCCGGCCCCACCGCAGCGTTCGGAGTGGTGCCTAGGACACCGACGTCCTGTCCTTCGATCTGCGCCCGAGAGAAGTAGACACCCGTCGCCGCCACGACATCGTGATCTCGGGCAAGCAGCGAAGCGGTCTGGCCCGCCGGGAGATCCTCGTCTCCGGAGAACCCCGACAAGAGCATGTAATTCCAGTTCCATCCGTAGAGCCTGGGGCGGGAAAGCAACGTATTGAGACTCGAACCGAAGGTGACTGTTGCGACGACTACCAAGATCGCGAGTGCCGCTCCCAAGATCACCGATCGCACCGGCACAGCGTCGCGACCGTTGCGGGACTCGAGCGCGAAACGAACTCCGATTTCGGCAGAGGCGGGCAAACCCGACGAGGCGATGACGCGAGCGACGTCGGAAGGCCGTTCGTCGAGACGATCGCGCGCGAGGAGCCGATGCGGTAACTGGCGATACGAGAAGAGAAGTGTCACACCGCCGAGGACGAGAACCAAGGAGACGAAACCGAGACCGAGCACCGTCCAATCGAACGCCACTGAAATTGGGGTCACTCGTCCGACCGGCCCGAGGGGAAACAGTGGTGACAAGGCCACGGCGACGACGATCGCCAACAAGGAGCCGACGATCACCGACGCGAGGGTTCCTATCATCCCGTCGGCCATGATCGTGAAGGGACTCGCGCCGAGCGCACGCAACGTGTCGAACTCGTCGGCGCGACGGCGCAGCTGTCGACCGATGACCTGACTCGCAATGATCAGCGCGGCAAGTCCGGCGAACGCGCCGAACACCCCGAGCGCGATCCCCTCCGGCCTGATGGCGCGATCGGCACTGGAGATCGACGGGGCAAGTGTCATGAAACCGAGCGCCGAGATCAGCCCTTTCGAAACGACTCCGCTGTGAGTGATCTCTGATGCCACTCTGGCGATACTGCGGCTACCACCGACGAGCCGGAGAACGCCGAAGGAGTAGTAGGCACAGCACGGTGCGAACTCGCGGGCGAGCGCCGGGGTCGCGAGGATCTCGGCCGATCCCAGGGCGTCGTATTGATCCTCAACGACTTGGAACGGAAAGACAACTAGACCCACCAGCTTGATGCTGACGACCTTGACAGGCGGCAAACTCGAGGGCCCGTTGGACGATGCGATGAGGCGTTCTTGATCGTCGGAGTTGAGGCCGAAACGGATCACCGACCCGAGGTGGACGCCGAGCTCCTGAGCGGCCTGGGCGTTCATGATCGCCTCGTGCGGATCGGCCGGATTCGCTAACCGTCCCGCGACGAGGTGAACTCGGTCTTCGGTGATGTACTCGCCGCCGAGTCCCGCCTCGAACACGGGCGGCTTCTCGCCTGCGCCGACGCGAAGGTGGGCGCCGGTGACATTTCCGGCGATGTTCCCGTCGAACCCGACGACCGTCTCCACCGTTCTCACGAAGGGCAGCTGCGCGAGCTTCGGCGCAACTCTCGGGTCGTAGCCCACAGAGCTCCCGAGTGATGGATTGTCGAACGCGGTGCCTATTTCGAGATTTAACGGATTGATGCTGGCCAGGTAGGTCGAGTACGAGGATTGCGTTCGCCGCGCCCCCCCGATAGCGCCGAGAGCCAGGCCGCCGACGAGTCCAACCAAGATGACCACCGTGAGGTAGCTGCTCCGCCGCTCGCGGAACGTAACGGCGAAGCGATACGAAGCGGCGCGCAATGCCTCGACGGTCAATGGAAGACGCCACCAAGTTCGGCCTCGCCCACGTCCAAACCTCCGTGGGACGTATCAGTTCGACAGGTCCCGTGAGGAGGTTCCCATCATTCCAACCCTGACCCAAGGTGGACGCCCAGTATGCCTGCTTCGTGGTAGCACGACGCCGATCTCGGACGGGCGCTTGGTGGCGCCGTCGTCGCCCGTGAGCTCCCGGCGCTCGCTTTCGTCCTCTTAGCTCCCTGCTCGCGCTCCCGGCTTTCCCCGCGGCGGTCTCGCCCCACTTCCGCGCCCTTGCGCTTCTCTCCCTGGTCAAGAACGTGGAGCTGATGGGACTCGAACCCACGACCTACTGGTTGCAAACCAGTCGCTCTAGCCAACTGAGCTACAGCCCCGCGTGGCCCCGAGCCTACGCGGGACGCGATTGTGCTTTCGAAGTCAGTGAGTCCCGACTGCGGCGCGGATTGATTGTCGGAACGAAGAAGTCATCGCCGATACCGCGGAAGGCTCGTAGCCACAGTGCGCCATGCAGTTGTCACAGCGCGGGTCCCGTCCTCGTCCGTACTTGTCCCAGTCGGTCGTCTCCAACAACTCCTTGTACGTCTTCGTGTAGCCGTCGGCCATCAGGTAGCACGGCCGTTGCCAACCGAAGATCGAGTAGCTCGGGATCCCCCATGGCGTGCACTGGAAGTCGACCTTGCCCTCCAAGAAGTCAAGGAACAAAGGCGTGTGGTTGAACCTCCACTTTTTCCGTCGCCCATCGGCGAACGCTTCCCTGAAGACTTGGCGGGTCTGCTCGACGGGCAAGAAGTGCTCCTGGTCGGGCGCCTTCTCGTACGCGTAAGCGGGAGAGATCATCATCGAGTCGACTTTGAGTTCGTCGTTCAAGAAGTCGAGGACCTCGCGTACGGTCTTCGGTGAGTCGTGCGTGAAGAACGTCGAGTTCGTCGTGACCCGGAATCCCTTTTCCTTGGCGAGCTTGATCGCGTCGACCGCGGTCTCGAAGACACCCTCTTTGTCGACCGCGGCGTCGTGGCGCTCTTGCAGCCCGTCCAAGTGGATCACCCACGCGAAATACGACGACGGCTTGAAGCGGTCGATCTTCCTCTTCATCAAAACGGCATTCGTGCAGAGGTAGACGAATCGCTTGCGCGCGATCAGGCCGTTCACGATCTCTTCGATCTGGGGGTGCAAAAGCGGTTCACCGCCCGCGATCGAGACCATCGGCGTGCCGGACTCCTCGATGGCGGCGAAGGCGTCTTCTGGCGTCAAGCGCTTGCGCAAGATCTCCGTCGGGTACTGGATCTTCCCGCAACCGGGGCACGCCAGGTTGCAGACGAACAGCGGCTCCAGTTCGACAATCAGTGGGTACTTATCCCGCCGGGCCAGCTTTTGGCGCACGAGGTACGACGCCATGCGCAGGTTTTGTCGGATGGGGATCGGCATCAGCTGTCACCGGCCTGTTCGTATTGGGGTTGGACTTCGAAACTGAATGTCGATTCGTGCAGTGCCCGCGCCGATCGTGCGAGTGCCACCACAGCACGCATCGCCGCGACCGGCGTCGCCGCCGAACGCACCTCGCGCCCGGGCACGTCGACGATCGCCCGGACGACGACCAAAGCTCGATCCCGTGCGAGCGGTGCGAAGAACCACGACTCCATGTCCACCGCCACCGCGCCACCGGCGGCGGCCTTGGCTCTCGCCTCGTCGCCGACGACGAGCCTACGGGAGGTCACCACGGGCGCCGGCACGACTGAAAGGCCGTGAGTCTGAAGGTGCCTCGCCACATCGGCCGCGCCGGTCAGCGCGACCGTCTCGTCGCTTCCGACGGTCCCGAGCTCGGTCGCGACGACGAGGTCACCGGGACGCAGCGATGCCTGCAGCGCGCCGGAGAAGCCGAACAACACGTTCGGGGCCGCCTGTTCACGCAGCAGCGCCGTCGCCTTGTCCTCGGCTGCGTTCGCGCCGATGCCGAATGCCTCGACGCGCGCCCGGGGCGCGCCGAGGCGCAGCGCCAGCGCTTCGATCCGCATGGCAGCGAGGTAAAGCGCCTCGTTCGTCACGCGACCTCCTTGTCGGCGACGCGGCGCGGCGCGCGCTTCGCAGCGCGAGCCGTGGCAGCGACATCTCTCGCCATCGCGCTGCACCACCGCCCGAGCGCGGAAAGCGGGAACACCAGCCGATAGAGGTGATAGTTGAGGTAGAAGTCGCCCGGGAACCCGGTCCCCGTGTACCACGGCTCGTCCCAGTTCCCGTCGTCGCGTTGGGACGAGACGAGGAACTCGACTCCTCTTCGCGCCGAATCTGAGTCGTGCCGGCCGGCAGCCACCTGCGCGAGCAGCCCCCACGCGGTCTGCGAAGCCGTCGACTCGCCCACACCGCGCAAAGCCGGGTCGTCGTAGGAGCGGATGTCCTCCCCCCAGCCTCCGTCTGCGTTCTGGTGTGCCTCCAGGAAGGCGACCGCGCGGCCGATCGCCGGGTCGTCTGGCGCCACCCCCGCCGCGACGAGGGCGGGGACCGCGGCCCCCGTCCCGTAGACGTAGTTCACTCCCCATCGGCCGAACCAACTGCCGTCGTCTTCTTGTTCGTTCAACAACCAGTCCACGCCGCGGCGCAACACGGCCGGCGAAGCAGCCTTTTCTTGCGCCAGCATTTCGACGACGTGCGCGGTGACGTCCGCGCTCGGCGGGTCGATCACCGCGCCGAAGTCGCAGAAGGGGAGGTCGTAGAGGATCTCGCGGATGTTGTCTGCGTCGAAGGCTCCCCAGGCGCCGTCTTTCGACGCCATGCCTTCCACCCACGCGATCGCGCGCGCGACCGCGGCGTTGAGTGCCCGATTGTCACCGAGGTCGACCCGGCGCAGCGCGAGCACGACTTCCGCCGTGTCGTCGATGTCGGGGTAGTTGACGTTCGCGAACTCGAAGGCCCAGCCGCCCGTCGGGACGTCCGGGCGGCGCACCGCCCAGTCGCCGCGGATCGTCACTTCCTCGTCGACGAGCCACCTCGCGCCACGGCGCAACGACTCGTCGTCTTCACTCACCCCCGCGTCGGCGAGCGCGATCATCGCCAGTGCGGTGTCCCAGACGGGTGACTGACACGCCTCGAGCCGGCGGACGTCGCCCTCGCGGATCGAGAATCGCTCGAGGCCGTCGAATGCCGCCTTCACCACCGGATGTTCAAGCGGGTAACCGCGCAAGGACAGGGCGAGGATCGAGTACACCCACGGCGGCTGGATGCCGCCCCAGCTGCCGTCGGCCTCCTGGTGGCGGACGATCCATCTCTCCGCGTGGCGAAGCGCCCATTCGCGCACCGTCTGTCGGACAAGGGGCTGGTCGGCGAGACCCTCGTAGCGATGCAGCACGCGGTCCAAGAGCGTGAACCGCTCGGACCAATTCGACAGCCCCGCACTCGGGCGCTTGGGCGCCACGCCCGAGAACAGCTCGTCGACTCGAATCGCGATCGGGCGCTGCGGGCGGTACGCGGCAACAACCGTGATCGCCACCGCGGTCTGTCGCGCCCAGCAGCCGAAGTCATAGATGTTGCCTGGGAACCACGGCGGCAACGCCGTGAACTCGGGGGGCATCGCCGGCAGTTCGTCCCACGACCACAGGCCGAAGAGCGCTAGCCAGATGCGCGTGAAGACCCTCGACGCCTCGATCCCGCCCTCGTCGCGCACGAACGCGGCGGCCTTTTCCATGTACGACTCGGCGGGGTCGTCGCCGGCGAGTTTCAGCGCAACGTAGGCCTCGATCGTCGTCGAGAGGTCACCTGGTCCGCCGTAGAAATTCGCCCACGTCCCGTCGGCGCGTTGATTCTGGCGGATCCAGTTCGCGGCGGCGCGCGTTTCTTCTTCCGTGCGAACGCCGAGGAACTCCCGCAACATCAGATCTTCCGCGTCCATCGTGACGTTCGTCTCGAGCTCGCCTTTCCACCAACCATCGTTTGATTGCAGCTCGAGCAGCCGATCGCGGGCGCGGTCGCGCGCGACGCGGGCAGAGTCGAGCAGCGAGGCGATGCGACGCGGCATCTCAGAACTCCCGCTCGACGACGAAACGGGCGAGTTCAGTGAGTTCGTCGCGCGCACGGTCGGTGATCGCGTCGAGCGCGATCGCGTCGATCGCCTGATCGAGGCGACGCGCGGCCTCGTCGAGCGCCAGCTGACGCCCACCGGACTTCTCGACAAGCGCCGCGGCCCTCGCCGTCGCCTCGTCGTCGAGGTCGCCGCGGCGCAGCAACGCGGACAGCTCGTCCGCTTCCGGGCCGCCACGGGCGAGCGCCGCGACAACGGGAAGGCTCTTCTTCGCCGATCGCAGGTCGCTTCCCGCCGGCTTGCCGGTGGCCTGGGGATCCCCCCAGATCCCCAATACGTCGTCGATCGCCTGGAATGCGAGGCCAAGCTCGAGTCCGAACCGAGCGAGAGCCGCGACGAGCTCCGCGCCGGCACCGGCGAACTCGGCACCGATCGCCGAGGCACAGCTCAAAAGTGCCCCCGTTTTGCCGGCTTCCATCTCTCTACAGGCGTCGAGACCGACAAAATCGGTGTGCTCGAAATCCATGTCGAGCGCTTGCCCGGCGATCATCTTCGACGTGGCGTCGACGATCCGACGCGCGGCACGGGCGACTGCAGCCTCACGCGCCGCCGCGCCGACGCCGAGGACGCGCTGCGAGTCGAGGATGCTCTGTTCAGCGAGCGCCAACAGCGCGTCGCCAACGATCACCGCCTTTCCGATCCCGTACAGCGCCCACACGGACGGCCGATGGCGGCGCTCTTCGTCGTGGTCGACGACATCGTCGTGGATCAGTGAGAAGTTGTGCACGAGCTCGACGGCGACCGCGCCGGGGATCCCGAACTCCGCGCTCGCGCCGACTGCTTCCGCGGACAGCACCGCGAGCGCCGGTCGCACGCCCTTGCCTCCGTCGTGCTCGACGAGATGACCGTCGGCGTCACGCCACCCGAAGTGGTACTCGGCGATCGGGCGCACCTCATCGGTGAGAGCGGCGACGGCCCTGTGCAGGGCTGGCGCGACGAGCTCTCGGGAGCGCTCGAGGATTTCGTTCGCACCGCGCGGCGCGCTCACGCCACCACCTCCGCGGAACGCATCGAGTGCGAATGCGGTACCGACGAAAGATGGGCGAGCGCGGACCTCGCTGCGGCGTTGCCGCTGCGCACCGCTCCTTCCATCGTCGCCGGCCAGCCGGTGTCGGTCCACGCTCCGGCGAGAAAGCACCCGCTGATGCCGCTGTCGGTTTTCGAACGAAGCGCGGCGGTTCCTGGCACGCCGCGGAAGGTGGCCTCGTGCTCTCGGCTGACGACGGCATCGAGCACCTTCGCCTCGCGCGCCTTAGGGAAGAGCGCTTCGAGCGCGCGCACGTACCGCTCTGTGAGGACCTCCGGGCGTTCGCCGTGTTGGTCGTCAGCGCCGGAGACCGAGACGGCGAGCACCTGGCCGCCTGAAGGATCGAGGCCGGATGCCGCGGTCTTGTCGAAGACGAACTGCACCGGCGAGTCGACTGCGGCGGCGAAGGAGAGATCGGTGACCTTGCGGTCGTAGACGACGTGGACGTCGATGATCGGCGACGACCCGAGCCCCCCAAGAGCCGCGGGGTCAAAGCGCGGTGACGGCGGGACGATCTCAGCGGCCTGGCGGTGCGGTACGGCGACGATCACCGCGTCGGCGTCGACGCGCCCCGAATCGGTGATGACACCTGTCGCCCGCCGCGACTCGCCGTCGCCGGCTGTCTCGATCGCCTGCACTTTCGTGCGGCGATGGATCGTGCCTCCGAGCTTTTCGACGATCGACGCTGCCGGGCTGACATGGACGTCCTCGAGGGGGACGTGCGCCCAGCCGATGTCCGCCGAGTCGGACCGCTCGAGCAGGCCCGTCTTGAAGACCTTCGCCGCGAGCGCAAACGATGCCTCCTCCGCGTGGACGTTCACCGTCGGCAGCGTGATGAGATCCCAAAATCGCGCCATCGCAACCTTTGACTGACCGTGCGCGGCGAGGAACGCGGCGAAGGTCGACCCATCGAGCTTCGGATCCTCCAACGCGACATGTCGCAGCGCGAGCGCGGCTGGGATCACGCGCAAGCGGTCGGCCAGTGCGAGATGTCGGTAGCGGAGCAACGAAGCGGCGAGATGCGCAGGAGCAGGCAGCGAATTGCGCCGGATCTCCGCAACGACCACGCGGCCAGTCGCTTCGTCGCGGCGCAACACCGGGACGGAGAGTCGGTCCTGCACCGAGGCGAGTTCGGAAGTCCCGAGCCGATCGAGCAGCGCCCGGTAGGCGGTGCAACAGCGCATGAAGACGTGCTGGCCGTTGTCGAATCGCAGCCCGTTGCGCTCGAACGACCACGTCGCGCCGCCCAGGCGTGGACGCGCCTCGAACAGGCTCACCCGAGCCCCCTCTTCGGCGCAGCCGATCGCGGCGGACAGCCCGGCGAGACCTCCGCCGACCACGACGACGTGGCGTGAAGCGCTCGTCATCATCCGACCGAGGATCCGGCGAGGCTCACAGCTGCCACCCACGCCTTTTCCCACGTCGGGAGGGAGACGCGATGGTCCAACACGTCGAGCGGATGTCTCTCGATCCTCTCGAGCAGACGCGCGTAGATCCCCGACATCGCCGAGACACACGCTTTCGATCGCCGGTCCAACAGCTCGAGCAGCTGAAGACCTTCGCGATAGTGGTCACGCGCTCGTGCCGTTTCGAAGCGCACGAGATCAATCAGGGCCTGGAGCGGGCCAGACGCGTCCGGCGCACACCCGAAGCGCGCGAGGTCCTCTGCCGGAAGATAGACGCGACCCATCTGTTCTCGGTCTTCAACGATGTCGCGCAAGATGTTCGTCAGTTGCAGCGCGACTCCGAGCGTGTCAGCGAGCCGCGGCGCCGCATTGTCGTCGCGCGAGCCGAAGATCGACACCGAAAGCCGTCCTATCGACCCCGCGACGCATCGGCAGTACGCCACGAGATCTTCGAAGGTCTCATAACGCGCTTTTCGGCAGTCCATCTCGCAACCAGCGACGAGCTCGCCGAGTGCTCCCACCGGCATCTCGTATCGCTCGACCGCGTCGGCGAGCGCGATGAGCACGGGATCGCCGGCGGGAGGATTTCCCGAGCCAACCTTCTCGATCTCCTGACGAGTCCTTGCGAGAGCGATGAGTTTGTCCTCTGGAGTGCCCGAGCCGTCACCGATGTCGTCGACGCGTCGCGCGAAGGCGTAGAGCGCGGACATCGCGTCGCGCTTTTCGTGGGGCAAGAGCCGGATGCCATAAAAGAAGTTGCGCGCCTCGGCACGCGTGATCTCCTCACAGTGGCGGTACGCGAACTCGAGGTCGCTCATGGCCTCACCCTCGCCGCTCTGTTCCAAATGCGAAGCGCATGCAAGGCGACCGAGGGTCGAGATGCCTTGACGAGACCGGAAAAGACGTCGAATCCGCGCCCCTCGATGGCGTCGAGCTGCGCTTCGCCGCCGCCCACGAACCCGCTGATCGCGACGCGTGCCCATCCAGAAAGCCGCGTCGCAAGCTTCTCGCCCGATCCCAAAAGCCGCCTCGCTCGCGCGCACTCAAAAGCCATCAGCCGGCGGAACGCCGCCGTGGGCGCGCGATTCGCGATCGTCTCCTCGGCAACTCCGAAGCGGGCGAGATCTTCCGCGGGGAGGTACACCCGGCCGGACTGGAAGTCCTCCGCGACGTCTTGCCAGTGCTCGACGAGCTGAAGCCCGGTGCAAACGTCATCGGAAAGACCCACCATCTCGGCGTCGTCGACGTCGAACACCGCGAGCACGAGTCGTCCGACAGGATTCGCGCTGAGCGCGCAGTATGTCGCAAGCTCGTCGTAGGTCGCGTAGCGCGACACGCGCTGGTCGCGCCGGTTCGCCTCGATGAGGTCGAGAAACGGGGCGCGTCCCGTCTCGAGACGGAGAGCGAGCTCACCGGCACGTCGCAGGATCGGCTCTGTCGCATCGTTCGCGAGCGAGCGCTCAAACTCGGCTTCGACCCATTCCAGTTCCGCGAGGCGATCGCCCTCGGAAAGATCGCCGATGTCGTCGACGAGGCGCGCGTAGGCGTAGATCGTGACGAGGTCGGCGCGGACGCGCCTCGGCAGCACCCTCAGCGCGACGGGGAAGTTCTCGCTGCCCGCTTTGGCGATCACCCCGTCGGTGCGAACGCCGACGGGCGCCGCCGTGGCGGTGCCGCCGACACGCACCGCATTCATCGAGCGACCATCCCCCCGCCCCCGAACAAACGGCGGTTCCGGACCTCCGCGCGTGGGTGATGGCCTGACCCGTTCCCTGTCATGTGGACATCGATTGAAGCTCGCGAAAGCGCACGACTCACGCTCGCCGCGATGCCCTCTGCATCGAGCGCGAGCCTCGCCAAGATCGCGTCGGGCGCGGCGTGCGCGAGGTAGCGCGTCGGTACGCCGAGACACCGCACCTGGGGCGCTGCGACCCCGGCCTCTTCTGCGGCGGTTTCCAGTGCGGCGCGCAGGTACTCGCCAGCACCGCCGTGCACGAGGCCGTCCTCCGCGGTAACGACGACCCGCGCCGACAAGCAGGCCCCGGCCAACTCCGGACAGATCGGTCGGACAAGGCGCGGATCGATGACGGTCGCGTCGATCCCGTCCTGCGCGAGCCGATGCGCCGCGGACACCATCGCTGCGGCGAGCTTTCCGTACCCGACAAGAACGAGATCACCCGTCCCCTCGCGCAATACCCGCGAACTCATTCCTGAGCCACGAACTCCGAGCGCAACGCCGGGACCCGGCGTCTTCGGGTAGCGGATCAGCGCCGGTCCTTGAAGGCCTAGCGCGCTCTCGAGCATCGGCGCGATCTCCGCCGGCTCTGATGGGGCGAAGATCGAAAGGCCGGGGATCGCGAGGCCGAGCACGATGTCCAAGATTCCGTGGTGGCTCGGACCGTCATCGCCCGTGATTCCCGCCCGGTCGGCACAGATGACAACCGGCGCATCGTGGAGGCCGACGTCCAGGTTCTCCTGGTCGAAGCAGCGCGAGAGGAAGGTCGAATAGATCGCGACGACCGGTTTCAGGCCGCCGAGCGCCATTCCCGCGGCCGCGGTCATGGCGTGACTTTCGGCGATTCCGACGTCGACGAATCGATCGGGATAGCGCGCTTCGAAAGTGAGGAGTCCCGTCGGGCCAGGCATCGCGGCGGTGACCGCCACGACCTTGTCGTCCTTCGCCGCCACGTCGAGCAATGCCTGCCCGAACGCCTCCGTGTAGTTCTTGTCGGGACTGCGCGGTCCGATCGAGATCGCACCTTGATCGGTCGCCGTTCCCGGTGAGGCGAGTTGGCCCTGTGCCTTGTAATCGTGCAGACACTGGACGGTGTCCTCCTCCGCCGGCCCGTATCCGCGGCCCTTTCGCGTGAGGACATGGAGGACGATCGGGCCGGGCCAGGTCGCGGCGCGCGTCAACGCCTGCTCGAGCGCTCCGACGTCGTGGCCGTCGATTGGGCCGGTGTAGCGGACCCCGAGCGCCTCGAAGAAGACGTGCGGCTCGACGAGCTCGCGCACCGCGGCGCTGACGCCACGGATCGAATGTCCGGCGAGATGACCGACCTTCGGGAGGTCTTCGAGCGCCTTCGTCACCTTTGCTTGAAGCGAGGAAAAGCTCGGGTTGAGGCGCAACTGGGTTAGCGACTCTGACAATCTGGAGATCGTCGGGGCGTAGCTACGCCCGTTGTCATTCAAGATGATGCACACGCGAGCGTTCGCGTGGCCGAGATTGTTCAGCGCTTCATACGCCATGCCGCCGGTCAGCGCGCCGTCGCCGACTAGCACGACGACCCGGCGAGTCGCGTCTTGTCCCGTCGCCTTGAACGCAGTCGCAAGACCGTGCGCGTAGCTGAGCGCCGTCGACGCGTGCGAGTTCTCGATCCAGTCGTGTTCGGATTCGGCACGATTCGGATATCCCGACAGCCCACCTTCTTTGCGCAGGCGGGAGAAGCCCTCGCGCCGGCCCGTGATGAGCTTGTGGACGTAGGCCTGGTGCCCAGTGTCGAACAAGAGCACGTCACGCGGGGAGGAGAAGACTCGGTGCATCGCCAGCGTCACCTCGACGATCCCGAGGTTCGATCCGAGGTGGCCCGTCCCTCCGGTCGTCACCGCGTCGACGATGAAGGCGCGGATCTCGTCTGAGAGCAAGCGACACTCTTCGAGGGAAAGCGCCTTTAGGTCGTCGGGCGAGTTGATGGTCTCCAGTAGCGGGTACGTGGGTTTATCGACTTCGCTCACGTCGCTCCTCGATCTCGCCGTTCGACTCCGGCGACGCTCCGGCGGCAGTCTCCCTCGAATGCGGGCCACCCCGACGGACTCGCGGCATCGCCCGGCACGCACAATAGCGATGACCAGGTGGTCATCGGTGTTGCTCGCCTCATCCTCCCAAAGGCCGCCGAGGCGGTCAATATCGTGTCCGCGGCTGCCATCTCCTAGGAGTCGCCCCCACCCATCGGGTCGACCGCGTCGGCGACGCTCTGCCGGAAGGCCACGACTAGGGCTTTCGCGAGGATGTCGTCGAGGTGATCGGCGCCGGAGGACAGCGTTGCGGCCGCCTCGGAAAGCACATCGTCGACCCTGCGCATCACCTTCGCGTACCCGGGACGGCGCTGTGCCGCCAGGGACGCGACGTCCAAGAAGACGACGAGGTACGGCTCGATCGCGGCCTCGAGTCGCTTCTGCGTCTCCGAGTCGTCGAGGGGGGACGCCGGAACCGTCGAGACGAGGTCTGTCGCGACACGATGGGCCGCCTCTTCCGCGCTCGCGAAGAACAGCTCTTCTTTTGAGGCGAAGTGGCGGTAGAAGGATCCCTTCGCGATCTCGGCGACCCGACAGACGTCGTCGATCGACACATCGGCATACCCCTTCGCGCAGAACAGTGCGACCCCGGCGTCGACGAGTCGCTCCGGGACCGACGGGACGCCGGCGATGTGCGAAGCCTCTTCGATCAGCTCGTCCCACATCTCGGGATTGAAGACCCCACTCGACGGCATGTCGTACAGGTCCGGCAACAGCTCCGGGAGGACTTTGCCAATCGCCGCGATCGAAAGCCCGCGCCGCTCCCGCACGAGGCGGATCAATCGCAGGATCTCCGCGTGGCGCTCGTCATAGAGGAACCGGTTTGCCGACACGCGAACAGGCTCCGGCAACAAGCCGAGCCCGAGGTAGTAGCGGATCGTCGCCGCGGGAACCCCCGTGCGCTCGAGTAGCTCGGACATCGAAAAGAGCCGAGGTGTCAATGAATCAGTCGACGACATCGCTCACCTGGGATCGACGACGCCGAGCGCCGTATCTCTTCGCGCTCGCGGCTTTGCACGGTAAGTTCGCCCCGTGGGGCGAGTTGGGGTGATCACGGACTCCAGCGCTTGCGTTCCAGCAGAGCTCGTCTCCAAGCTCGGCATCTGCGTGCTTCCGATCAGCGTGTACCTCTCCGACGAGAGCGCCGGCGACGTCGAGGCACTCACCGACGCGGCGGACCTCCCCGAGCATCTCGCGAACGAGGAGCTCGCGGGGGCAAATCATCCCTTCGTCACAGAGTACCTGGACGCGATCGAGACCCCGGGCTTCGACGCCGCGGTCCTCGTCACCCCGGCGATCGAATTCGCCACCATGTACCGCAACGCCGGTCTCGCTGCGACGCTTTCGGCGCGACCCGCGCGCTCCGTCGACGCGCGAACTGCCGCCGCGGGGCAGGCCCTCGTCGTGCTCGCGGGCGCGGAAGCGGCGGCAGAAGGTGCGAACCTCGACGAGGTCGTCGCGGTGATCGAGAACGCCGCGCACCACGTCGAGCTTGTCGCATCGCTCGCTTCTTTGGAGCAGATCCGCCGCAGTGGCCCGCTGCCCGACGGTGTCTTGGACTCCCCGGGGCTCGAAGGGTCCCGCAGCGTGTTCCGCATGCGCAACGGAGTGGTCGAGCCGATCGGCACCGTCGCGACCTCCGAGGAGGCACTCAAGATAATGCGGAGCTTGTTCAAAAAGAGCTCCGAGCACGGCGTCGAGCGCGCGACGGTGTTCCACTCCCAGTCGCCCGAGCTCGCCGATCAGCTCGTGCGCCTGCTTGGCGGCGTCGACTTCGTCACCGGCTTCAGCGTCGCCATGCAGGTCCACACGGGCGGCGGGGTCGTCGGGGCAGCGTGGATCCCCGGCCCCTCGCCCCGATGAACGGTTCTCACCCAGCGGCTCGCGCGATAGCTTCTCGAGAGCCGGGAAGAGGCCGGGAAGTCGTGGAGTCCCGTTGACGAGCGGAACCGAAGTGGGCGCCGCTGGGGAACCGACCCGAGCGACAGGTCCCGCCCGAACGCGCACCCAGCCCGAGGCGATCGTCGACACCGCCGAGATCGAGAAGGTGGCGCCGTCGCGTCCTCGAAGGATCTCCTCCCCCTATGAGCGTCAGTTCGAAGAGCCCGAACATCGCGCCCCGGCACCGATGGGGTTGCAGATCCTCGTTTGGTTGCTCTTCGTCGTATTTGTCGTCGGCATCGTCGGACTCGCGGTCGAACACTTCCATCCGAGTTGGATCTCGTTCATGCGCAACACGATCGGCACCCATTCGCCGAGTTCACACAATCACTCGGTCGGGTCGAACTCCTCTTCGACGTCGCTCGCCCAGACCAACTCGACGGGCCTCACCAAGCAAAGCTCGAACGCGAAGGGCGCAACCTATGTCGTGCCAACGACCGCTTCGTACACGATTGTCGTCACCGTCGCGAACCGCTGCTTCGTCGGCGTCACCTCCCCGCCGTCTTCGAAGCATTACGTCTTCGCGTCGACGATCGACGCGAGTCAGAGCCCCAAGGCAATCCAGGTGGCCGGATCGTCATCGCTTCTTCTCGGCGCGCAAGCAACCTCGATCGCGGTCAAAGTGTCAGGAAAACAGGTCGGTGAAATCTCGCCCCCGCAGCTCGGTTACACCTATACGTTCAACCCTTCGGGTCATTGAACGAAGCGGGAGACACTCCAGGGTCGCGCGGCGGTCTTCCTGCGCGCGCTCGCGGCAGCACCGAAGTCACCATCGGACGACAGCGTCGCTTCTGGGGAAAGCGCGCCGCGGCGTGGGATCACCACGCGCAGCACAAC
The DNA here is from genome assembly GCA_963725215.1 of uncultured Acidimicrobiaceae bacterium. Lineage (GTDB taxonomy): Bacteria > Actinomycetota > Acidimicrobiia > Acidimicrobiales > Bog-793 > CAVRXQ01. The sequence continues at coordinate 183,670 of CAVRXQ010000007.1, read as the reverse complement.
CCGGGACTGGTCCGCGTCGTTGAACGCGTGATCGCAGACGCCGACGGGCGGCCGTCGGATCGCGTCGTCGACCTCGGCTGCGGCTCGGGCCAGCTCGCGTTGCGGCTCGCACCCGACGTGACGTCCGTTCTGGCGGTCGATGTCAGTCCCGAGATGATCGAGCTGCTCGAGGAGAACGCGAGGCGTGCGGAGGTCGGAAACGTCAGGGGTCTCGCCACCCCGATCGAGCATCTTTCGCTCGAAGCGGGCTCGGTCGACCTCGTCGTTTCAAACTACGCGCTCCACCATCTGCGCGACGAGGACAAGAAGATCGTCGTCGAGCGCGCCGCCACGTGGCTCAACGACGGAGGTCGCCTCGTCATCGGCGACATGATGTTCGGCATCGGAGGGACCGCCGCGGATCGCCAGATCATCTCCTCGAAGATCGCCTTGTTCGCGAAGAAAGGACCCGCTGGATGGTGGCGGATCGCGAAGAACACCGCCAGGTACCTGTTGCGTCTTCAGGAGCGACCGATCTCCCTCGAACGCTGGATGGCCCTTTTCGAACGAGCCGGCCTGGTCGCGGTCGAGGGAACAAGGCTCGTCAACGAGGCAGCTGTCGTGAAGGGGATAAAGAAGGAACAGCCGATCCCTGGCTGAGATCGCCCAGAGGAACTCACACGCTGGTGCAATGAACGCCGTCGCACGCGTGTGCCCACACCGACGGAGCGTCAAGATGGTGGGATGCGGATTTCGGCAAAAGCCGACTACGCGGTGCGCGCCGTCGTCGAGCTCGCGACTTTGGAGGACGAATGGCCGGTGAAGGCGGAGGCGCTCGCGGCCGCGCAGCGGATCCCCCCGAAGTTCCTGCTCAACATCTTGTTCGAGCTGAAGCACGCTGGCATCGTCTCGAGTCAGCGCGGCAATGAAGGAGGCTTCCGGCTCGGGCGCCTGCCAGAGGAGATCAGCCTCGCCGACATCATCCGTGCGGTCGAAGGCCCGCTCGCCCAGGTCGGTGACTCGCGACCCGACCAGCTGGACTTCAGCGGTTCCGCGGTGCCACTGGTCGAGGTGTGGATCGCGGTGCGCGAGCACATCCGATCGATCCTCGAGTCGGTGTCGGTGGCCGACGTCGCGAACAACAAGTTGCCATCTCTCGTGACCGACATCACCGCGAACCTCGAGGCTTGGATGCCTCACACGCCGGGGACCGTCCCCGGTCCCCAGGCGGTGCGGGCGAGCGCGGAACACGACGCCACTAGAACACCACCGATCGCGCGACGGGCCTGAGGGTGGCAAACGGTCGAGAGCGCTCCGCAAGAGCGCGCACGGCACCCACAACGTCGCCGCCACTTCGGGTTGAAACGACCGTCGACGCGGTGATCGACCAGGTTCGCGCCCTCGGAGGACGGGCAACGATTGCTCGCCGCCTGATCCTCACCCACCTCTTTTCAGATCCGACGCACCACACCGCCGAAGAGATAGCGGCCGCGATCCAAGTGGAGGCTCCCGAGGTCCACCTTTCGACGATCTATCGCAACTTGGAAGAGCTCGAACGCCTCGGCGTCGTCGAACACACCCACCTCGGTCATGGTCCCGCGACGTACCACGTCGCGCCGTCGAAACACGGTCACCTCGTCTGCAAGGAATGCGGCTCGGTGACAGAGATCGACGATGTCCGCTTCGCTCCATTCGTTGCGTCAATCCGCGACGAGTACGGTTTCGTCGTCGACGCCCATCACTTCGCGATGCTGGGGTACTGCGAACGGTGCGCGAAGGAGAACAGCAGCGACTAATTCAGCGGCGCGCGAGCTCCAAGTCTTCCAGGAGTCCCGGGGGATATAGCGGGACGTCGGGATTGGGGTGCTCGAGGTCGCGCCAGACGCCGATCTTCGGTTCCTCCTCGATCCCCTCGAACGTGTCCTTCGCGTATAGCGATTCGTCGGCCAATTCCGTCTCGAAGACGAGCATCACTTCGTGGCCCGGATAGCCCTCGAACACGAAGAGGTTCTCGATCACGCCAGCGAGACGAGCCGCGCCGAGTTCGACGCCGAGCTCCTCGCGCAGCTCACGCCGCAACGCCGCTTCGCCACGCTCGCCGAACTCGACGCCGCCGCCGAACAGTCGTTGGAAGCGCGCTCCGATGACTTCGTCGCGGCTGTTCGAGACGAGGATCTCGCTCGTGCCGGGTCGGCTGATCCACGCCAGAGAGACGACGCGAGGTTTGCGCGGTGCCACGGACCCATCTTGGTCGCGATACGACGGCACCGAGGGTCTTTTGCGATCTCTGGGCACCTCGACCTCGACCCGGCTCGAGCCTGGCTGGCGATGCCGACCCGCGACGCCTCTCACCTGGGATTATTCTCAAGTGATGGCAATTTCCGCCAACTAGGCTGACAGCCGATGGATGCCAACGTCGGCATCGGGCCGCCGGTCGGCTCGGTCGGGAACCACCTGGCGAGACGCCTCAGCGCCTACGTCGCGCTGACGAAGGTCCGCATCATCGAGCTCCTTCTCGTGACGACCGTTCCCGTAATGTTCGTCGCCGCGAAGACGGTCCCCTCGGCCGGCCTCGTCGCCGCGACGCTCGCCGGGGGCACGATGGCGGCGGCGGGAGCGAACGTCGCGAACATGGTTTACGACCGCGACATCGACGCCGTGATGGGCCGGACGAAGTCGCGACCTCTCGTCACGGGCGAGATCAGCGTTCGATCTGCGGTTCTCTTCGCGATCGCGCTCGAAGCCGTCGCGTTCGCCATCTTTGCGACTGCCGTGAACGTCTTGTCAGGATTGCTCGCGCTCGGGGCCGCCGTCTTCTACCTCGGCGTCTACACGATGTGGCTGAAGCGTCGCTACCCGTCGAACATCGTCATCGGCGGCGCGGCTGGGGCGATGCCACCCGTGATCGCGTGGACCGCGGTGACCGGACACGTGTCGTGGGCCGCGTTCTTGTGCTTCCTTCTCGTTTTCACGTGGACGCCGCCGCATTTCTGGGCGCTCGCGATCAAGTACCGCGACGACTACGCGGCGGTATCGGTCCCGATGCTGCCCGTCGTCGCCGACCTGAACAGGGTGACCCGGCACATCCTCGCCTACACCGTGATCGTCCTCGGAATCGGGTTCGCGCTCATCCCGGTCGCTCATCTTGGCGTCCTGTACATCGTCGCGGCGTCGATCGCCGGGATTGGCTTCCTCTACAGAGCAGTCGTGTTGCGCCTAGACCGCGACGCGAAGAACGCGATGCGCGTTTTTTCCGCCTCAATCGCATACTTGACAATCGTGTTTGTCGCAATGGGCCTCGACGCGGTCATCCGGCATCCCTAACCTGCGTGATCGAGACGCGCGAGGAAACGACCTGAATCGCTACCTGAAGCCAGCAGCGATCATCGCGACGGTTGTCCTTCTCGGTTTCGTGTCCTACGCGGTCTTCTCGGCCGAGACAGCGAAGTCGCCCACCTTCGCCACGATCCCACCTCCGACGCGCCTCAGCGCCGGTCGGCACGCGCCTTCGTTCGTCTTGCGCGAACTCAGCAACCCGCGGATGGTTGCCTTCCGAGGTCGTGCCAGCACGCCGCTCGTCGTAAACTTCTTCGCTTCGTGGTGCCATGACTGCATCGATGAGCTTGACGCGTTCGGCAAGGTCTCGAATGAGTCGAGCGGAGTGCGATTCATCGGCGTCGACACCACCGACTCAAACCCGGGTTTGGCGGCGCGACTGCTCGATCATGCCCGCATCACCTACTCGATCGGCGTCGATCTGAACGGCACGGTCGCGAGTCGTTATCTCATCTCCGCGCTACCGGTAACCTTCTTCGTCTCGAGGTCAGGAGTCGTCGAGGGCGAGGTCTTCGGCGCGGCGACCTCGCGTGAGCTCGTCCAGTGGGTTCACCGACTCGGGGGCTCGCTTCGTCAATGAACACCGTCTCCGAACACCCAGGTGGCTCGGGACCCGCGTTGAGCGGGGAGGACCGAGCTTCGCAGTTCAAACAAGGGCCGCCAGCGCTACCTCGCAAGCTGATCTGGATCGCGATCGGCATCGTCGCCGTCCTCGGCATCGGTGGCGCCTTCGCCGACTCCTCTTTCAACGTGAACCCAGCTCCGAAGACAAACAAGGTGCACAACGCGCAGAAGGTCCCGCAGACGCTTGCGCAATTCGTGAACCTGCGCGTGCTCGCACGACGTCCCGCTCCGCCACTCAACCTCGTCGACCAGTTTGGGCACGCGTTCTCGCTCGCATCTCTGGAGGGTAGGGCGATCGCGATCAGCTTTCTCGACCCGCGGTGTCGCGATATCTGCCCGGTCGAATCGGTGGAGATCCGAGAAGCGGCGACTTTTCTCGGTAAGGCACGCTCCGAAGTGGCGTTCGTGATCGTTGACGCGAACCCGCACGACCTCGGAACCTCGGCGGCGCGCACCGGTCCCTTGTCGACTGGTCTGTCACCGCTGCCCGATGTCTATTTCCTCTCAGGTTCACTCCGACAGCTCAATGCGATCTGGTCGGCTTATGGGGTCACCGTCGACTATGCGCCGTCGAGCGGCCAGCTCGGTCACACGAACGTGATCTATGTCGTCGATCCGTCTGGTGGACTCGAATACGCGCTCGAACCCTTCGGAAACGAATCGCCTTCGGGGACCTTCACGCTCTCCAAGGCGCAAGAGAGGCGATTCGCCTCGGGAATCGCCTTCTATCTCGAAAACGTGCTGCGATGACCGAGAAACGGGAGATGGACGCGTTCGCCGCTTCAATCTACGGCGACCGAGTGCCACCAACACGAGCCGATCGGTGGCGCAGGTTCAAGCGAGTCGGGCTGCCATTTCTCGCCATCGTCGTGATCATCGTCGCCGTCGCAGTAGTCACCGACATTCCCCGGCACGAATCGCTCGCCGGTGAACGCTCGGCGGCTGCGTACCTGGTTTCGCTCGTCAACGGTGACGTCAAGCCGTGTGCCGTCGCGATGACCGAATCCGCGTACGTCTTTCGGCGGTGGCAACAACGCCAGCTCAACGCGCCGGATCGCTCACTTGCTTCGACGCTGCTAACCCAGGATGCGGACGCGTGTTCGTTCACCGCGGACAGCATCAACAAGCTCTCCCAGATCGAAGAGCCTGGGACCGGCGCCGGGAAGTATCTCGCCCGTGTGATCGGCGACGCCCTGAGCTGGACGACGTCGGACGCGCTCGGGGCAATCGAGGATTTTTCGCGGCTTGCCGCGAATCCAAAGAACTCGCGTGCGGCAGCAGATCTGCACGCTCGCAAGGAATTCCTCGCAACCGACCGGGGCGCGGCACTTGTCGCGATGGTGGACGCCGAGCGCTACCTCAAAGGCCCGCTCCCCAAGCTCAACATCCCCGCCGTTCGCGTACCCCCGGCGTAGTCACTCCGGCCGCTACGTACGCGTATCGTCGGCGACGATGCGGGCGACCTCGTCTTGGACCTCGTCGTCGCCCCGGAGAAAGCGCACAAAATTCGAGAGGATCACTGGGAGGAACGTCGCCGCTGCGGCAATCCATAATGCACCGCTCGAGAGTTCCTGATCGGCGACGACACCGAGACCACGGCGATTCGGATGCACCGATGGGAACCACGCGGCGTGCGAGAACCCGACGAAGTAAGCGAGGATCCAGATCATCCACATCGCCACTGCCGCCGGCACGATTCGCTGGCCCGAGCTGACGATCGGCGGGACGGGTGGCGACGGCACCAGTTCCATCCAGAACACAACGCCGACGACTGCGAACGTGGCGATCTCCGCTGCGACAAGGACTGGAGATGTCGCGAGGGCGTCAACGCTCACGGGAATGCGCCAGAGAATGAGCGCTGCGAGATACGGCAGAAGCCGCAGCACGAGACGAACAAGGCCGTCACGAGAGTTCCGGATCGCCTCGCGTCGGGCAACAAGACGCGCAAGACGCTCAGCGTCCCAGCGTGACGTGATCCTTGACGTCGGCGCCCAGAGCGCGACGAGCGCTGGCATCGCCAACGCGATGAGCGAGAACTGGATCGCCCCGGCCAGCACGTAACGTCGCGCGTCGCTCGACAATGGAGGCGCGACGGCGACGATCACGACGAAAACCGCAAGACCACCAAAGATGTACCGGATCCGGCGCGCGAGCGGCGCCAACGCCGCCACGGCCGGGGTGGTCACCGCGCCGGTCGGCGCTGGAAGTACCCCCACAAGACGACGACGAATAAGACGCCGACTGGGATCGCGAAGGTGAGCGACTGCGGCCCGAGAAAGTACGTCGCAATGACCACCTGTCTTGCCCCCTCGCTCCGATCGTTACCCGGTCACACTATGTAGAACAGCACCCAGAACAGCGTGCTCATAAGGGCAAGGTAGCCCCAAAAGTACGCGGACGACTCGATATTGGCCCTCAGGAGCCGACCCGCGGGGAGGCCCGAACGCGCCGCGCCGCCGTCTTCGGCGAGCGCACGGCGCAGCCGCATCGCACGGGCGATCGTCGTCTCGAGCCAATAAGTCGAGCCGACGAGCATTGCCGTGTTCAGCACGCCCCATCCGACGAAACAAGACGCATACGCGCTGGAACCCGGGAAGAATGGAAGTTGCGTGAATTCAAAGATCTGCAGCCCGATCGCCAGCAGTCCACCGCCGACCGCCGTCCAGCCGGCGACGAGCCAGTCCGTCGTCCAGCCGCTCTTCAGCCGCTGAGTTCCGTAGAAGTTGACGAGCGCCGACGCGACCACCACCGCGAAGATGGCCGCACCGATCGACGTCGGTGCGGTGATGCGGTTCGGGCGCCAGAGGTCCGAATTGTTCGCCGATCGCAAGTAGAAGTAGGCGAACGCGAGGCTCGCGTACGCGAAGGTGACGATCCCGATGAAAAGACGCGAGCCGATGAAGATCGCGTTCTCGTCGGCACGGAGCTCGTAAGCGGCTTCCTCGGGTGTATTGACGATGCCCGCGGGAATGAACTCGTCGGCTGTTTGGTCAGCCACTGGAATCTCCTCCTCCGACTCCGCCGGCGACCGCCAGTGCCGCACCAGCTCCCGCCAGGTCCGCAACCGGCGGCGGGCTTGACTCGCCGTAGTGGTAGGGATCGGCGAGGATCACCGGGATCCGCTGGAAGTTGTACTCGGGCACAGGTGTCGCCACCTGCCATTCGAGGCCCCGCGACTCCCAAGGGTTAGCCACTTCTCGCTTCGGATCGATGAATATCGACCAGACGAAGTTCGCGACAAAGATCAGGAACGACGCCCCGAGTACGAACGCGCTCGCCGACGCGATGTCGTTCAACACTTGCAGGTTCGAGGCGTACTCGAAGACCCGCCGCGGCATCCCGAGGAAGCCGACGATGAACAGCGGGAAGAACGTCAGGTTGAAGAAAATGAACATGAACCAGAAGTGGATCTGTGCGAGTCGCTTGTTCAACTTGTAGCCGGTGACCTTCGGCAACCAGTAGTACAGCCCGCCGAAGAAAGCGAACACGAGGCCACCCATGATCGTGTAGTGGAAGTGCGCCATCACGAAAAAGCTTCCGTGGATCGTCACGTTCACCGGCACGTCAGAAAGGAACACGCCGGTTATGCCGCCTATGAAGAAATTGAAGTACACCGCGAGCACGAACAGCATCGGGACACCCAGCCGGATTCTCGCCCGCCAGAGCGTCCCGAACCCGACGAGGAAGATGAACCCGGTCGGGATCGAGATGAGCTCGGTCGTCAGCATGTACAGCGGCCGCATGTCTGGGTTGATCCCAGAGTTGAACAGGTGGTGCTGCCAGACGAAGAACGACAACAGCGCCACTCCAACCATTCCCGCGGCGCCGACACGGTACGCGAACAACGGCTTTCTCGTGAAGACCGGCAGGAGCTCGCCGACGATGCCGAATCCGGGCAGCGCCATGATGTACACCTCGGGGTGGCCGAAGAACCAGAAGAGGTTCTCCCACAAGAAGCTGCTGCCGCCATGCTCGTTGACGAAGAACGCCGTCTGCGCGGTCCGGTCGAGCAGTCCGAACAACCCCGCCATGACGAGCACGGGCGTCGCGAGGGTCATCAGCGAGGTGACCGTGATCATCGACCAGCAGAAGATTGGCAGTCTGCTCCAGGTCATTCCCGGTGCTCGGTGGGTGATGATCGTGACGGCGATGTTGAAACCCGCCGAGATCATGCCGATGCCGATGATGGCGAAGCCGGCCAGGTAGGAGTCCATCCCACCCGTCGCCTGCGTCTGCAGCGGTGCGTACCCCGTCCAGCCGGTTGGGAAGCCGCCGAGGGGCAGTGCGGAGAGGATGACGAGATACCCAGCCGCGAACGTCCAGAACGAAAACGCTTCGATGCGCGGGAACGCCATCCTCCGTGACCCGATCATCAACGGCACTAGGTAGTTGCCGAGAGGGCCGACGATGATCGACGTCGCCATCATCATCATGATCGTCCCGTGCTCGCTGACCACCGAGATGTAGGTACCCGGTCCCATGAACCGGTTCGTCGGCGTGAGAAGCTGCCCCCGGATCGTCATCGCGAGCAGCCCGCCGGTAAAGAAAAACATCAAGACGCCGATCACGTACTGCTTGCCGACGGTCTTGTGGTTCAAGCTGTATCGGAAGTATTTCGTCCAGTCCGTGCGGTCGGCCGCCGGAACCGGCTCACGGCCGATGAGCTTCAACAGCGGGAAGTTGAGCGCCCCGATGCCGGCCATCCACCCGATGAAACCGAGCGCGAAACCGAGGACGATCGCGGTGTCGTTCTGCCCGTTCGCGTTGTAGATGTCCGTGTAGTGCGCGGCGATCATGTTGCCGAACAGGTGGCCGAGCGCGTAACCGGCAACCGCGCCGATGATCGCCGTGCCGAGGTGCTGACCAAGCCAGGCCGGTCGTTGGGGCCGCCCGCCTGGCGTCGGTGGTTGCTGGCGTGGTTCCCCGACGCTTACTGAAGGGGTGGTGTCAATCGCCAAGGTCGAACTCCTCCTCGCTCGATCGTCTGCGCGCGCTCATGCCTTCGGATTCGTCGCTTGTTTCGGGCTGACAGGCGTCGCCCCGTATATCTCGACCTTCGAATACTTGTCGACGTTGTCCGGGTAGTAGCCGCCGGCGGCGCCGTTCGCGTCCGGGGTGTAAGTCCACGAGAACGGCGGTAACAACTTCGTGTTCGCGGCGAGCGATGACTGTTCGTGTGTCGCCCAAGCCATGAACGCCGACTTCGTCACGATGTGGCCGTAGTTGAACATCGCCCCGTGCCATATTCCGCAGAGCTCATTGCAGCGGACCGTGAACGTGCCGAGTTGCTGAGTCTTTGTGAACGCCACGTTGTCCTGGCCCGGGTTCGCGTCAGCCTTCACGCCGATTAGGTACGCCCAGAAGCTGTGGATCACGTCGAGCGACGTCACATGGAAGGCAATCGTCGTGTTGTCCGGCAGGTAGAGCTGGTCTGTCTCGAATCCACCGAAAGTCGGATAGCGGTAGCTGAACTTCCACTGTTGTGCGATCACTTGGACCGGAAAAACCGTCTTCGACGTCGGAGTCCAGATCGGCGCCGGCCCTTCGCCACCACCGGATCCCTGGTTGATGATCAGTTCGATCGTGCCGAAGAGGAACAGGCCGGTGACGATGACCGTCGTAAGGCCGATCCACGCACTCTGCGCCCAGATGTTCGAGCGCGCCGAGGGCCCGACGACCGGCTCCGCGGTCCCGCGCTTAGCCCGCCACACGACGACGGCGTAGAACAAGTACAGGTTGACGGCGATCGCGACGGGGATCGCCAGGATGAAGATCACGTTGGCGTCGAACTGGTCGGCCGCTGCGTTCGATCCCATCGTCCCCGGCGGCAAGTGCGGTCCGACGAGCAGGTAGAAGAGCGGATCAATTACCGCTGAGGCCACCGCCCACACGAGAAATAGCCGCCAACCATGGCGGGCGTTCTCACCGCCCCTCGAACCGGGGAAGTTCGCCATCTACTGGACCTCCAAGAAGCCGCCCATGTAGCCGATCGTTTGCATCGGACCGCCGTTGCCGTACAGATAACCGAGCCCGCAGGGAACGAAGCACTGCCAGCGGTAGTTCCCCGCTCCCGGAGTCGTGAAGTGGAACCTGATCGAGTTGTGCGCTTCGTTCAGCTGACACGGAGCCGCGCCGCAGAAGTTCTTCGCGCTCGGGTTGTTGCCGGGAAGCGGAACGTTGATGCCGAGCTGCGGGATCGAGAAGGTGTGGCCGACCCCGAAGCTGGAGTTCGAATTGAAGATCGTGTAGGGCTGGCGGTTCAGCGTGGCTCCGATGGCATTCGTCACAAGTCCGAGCTCTTGGTTTCGGAGCGGGCTACCGGAGTCGTACTGGTAAATCGTCACGTTGATGCGCGTATGCGCGGGAAGCTTCCAAAGCGTCGTATGGACCCACTTCCCGCTCGGCGTTTGTACGAGATAGGAAACCCACGACGGGTGCACTCCAAAGCCGATCGTGCCAACTGTCTGAATCGTCAGGTTGACCGGCTGGGATGGTGCGAGTCCTTCGGCGAAGTCGACGGTCTCCGGGTTCGACCTGACGAACGCCATCGCCGTGAAGACAATGAGGCCGATAGCCACGGCGAAGAGTGCGAGCACCGTGGCGGCCCGTTGTGTTTTCGACAACTCACCCCCCTACCACTCACATCTGAACAACGACCGCGATCGTCGGTGCCAATAGGCGGCCGACCCGCAATCGATGCTTAGCGGGAAAACTACGACGACTCCGCCCTGGCTGCAAGGATGGGGCTAATAGTTGCACACCGCTTACCATTAATTGCCCGCCGAGCGCTCGTGCAGGGTTCGCCGCAAGTTTCACCTGGCAGAAGCTCGCGGCACGCTGTTTCTCATCGTTCACTCCGGGCGCCCGAGAAAGCCGGTCGCCGCGTCGGACGCGGCGTGGCGGAAGACGCGGTCGACGAGGTCCGAGAGCGAACCTTCGCGTTCCACGGCCCGACGGATCACGTAAATGAGCGCCGGGATCGCCCAGAAGTCACCGCAGACCCACAAGATCCCCGCGCCGATCTGCTGGTCGGCGAAGGGCGAGAGGGACACCCCCGGCACGTGGTCGTAGACCGAGTACCAAGAGTGGTTGGTGAAGATGCTGAGCGACATTGCCATTACGAACATCACGACGTTCGTCCCGATGATCGCCCCCATCTGGAATGGCGCCGACGCGCGAGAACGGAAGGGGTGCGAGTCGATGATTTGCACCCAGAACAAGACCCCTGCGACGAAGAAGCTGGCGTGCATGCACCAGATGTGAACGACCTGGTTCTGCTCGGCGGTGTCAAACAAATAGGGAACGTGCCAGATCAGCATCACGATGTTGAAGGTGACGACCGCGACGACCGGACGAATGAAAAACCGACCGACGGCCCGCAACGGTCGGAACAACACATTGAACACGACCGTCTTGATGATGCGCCGGCGAGCTCCGACCGGCAGGGCGTGTAGGAGCGGCGTCCACGGCGCGCCAATACAGATAAGGATCGGCGCGAAGAACATGATCAAGATGTGCTCGATCATGTGGACGAAGAAGTAATCGTCCGCCCAATAGTCGATCGGCGATGCGACCGCGATCAGCAACATCACGAGCCCGCCGTAAAAAGCGAAGGAGCGCCGCCTCCGCACGCGCGTCTCTGAAGGGCGCGAGCGCATGCGCAACCGCCGCAAGCCGATCTCGTGTGCCACAACGAGAAGGGCGGCGATGACCACAAGCGGGTCGAACGACCAGTTGTCCACCACGTAGTTCATTGCGCGATCCCCGCTCGCGGCCGGTCCCCGAACCTACATCCGCACCCGCGGACATCCTCTTCGCGACCATCTCACTTGCCGACCCCGACCCGATCGAGCGACAACCCGAGTTCGCGCGGAGTCGATCCTCGATATGTAAGCCTTTCACCGTGCGTCCACCCGCTGCGGACCAGAGTGTGCTTCTGGTACTCGGTGCCACCTCGTACCCGAAAAGGGGGTCAAGGTGACAGAGAACGACGGTCGGCCACCCCGGCAGCGCTTTCTAAGTTCCATTTTCGGCATCTCCGAAACGACGGCGAAACTGGAACGCGCTCAGGACGTCGTGACTGTGCTGATCGGGGTCGTCCTTATCATCCTCGCGGCCACGATCCTCGTCACCGCGACGGTGGACTTCCTGCGGGACGTCCAGCATCATTCGGTAGCGGCGGCCGGCGAGACCCTGCTGGACCGGGTACTTCTCGTGCTCATCCTCGTCGAGGTCGTTCACACCGTGGTGCTGTCGTTGCGGGCCCACAGTCTCGTCGCACAGCCCTTCATCGTCGTCGGGCTCGTGGCAGTCATCAGGCGAATCCTGCTCATTCTTTCGAACACGGCTTCCATAAGCACTTCTCAGTTCGCGCTCTTGCTCGCCATGGTCGTGGTCTTCATCGCGGGCCTCGTCGTCGTCAACCGCTTCGAGCACTCGATCTAACGCACGTGAATCCGAATGAGCGCCGGGTCGGACGATCCGACGAGTGTGCCGCCCGCCACGGTGCCACCCCCGAGTCCGCCACGCTGCCGTTTCGATCGAGCGGTTCTGCGGGAGCTCGCGCCGACGTGACATCCCGGTCGTACGATCGAACACGTGTTCCGATCGCGCCAGCGCCCTCTAGTGCCTCATATGGTGAGACTCCGACGTCGAGACGCGGAGACGTGGCGATGACCCCCGTGGTTCGATGAGCGAGCGCTCCGGGGGCACCTCCACCTCTGCGTTCGGTGTCGGTCGGCGCGAAGCCCACGACTCGAGCGACTTCTACGCCCGCTTCGAGACCCCGGAGCTGTCCGACGACGAACTCATCGCGACCCTTCCCGGCCTCGACCAAGGCGAGAGGGCGTGCATCAACGGCGACTCGCGATCCCTGGTTCTCCCGAGTGGTGAGCAATTGCCGGACAACTCGGTTGCTCTTGTCGTCACGTCACCGCCGTATTTCTCTGGAAAGGAGTACGAACAAGCCCTCGGCCGAGGACATATTCCGGGCAGCTATGTCGAGTACCTGGACATGTTGCGAGACGTGTTTGCGGAATGTAAGCGAGTCCTCGAGCCGGGAGGGCGCATCGCGGTCAACGTCGCAAACCTTGGGCGCAAGCCGTATCGCAGCTTGTCCTCAGATGTGGTTCGGATTCTTCAAGATGACCTCCGCCTCCTCCTGAGAGGAGAAGTCATCTGGCGAAAAGGTGAAGGCGCTAGCGGATCGTGCGCGTGGGGATCTTTCCGGAGTGCAGCCAATCCCGTTCTGCGCGATGTCACTGAGCGCATCATCGTCGCGAGCAAAGGCCGCTTCGATCGAGCGAAGACCACCGACGCTCGACACCGACTCGGACTCCCATATGTCAACGAAATCGCGCCGGACGAGTTCATGGAAGCGACGCTTGACGTCTGGAACATCGCTCCAGAAAGCGCCAGACGCGTCAACCATCCTGCGCCTTTTCCTGTGGAACTGCCCCTCAGATTGATCGGCTTGTACACCTACGTCGATGACCTCATCGTCGATCCGTTCATGGGGTCGGGCTCTTCGCTCATCGCGGCGATCCGAGGAGGACGTCGATACCTCGGCTACGACGCTGACCGAAACTACGTCGACGTCGCAAAACGAAGGGTCAGGGAAGAATTGCGCTGGCGCGCGCCGTTGCGCGTCGTCTCCGACGTGAACCCAACGACATCTTCCTCACGTCCTCCTGAAGAACGCATCCGTAACGCGCTCGAGAACGAATCCGACGCCTTTCAGTCTCGAGCCTCAAAAGAAGGAAAAGTCGCCCAATCGATCGCAGAGGACCTCCTCCTCGACGCCGGCTTCAAAATCACTCACAAGAACTCCCGTTTGCGCGGACTTGGCGTCACCGTGAACTTCATCGCCCTCGACAACGACGGTCTTCCTTGGTACTTCGACGTGTCAGGCGCATTCACGACGACGAGGGGTGGGCTATTGCGCACCGACACCTTGTGGAAAGCGCTTGGACGGGCGAACGTCCTCGTCTCGAACGATCGAACCCCGGTCGTCTTGTTGACCTCGCATCTGCCTAAGGCGCGCAGCGAAGGACACACGGCCCTTCATGCAGTGGGACCCAGCATCGTTTTCGATGCCATCGAAATGCTCGATGACAATCAGCGAGATCGCCTCCGCCTATATGCGAAGGGCGGCCAACATCAACGGCCTTCTCCAGGGTTTTGGTCCGATCGTGAACTATCGGCCCTCTGACCTGCGTGGAGACTTCCGACCCCCATGCATCAACCGGCGTCGAACAGTCTGACTGGCGCCGCGTCCCCTACCTCGTGGACTCGGTCGAGCAACGCTGAGATATCGGGAGCAGCTCGAGTCCCGTCGACGCTGAGACGAAATGCCAGCAGTAAGACACGTTGATCCAAGCAAACTGTGTTTATCTCTTGCCAACGTGATCTCGAGGCGTCGCCGAACAGGACAAGCGTCGGCAGCACTTGCACGCGAGCGGTCTGGAAGTAGAGGGATTTGTACAAAAGGCATTGAGACAGCCCCGCTTGCCACGTCGAAGCTGATTCAAGTTCGACGATGTGTGTGAGGAAGTTCGGGGAGAAGCCCAACACGAAATCGACCTCGCGACGCCACTCATTCCGGCGGACTTTGGACCCGATGTACGGGATCGGCGAATCCTTGAAGTGGCGAAGCAGCTCGGCATGAATCGCCGCTTCCCCAGACGGCGGGATTCGCTGTGCGACGTCGAATCCCTTCATGATCCCGTCTTTCACCGCGGCATGCGTGAGCGCGAATCGATCCTCCCATCTCTTGTAAAAGCGCGCTTTTTCCTTCGTGCCGAGTGAATGCCAGTTACTGGTTTGGGCTTCGCCATGAATTACTCGGATTATTAGCGACTTCTCCTTCGCGCTGATTTCGCGAAGACTTCTGGGTTCACGATTTCGCTGCACCGGCAGACCGTATCTCCGGCATCGCGAATCATCGGGTGATCGTCCGATTGAAACGGTCGCAACTGCAGGTGGATCACTACGGACTGACTTCGACACCTTCGCTCGCAAAGACGGAGATTCGGTCCCAGTGTCCTACACTGCCTCGGTCTTGCCTTTGGAAACGAGCGAATCTAATTGTGTCGTGAGCGTCTTCGAGGATCTCACCGACCGTCTAGCAGAAAGACTTCGCGTTTCAGCACGAGTTCGAGACGCTTGGTCAGGTGATCGGACGCTGGGGAACTCATCGATCCGGCCGTTTCTAAAAGCCAGGATTATCTGAACTTTCCACGTCAGCCACGCGCCCGGACGCCGAGCGAAATACGAGTGATTAATTCGGGACAATAAAGAGCGGCTGGCTCGCGCGCCACTTTGCAAATCGTGATTGCGGAGTCAGTTCGAAGTACCACCACGCCGAGGACTTGGTGTGGACGAGCGAACTACCAGCTGTCTCGCTGAGGTAGGGGGAGTCGGGCGAGGCGTCGGGCTTCGTTGGCGCGCAACCCGAGCAGGCGAAGGCAGGCCTCGACGAGTTCGTCAACGGCGCTTTCGGCCACCCGTTCGGGGTGGCGCTCTTGGAGACGCAGCAGACCGACGAGACCACCGGCAACGGCACTGAGCGCGATCTCGGCGTCCGGCACAGTGAAACGCCCGGTTGCTTGGCCAGCGCGTATGTCGCGAAGGGCGCGAGGTGCGAGGCCTCGCGTTGCGTCGAGGAGCTCCAGACCGGCGCCGGTGATGAAGCCGGCGACCTCGGGGTGGGTCCAGGCGAGACGGCCGGAGATCCGCAGCGAGACGGCGAATACCTCGGCGGGGTCGACAAGACCTGCGCAGGCGGCGTCGAGCATCCGCGCCCAGCGTTCCAGCACCTCTTCCGAGGCTGTCTGGAAGAGTTCTTCCTTGCTTGTGAAGTGGTTGTAGAAGGACCCAAAGCCGATGTCCGCCGCTTCCGTGATCTCCTGGACACTCGCTCGGTCTCCCCGTCCCTCGGCGATGAGCCGAACGGCGGCGTCGATGAGTGCCTTCCGCGTGCGGGCCTTCCGGCGATCGAGCCTGTTGGCCGGGGCGGTCCCGTTCGTCGTTGCCGCGTTCACTTGCTCTCCTTTTCTGATGCGGCGTGATCACTACTGATCACATGCTACAGAACCGCTCCGCGCAAACGTGGCCGATGGCGGGCGCGTGGCTCGCGCCCGCCAGGCTCGGGGCGGTATGGGTCAAGCGGCTGCCTTCGTCTCGGTCGGCGGAGTTAGGGCGTGCAGCCTTGCGTTGGTCCTGCGCAGCTCGATGCCGCGGACGAACATCGAGCCTCCGGCGATCAAGTTGAACAGGCCGAACAAGAGGGCAAGGGAGATGGCGCCCATGCCGGGGCGGGCGAAGAGCACGACGCCGAACGCCGCGGACACCAAGCCACCGAGGATGAACATGGCCCGGGTGCCGGCCTCTTCGCCGCGGCGAAAGCCGGCGACGATCTCGAGCACGCCGGTCACGATGGCCCAGCTTGCGACGACCAACACGAGGACGAGGGCGGTGGGCGCCGGCCAGGCCAGGGCGACTACGCCGGCGCCGATGTCGATCAGTCCGATCAGCAGGTGCCCGAAGACCGGCCCGGCGGTTCTGCTGCTGAATGCCTGCATCGCCTGCAGGCCGGCCGCGATGAAGGCGTAGACGGCGAACACGACGACGAGGGCGAGAACGGTGACTCCTGGCCAAGCGAGGGCCACGACCCCGATGCCAAGGGCGAGTACACCCCGAAGGATCAGGGAGCTGCTGACTGACTTGAGCATGACGGCGTTTCCTTTCGTGTGGGGATGGTTGGCGCGAAGAGCCGGTGCCTGTGTTGATGAACTCCTACAGACTTGATGACTCATCACAGAAGTGATTATGTTGTCTGTCAGTCGGTCTGTCAAGGCCGGCCGAAGCCTCCCGAAAGGAATGGATCTGTGTTCATCGCCCTCTCGCTGCTCCTCGCTGCCGCCTGCGTCGTCCCGGCCATCGGAAAGTTGCTGAGCCACCCGAAGATGGTGGCGTCGGCTGCCCACTTCGACATCCCGTGGGACCACTACCGACTCATCGGAGTCGCCGAGCTCGCCGCCGCCGCCGGGGTTTTCGCCGGGCTGTCATGGAGGCCAATCGGCATCGCCGCGACGTCAGGCATGGCGGTGCTGCTGATCACCGCCCTGACTATCCATCGGAGGACGGGAGACAGCGTCAAAGAGGCGGCGCCAGCAATCCTCGCTCTCGCGATCAGCCTCGCCTACCTGGCCCTAGCCCTCACCCGCTGACGGGCGAGAGCTGTAAGAATTTTTTGAGCCAATGGCCTAGGCAGCTGAATTAAGGCATCCGTTTCGTGTGTCGTCGAGGGTACGCGGGATCGACGCGGGATGGAGCGAATTGCCGTAGTTACCTTCGACGCACGCCGACGTATTTACGTGAACATTCAATGGTGACGACGGAACGATTGGAAGAAGTGACCGCAGCACTTTGTATGCCGCGACTCGCGCTGGCCACAGAACCCCTCTAGGAGGAGTTATGTGGGGGGCTAACTGGACTTGAACCAGTGACCTCAGCATTATCAGTGCCTTTTCGAGGACCGCCCGACCTGGCGCTTCAGAAAGACACCGAGGTCATGGCCCCCACTAACTGACAGTTGCTCGCGATAGGCGACGCTTCGCAACCGACGTGTGTGGTGCAAATGTGGTGCAGCCGCGGCGGTGAGCCTTGGCGCGGGAGGTGGCGAAGTGACTTCGGAGCTCGACCACGCGAATTCGCACGTGTCTATGTTGCGTTGCGAACTGGGCTCGACAAGCCTCTACTCCTCGCTCGTGCTTGCCGTACAGGACATGCGAACCGCTAACGGCCGCGACGAGGTAACGGGCGATGGATCCGGCAACGACTCTTGGATCGGGCTCACGCTCGGAATGACGGTGCTCGACTCGATGACACCCGATCACGGCCACGTCGGAAAACGCCTCACCGGCTTGCTGGTCGGGCACGGGATCAGTGGCGAGGACGCGAAGATCGTCGTCGAGTTGCGACACTCTTTGCTTCATGGTTACGGACTACCGAAGCCACACGCCGTCGGAGGCCGCACGGTGTACCTCATCCCCGACACCGACTGCTACGCGGTCGACAGTTCAACGCCTGGCTTCGCACTCGTCAGCGTTCCCGTGTTCTGTTCGCGTCTGGTCGAGCGCATCGTCAGCGAGTCACCGGATAGTTGGGACACAACGCTCATCGACACAAGAGCAGTGCGGCCCACCCCAGGAGCGTTCACCGTGAAGATCGACGGCGCCAACCCGGTGGCCGGATATGGCAGCTCCGGGTCTGTGTCAGCGCAGCCATGAACGATCAGAGGATTAACTGCGCGAAGCGGCCGTGTACCAGTAGGTCACGCGCCAGCGTTTCAACGGGAGCCGCGTGACGATCCGAACGTCCAGGTGCGCTTGCGTGGCTTTCGCTCGCGAGCTGGATCGTGCAGCCAGCAGTACGTCGAGCCGTTCGACGCTTTGCGCCCGCATCGTTCGCCGGACACTGATGTCCCTGTCCACCCACGGTCGCTTCCTCCGCGTCGAAATGCGAAGCCTCGTGCAGCTATGAGGCGGCTATCGCTGCGTAGACCAAATCACAACGAAATATGCGGCCATAGTGGCCACCCGTTATCTCGCGGAGGAGACCCATTCGGACAAGCCGGTCGACGGCGGTATTCGCCGTCGGATAGCTGACGCCGTAGAGACCGACGACATCTGAGACGGCCAAGATCGGGTAACCGATCAAGTCGCCGGCGAGATCAACAGCCACTCCCCTGGCGCCATTTCCTTTAAGCAGGTCGATGAATTGGTTCCGCATCTCTAACAGGCGATCAATCGTGTGGCGCGCCGCCTCTGCTTGTTCCTCGACAGCTTCACTAAAGAACGCGACCCAAGGATCGAAGTCTCCGGTAGCACTGACTTCGAGAAGGTGATCCGTGTACGCATCCCGCCGAGGTTCGAGCCAGGGCGACAGGTTGAGAATCGGATATTCAATGACGCCAGCGCTGACGAGCTGGAGCGTGATGAGGAGTCGGCCGATCCTTCCGTTGCCATCGCTGAAAGGGTGGAGCGTCTCAAACTGGTAGTGCCCGACGGCGGCCTTCACAAGTAGCGGAATGTCATCGTCGGCGTTGATCCAGGACTCCCATTCTTTGATCCCGGTCTTCAGTTCATCGCCTGGCGGGGGCGGAACAAACCGCGACTTCTCGATTCCGAGTCCTCGATCGCCGATGCACACCTGCCTGTCGCGAATCTCACCCGCGTCGTATTCGTCGCCTCGAGTACCCCTAACCAATATCTTTTGAAGTTGTCTCGCGAGTCGCATGCAGATCGGGAGCGATTTAATAAGTTGCAAGCCCCGTTGAGCCGCGTGCACGTAATTCTGAACTTCGCGAACCTCAGCTGACTTCTTGCGATCGTCGACGTAATCAGCCTCGAGCACGTCGACTAGCGGCGCGAAGGTTCCCTCAAGGGCTGAGGTCGCAACCGCTTCTTTGGTTAGGGCTGGACGAACCAGAAGGTTCGGCCTTGGGAAAAGGCGAGTCATCGCGTCTAGCGCACCGACCGCCCGATCGGCCTCGCTTAGCAGTCTGAGGGTTCTCTGAGAAAGTGGGATCGCTGGGGGCAGCGGATTCGGGATGAAGGCGAAATGCTGAAAGTCCTGGTCAAGCCTGCGGTCGTGACCCTCGATGGGGGTGAGCCGACCCGCTGGAGAATTCTTGAAGCGGTCTACCTGCACATTTAAAGTATATCTAGTGCCACTTACATTTGCGCGTCAAGATCACAAGACGACCATCAATGCCCACCCGAGAATGAAAGGAATCGCCCTCATCCCTTAATTACAAGCCTGGAATTTAAGGGAACTGGAGTGGACGAACATGTGTTCTGTACCATCTTCACGTGGCCGACTT
The DNA here is from genome assembly GCA_963725215.1 of uncultured Acidimicrobiaceae bacterium. Taxonomy (GTDB): domain Bacteria; phylum Actinomycetota; class Acidimicrobiia; order Acidimicrobiales; family Bog-793; genus CAVRXQ01. The sequence goes on along the minus strand of CAVRXQ010000007.1, from coordinate 163,845 downwards.
ACTTCCCCACGAAGTCGAACTGCTGCGTCGTTCGGTGGCCATCGTCACCCCGTGCCAGCCGAGCGGTCTGAACCGGGAGACCGCGTTGCAAGTCCTCGGTCAGTTGCGGGACGTGACGCACGAACGGGATCGGCTCGCCACGGAACTCGAGGAGTAGATCGCTGGGCACCCGAACAATCCGTCGTCCTAATCGCGTTTCCAGGGGCGCTCTAGTTCACCTCTCGGCAGTCGGAATCGAATCGGTGAGGTCCTGCGAGGTGCGCCGAGCGAACTGAGCCGCTAAAACTGCGTTGGCGATCATCGCCAATCTTCGTCGCTACTCGCCGCCTGGTGAATAGGTCTCTATTTCTCGGACCGCAACCATTTCATCTGCTTGCGAAGCGTCGGACCCTGCTCGCACGAGGCGCAAGTTCGTTCTCCAATGATTGGGCGTTAGCGGTGAGCATCTCGACGTCGGTCTCGTTGAATGCTGCACGATGTCTCGAAACCGCAATGAAAGCACCGATTGCCCGAGTGCCATCGCGCAACGGAACGCTCACGAAGGAGGCGACACTGAGGCGTTCGGCCGTGGCATGGTCGACGAAGGGATTCTCTATGGCGTCGTCGCAGCGAAAAGATGCGCCGCTTAGGAACGAAAGCCCAGACAGGCTCTCGTTGACGCTCAAGCGCATCTGTTCGGGTCCAAGGCTGCCCGCCCGACACGTCTCGACCAGTTCGTCGCCGTCGACAAGAACGACGACGCATCCATCGGCGTTTGGAATCAGCTGAAGGACCTGTTGTGTGGCCCTCGTCATCGCCGCTTGGGCTTCAGACCGCCCGCTCATGTTCGACCTCGGTTTGAAAGCTGCACTCCAAATCAAATACGACCGTTTCGGTGGGCTTTTGAGTTCGCCCAGGATGGCCGCTAGAAAAACGACGACGGGAGGAGAGGACATGGCGGGAACGAATTGGCGAAGTGTTAGTGAGGAGCTGACCGGCGTGCTTCATCTCGCGACGCCTCCGATCGGCATTGCCTTCAGCGCGGACCGACCAGCAGGGGTCGCGGCTTTCGACGCTCCGATGAGCGAGCCCGCCGATGACGGCAGAGCCGGCCGCGTCGCGGCGGGCTGCGTCTTTTGGATGCGGGCGGGCGACGCTACCTTCTCGACGGTCGCCGAAGATCACGGCAACTGCAGCGTCGGTAGGCTGACGCACGGCTTTGCCTCGCTCGAGGACGTCGCCAACAACGACGACGTGGCCGCGCTCGTCGGTTCGGACTGGGTGAGCCCCGCGGCGGTTGCACAGATCCCAGTCATAACCGAACGACCGGGCGCAGTCACCTACGGTCCGCTCGCCGACACCCCCGACAACGTCGACCCCGACGTCGTCTTGCTGCGCGTCAACGCTCGCCAGCTGATGGTGCTCTCTGACGCAATGCCGGGGCTCAGGATCGAAGGAAAGCCACAGTGCCACATCGTTGCGCTCGCCAAAGAACAAAAGACTCCAGCTGCGAGCGTCGGCTGCGCGCTCTCTCGGGCCCGTACCGGCATGACACCAGACGAAATGACGTGCGCCATCCCAGCAGGTGACCTCCCCGACCTCGCCACAACGATCTCCGCAACGGCCGAGACGGACGCGGTGGTAGCCCGCTACGCCGCTCAGGACGCTCGCCGCTTTGCCTGATCTACATCGCGATGAGCCTCGATGTCGGGGCCGTTTTCGCGAGTGAAACTTGATCTCAAATAATTGAACTGAATTACTTGACCGGCATGCCGGGCGACTATCCGCCATGCGGCGCGCCAACTGCTGCACCGCACCTTTTTGCTGCGGCGATGTACTTCGGCGTGTTTATGTTGATATTCGATCCGCCCTGAAATTGGCCGCTGGAATTAGGATCAGGAAAGTTCGAGACGCCGTTTGCCCGCATGCACTGGGCAGTCGCCAACATCTGGTTGAGGTGCTGCTGAATCGCTGCCTGATCCGGAACGACGCCGGCGGCGAGCGCGTCAGCGTGGCAAGCCTTGTTCGCGGCACCCAGGAGCGCCTTCGTGAATCCCAACCGGCTTAGTTCGCCGTTGCCGTACGGAGGGTCGGGGAAGTGAGGTATCCCGTGCTTTCGCACGCATGCGGCATAGACGGTCAGTGCTTGCAGCTGCCGGGGGGTCGGCGGCGCGCCACTGTTGCCGACAGCGCCAGCGACGGTCGTTGAAGTTGTTGAGCTCCCGAGGGTCGCCACCGAGGACGGCGTCGAGTTGCCGCCGCAGGCAGCCGCGAGAAGGCACACGAGGACGAGAGCGAAGGCTGGTAGCGCCACCCTCGCTCGTGAGCGGGTGAACATAGGCGTCGTCACGACGTCGACAGTGCTTTTCATCATGGGGAGTTATACGACGTCAGCAGCTAACACCGAGCCCTTTTCTCTTTCGGTAGCGCACGGTATATCTGCACGGTTAAGCGAGTGAACCCCTACCGGGGTACTCGTGATCGTCGTTCCCAAATCGTTCGATCAGCAGCGAGTCCTCCGCGGTTTCCCGCACCCATCTCCTCGCAACCGGTACATGAAGCCTCGATTCGAGGCAAACAAAGTTGAACTGACCGAACGAGTCGCCGCGTGGTCGGCGACACATCCATCTGAGCTGACACGTACCCAGATCGCTGAGTTGGTGAAACGCCAGACAGCACTCGCGGTTAATCGAACCTATTACGCCGGTTCGCTGAGCTAGTGGACCTTCCACTCACCGAAGTTCTCGCCGAATCCGGGCGCCCATTCGACGACCGAGACCGATAAGCCGGTTGGGACTTGGAAGACGACGCAACCAGTCACGGATTGGCCGTTCGCGAGTTGGTATTCCCCACTGTTGAAGTTCGTGCACTCGCTCACGGAATCGAAGTCGGCAGTGTACGTCTGGTCATTGGAGGCGACGATTGAGGCGTCACTGTTGGCGTCGTCTGAAATCTGATTCTTTCCGGTATCTGTGATCTTGAACACGATGGCAACGAATCGGTCACCGGCGTTGGGCGTCGTGAACTGATCGGCACCCTGGGCCGGATCAATGATGTTGACAGCTTGAACCTGATAGGGGTTGCCGTTCTCGTCCTTGAACGAGAGAACAGAGCCAGTGGAGGCACCAGAAGACGAGCTCTTCGGCTTCGCTTTCAGATCGCCGTTCAGTGCTGCGATCGCTGACGCTTGTGCCGATTCAGCCGACTTGAGCTTGGCCTCCCAACTCGATATCGAGGAATGCGCACCGAGCTTCTTGAAGGCATTGAGGTCCGTCTGCACGGCGCTCTCACGAGTGATCAGCGTGCTTACGTCGGTGCCCGTTTTGGTAGGGAGAGACCCCTTTGTGACCTTGGCGACGGCAGCTGTTGCGATCGATGCGAACACCAAGGTGCTTAGCAGCGCGAGACCAAGGAAGCGAGCCGATTTCATCGGACCCTCCTGTCCATTTGGTTGGTTAACGATACGACTGTTCGTCGCTGTACAGCTACAAGACCACAGCAAACGTCGAGCCCTCATCAATTCCGATTAAACCGGGTTGACATATCTGCACAACTAATGAGTGTTCGCCCGCGTCCCTTGAGTGTCTAGGACCGGCACTGGCGTCGCCTGTTCGGGTGCGGGGGCTGCACGGCGGGATCAGATATCAGGCGCAAGCCGGCAGGTACGAAGTGTCGTTAGGCAACGCGGACGGCCGTGATGCCAGTCGTCGTCGCGGTCGTCACGTTGATGCCGTACGGCCCCGCGCTCATCGCTCCGTTGGAAGAGGCTCCCTGGAGGTACACGGTCGTCGTGGACCCGAGCGTTTCAACGTAGGCCATTTCCACCGATCCGTAGGAGGAGGTTCCAGAAAGTCCGGCCTCGGGGAGACCTACCTGTTTGGCTACGTAAAGCCCGGTTGCGCTGGCGCTGTTGGGGCCGATCCAGATGTCCCCCTGAGAGGCATGGTTTGTGTCGGGGTTGAAGCACGATGCACCGGCCAGAATTAGCCATGTGCCGGCGCCCAGAGACACGCTCGTGATGTTGGTCGCCGAGGTCCCGAGCGACACAGCTCCCGAGCCGGACGTGATGTAGGACTGGGCCGTTGTCAGGTCGACAGCCGGGACCATCGGTGCCGCAGCGAACCCGGTGATCCCGTAACCATTGGTGGGCGTCTCCCATTCGGGAGCTGAGCCGCTGGACTGCAGAACCTGAGTTGACGAACCGATCGCAAGTCTCGCGAGCGAGTTCGCACTCGATGCGTAAAGCATGTCGCCTGTCGTGGAGAGCGTGCTTGTTGCCGACGCGGCCCATTCGGGATCGGTCCCGTTGCTCAGCAGTTGGTGAGGTTGCCGATCTTCGTGGTGGTTTCCGGGTGCGTGGTCATGCGACTTTCCTTTGGATTGGGCGGGAACGTGTCACGTTTTCGCTGTGTTTTCGGGTGGGTGAGTCAGTTGGTCCAGACTCCCGATTCCGGCCGTTTTCTGTATCCTCCGACCTGCGGTGATGTACCGGATAATTGGCTGCCTGGTGCTGCCTACGAGCCCTGTTCCGACAGCCGGACGAACAGAACTCGGCATCGGCCCGCATCTCGGAGATTTCGACCTTGCATCCGCGACGAGCGCAGATTCGAGTGCCCTTCTCGTCGGTGGCATCTCGGTGTGCAGCAGCGTTTGGACTCATGCGAGGGAACCATCGGCCAGTGACGTTCACCACGACCTCGGTGCGCATCGCCTTCAGGGCGCGACGAAACCTTGTGATGCTGAAGGTTTCGCCCCAGTCACACCGGAGCGATCCCCAGAACACGACTTCGATGTCGGCCTCGGGAATGCCCAGACGGTTGAATCGCTCATTGTCGATGACGATGGACTCGAGCAAACGAGCGTCGAGTTCTTCCTCGCTTTGTGGTGATTCGAATTCGCGTTCCATCACGCCACCGCTTGACGAACACGGTCCGCGAGTTGTTGGAAGTCGCGAATCAGCGTCGTTCGGAAGCGGCTCTCCGCGTGTTCGGGATAAGTCGCGAGGTCGTCGAGCCACGCGGAGAGCGCGCGGCAACGCGTTGAGAGATCGCGAAGTAAATCGGGATCGAGATCCCCAACCCTCACGAGTGAGAGCACGCTAAAATTAAGTAGTTCTTCTTTAGCGGGACTGGTTTTGGCCAAAGGGTTCGCTGCCGAGGCTCGCCCTTCGCCATCTCTGGCGGGACTCACCGGGCGACTGGCTGGCGACGTTCAGCTAGGTACGTCTCGATGTCGTCTCGGTGCAAAACGATCTTTCGGCCTGAGCGACTGAATGCGATCTCCCGCCGTCCGACGAGGGTCCGTAGCAGCCGAGGGGTGAGCACGCCGGGGTACTCCGCGGCTGCGCCTTCCAGGTCGAACCATTCTTTGCGGGGCTCTGTCTGAAGTTCGTTCGTCATGTGTGCTTTCCGGTTGAGTTACCTGGCTCTACCATTTAATCACAGATACCTGGCAGAGTCAAGCAACTCTTGACTTTTTTCGCCGGATGGGCTACGGTTCACGCCATGGCTGCTCAGAAGGGGTACGAGGTCGAGGGATGGCCCGGGTCGACGTTCGAGTTCGACTCCGGTGGTGAGAGCGACGCCCACTTCGAGGTCCTGCACGATGGCTGGACCGTTTTCGGCCGGATCCTCGTCACGGTGGACGGGCTCGTGATCTCTGAGTTGTGCTTCCGACCAGCCGAGGAGCAGCGAATCCCCGCTGGTGGCGTGAGCGTCGCAACCCTGAACCTTCCGGTCGGACGACTCCGCGCCGACGTGCAGCGAACCCTGGTGAAGCACGTCGAGTCCGACTTGCGGGAGACACGTCAGCGGCACACGGACGTCCTCGGTGATCTGGCGAAAACGACGTCAGACCTCGCCGACCTACGGGCGCAGAAGAAACGGGGACGCCGGCCCTACTCTGACGACGAACTTGAGGCAATCGCTCGCCTCTACCTGGACGTGCAGGACACCAACGGGGTTGACCGCATCGCTGAGGATCTGGCCAAGCGCCTCGACCAGACGGTCTCGACGGTCAACAAGAAGATCCACAGAGCCACCGAAGCCGGGTTCCTCGGCCCCGCCCACCAAGGTCGTGGAGGCAGGGGTCCGGGACCGCGGCTCGCCCCACTCGGTGCCCGCTGATGGGTTCAGTTCGACGCTCGCCGCGATCGGTCGGCAGGCCCAGCAACGAAGTCCGATGGGAGGCGAGATACCGGGACCCCTCGGGACGGCAACGAACTCGCACTTTCGGAGCTCGAGCCGACGCCAAGGCATTTCTCTCGACCGTTGAAGCTGACGTGCTCCGCGGAGCTTGGGTCAACCCAGCGGGGGCTCGACGCAGATTCGACTCCTGGGTTGACGAGTGGTGGTCGACGACGAGCCATCTGCGTCCAACCACGAGGGTGCGGGACCGGGGCTACCTCGACCGCTACGTGTTGCCGACGTTCGGGACGTGCCACCTCGGGGCGATTACGCAAACGGACGTGCGCTCATGGGTGTCTCAGCTGACGTCTCGTGGACTCGCACCTTCAACCGTCAGGCTCGCCTACGGCCTGCTGGCGAAGGTGATGCGCGTGGCCGTGGACAGTGGCCTTATCGGGGCTACGCCTTGCCGCAACGTGCCGCTGGCGAAGGTCGAGCGCGAGGAGATGCGGTTCCTTCGACCGGAGGAAGTTGACCGACTCGCGGACACGATCGACGATCGCTACAGAGCACTCGTGTATGTCGGCTGCTACGGCGGTCTGCGAATCGGAGAACTCGCGGGCCTGCGTCGCTCACGGGTGGAACTCTGCGCGGAACCGTCGATGTTGCCGAGATCGCGGCCGAGGTGCAGGGGCTTGCGTACGGGCCGCCGAAGACGCGGGCAAGCCGGCGAAGAGTCTCGTTGCCTCGACCGGTGGTGCGCGAACTCGAACGGCATCTCGAACGATTGCCCAACCAACCCGACGCGTTCGTGTTTCCCGCGCCCGAAGGAGGAGGACTACGCGTCAATTCTTGGCGCCAGAGATTCTGGGTGCCCGCAGTCAAGGCCGCGGAGCTAGCGCCGCTGCGTCCTCACGACATGCGCCACACAGCCGTCGCAATCTGGATCGCAGCCGGAGCGAACCCGCTTGAGGTGACCCGGCGAGCTGGTCACACTTCGACCTCGTTCACACAGGATCGATACGGCCACCTGTTTCCAGAAGCCGACGAGGCACTGCGGGATCGCCTCGACTCGCTTATGAAGCCAGAAACCGAATCGTCTCGTGGTGCAGCCGTGGTGCAACGCACTCGCCGAGCACCAACGATCGGCGCGTAGGTTCAGGATTGCATATCTGAGCAGGGACGGTACGGTGGGGCTAACTGGACTTGAACCAGTGACCTCAGCATTATCAGTGCTGCGCTCTAACCAACTGAGCTATAGCCCCGGATCAAACGAAATTACTTGATGAGGCTCAGTCCTCTTCCGCCGATCCCATCAGCGCAACCGCCGATACACGCTGGCCCTCTTCGAGGTTCATAACCCGCACCCCGGTCGCGTCCCGGCCCTGCGCTGTGATTTCTCGTACGGCCATGCGGATGACGATCCCCGCGGACGAGATCACCAACAGCTCATCGTCGATAGATGCCATCAGCGCGTCGATCACGACACCGCGGCGTTCTGTGATCCGAATACCTCGGACCCCCTGTCCGCCGCGGCCTTGCCTCCCGAAGCGATCGAGCTTCGTGCGCTTTCCGAATCCGGCGTCGGTAACGATGACGAGGTCGACGTCCGGACGTGAGACGTCGCAGGCGACGAGCTTGTCGTCCGCTTTGAGCCGCATCCCACGAACCCCGGCGGCCGCCCGCCCCATCGCACGAACGTCGGATTCGTGGAACCGGATCACCATCCCGCGCTCACTCACCATGAACACGTCGTCGTCCCCGCTCGTGGGAAGGACGCGGACGAGCTCGTCGTCGTCGCCCAGCGTGATCGCGATGAACCCTTCTCGCCGCGACTTGTCGTACTCGCTGAACGCGGTCTTTTTCACTTGCCCTCTTCGTGTCGCGAACAACAGATATTGGTCGGGGTCGAACTCCCTCGTCGGGACGATCGCCTGGATCCGCTCTCCTGGCGCGAGCGAGATCAGGTTCACGAGCGCAGTACCTCGTGCAGTGCGTTCTTTCACCGGGATCTCGTGCGCGCGGAGTCGGTACACCTTTCCGCGGTTTGAGAACAACAACAGGTGCGAAAGTGACGTCGCGTAGATGACGTCACGGATCAGGTCCTCTTCTTTCAGGCGAGCGCCCTGTACTCCCCTGCCACCTCGGGACTGCGTCCGGAATGCGTCAGTCGACACCGCCTTCACGTACCCGACACGCGAAAGCGTCACGACGATCTCGTCGTCGTGAATCAGGTCCTCGGCCGACATGTCGCCCGGGTCGTGCACCACACGCGTGCGGCGCTCGCCGGCGAACTTCTCTCTCACCGCGCCGAGCTCGTCGGAGATCACCCCCAGCAGCTTCGGACGGTGCCCGAGGATCGACTCGAGTTCGGCAATCGTCTTTTTCAGCTCGACCATTTCTTCTTCGAGCTCGGATCGCCCGAGTCGCGTGAGTCGGCCGAGCGTCATGTCCAGGATGTGGTTCGCCTGATCCTCGGAGAACGAGAACGGCTCCGCCATCAAGTTCGTCCTCGCCTCCGATCGGTCTTCCGAGCCGCGGATCGTCGCGATCACCTGGTCCAACATGTCGATCGCGCGCAACAAGCCTTCGACGATGTGGGCACGCTCGCGGGCTTTGCGCAGGCGGAACTCTGACCTTCGGGTGACGACTTCGACCTGGTGCGCGACATAGGCGGAGAGCGCCTGCGCGAGGTTGACGAGCCGGGGCACCCCGTCGACGAGGGCCAGCATGTGCACTCCGAAGCTCGTCTGCAACTGGGTGTGCTTGAACAAGTTGTTCAGCACGACGTTCGCGTTCGCGTCGCGCCGCAGCGTGATGACGAGTCGCGGTTGCCCGCCTGCTGAGAGGTTGTCGATCGCCGATATTCCGGTTACGTCGCCGGATTCGAGGGACTCGGCGACCTGTTTTTCGATGATTTCCACCGCGGTCTGGTACGGGATTTCGGTCACCACGATCTGCGGCGCCCCGTTGCGCGCCTCGGTGATCTCGGTGACGGCGCGGATCTTCACCGAACCCCGGCCTGTCCGGTAGGCGTCGATGATTCCCGCCCGACCGAGAATCAACCCACCCGTTGGAAAGTCCGGGCCCGTGACGAACTTCATGAGGTCGTCTGGCGTCGCGTCGGGGTGCTCGATCAAATGACGCGTCGCGTCGATCACCTCGCCGAGGTTGTGCGGCGGGATGTTCGTCGCCATTCCGACGGCGATTCCTTGCGATCCGTTCACAAGCAGATTCGGGAATCGCGACGGCAACACGACCGGCTGTTCGTACCGACCGTCGTAGTTCGGAACGAAATCGACGGTGTCCTCGTCGATCCCTTCGAGGAGCGACATCGCGAGCGGCGCGAGACGCGCTTCGGTGTATCGCATCGCGGCGGGAAGCGCGTCGGGTCCGGGGGCGCCGAAGTCGCCGTGTCCGTCGATGAGCGGATGGCGCAAGCTGAAGTCCTGCACCATGCGCGCCAACGCGTCGTAGATCGCGGCGTCGCCATGGGGATGGAACTTCCCCATCACCTCACCAACGACGCTCGCGCACTTCACGTGCGGGCGGTCGGGACGATGCCCCGAGTCCCACATGCTGTACAAGATCCGCCGGTGGACCGGCTTCAGGCCGTCGCGCACATCGGGAAGAGCGCGGGAAACGATGACCGACATGGAGTACTCGAGATACGAGCGCTCCATCTCTTCTTGGAACTCGATCGGCGCGATGATCGGCTCAGGCGGGTTGTCCCCATCCGACCGGGTGGCCGGCCTTCTCGACCGAGGCGGCATCGCCTCCTACCTTTCTCCGCGTCCGGTTGCTCGGGGCGCCGGGATCTCTTTTGAGTCTCTCGCGCCCATCAAATCCATCAAATATCGAGGAAGCGGACGTCTTTCGCGTTCGTCTGGATGAAATGACGACGCTGTTCGACGTCGTCGCCCATCAGCACCGAGCACACCTGGTCTGCGGTCGCGGCCTCTTCGATGGTTATCTGCAACAGCGATCGCTTCTCCGGATCGATCGTCGTGTCACGCAGCTCGGAGAAGTCCATCTCGCCGAGACCCTTCAACCGCTGAAAATCCTTCGTGTGATTCGGATGCTCATCCAAGAATTTCAGCCGCGCTCCGTCATCTTTCAAATACGTCTTCGTCGTGCCGACGAGCGTTGAATACAAAGGCGGCTGCGCGACATAAACGTGACCCGCTTCAACGAGCGGGTGCATTTGGCGGAGGAAAAGCGTGAGCAGCAACGTCCGGATGTGGGACCCGTCAACGTCCGCGTCGGCGAGGATGATCACCTTGTCGTAACGGATCTTCGACACGTCGAAGTCGTCGGCGACTCCGGCGCCGATCGCCATGATTAGGGCCTGAATCTCGGCGTTCTTCAGCATCTTGTCGACGCGGGCCTTCTCGACGTTCAGGATCTTTCCCCTGATCGGCAAGATCGCTTGCGTGTGCGGGTTGCGCGCGTTCTTCGCCGAACCGGCTGCGGAGTTTCCTTCGACGATGAACAGCTCCGATTCACGTGGATCACGCGACGCGCAATCGACGAGCTTCCCGGGAAGTCCCGCACCGTCGAGCGCGGACTTGCGCCGCGTGAGATCACGCGCCTGTCGGGCGGCGACGCGCGCACGCTGAGCCAAGAGCGACTTCTGCAAGATCTGGTTCGCCTCGCGTGGGTTCTCCTCGAGCCACTCGGCGAGTTTCTCGTTCGTCGCGCGTTCGACGAGAGAGCGAATCGTGACGTTGCCGAGCTTCGCCTTCGTCTGCCCCTCGAACTGCGGATTCGTCAGGCGAACTGAGATGATCGCGGTCAGCCCCTCGCGGATGTCTTCGCCCTGAATGTTGCCGTCCGCGTCCTTCAACGCGCCCTTGTTGCGAGCATTGCGGTTCACGACGTTCGTCAGGGCCTTCTTGAAGCCTTCCTCGTGCATCCCGCCTTCTACCGTGGCGATCGAATTCGCGAAGGAGTAGATGCTCTCGTAGTAACCGGTGTTCCACTGCAGCGCGATCTCGATCTCCTGGTCGTTCTCCGACTGGGAGTAGTACGCGACCTTGCGGAATAGCGCCTCTTTCGACTGGTTCAGGTGGCGAACGAGGTCTTCGATCCCGCCCGTGTACCGGAAGACCTGAGACTGCTCGTGGCCGGGGCGTTCGTCTTTGAATCGGATCTCGAGTCCTCGTTGCAAGAACGCGTTCATCTGCAGACGCTCGATGATCGTCTGCGCGCGGAACTCCACTTCGTCGAAGACCTTCGGATCCGGCCAGAAGCTGACCGTCGTCCCGGTGCGGCCACGGGGCGAGGGACCGACCTTCTTCAACTTGCCGGTCGGCTTGCCGCCGTCGACGAACGCGATCTCATAGCGGCTACCGCCGCGGTCAACTTGAAGCTCGAGACGCGTGGACAAGGCATTCACGATTGAGACGCCAACGCCGTGGAGCCCCCCGGAGACCTTGTACCCCGAACCGCCGAACTTGCCGCCGGCATGAAGCGTCGTGAGCACGATCTCGGCCGCCGACTTCGAAGGGTCGTCGGGGTGGGGATCGACTGGAATCCCGCGAGCGTTGTCGGTGACCCGACAGCCGCCGTCTTTCAAGATCGTGACGTCGATCCGGGTGCCGTATCCCTGCATCGCCTCGTCGACGGCGTTGTCGACAACTTCCCAGATCAGGTGGTGTAGCCCGGAGGATGACGTCGACCCGATGAACATCGCCGGGCGAACCCGGACGGGCTCGAGACCCTTTAGGACCGTGATGTCCGCCGATTCGTACGACCCCGCGGCGCGGCGGGACCTTTCTTTCACCTTCGTCACCACGGGCGCGGCTCCTCAACGGCGTCGATGCCAATCTCGGCTTGCGCGCCGTGAGCGCAAGCCACAGAACGCTTTTAGTCTAGGCGAAAACGACCATCCACTTGGCCTTTCACCCGTTCGACGACCCGTCGTCCGAGCAGCTCAGCGAGGCGTTCGCAGATCGCCGGCGCCAAGAACGCGAGCTCAGTCACTCGTGCCGGGTTGTCGACTGAAACGAGGAGGTCAGACCCGTGCAACGAACGCGGCGCGGTGTGCTGAGCGGCGGCCTCACCGACAAGGTCTGGCCAGGATTGCACGATCGAGTCGAGGAGACGCAGGCCGACAAGTCCTTCCGACGCGAGGTACGCGTCAAACACCTTGTCGATTGGATATGGCTCTCGACGATTATCCGCGCCAAAGACGTCGCCGTCATGGCCCGAAGACCGTCTTCGTCGCGATTTGCCACGTTCCGCGGGCGTGGGACTCATCCGACGAGCTCCCCATCGGCGACTCGGATGATCAATACCGGCTTCGCTCCCGGTGGGAGCGGGCCCGCCGTCGTCAAGATGGCCTGACCTTTCGGAAGTTCTTCGAATAGAGCCCGAGCCGTCGCTTCATCGAGTTCTGAGAATGCGTCGTCGAGCAACAAGACCGGCGAGGTCCCCGCGGCTTCCCTCACCGCGCCGTGCGCGGCGAGACGAAGGGCGAGTGTTGCGCACCGCTGCCTACCCTGAGAGACGCGAGTCCTCGCGTCGAGTGGTCCGACGCGGATCGCGAAGTCGTCTCGGTGTGGCCCGATGGTCGTCATCGCCCGTCGCGCGTCGTCTTGGCGCGACAGCTTCAGCGCGTCGGCGAGCGTTCCCTCGAAGGATCGCAAATACTCAAGCTCAAGCGAATCCTCGGTTCGTGTGAGGTCGCGAAACGCGGCATTCGCCAGTGGCGCGATCTGGGTAAGCAGCGCTTCGCGGGCACAGATGAGCTCCTCGCCCACAATGGAGAGTTGCGCGTCCCACACGTCAAGCGATGAGACGATCTCACGGCTGAGGTATCCGCCAGATTGGCGGAGCAACGACCCGCGTTGGCGAAGAATCTTCTCCACGTTTTGGCGCAATTCGAGTCGAAATGGATACGCCGCGACGAGTGCATCATCGAGGTAGTCGCGCCGGTGTTGTGGCCCGCCTTTAACGAGGGCGAGATCATCCGGCGTGAACACCGTCACACGGAGCACTTCCAGCAGTTCGGCATTTCGCCGCGGCCGTTGGTGGTTGCGCAGCACTCGGTCGCGCCGGTCACGGGAAATCTCGACTTCGATTCGTTCCGGGCGCTCGTCGGTCACCGCGTCCAGCCGAATCACTGAGCGAGACAGACCATCGCGGATGAGAGCGTCGCGCGGTGTTCCACGGAACGAACCGAGTGTGGAGGCGTACGCGATCGCCTCCAACAAGCTCGTTTTGCCGGCTCCGTTCTCCCCGGTGACGACCGTCAGCCCAGTGGGGCTCGGCTCGAACCAAACGTGCTCGATGTTCCGAAAATCTCGGAGCTCGAGCCAACTGACCTCGGTCAGGAGACGCGGACCGGCATGAGGAGATACCGGTAGTCGTCCTCGCCATCGGCTCGCACGGTCGCGGGCTTCGAGGAATCAATGACCTCCATCACCACCGTGTCCGACCGAAGAGCCTCGACACCGTCGAGTAGGTAGTTCGGGTTGAACGCCACCACGAGCTCGTCGCCTTGGTACTCACCGCTGATCTGCTCGGCGGCCCTCCCGCTCTCGGTGGTCAGCACGGTCAAATCCGCTCCATCTGGGCGAAAGGCGACCCGCACCGGCGTTGCGACATCCTTCGCGTCCCGGACCATCAGCCGCACACGACGCAGCGCGTTCGCAAGCTCGTCCCGACCGGTACGTAAGGAATTCGGATACGACGCCGGGAGCAACCGCTGGTAGTCGGGGAATGGACCTTTCAACAACCGCGTTGTCAATCGGGTGTCGTCGAGTTCGAACACCGCGTCGAGCTCACTGTGGCGAAAAACGAGCTTTGCGTCGCCGTCTTTTTCCTTCTCCGTCACCAATCGCTGGATCTCACCGAGGGCTCGCGCCGGAATGAGGACCTCCGAACCTGGGGCGAGCGCGGAAAGCCCGGCAAGGTCCTTAAACGCGAGCCGATAGGAATCCGTCGCAACAAGCCGCAACCCGTTATCCATTGCCACCATCAGCACGCCAGTCAACTGCGGGGCGCGAGTGTCATCCGCGAGCGCTGCCGGAACCACCTGTCGGAGGCCTTCCGCGAACGGACTGGCGGGAAGTGTGATCCCCTCCCCGTCCACACTCGTAAGTCGGGTTACCTCGGCACCTACCGGCACCCGGACGTCGAATTCCGCCTTGCCAGAGGTGATCTTTACCTCTTGATCGTCCGACTCCACCCGGACCGCTCCGGGGTCGAATGCCCGAACGATGTCCACCGCGAGTCGCGATGGAATCTGTGTTGACCCGTCTTCGCTTCCCGCGACCGTTCGTGACACCTCAATCGAAAGATCGGGATCGGATCCAACGACTTCGAGTTGGTTGCCACGCAAGGTGAGCCGCACGTTCTGTCCGCCAAGACTCACGCCGACGCGCGCCGACGCGGCACGCGCCGTCGTGCTGAGCGCTTCCAGGAGAGCGTCCCGCTCAGTTCGGAACTTCACGGTTTTCCCGCCTCCTCCTTCTCAAGATTCTTTAAATAGAGATAGCAGTAGTAGTAGGTGCTGTGGATTGTGGATGACCAACGGTAGGTGCAGCGTGAAGCCACGATGCTTTCACGCCGATCATCCACCGCGTTCACAACACGGGCGAGTTGATCAGCCAGATCTTGTGGACTGAGGGCACACGGTCCCCAGCTTGACAGGTGGGAATCACGTTCCTTTCCACGTGTTGTGCCCTTGTTCGCGGGCCTAATGTCCGCTACGGATCCGTAGCGTCAGCTCGTTCACCTGGTCGTAGACCTGGCGGCGCTCTTTCATCAGCTTCGAGATTTTGTCGACGGCGTGGATCACCGTCGTGTGGTCGCGGCCGCCGAACTCCCTTGCGATCGCGGGATAGGAGTACTCGGTGAGTTCTCGGAACAAATACATGGAGATCTGACGCGCCATGACGAGTGGTCGGCGCCGACTCGGGCTCGTCAGTTCGTCGACTGTAAATCCGAAGTGTTCTGCGCTCATGTCGAGGATTTGGCGGGCGGTGATCCGTCGGGGTTGGCGATCCGAAACGAGATCCGACAACACGTGCTCGGCAAGGTCAGTGGTGAGTGGCTGTTTCGTCAAACTCGCGTACGCGGTGACGCGAATCAGTGCGCCCTCGAGTTCTCGGATGTTTTCCGAGACGAGGCTCGCAATGAATTCCAAGACTTGGTCGTCGACGACGAGGCGTTCGTGCTGGGCCTTGGAGCGAAGGATCGCGATTCGCGTCTCGAGCTCGGGCGGGCTGATCTCGGTGACGAGTCCCGACATGAAGCGGCTTTTTAGCCGGTCTTCCAGGGTTTTTATCGATCCTGGCGGCCGGTCGGAGCTCAGTACGAGTTGTCGCATGTTGTCGTGGAGAGCATTGAACGTGTGGAAGAACTCCTCTTGCAGAGCCTCTTTTCCTTCGATCTGCTGGATGTCGTCGATCAACAGCACGTCGCACTCGCGGTAGCGGCGTTTGAAGGCGGACATCGTGTTGTTCTGGATCGACGCGAGGAATTCGTTCAGCATCGATTCGGTTGGCACATATTGAACGTTGTGACGCGGGAAGTTCTCCTTCACGTAATTCCGAATCGCGTGGAGAAGGTGGGTTTTGCCGAGTCCTGCGGCGCCGAAGATGAACAACGGGTTGTACGCGCGACCGGGTGCTTCGGCGACCGTGAGCGCCGCAGCGTGAGCGAATCGATTCGATGGGCCGATGACGAATCCGTCAAACGTGTAACGCCGAACAATTGTTGTGTCGTCACGCGAAGGCTCGGGCTGAGGCGAGTCGCGTGTGATTTGCGGATCGGAGCGATCCTCGACCTCATCGGGCTCCCTCGTCGCGGCGGGATCGACATCGAAGCGGATCGGGAATTCGGTTCCGACCGAATCGATCACCGCGGCACGAACGAGCGGGGCGAACCGGGTCTCGAGGCGCTCCCTGACGTGCGCATTTGGCACCGTAAGCACGAGGGTTCCGTTCTGAAAACCGGAGGGATGCACGCCAGAGAACCAGGCGTGCCAAACCGCTTCTGACACCTGGGACTGGATGGCGCCCGCACAGCCATCCCAGAGTTCTTTTGCGTCGAGCAACGTAGCCGCCTTCATAAGCAGGTTGTCCACAAGGGAGTCCACAAGTGTGGATTCGCAGCACGCGGGCGTCGCCTGCGTCCCCAGGCGGGCATCGTATAGCGGACCCGAAGCGAACGCTCTGGGCAATTTTCGCTTTTGGCTGGGAAGACCACGCACACGGCGCGCTAGCATCATCGTTCCTCAGATCGGGATGCGATGAAGCGAACCTTTCAACCGAACAACCGCAAGCGCGCGAAGCGGCACGGATTTCGACATCGCATGTCGACGCGCGCCGGTCAGGAGATCTTGAAGGCTCGGCGTCGCCGCGGTCGGGTGCGCCTTTCGGCTTGAGCGGCCGTCCCCCGAGGGTGCGGGGTAGGGCGCGCTTTCGCGCGCTCGCCGCGAGTCCTCGTCGGGCCCGCAACGGGGTGGTCACGGTACACTTCCTGCCGCCGGAGGACGGTGGCGCCGACGTCTGTGTCGCGTACGCCGTTGGCCGGCACGTCGGAGGAGCCGTCGTCCGCAACCGCTGTCGTCGCCGCCTGCGGGTGATCGCGGCGGGGGCATCACCTGATCTTGCGCCGGGGGCGTACCTGATCGGTGTCGGCCGTGGGGTCGTCGACCTTCGCTTTGGCGAACTGAGAGAACAGGTGATCGAGACGATGCGGCGGGCAAGCGGGGAGACCCGATGAACCGGGTCACTACGACGATCAGACGGGCGTGCATCGCGTCGATCCGTCTCTACCAGGCAACGCGCCTCGGGAAGCCCTCCCCGTGCCGGTTCGTCCCCTCCTGCTCTGCCTACGCGGCAGAGGCGATCGAGGCTCACGGCGTGTTGCGCGGCGGGGTGCTCGCGATGCGCCGGCTCGGGCGTTGCCGACCCGCCGGGGGCCGCGGCTTCGACCCCGTGCCGAGCTGAGGGTCGCAACGTGATCTTCGCCTCATCTATTGGAGAGATAGCTCACCCGTTCTTTATCGCGTTTGCTTGGCTGATCGCCGTCTTCTACTCGCTGATCGCGAATTACGCGATCGCGATCGCTTTGCTGACGATCGTCGTGATGATCGTCGTGTTCCCGATCACTCGCCGGGCGACGCGCTCGATGATGAAGATGCAACTCCTCGCCCCGGAGTTGAAGAAGATTCAGACCCGGTACAAGACAAATCCGGGGATGACGGCGGCAGAAAAACAGGAGGCTCGCCAGCACCTCAACGAGGAAATGATGGCGCTGTACCGGGAGAACGGCGTCAGCCCGACGGGGGGCTGTCTGCCGATGCTGTTGCAGCTGCCGATCTTCTGGATCCTCTACGGAACGATTCGCGGACTCATCCACACGAAGACCTTCGTATCTGTCGCGGCGGCGCATGCGTACTGCCACGGATTGAACTCCGGAAAGATTTGTCCACAGCCGCTGTACATCAAGCGGAGTTCGAAGCTCTTCAGCGCGATCGAGCACGCGCACGGCCATCTCAACGCTTTCGGGATCAATCTCGCCGACTCGGTCCGTTCAGCTGGGCTGTCGTGGGGGTCGAAGACCCCCTACATCGCCCTGATCCTCGTCGCGATCGCGTTGCAGTACATCCAGATCAAGCAGGTAAGTGGGAGGAACGCCGCCGCGGCCGCCGCGAACCCGCAGATGCAGCAGATGCAGCGGATCATGCCGATCGTCTTCGCGGTGATCTACATCGCGATCCCAGCTGGCGTGAACGTCTACTTCATAGTCTCGAGTCTCTTCCGTATCAGCCAGCAGGAGTTCATGTACCGGCGCGATCCGCACATCAGAGAGTCGATGGCACAGCTGAGTGCGCGAACGAAAAACGAACCGAAAGTCGTCGACACGAAGGCGACCGAGACGCGCCCAAAGCGTTTTTTGGAGCGGCTCCTGCCACCGACACCGGCGCTCGGTGATCGGCCTCCGCGGCCGAGCGCTCCCCCGCCGGAGACCCGCCCGGCACCGCCGCGCCCGACGCCCACTGCCTCCGGGAATGGTCGCGGCGCGATCCCGCCCGGCGGGCGCGGTCCCGGAGGCTCGCCGGCGCGGGGACAGACGCGTTCGCGCTCCAAGCGTCCGCGCCGCCCCCGTTAGACATGGAGTGGGTCGAGACGACGGGAAAGACGGTCGCCGAAGCGCTCGACGCGGCCCTGGACGAGCTCGGCGTCGACGAGCATGACGCCGAGGTCGTTGTCGTCGCGGAGCCCCGACCGGGAATCTTCGGGATCGGACGCGGCGAGGCGCGAGTCCGTGCCCGGGTGCGTCCCGCGACGGTGCGCCCGAAGCGGCCGCAACGCGAGCGCAGCCGGACCCCCCGAGCGGCGAGGCAGTCGACGAGTACAACTCGTCGCTCCTCGTCAACGAAGCAGAAGTTGGCGAGCGCATCGGGTGACGGAGCGGAGAGCGTCGCCGCGGTGTCGACCGAAGTTGGTTCGCCGATGCCGCAAAAGACCCGCTCGAGGCGTCGGCGCGCCGGACGGGGGAGACAGTCGCCGAGCGGTCGGCCGAATGAGTCCGGCCACAAAGACAAGGAGTCAGTGATGACCGTCGAGGAACAAGTCGATCTCGCGTCCTCGTTCGTCCGCGGCGTCGTCGAGCGCTTCGGGCTCGAGGCAGAGACGCAGGCACGGACGGACGAGGAGCACATCTTCGTCGACGTCGATGGTGAGGACCTGGGCCTGCTCATCGGCCCTCGTGGCTCGACGCTCGACGCCTTGCAGGAGCTCGCTCGAACCGTGGTCCACCGTCATGGAGAAGACCAGGTCCTGCGTGTCGTCGTAGACGTCGCCGGTTTTCGTAAGCGCAGGGCGGAGGCGCTCGCCACATTCGCCCGCCGCCGCGCCGAGGAAGTCCTCGCGTCAGGGATTGCGGAGGCGCTCGAGCCGATGGGCGCGGCCGATCGGAAGATCGTTCACGACACGGTCGCCGAGTTTGCCGGTCTCGAGACGACTTCGGCGGGCTTCGAACCGAAGCGCTACGTCGTGATCCGCCCGGCGAACGTGTCGGTCGCCGACACGAGCGACGCCGAGTAACCACTCTCTTTCGGAGCAGGTCGCTGCCGAGTTCGCCTCGGTCTTTGCGCGCGCGCAACGTCATGGCGCGCTCGGGCCGGGCGACGCGCGCAGTCACGTCGCCCACGCGCTCGCGTTTCTCGACGCATGGCCTGGTCTCGTCGAGGCCCGGCGGATCCTCGATCTTGGCAGCGGGGCGGGTTTACCCGGCCTTGTGCTTGCCCGTCAGCTACCTCGGACCTCGTTCGTCCTGCTGGAAGGGAGTACCGAGCGCGCCTCCGACCTCGCCCGCGCCCTCGCTGAGCTCGGTCTTTCCGAACGGGCCTCGGTGATCGCGGAGCGGGCGGAGTTGGCCGCCCACCGCTCCGAGCTGCGCTTCGCTTTTGACGTGGTCGTTGCGCGCGCATTCGCCCGTCCAGCGGTCACCGCGGAGTGCGGAGCCGGTTTCCTCGTCTTGGGGGGAGCCATCGTCACATCCGAGCCACCCGGCGAGGAAGAGGCTGGAACCCGCTGGCCCGTCGAGGGGCTGGAGAAGCTCGGCCTCGTGCCCGCGGCGACCGCTCCCTCTGAGTTTCGCTTCGCGGCAGCGCGCGCCATCGCCCCGCTCGACGCCCGCTACCCCCGCAGGGTGGGCGTCCCGCAGAAGCGACCCCTCTTCTGAATTCGCCCCGGTTGGGCTGGGTGACCCGGACCTCAGCGGGCGATTCGACCGAGCGGCACGAAGCCGAGGGCGGAGATCCGAGCTCGTGTGCGCTCCCCGAGCCAGTCCCACATCGCGTCGGCGGCGCCGATGGCGCGCCTCCCGTTGAGGTTGCAACGGAACGAAGGGCGGCGCGTGGTGCCGCTCGCCGTCGGTGCTGCCGGGTACGGCCCCAACAGTCGGACGCCGACGATCCCTGCGTATCGCTCTGCGACATCGCGCTCGGTGAGATGGAGCGCGAGACGCAGGTCGCGCCCCGCGTTCAGGGTCGTGACGGCACCGAATCCTTCGAAGATCGCCGCCGCCCAGGCCCACTCCTCGGCCGTGGCCACAAGGCAGATGTACCACAGTGAAACTTGTTTCTCGTGGAACATCTCTCCGAGACGTCGCCCTTTCGGCCACGAATCGGCGAAATAAACCGCTTGACCAGCACGGGAGGGGAGTGCAGGATAGGAGGCCACTCCCGCCCGACGTCGTAGCGCCGCGGTGGAATAACCGCCGCCGCGCGGCAGCACTCCGAAGGAGCAGGGCATCTCGCTTTTTCGACGGAAGAACGGGGAATCGGTGGAGCAGACTCGCCCGAAGCGTCGGATGTTCGCCGTGGCGAACCAAAAGGGTGGAGTCGGCAAGACGACGACGACGGTCAACCTCGGTGCCGCGCTCGCTGAGCTCGGGTGGCGAGTGCTCGTCGCCGACTTGGACCCGCAGGGCAACGCGACGACCGGCCTCGGTATCGAAGCTCGCAGCTTCGACAACTCCATGTACGACGTGCTGCTCCACGACTTCCCGATCGAGGACTGCATCGAGCCGACGAGCCTGAAGAATCTCTTCATCGTCCCGGCGACCCTCGACCTCGCCGGCGCGGAGATCGAGCTCGTCCCGACGATGAGTCGTGAGCTGCGGTTACGACGGGCGGTCGAGGCGATGCACGACGGTTTCGACTTCGTCTTCATCGATTGCCCGCCCTCCCTCGGCCTGATCACCATCAATGGGCTCGCCGCAGCCTCGGAGGTTCTCGTCCCGATCCAGTGCGAGTACTACGCGCTCGAGGGCCTCGGCCAGCTGCTTCGCAGCGTCGACCTCGTGCGGACGAACCTCAACCCGACCCTCGACCTCTCGACGATCGTCCTCACGATGTACGACGCCCGCACCCGGCTTTCGGACCAGGTGGCGAACGAGGTCCGCAGCCACTTCGGCGATCGGGTCTGCAAGGCGGTCATCCCGCGTTCGGTGCGCCTCTCCGAGGCCCCCTCGTTCGGGGAGCCGGTCATCGTCCACGATCCGAGCTCGTCGGGGGCGGTCGCCTATCGCGAGCTCGCGAGGGAGGTGAGTGGTGGCGCGCCGTAGTGGGCTCGGACGCGGCCTCGGTGCGCTCATCCCGTCGGAGGGCGCGAAGCCGTCCTCTGGGATGCGCGAGATCGCCCTGGCGAAGATCCGACCGAACAAGCTCCAGCCGCGCACGTCCTTTGACGAGGCGGCCCTTGCCTCGCTCGTCGACTCGATTCGGGCAGTCGGCATCTTGCAGCCGGTGTTGGTGCGCGAAGTCGGAGACGACGAGTACGAGCTCATCGCGGGGGAACGACGCTGGAGGGCTGCCCGCCGGGCGGGCTTGATCGCGATCCCGGCCCTCGTCCAGATCGCCGACGATGAGGCGAGCCTCGAGCAGGCGCTCGTCGAGAACATCCACCGAGAAGGGCTGAACCCCCTCGACGAGGCGGCCGGCTACCAACAGCTGATCGAGGACTTTCACCTCACCCACGACGCGGTCGCCCATCGGGTCGGAAAGAGCCGCGCCTCGGTGACGAACGCGCTGCGACTCTTCCAGCTCCCGCCGTCGGTGCAGCGCTACGTGCGAGACGGCCAGCTTTCAGCCGGCCACGCTCGGGCGCTGCTCGCGACCCCGGACCGTGCCCTGCAAGAGCGTCTCGCCCGCAAGAGCGTGGAGGAAGACCTCTCTGTCCGTTCGCTCGAAATGCATGTGCAGGGGCCGGAATCGACTCCACCGGTTGAACCGCCCGCCATACGGAACCCGACGACGCCGACGCTGCGGCCGCCCGGCGTGCTCGAACTCGAAGAGCTGCTCGCCACGCACCTCAACACCCGGGTGCGGGTCGAGATGAGCCACAACCGGGGCAAGATGACGATCGAGTTCGCCGGCCTTGAAGACCTCGAGCGGATCTACCGCTTGATGATCGGGGAACCTTCGACCAACGCGTGAGGCGCCGCCCGCATGGCGTCGAAAAGCCCGCTCCAGCCAGTTGCACGTGCGTGCCAACACCCGTATCTATCAGGGAGGACGCGCGAACGCGACCGCTCGGCAACAGCCACGTGACAGCGGCTCGACCTGACTCGGTTAACGCGGCGGTGGAAGTTGATCCACAGCGTCATGCACAGCATGTGGATCTCGGTAAATCAGGACCAATCCGCCCCAAACCACGACCTCAGGGCGTCGACGACGGCGTCGGCGAGCGTGGCGAGGTGCGAGACGACAAGGTCGGGGGTGCCGAGTTCGACGAGCACGGCGGGCATCCGCGTCTCGCGCAGGATCGGCAGCGCCATCCCGACGACGCCGGCGTCATCGAGACCGGTTGCCTTCGGGAGCCGCTGCTGGACGAGTTCGGCGAGTCGGCGGCTCGCTGCCGACTCGTAGCGAAAGCCGTGGTAGTAAGCGACGCGACAGGTCGTCACTTCGGGCTGGAGGGCGAACGCCACGACGACGTCGACGCCGGCGTCGTTGGCGGCTCGCGAGCCCCGCGAGGCGTCGCGGTGGGTGAAAGGGAAGGCGCTCGTCGTCCCGGCGTCGCGTAGGGCGCGGCAGATCGCGGCCGCTCCGGCCGAGAACCCTCCCGGCTCGACGACCGCCACACGCCGCCCGGCGAGCCCATCGCGTGCGTCTTCGCGCACGATCGCCAAGCGCTCACGCAGCGGGGTCACCAAGCGGGCGGCACCCTCGCGCACGGACATCCTCTCGAGTTCTTCCAGGCTGCGGCGGCCGAAGATCCCATCGGCGCGCAGGCCGACGTTGCGCTGGAACTCAGTGACCGCCGTGACGGTGTCGTCGCCGAAGATGCCGTCGATCGATCGGCAGTCGAACCCGAGCTGGCTCAGTCGCCTCTGCAGATCGGCGACGTCATCACCGCGCTGCATCGGGCGCCGCCGGTACAAAAGGCGCGATCCGAGGCGAAAACCCGCCTCGACGATCACCGACCAGGTGTGCGCTTCGCAAAGACCGTCCTCAGGCAGCCCGCGCTGGGATTGGAACGCGGCGACCGCCCGCTCGGTTCCGTCGGCGAAGCGTCCTGGGGGATCGGCGATGTCGAATCCGAGCGCGCGAAGCCGGGCTTGGAGGTCCGCCACCGCGGCACCGGTGTCGCCGCGTTGCAGCGGCAAGACAGCGCTTGCGGCATTCGCGGGGACGTCGCGCACGTGGGCATGCTAGGGCTCGCCTGCCGCCTTCTAGAAGGCGAAACGCGAGGAAGCGATTACAGGTGGCCTTCGAGGTCGGCCAACAGTGCCGACTTCGGCTTCGCGCCGACGATGCGCACCTTCGCTTCACCATCTTTAAAAAGGATCAGCGTCGGGATCGACAGTACGTCGAAGCGGCGCGCGGTCGCGATGTTGTCGTCGACGTTCAACTTGACGATGCGGATGGCTTCCTTCTTCTCCGCGGCGATCTCATCGAGGATCGGCGCGACCATCCGGCACGGTCCGCACCACTCAGCCCAGAAGTCGACAAGAACCGGTGTCGTCGAATGGGTGACCTCCTCGTCGAACGTGCTGTCGGTCACCGCGAGGGCAATTGACACCTTCTTGCTCCTTTGTCTTCCTGTCGGGTCCACCACGTTTAACGTGCCGGCGAACCGGCACATTCCCGGGTCGCTCAGGCTCGTGATTCCTCGGCAAGGAACCGATCGGCGTCGAGCGCAGCCATGGAACCGGAACCGGCAGAGGTGACCGCCTGGCGGTAGATATGGTCTTGGACGTCGCCTGCCGCGAACACCCCAGGCACGCTCGTAGCGGTGCCGTCGTGGGTGCTGATGTAGCCCGCCTCGTCCATGTCGATCTGACCCTTGAACAGATCGGTGTTCGGAGCGTGGCCAATGGCGACGAACACTCCGTCGACGGCGAGCTCGCGCACATCACCTGTAACGATGTCTTTGATTTCAATTCCGGTCACCTTCGTCTCGCCGAGGATGCGCGTGACTACGGTGTCAAACAGGAACGAGATCTTCTCGTTCGCGAACGCCCGATCTTGCATGATCTTCGACGCGCGCAACTCCTTGCGGCGATGGATCACGCGCACCGAATCACCAAAGCGCGTAAGGAAGAGCGCCTCTTCGAGAGCGGAGTCCCCACCGCCGACGACGGCAATCGTCTTGTCGCGGAAAAAGAATCCGTCGCACGTGGCGCACGTCGAGACCCCGTGACCGAGCAACTCCGCTTCGCCGGGAACCCCGAGCGTCAAAGAACGCGCACCGGTCGCGATGATGAGCGAGCGCGCCAATATATCGGGATGCGATGCATCCACGTCACCCGTGTAGATCCCGAACGGCCGCCGCGACAAATCCACGCGGGTCGCCTTTTTCGTGACGAGCTCCGCGCCGAACCGCTCGGCCTGGTCCCTCATGAGGGTCATCAGGTCCGGGCCCATGACCGCCTTTGGGAAGCCCGGGAAGTTCTCGACTTCGGTCGTGGTCATCAACTGGCCCCCGGGCTGGTCGCTCGTCGAGGACGGTTCACCCTCCAAGACGAGAGGGCGGAGATCCGCGCGCGCCGCGTAAACGGCCGCGGTCAGTCCGGCCGGACCTGAGCCCAGGATCACGACCTCCCTCGGCTCGGATTCGAACGAGGGATCAACATCAACAACGTGGTTATTCAGCGCTCTCACCTCGCTTTTTCTTTGCGCTGAGCACCCAGAACAACCCCCCGCTCCCACAGAAGATTCCCGCCACGACGAAGTCGGTCGCCCACACCTGGTGCGCAAAGACGTTGGCATCGAAAACCCGGACGAGACCGATGACGACCGCCGCAAGGACGAAAGCGAGCAACGAAGCGACGAGGGCGGCGAGGATCGTCCAACGCAGGAGGGTGAGGATCGGTCGCGTCACTTTCTCGATCGCCGCGGCGGACGCCGACTCCACCGCGCCTTGGAGCCTTTCCCCGAGCTCGCGTACTCCCGACGACGTCGACTCCTCGGCCACCTCATGGAGACTACGACACGGTCGTGCCGGATGAGGTTTTCGTCAAGCGCGTTGTAGCGCGACGCCGATAGTGCCGGGCCCGGTATGGGCGCCAATGATCGGTCCGATGTAGGTCAAGATCGTCTCCTCGGGCGGGAAGGCGGGCGCGAGGAGGCGTTGCATCTCCGCGACGTCGTCCGCGGCAGCGTGCGCGATCGCGAGTCGCTTCAGCTTCCCCGCGCCACGCACCTTCTCGGCGACGTATTCGAGAGATCGCGCCCGCGTCCTTTGCCGAGACTCCGGTTCCACCACCCCGTTGCGCACCTCGACCACCGGCTTGATCGATAGGAGCGAGCCCAGAAAGGCTTGCGCGGCACCGATGCGACCGCCTCGGCGCAACCACTCAAGGGTGTCCAAGGTCCCGAACACCTCGACGTGCTCAATCGCTGAACTGAGCGCCGCGGCGATTTGGGCGGTGTCCTGTCCGGCCTCCGCGAGCTCCGCTGCCTCCAAAACGACGAGGCCCTCACCGACGGTTGCTAGAAGGGAGTCGACGACGACGACGGGGAAACCGTGCGGGGCCGAAGTCGCTCCCACCACCGCGGACTGATGCGTCGCGGAGAGCCCCGACGAAAGCGTCACGCAGACAACGCCGGCACAGCCGTCGTTTGCCGCCTCGGCGAATGCTGCGGCGAACGCGCCGGGAGCGGGCGCGGAGGTCTCGGCGATCTCGCGCTCGTTCTTTGTGAGCTCCCAAAAACGCGTTGGCGAAACATCGCGCATCTCGTCCGCGGAATGGTTGCCGAGCCGGACTTCGATCGGCACGACGACGATGCCGTGTTTGTTCACGAGCGCGTCGGGCAGATCGCAACCGTTGTCAGTGACGATGCGGACGCCTGCCACTTTTCCCCCTCGCACCGTGGACGCGCGGTGGCGTCCGTCGGCGGGCAGTTTGCCAGGAACTGATGCTTGCCGCGATGCCCGCTGCGCCGAGGTAAGCGACGCCACCTGATGCGACGGCGACGAACAGGCGCACCCACCCGAACGCGCCGAGGCTCGTGCCGACGATGGTGACGACGATCGCGACGACGACAGCCATCACTCCCGACAACACGACGAAACGTGCCGTGGCATTGACGACGGCCCGTCCTCCGATCGTGCCAAGCCGCTCGCGCAACACGACCACGGCCACGAGCCCAGCGACGCTGTAGGCGATCGAGTATGCGAGCGCGAGACCGCGAACGCCGAGCGGCTTGTACAACAAGAACGCGACGAGCACGTTGAGGCCGTTCTCGATCACGTACATGACGAACGCCGTCCGAGTGTCCTGAATCGCCTGGAACGTTCGGGTCGCCAGGAAGAACACGCAGTACCCGGGCAATCCCAGGGCGAAGAGCACGAGGACGGACGAGGTCAGGTCCGCGGCGTGCGGCCCTTCGTGACCGTGTTCGATGAGCAAGGTGACCGCCGAACGGGCGAGCAGCAGATAGCCGACCATCGCCGGCAGGACCAGCGCGAGAACCTGTTTGGTCGCGACGCCGAATCGCTGGCCCACGGACCGCCACTCGTGGCGCGTCGCCAGGCGCGCGAGATCGGGCGAGGCGACGTTGATGATCGAGGTTGCTACGACCGCGAAGGGAAACTGGAAGAACGTGTACGCGTAGGTGTACGCGCTCACCGCTCCGGGACCCACGTGGAACTCGAGCGCCAAGACGATGAACAACGCGAGCTGGTTCGCGATGACGAAGCCGAAGGTCCAACCCGATAGCGAGATGATCGTCCTGATCGCGGGGTCCTTCGGCCGCCAGACAAAGCGCAGTCGCGTGCGTGCCCTCCGCATCGAAGGCACGAGGCACGTGGCCTGCGCGGCGACGCCGAGCGTTGTTCCGATCCCGAGCAGATAGACCAGTGATTGGTGGTGCTCGACATAGTCGACGGAGGCGTGACGCGCCATCGCCGCGAACAACGCGAAGACGATGATCCCGATCACGTTGTTGACGACTGGAACGACTCCGACCGCGCCGAATCGGTCTTTCGTCGCGAGCACCGCGGCCATCAGGCTGATCGCTCCGTAGAAAAGGAGCTGGGGTGCGAACATGCGCAGCAGCTCGACCGCGATGGAGTGTTCCTGAGGTGTGGCTTTGCCGAAGGTGAACAACGTGATCAGCGCTGGCGCGGCGACGACGAAGATCACGGTGGCTGCAACGAGGCCGACGAGCGCCAAGCTCACGACGGCCGAGATGGACTCGTTCGCTTCGGCTTCGGGACGGGTCGAGAGGCGTTCGACGAAGACTGGAACGAACGTCGCGGCGAGCACCCCTCCGAGGACGAGGTCGTGGATCATGTTCGGGGTGTTGTTCGCCAGGTTGAACGCGTCGGCGAGTCGCAATCCCCCGAGCGCGTAGGCGAGGACGATCAGTCGGGCGAGACCGGTGAGGCGCGAGGCAACGGTTCCGAGTCCGGTACCAAACGACGCCCGGGCGAGGCGCGCAGATCTGCTCCTTGATGACGTCGCGCCGGTCGCTATCACCGGCGGCATCGCTTCGCTCACGCCGACGCCGCGCTCGACACGTTCTGGAGCTCGCGCTCGTGAGCATGACGGCGACGACGGCGGAGCATCGTGCGAACCCACCACGCGAGCAGGATGAACAGCGCGACCGCCGAGATGATGACGGCGACGATCGAGAACGCGGTCGACCTGATGGTGATCCCGCCCTGGAGCAACACCACCTTTCCGACCGGAGAGACGAGTTCGACGTTCAACGTGGACACGCCAGAGGTCCTCGTCGTCACGGTCACAGCGTGCTCGGAGTTCTTACGCGCGAGGACGATCGGTTGCGAAACCTCTCCGGACGACAGCGCGATCGCTCCACTCGAGATCTCTAGGTCCGCATGGACGATGCTCGGAAAGTTCGAGTCAAACGTGACAGGAATTCGCGCCCTGTGCTGACCGATTGTGACAGTGCGGGTTCCCGAGAGCGCAAGTGAGCTGCGCACCGCCGCGAACGCCGAATTCGGCTGGTCGAGGTAACGGGACAAGGAAGACCCGGCGATCCCGTTGGTTTCGGCGAGCAGGATCGCCGCGCGGGTGCGGTTCAAGAACGCGGCGTCGTCGGGGATGACGGACTGGAGGTCGGTGAGCATCGACCGTGCCGAGCTGATCTCGTGTCCGAGGTGACTCCCTCCCCCTCCGCGTCCGCCGGTCAGCCTGACCGAGCGCGGCTCGGCGTTCGACCCGATGGGGACCGCGGAGTACAGCTCGTCGAGGGTCATCGAGTGCAGGATCGGAATCGAACGCAGTCCGTTCAGCACGATCGACACGATGCGGGAAGAACTCGGGAGCTCGGTCGGCGCAACGACGACGCCTCGGGGTCCTGTCGAGAACGGCTCTTCGAAGAAGGTCTGCGCGAGATCAGCGAGGAAGTTGTGCGCGGCCACCACGGGGTCGGAACTCGAGTGAAGCTGCGACGCGAGTCCCGCGTCGGCGACTAAGCCCTCCGGCGCGCCGGTCGTTGTTGTGGATCCACTCTGGAGCATGAATGGCGCGGTTGGTGTCGTGACCTCCGTAGGTGTGATGCTCGCCTCGGGGACGACAAGTCGGCTTATGCCGACTGAGCGCAAGGTGGCGACGGTCGCCTGGTCGATGTCGCTCGTCGCGAGATATGAAGTGCCGGTCTCCTGGGCACCGACGAGTCGTCGCGAGATGGCGTGGCCGGTCGCGAACTGGCGCTTGAGGTCGCGAACCAACCCGGCGCGCGAAAGCTCCGTCGCGCTGACCTCTGTGAACGGTGAGTCGAGCACCTCAAGGTTTCCCGAGGCGCCACCGCTCGCGACGAGAGACCGCAGCCGGGTGAGCGTGTGCTTCGCGCGCTTTTCGTGTGAGCGCTCCAGGGCGAGAAGGATCTGGGAGTAAGCGTTGAGGGTCATCGCGGTGCGAGTTTGCGCCCCGATCGCGCTCACGAATTTCTCGAGCGCGGTGATCCGACGAAGCGAGACGGTCGACGCACCGTCGGGCGCGAGGCCAAGACCAGTTCCGATCGAGAAGACGACGGCGACGTTCAACCGATACGTCCCGGCGGTTCCTCCGACGTAGATCACGTCGCTCGTGATCGAGGCGAGTGGTTTATCGGTTGTGCGATCGACCACGACGACTTCGAGTGGGTAGACCCCGTCGCAGGCGCCCGGCAGGCAGTCGAGCGCTAGCACAGGGGAGGCGAGCTTTGACGAGCGCGCGCTCGGCGCGGTCACGACGCGCACCTTTAACGACGCCGCGGCGTTCGGCGAGAGGCCGCGGAGGAGGTCATCGAGCGGGATTATCGGAGTCGCCCCGAGCACGAGCTCACTCGCAGGCTCCTTCCCGGTCTCGGAGAGTCCGAACGAGTACCGGCTCGTGAGGCGGGAGTACAGCGTCAGCTTCACGCCGAGCTCGGTCGTCGGGAGAGGAGAGCGCACACGGAACGAGAGATTCAACTTCGTGTGCGGGCCGACGGAGTCCGACTCCGAAATGAGGCTGAACGACGTGTTCTCTGACGCCTGGGCACGAAGAGCCAGTGCTGGAATCGCGGCTCCAGCGGTACCGAGCGCGATCGATGCGAGCGCGCAGGACAACAACGCGTGTCGCACGCGCGCGAATCGTCGAATGCGACGCGCCGGAGAGCAGGCCAAGGGTGAGACGTCCTCCGTTCGGTCCCCGCTCGCAGGGAGCCTACTTTCGGACGAAAACCAGGTCGTGAAGGATCGAACGTCTTCCAGATGCGCGAAAGCCAACCGCTACCGTCGTGGCGGTGATCCCGGAGCGCGTCCAACCGATCGTCGACGAGACCAAAGAGCTCGCGCGACGATTCGTCGCCGCGGGCTATCGCATCTTCCTCGTCGGCGGTCCCGTGCGCGACGCCGTCGCCGGGGCACCGGGGGGCGGAGAAGCCTCCGGGACGCAATCGGACATTGACCTCACGACCGACGCGCGCCCGGAAGAGATCGAACGCCTCGTCGACGGATGGGCCGACACCGTGTGGCTGCAGGGAAAGCGCTTCGGGACGATCGGCGCGTCCCACGACGGCCGCCGTTTCGAGATCACGACCCATCGCGCCGAGGTGTACGTCTCAGAATCAAGAAAGCCCGAGGTGCAATTCGGCGACGACGTCGTCACCGATCTATCCCGGCGCGACTTCACCGTGAACGCGATGGCGCTTTCGCTTCCGGAACTGGAGCTCATCGATCCATTCGACGGACTCGCGGACCTCGGGTCGCGGACGTTGCGCACTCCGCTCGCGCCCGAGACGTCGTTCAGCGATGACCCGCTGCGGATGCTTCGCGCCGCGCGCTTCATCGCCGGTTACGGGCTTCAGCCGACCGAAGAGCTGACCGCCGCGGTACGAAAGCTCGCCGATCGACTGTCCATCGTCTCCGCGGAGCGGATTCGCGACGAGCTCAACAGGCTGATCGTTCTCCCCGATCCCGAAGCGGGGCTGTGGTTCGTCGTCTCGACCGGACTCTCCGATCAATTCCTGCCGGAGCTCAACGCGCTCGCCCTCGAACAGGATGCGATCCATCGGCACAAAGACGTGCTCGCACACACGATCGCCGTTGTCGGAAAGACGCGCCCCGACGAAGTGCTGCGCCTCGCGGCGCTGTTGCACGACATCGGCAAGCCGGCGACGCGCGCGTACGGGCCGGAAGGAGTGAGCTTCCATCACCACGACGTCGTCGGGGCGCGCATGGCACGTCGCCGCCTTGAGGCGTTGCGGTATCCCCAAGACGAGATCGTCGCGATCTCGCGGCTCGTCGAACTCCACCTCCGCTTTCACACCTACAAGATGGGATGGACCGACTCCGCGCTCAGGCGGTACGCGCGCGACGCAGGACCGTTGCTCGAGCGACTGAACGAGCTCACGCGCGCCGATTGCACGACGCGCAACGTCGAGCGGGCAAGAGAGCTCGAGACGCGAGTCGACGAGCTCGAAGCCCGGCTGGCGGAGCTTTCTGCTCGTGAGGAGCTCGATGCGATCCGCCCCGAACTCGACGGAAACGAGGTGATGACGCACCTCGGCATCGGGCCTGGGCCGCTCGTCGGACAGGCGCTCGCGCACCTGCTCGAAATCCGTCTCGACGAGGGCCAACTCGGCAAAGAGGAGATCACCCGTCGGCTCGATCAATGGTGGGCCGACGAAGGAGCGGCCCCCGGCTGAGCGCGCCGGGTTGCGGCTCTTTTCTCAGTTGGCCGGTTTGTCGGACTCCGTGCCGGCCGCGAAAGCCTCGACGAGCTGTCGGGCCTCTTCGTCGTGGAACTGCACCGGCGGAGATTTCATGAAGTACGCCGACGGGCCGACGAGCGGTCCGGCGATGCCCCGATCCAGTCCGATGCGCGCGCATCTCAGTGCGTCGATGATCACGCCAGCCGAGTTCGGCGAGTCCCAGACCTCGAGCTTCAACTCGAGGTTGAGCGGCACGTCACCGAAGTTCCGACCCTCGAGCCGGATGTAGGCCCACTTGCGATCCTCGAGCCACGCGACGTGGTCGGAGGGTCCGATGTGGACCGACTCCGGGGCGATCCCTGATTCGATCTGGCTCGTGACCGCCTGGGTCTTCGAGATCTTTTTCGACTCGAGGCGCTCGCGTTCCAGCATGTTCTTGAAGTCCATGTTCCCGCCCACGTTCAGCTGGTACGTGCGGTCGAGCACCGTGCCGCGGTCTTCGAAGAGCCGGGCGAGCATCCGGTGGACGATCGTGGCGCCGACCTGGCTCTTGATGTCGTCGCCAACGATCGGGAGGCCGGCCGTGCTGAACTTCTCAGCCCAAATCGGGTCGCTCGCGATGAAGACCGGGATCGCGTTGACGAAGGCCACCCCGGCGTCGATCGCGGCCTGCGCGTAGTGCTTTTGCGCCTTCTCGGAACCGACCGGAAGGTAGGCGACGAGAACCTCCGCGCCCGAGTCACGAAGCACCTGCGCGACGTCGACTGGAGGCTTCGGCGACTCCTCGACGACCTCGCGGTAGTACTTGCCGAGCCCGTCGAGGGTCGGACCACGCTCGACCACGACCCCGCTTGCGGGCACGTCGGAGAAGCGGATCGTGTTGTTGTGCCCCGCGAAGATCGCCTTGTCGAGTTCGAGACCGACCTTCTCCGCGTCGACGTCGAACGCCGCCACGAATTCGATGTCATTGACGTGGTAGCCGCCGAGCGTGACGTGCATGAGACCTGGCACGGCCTCGTTCGGGTCGGCGCTTTGGTAGTACTCGACGCCTTGAACAAGCGAGCTGGCGCAGTTCCCGACGCCGGCGATCGCGACTCTGATCTTTTTCGTGGGCTCGCTCATCGGCTGTGCCGCTCTCCTTGTTTCGTGCCTGCGCCACTCGTGGCCGCGACAGGCGGAGCTTCGTGGGGGACGCGTCGGGGGGCACGGCCAGATCGCGCCTTTCCCGACGTCGGTGCTTCGATTCGTTCGGCGAGGTAACGCTCGCGTTCGAGCAGGCGCTCGACCCAGGACAGATCGGCAGCGATCGTGTCCTTCGCGTGTTCAGCGATCGAGCGCTCGTAGTCGTCCATTTGGCGCACCGGACGTGACAGCGAACGCTCCGATCGTTGGAGACGTTCGACGAGTTGCGCGCGTCGGCGTTCGAGCAGCCTCAGTCGCGACTGCGGACTGAGGTGCCTCGCAAACGCGAGCCGGAGGGAGAATCCCTTTTGATCCTCGGCGGGACCGTCGTTCGACTCCAACAGCTCCTCGAATAGCTCCTCACCGTGCTGGGTGATCGCGTAGACCTTGCGCGCCCGTGTCGAGCGCGCCCCCAACGCCGCCGCGGCCTCGCCGAGAGAACGCCGCGCGGTGATCGCCGCGCGCTCGCCGGCGAGCGACCCGGTGAGGGGGAGCGCGTCTTCGCGTCGCCGGCCGCGACGAGATGCCATAGCAGGCTCGAGCGTGCTCAGCGCGCCGGAAGCCTCCAAGCGGGCGAGCGCGGGGTACAGCGAGCCGAACGAGAGGTTCGACAGCACGCCGAAGTCCTCTCGCAACGACTTGCGGATTTCGTATCCGTGCATCGGCCGCTCTTTCAGCAGCCCCAGGATGGCGAGTTCGAGCACAACGCGATATTAGCATCCGATGTATCGATCCGATATGTCGATTCGATGACACGGCGCGGAGGCCCTCTTCGGCTGGATGATCGGCAAGACAGCGCCCGCCGCGGATGACCCGCCAGGTAACCTGCCGGGCGTGCAACCGGGACCGGAGTCCGAGGCCGAACGCCCGATTGCTCACGGTCTCGGTCAGATCGAGTACCGCCTGGCGCGTGACGCGGTCGTTCGCGAGTTCCGCAAAGGACGCCTCTCCCGGATCGATGTCTGCGACGCGCACCCCGAGCTCTTGCGCGTCGCCGCGCAACCTGGGTCACGCGACGGCGATGGATTGCCCAATTTGCGAGGAGGCGAAGCTCGTTCACGTAGCCTTCGCCTTCGGTAGTCGTCTGCCGCCCGGAGGACGGGCGCTCCCGATGAACGGCGGCATCCGCGACCTCGCGAATCACCGCGACGACATCGCGTTCTACGTCGTCGAGGTGTGCACCGAGTGCTCGTGGAATCACGTGCTGCGGATGTTCACGAGCCCATTGGCGAGGAAGCGCCCCGCCGTCTGAGACGACCGGCGCCTTGTCGCGGCGCCGCCAAGTAGCGTGGGAATGCCGCCGGTAGCCGCGCGCACTGGACGGCAGGAGGTCAAAATGACCGAGCCTGTGACCGTTCCTTCGATCGCGCAGAAAAAGCGCGCCCGAGGCGACGAACCAATCGTGATGGTGACGGCATACGACGAGCCCTTCGCCCGCTTCGCCGATGCCGCGGGAGTCGACCTGATCCTCGTCGGCGACTCGGTGGCGGACAACGTCCTCGGTTACGAGAACACCCTGCAAGTCGACGTCGCGCAGATCGCCCACCACGTCGGCGCGGTGGCTCGGGCGAAGCCGCGCGCGCTCGTCGTCGCCGACCTGCCGTGGATGAGCTACCACCTCGACCCACTTGAGGCGGTGCGCAACGCGGCGACGCTGGTCCGCGCCGGCGCGAAGGCGGTGAAGCTCGAAGGCGGACGCCGGAGGCTCCTCGTGATCCACGCGATCTTGGATGCCGAGATCCCGGTGATGGGGCACCTCGGCCTCACCCCGCAGTCACTGCTCGTTTTCGGGGGGTTCCGGGTCCAAGGCCGCGTGCCCGAGGCGGCGCTCAGTCTCGAGCTCGACGCGAAGGCGCTCGACTCGGCAGGGTGCTTCGCGATCGTCCTCGAGGGCATACCGGATCTCCTCGCTGAAAAGATCACCGAATCCGTCGAGATCCCGACGATCGGCATCGGCGCGGGCTCGGGTACAGATGGCCAGGTGCTCGTAGTGCACGACCTGCTCGGGATGTCGAGGCGCCCGGCCGCCAAATTCGTCCGCCGATACGCCGACATCGCGCAGGTCGCCACGGATGCGATCGGCCGCTTCGCTGCCGACGTTCGCAGCGGGAAGTACCCGTCGACCGACGAGAGCTATCACGCCTCGGGCGAGCTCGAAGACGCGTTACGCGAGGTGCGCCCCGACTGAGCGCGGTAGGTCGCGCGCCAGAGCGGATCGCGACGATCGCGAGGTGGGCGACCGATCAGGCGGCGAGCACGCTCGGCTACGATGCCTGCGTCCTAACCACCCCTGCTCCGGCGCGACCGGAGCCCCGGGCGCAGATGCGCCGGGTCCGGAGGAGGTGAGCCGCCCTGCGGCCCTACGAAATTGCCGTCATCTTTGATGCTGGCCTCGAGGAGAACGAGATCAAGGCGACGACGGATCGCGTCGGCGAGATCGTCCAGTCGGCCGGCGGCACCGTGAGCGCGATCGAACGCTGGGGCCGGCGCACCTTCGCCTACGAGCTCAAGCACCGAAGCGAGGGCGTCTATCTGTTCATCGAGGTCGTCGCGACCCCCGAGGCGATCGCCGAGGCGGACCGGGTCCTCTCGCTGGCCGATGAGGTTCTCCGCCACCGGGTGGTACGCAAGCCCGAGAAGATCACCGGCCGAACGCGTGGGCGCGCGGCGCAAGCGGCGCCGGCGAGTTAGCGAACAAGCGAGGCAGCAATGGCGAACGGAAACAACGTGGTGTTGGTCGGAAACGTGACGCGCGACCCCGAGCTGCGGTTCACCCCTTCGGGGCAGGCGACCGCGAGTTTTGGCCTCGCCGTGAACCGCCGATGGCAGAACCGCCAGACCCAGGAGTGGGAGGAAGCGACGTCGTTCTTCGACGTCGTGTGTTGGCGGGAACTCGCGGAGAACGTCTCCGAGTCGGTGACGAAAGGCGCGCGCATCATCGTGACCGGGCGTCTCGAGCAGCGTTCGTGGGAGACCCCGGACGGGGACAAGCGATCGAAGATCGAAGTGGTCGCTGACGAGCTCGGCCCGAGCCTTCGATGGGCGACCGCACAAGTGATGAAGAACGAGCGTCGCGGACCGGGAAGTGACGCGCGCCCCGCTGCTGCGACGACTCGCGCGGCCGCGTCATCAGGCTCGGCGATGGCAGAAGACGAAGAGCCGTTCTGATGGCGAGGAGCAACGACCGCGATCGCTCCAGTCGCCGGGCGCCGAAGGACAACGGACGTCGAACGAAACGCAAAGTCTGCATCTTCTGTAGAGACGGAATTGACTACATCGACTACAAGGATGTGAACCTGCTGCGAAAGTTCATGTCCGACCGCGGCAAGATTCGTGCGCGAAGGGTTTCCGGTAACTGCGCACAGCATCAACGCGCGGTTGCCCGGGCGATCAAGACGACGCGAGAGCTCGCGTTGTTGCCGTACACGCAGCGGACGACGAACGAACGGCCGGGCGGTCGGGGCGGTCGGGGAGGGCGCGGTGGCGGCTCGCCCCGCTTCGAGACGCGCGTGCGGCCGGAGGAGGCCGAAGTGGTGGTGGCCGAGGAGGCCGAGGCCGAGGACCAGGCAGAAGCGCCCGAGGAGGCCGAGGGGACGCCGGTCGAGGTCGGCATCACCTCCGGTGGCGCGCCCGGAGAAGGCGCCGAATGAGGGTCGTGCTTCGAAGCGACGTCGACGGTGTCGGAAAGCGCGGCGACGTCGTCGAGGTCGCGGACGGTCACGCCCGCAACTTCTTGTTGCCGAAGGGTCACGCTTTTCGAGCGACCGAAACGGTCCTCGACCAGGCGAACAAGATGCGTCGCGGACGCGACGTCGCCGACGAACGCGCCCGGCAAGCAGCGGAGTCGATCGCACAACAACTAGTTCCCGTCACGATCACAATCACGGCGCGTGTCGGGCGCAACGGCCGGCTGTTCGGATCCGTCACCGCGGCCGAGATCGTGGCGGCGGTGGAGGCGCAGACGGGCATCGCTCTCGACCGCCACAAGCTCGTCGTCCACGAGCCGATCCGTTCGGTCGGCACCCACGAAGTCGGGGTGCACCTCCATCCCGACGTTGAATTCGCGCTGACGATCGAGGTGTCGGGCTAACAACCCCAACCGCGCGCGAACGCCCAGGTCAGAAGAGCATCGAGACAACCCCTGCGTATCGTTCGAGGCGATGGGACATTTGCAGGTGCGCATCGCCGCAGTTGTTCCAGTGCAATTCACAGGCGTCTCGACGTTCTGCACTGCGAACCCACAGGACAGGTCGGGTTATCCCGAGGGCAATCCGGAGCAGTTGGCCATACCGCTCCACAGCCTCGGCAGGGCAGTGTGAGCGGCGTCATGTTGCAACCCCTCGAAGAGGCGAAACGACGCCCTAGGCACCCCTCGACTCATCCGACAGGGGGGCGGGTTCCGCCGCACAACTTGGAGGCGGAGGAATCACTTCTCGGTGCGATGTTGTTATCGCACGACGCGATCGCGATCGGCATCGAAAAGTGCACGCGGGCAGATTTCTACAAGCCTTCGCACGCGCTGATATTCGACGCCATCGAGACGCTGTTTGGTCGCGCGGAGCCCGCCGACGCGGTGAGCGTGGCCGAGGAGCTTCGCCGCAGAGGCGTGCTCGAGGAGATCGGTGGGGCGGCTGTGCTCGCGACGCTCCAGTCAAAGACCGCCGCGATCTCGAGCACGCCCCGCTACGCCCGGATCGTCGTAGAGAACGCCCTACTCAGGCGTCTGATCGGCGTCGCCCACGAGATCTCGGAGATCGGATACAGCCTGCCCGAGAACGTCGCCGACGCGGTCGACCTCGCCGAACAGATGGTCTACGACGTGGCGCGTCACCAGGCGACCGACACCGTCGAGCCGATCAATGATCTGCTCGGCCGGACCCTCGACGAATTGGAGCGGCTCTACGAGCGCGGTGAGTCGATAACCGGCGTGCCGACGGGCTACCACGACTTGGACGAAAAGCTTTCCGGTCTGCAGCCCTCGAACCTCATCATCGTCGGCGCACGACCTTCGATGGGTAAGACGGCATTCGCGCTCGGTCTCGCCGCGCACGCCGCAATGCAAGGAACGCCCGTGCTGTTCTTTTCGCTCGAGATGGGCCACCTGGAGATCGCGCAACGCGTGCTATGCGCGGAAGCACAAGTCGACCAAACGCGGCTGCGCAACGGCAAGCTCCGCGAGGCGGACTGGCGGAAGATCTCGAACGCGATCGGTCGGATCGGCGCGTCGAAGCTTTACATCGACGACAACCCGAACACGACCGTGATGGACATGCGCGCGAAGGCGCGGCGCATGCGCAGTCGAGACGGGCTCGGGCTCGTCGTCGTCGACTACCTCCAGCTGATGCGGTCGCCTTCGAGCACAGAGAACCGACAGGTCGAAATCTCCGAGATCAGCCGGGGACTGAAGATCCTCGCCCGCGAACTGAAGATCCCGGTCGTCGCGTTGAGTCAGCTTTCGCGGGCGCTCGAGACGCGCTCGGATAAACGACCGGTACTCGCAGACCTGCGCGAGTCGGGCGCGATCGAACAGGACGCGGACGTCGTCTTGTTCATCAACCGCGACGAGGTCTACAACCCGGACACCCCCGAAAAGGGCACGGCGCAGCTCCAAATCGCGAAGCACCGCAACGGACCGGTCGGCCAAGTCGCGTTGTCGTTCATCCCAGAGCACGCCCGCTTCGGCAACCTCGCTCGGGTCTAGACGCCTCGAGCGCCCGCTCCCTCTTCCATCTCAGAGTCCGCACAGGAAACTCTCAGGCTGAGAGGCGAGAATGCGGTCGTGGGAACGGGGGCGATCGCCAGGGTCCTCGTCGTCGACGACGAGCTGAACATCACCGATCTCGTTGCGACGGCGCTCAGATACGAGGGTTTCGACGTCGCGACGGCCTCGACGGGACGCGCAGCGTTAGACGGCGTGGAGCGGGCTCGCCCCGACTTGATGGTGCTCGACATCATGCTCCCCGACATCGACGGATTCGAGATCGCGCGCCGGCTCCGACAAGACGGTCGACGTGTGCCGATCCTTTTTCTCACGGCGAAGGACGCCACGGAGGACAAAGTGCGTGGCCTCACCCTCGGCGGAGACGACTACGTCACGAAGCCATTCAGTTTGGAGGAGCTTGTCGCCCGCGTGAGGGCGGTGCTGCGCCGCACCGGTGACGGATCGAATGGCGGTGCGCGGCTTTCGTTCGCCGATCTCGAGCTCGACGAGGAGACCCACGAGGTCTTTCGCGGACAAACTCCCATCGACCTCACGCCGACCGAATTCAAATTGCTTCGCTATTTCTTGTTGAACCCGCGCCGGGTGCTCTCGAAATCTCAGATCCTCGATTACGTCTGGGAGTACGACTTCGGCGGGGACGCGAACGTCGTCGAAACCTACGTGAGCTACCTGCGGAAGAAGATCGACACCCTGGGACCGCCGCTCATCCACACGCTCCGCGGAGTCGGTTATAGCTTGCGCATGCCGCAGGGCAGCTGAGCGCTCCTGTTTGACATGAAGATTGAAGAGCAACTGCAGACGGCGAAGTCCCGTCGGTGGCGGAGGCTGTCGCTGCGTGCCCGCTTGAGCCTCGGCCTCGTCATCGTCACAGCGGTAGGTCTCGTCGTGGCGGATGTGATCGTGTACGGCCAGATCGAGTCGTACCTCTCTGGTCAGGTCGACTCGGAGCTCCAGACGACGCTTCACGTCGTCACGCAGGAACTCGGAGCGTCACCGTTCCGTCAGTTCAACTTCAGCGAGGCGACCCCGAACGGGACGTTTGGCGCGTTCGTCAACTCCTCTGGAGTCGTGCTGCAAACGCCGTCGAACCAACTCCTCTCGGGTTCGCCCGTGCTGCCGTCGTGGGTCGACGCAGCGCCATCTTCGAACGTCACGCGGTACTTCACGACGCCGGCAACGGGCGACTCCGCGTTCCACTACCGGGTCCTCGCCCAGTCGGCTTGCCTGAACTGCACACTCGGGCCGGGTCAGCCCGGCTTCGCTGTCGTCGCGGTTCCGCTCACATCGCTCGACGCGACCTTGTCCCGGTTGACGACCGTAGACATCGCGGTCTCGGCTGTCGTCCTCGCAGTCTTGGCGCTCATTGGCTACGTCGTGGTGCGGCTCGGCATGCGGCCACTGGAAGAGATCGAGCGCACCGCTCGAGCAATCGCGGCCGGAGATTTGACGAAGCGTGTCGAGCGAGACGACGACCGGACAGAGGTCGGCCGCCTGGGTAGGTCGTTGAACGAGATGCTCGCGACGATCGAGCTCGCGTTTTCTGAGCAGCAGGCTTCCGAGAACCGTTTACGTCAGTTCCTAGCTGACGCGTCGCACGAACTTCGTACTCCGATCACTTCGATCCGCGGGTATTCGGAACTTTTCCGTCGAGGTGCCGCCTCGCGCCCAGATGATCTTGCGTCCTCGATGCGACGCATCGAGGACGAGGCGACGCGCATGGGAGTACTTGTCGACGACTTGCTGTTGCTCGCGCGTTTGGACCAGGGCCGCCCGCTCGAGCAAAATCCGGTCGACCTCGTGGCGATTGCGGTGAAAGCCGCGCAAGAAGCCGAGGTCGTTGAGCCCACGCGTACGGTCACGATCGAGGCGTCGGAGCCGGTCGTCGTTCTTGGCGATGAACAACGGCTCCGTCAAGTTGCGTCGAACCTTATCCGTAACGCCATCGAACACACGCCCGATGGAACCGCGATCTATGTATCGGTGATCTCGAGTAACGGGACGGCGCGCCTAGCGGTGCAGGACGAAGGCCCTGGAGTTCCCGAACAACATCGCGAGCGGATTTTCGAACGCTTTTACCGAGCGGATGCTTCGCGAACCGCGCGATTCCGGAGGCGCGGGTCTCGGTCTCTCGATCGTGTCGTCGATCGTCACCGCCCACGGGGGTCGGGCCTACCTCGACTCGGACGGGGGGCCCGGCGCGACCTTCGTCGTCGAGATCCCGCTCGCAGATGTCCCCGATCCGAAAGACGTCGTAGTTGGATCCGCAGATCAGACGTTGCTCGAGGTCGGGGAGAATTCAGCGCTTTTCGACGAAAGTCACCCCATCTCCGATCGGAAGTAGCACCGAGCGCACCCGCTCGTCAGACGCGACGCGATCGTTGAATATGCGCATTGCGAGCGTCGACTCGTCGTTCGCGTCGGGGTCCGCCACGCGTCCGGACTGCAAGGTGTTGTCGGCAAGCAGGATCCCGCCCTGGCGCATTCTTGGGACAAGTGCTTCGTAGTACGCGGGATAGTTCACTTTGTCTGCGTCGACGTACGCGAGATCGAAGACCAGGTCGTCTAGTTCCGCGAGAGTCTCGAGCGCTGGCCCGATCCGCAGGTCGATGCGGTCGGTGAGCCCGGCGCGAGCCCAGAATTCCCGCGCGATCGCGGTCCACTCCTCACTCACGTCACAACAAATAAGGCGGGACCCCGGGCCAATTCCTCGGGCGATCGAAAGGGCCGACATGCCGGTGAACGTTCCGATCTCGATCGCTAACTCGGCTCGAGTCGAGCGGGCAAGCATCTCGAGGAGCATTGCCTGGTCGTCACCGATCGCCATCCCGGCGCGTCCTCCCGTGAGCGACTCGGTGGCGGCGCGCAAATCCGTCACGATCTCGTCGGGGAGAGTGAAGTGCTGTGCGCAGTAGTCCGAAAGCCTCGAATCGATGAATTCATTGCGCGTGACAACCTTGCTCACCGCTACCTCGCTTCGTCGAAATTCGCGCATCGGGCGCGCAGGGCAGGTGGGACCTCCTCGGTACGATCGCCCAAGGGTCGCCGACGCGCAAGTGACCCTTCGTTCCGCCACAAGGCCGAGGAGGACCTCATGGAGTACCGCACGATTGGCCGCACCGGAGTCCAGGTCAGCTCCTTGTGCCTCGGGGCGATGATGTTCGGCGAATGGGGGAATTCCGATCACGGTGATTCGATCGCCATCATCCACCGCGCGATCGACGCGGGGATCAACTTCATCGATACCGCGGACGTCTACTCCCAAGGGGAGTCAGAAGAAATCGTTGGGAAGGCTCTCGTGAGCTATCCCCGTGACGAGATCGTGCTCGCGACGAAAGTCCACGGCCAGATGGGAGAAGGTAGGAACCGCTCTGGGAACTCGCGCCGCTGGATCATCGCCGAGTGCGAAGCG
Organism: uncultured Acidimicrobiaceae bacterium; assembly: GCA_963725215.1. Lineage (GTDB taxonomy): Bacteria > Actinomycetota > Acidimicrobiia > Acidimicrobiales > Bog-793 > CAVRXQ01. The sequence continues at coordinate 122,308 of CAVRXQ010000007.1, read as the reverse complement.
AGTCTCCGTCGGCTGAACACCGAGTACATCGACCTCTACCAAATCCACCGTCCCGACCCCTCGACGGAGGTCTCCGAGACGCTCTCTGCGCTGACCGACTTGGTTCGACAGGGAAAGATCCGTTACTTCGGCAGTTCGACGTTCCCCGCGCACGAGATCGTCGAGGCTCAATGGACGGCGGAGCGGCGCGGAACAGAGCGCTTCGTCACCGAGCAGCCGCCGTATTCGATCCTCGTGCGCGGAATCGAAGCCGATGTGCTCCCCGTCTGCGAGCGCTACGGGATGGGCGTGATCCCGTGGAGCCCACTTGCCGGGGGCTGGTTGGCGGGTCGCTTCGGTGCCGGCAAGGACAACTCGAGTCGGCGCGCGGAGCGGATTCCCGGTCGATACGACCTCACGATGCGGGAGAATCAAGAGAAGCTCGAAATCGTGGACCGCCTTGTCGAACTGGCGAACGGAGCCGGTCTGACGTTGATCGAGCTCGCGATCGGCTTCGTCCTCGCCCACCGGGCCGTGACCTCACCGATAATCGGGCCGCGGACGATGGACCACCTCGAACCGTTGTTGAAGGCGGCAGACGTTGGGTTGTCCTCGGACGTCCTCGATCGCATCGACGAGATTGTCCCCCCCGGCGTGAACGTGAACCGCACGGACGGTGGATACACGTCGCCTTCGCTCGCGGACACCGCGCTTCGCCGACGCTGAACACGCGACTATTTGATCTGGAAGAACTCGAGAGCGTGGTCGCGTTCTTCTGCTCTCAGTCCGCCTCGTTCGGCCCGGAGGGCTCGCTAGCCGGTATTACCTCGTGGGACACGCCCTCGGATCCCAGGGCTCAAGCGAGGACGTCGACGATGTCGGCGGGGAGAAGTTCGGGTTTGTCGTCGTGGTCGATCCGGACCCTCCCTGGGCGAGAGGATGAGGCGATCCCGTCCGGGCGTTCTTGGACGTTGACGTCACGAGCGCCTTCGTCGAAGCGTGGATGACGGAGAGGTCCGACCCCGCGATCACGCTGACATCCGCGCCGGCTGCCGGTGTGCCTTCGGCCATCACCACCGTTCCCGAAAGGGACGAAAGAACGCGCTCTGCCTGTTCCAAGTGGCCCTTCGCGTACACGACGCTCGACTCGGAGATCGGTCCGACATAGTCAGACGCCGTCGTGGGCACGACTTGGTATCCGAGTCCGTGGAGTTGTGAGGCGACGGAGGCCGTCGTGGCGGCGGAATTCGTCCCGTCAATGACCGAGACGCTGACCTTGGATGGGCTGATCGAGTTCCACTTCGGCGTGATCCCCAAGAACTTGTCGACCGTCTGTTGGTCCTGAGGCTGCGAAGGGAAGACGACGTCTCCGTAGGGATAGTCCTTGTATTGATAGGGCTGGGCATCGACGATGATCGGCAAGGTGTACTGCGGAGCGGTCGCGAAGTGCGCGTGCTTGATGGCGAGCCCCAAGTCGACCATCTCGCGATCCCCGAGCGCGCTGTCGACCTCCAAGTCGGGTGCGATCGCACCGATCAGCGCGTTGTCGGTGAGCGGGTTGCCTATTCCGCGGCGCTGGATTGCCTCGGCGACGACGCGCAGGAACTCGTGGACGCGGATGATCCGACCCAAGTCACCGCTTCCGTCGTATGAACCTCCCGAGTTGGCGGTGTAGTACGGGCCATATGGGGTCGTAACGGCACGGATTGCTGCGTAATTCGGTTTCTGACCCCTTGTGAAGTAGTAGAGGTGGCGCGACCGCACGAGCGCCAGCGCTTCCGTCCCTTTCAAAAGCACGCAGCCCGTGTGGGTGATGCTGAGCGGGGGGTTCTCGGCGTCATAGAGACGGTCGGGGAAGTACATGCGCACGCCGCCCAAGATATTGACGATGTTCGTGAACGTCCCGAAATTCAAATCGACGAAGTGGTTGATCGGGATCCCGAAGTCCTGGTGGATCGCCTCGATGAGCTGACCCGGCCCGTCGGCGAGCGCGGCGTCGATCTTGTTGTAGAGGCCCCCGGAGCGGGCGTTCGGGACGAAGGTGTCGCGGGGAATCGAGAGCAGCGTCAGTTGCTCTGTTTTCGGAACGATGTGGACGATCATCACCACGTCGCTGTTGATCCCGTTCACTCCTTGCGCGCACTCCGTTCGGAACACGGCGATGCTCGTTGCGGCGCAACGGTCGGTCGAGCCGATGAGGAGGATGTTCTCCGGATGATGCAACGTCGAAGGAGTCTCGATTCCATTGCCGATATGGATGCGGTTGATCTGGCTAAATCGGTAGATCACGTACCCCGCGACCGCTCCGACGATGACCACGATCAAGGCGACGATCGAGATCCCGCTCCGCGTCAGCCTCCGACGAAGCACGCTGCGGCGCGCTTTTTTTGCGCGTCGCCGGACGCGGTAGCTGTGAAGACCGGACCGGACCGCCGAGGCCCGGGAAGGTTTCGGCGGACCCTGCGGGTCTCTATCCGGTGGCCCCTCGTCCTGCGAAGGGATCTCGGACGAAGGTTCCGGCACCGAAGGCGCGACGGGTGGAAGGGGAGGATTTTCCGACATTGGCAGGTGAGGCTACGCGATCCAACGGCGAATCCGGGACTCGCCCAGATCGCGGCCGCGCCCGCGGCGTCGGAAGTGTCAGACGTGGATGTGCCAGATCGAGTCGATCTTCTGCACGACGTAGTGCCCAAGAAGAGATGTCCCGGCCGGCGGGTCGATGTGCACCCCGTCCGGATCGCGCACCTGGACGAGGCTTCCACCGACTGACAGGTATTCCGAGTAGGCACCCGAGGACGTCGAAAAGAGCTTCCACGTCGGCACGAACCACACGCCGCGATGTTGGTGCGCTTGCGCCAGGTAGATGGAGTTCAACGTCGCCATGTCGCGGCTGAAAGTCGGGCTCCCCATGATCGGCAGACCAACCCACACGACAGGAATGCCTCTTGCTGTCGCTTCGCTCATCAACTCGGCGACTCTTGCGTTGTAGTTCTGGATCCACACCGATGTGCCCGGCTGGACGGGCCCGCTGCTCACTTGCATCCCCTGCCAGTCGTTCGCGCCGAGGATCACGACGATGAGCTGCGGGTGGTACGAGGAAATCTCTCGGCTCAAGTTCGCGGGCCAGTTGAAGTACGCGAGGTTCGTGAGACCAGTATCGCCGACGGATTCCGCGTCGACATGGCTCAGCGGGTCTGTTCCGACCACCTGTGACAGCCCGTAACCAAGGTCCAGACCGATCGAGTCCCCGATCTGCAAGATGGTGAGCGGACGGGCGCGAGTTGGTTGCGCGAGCACGAATTTGTGTGACGGATGCTTCGTCACCGTCGGCTTGCCGTTGTGATTGTGACCTCGGGTAGCCACCGTCGTTGGTGGCGTCGTTGGTGGCGTCGTTGGTGGCGTCGTTGGTGGCGGCTGGGTCGGGAGGGTTCCCGCTCCCGGGACGTAAGGACCAGTACGGCCGACCGCGCGATTGCCTCCGTCGACAAGTCGGTCGAAGCCCAGGAAATCCTCCACCCGCGCGATCGGCCTTAGGAACGACATTGCGACGGATCGTCTCGTGCCGAGAGGGGACGCGTTGGCGGAGGTGAAAAGTTGGTGCGCATCGAAAAGGGTCCATAGTGCGAAACAGATGATTCCGACCGCGAAGGCGTAGCCGGCCGAGGACATTCGGGACGTCGAGCGGTGAGTTCGCGTCGCCGTTCCGTCGAATACGGGCGCGCGGTTGGGGAGGATGTCGGTACGCGTTCCCCGTCGTGTCCGACGTCGTCCCGCCAACCGATCCACCGTCCCGTCCTCTCCGCTTTGGTGGTGGTCCACCGAGGAGCGATCTGACGCCCCACCGAGTAAGCACCGGCGAGCCTGCGTGGCAGACGGTAGTGGTCGATAAGAGCTCGGGAGTGGCGCACGCGCCGCGCCTCGCGGCGCGGTGGGCGGACGAGTTACGCGATCGAGTCGAGGGCCTGGCGCAAGTCTTCGACGAGGTCGTGCGACGACTCGAGGCCGACGCTGATTCGCACCAAATCACCCGGAACCTCGTTCGTCGTCCCCGCGGTGCTCGCGTGCGTCATCCTCGCCGGATGTTCGATCAGACTTTCGACGGCTCCGAGGCTTTCGGCGAGGGTAAAGATCTCCGTGCGCTCGCACACCGCCGTTGCCGCCTTCTCCCCCCCGAGGAGCGTGAAGCTCACCATCCCGCCAAAGGCGCGCATCTGGAGTCTCGCGATCTCGTGACCAGGATGGTCCTTCAGTGACGGATGGAGCACCCGTCCGACCGACGGATGCGCTAGCAGCAACTCGACGACGGCAAGGGCGTTTTCGCAGTGGCGATCCATGCGGACGGCGAGCGTCTTCGCCCCGCGTTGCACGAGATAGCAGTCGAACGGCGATGGGACGGCGCCCGCCGCGTTCTGGAGGAAGTGGAGCTGTTCGGCGATGGCCTTGTCGTTCGTGGCGACGAAGCCGCCGACGACGTCGGAATGTCCTCCGAGGTACTTCGTCGTCGAGTGGACGACGACGTCGGCTCCAAACGCGAGCGGCTGTTGGAGATAGGGGGTGGCGAACGTGCTGTCGACGACGACGATGGCGCCGGCACGGTGTGCCGCCTCCGCCACGGCGGCGATGTCGACGACGTCGAGGAGCGGGTTCGTCGGCGTCTCGATCCAGACCATCCGGGTCTCCTCGCCCAAGAGCTCGGGTTGGGAGACATCCCCGGTCGCGACGACGACCCCTGATCTTGCGTGCAATTTCGTGGCAAGCCGGAACGTTCCGCCGTAGCTGTCGGTCTGCATGACGAGACGATCACCGCGATCGAGCAGTCGCATGATCGCGTCCTCGGCGGCGAGCCCGCTCGCGAACGCGATGCCGTACGACGCCCGCTCCAACAGCGCGAGGTGGGCCTCGAGGCTTCTTCGGGAAGGGTTGTCTGTACGGGAGTACTCGTAGCCGCGGTCGGATCCGACCGCGTCCTGTTCGAACGTCGAGGTCAAATAGACGGGCGTGTTGACCGCTCCTGTGTCGGGGTCGGACCGCCACGTGCCGTGGACCGCGTCGGTTTCGAATCCGCGCCGTTTTGCGCCCTCGGTCCGCATCACGACCTCACCGCTGTCCGCCCGCAAGCGCCGCGAGCACGTCTGATCGCGTGATCACTCCGACCGGGTGTCCACGATCGAGCACGAGCAGCGCCGGCGCCTTCTCTAACCGATCGACTGCGAGCTGCACCTGTTCTCCGATCCCGATCGTCGGCAGCGGCTCGCCCATCACCTCGCCGACGGGGCGATCGATCGTCGACGAATCGCTGAAGACCTCGTCCATCAGATTGCGCTCGGTGACCGAGCCCACGACTTCGGCCAGGACGACGGGAGGTTCATGTTTCACGACTGGAAGTTGGCTGACGTCGTACTCGCGCAGGATTTCGATTGCCTGGCGGACGGTCTCTTCCGGATGGGTGTGAACGAGAGTTGGGAGCGACGGATCACGCGCGGCGAGCACCTCTCCGATCGTGCGACCGACCCCGGTCGTGAAGCCGTAGTCGGCCATCCACGCGTCGTTGTAGAGCTTCGAAAGGTATCCGCGGCCCGAATCGGGAATCAGGACGACGACGACGGCGTCGGCAGGAAGACCCCTTCCGACGGCGAGCGCGGCGGCGACCGCGGTGCCGCCGGATCCACCGAGGAGCAGACCTTCTTCTTTCGTCACGCGACGCGCCGTGGCGAAGCTCTCCGCATCGGAAACCGCTACCACCTGGTTGACCACCGTGGGGTCGTAGGTGGACGGCCAGAAGTCCTCGCCGATCCCCTCGACGAGGTAGGGCCGTCCCGAGCCTCCGGAGTACACGGAGCCTTCCGGGTCCGCACCGACGATCACCACCGACGGGTTCTTCTCTTTCAGGTAGCGGCCGATCCCCGTCACCGTTCCGCCGGTGCCGATGCCGGCAACGAAGTGCGTGATCCGCCCGCGCGTCTGTTCCCAGATCTCTTTACCGGCGGTCTCGGACTGCGCGAGGGGATTGTTCGGGTTGTGGTACTGGTCGGGCTTCCACGCGAGCGGGATCTCCCGCGCGAGTCGGTCCGAAACCGAGTAGTACGAGTCTGGGTGTTCCGGTGACACCGACGTCGGACAGACGACGACCTCGGCTCCGTACGCGCGCAACAGCGCGATCTTGTCTTGCGCGACCTTGTCCGGACAAACGAAGACGCACTTGTAACGGCGACGCGCGGCGACGATTGCGAGACCGACCCCGGTGTTGCCGCTCGTCGGTTCGACGATTGTCGAACCGGGCACGAGCAGCCCGTCGCGTTCTGCCGCCTCGACCATCGCGAGGGCGATGCGGTCTTTCGAGGAGCCGCCCGGATTGCATAACTCGAGCTTGCCGAGGAAGGTGCATTCGAGGTCTTTCGCGGTGCGATCAAGGCGGAGCATCGGTGTGTTTCCGATGAGATCTAAGAGCGTTTCGACGGCTTCGATCGGTGGGCCCGGATCAGAGATCCGCCGCACGTCCACGCCGTCGAGCCCACGGGAGGAGTCGGACGGGATCGCTTCGTCGGTGAACAGCTCAGTTGGTAATCCCGCTTGGTGAAGGGTCGCAGCGACGCGCGCAGCGTCGGCAACCGGGCCGCACACGCCGACGCGGCGCGGTATGCGCGCCCGCAACACTCCGATCAGGGCGTCGAGTGAGTCGCCGTCGACGAAGCGCCGAACGAGACGGGCCCGGTCTTCGAGCCGTGACGGCGGGCGGTCGGTCCCGACTACGACAAGGACGTCCATGGATCCTCCGGGCGAGAGTTCAGCACATCTGCGTATTCGGGTGCTCCTCGGCGATCGCACCCGAGCCTCTCATTCTCTTGCGAAGCCGCTGGCGAGCGTTCTGGGCATCAACGTGTTCAATCGTTGACGTATCGATGGCGCCTTCCAGTGGCGGGTGCGGAATGAGCGTCCATCCCTCCAGCGCCACCGTTCGTGTCAGTGGGCAGATCCGTCCACGACTCCCGACTCGCCTTCGACAACTCGAAGCCGCGACTTACGTGACGCAACCGCGCGGGTCCGGGTCGCGATTGGTTTCATTTCGTGTTCGGGCTCGTTCCACTGATCGAAGTGGATCCGCTGGGCAGGCGCAGGCGGTCCGATGATGTTTCCCTGTGCGAGGTCGCATCCGAGCGAACGCAGCACCTCGAGGGTGGTCGTGTTTTCGATGCCTTCAGCGACAACCCTCAGGTTGAGGGCGTGTCCGAGCTCAATCGTGGAACGCACCAGTTTCAAGGTGCGATCGCGCTCGCCTTCGGCCAAAGGAACGATGAACGTTCGGTCAAGCTTCATTTCGGACACGGCGAGCTTGGAGAGGTATGCAAGCGAAGTGAAGCCCGCCCCGAAATCGTCGATCGACGTTTCGACGCCGTATGAGCGAAGTTGTTCGACGACCTCGCGCGACCTCGCGAAGTTTCCAATGATGCTCGTCTCGGTGATCTCGAGGACGAGCGCTTCGGGGGGGAGCTCGTAGCGATTGAGGCGGTCGCGCACGAGGTTCGCAAACCCGTCCTCGAGCAAGTTGGAAGCCGAGACGTTGACCGAAACGCGCACCTCGTGGCCGTCGACTCGCCAGCGGGCGCATTGCAACAAGGCGCCGTCGAGAACGAGTGACGTCAACGAAGGCATCAACACCGCGCCTTCGGCAAGGGAGAGGAACTGCAGCGGTGGCACGTAGCCGAGTCTCGGATGCCTCCATCGGATCAGCGCCTCCACGGCGGACACCGAGCCGTCGGAAAGGTTCAGTTGAGGCTGATAGTGCAGCTCGAACAGCTTCTTCTCGACTGCTTCGCTGAGTTCCTCTATGAAGCGGAGACGGTCTCCGTCATCGTCCAAGTTCGAGTTATAAACGACGAAGGGAACCCGCTTCGTCTTCGCGCGGTACATCGCGATGTCAGCGCAGCGCATCAAACTCGAGCTGTCCTTGGCGTGCGCCGGCGCGAGGGCGATCCCGATGCTCGCGCTGATGCTGGCCCTGACCCGATCGAAACCGAACGGAGCTTCGAGGCTGGCCACGATCCGTCCTGCCGCAAACTTCGCGTAGTTGGCGTCGGCTCCTTGCAAAACAGCGGCGAACTCGTCGCCTCCAAGACGGACGAGAAGGTCGGATTCGCCGAGGCACGCGCGCAGTCGCGGTCCGACCTCCCCGAGCAACCGGTCACCCGCGGGATGACCGAAGGAGTCGTTGATCTCTTTGAAGTGGTCGAGGTCGATGAACAAGAACGCCAGGCGAGAATGGGGTGTCCCGTCGCTGCGGAAGTAGGCGTCGAGGACTTGGGTGAGGAAGCGGCGGTTGCCGAGGCCCGTGAGCTCGTCGATCATCAACTGGTGGTCGCCTTCTGAGACGAGCTCGCCCGCTTGTCTCACCGCGAAGGCGAAGCGCGTCCCGCACGCGACGAAGGCCGCTGCCGCGAGTCCGAGGGGGATCGGAGCGACGGAGCGGGCGGCGCCGGCGAGGAGGACCGCGAGCGTGGCGGCCGCGGCGAGTCCCGGAAGCACGAGCTCTGGCGCGAGGAGGCCCCGACGATTCGAGGTCGGAGGAGTCTCAACCCACAGCGCCAGGGACAAAAGGACAAAGACCACCGGCCACGCCGTCGAACTCGCGACCGCCGTCGCGTGTGTTTGACCGAGATATGCGTGGAGGAGGTTCAAGGGATTGCCGAGAGGGGTGACGAGTGCGGCGAAGGCGAGCAGCGGCCAGGACGGCTCCCGCCAACGGCGCGACATCGCTGCCAACGCGATGACGAGCACGAAGAGCACGAGGTTGCCGATCGGATAGGCGTCCTTCGTGAGGGTCGCAATGGTGCTTGCGGATCCGAGACCGATGACGCCGCGAAGATCGAACAGCGCAAAGACAGCCCCAGCTCCGAGGCCGGCGATCGCCGCGTCGAGCACCGAGGGAAAGCGCAGCCTTTGCGAGCGCATCTTGGTGAACAGGGCGATAGCGACGAGGATTAATGGGTAAAAGCCGAGGCGGATGAGCGAGACACCGGCGAGCGTGGAGGAGGCGGCTGAGCCGCGGACCTCCAAGATCGTTCTCAGGCTGTCGCCGACGCACCACGCCAAGATCGACAGTCCGACGAGCAGCGAAACCCGACGACCCGAGGCTTTCGTGCTCGCCCGAACGAAACAAAGCAGAGACGCCAGAAACTCGACGCCGTCGGTGATCCCGCTTGCCTGTGGGGGAGTGATGCCAAGTTGGTGCTGTACGACCGTGGCCACCGCGTAACCGACCAAGAGGACGCCGAGGACTGCTTCGGCCGCCAATGCCTGGCGAGTCGTCCGGCGAATGCGCGCCGCGTCCCCTCGTTTCCGAGCGGCGATGGCGGCCGAGGACATTGGCGGTATTCCGTTCGTCTCGCAGGGGACAAAATATGACGAATGGCAATCCGGCTTGGCCGGTGGCCGAAGTCGATTGCCATTTGCCACATTCCCCTACGACCTTTTTGCCCAGCGTCTTGAGCCAAAATGAGACGTCATACCGGCGGTGTTGTGGGACGTGAAGCACGAGGTTGCCGATGAGTCGAGGCGTCGGACACGGGTCCACGGCGGAGGAGCCCTCGTTGAAAGTTCGAGCGGGCGACGGGAATCGAACCCGCGTTCTCAGCTTGGGAAGCTGATGTTCTGCCGCTGAACTACGCCCGCGCGGTCACCGACCGCGCACCTGGGCGTCGGCGACGCACCGCCAGGCTATCTTCGGGCGCCACGATGATTCTCTCCGATCGCACGATCCGCGACGAGATCGCCTCGGGCCGGATCGTTATCGATCCATTCGACGACACCTGCGTGCAGCCGTCATCGGTTGACCTGCACATCGATCGGTACTTCCGAGTGTTCCGCAACCACACGATGGGTTTCATAGACGTAAAGCAAGACCAAGAGGAGCTCACTGAGCTTGTCGAGATCGATTCGGAAGACGTTTTCATCCTGCACCCAGGGGAGTTCGTACTCGGCTCGACACTTGAGCGAGTGGCTCTCCCGAACGATTTGGTGGCGAGGCTCGAAGGCAAGAGCAGTCTTGGCCGGCTCGGATTGCTGATTCACTCCAGCTTGCCTGGGACCGAACCGATCCTGTTCCTCGACGACACCGGGTTGCGACTGCTGCCCATCGAGGAGATCGTCCGAAAGAAGCTCGAAGGATCGGTGGTCTCCTTCGACCCGGACACTTTCGAGGCGGGTTACTTCCCAGTCACAGGCTGGGTTGAGAGCGGTGCAGACCGGGTCTTCGAAGTGAGATTGGCTTCTGGCCGCAGCGTTCGGGTTACGGCAGGCCACAACCTCTTCAGCTTGGACAGGCACGGCGACATCGTGAAGCTGCGGGCGCAGCAGCTGAATGACGGCGCGCTGGTCGCGATTCCGCGGCGGATCCCCGATCCGCCACAGGCGAGCGCCGTGTTCGACTTCCGCGCCCTCATACCCGAAGCGCTGGTCGGCCGCATGATGTTCGAGGGGCCGACCGTCGAAGCGGCGCTCCAGGACCGGGCGACGGCCGATTTGTTGTGGGAGTCGAGGCCGGGGAGCGCGACCTGGCACAAGAGGGAACGGCGCGTTCCTGGCGAGGTTGCAAGGGCCTCTCGAGCCGTCTGGCCGGAACTCGGCAGTCTCGATTACATCCGTCCGCGAGGATCCCGATACGGCCTGCCGGTCGTCTGGCAGGTCGACGAGGACCTCGCCTGGCTGATCGGCTTCTACGTTGCCGAGGGTTACCGGCGACCGTGCCAAGTCGTCTTCTCCAACACCGACCAGCGCCTCCTCGATCGGGTCGATTCGATCCTGACCCGATGGGATTTACCGAGGTACCAGGCCTCCGGCTCGATCACGTGTGCGTCTTCGATGCTCTCGTACTTCATGGACTGGATCGGCGCAGGGGGCAAGGCATGGACCAAGCGAGCTCCTGCCGGCGCGCTCGGTTGGCCGCGCCCGCTCCTCGAGTCGCTCCTCGAGGGAATGTTGGGTGGCGACGGAACGCACAGCGGAAGCGACCGCCGTTGCTACTGGTCATCGTCGCCTGGCCTCGTCGGTGACCTTTTGTACCTCGCCGAGCGTCTCGACATGAGAGCGACGGCTTCGTTCCGCGATCGAGCGCTGCATGGCCTGTTTCAAGTCTCGATGCCGCAGAACGAGCACAAGCTGCTCACTGCCGTGCCGCTCGCTGACAGACTGTTAGTCGGGGCCCGCTCCCGCGCCGGGTTGACCCAGGCCGAGGCGGCTCGCCTGCTGGGCTACAAACACGCCAGCGATCTCTGCAATCTCGAGAACCGCACAGGCCGGGACGCCGTGCGGTTTGCCACCTTGCGGCGTTTCGCGACGCTCTACGAGCGCGCCATCCCTGACGCGGAGGAGACATCCAAGATTGTTCGCCTCACAGAGGGTGGTATCGCCTGGGACCGCGTCGAGCACGTGGTCGACACCGGATTGGTCGAGCCCGTCTACGACCTCGAAGTCAGACCGGGCGGTCGCAAGGTCGAGAACTTTGTGGCGGGTTCGGGCGGCGTGTTCGTCTCTAACACCGCGGGATTCGTCGACTCGGGTTGGAACGGGCATCTCACCCTCGAGCTTTCGAATGTTGCGAACCTTCCGATCACTCTGTACCCCGGCATGAAAATCGGACAGATCAGCTTCCTCACGATGACCACCGAGGCCGACCACCCTTACGGGTCTACGCAGCTCGGTTCCAAGTACCAACACCAGCGCGGCCCGACCCCGAGCCGCTACTTCGAGAACTTCAGCTAGCCCTCAGCCCGCTTGGCGAGCGACCGACTCGGTGGCGGCGCGCACCGCTTCGGGGTCACCGAGGTAGCGCGCCGAGCGCACGTGGAGCTTTTCGTCGAGGTCGTAGATGCGGGGAACACCTGTCGGGATGTCGAGGTCGACGATGTCGTCGTCGGAGACCTCTTCCAAGTACTTCACCATCGCTCGCAGGCTGTTGCCGTGTGCCACGACGAGCACGGTCTTTCCTTCGAGGAGGTCCTTCGCGATGTGGTCCACGTAGTAGGGGACCATGCGCTCGACGACGTCAGCCAGGCACTCCGCGCCGGGCAGAGCGTCGGGCGGCACGTCTGCGTAGCGCGGGTCGTTGACCGGGTGGTGGGGGCTGTCCGGAGCGACCGGGTCGGGAGGGGTGCGGTATCCGCGCCGCCATGCTTTCACCTGATCGGCCCCGAAGCGCTCGGCCGCTTGCTTCTTGTTGGTTCCCTGAAGCGCGCCGTAGTGGCGCTCGTTGAGGCGCCAGTGACGGTGAACGGGGAGGTAGCTCTTTCCGGCCACCGAAAGTGCGAGGTCAGCGGTTCGAACTGCGCGGGTGAGCACCGAGGTGTACACGACGTCGAGGACGAGGCCCGATTCGGCGGCGAGCAGCCGGCCGGCTTCCTCGGCCTCCTCCTCGCCGCGCCGGGACAGGTCGACGTCGACCCACCCTGTAAACAGGTTTTCTGCGTTCCACTCGCTCTCGCCGTGGCGGAGCAGCACGAGGGTGGGCATGGGATCAGGGTATCGAGCGCCGGACGCCGATTACATGGTCCGATCGGCCTGTAGCTGGCGTCCCCGGCCCACCGACGTCTTTTCTGCGGGAAAGGGTCCGTAACTTGACAATAGGGCGCTCAACTTTGCTATAGTCCTAGCTGACAAGTAGGTCGAAGATCCCGGTCAGCAGGTCGCTGCCGGGCGTTTGACGAGATAGTGGAGGCGGCAGCGATGCCAAAGGCGGTCGGAATCGACCTCGGAACGACCAACTCGGTCGTGAGCGTGCTCGAGGGGGGCGAGCCGACAGTCATTCCAAACGCGGAAGGAAGCCGGACGACGCCGTCCGTCGTCGGCTTCGCGAAGTCCGGCGAGGTGCTCGTCGGCGAAGTTGCGAAGCGTCAGGCGATCACGAATCCAGATCGCACCGTGCGCTCGGTGAAGCGTCAGATGGGTACGAGTTGGTCCATCGATATCGACGGGAAGAAGTACACCGCGCAGGAGATCTCAGCGCGCATCTTGCAGAAGCTGAAGAGAGACGCCGAAGCCTTCCTCGGCGACTCGGTCAATCAAGCGGTGATCACCGTCCCCGCGTACTTCGACGACGCGCAGCGGACCGCGACGAAAGAGGCTGGCCAGATCGCCGGCCTCGAGGTCTTGCGGATCATCAACGAGCCGACCGCCGCCGCGCTCGCGTACGGCCTCGACAAGGAGGGCGCCGAGCAGACGATTCTCGTCTTCGACCTCGGCGGTGGAACCTTCGACGTTTCAATCCTCGAGATCGGCGAAGGCGTGTTCGAGGTGAAGTCGACCTCTGGGAACACGCACCTCGGCGGTGACGACTGGGACCAGCGCGTCATCGACTGGCTTGTGAAGACCTTCAAAGACACCGAAGGCGTCGACCTGTCGAACGACAAGATGGCGCTTCAGCGACTGAAGGAAGCGGCCGAGAAAGCAAAGGTCGAGCTCTCCGCGGTGCAGGAGACGACGATCAACCTCCCGTTCATCACCGCGACGTCCGAGGGCCCAAAGCACCTCGACTTGAAGTTGACGCGCGCGAAGTTCCAGGAGCTCACCGAGGACCTCGTGCAAGCGTGTCGCGGTCCTTTCGAACAAGCGATCAAGGACGCCGGGCTATCGAAGTCCGACATCCAACACGTGATCCTCGTCGGCGGGTCGACGCGCATGCCAGCGATCCAGGAGCTCGTTCAGGAGCTGACCGGCAAGGAGCCGCACAAGGGCGTGAACCCCGACGAGGTGGTCGCCGTCGGCGCGGCGATCCAAGCGGGCGTTTTGAAGGGGGAAGTGAAAGACGTCCTCCTTCTCGACGTGACGCCGCTCAGCCTCGGGATCGAGACAAAAGGCGGGATCATGCACCGCCTCATCGAGCGCAACTCGACGATCCCGACGAAACGCTCGGAGGTGTTCACCACCGCCGAGGACAATCAGCCATCGGTCGAGATCCACGTGCTCCAAGGTGAGCGCGAGATGGCGATGTACAACAAGACGCTCGGCAAGTTCCAGCTCGTCGACCTTCCTCCCGCGCCCCAGGGCGTGCCGCAGATCGAGGTCACTTTCGACATCGACGCGAACGGCATCGTCCACGTCTCGGCGAAGGACCGCGCGACGGGTAAGGAGCAGTCGATGACGATCACCGGCCAGACCTCGCTCCCGCGCGACGAGATCGAGCGGATGGTGCGAGACGCCGAAGCCCACGCGGACGACGATCGTCGCCGCCGCGACGAGGCGGAGACGCGCAACAACGCCGACACCCTCGTGCACCGGACCGAGAAGCTCTTGAAGGACGAGGGCTCGAAGTTCACTGGAGACGAAAAGGACCGCGTCGAAGGCGCTCTGAAGACCTTGAAGGACGCGCTCGCGGGCAGCGACATCGAGGCGATCAAGTCCGCCTCGGACGCGTTGTTGTCTGCGTCGCAGGCCTTCGCCCAGCGCCTGTACGAACAAGCGTCCCAGTCGGCCTCAGCCGCGGCGCCCGACGGGTCCGGCGGATCCACGGGATCCGACGAGGATGTCGTGGACGCCGAGGTCGTAGATGACGCCGGCTCTGCCGGAGCATGAGTGAGAAGCGACGTCTCGCCAACGAACCGACCGAGTCGAACGTCGACGGCGAGGCGCAGGAAGATCCCGGCGAGCCCGTCGCGGATGAAGCGGCAGGGCTAGTCGCGAACGAGTCGGCTGAGCGCGCGAACAAGAACGCGCCCGCCGACGCGGTCGCCGCGCAGCGAGACGAATACCTCGAGATGTTGCAGCGACTGCAGGCGGAGTTCGAGAACTACCGCAAACGCACGATCCGTCAGCAGACCGATCTGCTCCAGCGCGCTTCGGAAGGGCTCATCGAGCGGCTCCTCCCGGTCCTCGATGCGCTCGATCTCGCAGTCGCGCACGCCGAAAATGACGAGGCGAACGGCGAACACCTGAAAGGCGCGCTCGCGCAGATCGACGCGCTGGCACGCAAGGTTCTCGCGCAAGAAGGTCTTGAGCGGATCGACGAGGCGAACGTCGCGTTCGACCCCGAGATCCACGACGCCGTCGCCCACGTTCCTGCGCACACAGATGAATCGGGCGAAGACGAGGCGACGGAACGTGATCACGGGCGCGTAAGCGAGGTGTTGCGCACGGGTTATCGACTGCACGGTCGCGTCCTGCGACCGGCAATGGTGAAGGTGGAAGGCTGACGAACAGGTGACCGCACAGCGCGAGTGGTTCGAAACTGACTACTACAAAGTGCTCGGCGTCCGTCCGGAGGCCAACGAGAAGGAGATCACGCGCGCCTACCGAAAGCTCGCCAAGCAGTACCACCCCGACGCTAATCCGGGCTCGGAGGATCGGTTCAAGGAGATCTCTGCCGCGTACGAGGTTCTCGGCGACACCGACAAGCGCAAGGAGTACGACGAGGTCCGTCGGCTCGGTGCGGCCGGCCCCGGCTTTTCGCGAGCGGGCGGATTCAACTTCAACATCGATGACCTGTCCGACATCTTCGGGGGGATCTTCCGCTCCGGCACGGCGGGTAGGCGGTCCTCGACCGGTTTCGGGCCGCGCCGCGGCGACGACGTCGAGGCGGAGTTGCACTTGTCGTTCGAGGACGCGATCGAAGGCGCCGTCACGACGGTGAACGTGACGACGCGGGTCGTCTGCCATACCTGCGGAGGAAGCGGCTCACGCCCGGGAACGAGTCCGATCGTCTGTCCGCGCTGTGGCGGAAGCGGCGTGATCAACGACAATCAGGGGTTGTTCTCGCTTTCTACCACTTGCCCGGAATGCGGCGGGCGGGGGACGAAGATCGTCGATCCTTGCCCAACCTGTTTTGGTACCGGTTACGAGCGCCGCGAGCGGAAGGTAAATGTCCGCATCCCAGCTGGGGTCGAGGACGGAAAGCGCATCCGAGTGAAAGGGCGTGGCGAACCTGGTCAGGAGGGCGGTCCGCCCGGTGATCTCTACGTCACCTTGCACGTCGCTCCGCACCGGCTGTTCGGCCGTCGCGGGCGCAACCTCACGTTGACCGTGCCCGTGACGTACCCCGAAGCCGCGCTCGGAGCGACGATCACCGTGCCGACGCTCGGCCGTCCGGTCTCGTTGAAGATCCCGGCGGGAACGAAGAACGGCCAGACGCTGCGCGTACGCGGCAAGGGCATCCACCACGGCTCGCAAGTCGGCGATCTCCTCGTCACCGTCGAGGTCGCCGTGCCGAACGAGCTCTCCGAACAAGAACGCAAGGCGATCGAGGCGCTGCAGAAGGCGACCGAGACGACGCCGCGCGCTTACCTTGGGGTCTGACGATGGCAGCACGAGCCGCATCTGATAGGACTCCCCGCGCGGTGTACGTGATCTCGATCGCCGCGCAACTCGCCGGGGTGCACCCCCAGACGCTTCGGATCTACGAACGCAAGGGCCTTCTCGATCCCGAGCGCACCGGCGGCGGCAGTCGTCGCTACTCCGACGACGACATCGCGCAGCTGCGCCAGATCAGCTCGCTCACCGCCGCGGGCGTGAACCTGGAGGGAGTGCGGCGGATCCTCGCGCTCGAGGCGGAAATCGCAGAGCTGAAGTCCCAACTCGATGCGGTGCGCCGCGCTGCAGACGAGGCGGTTAAGCGCGCGCACCGCCAGTATCGACGCGATCTAGTGCCGGTGAGTCCTGCCCAGCCCCCCGCCACGCTCGTGCGGGGCATCCGGAGGCCGTAGTGGCGCTCGATCCGAACCGTTGGACCCTGAAGACCCGCGAGGCGATCGAGCGGGCGAACGCGCTCGCCGCGGAGCAGCACCACGCGCAGATCACGCCGGAACACGTGCTCCTTTCCGCCCTCGACCAGCAAGACGGGATCGCACCAGCGCTGTTGGAGCGGATGGGCGCCGACCGCCTCGCGATTCGCAACCGGCTCTTGAACGAGACCGAGCGTTTGCCTCGCGCGATCGGAGGGAATGCGCCCGAGCTCGCACCGTCGACGAGGCAAGGGCTCGAGCAAGCCGATGAGACCCGATCGGAGATGGGCGATGACTTCGTGTCCGTCGAACACCTCCTGCTGTCGTTCGCGAACGAGCTCGGGGTCGATCGTGCCGTGCTGTTGGACGCAATCCGCGAGGTGCGCGGCTCGCACCGTGTTTCGAGCGCGAATCCCGAGGAGACCTTCCGGGCTCTCGAGCGCTACGGCCGAGACCTCACCGCGGCGGCCCGCCAGGGAAAGCTCGACCCCGTCATCGGCCGCGACGAAGAGATCCGACGGGTCATCCAGGTGTTGTCGCGGCGCACGAAGAACAACCCGGTGTTGATCGGCGAACCGGGCGTTGGCAAGACGGCGATCGTCGAGGGCCTCGCGAACCGCATCGTCGAAGGCGACATCCCAGAAGGGCTTCGCAACAAGAGGATCGTCGCTCTCGACCTCTCGGCGATGGTGGCAGGGGCGAAGTACCGCGGCGAGTTCGAAGAGCGCCTTCGAGCGGTGTTGCGTGAGATCGTCGATTCCGAAGGCGAGGTCATCAGCTTCGTAGACGAGCTGCACACGATCGTCGGAGCCGGCGCTGCTGAGGGCGCGATGGACGCCGGAAACATCGTGAAGCCGATGCTCGCGCGGGGCGAACTCCACCTCATCGGCGCCACGACGCTCGACGAGTACACAAAGCACATCGAAAAAGACGCCGCGCTCGAGCGACGCTTCCAGCCGATCTACGTCGGGCCACCCTCGGTCGAAGACACGATCGCGATTTTGCGCGGCCTGAAAGAGCGCTACGAGGTCCACCACGGCGTGCGCATCCAAGACGCCGCTCTCGTCGCGGCGGCAGTGCTCTCGGACCGTTACGTCACGGGACGATTCCTCCCCGACAAGGCGATCGACTTGATCGATGAATCGGCCAGTCGATTGCGCATCGAGATCGACTCGATGCCGACCGAGATCGACGTCATCTCCCGCCGCATCCGACAGCTCGAGATCGAACGTGTCGCGCTGGCGAAAGAGACCGACGCCGTCTCGAAAGAGCGGCTCGAAAAGATCGAGTCTGAGCTCGCGGACCTGCGTGAGCAGGAGTCGGCGATGACCGCGCACTGGCAAGCGGAGAAAGACGCGATCGCCTCGATCCGCGCCCTGAAGGGAAAGCTCGAGGAGCGACGCGGGGAGGCAGAGCGCAAAGAACGCGACGGACAGCTCGACGAGGCGGCCGCGATCCGTTACGGGGAGCTGCCCGCCCTCGAGGCGGAGATTGCCGAGGCGACCGACAAGCTCTCCAAGCTGCAAGAGCGAGAAAAGATGCTGAAAGAAGAGGTCGACGCGGAAGACGTCGCCGAGGTCGTGGCACGGTGGACCGGTATACCCGTCGCCCGTCTTCTCGAGGGCGAGGTCGACAAGCTCGTTCGAATGGAAGACGTGCTGCGCGAGCGGGTGATCGGACAGGACCAGGCCGTCTCCGCCGTCGCAAACGCGATCCGGCGAAGCCGAGCGGGACTCTCGGATCCGAACCGTCCGATCGGCTCGTTCTTGTTCTTGGGTCCGACGGGCGTCGGAAAGACCGAGCTCGCCCGGGCGCTCGCCGGGTTCTTGTTTGACGACGAACGGGCGATGGTCCGCATCGACATGGGCGAGTACCAGGAAAAACACACCGTCGCCCGCCTCATTGGCGCCCCTCCCGGCTACGTCGGCTACGACGAGGGCGGGCAGCTCACAGAAGCCGTGCGCCGGCGCCCGTACGCGGTGATCCTCCTCGACGAGATCGAAAAGGCCCACCCGGACATTTTCAACGTGTTGTTGCAAGTGCTCGACGACGGCCGGATGACCGACGGCCAGGGTAGGACGGTCGATTTCACGAACACCGTGCTCGTCATGACCTCGAACTTGCGCGGCGAACCGATCGAATTCTTCAAGCCGGAGTTCGTGAACCGCATCGACGAGATCGTGCGATTCCGCGCTCTCGACAAGTCCGACGTCGTCGCCATCGTCGACATCCAGCTGAAGTCGCTCGAGTCCCGGCTGCAAGACCGAGACATCCACCTCGACGTGGAGCCGGAGGCGATCCTGCTCATCGCGGAGCGCGGTTTCGACCCGCAGTTCGGGGCGCGGCCGCTCCGTCGCGTGATCCAGCGCGAAATCGGTGACCCCCTGGCGCTTGCTCTGCTGGAGGGCAAGTTCGGCAACGGCTCGACCGTTCACGTCGGCGTCGACAAAGGCGAGCTCGTTATTTCTTAAGCGCGTCGGCGAGGTCGCAGGCCCCTATTCGCCACGCCGGCGCCACGCGACGATCGCGTCGCGACCCGACCGATCGGAGGCACGTTGCGACTCGAGGGACTGAAGCGACCCGCAGTCTTCGTCCACGAGACGGTGTGGGCGGTTTCGATGCCGATCGGGGCTCGCGTTTTCGCCGACGAGGCAGTCCGCGCGGCAGGCTTGTCCACAGCTGATCGCGTCGTCGACATCGGCTGCGGTCCCGGAACCGCGACGAGAGCTGCGGCCCGACTGGGCGTGCGTGCGATCGGTGTCGATCCGACGCCGATGATGTTCACCGTCGCCCGCATGTTGACGAAAGGCGCGATACGCGAGCGCATCTCGTGGCGTGAAGGGCTGGCGGAAGCGATCCCGGTCGACGACGCGGAGGCGACCGTGGTCTTCGCGATTCGTTCCGCCCACCATTTCGACGACCCGAGTTCCGCGTTCGCGGAGATGCGGCGCGTGCTCGTGCCGGGGGGCCGGGTGGTGATCGTCGAGCGCGCACTTCGCACCAAATCCGGACTCCGGCACGGACATGGGTTCTCCCCCGACGGGGCCGAGGAGATGGCGAAGGAGCTCGAATCGAGCGGATTCGATCAGGTGAAGGTGGAGACGCGGCGTACGAGGCGCGGCGCGATGGTGGTTCTCACCGCAAGACGGCCGTAGTGATCGGCAGTTGTCGCGAGACCACGATCACTCATCGCCACCACTTGAAACCAACGGTCTTTGTCCAGCGACGTCCAGCCACCGCTGTGACCGCGGGAACGATGACGAGCCAGACGGCGATCGTGCACATCATCGCCGTCACGTAACCAAAGGGCCTGATCCCGATGTCGCTCGAGGCGGCACCGGCGAAGAGCATCAGGATCCACGCACTTACGAAGAACAAAAGTCCAGCCGTCGGCAACTTGAAGAATCCGAACACGGGTGCCTCCAGTTCCTATTCGACTCCGCCACGCGATCGGCGCCAGGTGCACACATCGAAACATGAAGACTCGTCATTTGTCAGGAGGACCTCGTCTCGGGGGCATTCTCGACGAGCCCAAGAGCGGCGCGACCTCCTCGGTAGGATCGGTTCGGTCAAGCGAAGGGAGCCGGGTGCCTGCGACCGTTGTGGTCGGCACGCAATGGGGCGACGAGGGGAAGGGCAAGCTCACTGACCTTCTAGCAAAGGACATGCGGCTCGTCGTGCGCTATCAGGGTGGGCACAACGCCGGTCACACCATCGTCATCGGCGGGGAGACCTTCGCGCTGCAACTCGTGCCGAGCGGGGTTTTCTATCCAGACACCGTGCCGGTGATCGGCAACGGTGTCGTCGTCGATCCTGCCGTCTTGTTGGATGAATGCGCGGCCCTCAAAGCGCGGGGTATCGACACCTCTCGGCTCGTCGTCTCGGGCAACGCCCACCTGATCATGCCGTACCACTACGAGCTCGACCGGGCCACAGAACGCTCCCTCGGCAAAAACAAGCTCGGGACGACAAAGCGCGGGATCGGTCCCGCCTACGCCGACAAGGCCGCTCGAGTCGGCCTTCGCGTCCAGGACTTGCTGGATGAGAAGATCTTCCGTCAGAAACTCGATGTCGTTCTGCGGGAGAAGAACGCGATCTTGACGAAGGTGTTCAACCGCTTGCCGATCGACGAGCGCGAGATCACGATGCGTTATCTCGGAGAGATCGCTCCGCGGCTCGCGCCGATGATCGGCGACACCGTCGCACTCGTTCACGAAGCGCTCGCCGCGGGTGAGAACGTGATGCTCGAGGGTGCGCAAGCCACCTTCCTCGACCTCGATCACGGCACCTACCCCTTCGTCACGTCCTCGAATCCCACCGCAGGAGGGGCGTGCGTCGGGAGCGGCGTTGGACCTCGCGACATCGACCGCGTAGTCGGGATCGCGAAGGCGTACATCACTCGGGTCGGATCGGGTCCTTTCCCGACCGAAGTCGATGGCGAGGTGGCGGACGTGCTCGTCGAACGGGGCCACGAATACGGAACGAACACAGGTCGGCGTCGGCGTCCTGGGTGGCTCGACCTCGTGATGTTGCGACACGCGGTGCGTCTGAACTCGATCTCTGAGATCGCGCTGACGAAACTCGACGTGTTATCGGCCCTCGAGACGGTGAAACTCTGCGTCGCGTACGAATACGACAATGAGCGGATGACGAGCGTGCCGTATCACCAATCGATCCTCCACCGGGTGCGCCCGATCTACGCGGAACTCCCCGGTTGGCAGTCGGACCTCTCCGCAGTCACCGACGTCGTCGATCTCCCAGAACCGGCGCGGGCGTATGTCGCGATGATCGCCGCGCACGCCGGGGCTCCCATCACCTATGTCGGAGTCGGCCCGGATCGAGATCAGTACGTCCGCATCGCAGCATGAAGGTTCTCGTCGTCGGGTCAGGTGCCCGCGAACACGCGCTCGCACGCGTCTGCGCCCGAAGCGCTGATGTCGTCGTCGCGCCGGGGTGTGAGGCGATGACGGCACGTGTCGACGGACACACGATCTCTACGTCACCCGCGCCGCCCGAGGAGATTGAGGCGGATCTCGTCGTGATCGGCCCCGAAGTCCCGCTCGTCGAAGGGCTTGCCGACCGGCTGCGCGCGAATGGGCGCGTTGTTCTCGGCCCAGGCGAGAAAGGAGCGCGCCTCGAGGGTTCGAAGGCGTACATGAAGACGCTCTGCGCCGAAGCGAAGATCCCGACGGCTCCGTTCGCGATCTTCGATCGCGCCGACGAGGCGATCGAATTCCTCCGGCGCTCGAGCGGTCCGTACGTCATCAAGACCGATGGCTTGGCGGCGGGGAAAGGCGTGCTCGTCACGGACGACCTCGTCGCCGCCGAGAGCGACGTCAAAGAGAAGCTCTCCGGCTCGGCGTTCGGCGACGCGGGACGTCGTGTCGTGATCGAAGAGGCGATGTCAGGGATGGAGCTTTCGTTGCTCGCGTTGTGCGACGGCCGCCGTGCGGTTCCGCTCCCGATATCGCGCGATTACAAGCGGGTGGGCGACGGCGATTCAGGTCCGAACACCGGAGGGATGGGGGCGCTCTCGCCGGTGCCGTCGGTGTCGGACGACGTCGTCTCCGAGGCGATGGACCGGATCGTCGAACCTGCACTCGCGGAGCTCCACCGTCGGGGCGTCGAGTTCCTCGGCGTGCTGTACGCGGGACTTATGTTGACTGAAGACGGCGTGAAACTCGTCGAATTCAACGTGCGCCTCGGTGATCCTGAAGCCGAGGTGGTGCTGCCGAGAATGCAGGGCGACGTCGCTGAGGTCCTTTTCGCTGCTGCGTCGGGGAGAGCGCACGAAAGTGTCTCCGCTTCAAATGCCGTCGCGGTGTGCGTGGTGATCGCTGCCCCGGGATACCCGCTCTCGCCACGTACGGGGGACGCGATCGGCGGGATCGAGGACGCCGAACGCGTCAACGGTGTGTCCGTGTACCACGCGGGCACGACGCGCGATGTACACGGTGTCATCCGCAGCGCCGGCGGTCGCGTCCTCGCAGTTGCAGGGTTGGCGCCGAACCTCGAGTCCGCTCGCGATCGCGCGTACGAGGCAGTGGGCAGGATCGAATTCGACGGCGCGACGTACCGGCGCGACATCGCGGCGAACGTCGTGGCGAAAGAGACGATGGTGGCAAGATGATCGAGCGCTACGCCCTTCCAGAGATGGCGGTGCTCTTTACCGACGGATCGCGACTCGCGGGCTGGCTCGAAGTCGAGCTCCTCGCCGTCGAGGCCTGGGCGAAGCTCGGGGTCGCGCCGTCGGGCGCCGCGGATGAAGTCAGGCGCCGTGCGCCGATCGTCGACGGAGCGTTCGTCGCGCGAGTGGAGGAGCGCGAGCGGGTGACCGATCACGATGTCGCGGCGTTCGTCGACGTCGTGCAAGAACTGATCGGGCCACCCGAGTCGGCGTGGATCCATTACGGCCTCACGTCGTCTGACGTCGTCGACACGGCGCTGTGTGCGACGTTGCGTAACGCGGGTGAGCTGCTCCTCTCGCGATGCGACGAGCTCGTCGCAGCGCTCGCGCGCCGGGCGGAGGAGTTCGCCACGACGCCGATCACGGGGCGCACCCACGGCATGGCCGCCGAGCCGACGACTTTCGGAGAGAAGCTGGCGCTCTTCGGTCTGCAGGCGCTTCGAGATCGTCGCCGGCTGGCCGATGCGGTCGAGGCGATATCAGTCGGCAAGGTCTCAGGGGCGGTGGGGACGTACTCGAACGTCGACCCCGCGGTAGAGGCCTACGTCTGCGCGGCGCTCGGCCTCGAGCCGGTCCCCGCGAGCCAGGTCGTCGCGCGGGACCGTCACGCCCAGCTGCTCTACGCGACAGCCGCCACCGGGACGACGATCGAGGCACTGGCGACCGAGATCCGCCACCTGCAGCGCAGTGAAGTCGGGGAGGTCGAAGAGCCCTTCGGTGCCGGCCAAAAGGGCTCGTCCGCGATGCCACACAAGCGCAACCCGATCGTCTCCGAGCGCCTCGTCGGGCTCGCCCGGGTGCTGCGCGGATATCTCGTCACCGGACTCGAGAACGTTGCCTTGTGGCACGAGCGCGACATCTCGCACAGCTCCGCGGAGCGTGTGATCCTCCCTGACGCCATCCAGCTCTGCTACTACGCACTGGTGCGGGCGACGTGGCTTGTCGACGGACTCGTCGTCCACGTGGACAAAATGCGCGAGAACTTGACTGACCATTCGCTTGGCGTCGTGTTCTCTCAATCCGTCCTGCTCGCGCTCGTCGAGCGCGGGGTGGCACGAGACGTCGCCTACCGCATCGTTCAACGAGCCGCGCGCCGCGCGAACGAGGCAGGAATGCCGTTCCGCACCGTCCTCCGACAGGACGCGGAGCTCGCTGCGGCGATCGGACCCGAAGTAGTAGGACCGCTGCTCGATGGGGCGTTCGACTTGGACCGTGTCCTCTCCCACGCGCACCGCGGGGTCGACGCGCTGAAGGAGGCCATGAAGTGAGCTTGATGCTCGTCTACACGGGCAAGGTGCGCGACGTCTATGACGTCGGCGACGACCGCTTGCTGATGGTCGCATCGGACCGAGTCTCGGCTTTCGACCACGTTTTCCCGACGCCGATTCCCCAAAAGGGTCGGGTCCTCACGGCGATGACGGCCTTTTGGAGTGAGCACCTAAACGGGGTCGCCAGCACGCACCTCCTGTCGACGGATCCGAGCGACTTTCCGAAAGGCGCAGAGTCGATCTCCGATGTCGCAGGACGGGCGATGCTCGTACGCCGGGCGGAGATGCTCCCCATCGAATGCATCGTTCGCGGTTACCTCGCCGGCACTGCCTGGAAGGAGTACCGGGCTCACCAGACGATGCACGGTAGCCCGCTTCCACCCGGGCTCTTGGAGGCGTCGCGCCTCGACAAACCGGTCTTCACGCCGTCGACAAAGGCGAGATCCGGTCACGACGAGAACATCTCGTTCGAACAAGCAGCCGATTTCGTCGGCAAGGAGGTGGCCGACGTCGCGAGGGAGATCGCGCTCGCCGCGTACCTCGCAGCTCGCGACCTTGCCTCGTCGCGCGGGATCATCGTCGCCGACACGAAGTTCGAGCTCGGGTTCGTCGACGGCGAGCTCGCGATCTGCGATGAGATCGTCACACCCGACTCGTCTCGGTTCTGGTCGCTCGAGACTTGGCGGGAGGGCGCGACTCCGCCTTCGTTCGACAAGCAACCGCTTCGCGATTGGGCGGCGGCCACCGGGTGGGACATGGATTCACCGGCTCCAAAGATCCCAGATGACGTCGTCAAACAGACGAGCGAGCGGTACCTCGCCGCGTACGAGATGACGAGCGGCAAGCGGTTCGCGAACTGGTGGGGGGTGGACTCGCCGCGGTGATCTATCCCGTGTCGGTCGAGATCCGCGGGCTCGAAGGGCTCGCCGATCCGGAAGGTCTCGCGATCGAGCGCGCACTGCCTGCGCTCGGCTTCGAGACCGTGCAGAAGGTGCACATGGGACGCGTGATCCGATTCGAGATCGAGGCGGCGGACGAATCGACGGCGCGCGAGCGCGTGGAACAACTGTGCAAGGGTTTGCTTGCGAATCCGGTGACCGAGCGAGCGGAGATCCACATTGGCTCGCTTGCCGAGGAGAAAAGTTGACGGTGCACGTCGGCATCGTGTGCTTTCCAGGCACGAACTGCGAGCACGACGTCGCGCTAGCGGTCACCGCGCTCGGTGGTGAGGCGCGCATCGTCTGGCATCAGGAGACGTCCCTTCGGGGCCTCGACGCGGTCGTGATCCCGGGAGGCTTCGCCCACGGGGACTACCTTCGTCCGGGCGCAATCGCGCGCTTTTCCCCGGTGATGGGAGCGGTACGTGATTTCGCCGAATCCGGCGGCCCCGTCGTCGGGATCTGCAACGGCTTCCAGGTGCTCGCCGAGGCCGGACTGCTGCCGGGAGCGCTCGTTCGCAACAGCGGACTGCGCTTTCTCTGCCGAGTGGTCGAGTGCAACGTCGCGTCGACAGACTCGGTTCTGACTGGGTCTGTCGCAGTCGGGTCGCTGTTGCGATTGCCGATCAACCACTACGAAGGTCGCTTCGTCTGCGACGACGAGACGCTCGCTGAGTTGGAAGCGACTGGCCGTGTCGTGCTGCGATATCGCGACAATCCAAACGGGTCGCTCAACGCGATCGCCGGTGTGGCGAACGAAGCGGGCAACGTCGTCGGCGTGATGCCTCATCCCGAGCGGGCGTCCGACCCGCTCGGCGTGGGAACAGACGGTGAGATCCTGTTCGCGTCGCTGCTGTCCGCGGCGGTCGCGCGTCGCTCGACGCTCGCCGGCGTCCGCGCCTAGCTGTTGCTGCCCCGGTGCACTCCCGCATGGCGCAGCACTTCGGCGGGAACGCCCGCCTCGCGCCAGGTCGCATAGTCGATGCCCTTGCGTCGTCCGTATTCCGCCGCCGCCGATATGAAGCCCGATTCGAGCGCGGTGATGTCCTCGCCGCTCGTATCGGCGTTGAGGCGCGCCTCGATCGACTTGCGCTTTTGGATCAGGTGGAGCCGCTGCAGAGCGTCGGAGTCCTTCAAGCGGGCCTCCACGTCGGCGAGCTGCTTGCGCAGAGAGTCGGCGCTCGGTCGGCGTCCTCGCCGGGGGCGGTTCCGCTCGATCGCTTCGAGGTATCGGCGTACGGCAAGCCCTTGCGCCCGCCCCGCCGCGAGGGCGGCCTTGTGTTCAGATGTCATCGCGGTGCGCTGTCGTTGAGGTGCCATCTCGACACTATGGCCCGCTTCTCGCGTTGTTGCAATCGCGATATGAGAACACAGGGACTTTCGCTATTTCGAGCCCACAGGAAGTGGACGGTCGGTGAAAGCTGACACCCCGAATGCGGTCAAATTTGACGCCTGCTCAGACCACCGGATCTTGGGGCTCACCGACGACGAGTACGACCGCATAGTCGACATTCTCGGACGAGCACCGAATCCGACCGAGCTCGCTATATACGCGGTGATGTGGAGCGAACACTGCTCGTACAAGTCGTCCCGGGTCCACCTCGGCCGGCTGCCGAGCGAGGGTGTCCAGGTCATCGTCGGTCCCGGCGAGAATGCCGGTGTCGTCGATGTCGGCGACGGGGTGGCGATCGCGCTGCGGATTGAGAGCCACAACCACCCATCGTTCATCGAGCCATATCAAGGTGCGGCGACGGGAGTTGGCGGGATCTTGCGTGACATCTTCACGGTCGGAGCCCGTCCCATTGCCCTCATGGATGCGATTTTCTTTGGATCCCTCGAAGACGACCACAGTCGCTACATCGCGGATGGTGTTGTGCGCGGCATCGCCGGATATGGAAACGCCGTTGGCGTGCCAACTGTCGGTGGCCAGGTGACGTTCGATTCGACCTATCGGGCGAACCCTCTCGTCAATGTTTTCTGCCTCGGGTTGCTGCCGATCTCCCGCCTCGTGCTGGCGAAGGCGTCCGGAACCGGAAACAAGGCGGTCCTTCTCGGCGCGCGTACCGGACGTGACGGGATCGGGGGCGTGAGTGTGCTCGCATCGGCGGGTTTCGGCGGACCAGACGATCCCGCCGCGACCTCCAAGCGGCCGAACGTCCAGATCGCCGATCCGTTCGAGGAGAAACGACTCATCGAAGCGTGTCTCGAGTTGCTCGAAGCGGGCCTCGTCGTCGGCATTCAAGATCTCGGTGGGGCCGGACTGTCCTGCGCGACCTCGGAGACCGCGGCGAGGGGCGGAGTCGGCATCGACGTCGACGCGAGGGTCGTTCCTCGGCGCGAACCGTCGATGACGGCCGCCGAAGTAATGACGAGCGAGAGTCAGGAGCGGATGCTGGCGATCGTCGCGCCGGGGTTCTTGGACCGCGTCTTCGAGGTGTGCGACCGTTGGGAGGTCGAAGCGACGGCGATCGGTACCGTGACCGAGCCGGACGAAGAGGGTACGGGTTGGTTGCGGGTCGTCGATTCCGATGCCGGCAACGTCGTCGCGTCGATCCCCGCCGCGTCGCTCGTCGATGGCGCGCCGAAGTACCGACGACCGCTCGCCCCACCTCCGTACTTGGAGGAGCAGCGGGCAAACGATCCAGACGTCCTCGATGTGCCACGTGATCCTGGCGCCGACCTTCTCGCGCTCCTAGACGACCCAGCTCCGATCTACACCCAGTACGACCACCGGCTCTTTCTCAACACGGTTCTCGGGCCGGGGGAAGCCGACGCGACGGTGCTGAAGCTCGCCGCGCCCGGCATCCCGTACCGGGGGAAGGGCCTCGCTCTCTCGGTCGACGCGAACCCGGGCTGGTGTCGCGTCGACCCGAGGATCGGTGCATCGGCGACCGTCGCGGAATCGGCGCTCAATGTCGCCTGCAGCGGAGCACGTCCCGTCGCGCTCGTCGATTGTCTGAACTTCGGCAATCCCGAGCACCCAGAGGTGATGTGGCAGCTGAGCGAGTCGATCGACGGTATCGCCGAGGCGTGTCGTGCCCTTTCGATCCCCGTCGTCGGGGGAAACGTCTCGCTCTACAACGAGTCGTCTGGAGTCGACATCGAACCATCGCCCGTAGTCGCGGTCGTGGGTGTGATCGACGACCTCGAAAGGAAGCCCCCGTCGTGCCGCTGGACCGGCGACGCGCGTGTTGTTCTCCTTGGTGAGGCAACCGAGACCCTCGCAGGCTCGCGATGGGCCCGCGAGATTCGGGGTTGCCGAGGCGGACGATTACGTGCCGTCGACTGGGAGGCGCACGTTGCTGTGGTCCGATTGGTCAGCGACCTCGTGGCGGCCGAGGTCGGAGCCCATCGGCGCGCCGGTGTCGTCTCCGCTCTCCACGACGTCTCGCAGGGCGGAATCGCTGTCGCTCTCGCGGAGTGCGCGCTCGCCGCGGGAATCGGCGTGCATCTCGACGACGAGTGGGATCACGGGCGGCTGTTCTCGGAGGCTCCATCTCGTGTCCTCGTCGCCACGTCGCGTCCGGACGCTTTGCTCGACGCTGCCCGCCGCGCCGACGTGCCCGCGAAGGAGATCGGATCGGTCGGCGGCAACCGTCTCGTCGTCGGAACGGCGATCGATCTCGCGATGGAGGAACTGGCGAACGGCGCGGCCCGCATAGCCCGCGCGTTCACCTTCGAAGCCTCGATCTGAAGGCTGCTCTCGAGCTGGCACAGCGCGTTGCACCTCAAAGCTGAGATCTGAAGCCGTTTTCACACGAAGCGGTGCTGGGGCTGCTGCCGGCCGATCCGCGTCGTGCGACGACCGCGCAGCGGGGGGCAAGGGCACTGTCGGTGGCAGACGGGCGTGGCGATGCTGGAATGTCCGACCGCTTCCCGGAAGGTGACGTGGTTCACATCGTGATCCCTAAGCAACATCGTGTGTCAAGCAGAAGGTTCCTACTTATCCACAGGTGGGGATAACGTTGGGGAGAATTACAATGATGTGATGCTATTCAGCGGTACCGGGTCGACAGCAGCGCGGCGGCGAGGATGCAGATCAGTCCGCCGAGCGTGTACCAGTTCGTCGGGCTCTTCGGCAACGCGTCGATGTAGTTGAGGACGATGAACAGCACCCCCAGGAGTAGGAGCGTGAGGAGCATCCAGGGGTACCACCGCGGGCTTCGCCGCACCTGCCGCGGAATCGGAGGGGTGTAGCGACCGGGGGCCGTTCGCGACTTCTCGGTGGCGCGCCCCCGTGTCGCGGCTTTCCTAGCCATGGCCGAAGGATAGTGAGGTGGCGACGGCCTGCTTGGCTGGAATCAGGTCGACGTGGTTCCAGTGTTGCCGGACGTCGTGGTCGTGCTCGTTGAGCCCGTAGTTCCGGTCGTTCCCGACACACCCTCGTTCAGGGTCACCTCACGCCCGGGGCGCACCGCCTTGTCGCCCTCGGGCGACTGGCTGATGACGGTTCCGATGACCTGATTCGGGTTGGTGACGGGCACTGGATTTACGACTGGAACGAGACCCTCGGCGGTGATGTTCGCCTCGGCGATGTTGATCGGCTCGCCGACGACGTTCGTGATGACGACGAGCGGGCCGCCCGAGACGACCAGGTTGACCGGGGTCTCGGCGGTGAGGGAGACACCGGGCGCAGGTGAGGTGGAGAGCACATTTCCTTTTTGTCCGCCCTCGGTGTACGTCGTCCTGATCGTGCCGACGGTCAAGCCCGCGGCCTGCAGGGAGGATTCTGCCTGGCTCAAAGGCTCACCGACGATGCTGATCGGCACCGTCACCTTGCCGAAACCGTGCGCGATGTCAATCGTGACTGTCGATCCGGTCTTCGCCTGGAATCCACCACTCGGTATCTGGTTGATCACCGTTCCTTGCGTCTCGCCGCCAGACGTCACCGGGACGAAGTCGACCTTGAACTTGAAGCCCTTGGCCCGCAGGTCGGACTTCGCAACTTTCTCGGTCAGTCCTGAGACCGAAGGGACGCCTTTTGTCGGAGCGGGACCTGCGACATCGAGCGTGATCGTGCTACCGCGCTGGATAGTCCCCGACGAGGGGTGTTCACTCAGCACCTTTCCCGCGTTCGCGGACGTCCCCTTCACTTGGTGCCGCGAGGGCACGAGTCCTTTCGCCGTCAGCGCGGCATCCGCGGCCTTCTCCTGCATCCCGACGACGTGCGGAATTTGGATATACGGAGCGCCGCCGAAGTACCCGAGCGATCTCCCGCCGAAAAAGATGATCAGACCGATCGCCACGGCGAACACACCGCCACTCGCGATCCAGTACGGCGTCGTCCGCTTGAGATTCCCCTCTCCGTCCTGCGCGAAGACCTCTTCGCCGGCGAGCGCCGAGTCGGTCGCGGCGGGGACGGCGACCGTCGCCGGATCCGCTGGCGCAGGCGGCGCGAGCACCGGCTGTCCGTGCACGAAACGGTCGAGGTCGGCGCGCATCGCGTCTGCGGTCTGGTAACGGTCGGCCGGCGACTTCGACATCGCCTGCAGGATCACGGCCTCCAACGGCGCTGGCACTTCAGGGTTGGCGAGGCTCGGCGGCTGTGGGCGTTCGCGCACGTGCTGGTAAGCGATCGAGACGGGAGACTCGCCCGTGAACGGGGGCTTGCCCGTCACCATCTCGTACAGCACGACGCCGAGCGAGTAGATGTCGCTGCGGCCGTCGACGGCAAAACCTTGCGCTTGCTCCGGGGAGAAGTAGGTCGCGGTCCCCATCACGAGGCCGGTCTGGGTGACTTGTTCGTCCGCTCCCATCGCCCTCGCGATGCCGAAGTCGGTCACCTTCACCTGTCCGTCGGCGGTGATGAGGACGTTGCCCGGCTTCACGTCGCGGTGCACGACGCCGTGGCGGTGTGCGTAAGCAAGCGCCTTCGCGATGTCCGAAGCGATCGACGCGGCCTGTGCACCGGGGATCGGGGATTGGGTGCGGATGATCGACGAAAGGGCCTCGCCGTCGACGTACTCCATCACGATGAAATAGGTCGACTCCGCCTCGCCCCAGTCGAAGATCGGGACGATGTTCGGATGCGAAAGGTTCGCGGCCGCCTGCGCCTCCCGGCGAAAGCGCGCGACGAACGCCGAGTCGCTCGAGAGCTCGGAGATGAGCACCTTCAGTGCGACGGGACGACCGAGGAGCAGGTCGCGTGCGACGAAGACCTGCGCGGTGCCGCCACGCGCGATCTGTTCACCGAGTTCGTAGCGACCGCCGAAGACCTGGTGCGGGCTCGCGGTCATTGACCCGTGAGCCTATGCAGCAGGACGCGACCCGCAGCGTGCAGGTTGTCGCGCATCACGGGTAACCAAGAGCCGCGTCGAGCACTTGGCGCACGACCGGACCGGCGACGGCGGCGCCCGTGCCATCGCATTGTCCCGGGGGTTGGACCACGACGGCCGCGACGGCGACTTTCGGGGTCTGACCAGCGCCCGCCGGCGCGGTGGCGATCAGCCAGTCGTCGGTGCACGGGTTGCCTCCGACTTCAGCCGTACCAGTCTTCGCGGCGACCTGGATACCGGCCGGCCAGCCGACGCCGGCTGCCGTTCCATATTGCGTGACGCCGAGCATCAGACTGCGCACCGAGTCCGCCGTCGCCTTCGACGTCGCCTGCACCCAGGGATGCGGCTTGTACGTCGCGACAACGCTTCCTTGGGTGTCCAAGACGCGAGACAAAAGGTGCGGAGTCATGACCGTGCCGCCGTCCGCGATCCCAGCCGCGATCAACGCGTCTTGCAGCGTGGTCTCCGCGACGTCTTCCTGACCGATTGCCGAATAGGCGACTCCCGGTTTGTTCTGCACAAACGTCGACGGTGGAGGAAAAACCGACGCGACGGCAGTACCGGGCGGGAGGTCGATCGGCGGCACCTTGTTGAATCCGAACGCGGATGCCTCCTGGTACAGCTTGGTTGCGCCGAGTCTGAGACCGATCTCCGCGTACGCGGTGTCACAAGAAAGCGCCAGGTCTCTTGCCAGATTCCCACCGCAGGACTCGTCCGCGAAGTTGTGGAATCGCAGGTTGGTCTCGGGAAGCGTGATCGACGACGCGTAAGGGACTTTGATCGACTCGAGCGAAGGCTCATGATCGAAGATCGTCGCCGTCGTGACAACCTTGAACGTCGAGCCAGGCGGATAACGCGCGCCCACCGCGCCGTTGACGAGCGGAGACGTCCCGCTGTTGGGATTGAGCGAGCTGTAGTACGCGGAGGCGGCCTTTGCATTCGGTTGCGACAACCCGTTCGGGTTGTACGTCGGACTCGAGTACATCGCCAGCACTGCGCCGGTGCGCGGATCGATCGCGACGACAGATCCGGTGTAGGAGCCGAGAGCCTGCTGCGCGACCTTCTGCAGATGTACCGAGACCGTTGTCACGAGCGAATCGCTTCCGCTGCGCTGGGTGAGGATGCTCTGCAGATTTGTGATCGACGGCGTGTGCGGTTCGAGAAATTGGTTGTACTGACCCGTCTCCGCGTCGAGCCCGTAGGGAGCCGCGGACGCGGTGATGTCCCAGTAGCCCGTGATGCCGGCGAATAGCGAGCCCTCGGGGTAGTGGCGGAGGTAGCGGTAGCCGTCGTTCGTCTTCGTTGAGTAGGCGAGCACGATGCCGTCAGAGCTCAAGATGTCGCCTCGGTTCTGCTCGAACGGGTCGACGGTGCCAGGCGAGGGATTGTCGGCCGACTTGCGGAGCGCGTTCGCCTGACGGACCTGGAGGTTCGCGAGCTGCAGCCCGAGGATCGCGAAGCAGACCAGCGCGACCAACGCGACAGTGCGGATGCGTCGGTTCATCTCAGCCGCTCTTCGTGGTTGTCGTGGTCGAAGTACCCAACGGAATGACGGGAAACGAAGCCTTCACGTGTTCGATCTCGTAGACCGCCTTTTCGGCGGACTTGAGCGAAGATTCCAAATATCCCTGGCGAAGCTCGGGTCGAGCTGGCGGGTACACCGAGTTCTCGGAGAACGACGTCTGCTTGACCACGGTCGGTTTGAACCACAGGAAACCTCCCGGACGGCCCTCGAAAATCGCGACGCTGCCGTTGTGGAAGCCGACGTAGTAGGAAGCCTTCACGTACCAATCGACGAAGCCGGCCGCGATCACGAGGGTCGCGAGCATCGCCATCACGAACAGCACCGAGAACGGTGTCACGAGATGTTCGCGCCGCGCGCGCGCAATCGGAGAGGCGGGTGATGCCGAACTCTCGCGAGCGTCGCGCTGTGGTGCCGAGAGGGCGCCGTTCGTGACGATGACGTTCGAGACGACGACGGTGACGTTGTCGCTCCCGCCGTTGCGCAGCGCGCGGTCGACGAGTGCGTGTACTGCCTGTTCGGGATCGGCATGGTCGCGCAGCAGTTGAGCGATTTCGTTGTCCTTGCATTCGTTCGTGAGACCGTCGCTGCACAACAGCAGTCGGTCGCCGTCTCGCACGTCGATTGTCCATGCGTCGATGTCGATGTCAGATTCGACTCCGATCACCCTTGTCAGGATGTGACGGTGCGGATGAGTCAACGCATCGTCCTCGGAGAGCTCGCCCCGACGCACCATCTCCTCGACGAGGCTGTGGTCCTCGGTCAGACGGGTCAATTTTCCCGTGCTGTACAGGTAGGCACGCGAATCGCCGACGTTGACGAGAGCGACCTTTGGCGCGCTCGACGCATCGACGAGCGCCGCCGCCGTGAGGGTGGTGCCCATTCCGCGCAGCGACCGCTCTTTCAGGCCCCGGCGGTAGACGTCGGAGTTCGCGCGCTTCGCAGCCTGTATGAGGCCCTCCGGAGAGCGATCTCTCCCGAAGGCGTGCTCGACGCTCTCGACGGCGAGTTCGGCGGCGACTTCACCCCCGACGTGACCCCCCATCCCGTCCGCGACCGCGACGAAACCGTCCGCGACGATCGCGCGGTCCTCGTTGACCGTTCGAACGCGCCCAGCGTCGGTGGCCATCGCCGATTTGAGTTCGGTCACCGTCGGACCTCGAAGATGGAATGACCGATGGTGAATCGGTCGCCGCGTCGGATCCTCGTCGGCTCGAAAATCGGCCTCGAGTTCAACAAGATGCCGTTCCTCGAGCCGAGATCCTCCAGGTAGACGCCGTCTTCTAGACGCAAGATCCGAGCGTGCACCGCTGAAGCGAACTCATCGTGCGGAAGGCTGATGGTGCACTCGGGAGACCGCCCGATCGTCGCCTCACCGTCGACGCTGAAACGTTCGCCCTCATGATCCGGAGATTCGACGATGCGGAGGTGGATCGGCCGACGAGGGGGAGGGTGGTCGAGGCTTGTGACCTCCTCCTTGCCCGTCACGGCGGCACGTTCGAGCTGACCTCGGCGCACCTCGACGTACACCATGCGCGCCGCGTACAGCAGGAACAACCACAACAAGACGAGCAGGAAGTAGCGAAGAACCTCGAGGAGTCCGTGATCCATAGAGATGGTGGGCGGGTGCTAGGTGCCTTCGAACCGAAGCGCGGTTCGCCCGACGGTGATGACGTCTCCGTCGGTGAGCTGGCGGTGGTGGACCGGTGCGCCGTTCACCCGCGTGCCGTTCGTCGAGCCCAGGTCTGTGACGATCACTTCGTCGCGTTCACGGCGCACTTCGGCGTGGTGGCGCGAGACGTTGGCGTCGGATAAGGCGATCACGCAGTCGGGCATCCGCCCGATCGTCACCGGCTCGGACGTCACCCCCACCCGGCGCCCATCGGGAAGTACGAGGAATCCAGCCACGGCCTCGGCGTTGTCTTCGACCTCGGCCGAGATCTCGAAAGTGCTGCGTGCGAGCTTGGGGTCCGCCCCGAAGCCGACGGTGATCGGCCCGAGCAACGTGTAACCCTCGTTGCGGGCGTGCTCACGGCCGAGTTCGGTCAGCTCCTTTAAGAACGCCTCTTGGAAGGTCGAGAATCGCTCGTAGTCCTCGTCGGACAAGACGACGACGAAGGCGTTCGGGGCGACGATGCCGCGAACCGAGACCGAACGCCGCAGGTCCATCTCCCGGGTGAGGCGGCGTCCGATCTCGATCGGCTGCAGCTCTCCGCGAAATGCCTTCGC
Source organism: uncultured Acidimicrobiaceae bacterium (assembly GCA_963725215.1). Lineage (GTDB taxonomy): Bacteria > Actinomycetota > Acidimicrobiia > Acidimicrobiales > Bog-793 > CAVRXQ01. The sequence goes on along the minus strand of CAVRXQ010000007.1, from coordinate 87,210 downwards.
GAACGCGCCTTCGACCATGCGCTCGAGCCGACGCTCGAACTGCTGGAGTCCCATGGCTTTCGAAACACTACTTGGCATGGGAAATCTCGCTCTCGTGACCCCGCATTAACATCGCCCCTCGTCGCGGGCGAGTGGCGGAATTGGTAGACGCGCAGGATTCAGGTTCCTGTGTCCGCAAGGACGTGGGGGTTCAACTCCCCCCTCGCCCACCGCCGCGGTCCACCTCGACCGTAGGGTCGCTTTCCTCCGACGTTCTCGCCTTTCTGGCCTCGAAGAAGCGCTCATACGAACCTTCTCACCGCGAGCCGCGATCTCGACGTCCCAAGGCGGGTAGCCGCTTCGATTCTTGTGGATCTCCCAGTGTAAGTGGCGGTCACCGAGACATCGGCGCAGCTCAACGCTCCTGGGCTGGCGGGGAAGGTCGTTCATGATCAAACAGTTAGATGACGGCATCATTGGGTTACGATCGAGCCGTGGATCCAGCTAGCCGGGTTCCGATCGGCGTTCGACTGACCTCCACGGCGCGCGCCGTCGAGCGGGCGTTCGACGCCGTACTCGCCGACGCCGGCGGATCGATTCCGGTCTGGCTCGTCCTGTTGAACCTCAAGTTGCGTCGCATGGCGAACCAGCGCGAGCTCGCCGAGGCGATCGGAGTCCGAGCGTCGACGCTCAGCATCCATCTCTCTCAGATGGAACTTGAGGGTTTGGTCGTACGCCACCGCGACCCGGCCAATCGCCGCACCCAGCTTGTCGAGCTAACCGCGAACGGCGAATCGGCTTTTGCGCGGATTCGAAGTGCCGCCGCGGCGTTCGACAGCGCGCTCCGCCGCGGTCTGTCGGAAGACGAGGTCCTACAGCTTGAGCGAATTCTCACTTTGCTTGGCGGAAACCTCACAAACGTCTGGCGCCACGCGACTGCTTGAGTTCGAACCGCTGGCCAGCGACTCGAAGACCATGCCCTGGAGCCGCGCGCTCCGTGAATGCCTCTTTCGACATACTTTGCCTGCACCGCTCGAAGCGATGCTGAAATGCCCGCGCTCGTGGCCCGGGTCGAGTGCCGAGAAGGAGCCGTCCTCTGGCGTTGGACCAGAAGTTCCGAGGCATTCTCTCCTTTGCGCGAGTCGATTTCGCGCCCACGATGGCGCCGCCTGCGTGGTGGCGGTACGGGCTTTCGGTCGGCGTGGCGGTCGGACTCTCACTCGGAGCCGACGCCGCCCTCGTCCACGGCGGCGTGGCTCTCTTCCCCTCGACGCGCGGATTCAGCCATTTCCGTTTCTCCGACTACGCCACGCTGACTTGCATCGGAGTGATCGTCGGCGCGTTGGGGTGGCCGCTCGTCCTCAGAGTGAGTTCCGCGCCGCAGTGGTTGTTCTTGCGTGCGGCAGTCGCGGTGACCGTCGTCGCGTGGGCGCCGGATGTCTGGCTCGTCGCGAAGGGAGAAACCGCGAAAGGGGTCGCGGTGCTCGCTGTTATGCACCTCGCTGTCGCGCTCATCACGTACCAATCCCTCGTCCGTCTCGCTCCGGCGCGCGCCCTCGATGATCGAACAGAGCGCGCCCTTGTCGAAGAGAGCGGTCCGCGCGACATCCAGAGAGTTTTGCAGGCGTGGTGGGTCGCGATGGTGGTCGCGGTGTCGCTTGAGTTCGTCCTTGGAGTGATCTCGATCGTCGCGGTGCCATTCTCGAGACCGAGCGCATGGGTCCCCGCCCAAGGAAGAGCGGTCTTTTTGGTGCACGGAGTCTTTGGCGCCTTACTCCTCATCGGCGCGTGCGCGGTCGTGGCGCTCGGTCAACGCAGCCGAAGGATTGCGCGAATCGCTTCGATCGCGGGACTCGCGGCGATCGTGCTCAGTGGAGGCGGCGGTCTGCTCTCGCTCGACCATTCACTTCGTCTCGCCGGGATGGCGGTGATGTTCGTCGGGAGCGGTATTGCGTTCTTTGCTTATTTGGTTCCACTCGTCGAGACATCGGGTGACGAGGCGCCGGACGCGCTTGCAGCCGAGAGCACCTCGGAAGGCGACGAACCGGCGCTCACCTGAGGAAATACCTCGTCACGGGGGCTCTGGCTTGCCGGTCGTCGCCGACCAGGGCAAGGATGGTTGGGCCAATCCGCCACGCTGCGGTCTCGCAGCGCGCCCGGTTAGACCAACGACGGCTCGAACGATCGAGCTAGGAAGGTGATCGGCCGGTGAACACAGCACCGACGAGCAACCGAAAGCTGCTCGATTGGGTGGATGATGTCGCGAAGATGACGACACCGGAGCGCGTCATGTGGTGCGACGGCTCGCGCGCCGAATACGACCGCTTGTGCCGGGAGCTCATCGATGCGGGCACGATGATTGCCCTCAACCCCGCGCTTCGTCCCAACAGCTGTCTGCAACGTTCGGATCCGCGAGACACAGCGCGCGTCGAGGCTCGTACGTTCATATGTTCACAGCGCGAGATCGACGCCGGTCCGAACAACAACTGGGCAGATCCGAAACAGATGAGACAAAAGCTCGTCGGACTGTTCAATAACTCGATGCGCGGCCGAACGATGTATGTCGTGCCGTTCATCATGGGACCGATCGGATCGCCACATGCGAAAGCGGGTGTCGAGATAACTGACTCTCCTTCGGTCGTCGCCAACATGTCTGTGATGACGAGGATGGGCACGCCGGCGCTCGAAGCGATGGGAGGCGACGGTGAGTTTGTCCCGTGTTTGCATTCGGTCGGCGCCCCACTCGAGCCCGGGGAACAGGACGTCGCTTGGCCGTGCGATCCGGACAACACCCACATCGTTCATTTCCCCGAGACCCGTGAGATCTGGTCGTACGGGTCGGGCTACGGCGGGAACGCGCTGTTGGGCAAGAAATGCCTCGCGTTGCGAATCGCGTCGGCGCTCGCGCGCGACCAAGGGTGGCTCGCCGAGCACATGTTGATCATGAAGGTCACCGCTCCCGACGGCGAATGCCGCTATATCGCCGGGGCGTTTCCTTCGGCGTGCGGCAAGACGAACCTGGCGATGATGATCCCGACCCTTCCGCGCTGGAAGGTGGAGACGATCGGTGACGACATCTGCTGGATGCGGATCGGTGACGACGGCCGCCTCTGGGCCGTGAATCCCGAGTCCGGCTTTTTTGGAGTCGCTCCTGGCACCGGCAAGAGGACGAATCCGAACGCGCTCGAGATGCTTTCGCACAACGCGATCTTCACCAACGCCGCGCTGACCGACGAAGTCGACATCTGGTGGGAGGGTCTCACCGAGCAGCCGCCCGATCACCTGATCGACTGGAAGGGCAACGACTGGACGTCGGGCTCCGAGTCGACCGCCGCGCACCCGAACGCCCGCTTCACGGTTCCGATCGCGCAGGACCCGGCGATCGCAGCGGAGTGGGACGACCCGTCGGGTGTTCCGATCTCGGCGATCCTGTTCGGCGGGCGCAGGTCCTCCGTCGTGCCGATCGTGCACGAGGGCTTCGATTGGGCTCATGGCGTGTTCCTCGGAGCGATCATGACCTCGGAGACGACAGCAGCCGCGACGGGAGAAGTCGGCCGTCTCCGTCACGACCCGTTCGCGATGTTGCCGTTCTGCGGTTACAACATGGCCGACTACTGGGCGCATTGGCTCTCGTTCGCGTCCCGCGTCAACGCCGAGAATTTGCCGAAGGTCTTCTACGTCAACTGGTTCCGGAAGGACAGCCGCGGAAAGTTCTTGTGGCCCGGATTCGGGGAGAACTCGCGCGTCATCGCCTGGATCTTCGAGCGCAGTCGCGGTGGCGGCGAAGCCGTGCGCTCGCCGATCGGCTGGCTGCCGGCGCCAGGCGCCATCGATACAGAGGGGCTTGAGCTTTCGCCCGAGGTGCTTGAAGAGCTGTTCGCGGTCGATGGCAGCGATTGGCTCGCGGAGGTGAAGCACATCCGCGACTACTTCGGCACCTACGGTTCGCGGGTGCCGGAGGCTCTTTACGCACAGCTGGACGCGCTCGAAGCACAGCTCGACGGACAGTAAGCCCGGCTTCGCTTCCTGAGGTGTGCGGGCCAACCCTTTTGCTCGCCGGGGGACGTGCAAGAGGATGTGGCCGAAGCGAGCGCGGCCTTCGCCGCGCCCGCGTTGGCCGAATCTGTCGACTACTCGGTCGCTTCCCAGATGCCGAACGCCGCGCCTTCGGGGTCCATCACGCTCGCGATCCGGCCCGCGTCGGCCATGTCCATCGGTCCCATGTTGACCTTCCCGCCAAGGTCCTCGACTTTCTTGGCGGCTTGGTCGGCGCTCTCGACGCCGAAGTACGGCTCCCAGTACGAGGGGATTCCCGCCGGCATGTCCTCGCCGATCTGCATTCCTCCGCACACGACGCGCCCATTCACCGAGAAGTTCTTCGAGTTGTTCTCCTCGTCGGTCTCGACACCCCAGCCGAAGACGGCGGAATAGAACGCCGACGCCTTTTCGATGTCGTGGGAAAGGAGGTGATTCCAGCTGAACGCGCCGGGTTCGTTGACGAGCTGGGCACCTATGTGCACGCGCGGTTGCCAGATCCCGAACGCCGCCCCGGCGGGGTCGATTGCGACCGCCATCCGACCTTGATCCATCACATCCATCGGGCCGAAGACGACCGTGCCGCCTTCCTTCTTGATCTTGTCGATGACTTCGTCCGCGTCGTCGACATTGACGTAGGTCGTCCACCGCGTGATGCCACTGCCGTCCATGAGCGGCCCGATGCCCGCGACGGGCAGACCCCTCAAGCTGGCGATGTGATAGTGGCCGGCGTCTTCGCCCATGTCCTGGACGTCCCATCCGAACAGCGCGGTGTAGAAGGCGACCGATCCGTCAAGATTTGACGTGCCGTGGTCCACCCAAGACGGCACACCATGTTCGTACCCGTCGACTTTCATGGACCCTCCTTTGATCGGCCGCTTATCGGCCACGCGCGAAACGTATCCGAGCGCTGTCGCGCTCGAAAGAGCGCGCGGGTATCGATTCGGTTACGACGCGGCGGCGCGAGGTGACAACTGCGCGTTGTAGGCGACGACGCCGTCGGCGAGGGTTATCGTCTTGCCGGCTGCCGTAGGCACGCGTGGCACCCCGAGGATCAGCCCGGTGAGGTTGAGCGGGTCCGCGGCGGAGATCCGCACGGAAGACCCGTCGGGCTCGTGGCGGGCGACGCGAGCCAAGGCATCGAGAGCCTCGGGGAGCGCGAACTGTTCGCCGGAGAACCCTCCGACGAAGCGCCCACCGCGGGCGATCCCTCGTGCTTCGAGTCTCCGCAGTCCGTAGAGAACCTCGCGCCAGTTCGAACAGATCGGCTCCCTCGCGACGAGGTCCCGGAAGACGACGCCCCATCGCTCTAACAGCTGAATCGCCACGGTGTCCCACAGCTCATCGGGATCGAACTCCGACGCGGCAGCATCGGATAAGAGCGACCACCGTCCACCGGAAAGTGCAGGCGGAAGCCGGCGACGAGCGGCGCTCGGGCGGGGGCCGATCCGACGTGTGAGGCGTGGACTCGAAGGACCGGGCGCGCGGTAGCGGCCGGCGAGCAGCGCGCGTACCGCCGCGAACCCGTCGGAGGTCAGCAGCCCGTGGGCGACGCCGTCCCACAGCGCGTCGGCGACATCTGTTGGAAGGCGTCCGGTCGCGTCGACGAGGTCGGAGAAGAACGACGCGCCGCGCGCCCGCAGGGCCTCCACGATCTCCGCGGTCGCGCCCGGTCCGAGCGGAGAACGCGACCCCTCGCCCCTAGCCGCGGCGATCAGCCACGTGAGGTCTTCTCGCCGTACGAGCGCGACCGGCGTCGCGCGAGATGGCGCCGCGCCCTGCCGTCTCGGCGCGGCGCGCTCGGAGTCCACGTCGAGTCTCCCCCAGGCGACCTCGCCGTGCGCGCAAAGCTCGTCCAAGAGCTGCGGGCTATACGCGCGCACCCGCGCCGCGAGGATCTCCTGTTCCCACGCGCCGACGGGTGCCTCGACTCCTTGCAGCTGGCCAAGCACCTCGGCGAGTCCGATGACGCCGGAAAGCTGCGCGCCAGGCGAGACGTGCTGCCACTCGAGCAGGAAGCGCACGAGGTCTCGTGCGCTCACGGTGCTCACTGCGCGACGGGAACGGTCGCGTGCGCGGGAGTGGGCGCGCGCGACGAGGCGTCGGGACCACCAGCGTCCGTCCGGAAGCCGCATCGCCGCCCCTCTCGCTTCGATGTGGGCGAGGGCACTCGCCACGGATCCTTCGGTGATTCCTCCCAGCGCGGAGGCAAGTTGCGCTTCGCTCGCAGGTCCTTCGATCTCGAGGTGTCCCTCGACCGCGGCGGCGATCGTTTCGTCGATGCCCAACCCAGCCGTCTGCGCGATCGCGTCCGGGAGTACGACGTCGGGCTGGAAACGCGACGGCCCGAGGAGCAGTTCTGCTTCTCTTTTCCGTTCAGTTGCGCACCAGTAACGATCGGTCGCATCCCGGATTCGGATGACCTCTGCCGCGCGCCCTTTGGAGCGCAGCTTTTCGAACGATGCGCGCCACTCGTCGTTCGGCGCGAGGATCACTACCGCCTCGATGAGGTCGTGCAGTTCTTCCGCGTCGCGCGGGTCCGCCACGATCTCGGTTCGGACTTCGTCGATCACCGATTCGTCAATCATCGAGAGGTCGCGCGCCTCGAGCGGGACGCCGCGGCTCAGCGCTACGGCGCGGGTGCGGCGCTCCTCGAGCGGCGCATCGTCCAAGAAGGTATACGGACGGCCATTCAGGATCTCGTGGGTGAGGATCGATGGCTCGGTCGTGTCGAGCGTGACGCCGGTCACCGATTGGTCGCGGAGATGCTCTAACAGCGTGATCAGCCCTTCGAGATCCATCGCCTCGGTCATGCAGTCGTCGATCGTCTGGCGAACGATCAGGTGGTCTGGAACCTCGATCGGGCCGGTGACGTTCTCTTGGCAGGCGGCAAGCATCGGAAAGATCGCCGCCATCAAGTCGTCGGCCTCCATGCGCTGGATCGCCGGTGGGAGATGCCGCGCGCCGCGAAAGCGCGGCGAGACGAGGGAGCGACCAAGGTTCCACCGCCACCTCGACGTAAAGATCGGCGTCGGGAGCACGGCTTGGACGAGGGCTTCGCGCACGTCCTCCGCCGTGACGAAGCGCAGCACGCTCTCCAACGCGAATGAGTGCTGCGGCCCGAGCGACAGCACGACGGCGTCGTCGCTCGCCGCGGCTTGCAGCTCGAAGTCGAAGGTCCGACAAAAGCGCTTCCGCAAAGCGAGCCCGAGCCCGCGATTGATGCGGGCGCCGTAGGGCGAGTGGACGACGAGCTGCGCGCCGCCGGTGTCGTCGAAGAAGCGCTCGACGACGAGGTTCTTCTTTGTCGGCAAGGTGCCGAGCTGGGCGAGCGCCGCCGCCAGGTAGGCGACGCACTCTGAAGCGACGCGTCTTTCCACCCCTGAGTGCTCCTCGACACGCGCCGATGCGAGCGTCGCACCGCCTTCTGTGATCGCGTCTTCGACGAGCTGGCGGAGATCGGACAACGCCGTCGACAACTCGTCGGTTCGCGCCGGCGCTTCTCCGAGCCAGAACGGGATCGTCGGCGCGGCGCCCTGAGCGTCGGTGACCCGCACCACCCCCTGTTCCACGCGACGCACCCGCCATGAGTGCGACCCGAGCAGGAAGACGTCTCCGGTCATCGCCTCGACAGCGAAGTCCTCGTGGACACTTCCGACGAGGGATTCGTCGGGATCGGTGACGACGCGGTAATCGGCGAGTTCCGGGATCGCTCCGCCCGAGGTGACCGCGGCGAGTCCGGCGCCGCGGCGGCCTTTCAGCACGTGATTAACGCGGTCGCGGTGGACGTACGCCCCGCGCACGCCGCGGCCCGTCCGCACCCCCTCCGAGACGAGCACGACCACGGCCTCGAAGTCGTCAGCTCCGAGTCCTTCGTACGGCGCGGCGTGACGGACGAGTGACTCGAGTTCTTTCTCGCCGGTACCTTCATCGCCGGACGCGGCGACCTCCGCCACGATCTGCTGGGCGAGGATGTCGAGCGGAGCGACGGGCGGGTGCACGGCGTCGAGCACGTCCGATCGCACCGCGCAGAAAAGCGCAACGCACTCGACGAGCTCGTCCCGGGTCATCGGATACACGCGGCCCTTTGGAACCCCGTTACGGCGGTGGTCGGCACGTCCTACTCGCTGGAGGAAGGTCGCGATCGCGCGGGGAGAGCCGATCTGGCAGACGAGATCAACGGGTCCGACGTCGATTCCGAGCTCGAGCGAGGCGGTGGCAACGACGGCGCGCAATCGTCCCTCTCGAAGGCGCGTCTCGACCGACAGCCGTCGTTCCATGGACAAGCTGCCGTGGTGCGAGGCGACGGCGTCGTCGCCGAGGACGCCGCGCAAGAGATGGGCGACGCGTTCTGCCATCTTGCGGGTGTTGACGAAGACGAGCGTCGTGTGGTGCGACTCGATCTCCTCGGCGAGTGACGAGACGATCTCGTCGAGCTGCTCGGTGGTCATCACCGCGCCGAGCTCGTCGGTCGGGAGCGTGATCGCCATGTCGAGCTCGCGCCGGTGGCCAACATCAATGATCGCGCAGCGCGCCGCGCCGTCTGGTGTGCTCCTGTCGTCGCCTGCACCGACGAGGAGCCGCGCGATCGCGCTGATCGGTCTCTGGGTCGCCGAGCAGCCGATGCGCGTCGGCCGCGGACGCCCCGAGGAGGTCACGATGCGGTCGAGCCGCTCCAAGGTGAGCGCGAGGTGGCTGCCGCGCTTGTCGCGTGCGAGCGCGTGGATCTCATCGACGATCACCGTCTCGACGGTCGAGAGCATTGCCCTTCCTCGTCGCGACGTCGCGAGCAGATAAAGCGATTCTGGGGTCGTGACGACGATGTCCGGTGGTTCGCGCACCATCGCCTGGCGCACCGATTGCGGGGTGTCACCGTTTCGCACCGCGACTCGGATCGGACGTAGCGGTTCGCCGATCTCGTCTCCGAGCGCGGCGATCTTTTCCAGCGGGCTCTCGAGGTTCTCCGCGACGTCGACGGTGAGCGCGCGAAGGGGCGAGACGTATACAACCGAAGTCCTCGCTTCGTGGTCACCTGCTTCGCGGCGCAGACACCGGTCGATCGCCACCAAGAACGCGGCGAGCGTCTTTCCCGAACCGGTGGGCGCGGCGATGAGTGTGTTCTCCCCGCGGGCGATCGTCGGCCAGCCGAGCGCTTGAGCGGGAGTCGGTCCTTCGGGGAAGGACCGCGAAAACCACTCGGCGAGCGCAGGGTGGAAAGAGGAGAGCGCGTCGGTGCGCGTCACGGTGTCCGAGACTACCCCTCGGTTGTGTGATGCCGAACAGACGTTCGCAGACTCGAGGGCCGCGCAGAGGTCAGCGCGGCCGCTCGCGGCGCAGCTCGACCGGGGCCACCCAGCGGCGGCTCGCGAAGCGCCAGTTGGGGCGGGCGTCCTTCCGCCACCCCGAGGAAGGGGCTTGTTCTGTCGTCACCGGCCAGGCCTTGTCGACGGCGATCTCGATTGCCCGCCGAATTTCTGGCGGCGGCTCGAGCGGAGGTGTCAGTCGCGGCTCGCTCATAACGGCACGTTTCCGTGCTTGCGCTTCGGCAGGTCCTCGCGCTTGGTGGCGAGCATCTCGAGGCTGCGGGCGAGCACCTTTCTCGTCTCCGCCGGGTCGATGACGTCGTCGACGTAACCGCGCTCCGCGGCGACGTAGGGGTTCGTGAAGCGCTCGGTGTACGCGGCGACGAGCTCTGCGCGCCGCTGCACCGGGTCGGACGCTTCGAGGAGCTCGCGGCGATGGACGATCTCGACCGCGCCTTCCGGTCCCATCACCGCCAGTTCGGCCGAGGGCCACGCGTACGAGAGATCCGTGCCGATCGACTTCGAGTCCATGACGAGGTAGGCGCCGCCGTAGGCCTTGCGGATGAGGAGCTGGACGCGGGGGACCGTTGCCTCGCAGTACGCGTACAACAGCTGCGCGCCATGGCGGATGATGCCGCCGAACTCCTGGTCGGTCCCGGGCATGAACCCCGGCACGTCGACGAAGGTGATGAGCGGGATGTTGAAGGCGTCGCAGGTGCGGACGAAGCGCCCGCCTTTTTCCGAAGAGTCGATGTCCAACACCCCGGCGAGCACCTCTGGCTGGTTGGCAACGACGCCGACGACGCGGCCGCCAACGCGCCCGAACCCACAGGTCAAATTGCGCGCCCAGTATGGGAAGTACTCGAGGTAATCGCCGTCGTCGAGCACCGCCTCGATCACCCGTTTCATGTCGTACGGCTGGTTCGGGCGGTCGGGGACGAGGTCGCGAAGCTCGGGTATCAGTCGCTCGGTGTCGTCCGCGCTCTCGATCGACGGCGGCTCTTCCAAGTTGTTCGAGGGGAGGAACGACAACAGATAACGAACGTCGTCGAGACAGGACTTCTCGTCGGCCGCGACGAAGGCCGCGACCCCAGAGCGGGTGGCGTGCGTCATCGCACCGCCGAGCTGTTCGGTGCTCACGTCCTCTCCGGTCACGGTGCGCACGACATCGGGGCCGGTGATGAACATGTGGCTCGTGCCCTGGACCATGAAGACGAAATCGGTGAGCGCCGGCGAGTAGACCGCGCCGCCTGCCGAGGGTCCGAGCACGACGCTGATCTGCGGCACGACGCCGGATGAGCGCGCGTTACGGAAGAAGATTCCGCCGAAGCCGTTCAGCGCGGCGACGCCTTCTTGGATCCTCGCACCGCCGCCGTCGGTCATGCCGATCAAAGGCACGCCGGTGTCGAGCGCGAGGTCTTGGATCTTGTGGATCTTCTCGGCGTGCGCTTCGCCGAGCGAGCCACCGAAGACGGTGAAGTCCTGGCTGTACACACAGACACGGCGAGCGTCGATCGTGCCGAAACCGGTGATGACGCCGTCGGTGTACGGGCGGAGTTCGTCGAGGCCGACCCCGTGGGCGCGGTGGCGGACGAGCGCGTCGACCTCCTGAAACGAGTCTTGGTCGAGGAGGTACTCGATGCGTTCGCGCGCCGTCATCTTGCCCTTTTCGCGCTGGGCTTCGATTGCGCGTTCGGTGCCCGGCCGCATCGCCTCCTGCTTGCGGCGGGCGAGGTCGTCGAGTCTTTTCGCGTGCAAGCTGCCAGAGGCCTCTGACATGGACGAAAAGGCTACTTGGCGGCGGCCTTCGTCTCTGTGGTGGCTACTAGTCGAGCGTCCGGCGCCCGGCAAGCGCCCGTCCAAGGGTCTGTTCGTCGGCGTACTCCAAGTCCGCGCCGACGGGGATCCCGCTCGCAAGCCGGGTCACGTTCGTGCCGAGGGGTTTGAGGATCTTCGCGAGGTACATCGCCGTCGTGTCGCCCTCGAGGTTCGGGTTCGTGCAGACGATGACCTCGACGACGTGATCGTTCTCGACCCTGTCAATCAACTCTTTGATGTGCAACTGCTCGGCACCGATCCCCTCGATCGGGCTCAGCGCGCCGCCGAGCACGTGGTAACGCCCGCGGTACGAGCTCGCCCGCTCGACGGCGACGACGTCGCGGGGGTCCTCGACGACGCAGAGGAGCGAATCATCACGTGTCGGGTCGGCGCAGATCGCGCAGCGATCGCCGACCGCGATGTTGAAACAGATCGGACAGGTCGAGACCTTCTCTTTCACCTCGACGATCGCCCTCGCTAAACGCAACGCGTCCTCGTTCGCCACGCGCAACAAATAAAAGGCGATCCGTTGCGCGGACTTCGGCCCGATGCCTGGAAGGCGTCCGAGCTCGTCGACCAAGTCCTGGATCGGGGCATCGAAGATCGGCATGGGCCTTCTAGCGCTCCTTGTTACCGGCGAGCACGAACAAGTCGTCGATCATCGCCCGGATTGCCGCACCGATTCGCTCCGCGCGCAACGCCTCGAGTCGCCGCGAGGCGTCTTGCACCGCGTCGGCGACGAATTGCTCCAATTGCGCCACACCGTCGGGGTCGACGACTGCGGGATCGATCTCGACCGTCGTCGAGGCTCCGTCGTCACTCAAATGGACGAGCACGGCGTCGCCTTGGGAGGTGCCGACGACACTCGTCGCCGTGCGGGGCCACGCCTCGCCATCGAGTTGTCGCTCGATGTCTGAGATCTTCTCGACGAGGTTGTCGGTGAACGGGGAACTCACCTACACCTCCTCGGCGCCGGGGAACGCCTCGAGCAGGCGGTCCTCAGCGAGGTCGAGCCCGCTCAGCTTTTCGGCGCTGACGCCCGGGCGGGGCTCTTCGTGTGCCGCCTCGCGCGCCTCGGCGACGAGAGCGTCCTCATCGGTCCCCTGTCCGTCCTCTTCGACCTCGTGCGGCGTGTCGATAGTGCGCGCCTTCGGCTCGCGGACTCGTTGGGCTTCGGGGGATGACTCGGTGACGAGGCGAAGTCCGACGGGGCGTCCGAAGCGACGGCTCAGTGCGTCGCTGATCTCGCCTTTCAGCGGCTCGGCATGGTCGAGATGCGCTTGATTCGGCAGCGCGAGCACAGCGCCTTCCTCGCCGGCTGCCACGAACCTGCCGACTTGATATATCGCGCGCAACTTGGGTCGCAACGTCGGCAGGATCTCGTCGCCCCAGGCCGCGACGAGGTCGTCACGACTCGGAGCTGGGCTCGATTTTCCTTCCTCGTCCTTCGCGGGAGCGACCGAGGGAGTTGGCGCGGCCGCTGGCGGAGTTGTTGAAGGCGTCGTGTCTTCGACGAAGGTGTTGTCCGGTGTCTTCTTGCTCGCCGTGGTCGTCGCGCGCGCACGCGGGCGCGTAGCTGGAGGTGGGGGCGTTTCGGGAACCGATCGCGACACCATCGCCGAGCGCAGATCTTCGAGTTCGCGCTCCAGCCGCTCGAGTCGGTCGATCACGGCTTCGGTCGTCGTGTCGGCGTCTGGTCGTGCGGCGCGGATCAACGCGATTTCCAGTGAGACTCGGGGATCCGGCGCGTCGCGCATCGAGGTGATTGCGCTTCCGATGAGATCCATCGCCCGCACGCAACGCGCGGCGCCGAGTTCGGCCAACACCTCTCCCGTTTCCGTCGGTTTGACTCCGAGTGACGTCGCGCCAACCAATGTGAGGAAGTCCGTGCGCAATCGCTCGATGAGCTCGACGGCGAGTTGTGGCGCGTCACGTCCCGAGCGAACGGCGCGGTCGAACGCGGAGATCATCTCGCCGACTTCCCCACTCGCAAGGTAAGCGATGACCTCCGAGAGCGCGACTTCGTCTCCGGTCGTCTCGGCGCCTGCCGCGATCTGGTCGAGAACGGAAAGCGCGTCGCGCGCGGATCCCCTGGCGCGCCGGACAACGGAAGCGATGTCCTCGGATCCGACTTCGATCCCCTCGGTCTTCGCCACTTCATTTACGAGTGTCGAGAGCTCGTCGTTGTCGATGAGGTGGAACTCGAAATGCTGCGTGCGACTGCGAATGGTCGGGAGGACGCGCTGGGGGTCGGTTGTCGCGAGCACGAACACCACGTGGTCGGGCGGTTCCTCGAGCGTCTTCAACAGCGAGTTCGAAGCCGCGTTCGAAAGCATGTGGACTTCGTCGACGATGTAGACCTTCCACCGACCTGGCGTCGAAAGGGACGCACGAGCGACGAGGTCGCGCATCGCGTCGACGCCGTTGTTCGATGCAGCGTCGAGCTCATGAACGTCGAAGGATGTGCCCGCCGCGATCGCGACGCACGATTCGCACACGCCGCAGGGCTCTCCGTCGACCGGCTCCGAGCAGTTCAGCGCCTTGGCGAGAATCCGCGCAGTCGACGTCTTCCCGGTGCCACGCGCGCCCGAGAACAAGTACGCGTGGGTCGTGTGGCCGTCGCGCACTGCGTTGCGCAACGCGCGGGTGACGTGGTCCTGGCCGCGCACTTCGACGAACGTCTGCGGACGAAAGCGCCGGTAGAGGGATTGATATGGGCGGTCCTCGGTCAGAGGAGCGGGAGGACGAGGTGACGATTGGCGCGGCACCGCGACAATCTACGGGGAGGTTGTCCGTCGCCGTCGAAGCCGCTGCGCCCGCGGGCGCAGCGACCAGGTCGCCTGCGGCACCCGAGACGATCCGCTGAGAGCTGCTGCCTTCCGGCCCTGACTCGGTTCACGGGGCCCCGTCGCGCAGAACCCGGCCGCTGCGCCCGCGGGCGCAACAGAGTGAACACGGTAGCGTTTCGCCCTGCTCGGAGGGGTGCGAGAGCGGCCGAATCGGCACGACTGGAAATCGTGTGTCGGGCAACCGACCGTGGGTTCGAATCCCACCTCCTCCGCCATCTCGGCTCCGAAAGGGCGTTCATTTCGTGGACAGCGTGGCGATCTCAGACGAGGGCGCGATGCGCATCGCCATCGAGCAAGCCCGCCGCGCTGGAGAAGCCGGTGACGCCCCGATCGGTGCCGTTGTCGTCCGCGAAGGTTCGGTGATCGCGACCGCTCACAACGCCCGCGAAGCCGATCGCGACCCGACTGCGCACGCCGAGATTCTCGCCCTTCGTGCCGCTTCGACTCGACTCGCGAGCTGGCGGCTTGACAGATGCACGGTCGTCGTGACCCTTGAGCCGTGCGCGATGTGCGCCGGGGCGCTCGTGCTGGCACGCGTTTCGCGTCTTGTCTTCGGGGCCGCGGACCCGAAGGCGGGTGCGTGCGGCTCGTTGTACAACCTGCTCGCCGACCCGCGCCTCAACCATGAGGTAACGATCACCCGTGGCGTCCTCGAAGAGGAATGCGCCGACGTTCTCACCGATTTCTTTGGGCAGCGACGAGGTGAAAGCGCGTCGGAACGGATTTGATGTTTACCTCGGTCGTATAGCCTCGCCACCCGGAGGGATGCGAGAGCGGCCGAATCGGGCGGTCTCGAAAACCGTTGTGCGTCATGCGTACCGTGGGTTCGAATCCCACTCCCTCCGCTCGTCCGAACGCGCAGTGGCAGCATCGGTGGCAACTTGCTCGACGACAGCCAAGCGGCGGGATTTTTCCTCAGCCGGCTCCCGCTCTCGTTTGGCTAGCGATCGATGTTCGGCCCGTTACTCGGACAGGCGTTGTACGACGTCGCAAAGAACTGCAGCTGCGCAGCGGGATTGGCCGGATGATAAGGCGCGGGGGTGCTGATCGAACTGTGTTCCCGCACCGGCGCGGCAGCGCCAAATGCCTTCGCGACCGTCGTCTCGATGCGGCGTTGGATTTGTTCGGGCTGATACGAACCGCGGGGGAATCGGGACCTGTAGAGCGCGAGCAGATCGGGCCTCTTCTCGGCGAGGAACGCGAGGTAGTGCTCGCGCACCTTCGGGCGCAGATGCAAAGCGATCGAGTGGACCGATGTCGCACCGGCTTTCTTGCAAGCGAGCGCGATCTTCTCGAGGTGTTCGTCGTCGTCTGACAAACCGGGCACGACCGGCGCGATGAGCACCCCGCAAGGAACGCCGGCGTCGTTCAGCCGGCGCACGGCCTCGAGTCGCCCTCTGGGCGGCGGCGTGCCCGGTTCGAGGAGCCGCCAGACATCGTTGTCGAGCGTCCCGATCGAGATGTTGAGACCGACGTCCGTGTGCCGAGCGGCCTCACGCAGAAGATCGAGATCGCGCAGGACAAGCGTCGATTTCGTCAAGATGCTGAACGGGTTTCTCGCGTCGGAGAGCACACCGATCAATCCGCGCGTGAGGTGGTGGCGCGCTTCGGCCTTCTGGTACGGATCGGTGTTCGTCCCCATCGCGATCCAATCACCGCGCCAGCGACGTGAGGCGAGCTCAGCCCGCGCTCGGGCGACCGCGTTCACCTTGACGACGATGCGCGAGTCGAAGTCGTTCGCGAGGTTGAACCCGAGGTATTCGTGCGTCGGGCGGGCGAAGCAATACCGACAAGCGTGCGAACATCCGCGGTAGGCGTTGATCGTGTAGCGAAACGGCATCCGACTCGAGTCAGGAACCTTGTTGATGATCCGCTTCGAGTTCACCTCGTAAAAGGTGAGCCCGCGGGACTGACCGACGCCGACGTGGCGTTCGATGTCGGCGTCAGCATCGAAGAGGGCGGCCGGGGTGTCCTCGTCTGTCGCCAGCCGCCAGCGAAGCGGGTATTTCACACGGGCCGAGATTAGACGAACATACGTTCGAGACCAAGGGCTTTAGTCCAGGAAAAGGCCTGGTCACGACCGTGAATGTTGCAGCCTCCTCGCAATTTCCAATCCGGAGAGCACGTTTTGTCGTACCTGGGGTTGACGGCAAAGCATCCGTCGGGAATCGAGGTGCGATGGCACGATCACTTAGTCACAAGTCGACGCGATTTCGCGTCCTCACCGCCGCTTTGCTCGCGGCGATCGCTGCCTTAGGGGTCGCGTTCGTCGGCGTCGCCAGCTCCAGCGCTCGTGAGCGACACGCGGCGTCGACGACCGTGCGCGAAAAGAGCATCAGCGGTGTCGGAACCGTGCTCGTCGACTCCGCGGGAAGGACGCTCTACGTCTTCTCGCTCGACAAGCGCACGGCCGTGAAGTGCTCCACATCGTGTGAGAAGTACTGGCCACAACTCGTGGCGCAAGGGAAGCTCGTCGCCGGGCCCGGGTTGAAAAAGTCCCTACTCGGAAAGATCAAGGCGCCCAACGGCAAAGAGCAGGTGACCTACAACCGCTGGCCGCTCTACACCTACGCCGGAGACACGAAGTCCGGTGAGGCAACCGGCGAACAAATCGTCGCGTTCGGCGGGACGTGGAAGGCGATCCACGCGAGCGGCACCCCGGCCTCGAAGCAGTCTGGCGGCGGCGGAGGCGGATACGGCTACTGAGCGCAATCCCGGCATCCCCGTCCGTCGTATCTTTCTGCGTGCCCCGTGACCGACTTCCCGTCGGCGACCTCACCGATGAAGCCCTGCTCGCGGGCTTCGGCTCGGGCGACGACGAGAGCACGCTCGCGTTCGTGCGTCGCTTCCAGTCGAAGGTCTTCGGCGTGGCCGTCGCCGTGCTCCGAGACGGCCACGCCGCGGAGGACGTCGCACAGCTCACGTTCGAACGCGCGTGGCGCCACGCCCGCACCTACGACTCGCGGCGAGGATCCGTGTCGTCCTGGCTGACGTCCATCGCGCGCAACGCGGCGATCGACGCCTCGCGGGTGCGGGTCGCGGCGCCGACCGACGCGATCGAACTGCTCCAGCGCGCGGGCGTCACTCCAGAGGCTCCAGAACGCGCCGCGCTGGCGAGCGAGTCCGCCTCGGAGCTGCGAGCCGCGCTCGGCTTGTTGCCGCATGACCAAGCGAGAGCGATCGTGCTCGCGGGGATCGCAGGACTTTCAGCGAGCCAGATCGCGACCGTAGAAGGGATTCCGCTCGGGACCGCGAAGACTCGGATTCGCACCGCGATGCAGCGCTTGCGGGTCGCGCTCGACAAGTCAGGTGTCGACCGTGGATGAGATGAACTGCGCCGACTTTCGCGCGATGAGCGCCGAGTTCGCGCTCGGGGTACTCGACGCGCGAGATCGCGCGCTCGCCGTCGCGCATCTCGAAGAATGCGCCGCGTGCCGAGAAGAGATGAGCGAGCTGGCGGAGATCGCGGACGGAATCGCCGCGCTAGCGCCGCTCGTCGAACCGCCGAACGGCTTCGAGTCGCGCGTGCTTGGCGCGTTGAATGCGCGACCAGACAAGAGCGTTCCTCCGAAGTGGCGTCGACGCGCGCCGTTCATCGCCATCGCCGCAGTGATCCTCGCCCTGGCGGGATTCGGAGGGTGGGCATTGCGGGGAACTGGCGTTCCGGCGAAGAACACGGTCGTCGCCGAGCTCACCGCGGCCCGCTTGACGTCACAGCAGCGCGATGTCGGCGAGGTCGTGATCGACCGGAGTCGATCGTGGGTGTCAATGGCGATCGAACTGCCATTGAAGAACGTCTGGGTGACGTGCGAGGTCGTGACGACCCGAGGTCATCTCGTCGACATCGGCTCGTTCCAGGTCGTGGGTGGCTACGGCTACTGGGCGTCTGCCTTGCACGGGTCGATGAACATCGAGGGGGCGCGCATCGTCAGCGCGAGCGGGGTCGCGCTCGCTTCGAGCAAGTTCGCCCCTGTTCGTACCGCAGCGCGCGGCTGAACGTCCGCGTCGCGCCCGGCTGCCGCCCGCGTCAGGACGCGAGCGGCAGGGAGCCTCCGTCTTTGGTCGCGTCTTCGGCGAGCGCGACGTTCAAAACGTCGTCAACCGATTCGGCGAGCGTGAAGCTCATCTTTGAGCGCACCTCCTCGGGCACGTCTTCCAAGTCGCCGCCGTTTCGAGATGGCAGGATCACGTGGCGGAGCCCGGCCCGGTACGCCGCGAGCACCTTCTGCTTCACCCCGCCGATCGGCAACACGCGACCCTGCAAGGTCACCTCACCGGTCATCCCGACCTTCGGATTCACCGGCTTGTCGAGCAGCAGGCTCGCCAGCGCGGCGACCATCGTCACGCCAGCCGACGGGCCGTCTTTAGGCACGGCGCCGGCAGGAACGTGGAGGTGGAACCGTTCCTTGTCGAACGCCCCGGAATCGATGCCGAGCTCGGCGGCGTGCGATCGCACGTGCGAGAGGGCAATCTCCGCCGACTCCTTCATCACTTCTCCGAGCTGACCGGTGAGCGTCAGTCCCTCGGGCCCGGCCATCTTCGTCGCTTCGATGAACAGCACGTCGCCTCCAACCCCGGTGACGGCGAGTCCGGTTGCGACGCCGGGAACACTTGTGCGATCCGCGGCTTCGAAGAAAAAGCGTGGGCGGCCGAGCCAATTTGTCACGTGACCGCCGTCTACGACGACGGGCGCGCCGAGCGCTCCGGAAGCGATCTTCGTCGCTACCTTGCGCAACAGACGGCCGATCTCCCGTTCGAGATTGCGCACGCCGGCCTCACGCGTGTAATCGCTCGAGATCGATCGGATCGCGTCGTCGGTGAGTTCCACTTCGTCTGTCCGCAGGCCGCTGCGCTCCAACTGGCGCGGAAGCAGGTGGTGGCGGGCGATCGCCACCTTCTCGTCCTCGGTGTAGCCGTCGATGCGGATGACCTCCATCCGGTCGAGCAGCGCGGAGGGGATGGTCTCTGACACGTTCGCGGTCGCGACGAACAGCACCTTCGACAAGTCGAGTTCCACTTCGAGGTAATGGTCGCGGAAGGTGTGGTTCTGCGCCGGGTCGAGTACCTCCAACAGCGCCGACGCCGGGTCGCCTCGGAAGTCCGAGCCGATCTTGTCCACCTCGTCGAGCACGATGACGGGATTCATCGTCTGCGCCTCGCGCAGCGCCCGCACGATTCGGCCCGGCTGCGCGCCTACGTAGGTACGGCGGTGGCCGCGGATCTCCGCCTCGTCGTGGACGCCGCCGAGCGCGACGCGCACGAAGCTGCGACCGAGCGCGCGCGCCACGGACTCTCCGAGCGAGGTCTTGCCGACGCCCGGAGGTCCGACGAGGGCGAGGATCGCGCCCGCGCCCCTGCCCGTCGAGGGGGCGAGCCCTCTTTCGGCCTTCAACGCGCGCACCGCGAGTTGTTCGACGATGCGCTCTTTCACGTCGTTCAATCCCTCGTGGTCCTCGTCGAGGACGCGCGCCGCCTCGTTGACGTCGGTGCGGTCCTCCGAGGTCACGCCCCAGGGGAGTTCGAGCACGGTATCGAGCCAGGTGCGTATCCAGCCCTGTTCGGGGTTCTGCTCGCTCGTTCTCTCCAATTTGTCGATCTCCCGCTCGACGGCCTTGCGGACCTGGTCGGGTAGGTCACGCTCGGCGATCTGGGCGCGGTAGGACTCGGGTGATCCGTCGTCGGCGTCCTCGCTAAGTTCGCCGAGCTCCTTTCGGATCGCGTCGAGCTGGCGGCGCAACAGGAACTCGCGCTGGGTCTTCTCCATGCCTTCTTCGACGCTCGACTTGATTTGTTCGCGCAGGGTGAGGTCGGCGAGGGTTTCGCGCGCCCAACGCAACACGAGACGAAGGCGCGCCTCGACGTCGAGGGTCTCCAAGATCTCGACTTTTTGCGCGAGCGAGAGATCGGGCGAGTACCCGGCGAGGTCGGCGATATCCGACGGGTCGGTGACCTCACGCAGCTGCTCGGCGATGCGACGGGCGCCGCGAGTGAGGAGGATGTTCTCGAGGACGGCGCGGTATTCGCGGGCGAGCTCGTCGATTTGGGGCGAGCTCCCCGGCTCCTCGACGGTCTCGACTTGGACCCACAGGGCTTGGCCGGTGCCGGGAACCGCCGTGCCGATCGTCACCCGTGCGACCCCGTGGACGACCATCGCCCGGTGGCCGCCCGGCAGCTCACCGATTTCGACGATCTCTGATAGCACCCCGACTGACGAGTAGCGGCCGTCGACGTGGGGGACCAACACGAGCTTGCCGCCGACGGATCCGGCGGCGTCCAAGGCGGCCTTCGACTCTTCGGTTTCGAGTGCCATCGTGAAGACCATGCCGGGCAGAACGACACCCGAGGTCAAGGGGAGAAGCGGAAGCGTTTCGGTCGTGGCCAGCTCGGCCATCTGGATCCTCCATTCACGGGCGGGACCTCCCGCCCACTTCTTTGCGCGTACAACAATTTACGGTCAGGATCCCTTCCCCAGCGCGAAGGCCGACTGACGGGGACCGGTGCTCAGCGCGGCGGGACGGGCAGCGCGCTCCTCGCCATCGTGACGTCGAAGGTCTCGTCCCTCGACGACGGCCACGCCGGGTCGTCCCAATCAGAGAGCTGGTTGGGGTCGAAGAGGGGCTCAGCGAGCCGGTAGGGAGGGAGGGCAGCGAAAAGAGAGCGCTGCGCGGAAGGGGCCTTCGCGCTGAGGCCGCGGTGGACGATCAGCGCGGCGGCGAGGGCGGAAGCCGCGACGACGAACACCGAAGCCCGGTCGAGTCCGAGCGACTCTCCCGAGGTGACCCCGGTGCCGATGATCGCCGCGGTCACGGCGACGCCGATCGCCGCGCCGACCTGGCGGCTCATGTTGACGAGCCCGCCTGCCAGTCCTTGCTCCGAATCGGTGACCCCCTGGGTGGCGGCGACGGTCGCGCCGAAGGCGCCCGACGCCGTGCCGTAGCCGGCGAGCATGAATCCGACGACCAAGAGCGGGTAGCTACGCAAGGCGACGAACCCGGCGATGAAACCGAGTCCTGCCGCGGCGGTCGCGCCGGACATCATCAGGTATTTGCGCGTCCCCACCCGGCGCACGATGCGCGCGCCGCGCGAGGCGCCGAGGAACCCGAGCACGCCCTGCGGCGCCATCGCGAATCCGGTGGCGAGAGGCGAGTAGTGCAGGACGAGTTGGAGGTAAAGCGGCATGACGAGCAGTTCGCCCGCGCTCCAGGCGCCGAGCATGATCGTGAAGATGTTCGCCGCGCGCAGCTGTCGGATCCGCAAGATGTCGAGGCGTACGAGCGGGCTGCGGTGGCGCTGTTCGATCGTGACGAACCCTGCCAACAGCACGAACGCGAGGATCGCCGTCAGCACGGTCTTTCCCGAGAACCAGCCGTTTATCGGCCCTTCGGAGACCCCGTAGACGATCGCCGCGACGCCGGCCGTGATGAGAAAGGCCCCGGCGATGTCGAGGCGCGTCCTTTGAGCCCGACGGGGAGACGACGGGATGAGCGACGGCGCGAGCGCCGCCGCGAGCAGGCCGATCGGCACGTTGACCCACAAGACGGCGCGCCAGTCGAAGAACTCGACGAGGATCCCGCCCAGCACGAGGCCGGCGACGAATCCGATCGAGGCGGTGGCGCCGTAAAAGCCGAGCGCGCGGGTGCGCTGGCTCCCTTCGGGAACGCTCGTCGTGATGAGCGAAAGCGCCGCCGGGGCGACGAGGGCCGCGCCGATGCCCTGGACGGCACGCGCGGCGATGAGGACGCCGATGCCGTGCGCGAGGCCGCCGGCAAGCGAAGAGAGCGAGAAGATCACGAGCCCGACGACGAACATCCGCCGTCTGCCGAACAGGTCGCCGATGCGCCCGCCGAGCACCAACAGGCCGCCGAAGGTGATCGCGTAAGCCGTGATCACCCACTGCACTGTCGGGGCGCCAGCGTGCAGCTCCCGCTCGATCGCCGCTAGCGCGACGTTCACAATGCTGAAGTCCAAAACGACCATGAACGCGACGGTGAGGATCAGCGCCAGCGCGGCGGCAGGATGCGCTCTTGCTTGTCGCCTGCGGCGCGATGTCACACGCCGAAGTCGCCGCGACGCCGGCGCGGCGACTTCGCCCGCGGGGGTCAACGCTGAGCGCAGGAGGGAAGGGCGCTCGAGGGCCGCACGAGTCGTCGCCTTCTCAGGTGCCGTGTCATCTTGTTCTCCGCCCATTCCTTGCACCGGTTCTCGTGTCCTCAATTATATACGATACGTTGCGTTTCTTAATTTGCCTATTACTGTTAACGCATGGGAACAGGCGGTATTCCCGAGTCAGAAGGCGATGCCCCCGAGGCGACACGGGGACGAGGGCGCCCCCCGAGTCCTCACACCGAGCAGGCGATCCTCGATGCGACGAACGAGCTGCTCCGGGAAAAGCCACTCTCTGAGCTGACAATCGAAGAGGTCGCCCGTCGGGCCAAGGTGAGCAAGGCCTCCGTCTACCGGCGCTGGCCGTCGAAGGGCACCCTCGCCTTCGACGCCTTTGTTGGCGACTTCTCGCGCCGCCTGCCGAATCCGAACACCGGCAGCCTCGAAGAGGACCTCCTCGCCTTGCTGCGCGGCTGGGTGCGAGCCGTGCGGGAGACGACGACCGGCAGGACGCTGCGCGGCATCGTCGCCGAGGTGCAGCGCGACCCGGAGCTCGCCGACACGTGGCGCGAGCGCGCCTTCAACCCGCTGCGCCGCCAGAGCGCGGAGATCGCGAAGCGGGCGATTGAGCGGGGCGAGCTCGACAAGGACGCGGATGTCGACGTGCTGTTGGACCTTGTCTACGGCCCCGCCTACCACCGGTTCCTGCAAGGCCACCGGCCGCTCGACCAGTCCTTCGTGAAACGGGTCATCGCCTCCGTGATGGCCGCGGTTCGCGACGGCGCCATCTGAATGGAGCGTCTCTACGGCAAGACGAGGTGGCTGTCGCCGAACTCGTGGAACAGATACCCCTCGCGGATCGCCTCGTCGTAGGCGCGCTCGAGGAGGTCGCGGCCCGCGATCGCCTCGAGCATCAACAAGTGCGACGCCTCGGGCTCGTGCCAGCCGGTGACGATGCCGTCGATCACGCGGACCCCGCGCTCCGGGGTGATCAGGACGTTCGTCCAGTCGCAGAACTCCTCGACACAACCGAACTCGCCGACCGCGGACTCGAGCGCGCGCACGACCGTCGTCCCGACGGCGATAACGCGGCCACCTTCAAAGCGCGTCGCGTTGACCCGGTTCGCGGTGACCTTCGGCACGACGGCGCGTTCTGGATAGGGGAGCTCGTCCGAATCGAGGGACGCGACGCCGGTGTGCAGCACGACCGGGGTGACACCGACTCCCTTTCCGACGAGTCGGGTGATCACCTCGGGGCTGAGCGGGCGGCCGGCGCTCGGCATCGTCGCGCTCCCGGGTGTGCTGGCGAAGGCGCTCTGGTACGCGGCGAGCGGCCAGTCGCGATCGAGGTAGCCGTAGTGGATCGGCCGGCCGCGCCTTTCAAGCCAGGCCCGCGCCGGCAAAGGGAGCGAGACCCGGGCGAGGAAAAGGCGCCTGCTCTCCGGAAAGTGCTCGAGAAGCTCGATCGTGCCGCCGTCGGCGAGGAAAAAGGTCCCTGGCGGGGATTGGGCCTCGGTCCACTCCGACGACCGTTTCCCTTCGCGCATCCGCGGCTCGACCACCCAAAGGTCATCTTCGATCTCCGTCGAGAAGTGGACGAAAAAACGCCGTCCGCTCACCGACTCGGCGTCGACTTCTGCCGGGATCGTCGCCGAGGTGTTGATGACGACGAGATCGCCCGGGGACAAGAAATCGGGGAGCTCGCAAAAGCGGCTGTGCACGAGCGCGCCGGAAGAGCGGAAGGTCGCCATCATCCGCACCCCGTCGCGGGCGTCGCCCCGCGCCTCGGGCGGCTCTCGCGCCTCGAGGGCGGAAGGGAGCTCGAAACCGAGCCGCGTCGTCGACGTCACCTCTCTCGGGAGAACTCCGCCGCCAGGTAGCGGCCACTCGGTGGTCGCTGCGCCAGCAACCGCAACAGGGCCGGCGCGACCTCGTCGGGGAGGGGTCGGTCGGAGATGTCCTCTCCGGGGAAGGCGGCCTGGTGCATCGCCGTGCGCATGTCCCCAGGGTCCAACGAGTACACCGCGACCTTCTTCTCCTCGGCGGCGAGCACCTTCGACAGCTGTTCGAGAGCGGCCTTCGTCGCGCCATAGCCGCCCCAGCCCTCGTAGGCCTGCACTGCGGCGTCAGAGGTCACGTTGACGACGGTCCCGCCGCTCGCCTCCAAAAGCGGCAGCGCCAGCTGGATCAGGGCGAGCGGGGCTTCGACGTTCGTGCGGAAGGCGTCTCGGAGCGCGACCGGAGCGAGGTCGCGCACCTTCGGCAGCGGAGAGGGCCCGAGCGTCCCCGCGTTGTTGACCAAGAGGTCGAGCCAGCCGAGTCCCTGCGCCGCGGAGACGAGGGCGCGGCGGTGGCCCGGGTCACAGATGTCTCCGGGGATCGGGTGGACGCCGTCGCCGAGCGGCGCGCTCGCGGCGAGGAGTTCGTCTTCGTGGCGGGCGTCGGTGACGACCTGCCATCCGGCTTCTTCGAGCGAGCCGGCGAGCGCAAGCCCGAGCCCTTTCGAGGCGCCGGTGACGATCGCGACTGGCATGGGGTCAACGTACTTATTAAAGTTGACTTTAAGTCAAGAGGTGGATTCGTGGCCCAGCTGCTCACGATCGGAGACGTCGCCGAACGGGCGGGGATCGCCGCCTCGTCGCTGCGCTACTACGAGCGCGAGGGATTGATCGAGGCGACCCGCTCCGACGGCGGCCAGCGCCGTTACCGGCGCGAGGTGCTGCGGCGGGTGGCGTTCGTCCGCGCCGCGCAGCACGTCGGCCTGAGCCTCGAAGAGATCAAAGAGGCGCTCGCCTCTTTGCCGAACTCGCGCACCCCGAACGCCTCGGATTGGGGGCGCCTCTCGGCGTCGTGGAGGCCGCGACTCGACGAGCGGATCGCCGAGCTCGAGCGACTGCGCGACCGGCTGGACTCGTGCATCGGATGCGGCTGCCTATCCCTCGGGGTCTGCCGGTTGTCGAACCCCGATGACGTGGCGGCGAAGCTCGGGCCGGGGCCGCGCTGGCTGCTCGGCAACTGATCAGCTGCGCGGACGGCGTCCTTGGCCATGGTGCGGAATGTGCAAGACCGGGTGGTGGGGACGCGGCCGGTTGCGGATGCGCTTTCGGAACTCAAAGCGTGATCCTTCGAGGCGCTCTTTGTGCGTCATCCCGCTAGTCCACTGCTGATCGCCTGAGAGGTTGATCGCCGTGTCCATCAGCTCGATGTGCGAGAAAGCCTGGGGGAAATTCCCGACGAGGCGCCCCGTGACCGGGTCGTACTCCTCGGACAGCAAGCCGAGATCGTTGCGGAGCGAGAGCAACCTGTTGAAAAGGGCAACCGCATCGTCACGACGACCCATCAGGTTGTAGCAGTCGGCGAGCCAGAACGAGCACGGCAAGAACGCGCCCTCGCGCGACGAGAGCCCGTCGACACCGACCCCATCGCCCGTCGAGTAGCGCAGCACGAACCCGTCGGCGGTGAGCTCACGCTCGATCGCCGCCACCGTGCCTTCGACTCGAGGGTCGGTCGCCGGAAGGAAGCCGACGAGGGGAATCATCAAGACGCTCGCGTCGAGCTCTTTTGAGCCGAAGTACTGCGTGAAGGTGTTGCGGTTCGCGTCGAAGCTCTTCTCGCAGACCTCGTCAAAGATGTCCTGGCGCAGCGCTTTCCACTTGTCGACCGGGCCCTCGAAACCGAACTGCTCGGTGTCTTTGATCGCCCGGTCGATCGCCACCCAGGCGAACACCTTCGAGTGGGTGAAGTGCCGCCTCGGTCCGCGCACCTCCCAGATTCCGTCGTCTGGCTGGCGCCAACCGTCTTCCAAGAACTCGACCAGCTTGATTTCCAAGTCCCACGCCGGGCCGGCGTCGTCGCCGAGGCGTCGAGACTCATGGAGGACCGATATCACCTCTCCGTACACGTCGAGTTGGAATTGGTCAGCCGCCGCATTGCCGGTGCGAACGGGCTTCGAGCCTTCGTAACCGGAGAGCCAGTCCGCCTCGCGTTCGAAAAGGTCGCGCTCGCCGGCCACGCCGTAGAGGATCTGCAGTTTTGAGGGGTCCCCGGCGACCGCGCGTAATAGCCAGTCCCGCCAGGCGAGCGCTTCGTCGTGGTAGCCGGCGGCCATCAATGAACTGAGCGTCAAGGTCGCGTCGCGGAGCCAGCAGTAGCGGTAGTCCCAGTTGCGTCCGTCGCCGATCGCCTCCGGCAACGACGTCGTCGGGGCGGCGATGATGCCGCCCGTCGGCTCGAAGGTGAGCGCCTTCAACGTGATCGCGGAGCGCATCACCGCGTCGGCCCATTCGTCGTTGCCGAGGAGCGCGAGCGACGACCACTCGTGCCACCATTTCGTCGTCTGGCGCATCGCGTAAGTCGCATCGGTCGGTCGCGGTGGGGCGGTGTGCGAAGGATGCCACGCCAGGACGAACGGGACGCTGTGGCCGGCGCTCACCTGAAAGCGCGCCGTCGTCGTCATCTGCGCGCCGACGGTGTGCACAGGCGTCCACAACGCGAGCGCGTCCGGTCCTGCGATAGCGGATAGCACCGCGCCGGTGTCGCGTACCCAGGGGGTGACTTTGCCCGTGCCGAAGCGGATCACGAGGTCCATCCGCATCTCGACTGTTCCCGAGACTCCCTCGACGAGCCGCACGATCTCGGGGTACTGATCGCGCCGCGGCATGAAGTCGGTGATGCGAACGGTGCCCGAGTCGGTATCGAATTCACTCTCCAACACCAAGGTGTCATCGATGTAGCGCCGCCGCGCCGCCAACAACGGTTCGCCGCGCCCTGGCAAAGGGCTTGCGGTGGGGGCGATGCGCCAGAAGCCGTTCTCCTCGTCGCCGACGAGGCGGGCGAAGCACGCGCGGGAGTCAAAGCGCGGCAAGCACGCCCAGTCGATCGATCCGTCGCGTCCGACGAGCGCGCCGGTGTGCGCGTCGCCGATCAGCCCGTAATCCTCGATCTTCAGCGCCACCGCATCCTCCCGGACCGTTGCGAAGGAGGCCTCATATCCTCGCCGCTCGCATCATTCGATGCACTGTCCGGTCGAGACCGAGGATCGGCGCTGTTGCGCCTCGGTGATCCGAGCCTCAACGCCGGGCGAGGTAAGCGCGAATCCGATGTCGTTTCGCGACGTCGAACGCGAGAAGACGACGCCGAGCACTTTGCCAGACGGGGTGACGAGAGGGCCACCGGAGTTGCCGGGCTCGACGAAGCCATGAATCTCGTACACCTGGCGAATCGCGAGCGCTTCGTCGTAGATATCGCGACCTTCCGCGGTGAAGCGCGCGACGACTCCGGCCGCGCCCTCGCGCAGCGGTCCGTCTTCGGGGTAGCCGAGGAACACGACGCTCTTTCCATCAGAGACGTAACCGTCGTCGACGCTCAGCGCAGGGATGCCGAGCGTGCCGATCCGCAACACGGCAAGGTCGAAGCGCGAATCGAACAGCACGGGAACGGCGCGGGACGAGCGGCCGTTCGGCGCGTAGACCGTGATGGAGCGGGATCCGGCGATGACGTGTGCGTTCGTCACGACGAGCCCACCGGGCACTTCGAAACCGGATCCCTCGATCTCCTCGTTGCAACCGATCGAGATCACCTTCACCGTCGACGCGGCGGCGGCGCGGGTCGCCTGGGTGACTTCGGCGCGGGTGGCGAGCGGCACCTTCGCCGACGGCCCGGGGACGAGGCCCACGACGACCTGGGGGAAGCCGCTTTCGGCGAGGTAGGCGTCGATGCGAGCGAACGCGTCGGGAACGGGAGGCATCACCGTGTCGATCCCCCGCAAGATGGCGGAGTTCTCGATCTCGTTCGCGAGCAGCGTGGACGGCGCGTTCACGAACGCCGAGGCGAAGAGCCATAGCACGACGCCCATTCCGGCGACGGCGAACAACAGTCCGGCGAGGGCGTCCAAATGACCGAACTGGATGCGCCGGATCGCCCGCCAGAGATGGACGCCCCCTTGGCGTCCGATCCCGCCGAATACCGAAGCCGGGATGAGGAGGAACAAGATCGCGGCGAGCGTCTTTGTCGCGGTGCCCGAAAGGTGCGGGCCGACGTTCACGATGAGCACCACGCCGAGAGTGACCCCTGCGAGGACGCCGACGATCGTCGCGACCTGCACGGCCGCCCCGACCCGCAGCCCGTGTGCTGCCGCGCCGACGAGGACGACGATCAGGATCGCGTCAAGGAAGTCCACGAACTCCAGGCGTCAGTTCGATGAAGACGAGACGACGATCGGATCGATGCCGAGGTCGCGGTAAGAAAGGATGCTCGAATAACTGACGCCGAGCCTCGAGAACGCCTCTTTCGCCTCGTCCCCGCGGTCCAACAACGAGCAGGCGTGGACGACCTCCGCCTTCGAGGAGACGAGGACGTCGTATGCGGCGAGGATCGATCCGCCGGTCGACGCGGTGTCCTCCAACAGCACGACGCGCGTGCCGTCGATGTCCGCTCCTTCTACTCGACGCTTCGAACCGTGCGATTTGTCGACCTTGCGCACCGAGAACCAACGCGTCGGACGGATCAGCGCGACCGCGTGCGAGAACGGATCCGCCCCCATCGTCATCCCCCCGATGGCATCAAAGTCCACCCCCAGGTCATCGAGGTGCTCGATGAGTGCACGCGCCGCGATCTCGAGGTCGCGGCCGTCTGCGACCGCGCTGCGCAAGTCGACGTAGTCGTAACTTTTCTGGCCGGACGAAAGCACGAACGGCTCTTCCGACTTCTTGTACGCGCGCAACATCACGAGATCGAAAAACGCCTCTTTGGCGAGAGGATGGGACCGTTGGATCTCCGCGGCGAGGTCGTGCCCCGCCGAGTCGTTGCGTGCCATCTAGGAGTGATCCTAGGTCGGAGGTCCCAGAGATCCCCGACCGCTCAGAGGCGGTCGTTCAGCCGGTAACCGACTCCGCGGATCGTGACGATGAGAACGGGCCGATCCGGGTCGCGCTCGACGCGGGCGCGCAGGCGGCCGATGAGGGTGGCAACGATGCGGGGGTCACCGTCGTATTCCAGTCCCCACACCCTTTCCAGGAGTTCGTCTCGAGTCACCACCCGCCCTGCGTTCGCCAAGAGCTCTCGCAACACTTGGAACTCGCGAAGCGGTAGTTCGACCTCGCTACCGCGGACGGTCACCTCGTGACGCGCCGGATCGAGGACGATTCCGCTTGCGCCGAGCGTCGTCGGTACGACGTGCGCGCTGACACGTCCGTCGCCATCCACTTGGCGAAGATGCGCTCGTCGAAGCTGCGCGCCGATGCGGGCGACGAGTTCGCGAATGCGCAATGGCTTTGTGAGGTAGTCATCTGCGCCGACTTCGATCCCGACGACGATGTCGACCTCGTCGTCGCGCGAACTGACGATGATGATCGGGGTGTCGATGCTGCGGTCTCTCAGCTGACGACAGAGATCGACTCCCGAGGCGCCAGACGGTGTCGCCTCCAACAAGATGATGTCGGGTTGCACCGTGTCGACCGTGCCGAACGCGTCGTCAGCGTCGCGGATCGCCGTAACGGCGAGACCCTCGCGCTCGAGCCCGAGCGTGAGCGCGAGGGTCTGGTTGTCGTCATCGCCCACGAGCAGGACGCGTGGCCACTCGGTCCGGTCACGCTCCGGCGCGATCGCGCTTGTCACATGTGCTCTTTCGGTTGCCTCCGTCAACGCGATCGTTGCCGCGCGCAGTGACAACCGCGCGTGATTGGGGTGAACAGTTCGTGACACGGCGGCGAAATTTCGGCGTCGAACGCGTGAATCAGCGGCGTTTCCTCCCAAAGTGCGGGGATAACGTGACCGATGATGGGACGGACCTCCGCCGCGGGACGTCGAGTGCGCCACGCCACGGTGTTCGGGCGTCACCGCCGCTGGCAGGCCCGCGCGATGCCGGATTACTCGGGTCATCACGACTCGCACCGCGACGTCCGCGGTGGAGGGCTTCGCGCCGCGGTGTTCGGCATCAGCGACGGACTCGTCTCGAACGTGTCGCTCGTTCTCGGCACCGCGGGCGCGCACCCCGGAGCAGGTGTCGTGCGGCTGGCGGGACTCGCCGGCCTGCTCGGGGGGTCCTTTTCCATGGCGGCCGGCGAGTACATCTCGATGCGATCCCAGCGTGAGGTGTTCGAGCACGAACTCGGCGTCGAACGTGAGGAGATCGCGAGGCACCCGCTCGCCGAGCGGCGGGAGCTCGAAGGCATCTACCGCTCGCGGGGGATCGACGCCGAGACCGCGCGCACTTTGTCGGAGAAGCTGATGGCCGATCCCGCGATGGCGCTCGAAGTCCACGCCCGCGAGGAACTCGGCATCGACCCGAACGAGCTCGGTTCGCCGAACCAGGCGGCGCTGGCGTCATTCGGCACCTTCGCCGTCGGGGCGCTCATCCCGCTCGTTGCCTTTCTTGGAGGAAGCTCGGGAGCCTCAGCGATCGAGTTGTCCATCGCGCTCACCGGCGCTGCCGCGCTTATCGTCGGCGCGCTCTTGTCTTTCATCACCCGTCGGGGGCTCGTGTACTCGGCGTTCCGGTTGCTGTTCGTCTGCGCCGTCGCCGGCGCCGTGACCTACGGGATCGGTTCGGCGATCGGCGTCGCCGGGGGTTGAACGCAATGGCGAAGAAGAGACGTTCCACCGAGCACCGCCGAGTCCTTCTCGTCCGTCACGCCAACGCGCTCGCGCGCTCGACGTGGAAGCAGGACGACTCCGAGCGACCCCTTTCAGAACAGGGTCGCCGCCACGCGGACGAGATCGCCGACAGGTACGGGTCACAGCCGATCGCGAGGGTGATATCGAGCCCCGCGGAGCGATGTGTCGCAACCGTGGCGCCACTCGCGGCGAAGCTCGGATGTGACGTCGAGCTCGTCGACTATCTCGCCGAGGGCTTCGACGGGATCGAGTCTTTGGAGCTGCTGGTCGGCGAAGCGGACGGGGTTGACGAGAAGGCGACCATCTTCGCTTGCTCGCACGGGGATGTCTGCACGGAGATCGTGCTTGGGCTCGCCGAGTCAGGACTGCTCGACGGCAAAGCGACCGAGGTGAAAAAAGGCGGCGCGATCGCGATGGCGATCGAAGACGGCGAGATTTCGTCAGGCGTCGTGCTGACTCCCGACGCGCTCATCAGATGAGCCGCCACCGCGCCGACTAGTTGTAATTCCCAGGTAGGTCGTTGACACCGAGGGACCTCACTCAATCGGATGGGTGTTGCGACACATCCACCGACGAGGAGGCCCCTCAATGGCTCACGCTAAAGCGAAGCTCACCCCTGCTGGGCGACTACTGATCGTCATTCGCGTCACCGACGAAGGTTGGCCCCCGGCACATGCGGCGGCGATGGCCGGCGTCTCCCGACAGACGCTCTACAAATGGCTGCGGCGGTTCCACGAAGAAGGTGTGCCGGGTCTTTTGGACCGCTCGTCGCGGCCGCGACACTGTCCGCACCGAACGGCACCCGAAGTGGAGTCGCGCGTCCTCGAGCTGCGACGCGAGATTCGCCGAGGGCCGCATCTCATCGGCGGGCGCCTCGGCCTCGCTCCATCGACGGTGCACGCCATCCTTTTCCGCCACGGTCTTAACCGGCTCAGCCGTCTCGATCGATCGAGCCGGGCGATCATCCGCTACGAACGCGATCACCCAGGTGCGCTCCTCCACGTCGACGTGAAGAAGCTCGGCCGGGTCCCCGACGGTGGCGGATGGCGGGTGCACGGCCGTGAGATGGGCAAGACCTCCGCCGGCAGGCGGGCTGGGATCGGCTTTGACTACCTCCACGTCGCGGTCGACGACCACAGTCGCTTCGCCTACGTCGAGGTCCACAAAGACGAGCGAGCTGAGACCTGCAGCGGGTTCCTCACCCGAGCAATCCGACGATTCGACGAGCTCGGCGTCACGATCGAGGCCGTGATGACCGACAACGCCTGGAACTATGTGCACGCGAAGAGCTTTCGGTCAGCCCTCGGCGGAGCCCAACACCTCGTCACGCGTCCCTATCGACCACAGACGAACGGAAAAGCCGAGCGCTTCAACCGCACGATGCTCGACGAATGGGCTTATCAGCGTCGCTACGACACAAACGCCGAGCGGCTCGCCGCACTCGAGACCTTCGTTGAGGACTACAACTGGTCTCGAACCCATTCAGCAATCGGCGACTGCCCACCCGCAAGCAGGCTCCCGTTAACAACGTGACTGGGAATTACAACTAGTCGGTCGATTCCTCGATCGTCACCGACTCGATCGCGACGCGTTCTTGCGGCTTGCCCGACGAGGTGCCGACGGCATCGATCGCCGAAATGACCTCGAGACCGGACACCGCCTGACCGAACAGCGAATAGAGCGGCGGCAAGGACACCCCCTGGGGGCCCGAGATGATGAAGAACTGGCTGCCGTTCGTGTTCGGACCGGCGTTCGCCATCGCTAGCGATCCGACCTCGTATCGGCCGGGCTTCGGTAGCTCGTCGTCGAAGCGGTATCCGGGACCTCCCGATCCCGATCCAGTCGGATCGCCGCCTTGTGCGACGAAGCCCGGGATGACGCGGTGAAAGACGATCCCGTCGAAGTAGTGATAGCGGGCGAGAAAGACGAAGCTGTTCACCGTCGTCGGCGCATTGATCGGGTCGAGCGAAAAGCGCATCGTCCCTTTGGAGGTCGCCATCTCCGCGAGATAGCGGTGCGCGGGGTCGATGCACATCGGTGGCGGCGCGTCGAAACTCGCCTTGCGCTCGGCGGCGCCGTCAGCAGGTGGGCAGGGGGTCGTCACGGGGTCCTCCTTGTTTGGGATCAGCCAGCAGCAGTGGAGATCGTGACCGAGACCATGTGATGCGTGACCTTCGGGACACCGGTCGACGAGCCGTCGGTGGCGATCTTGTTCACGACGGCACGCCCCGAGATCACCTTGCCGAACAACGTGTAGTTGGGGGTGAGCTGGGCCTGGCCGCCTGGCAGCACGATGAAGAACTGGCTGCCGTTCGTTCTCGTCGAGCTGCCGCTGTCCGCGTAGGCGAGGTCGTAGGGCGCGTAGCAGTTCTTCGCCGCGGTGCACGACTTTGGTGGTTCGTTGCCGGTCCACTCGTATCCCGGACCGCCCGACCCACTGCCGGTGGGATCTCCGCCTTGCACGACGAAGCCCGGGATGACTCGGTGGAAAATGATCCCGTTGAAGAAGTGGTAACGAGCCAAGAAGACGAAGTTGTCCACCGCCCGCAGCTGCGCGCTCGGGAGCAACTGGACGACGAAGGTGCCGACGTCGGTCGTCACGGTCGCGTCGTAGGTCACCCCGCGGGTGATGCAGATCGGCGGCTCGTGGGTGAACTTCGTCTCACGTTTTGCCGCGCCGGCGGATGTGGTGGGAGGACACGTCGGAGCGACGGCCTGAACGGGCTTTGGCGTCGTGGTGGTGGTCGTCGAAGTGGTCGTGGTCGTCGTCGTCGTGGAGGAGGCGGCCTTTTTCGGCTTCGC
Organism: uncultured Acidimicrobiaceae bacterium; assembly: GCA_963725215.1. Lineage (GTDB taxonomy): Bacteria > Actinomycetota > Acidimicrobiia > Acidimicrobiales > Bog-793 > CAVRXQ01. The sequence continues at coordinate 53,708 of CAVRXQ010000007.1, read as the reverse complement.
GGGCTGGCTCACGAGCACGATCACCAAAACGACGAGTCCCGCGATGACGAGGGCCGAGATTCCCTGGCGCAGGCGCCGGACGCGCTTTTTCCGCACTTGGGCTTGGGAGAGCTTCACCTGACGTTGGGCGCGTTGGCGAGCCCGCTTTTCACTCGGCATGGCGCAACAAGGTACTGGTCGCACGAAGGAGTTGACGAGTCGGAGACAATTGGATGTGGACCGACGAGACGTGAGCTTCCGGCCATTCGAGCGCGACGAGATCGAGGCGTACCACGCGTCGATGTTGGCGAGATTTACGGCAGAGCTCGAAGCGTCCGGGATGTCCAAGGAACAAGCGAGGTCGCACGCCGGACAGTCGGACTCCCTGGTGTTTCCTGGGGGCAAGCTCGCCGAGGGCCACTACGTCGGACACGTCGTCGTCGACGGAGATGACGTCGGGGCGTTGTGGCTCGGACCCGCTGAAGGAGAAGTGGATCGATGGTGGATCTACTACGTCGAGATCGACGAGGAAAAGCGCGGCCGCGGCCTCGGGCGTGAGGCGATGCTGCTGGCCGAGTCGGTTGCCCGCGATCACGGGGCCACGACCCTCGGTCTCAACGTCTTTGGCGACAACGACATCGCCCGGTCCCTCTACCGCTCGCTCGGCTACGGGGAGGTCTCGATCCAGATGCGAAAGCCTCTCTGAGGAGCTGAGCGACTCGTATCGGCAAAGTTGTGCAGGTAGACACAAGTAACTTTGATTCATGCCGATCGTCGTCCAGAAGTTCGGGGGGACTTCGATCGCGGATGCAGATCGAATCCGAGAGGTCGCAAATCACGTCGCGTGGACGAGGAGCCAAGGAGACGTCCCCGTCGTCGTGGTCTCGGCGATGGGGAAGACGACCGATGACTTGATCCGGCTCGCCGAAGAAGTCTCGACGATCCAACCGGGCCGCGAGCTCGACATGTTGCTCACCGCCGGTGAGCGCATCTCGATGTCGCTTCTGTGCATGGCGCTCGCGAACCTTGATGTCCAGGCGGCGTCGTTCACCGGAAGCCAGGCGGGCATCATCACCGACACTTCGCACACGAACGCGAAGATCGTCGAGGTGCGCGCGGATCGCATTCGCGAGGCGTTGAAGCGCGGGACGGTTCCCGTCATCGCCGGTTTTCAAGGTGTGTCGATGGACCGCGACGTGACGACGCTTGGCCGCGGGGGCTCTGACACGACCGCGGTCGCGCTGGCCGCCGCGCTCGACGCCGACCGCTGTGAGATCTACACGGACGTCTCGGGAGTGTTCACCGCCGACCCGCGCATTGTGCCGAGTGCGCGGCGGCTCCCTCGTGTCTCGTTCGAAGAGATGCTCGAGATCTCCTCGACAGGGGCGCGGGTGCTTTCACACCGCTCCGTTGAGTTCGCGCGCAACCACCACGTCCCGGTCCATGTGCGCTCGTCGTTCACCTGGGAACCTGGAACCTGGATTACCGAGGAGGATCCTTCAATGGAACAGCCGATCGTCTCCGCGGTCACGAGCGATGCGACCGAGGCGCGCATCACCGTGAGCGGGATCCGGGACCGTCCGGGCATCGCGGCCGCGCTGTTTCGCGCACTCGCGAACGCGTCGGTGAACGTCGACATGATCGTGCAGTCGAGCTCGATTGGCGCGACGAGTGACATCTCCTTCACGGTCCCGCGAAGCGAGCTCGCCGTGGCGAGAGAAGTCGCCCAGACGCTCCTTTCTGAACTCGGGGGGAGCGAGATCAGCGTCGATGACAAGATCGCCCAGGTCTCGCTGGTGGGTGCCGGCATGAAGACCCACCCCGGCGTCACGGCGACAATGTTCGAGGCGCTCGCCAGCAACGAGATCAACATCGAAATGATCTCGACATCGCCGATCCGCATCTCCTGCACGGTGCGCGAGGACGCGGTCATCGATGCCGTGCGGGCGTTGCACGAGGCATTCGGGCTCTCGGCAGCCCAGGCGAACTGACCGTCGGCGATCGTTAGCGTCACGATCATGCGCGTCGGGGTCTTCGGGGCGACGGGTCAAGTCGGATCGCTCATGCGCAAGCTGCTCGACGAGCGTGGCTTTCCCGTCGAGGACATCCGCTTTTTCGCTTCGGAGCGTTCCGCGGGACAGATGCTCCCATGGCGTGACACCGCGATCGTCGTCGAGGACGCGCACCGCGCCGAGTTCGGAGGAATCGACGTCGCGTTCTTTTCCTGCGGGCGTGTCGCATCGAAAGAGCTCGCGCCAAAGGTTGCGCGATCCGGTGGGATCGTGATCGACAACTCCGCGGCTTGGCGGATGGACCCCGAGGTCCCCCTAGTCGTCTCCGAGGTCAACCCGGAGGCGCTTCAAGCGATCCCGAAAGGTATCGTCGCCAACCCGAACTGCACCGCGATGGTGGCGATGCCGGTCTTGAAGCCGCTCGACGACGCGGCGCACATCCACCGGATCGTCGCCTCGACTTACCAGGCGGTCTCTGGCGCGGGGCTGAAAGGAACCGCCGCGCTCTCAGATGAAGTGCGCGAAGTGGGATCGCGTGCTGCCTCGCTCGCGTTCGACGGCGATGCTGCGGACCACCCGACATCGGGTGTCTTCCCGGCGCCTATCGCCTTCAACGTCGTGCCGTTGGCCGGCGCACTGTCTGACGGCGGCGACGAGACCGAAGAAGAGGAGAAGTTCCGCAACGAGGCGCGCAAGATTCTCGGCCATCTCGAACTTCGCGTCACCGTCACATGCGTTCGGGTTCCCGTCTTCACGGGCCACTGTTTGTCGCTGAACGTCGAGTTCGAAAATCCGATCTCGCCCGAGGACGCACGCGCCCTTCTCGAGCGCGCTCCCGGGGTGCTGCTGGCCGAGGTGCCGACGCCGCTTCTCGCCGCGGGCAAGGACCCGGTCTTCGTCGGACGGATCCGACGCGACGAGACGGTTACCTCCGGACTCTCACTGTTTGTCGTCGGAGACAACTTGCGAAAGGGCGCGGCGGGTAACGCGATCGATATCGCAGAGCTGCTCGAGCAGGCGAGGACCGCCGCCTGATGGATTATCCCTGACGGATTATCTACGCGCGCGGGGTCAATACGCGTGGGCGAAAACGATCCGCTTGCCGTAGGCGGAGGGCTTTCCGCAGATCGGACAGATCCCATCAGCATCCGGTTCGTCGCGCGGGATACAGCGGGGCGTGGCGCCGGTCAGTTCCTGGAAGCGACGCTCGCAGGCCTCGTCTCCGCAGTGGAAGGAGTAGGCGAATCCACTCTCCACCGCGGCGACCAGCTCGTCGAGGCTGTCGACGCGCCTTGTGTGCTCGTCCCTGTAGGTGATCGCGCGTTCGTACAGCGCGGACTGGAACAAAGAGAGGCGATCCGAGATCGATTCGACGAAATCCGTAGTCGATTCGGACTGCTTGGTGTGCTCGAGGCGGTTGGCGACGACGACGGAATCGGAGGCGAGGTCTCGGGGACCGAGCTCGACGCGGATCGGGACGCCGTGGAGTTCCCAGTCGTTGAACTTGAAGCCCGCGCTGACGTGGGACCGGGTGTCGACGTGGACTCGCACGCCTTTTGATCTCAGCGAGTCGGCGAGGATCTGTCCGGCCGTGGCGGTCTTTTCGAACTCCTCGTCTTTTCCGATCGGGACGATGACGACCTGGTGCGGCGCGACCCGCGGGGGCAGGATCAGGCCGCGGTCGTCGCCGTGCACCATGACGATCCCCCCGAGGACGCGGGTGCTCATTCCCCACGACGCGGTGTGGCAATAGGTGCGCACGCCGTCGGCTCCGGTGTAGGTGATGTCGAAGGCTTCGGCGAAGTTCGTTCCGAGATAGTGCGATGTGCCCGCTTGCAACGCGTGGCCGTCGCGCATCATCGCTTCCAGCGTGACCGTGCGCACAGCCCCCGGAAAGCGTTCGGTCGGCGTCTTGTCGCCGACGATGACCGGGATCGCGCAGTGGTCCTGGACGACTTCCTCGTAAAAGCCCGTCGCGACGAGGACCTCGCGTGTCGCATCTTCTTCGTCGACGTGCGCGGTATGTCCTTCTTGCCACAAGAACTCCGTCGTCCGCAGCAACAGCCGCGGCCGGAGCTCCCAGCGCACGATGTTCGACCACTGGTTGATCAGCAGCGGCAGGTCCCGGTACGAGTCGATCCAGCGCGCGTAGGTCTCGCCGATGACGGTCTCCGAGGTCGGCCGGACGACGAGCGGCTCTTCGAGGTCTTCTCCGCCGGCGTGGGTGACCACGGCGAGCTCGGGCGCGAACCCTTCGACGTGATCGGCCTCTTTTTTGAGGTGCGCCTCGGGGATGAGGAGGGGGAAGTAGGCGTTCTCGTGACCGGTCTGCTTGATCTTCGCGTCAAGCTCGGCGACGAGGAGCTCCCAGATTCGATATCCGTACGGTCGGATCACCATCGTTCCCCGCACGGGCCCGCGATCGACGAGCTCGGCTTTCAAGACGAGCTCGTTGTACCAGGCGGAGAAGTCCTCGCTCTGAGGGGTGATCCCTCGGCTCTCAGCCCTCGCCATCGGTTGATTGGCCTCCTTTTCGCGTCCCCGGCGTGTCGAGACCGTAGCGGTTCTCGCCTCCGAGCTGGGCGAACGCGGCCGTCATCGGATTGTCATCAAACCGATATTGCGGCACGCGGGTGCCACTTCCTACAGTCCTGCGGTTGCTTGGGCGGGCACGGCTCGCGACTTCCGACGCTTCTCCGAAGAGGTCGCGGCCGTTTTGCTTTTGGAGGGGGCAGTGGTCGAAGGGTGGTTCGTCCGCGCGCTCGCGTGCTGGGTGATCGGCGCGTGCGGCGCGTTCGGAGCCGCAGCCGCGCTCGGTCCGAGCCCCCAAGTCGGCGCGTCGCCGATGGTCGGCACGACCGCCTCCTGGTGCACGTCGAACGGAGCGAACGTCGTCGGTTGGACGGGCACGTCGCCCGACATCCCGATCTGCGGGCCGGCGCCGAACGACGGCGGGACGTGGCAGTACGTGACGATCCCTGGGCCGTACGGATCAACGGGGTACTTCTTCAATGCGACGACGGGGTTCCAGTGCGTCGAGCTCGCCGAGCGCTTCTTGTCCGTCGCCGACGGGCTCGCACCGGTGCTCGCGAATGGACAACAAGTCGCCGAGAACTACCACTCGGCCTATCCGAACACCTCGTTGTACGTGAACGGCAGCCCTCGTGCGACCGCTCACGCTCCGGTCTCGGGCGATGTGATCAGCTTTTCGAACGCTCCGGGCTTCGATGCCTACACCGACGGACACGTCGCAATCGTCTCGTCGAGTTCGGTCGATGAGAAGACGGGGACCGGGTCCGTCATGGTCGCCCAGGAGAACGTGGGCGCCGGATACAACCTCTACCGGATCTCGCTCCAGCACTGGCGCCTCGTCGACCCGAACTCCCCGCCGGACGCGCTGTTCGGCTTCGCGTACGCCGAATGGCTGCACGTGAAGCCCTACCGCTTGGCCGTCGGTCTCGCTAGGACGAGCTTGCTCGCGACGAACAACACGGGGATGGTCGAACCGGTGCAGGGCATCGTCGCGAATTTGTCGTCGGGTCTCGGTTTCGACGTCCGCGTGCTGCGACACGCGCATACCCGCAGACGTTGAACGCTTAATTCGCTTCGAGAACCTCTTCGAGGCGCGCGGCCTGCCAAGAGAGTTCCGATGCCTGTGCTTCGTCGCCGCCCGCGTCGCGCGCGGCTTCCCTTGCCCGCAGAGCCGCGTCGCGCGCCGCGGTCCACGCCGGCTCGTACGGCGAGACGTGCTCCGCGCCGATCGAGATCGGGCCCCACGGGGTCATGATGGGCGGGCCGGAGATCGGGGGCTCGCCGGAGGGGTGCTCGTCGATTGCCTCTTCCCTCGAGCGCACGTAGCGCGGCATAGCGACGTGACGGACCGCTTCGAGCGCTGCGAGCACCGCCTCTTGTGTCGCGGCAAGCGTCGCCCACTTCGGGTCGTCGACCGCGTCCAGGTCCTCGCCCAAGTCGGCGGTCGTCGACGCGAACACGGCATCAGAGAGCGAATCGCGCAGCTTTCTCAGGCGCCGTACTGCTGCGATGCGAGCTAGGAATCCGAGCCGTTCCTCGCCTTCGGTCTTGTCGCGATCGAGCACCGCCCGCGCGTCGGCGAGGACCGCTTGCAGCTCCTCGCCGTCGGGAAGCCTCGCGTCCTGAGCGCCCGCAAGCGCGTGCTCGGCGCAGTCGATCGCGAAGCGCGCCGCGGAATTCGTGTCCCAGTGCGCTTTCGATGTGAGACGAGCGCTAGCAGTCTCCACGCGGTCGCCGAGATCCTTTTCGGCACCGAGCGCTTCGGCCCGAAAAACCTGCTCGTCGAGCGCGTCGAGGAGCCCCGCCGCGCGCCGAAGCGTGAGCGAAACAGACGCCGACGTCGGCTCTCCGGCCGAAGCGGTCGCTGCGTCGGGGAGTCGCCACGCGATCTCGCCCGAGGCGGTGCGCTCGACGCCGTCCGCGCTTGTTGCCACGTAGAGCCGCTTGGTCATCGCTCTCCCTTTGTTCGCGCGCGGACGGCTTCGGGTGGAACCTGTGGTCGGGAAGGCGGGATTCGAACCCGCGACCTCAGCGTCCCGAACGCTGCGCGCTAACCAAGCTGCGCTACTTCCCGTCCGATGCCGAATGTTCGGCGTCGTTCGGCGCAAGCGTAGTTGAAGGCACCTCAACCACGACTTTCGCGATCCGCCGGCGGTCCATTCGGGTGATGCGGTACGTCGCGCCATCGAGCTCGACGCTCTCGGACTCCTCTGGGATGTGGCCGAGCACGTCGAGCAAATAGCCACCCAAGGTGACGTACTCGCCCTCGGGGATCGCGACGTCGATCTCCTCGTTCAGTTCGTCGACTCCACACGCGCCGTCCACCAAGAACCGACGGTCGTCGATGCGCATCACCGCGGGGCTCGCCGCACGGTCGAACTCGTCGTGGATGTCGCCGACGAGCTCGGAGACCAAGTCGTTGATCGTGAGCACGCCAGCGAACCCGCCGTACTCGTCGACGACGACAGCGAAGCCCCGCCGTTTGCGGCGCATGTCCGAGAGGATCTCGAGCGCGGCTCCCGACTCGGGGACGGTGTAAGGCTCCCTGAGGCGCTCGCTCATCTGCTCGCCGGCGACGGTCGCGTCGTTGCGCCCCCGTTCGTCCGCAGATACCTCCCTGCTCACGAGGTCTTTCACGTAGAGCACGCCAAGCAAGTGGTCGAAGTCGTCCTTGTAGACAGGGAAGTGGCTGTGGCCCGACCGCCGCACGGCGCGCGCGACGTCGGAGAACGCGACGGGAGCCGCGAGTCCGACGACGTCGACGCGCGGCGTCATCACCTCGCGCGCCGTCGACTCCCTGAGACTGCGCAGTCCGTTCGTGATTTGCAGCTCTTGTTCTGAGGGCGCGGCATCGATCGCGGCGGCATGGCGGCGGAGTCGTCGGCGCAACCGCAACCTCGGCGGCCTCAGGTCCAGGCGATTGTCGGCGGCGCGAAGGACTCGTCGACGAATCTTTCGCCCGACAAAAGCGCCTCTTTCGCCCGGCGCAGACGGATCGGGTCGAGCGGCTTCACCAAGAATCCCTCGACGCCGGATCGCTTGGCGAGAAAGACGTCCGCGCGGCGGTCGAGCAACAACAGGAACGGGATGTGCGGGAGTCGTCCGCCGGTCTCTTCGTGCACGAGGTCGAACGCCAGCGCGACTCCACCCATCGACTGGATCTGGCTGTCGGCGATGACGAGGTCTGGCTCATAAGTCGTCGCGAGCTTGAGGGCCTCTTTGGCGGTCAGCGCTTCGAAGATCTCGCCGTCCCCGTCGTCGGTGCCCGCGCGGATCTCGTTCAACAGTCCCCGCTCGTCGGCGACGATCAAGATCCGTGACATGAGCAAAAGGTACAGATCAAGACTCGAAGTAGCGAACGACCTGCAAGAGCCCTTCGACGTCGTGTACGTCGCGTTCCAAGTACGGGACGTGCACCACCGGAGCCGGCTCGACCGCCGATGCGAGGCCGTCGAAGGAGTCCTGTTCTGATCTCCGTAGCTCGGCGAGGTCGACGAGGTTCTCCACGAGCGAAGCCCATTCCCCCACGTCGGAAGTTCCCGGGGGAGCTGGTCCGAAGTCCGGAACAATTCGGTTCACGACCAAGGCGTCGACGCGCAACGACCTCGTCCGGAGCGATTGGGCGAAGAACGCCGCGTCCCCGATCGCGTCGACGCGGGGCGCGGCGACGAGTATGAAGCCCGTCTCGTCCTCGGAGAGCAACTTCTCCACCCGCGCGGCGCGTTCACGGAAGCCTTCTTCCATCCCCTGGAACGCCTGGAAGAACGCGATCGTGTCGTCGACGATCTCGGCCCCGGTCGCTTTGGCGATCGAGCGCACGAGCGCCTGGCTCGCAACGTGCGCGGCGCGAAAGTAGGCACCCTTTGGCGCGACGACGGCGCGGAACAGGCGGTTCGACAAGAACCCCTCGAGCCTCTTCGGCGCGTCGAGGAAGTCGAGGGCGTGGCGAGTCGGTGGCGTGTCGACGACGACGAGGTCGAATTGTCCCGAGTGATGGAGTTCGAAGAGTTTCTCCGTCGCCATGTACTCCTGCGTGCCGGAGAGCACGGAAGCGAGGTTTTGGTAGACGCGGTTCGACAGGATGCGCCGCGCCTGTTCGGCGTCGGTCGCGTAGCGCTCGATCAACGCGTCGAAGGTCGTCTTCGCGTCGAGCATCACCGCGTTGAGCTCGCCCTGCCACGGCCCAGCGACCTTTATCGGCTCGTTCGCGACGTCGTAACCCCCGAGCGCGTCGGCGAGTCGACGCGCGGGATCGACGGTGATGACGCAGGCCCTTCGGCCGCCGAGCGCCGCGGCGACGCCGAGAGCCGCGGCGGTCGTCGTCTTGCCGACTCCTCCTGATCCGCAGCACAAAAGGACCGCGCGCTTGGAGGCGAGTCGCTCGAGAGCGCCGCTCACAGTGAGGCGACCTCGCGTCCGAAGGCATCGGCGAGCAGCGCAAGCTGGTCCGGACCGCGGACCCCGTCGAAGAGGAACGGCAGCTCGAGATGGGCGAGCGGAAGACCTTCAGAAAGGCGTGCGATCTCCTCGCGCTGGGTTCGCTGGCGAGCGAGGCGAAACCCCGCCGCCCTTTGCATCCGCTCGGCGAGCTCGGGTTCGGGTGCCGGGATCCCGGCGCGAGATGCCGCCGCGGCGGGCTCCTCGTCCAGCCCGTACAACGTCGGGTAGCAGGCGTTGATGACGACCGGTCCGAGGGCGACGCCGAGTCGGTCCTCGAGCGCGAAGGCGGTCTCGACCGCCTCGTTCACCGGCAGTTCCTCTGGCAGGGTGACGACGATCACCTCGCAGCGGGCCGGGTCGGTGAGCATCTCGGCGACCCAGGCAGCCTGCGCGTGGAGCGGTCCCGATCTCGCGGCGTCGGCGAGTCCGCCCGCGCTCTCGAGGAAGGAAAGGGCGTGCCCCGTCGCCGGGGCGTCGACCACGATCAGGTCGTATTCGCGGGCCTGTTCCAGCTGGCGGATCTTTCCGAGTACCAAGACGCTCGGCAGCCCGGGCACCGCGGTCGCCACCACCTCGAGCGCTCCCGAGCTGCGAAGCCGCTGGGTGAGGCGGTTCAGCCCGTGGGTGGAGAGGTAGTCGAGGAGCGCGAGGTCCGACGTAAGCAGGCGGCCCCGGATCCGACCCGCGCCGCCATCTTTCCCCACGAGGGCTACTTCGTCGTAGGTGAGGGAACCGGAAGAATCGAACAACTTGCCCGGCCCTTCGGACTCCTCCAAGACGATGAGACCGACGTCGAGTCCCTGACGGCGGGCGACCTCGGCGAAGGTGGCGGTGACGACGGTCTTTCCGACGCCACCTTTTCCGACGACGATGACGACGTGGGCTCGTCGACAGAAGTCGCCGAGGTCCATGGCTCGCTGACCTTATCGACTGCCGGTCGATTCGGCCTCCACGACCAGGGAAGTTTTGGCACGCCCTCTTGTCACGCCTAGGAGCCGGCGGTAGCCTCCGCGCTGTCGCCGGCCCGTTCGGCCAGCCGCAGGCGCGGCGCCGCCCGCCGACCCGGCGAGACCCGCCATTTCGCGGGGCGAGGAGGGACCGTGGCGGTCGCGGTGCGACCCGAAGAGGCCTGGCAGCTGAAGGCGCTGTGCCGTGGCCCGCAGGCCTTCGTGTTCTTCGCGCCCGCCCACGCGGAGTCCAAGGACGAACGCGCAGAGCGCGAGCGGATCGCGAAGTCGATGTGCGCTTCCTGCCCGGTTAAGCGCCCATGCCTCGACTACGCGGTGCGGATCCGCGAGCCGCACGGCATCTGGGGCGGTCTCAACGAAATGGAGCGCAAGCAGCTCATCGAGCGCGTCGGCTGAACCTCAGCCGGCAGAGCGCGACAAGCGGGATTCGACGCGGTCGATGAGGCGCGCACTGCAGCCCGACATCTCGACGACCGGCGCGATGTCGCTCGCCAGGCGCTTCGCGATCTCGTCGAAAGCGAGTCCGGACGGGCTTTTCGGGTCGAGAGCGGCAAAGCCGCCGGAATCTCCGGCCGCCGAGAGCGCAGGGTCGATCGGCAGCGAGCCGACGAGCTCGACCCCGATCGAGCGCGCGAGCTCGGCGCCGCCGCCTTCGCCGAAGAGCGCGTGCCGGTGGCCGTCCTCGCAATCGAACGGTGCCATGTTCTCGATTACGCCGGCGACGCGTACGTTCCCTTTGCGCGCCATGTCCGCCGCGCGCTGCGCCACCTTCGCCGCGGCAGACGACGGCGTCGTCACGACGAGGAACTCGACGCGGGGCAACATGCGCGCCAGCGCCATCTGCACGTCCCCGGTGCCTGGGGGCATGTCGACGAGGAGATAGTCGAGCGGCCCCCAATCGACGTCCTCCAAGAAGTGCTGTACCGCCCGCGCGAGCACGAGGCCGCGCCACATGATTGCCTCTTCCTCGTTCGACAAGAATCCCATCGACACGACCTTGAGTTCCGACGCGCCAACAGGCACGCTCGCCGGCACCATCTTTTTCTGCCGCACCGCGAGCGGACCTTTCACCCCCAAAAGACGCGGGATCGAGAACCCCCAGATGTCCGCGTCGAGGAGCCCGACGCGAAAGCCCTTGCGGCAGAGCGCGACGGCGAGCGCGGCGGTCACCGAGGACTTTCCGACGCCGCCTTTTCCGGAGACGACGGCGAGGACGCGCGTCGACGAGGGAAATCCGGTTGCAACGGCTCGGCGCTGGGCGAGCCGGCGTGCGGTTGACATGACCTTCGCCCGCTCTTCTTTCCCCATCTCGACGGTGGTCACCTCAACCTCTCCGACCCCGTCGAGCGCGAGGAGGTGGCGGGTGACGTCGTCACGCAGCTGGGTGCGGAGCGGGCACCCGGCGATCGTCAGCGCGATCTCGACGTGGGCAGTTCCGTCCTCGAGATTGACCGAGCGCACCATCCCGAGGCTGACGACGTCTTCGCCGAGTTCGGGATCGACGACGCCGCGCAACGCGGCGAGCAACTTTTCATCCGTCGGGCCGTTCCGCGGTTCGCGGTCGTTGGCCACGCAAGAATGTTAACAAGGCCAAATTCGCAGCCTCCGGGCCCCGCGACGTGCACGATTGGCGCGACCGGTTGGTACGATCGAGGCGGTTCTGGAAGAGGAGATGGCAATTGAGCATCGTCACTGACGTCAAGATTGGCCAGCGACCGAGCCCGGTGACCCTCACCGACTCCGCCATCGACAAGGTCACCGAGCTGCTCGCGCAGGAGAGCGACGCCGATCAGCTCGCGCTGCGCGTCGCCGTCCGGCCCGGCGGGTGCTCGGGCTACAGCTACGACATGTTCTTCGACACTGAGGTGGCGGACGACGACGTCGTGCGCAGCTTCGGAAAAGTGAGGGTGGTCGTCGACCTAGAGAGCGCGCAGCTCATCAAGGGTTCGACGCTCGACTATCGCGACGGCCTGCAGGGAGCGGGCTTCCACATCACGAACCCCACCGCCAGCCGCACCTGCGGCTGCGGGTCGTCCTTCTCCTGAGCGACAAGGCACCGCCCTCCTCGCCCCCCTACACGCCGGTCGTTCGCGCCGGTGATTTCCTGATCTGTTCGGGACAGCTCGGGATGAAAGAGGGCGTGATCGTCGACGGGGGGATCGCGGCTGAGCTGACCCAAGCGATCGCAAACCTCGCGAAGCTGCTCGGCGAGCACGATCACGGCCTGGCGGACGTTGTGAAGACGACGGTCTTCATGATCGACATGGGCGAGTACGCGTCGATGAACTCCGCGTACGCGGCGGGATTCGGTGCGCATCGCCCAGCGCGCTCGGCAATCGGCGTCAGTGCGCTGCCGCTTGGCGCGAGCGTCGAGATCGAGGCGTGGGTGTACGCGCCGGGCAGATGAGCGTGCCCGGAAAAGCTCCGTCCCGCGTCGCTGTCCTTTTCGGCATCATCCCGATATTCCTCGCGGCATGCGGGTCGGGTCCGTCCGCGCACTCGACGACGACGCTTCCTCCGCTTCCGCCCGAGGTCTTCGGTCTCGTCACCGTGATCGGTGCCGGAGCGTCGGCAGGCACCGGCGACAGCGTCGAACGCATCCAGCTTTCGAGCGTGCCCCCCGAAGTGTTGCCACGCGTCCGAGTCGGTGAGTTCCCGGACGCAATCGCCATCACGCCGGACGGGAAGACGGCGTACGTGACGAGCTACACGGCGAACACGGTGACGCCGATCGCCCTCGCGACCGGTAAGGCGGGGCACCCGATCTCCGCCGGCAACGGCCCGGCCGGGATCGCGATCGCGCCGGACGGGAAGACCGCCTACGTCACCGATGCGGGCACCTCGCCGATCGGTGACACGGTCACCCCGATCGATCTCGCGTCCGGGAAGGCCGAGAGCCCGATCACCGTCGGCAACGGGCCGCAGGCGATCGCGATCAGCCCCGACGGGAAGATGGCCTATGTCACCGACGCGGGGGCGATCGTCACCGGCCAGAGCGGCCCGATCGGCAACACCGTGACGCCGATCGACCTATCGACGAAACACTCGCTCCCCCCGATCACCGTCGGCAACGCGCCGGTCGCGATCGCGATCGCCGGCGGAACGGCGTTCGTCGCGAACTCGGGCTCTGAAAGCGTCTCCACGATCGCCCTCGCGACGCGCACGGCTGGTGCCGCGATCCCCGTCGCCGGAGCGCCCGAGTCGATCGCGGTCTCGGGCCAAGACGCTTGGGTCGCGGTGTCGAAGACCACGCTTCCCTCGCAGAACTCGCTCACACCGATCAATCTCGTCTCGGAAGCCGCCGGGACGCCCGTCCCCGTCGCAAGCGCCCCGTCGTCGGTGGCGATCGAAAACGGGACCGCCTGGGTCGTCTGCTCCGGGTCGAACTCGGTCGTCCCGGTCGTGATCTCAATCGCGCATCCGCACGCGCAATCCCCCGTCGACGTTCCGGGCGGGCCGTACGCGATCGCGCTTTACGTGACCCGTTCTCGCTGACGACGAGTATTCACGGCGTCCAGCGCGAGGTTCCGAAGCGGTAGCCGACGCTGCGTACCGTTTCGATCAGGTGCGCGTTCTCTTCGCCGAGCTTGGCGCGAAGCCGACGCACGTGGACGTCGACCGTTCTTGCACCTCCGAAGTAGTCGTATCCCCAGACGGCGGACAAGAGCGCCTCGCGCGTGAACACCTTTCCCGGGTGCGCGGCGAGGTATCGCAAAAGCTCGTATTCCATGTACGTGAGGTCGAGGGGACGCCCGCCGACGACCGCTTGATAGGTCTCGAGGTTCAACGCGAGCGGGCCATAAACGATGACTTCGGCATTCTTCGTCCTGCCGGTTCGCCAAAGAAGATGCGCGAGGCGCGCGTCGAGCTCGTCCAGTAGGGACGCTTCGAGGGCGAAGTCGTCGAACAGGTCCCTTTCGCGCTCCAGCATCCGCAGCGCGCTCGACTCGACGACGAGCAAGACCGGCAACGCGTTCGTCTCGCGCTCGCGAATCACGCGGGCGAAGGCGAGGGCGCGTTCTGGTGACTCGACCGCGGAAACGACCGCACATGAGAACCCCTCCGCGGGCTCGGTTCGCGCGACCGCGGCGGTGTCCGAGACCGCGGACCACGGGTAGCCGGAGATCGCGAGCGCCTTTTGCAGCTCGGGTGACGGCGGGTCAGGAAAGCAAAGAATCGGTTGCATCGACTTGGATCGTCTCGTCGGGCGGCGCTGTATCCCTCAGAGCGCCGGCAGGTACCGGGCGAGCTCGAAGGGCGTGATCTGGCGCGTGTAGTCGTCCCACTCTCTTCGCTTGTTGCGCAAGAACCACTCGAAGACGTGCTCGCCGAGCGTTTGCGCGACGAGCTCCGAACGCTCCATCACACTCAGCGCCTCGTCCAAGGTGCGCGGCAAAGGCGGGATGCCTGCCTTTGCCAAGTCCTCCGCGGACGCCTGGAAAAGGTTCGTGTCCGCCTCGGGGGGAAGTTCGTAGGACTTCTCGATGCCGCGCAACCCCGCCGCCAGGATCACCGCGAATGCAAGGTATGGATTGCAGGCGGGATCCGGCGCCCGGTACTCGACGCGTGCCGAATCGGTCTTTCCTTGCTTCACGATCGGCACGCGCACGAGCGCCGAACGGTTGTTGTAGGCCCACGAGACCGCGAACGGCGCTTCGTAACCCGAGACGAGGCGCTTGTAGGAGTTCACCCACTGGTTCGTCACCGCGGTGATCTCCACGCGCGTGTTCGAGCAGGCCCGCCATGAACCGTCGCGCGGTGTCGGAGAGCCCGCGGGTGTCGTTCGCGTCGAAGAAAGAGTTCTTGTCGCCCTCGAACAACGACACGTGGGTGTGCATACCTGAGCCCTGGACGCCGGCGAGCGGCTTAGGCATGAACGACGCGAACACGCCGTGTTCCTGCGCGATCTCTTTGATAACGAGACGAACCGTCATGATCGTGTCCGCCATCGTGAGGGCGTCGGTGTACCGGAGGTCGATCTCGTGCTGGCTCGGGGCGTCTTCGTGCTGCGCGTACTCGACGGGAACGCCCATGTCCTCGAGCGTGAGCACCGTGCGCTTGCGCAAGTCCGTCGCGAGGTCGGCCACGGTGAGCTCGAAATACGAACCTGAATCAAGCGGCTGCGGCGGGGCGTCGGAGTTCGCGAAGTAGAAGTACTCGAGTTCTGGCGCGGCGAAGAATTCGTAGCCTCGCTCGTGCGCGCGCCCGAGCGCGCGACGAAGAACCTGGCGAGGGTCGCCTTCGAACGGGCTCCCGTCGAGGTTCGTGATGTCGCAGAAGACGCGGGCGATCGTCGAGTCCGCTCCGCTTTTGAAAGGAAGGATCTGGAACGTCACCGGATCCGGACGGGCGAGCACGTCGCTTTCCTGGATGCGGCTGAACCCGTCGATCGAGGAGCCGTCGAAGGTCATTCCCTCGTCGATCGCGTTCTCGAACTCAGCCGGCGGGATGGAGAACGTCTTCGGCGTTCCGAGCACGTCGGTGAACCAAAGCTGGATGAAGCGGACACCGCGCTCTTCGACCGTCTTCAACACGTAGTCGCGCTGGCTCTCCATCGTTCGTCCTTCCGGCGCTCGCTCCTTTGTTGCGATCCCATTCTCGCAGGTCTTCGGGACGCGCCTTCCCGGAGAGTCGCACCCGGCAACCAAAAAGCCGAGGTCACCTCGGTACGATGAATGAGTGAGTTCGCTTCGCGTCGCGCTTTGCCAAGTCGACGCAGCGGTGGGCGACCTGGACCACAACATCGCGGCCGTGCTCAGAGCACTCGAGCAGGCGGAGAGCCTCGACGCCGACCTCGCTATCTTCCCCGAACTCTGCTTGACCGGCTACCCGCCGGAGGACCTCATCTTGGAGCCGGCGTTCGTCCGCGAGAGCGCGCGCGCGCTCGACGCGGTCGCGGCGCGATCGCGGCGGTGCGCGGCGGTGGTCGGTTGTGTACTCGAGGACGGGGGCTTGAGAAACGCGGTCGGCGTGGTCGCCCACGGCGAACTGGTCGGGCGCGCGTACAAGCAGTGCCTTCCGAATTACGGCGTTTTCGACGAGGCGCGTTGGTTCGAGCCCGGACGTGGCGACACGCCGCTTTTCGTGATCGGCGGCGTCCCCGTCGGTGTCCTGATCTGCGAGGACGCGTGGGAGCCCGGGCCGATCGGCGATCTCGCGCAGCGAGGTGCGGCGCTCATCACTGTCTCGAACGCCTCGCCGTACCGCTCGAGCGCCTTTGACGAGCGGATCGACGTGCTAGAGGCGCGCTCCGCCGAGTCGCACCGACCGATCGCCTACGTGAACCTCGTCGGAGGACAAGACGAGCTCGTTTTCGACGGCGGATCGGTCGTCGTCGACGCAGGCGGAGAGACCGTCGCCATCGCTCCGCAGTTTCGCGAGGGCGTCGTGGCGGTCGATTTGGAGCTCGAAGAAGAGCTGATCGCCGGGACCGAGAGCGTGCTCGTCACCGAAACGAGAGACTCACGTCGCCCGATCGATTCCCCTGCGCGATATGTGCCGCTCGACGTGGACGGCGCGGTGTACGCGGCCCTCGTGCTCGCGACACGCGATTACGTCGAGAAGAACGGGTTCCGCGACGTCGTCGTCGCGCTTTCGGGAGGCATCGATTCCTCGCTGGTCGCGACGATCGCCACGGACGCGCTCGACAAGCACCACGTTCACGGCGTATCGATGCCGTCGCGATTTTCGTCCGCCGGATCGCGATCGGACGCCGAAACGCTCGCCGGGAACCTGGGCATCGACTACCAGGTGATCGAGATCGAAAAGATCCACGCGACGTACTTGGGGTTGCTCGCGCCGATCTTCCGCGGGCTCGCCGAGGACATCACCGAAGAGAACCTCCAAGCGCGCATCCGCGGCACGTTGATGATGGCGTTGTCGAACAAGTTCGGCTGGCTCGTCCTCACGACGGGCAACAAATCTGAGACGGCCGTTGGGTACTCGACGCTCTACGGCGACACCGCGGGGGGATTCGCGGTGATCAGGGACGTCCCGAAGACACTCGTCTACGTGCTCGCCAACCGACGGAACAAGGTCGAAGGAAAAGCCCTGATCCCCGAGTCGGTGCTTTCGAAGCCACCCTCCGCGGAGTTGCGGATGAATCAACGCGACGACGACTCCTTGCCCCCCTACGAGGTGCTCGACCCGATTCTCGAGGCCTACGTCGAGCACCACCGCTCCGCGGCCGATTTGATCGCCGAGGGATACGAGCCGTCGCTTGTGCATCGTGTGTACCGGCTCGTCGACCAGTCGGAGTACAAGCGGCGCCAAGCACCTCCGGGTCCGCGCGTGACGACGAGAGGATTTGGGCGCGACCGGCGAATGCCGATCACGAACGGATTCATCGACCACTTCGAACAGTCAAAGTCCTGAGCGCCGTGTTGACGTTGAGCGCGCTCGCAAAATTCGTTGTGCGCTGTCGATACGTCGAGATCGCGGGTTTTCACGCAATCGGGGCGCGCGCAATCGGAACGGACGCGAATCTGGCGGGGTTCTTCGCCGGGGCGAGCCGCGCGCATGGCTTTCGCGCCGAATTGTTGGAGAGCTGTCTGCCGGTCGCGGCAGGATTCACCGATCCAAGCGAGCGGATGCGCCTCGGCGGAGTCGACGAAATGGTTGCCGCGTTCGGCGCAGAAGGAGAGGACGAAGAGACCTTCGATTCGCTCGTGGGGGTCTTCTATCCGGCGCTTCGTGACGCATACGACACCCTCAGCGATCTGGCCGACGGTCCGGGGGACACCTCCGCACGAAGAACCTTCCGGCGCTGTCGCGACGACGTCTCAGGTGTCATCGCGGACGGGCTCGCGCTTCGCGCGACGAACGTGGATAGCTCGCGTGCGCGCAAGGTCGCCGCGCTTGTCGAGAAGTCCGAAGGACCCTTCGGATCGTTGGGCGAAGTACCGCCGCACGATCTCGCGGAATCTCCACGTCAGGTCCCTGGGGGGATCGCTTGACTACGTCGTTACACTGAACGCCGGAGCCGAACGGGTCGTAGTGATATCGGGGGGTGGGTGCACTATCACGGCCCGCTATCGCCGCTGACGAAGGCCGCTTCGCTTGCAATGACGCGAAGGGACGCACGAGGCGGCCCGGACGTGAGTACGGAGGAACCGGACCGCATTGGCGAAAGAGCGTGTTGAACGCGACGAGGAAGATCTCGTCCGGCTGTACCTGACCGACATCGGTCAATACCCACTTCTCACCAAAGACGACGAAGTTCGCCTCGCGCAGGCGATTGAGCGTCGCGGCGAGGCTGAGCATGAGATCGAGAACGGGGGCAAGAAGGTCACCCCGGCGCGTCGGCGCGAGCTGCGGCGGATCATTCGCCAGGGCGACGAAGCCCAGCGCACTTTTGTCCAGTCGAACCTCCGTCTCGTCGTTTCGATCGCGAAGAAATACCAGGCTTCGGGTTTACCCCTGCTCGACTTGATCCAGGAAGGCAACCTCGGTCTGATGCACGCCGTCGAAAAGTTCGACTGGCGCAAGGGCTTCAAGTTCTCGACCTATGCGACGTGGTGGATCCGGCAGGCGATCACCCGCGGCATCGCGAACACGGGACGGACGATCCGGCTGCCCGTTCACGCCGGCGACACGCTTGCCCGGGTGCAAAAGGCCCAAGCGCGTCTCGAACTGAAGTACGGACGCCCGGCCACCCTCGCCGAGCTCGGCGCGGAAGTCGAACTCCCCGAGGACAAGTTGATCGAAGCGCTGCGGTTCCGCTCCGAGCCGCTGTCGCTCTCGGAGCCTTTGCGCGAAGACGGCGACGCCGAGCTTGGCGACGTCGTCGAGGACCGCTCCGCGGAGTCGCCGTTCGAGATGGCGGCGACCGCACTTCTGCCCGTCGAGATCAATCGCTTGTTGGCGCCCCTCGACGAGCGCGAGCGCGAGATCCTGCGGTTGAGATTCGGTCTCGACCGGGGAGAGCCACGAACCCTCGAAGAGGTTGGCGAGCACTTCAACTTGACCCGAGAGCGGATCCGCCAGATCGAAGCGCGCGCGATGTCGAAGCTCCGTCACCCCTCGAGCGACACGGGTGCCCGGGACCTTCTGACCGTCTGAGTTTCTCGGCGACCGTTACGATGAGGACGCGATGAAAAAGCTGATCATTTTGGTGCTGCTCGTCGGCTGCGTGGCAATCGCGGCGCGCCGGCTGATGCCTAGATAACTCCTCACTCCGAGCGCTGAACCGGTTCGTCCGGACCGCCCTCGCGCCTCGAGCGCATCCACCATCCGATCGCGCCGGCCGCCAGACCGACGAGGATCGTTCCTGACCCGAGCGCGATCGCCGGTTTCGGTGGCACCGCACGAACCCGGTCGCGTACCCGGTCGCGCAGACGCACCGGACGCATGAAGGTCCGCGTCTCCCAGCCGCGTTCTGTCGCCACTCGGGCGAGCGCACGATCGGGATTCACCGCGACTGGGTGTCCGACCAGTTCGAGCATCGGCACGTCGGTGAAGGCGTCGCTGTAGGCATAGGAGCGTTCGAGGTCGATCTGGTCTCTTGTCGCGAACAGCCGCACCGCGTCGGCCTTCTCCCGACCGGTGCAGAAAAAGGCGAGCTCGCCGGTGTAGCGGCCGTTTTCGTCGATCGCGGCTTCGCTCGCGATCACGTCCTCCACGCCGAGGTGGCGTCCGAGCGGACGGACGAGCTCCGAGGGGGACGCGGAGACGATGACGACGCGACGTCCCGCCTGCCTGTGCTCGTCGATGAGGTCCATCGCTTCGTCGTAGATGATCGGGTCGACGACGGTTTCGAGCGCGTCGGCGACGATCGCGTCCACGTCGGCACGCGCCCATCCCCGCGTGACCTTCAAGACGACCTGACGGATCCGCTCCAGTCGCTGTTCGGTAGAGCCGAGGATCAAGTAGATGACCTGAGCGAAACCGAGCTCGATCAGCGAACGCCGTCGCAAGAGCCCGCCGCGCCGCAACGGACCGCCGAAGGCCGCCATCGTGTCCTTCGCGATCACCGTCCGGTCGAGATCGAAAAACGCCGCCTCGCCGAGCGCGTCGAGCGCCAGGTCTTCGGTGTCTTCTGCGAGCGCTGTACTCATCGCCTCTTTAGATCATCTCAGTTCAAGTTGGGCGCGGACGATGCCGACGAGATGTCTTCGCGCACCGTTGTATCGAACACGCCAGCGGGGCCGTCGACAACGGCACCTCGCCGTCCCACCAGGCTCTTTGCTCGGAATGGTTGGTGGTCAAGCGAGGTCGCCGTTAACCTCCCCCACCGATCGCCGAGGACGCCTGAATGCCAAAACCCCTAGTCATCGTGGAGTCGCCCGCCAAGGCGAAGACGATCGCGCGTTTTTTGGGTGACGACTACGTCGTCGAATCGTCGATCGGACACATCCGCGATCTCCCCCGCTCAGCCGCGGAGGTTCCCGCGGCGTACAAGGCCGAGCGGTGGTCACGCCTCGGTGTCGACGTCGATAACGGCTTCAAGCCGCTCTACGTGGTCGCCCCGGAAAAGCAGACCCAGGTCTCGAAGCTGCGCTCTCTTTTGAAGAACGCGAGCGAGTTGTATCTCGCGACCGACGAGGACCGCGAGGGTGAATCGATCGCCTGGCACCTACTCGAGGTGTTGTCGCCGCAGATCCCGGTGAAGCGGATGGTCTTCCACGAGATCACGAAGCCGGCGATCGACGAGGCGATCGCGCACCCCCGGGATCTCGACCGGCGCCTCGTCGACGCGCAGGAGGCCCGACGGATCCTCGACCGCCTCTACGGCTACGAGCTTTCGCCCGTGTTGTGGAAAAAGGTGATGCAAGGGCTCTCCGCGGGGCGCGTCCAAAGTGTGGCGACGCGCATCGTCGTCGAGCGCGAGCGCGAGCGCATGCGTTTCCGCTCCGCGACGTGGTGGAGCCTGACGGGGCATTTCCGCACCGACGCAAGCGAGTCGTTCGTGGCCGAACTCGACACGATCGGACGTCGGTCGGTCGCGACCGGCTCGGACTTCACCTCCCTCGGAGAGCTCGCCTCGGAGTCCGGCCCGGTGCTGTTGGACTCTGGGGGTGCGCACGCGTTGGCGTCTGCGCTCGATGGATCAAGCTTTCGCGTCACGTCGGTCGAGACCAAGCCGTACCGTCGTTCGCCCGCTGCACCTTTCATCACGTCGACGCTCCAGCAGGAAGCGGCGCGAAAGCTCCGGTTCTCCGCCTCGCGCACGATGCAGGTCGCGCAGCGCTTGTACGAGCAGGGCTACATCACCTACATGCGTACCGACTCGACGACGCTGTCGGACACCGCCCTCGCCGCGGCGCGCGCGCAAGCCCGTCGGCTCTACGGCACGCACTCGATCCCCGATCGCCCCCGCACCTACGACCGCCGGGTAAAAAACGCTCAGGAGGCGCACGAGGCGATCCGTCCGGCGGGTGACACCTTCCGCACGCCGTCTGAAGTGGCGGCGCTCAGCGGCGACGGTCAGCGCCTCTACGAGCTGATCTGGCAGCGCACGGTCGCCTCACAGATGATCGACGCCACCGGGGTGACGGCGCGCCTCCGCATATCCGGCGCCCTCACGAAGGACACGCCCGTCGCCCCAGTCGGCACGGAAACCGAGTTCGGGGCGGCGGGCACGGTGATCACGACGCCGGGGTTCTTGGTCGTCTATCGCGAAGGCGACGACGAGGAGGACGAGCGCGCCGAAGAGGGGCGCCTCCCACAAGTCAGCGAGGGCGATGCGCTCGCGATCGAGGGATTCGACCCCGAGGAGCATTCGACGCGGCCTCCCGCGCGCTTCACCGAGGCGTCGTTGGTGAAGCGGCTCGAAGAGCTCGGCGTGGGCCGTCCCTCGACCTACGCAAACATCTTGCAAACGGTCGTCGATCGCGGATACGTGTGGAAGAAAGGGAGCGCGCTCGTCCCGTCGTTCCTCGCGTTCGCCGTCGTCGGTCTTTTGGAGCGCTACTTCCCTTCTCTTGTCGACTACAACTTCACCGCCTCGATGGAAGACGATCTCGACGAGATCGCGCGAGGCGACGAAGAGGCGCTTCCCTGGCTCGAGCGCTTCTACTTCGGCACGAACGGGAGTGGTGGAAACGGAGCAGGCGACGTCGTCGCGACGGTGGAGGAAGGGGGCGGGCTGAAAGCCGCGGTGCTCGACCACCTCGGCGAAATCGACGCGCGCGAGGTGAATTCGATCCCGATCGGCGCCGACGAGAACGGTGAGATCGTCGTCGTGCGCGTCGGGCGTTACGGCCCGTATTTGCAGCGCGGCGAAGAGCGTGCGTCGATTCCGAATGACATCGCCCCCGACGAACTAACGATCGGTCGGGCCCTCGAACTGCTCGCCGCGCCGTCGTCTGACCGAGAGCTCGGCACCGACCCCGAATCCGGCCTCGTCGTCTCGGTGCGCACCGGAAGGTTCGGCCCGTATGTGCAACTCGGAGAGCAAGATAACCCGAAGACAAAGCCGCCTCGAGCGTCCCTGTTCAAGTCGATGACTCCGGAGACGATCACGCTGGACCGAGCCCTCGAGCTCCTTCGTCTGCCGAGGACGGTGGGCGTCGATCCGAGCACCGGCGAGGAGATCGTTGCGCGCAACGGCCGTTACGGCCCGTATCTGCAGCGGGGCTCGGACACACGAAGTCTCGAGCGCGAAGAACAGATCCTGGAGGTCGACCTCGACGAGGCGGTGGCGCTCTTCGCACAGCCGAAGCAGCGGCGCTTCGGACGCCAGGCGGCGACCCCCGCGCGCGAGATCGGCGTCGATCCCGAGACGAACGCGAAGATCGTGCTTCGCGAAGGACGGTTCGGGCCCTACGTCACCGACGGCAGCGTGAACGCCTCGTTGGGACGCGGCGACGACATGGACTCGATCACGCTCGAGCGCGCCGCCGAGCTGCTCGCCGAGCGCCGGGCAAAAGGGCCTGCGAAGCGCCGACCCGCGCGCAGCGAAGAAGGCGACGAAAAAGCGAGCTGCGGCGAAGAAGAAGGCGACGAAGAAGCGAGCTGCGGCGAAGAAGAAGCCGCCGACTCGTCCGCGAACAGCGGAGGACGCCGACGACCTCGATCCCTCGTCGTGACCCTCGGTCGATCCCACGAGATGAATTGATTCGGTGATGGTCCGTGCCGGACGGTTCATCGTCTTTGAGGGCGGAGAGGGAAGCGGTAAGACGACGCAGGCGAAGTTGCTCGCCAATGAGATCGGGGCATTGCTGACCAGAGAGCCCGGCGGAACGGCGATCGGCGAGCGGGTGCGCGAGATACTGCTCGATCGAAGCGTCGCACACGTCGACGCGCGCGCCGAGCTGATGCTGATGCTCGCCGCTCGGGCCGAGCACGTGACAGGGCTGATCCGTCCGGCGCTCGAAGGCGGTCGCGACGTCGTCTGCGATCGCTTCTCGGCATCCACGCTCGCTTATCAGGGATATGGGCGAGGTCTCGATCTCCGGGCGATCCGTTCGGCCGACGAACTCGCCCGATCCGGACTCGAACCCGACGTCGTCGTGCTCCTCGACCTCGATCCTCGGATCGGGGTAGGACGTCTGTCTCGTGAGCGAGACCGCATCGAAGGCGAAGACGTCGAGTTCTTCGCCCGCGTCCGTGACGGCTATCTCGAGCTTGCTCGTGCGGACCCGGACAGGTGGGTCGTCGTCGACGCGCGGGCGTCCGTTGACGAGGTCCGCGACC
This sequence comes from uncultured Acidimicrobiaceae bacterium, assembly GCA_963725215.1. Taxonomy (GTDB): domain Bacteria; phylum Actinomycetota; class Acidimicrobiia; order Acidimicrobiales; family Bog-793; genus CAVRXQ01. The sequence continues at coordinate 30,142 of CAVRXQ010000007.1, read as the reverse complement.
TCGTTCGCGCGGCGCTCGAAGAACGCCTTTTTGAAACCCGCTGGGCCGTAGAGTCGTGAGTGCGGCCACGTCAACCACCGACGCCCGTGCCGCCCACCCCGTACTTCGCCGCATCGTCGGACAACCGCGGGCGCAAGTCTCGCTGGCGAGTTTCGTCGACTCACCAGTTCACGCCTTTTTGTTCCTCGGTCCGTCCGGGTCCGGAAAGCGCGAAGCGGCCCGAGCCTTTGCGGCCGCGCTCATCTGTCCGAATGGAGGGTGCGGCGAGTGCGAGGTATGCGCGTCCGTGCTCGAGGAATCCCATCCCGACTTCGTCGTCGTCGAGAGACAAGGCGCGTCGATCTCGGTTGAAGAGGCGCGCGAGATCGTTCAGCTCGCCCAGTTGACGCCGAAGGTCGCCGATCGTCAGGTGCTCGTCCTCACGGAATTCCATCTCGTCGACGAGGCGGGAACCGCCCTTTTGAAGACGATCGAAGAGCCCCCCGAGACGACGGTGATCGTCGTATTGGCCGACCTTCGTACTCGTCCCCTCGAGACGATCGCCAGCCGCTGCGTCGAGGTCGAGTTCATCCCCATTGACATCGACGCGATCGCGCAGGCGCTCATGTCGCAAGGAGTCGGGCACGAGGTCGCGCTGGCGGCGGCGACCGGCGCGAGGGGGAGCCTCGACCGGGCGCGGCTGCTCGCTGCGGACCCTGGTTTTGTTGAGCGCGAGGCGAGATGGCGATCGATCCCCGACCGGCTCGACGGGACGGGCGCTTCGATCGCTTGCCTCGCCGACGAACTCGTCGAGGCCGGGGAAGGACTGGTGGAGGTGCTGCGCGCCCAGCAGGAGGTCGAGGTCGAGGAGGCGGACAAGCGCGCGAAGGACGCTGGCCTGAAAAGGACGCCGAACCGCAAGGCGATAGAAGATCGTCACCGCCGTGAGCTGCGACGGGTGCGCACCGATGAGTTGCGCGCCGGTCTCGCGCTCTTGCTGGCAACGTTTCGCGCCCGTCTCGGTTCAGAGCGAGCCGCCCCGTCGCGCATCGCTTCGCTCGTCGAAATCAATCGCGAGATCGAGGCGGCATCTTCCCGCCTGCGGCGCAACGTGAATGAGCGGCTGCTCTTGGAGTCGCTGTTGTTGAAAATCGAGCGGGCAGCCTGATCGTCGCGCCCGCTCAGCGGCTCGCGATCTGTTCTCGCCAGTCGACGAGTCGAGCCTTTATCGGGGGCCATTCGTCCTTGACGATCGAGTAGTAGGCGGTGTCGCGAGTTCCGCCACCGACCGCCGGGGCGTGCACCCGGCGAATCCCCTCGAACACAGCGCCGATCCGTTCGATCGCCCGTCGCGAGCGCTCATTTCGCGAATCCGTCTTCAAGGTGACCCTCAAAACGCCCCAGACTTCGAAGGCGTGGCTCAGCATCAAAAGCTTGCATTCTGTGTTCACGACGGTCCGCTGGGCGGCCGCCGAATACCAAGTGCCCCCGATCTCGGCGACTGTGGGCGGCCGATCGTCGGAGGGCGCGGGTCCGTGCGTCACCCCCGGCGGCCATGGCGGCGGCCACTCGAAGACCTCCAGGTCCATGAAGCGCGTGGAGCCGACGATCCGACCGTCCGCCAGCCGTCGGACGGCGAAGGCGATCTGCCTGCCACTACGTGCGAGCTCGACGTTGTGCTCCACGTACTCGCCGAACTCCGCGTCTCCTTCTGGAACCGAGCTGTAGGCGAAGCTCGCGCGGTCTTCCGCCGCCGCCTCGACGAGGCCGTGGATGTGGTCGGTCGAGAGCGGCTCCAAGGCGACATATCGACCGGTGAGCGTGGGTGAGCTGAACACGTCTCCATTCTGTGGTCGGCGACCGGGTCAAGACGCTCGGTTCGATGTCTGGCGAAATCCCCGTACCGTTGAGGGGAGCGCCCGGGCGATCACGAGCAGGCCGTGCGGGCTTCCGAGGCAGGAGACGGCGGGTCTTCACAGATGTCGAAACGCGCGTGGATCTTGTTCATCGCCGTTGGGGTGATCTGGGGGCTCCCGTACTTTTTCATCCGGATCGTGGTGCGCGACGTCGAACCTGGGACGCTGATCTTCCTCCGCACCGCGCTCGCATCGGCGATCCTCGTTCCGATCGCGATCCGTCGGCGAAGGTGGACCAGCCTCCGGGGACATCTGCTTCCGTTGCTCGGTTACACGGCGGGCGAAATGGCGATCCCGTGGCTGTTGCTCGCCAACGCGGAGGAGAAGGTGGCGAGCTCGTTCACGGGGCTCGTGATCGCGATCGTCCCTTTGATTGCCGCGGTCATCGCGGTTTCGCTCGGCACGGAAAAGCTCGGGCGCAGACGCATCGCAGGTCTGTTCGTCGGCGTCGTCGGTGTCGTCGTGCTGGTCGGCGTCGACGTCTCGGGGACGAACCTGGTATCGATCTTCGAGCTACTCGGCTGCGCGATCGGCTACGCCACGGCCCCGGTGATAGTCAGTCGCAAACTGGCGGATGTCCCCGCGTTCGAGGTGGTGGCGGCGTCCGTCCTTCTCACCGCGCTCGCGTACCTCCCCTTCGGGGTGACCCACCTTCCCGCGCGCCTCCACGCAGAAACGGCGTGGTCGATCGTCGCCCTCGCCGTCCTCTGCACGGTGATCGCGTTCATGCTGTTCTTCGCCCTGATCAAAGAGATCGGACCGGCTCGCGCCGTCGTCGTTACGTACGTCAATCCGGCCGTCGCGATCCTGCTCGGAGTGCTCGCCCTCAACGAGCCGTTCAGCCTCGGATTGGCGCTCGGCTTTCCGCTGATCCTCTTGGGCTCGGTGGCCGCGACTTGGGTGAAACGTCCGTCCGCGATCGATGCAGATCGCGTTGCGGCCGAGACCCCGTCGGTCGCCCCGGCCGAGGTCTGTCCGAGCGCGTCGTTAACGAACGAAGAAGCCGCTTTCTCCTGATGGCTCTTCGTCGCTGACGTCGAACCCGTCGACTCGGGCGCGCGGCGGCCCTTTCCGGCCCCACTCGAGGACTTTTTCGACCTTTTTCCGCTCGCCTTCGAGTACGGCCTCCACGCAGCCGTCGGGACGGTTCTTCACCCATCCGTCGACACCGAGATCGCGCGCGACCTCGGCGAGGGTGGCCCGGAAGAACACGTTCTGCACCCTGCCCGAGATGACGACGCGGACGCGGCGGCGGGTCACTTCTTGGTGTTCCACGGCCGAAGGCCGGTAGGTTCGCTCAGCTCGCCTTCGCGAGCAGCTCCTCGTGGTACGCGTCGTCGAAGCGCGAGAAGAAATCGGTCAGCACTTCTTCGAGCTCGGTCGGAGACGAGAAGCCGTACAGCAGCGGCTGATAGTGGGTGATGTCGTAGTCGACAGTGCCCATCTCGACGAGGTCGACAGGACGAACCGTCGCCGATCGGAAAGTCTCGGTCTCGCCGACGGACGACAAGATGCCGGCGCCGTATGCGCGCAGCCCACCTTTTTCTTTCACGACACCGAACTCCATCGTGAACCAGAACACCTGCGACAAGAACTTCAATGCGTCCTCGTTCTTCGTGCGCTGCACCGCGTCGCCGACGAGTCGGTAGATGCGCGCGACCACCGGATCGGCGATCTGATTGGCGTGCCCGATGACCTCGTGGATGATGTCAGGCTCGGGGGTGTAGAGCGGCACGGACGGGTGGCGCAGGTACTGGGTCGACCAGAACACGCCATCTGAGAACGAGCCGTAGAAGTCGCGCACCGGGGCGAGTCCGGCGATCGGTCGGTAACGGAAGTTGGCGAGCGGTTCGAGTCCGGCGGTCACTTCCTCGAGGCCGGGGATGTACTCGGTCGTCAGTTTGAGGTCGGCCTTGCCCCGCTGGAACGACTCGGAGGCGTATTGCTCGTGCAGGTCTCCGAGCGCGTCGGAGACGATGCGCCACACCTCGTGTTCCTGGTCGGTGTAGTCGGGATTCGGGATCGGTTGGCCTTCGTGCCAACTCGCGGCGATCGAGGCGAGCTCGTCGCGGCGTTCGCGGTACAGCGGGTCAGAGACCCCTGGGTGGTCGTCGGAGAGCTCAACGTGGGTCGAGCCGTCTTCTCCGACCGTGACCGGCGAGTACGCGGAGTAGCCCATCAGTCGCTCCTTTCGCCTGGAATTCTGCCTAATCGGCAGCGAAACGTCGATGGCATGGCCTTGTTGCTAGACGAAATAGCCTACGATCCGACTTATGTCATCAGATCGTCCAGAGGAGCCGCCCCAAATGCCAGCCCTGCTGGACGAGCCGCTCGACTCCGTCGACGAGCGGATCGTCGCGAGCCTGGTCGCAGACGGTCGCCAGTCGGTGAACGAGCTCGCCCGGACGGTGAATGTTTCCCGGGCGACCGCGTACCAGCGTCTCGCGCGCCTGCGGGCGCGAGGCGTGATCCTCGGCTTCAGCGCGCGTGTCGATCCGGTGAAGCTTGGCAAGGCACTGTCCGCACTCGTCTTGATCCGGGTCGAACAACCCCGATGGCGGGAAGTGGCGCCGGAGCTGCTCTCGTTGCCCGGCGTCGAGTGGCTCGGCATGACCGCCGGGGAATTCGATTTCGCCCTCGTCGTTCGGGCGCGCGACGTCGAAGAGTTGCGAGACGTCGTACTCGAACGCCTTCAGGCGATGGCCGCGGTTAGATCTTCGGAGACCGTGCTCTTGCTCGAGGACCACCGCGTCGCGTTGTAAATGCGCGCCGTCGTCGCGGCCTTCTCAGACGTCGTGCGTGACGAGGTGGAGGCTGCGTGGTGCGATCGGGGTCGACAACAGCAAGGACGTCGTCGTCCGGGTCACGTCCGGAACCTCAAGGATCTCTGCGATGACGTGTCCGAGATGGTCGTTGTCGCGCGCGACGACGCGGCACAAAAGGTCGGAGGAGCCTGTCGTCATCCACGCCTCGACGATCTCGGGAATCGCCGACAGGTGCTCGTCGATCGACCCGCGCCGACCTTGGGCGATCTCCAACGAGACGATCGCCGAGACTCCGTAGCCCACGCGGCCGAGGTCGATCTCGGGACCGAAGCCGACGATCACACCATTCGCGATCATCCGATCGAGGTGGGCCTGAGCGGTATTGCGTGCCATTCCTGCCCGTCGGGCGATTTGGACGAGCCCTGCCCGCGGCATCTCCGAGAGCGCGTCGAGAAGGCGCCTATCGATGTCGTCGAGCGGACTTTGCTGACTCATTTGCGCAAAGTAGTCCTTATTTGCTGATTGATCTGTATAACATTAGCCCAAGGTATTGACCCGGACGCGGTACCCGGGTTCGATAGACCCATGACACAAACGACGACGAAAGACACCTCAAGCGTCGCCTCGCAGATCGTCGAGTGGGATCACCTCGAGTTCTGGGTCGGCAACGCTCGGGCGGCGACGGCGTGGCTCGCGTCGGGGTTCGGTTTCGACGTCACGGCCTACTCGGGGCCCGAAACCGGGGTTCGCGATCGGGTCTCGTACCTGCTCGAGCACGGCGACATCCGCCTCATGGTCACGGCGGGTCTTTCCAATGACTCCGAGGTCGGACGACACGTCCTCGAACACGGGGACGGCGTGAGGAACCTCGCGTGGCGTGTCGCTGATCCCGAGGCGGCGCTCGACGCCGCGACCCGCCGCGGGGCACGGGAGGTCCAAGAGCCGCGCACCGTCGAGCGCGACGAGGGTGCGTTGACGACCGCTGCGATCGAGGCATACGGCCAGACGCGACACGTCTTTGTCGACCGTTCGCAATGGAGCGGCGCTTGGGGGCCGGGCTTCAGCTCGGAGCGCCTTCCGCTCCGGCCCGTCGGCCGGCCGGCCGGTCTGCAGTCCATCGACCACGTCGTTGGGAACGTCGAAGAGGGGCGCCTCGACGAGTGGGTCGAGTGGTACATGAACGTCCTCGGCTTCGAGGAGATGAAGCACTTCGACGCAGCGCAGATATCGACGAAGTACTCGGCGCTGCGGTCGACGGTCGTCTACAACCGCAAGGGCATCGTGATGCCGATCAACGAGCCCGCGCCTGGTCTCAGGAAAAGTCAGATCACCGAGTACCTCGAGGCGTACGGCTGCCCCGGCGTACAACACATCGCGATGGGGACGCCCAACATCATTGGCGCGATCGCCTCGTTGCGCGAACGAGGAGTGCGCTTTTTGGACATGCCGTCGACGTACTACGAGGACGCGAAGGTGCGATGCGGCGAATTCGACCTTCCGTGGGGGGACCTCGAGCGACTCGGCATCGAAGTCGACAAGGACACCGGCGGCTACTTGCTGCAGATCTTCTCCGAGACCTTCGCCGAGCGACCGACGCTTTTTATGGAGGTCATCCAGCGCGAAGGGGCGACCGGGTTCGGAGAGGGCAACTTCAAGGCGCTCTTCGAGGCGATCGAGCGAGAGCAGGCACGGCGCGGGAACCTGTGACCGAGAAAGTCCGAGGCGCCCCCCGGGCGCGTCCGGCAGTCGAATCCCTGCCGTCATATCGACCGGGTCGATCGGCGGAGCAAGCTGAGGTTGACTACGGGCTGTCGGGCGCGATCAAGCTCGCGTCGAATGAGCTGCCCTTCGCGCCCTTGCCGAGCGTGAAAAAGGCGATCGTGTCGGCGATCGAGGATGCGAACCGCTATCCGGATCATCTGGCGCACGCGTTACGGGAGCGGATCGCGCTCGAACACGGAACGACCCCGAGTCGCGTCGCGGTCGGCTGCGGGACCGTCGGCCTTTTGCAGCAGCTCGCGCTGGCCTACGTGTCGCGCGGAGACGAGGTGATCTTTGCCGATCCCACCTTCGAGGCCTACCCGATCTTCACCCAGCTCGCAGAAGGCGTCCCAAGGCGCGTGCCGCTGAAACGCCTGACGCACGACGCGGACGGCCTCGTGGCGGAGTTGAGCGACAAGACGCGCCTCGTGCTCGTCGCGCAACCGAACAATCCGACCGGCACGGCGATGCCGGGGGCAGACCTCTCCCACCTCGTCGACTCGGTGCCCGCCGGATGCGTCGTGGTCGTCGATGAGGCGTACTCGCAGTTCGCGAACGGCCGACATCTCATCGACGCGACGACGATGCTCGCCGAGTACCCGAATCTCGTCGTCTTGCGCACGTTCTCCAAAGCGCACGGTCTCGCGGGATTGCGGGTCGGCTACGCGCTTTGCTCGGAGCCGATCGTCGTCGAGCTCGACAAGGTGCTGACGCCCTTCGCCGTGAACAGGCTCGGCCAGATCGCCGCGCTCGCTTCCCTCGACGCGGAAGATGAGCTCGATCGGCGCGTGTCTTCGGTGCTCGAACAAAGGACTCGTCTTAGCCGCGAGCTTCGTCATCGTGGATGGTCGATTCCTGACACCCAGGCGAACTTCGTCTACCTGCCCGCTGCCGAGATGAGCGCTGAGTTCGCCCGTGAACTGGAACGCCGTGGCGTCGTCACCCGCCCGTTCCCGGGAATCGGCGTACGCGTCACCGTGGGGGACGAGGAGGAAGTCGATCGGTTCGTCGGCGCTTTCGACGAAATCGCGAAGAGCGAGATGGCGGAACAACTCCATGCCAGTTGGGTGTTGCCGACGGGGGTCGAAGGTCGAGCGGTCGCGGAATGGCTCGATCGCCTGGACACGGTCGATGAGCGGCTCGGCGCGCTCGCTGGCGGCGCGAGACGCCACGGACTGACCGATCCCGACCCCGGCGGCGAAGAGCGCTGGGACGATGGTCAGGCCTGGGCGCACATCGCCGAGTTCGGGGCGTACTGGCTGAGCGAGCTGAAAAAGATCCTCGACGCGCCGGGCGCTCGGCCAGTGCCGTTCGGACGGACGAAGACCGACCCTGGTCGGAGCGCGGCGATCGCGACAAATCGCGCCGTCGAGCCGCTCCGCCAGCTCGAGACAGCGAGGGTCGCGATGGACGAGCTGCGGGCGCTGGTTTCGACGATGGACTCGCATGACTGGGCGCGCCTCGGAGAGCACCCGACGCTGAAGACGATGGAGATCGGCCGATTCTTGGACGAGTTCCTCGTCGGGCACTATGAGCAGCACGCCGATCAGCTCGCGAAGCTCGATGCCTGAGGAGCACCACTCCGGGTTCGGTCCCGACGATTTGGCGTTCGGGGTCGACGAACGCGGCCACGTCGTCGTCGCGTACGAGCGCAACGCAATCGATCTTTTTGCGCTCGATGGCCTCAGCGTTCCCCGCCACGTCTTCGATTCGGGTTCGCTCAACGCGTTCATGGCGCTCGGGCCGGACGCGTGGGCCAGCACGCGCACCGAGATCGCCGTCCACCTTTCAGACCCAGCGGTTGACGCGGTATTTCCGATCGACGAGACGACGCTCATGCTGCCGTTCGAAGTTGCCGACTACGTCGATTTCTACGCCTCGGAAGAGCACGCGACGGCGATGGGGCGCATGTTGCGACCAGGATCGGATCCGCTTCCCCCGGCGTGGAAGTACCTGCCGATTGGATATCACGGCCGGTCGGCGACGGTCGTCGTCTCGGGATCGCCGATCTTTCGCCCGTCGGGTCTTGTGAAGGCCGACGGCGATCCCAAGTTCGTTCCGAGCGCCCGCCTTGACGTCGAAGTCGAACTCGGCTTCGTCGTCGGCGTCGGGTCCGAGCGGGGGGGCAGGATCGCCGCGCACGACGCGAAGAACCACGTCTTCGGCGTCGTGATCGTGAACGACTGGAGCGCACGGGACATCCAGTCCTTCGAGTACCAGCCCTTGGGGCCGTTTCTCGGCAAGTCTTTTGCCACGTCGATCTCGCCGTGGGTGGTGCCGCTTTCGTCTCTCGAGGCCTACGCGGTCCCAGGCCCACCTCAAGACCCCGCGCCAGCGCCATATCTCGCGGTAGCAGAGCCGCGGAACTTCGCGATCTCTTTCGAGCTCGCCTTGAACGGCACCGCGATCAGCCATATGGGGGCCGGTGGCCTCTACTGGTCGATGGCGCAACAGCTTGCGCACCTGACCGCGAACGGGGCGGCGACGCGCACCGGCGACGTGTTTGCTTCCGGCACGATCTCTGGAAGCGAACCGAACAGCGCCGGGAGCTTGATGGAGCTCACGAACGCGGGTCGCGATCCGGTCAAACTGGAGGACGGGTCGACGAGGACCTGGCTCGAAGACGGCGACGAGGTCGTCATCCGCGGCTGGTGCGGTGACCGCGTCGGTCGCCACCTCGATCTCGGTGAAGTGCGTGGCCGCGTCGTCGCCTCGAACAAGGAGGACAGGCCGTGACGTACTACCTGCGGACCGGTGACGTACCGAAGAAGCGACACACGCTGCACCTTGGGTCAGACGGGAACCGCCTCGCGGAAGAGTTGATGGGCGAAGAGGGGTTCTCCGGCGCGTCGTCGCTCCTTTACCATCGGCATTCGCCGAGCGCGATCCTCGGGATAGACGCGATCGAGGTGAAGCGTTCGGAGCTCACGCCCAACGTCCCTGTTCGCCCGATGCACCTCCGGTCGTTCAATCTCACCGAAGGCGGGGATCTCGTCACGGGTCGTCGGCACCTCGCGGCGTCGTCGACGGCGACGCTGTGCGTCGCGGCCGCCGACCAAACGAGTGAGCTCTACCGAAACAGCGAGGGCGACGAGCTCGTCTTCATTCACACTGGAAGGGCGCGGCTCGAGTCGGTGTTCGGCGAGATCGAGGCGCAAGCGGGTGACTACGTCGTCGTCCCGCGCGCGACGACGCACCGCTGGGTGATCGCTGCAAACGACGCCCCGGTGCGGGCCTTCATCTTGGAGTCGACCGGCCACATTGGACCGCCGAACCGTTACCTGACGCCGACGGGACAGATCCATGAAGGCGCTCCGTACTCCGAACGCGACCTTCGGCCGCCCGAGGGCCCTTTGGTCGTCGAGGGCGAAGGTGTGCGTGTGCTCGTTCGGACGCGTGGGGGATGGAGCATCCACGTGCACGAGCACCATCCCTTCGACGTCGTCGGCTGGGACGGCTGCGTGTATCCATTCGCGTTTTCGATCAAGGACTTCGAGCCGATTGTCGGTCGTATCCACCAGCCGCCACCGGTGCACCAAACCTTCGCGGGTCCGGGGTTTGTCGTCTGCAGCTTCGTGCCACGCCTGTACGACTTCGACGCGAACGCGATCAAGATCCCCTATCACCACGCGAACGTCGACTCGGACGAGGTCCTGTACTACGTGGACGGCGACTTCATGAGCCGTCAAGGCGCGGGGATCGGGAAGGGGTCGCTCACGATCCACCCGTCGGGATTCGTGCACGGTCCGCAGCCCGGAAGCGTCGAGGCGTCGATGGATGTCGATCGCACCGAGGAGACCGCGGTGATGGTCGACACGTTCGAGCCGCTCCTCATCAGCGAGGACGCCCGCTCGATCGCCGATCCCGCCTACGAGCGGAGCTGGATCTCGCGGTAATCCCTGTCGTGAACCCGAAGCGACGACCTGAACGGGTCGTCGGATATCTGCTCGCCCTGAGAGAATTCCCAGATCGATATCAAGGAATTCCCAGATTCGATCGTCAGCATCTTCTTGGAGGACAAGGAGCACCCGACGAATGGAAGACGAACCGACCTCTCCGATCCCGGCCACACAGTCCGGCGACACCGAACCCCAACCGGCGGTCAAGTTGCCGTCCCAAGGTGGCGTGCAGCCTCCACCCCCGGCGCCGCCGTGGTCGCCAACGCCCGCCGCGTCTCCGAAGAGGATCGCGAAGATCCTCGGCCACCGCGCGACCGGGTGGTTCGTCGCCGCGCTCATGGTCGGCGCGGTCAGCGGACTATCGGTCGCGCTGGCGAACGCGCCGAGCACCACCACGCGAACGGTATTGCGATCCCCCCAAGTTGCATTACCTCCGAACGCGTTCCAGGTGCCCTTCGGCGGAGGCGGAGGCGCCCAGAGGCCGTTTCGCGTCTTCGCCAACACGAGCATCGGAAGGGTCGTCTCCGTATCGAGCTCGAGCTTCACGATGATGACACCGACCGGCTCGAAGCTCACAGTCGACGAGCAGTCCTCGACCACCTACCTAATGGCCGGTACCACGGCGGCGAAGAACGCCGTGAAAAAGGGTGCCGAAGTTGCGGTGTTCGGCGGCACCAGTGGTTCGACGATCAAAGCGAACGAGGTCTTCATCCTCGCTAACGGGCAGGGCGCGTTCTTCTTTCCCGGCTGACATTCGCAGCAAACACAACACACGGTGGCAGTGCTCGGTGGTCGGAATAACGCGCCACCAAACGCGCGCCCTGTCACTCGCGATTGGAGCCGTCCGCCATTCGGTGTCGTGGCGAGCTACGAGTTCAGTTCGAGCTCGAAGTAGAGCGCGCCCTCGATCGGGTTGTAACGGTAATCGCTGGTCTCTTTGAAGCCGAGGGAACGATAAAGGGCGATTGCAGCAGCCATCGACGGAACGGTGTCGAGTTTCACCAACGCATACGAGCGATCTTTCGCGATCTCGATGACCGACTCGGCGAGGGCCCGGCCGAGGTGGTTTCCGCGGCCGCCCGGCCGAACGTACAGGCGTTTCATCTCGCAAACCTTTTCGTCGATTCGGCGCAGCGCGACGCAGCCTTCGGGCGCCAGCAAGATCGCCTCGTAGATCGCGAACGGATCCTCGAGCTCTTTTTCGAAGTCCTGAAAGCAAAGGTCGAAGTCCAGGCTGGCTTCGTACTCGTCAAATAGCTCGCGAACGGTATCGACTTCATCTCTTGACGCGAGGTGGATCGTGTTGCGATTGTTCATCGTGGGGTCATGATTTCGATTCGTGTGTCGGGGACCCGAGCAATACGCTGTCCCCCCTGCGACAAACGGTAGACCCCGCTCCAAGGGGCGCCTCGTGGAGGTGTCGCATGACGCGGCTATTGATCCTCGGAGCGGGCGGCGTCGGTTCGGCTGCGGCTCGCACTATCGATCGTTGGGCGCTGTTCGAACGGGTGGTCGTCGCCGACTACAGCCGCGAGCGAGCCGAGCGCGCGATCGTCGGTCTCGGCGACAGATTCAGTGCCGTTTCCCTCGACGCGAACGACGAGTCCTCGATCGTGGAGCTTGTCGACACCGAGCGGCTGACGGCGGTCTTGAACGCGGTCGATCCCCGCTTCGTGATGCCGATCTTTCGCGCTTCCCTCGCATCCGCGGTCACTTATCTCGACATGGCGATGTCGCTCTCAAAACCCGACCCATCCGACCCGTACCACAACTGCGGAGTGAAGCTCGGCGACGAGCAATTCGCACTCGCCGATCAATGGGAGGACAAAGGCGCGCTCGCGCTCTGCGGGGTCGGTGTGGAGCCTGGTATGTCGGACGTCTTCGCCAGGTACGCGGCGGACGAGCAGTTCTCCTCGATCGACGAGATCGGGGTGCGAGACGGCGCAAACCTATCTGTGTCGGGATACGACTTCGCCCCGACCTTTTCGATCTGGACGACGATCGAGGAGTGTTTGAACCCACCGGTGATCTTCGATCGCGAACGCGGCTGGTACACGACCGCACCCTTCAGCCAGCCGGAGACCTTCGACTTCCCAGGTGGGATCGGTCCGCTCGAATGCGTGAATGTCGAGCACGAAGAAGTGGTGCTCATCCCGCGCTGGATCGATGCCGGGCGGGTGACCTTCAAATACGGCCTCGGAGAGGAATTCATCGACATATTGAAGTCGCTCCACAAGCTCGGTCTCGACTCGACGGAGCGGGTCCGCGTCGGCGGCGTGGAGGTCTCGCCGCGCGACGTCGTCGCGGCGTGCCTCCCCGATCCCGCGACCCTGGGCCAGCAGATGTCCGGCGTGACGTGCGCGGGGACTTGGGTGCGCGGCACCGGAAAAGACGGCCTCTCGCGCTCGGTGTACCTTTACCACCTCGTCGACAACTCGTGGTCGATGAAGGAGTACGGCAGCCAGGCCGTCGTCTGGCAGACTGCAGTGAACCCGGTCATCGCATTGGAACTGCTCGAATCTGGAGCCTGGTCTGGCGTCGGGGTGCTCGGCCCCGAGGCGTTCCCGCCGAAGCCGTTCCTCGAACGGCTCGTCGAGCACGGAACTCCGTGGGCGTTCGACGAACGAGCGTCGGTCGCGTCGGTCTGAAACCACGTCTGCCGCGCGTTGCGGCGTCTTCGTGCTCGGGCGATGATCCAGTGATGGCGCAATACGCGCGGGGTATGTCGGGCGCTCACCGCTGCGTCGTCATCGGCGGCGGCTTCGGCGGCATCAACGTGGTGAAGGGGCTCGCCGACTCCGCTGTCGAAGTGACGCTGATCGACCGCAACAACTACCACCTTTTCCAGGCGCTCAACTACCAGGTCGCGACGGGTGCGCTTTCGCCCGCCGAGATCGCGACACCGCTTCGCAAGATCTTTCGCGACGACAAACGCGTGCACGTCCTTCTCGGTGAAGCGACGGCGATCGACCTCGCGAACAAGAAGGTCAGCGTCGAGTCGCCGATGCCAGACGTCGATCCGCTCGATGTGCCCTACGACACGCTCGTCGTCGCCGGCGGATCGAGCTACTCGTATTTCGGCCACGAGGACTGGAAGTCACTCGCGCTCGAAGTGAAATCGCTCGACAGTGCGCTCGAAGTGCGTGGGAGGATCCTCGAGGCTTTCGAAGCGGCGGAGTTCGAGAGCGAGGCCGACAAGCGAACCACCTGGTTGACCTTCGTCGTTGTCGGTGGAGGACCCACGGGGGTCGAGATGGCCGGTCAGATCGCCGAGCTCGCGCGCGACACCCTGCCGGGCGAGTTCCGAGTCGCCAATACCGCGGCGGGACAGGTGATGCTCGTCGAGACGGCCGATCGCGTGCTGCCCTCGTTTCCGCGGTCGCTCTCAGGTCGCGCCGGCAGGGCACTGACGAAGCTCGGAGTCACTTTGCTGACGTCGAAAACCGTCGTCGATGTGCAGCAAGATCACGTCGAGATCTCATCCGATGGCTCGACGTCGTCAATCCCGACGCGCACCGTCGTGTGGGCCGCCGGCGTCACGGCCTCGCCGCTCGCGCACCTGCTCGGACAGGCGTCGGGAGCCACTGTGGACCGGGCGGGGCGCGTCGTCGTGGAGCCGGACCTCTCGCTCCCGGGACATCCCGAGGTTCTCGCCCTCGGTGACATGGTCGCCCTGCGTGACGGGCGGACCGGCGAGGAAAAGGTGCTGCCCGGCGTGGCGCCCGTCGCCATCCAGCAGGGCAAGTACGCAGGTCGCCTCATTCGCGCCCGGCTCGAGGGAGGCGAGACGGCTCCGTTTCACTACCGGGACAAGGGGATGCTCGCGACGATCGGCCGGGCGCGGGCGGTCGCGGACCTGCGTGGCATCCACCTCAGTGGCTTCGTCGCCTGGGTGACGTGGCTCGTCGTCCACCTCTTTTATCTGATCGGGTTCGAAAACCGCTTGATCGTCCTTTCACGTTGGTCATACAGCTTCCTCACGCGGGGTCGGAGCACCCGGCTCATCACCGAGGTCGCCGCGTACCGTCGCGAATCCTTGCGACGGCCGGCGGGTTAGAGCGCGGCGCCGGCGGCGTCCCATTTGCTCCGTCTGGCGACGGGAACGCGCGCGCGGACACTCCGAGCGTCGAATCCGACAGTTGGTCCATACTTCAGCTTCGCAATGTGGCCTTCACTCGATGAGCGAGCGCTCCGCCTCGGGGACGAAACTGTCACTTACGGAGAGCTACTGCTCGTCGGCGCGGCGAGCGGTGAGCTCGAACAGGCGAGAAGCGACACACAACGCGCGTTGCGGGTGCTGAACGCGCACGAGGACGCCGTCGGTGGCGACGAATTGCGTCGCGAGGCTGAGGCGTTTCGCAGGCAGCGAAGGCTGCACAGCGGAGACGACCTCAAATCCTGGCTGGAGAAACGCGACCTCGACGACTCGCGGTGGTCGGAGCATCTGCGTCGCTCGATCGCGTATCGATCGGACCTCGTCGCGTCGCCCGAGCCCGCCGCCAGCAATGAGGTCGAAGAGGCGCTCATTGTCGACCTTGCCTGCGCCGGTTGGTGGGGGCGGGTTGCCGCCGATGTCGTCCGCTGGTGGTCGGCAGAGCGCGCGCGTGCGCGTCGAGAGATTTCTGGGACTCCGTCTCTTGTAGCGACCGACGACGACCGCGACCGTGCCGAACCGCCCGAAGCGGTCGCAAAGCGTGCCGCTGATGTCCTTCCGAAGCTCGGAACCCTCGACGTCAACTGGTGCGTCGATCGACTTCGCGTTCTCGAGACCCGCCGTAGGGCATTCGACGAGGTATCCGCATCACTTCGCGAGCACGAAGTGGTGCGCCGTCGGATCGGGGAGCACTCTTCGGACTGGATGCAATACGTCTACGACGAGCTCGTGTTGCCCAACCGAACATCGGCGAACGAGGCTGTGATGTGCGCGCGCGACGACGGGTTAGCGCCTGAAGAGATCGCTTCGCGAGCACGCGTCGAGCTCAAAAGGCGCGAGCTGCGACGCGATCAAGTCCCGATGGGCATCGCCGCAATGCTCGCCGGTGCCATCGTCGGCGAGGTGGTGGGACCCTTCGACGGCGACGACGGAGTGCGCGTCGTGTGGCTCAGAGAACGCCGCGAACCCTCTGCCGACGACGAAAAGATCCGAGAAGCCGCGGCCACGGAGCTGCTCGCCGACGAGCTCGACCGGGCGGCGGCTGGCAAGGCACAAGTTCTAGGTCCGCTGTGACCGTCGCGGCGAGCGAGCAGGAGGTACTTCTTCGACTGCCGCTCTTCGCGCGGCTGCAGCCCGCGCTCGCCGATTTGGTCGCCCGGCTGTTCCAGCCTCGCGAGATCGAGTTCGGAGAGACGGTCTTTTCCGAAGGAGATCCGCCCGACGGGATGTACTTGATCGTCGAGGGTTCCGTGCGAGTGCTCGTGAATCACGACGGGAACGAAACGACCTTGGCTCGCTTCGGTCCAGGTGAGTGGTTCGGAGAGACCGCGTTTCTCGACTCGTCGGCGAGGACCGCGACCGTTCGGGCCTCCGAACACGTTCGGGTCCTCTGGCTTGACGCCTTCGTGTTCGTCTCGCTGCTCGAGCTACATCCCGAGATCCGTGAGGCCTTCGGCGACCAGGCGAGGATCCAGACCCTGCACCGGTTCCTGCGCACGCACGCCGCGTTCGAGAATCTGTCCCTCGAGGCCGCGACGGCGATGTTCCCGGTACTCGAGATGGTCGCGGCGAGTCCCGGCGAAGTCGTGGTCCGCCAGGGTGAGCCGGGCGGAGCGATGTACTTCGTAGAAGAAGGCCGGCTCGAGGTCTCGGTGGAATCCGGCACGAAGCCTCGCGTCTCCGGGTTTCTCCGCACCGGCGATATCTTCGGTGAACGATCGCTCGTGACGGGCGACCCGAGGTCCGCCACGGTGCGAGCCCTCACCGACGTGCGGCTGTTGAAGCTCGCCAAGAAAGACTTCGCCGACTTGTCGGAGCGCTTCGAAGGCTTCTCGAAGCGAGTCGAGGAACTCGTCGCGTTGCGGGATCGCCAAGGCGACGCGCGCGTGCCTCTTGACATCCGCCGGGAAATCCTTCCGGGAGGCCTCTCGGAGTCTCCGTCTGCCGAACCGGAGGAGGCAGCGGTCCTGCCAACGTCCGCCCGGGCGGAAAAGAGGTCGACGCGCCGGCGTGGACGCGTCCCCTGGGTGCAGCAACTCGACGAGATGGATTGCGGGGTTGCGTGCCTGGCGATGGTCGCGAAGTGGTATCGGATCGACGTTTCGATCTCATGGTTGCGAGACGTCGCGAAAGCCGGGCCTGCGGGCACGACGTTGCGAGGAATCGCCGAAGCCGGCGCACGCATCGGGCTCGAGATCGTTCCCTACAAGGTTTCGCGCGAGCGACTTGCCGATCTTCGGCTTCCCGCGATCATCCACTGGGACAAGGTCCATTGGATCGTGCTTAGCCAAGTAGACGACAGCGGCGTCGAGGTGGCCGACCCCGCGATCGGCGTCTACCGGATGAGCCGGGAGCATCTCCTTTCTCACTGGGATGGATACACGGCGCAGATCACTCCGACTGGCGAAAAGCCCGACGTTCCCGGGAACTCGCCAAATCTGCACTGGATTCGCCCGTTTCTCGTCAAGCATCGCCGGGCGATCCTCGCCGCGGCCGTCCTCGCTCTCGGAGCAGCGGCGGGCGAGGTGGCGCTGCCGCTCATCGTGCAGGCGATCGTGAACGACGTCGTCCACAAGTCATCGGATTCGACGCTTGACCTTTTGGGACTCGGGATCCTCGGCCTTGCGGTCGCTGGGACCGGGGCGTCGCTGGCCCAGCGCCTCGTGCTGTCCGACGCGAGCTCGCGTTTTGACACCGAGACGCTCGGGTTCGTCACCGAGCGATTGCTGGGATTACCGATGTCCTACTTCGAGTCTCGAAGGATCGGCGACATCGAGCGTCGCCTGAGTGGCGTACGAGAGATTCGCCGGATCATCGTCCAACAAGGCATCGAGACGCTCTCTTCGACCATCCAAGTGGTGGCGGGGGTCGCGATCATGTTCGTCATCTCTTGGGAGCTGGCGCTCATCTTCGTCGCTGCCGCGCCTGCGTATCTGCTGGCGATGCGCTTTTCGACCGAACGGCTGCGTCCGGTGTACGCCGGGCTCGAGGAGAACTTGGGCAAGTACGCGTCGGACCAGATCGACCTTCTGAAGGGCATCGAGACGGTGAAATCGACGGGGACCGAGGACGGGTTGCGCCGACGACTTCAGTCCGCGTTCGTCGGCTTGATGACTCGGACATCGGAATCCCGTCGCGCCATCGCGCGATTTGGCGCGGTCGTCCAGCTGATCTCGACGCTGTCGTACGGGTTGTTCGTGTTCCTGGGAGCGCTTTTCGTCCACGCGGGGGACCTCAATCTCGGCGGGTACGTCGCGTTCACCGCCCTCGTGTTGTTGGTCATCGGTCCGCTCGTTTCAGTCGTCAACGCCTGGGAGGACGTTCAGATCTCTGCCGTCCTTTTGAATCGGATCGCGGATGTCTTGGATCACGAGCCGGAACAGGGAGTCGACGCTGCCTCCTTATTGCCTGTTCCGACGCTCGAAGGCCGCGTCCAGCTTCGTCACGTCTCGTACCAACCGCCGAACGCGGACGAGCCGATCCTTTCCGACATCGACCTCGATGTCACGCCCGGAACGACCGTCGCGATCGTCGGACGCAGCGGCTCGGGAAAGACGACGCTTCTCAGACTTCTCGCGGGTCTGATCGAGCCGACGTCTGGCGCGATCCTCTATGACCGCGTCGACTCGAAGATGTTGCGCTATCGCGACCTCCGCAGACAGGTCGGGTTCGTGTTGCAGGACCCCTACGTCTTCGCGGCTCCGATCGCCGACAACATCGCGCTCGGGGAGGACAGGATCAATCTCGACTCGTTGCAGGCGGCCGCGCAGATCGCGGACCTTTCCGAGCTCGTGGAGAGGCTTCCGCTCGGGTTCGACACGCCCGTCGGCGACCGCGGTCTTCCGCTCTCTGGGGGACAGGCCCAGCGTCTGGCGATCGCGAGAGCGCTCTACCACCAGCCGCCCGTGTTGCTCTTCGACGAAGCGACGAGCGCGCTCGACACGGAATCGGAAGCGATCGTGAAGCGCAACATCGATCGTCTCTTAGAGGGCCGCACGGCGTTCGTCGTTGCTCATCGACTGAGCACGATTCGCAACGCGGACACGATCGTTGTGCTTGAGCGTGGGCGATTAGTGGAACAAGGGACACACGACGAGCTGATCGAGCGACGCGGCGTCTACTTCTACCTCTACAGCCAACAACTTTCTTCGAACGACGGGAACTGACGCGCTCCCACCTTCATCGCGCACAACGAGGTGCGATAAATGAGCACGTCCGAGCCGACGAGATGTGACGGTGGTACACGTACTCAGCGTTGGGGGCTTCGCAACGCGACTGTTCCCCCTTACTATTTCGACAACGGGTCCACAGAGGTGTCCGTGACCAGGAGGTAACCCGATGGCCGAAGAGCGTGACGAAAAAGAACTCACCGAAGATCTGGCGATCGACGACGAGAGTGCAAGCGAAGTGACTGGCGGGCAAATGCATGGCCAAGCCCATGGCGAAGCCGACCGCGGCGCGTTGTCGGAATTTGTCTCGGCGGAAGCGCCCCGGCGCACCAGGCGCTGGCGGCGGCACGGCTGATCCAAGGTTCCGGGCACTTCGTCCGGCAACAGCTGGACCCTGGAGTTTCCTCCGCCGACGAACCGATGCGTCGGCGGAGGAGCATCCAGGAAGACCAGTTGCAGTGATACGAAGCGATTCGCGAAGACAATGCCTCTGACGAGAGCGTCAGAGGCATTTTTTTGTCGTCAGGTCTCCTAGCGATGTCGAGAGGGCGCGTCGGACCGCCACAAGTAAACGTGATCTTGAAGCGTCCCTTTCGTGCACTTGTGTAGGTTGCGGGATCTGTCGAGCCGTCAAACTGAGTGACGGAGCGTCGAGCAAGCAGATCGTGAGGCGAGCAATGGCCGAACCGCCGCAGGTCGACGAGCACAACTTTCTCGACCGCCTCACGGCAGAGGAGCAGGCGAGGCTCGCAGAGCGAAGTCAACGCAAGAGCTTCGATCGGGGTGCTGTCTTGTTCCGACAGGGAGAGGATGGAGACGATGTACTCGTTCTTCGCTCGGGTCGGGTGAAGGTGAGCGCGAGACGAGCGGGCCGAGAAGTGATCCTGGCGGTGTTCGACGCGGGAGCGCTCCTTGGCGAGCTGGGCGCGGTAGACGGAAACGTGCGATCCGCCACGGTGTCCGCTCTCGAGGACGTCGAAGTTGACATCATTTCCCACGACGAGTTCATGAGCCTGCTGGAACGCCATCCTCGGGTCGCGACGGAATTGCTCAGGCTCGTCGCAGGACGGCTGCGGAGCACGTCACTGCGCCAACTCGAGTTCGGGACTATGGACGCACTCGCGCGTCTGTGCGCGAGCTTGTCCGAGCTTGCGACGCGCTACGGAACGGTTCGAGGCGACGAAATCGAAATCGTCACGCCGTTCCATCAGGGCGAACTCGCATCGTGGTCAGGAATCTCGCGCGAGGCCGTCGTGAAGGGATTTCGCCAACTGCGAGGGCTCGGATGGCTGTCGATCGAGGGCCGTACTTTGATTCTCCGAAACCCTGACGCGATCAGGCGCCGCGCGAACGGTCGGTGAGCGTTCGGACTAAGGCGCTACGGCGTGTACGACGATCATGTCGCTGAAGTTCAATCCGTCGACCTGCCACCCATAGCAACCGGTGATTTCACGTACGTTTTTCCGGGCAGGTCGCGTCACAGCCCTGTCCGATTGAGGGTCGGTCCGGGTGGGACGACGAGGACTGAGATCGTTGGTTGTACGTTGAAGGCGACCGATCCTCCTCTCCCAAACCTTGGCGGCATCGAAGACTCAATTTTGGGGATTCGCTGCCCATCGGCTCACGCGGTTCCGAAATCGTCGGAACTCGCCCCGGCGCGAGTTGTTCGGTGCCATCGCCGTGTGATGTCGGAGTACCGCAACGTCTGTCTGAACGATCGCGCCCGGGGTGAAACAACACGGATAGGCCCGACACTCAAAAAGGTGACGCTCAGTCATCGTCGCTTCCACCCGCCGACGAGGTGTCGTGATGTGCTACGGCGGTGGACGTTCCGGCAGAAGTGTGGCGTACGAAGCGGGCGGCCCGACGGCGAGTGTGCCGATCTGATCGCTCGGCCTCCGTCGAGCGCCGCCGCGGGGGACGGGGCTGCCGGTAAAAGCGCGACTTGGCGATTTCCACGAGCAGGAGGTACGCGACGATCATCCCGAGGAGGGCGAGGAAAAACGTGATCGGCAACGACTTGAAACCGAGCAACTTGGCGAGCGGAGTGAATGGCAAGACAGCACCGACTAGTGCCGCAGTCGTCGGGACGACGAGCATCGGCACGCTTGGCCGGCTGCGGAAGAAAGGCACTCGCCGTGTTCTGATCACATAGATCACGAGGGTCTGCGTGGCGATGGACTCGACGAACCAGCCAGACCTGAACTCGCTGTGGCCGGCATGAAGCAGCGAGAGCATCACCCAAAACGTGAGGAAGTCGAAGATCGAGCTGAGCGGTCCGAACACGCTCATGAATCGGCGGATGAATCCGATGTCCCACGCCGCCGGCCTCGCTAATGCCTCGGGGTCGACGTTGTCCGTCGGAATGACCAACTGGCCGGTGTCGTAGAGAAGATTGTTGAGCAAGATCTGCGATGGCAGCATCGGGAGGAAGGTCAGGAAGATCGAGGCCCCGGCGGCACTGAACATGTTGCCGAAGTTCGAGGACGTCGCCATCAGCACGTACTTCATGGTGTTGGCGAAGATTCGGCGTCCCTCGTTGACCCCGTCGGCAAGCACGCCGAGGTCCTTTTCGAGCAGGACGATGTCGGCGGCGTCTTTGGCGACGTCGGTGGCCGACTCGACAGAGATGCCGACATCGGCGTTGTGAAGCGCAACGGCATCGTTGACGCCGTCACCGAGGAAGGCGACGTCCTTTCCCGTCCGGCGAGCCACCTTGATGATGCGTGACTTCTGGTCTGGATTCGTCCGGGCAAAAATCGTCGTGGTCGGGATCGCGCTCGTCAGCTGTTCATCGTTGAGCGCCTCGAGGTCCTTTCCGGTGAGGACCCCGAGGTTTTCGAGCCCAATGTCGTGACACACCTTGGCGGCAACGACGCCGTTATCCCCGGTGATGATCTTGACGTCGATGCCGAGGCGTCCGAGCTTCGCGATCGAATCACCGGCGTCACGCTTCGGGGGGTCGGCGAACACGAGGTAGCCGCGGAGGGTGAGGCCCTGTTCGTCGGCGATCGTTGGAGGCGTTGCCGTAGTGGATGTAGCGCGCGTCGCCACCGCAACCACCCGGGCGCCTTCCGCGAACAGGCCATCGAGCGTGGTCCGGGCTGGCTTTGACACGGACGTGCACCGTGAGAGCACGGCCTCCGGAGCGCCCTTTGTGATCAACAGCGGCTGGCCGTTCGGGTCGAGCACGAGCACCGTGCCCATCTGGCGGTCATGATCAAAAGGAAGGATGCCGAGCCGGCGATACGCGCTGGGCCCGCGCGGATCGGTGAGCGCCACCTTGTCGTCGTTAGCCAGCCAGAGCGCCTGGTCCAAGCCGTTTCCACTAACGGGGACACCGTTGGACAAGGTGGCCTCGTTGCAGACGAGACCGAGCGTGAACAGTTGCGTGTCTGTAGCGCCGTCCGGATCGAGGGCTCGTTGAAAGGCAACAGTGCCTTCCGTGATCGTGCCCGTCTTGTCGGTGAAGAGGATCTCGATATTGCCGATGTCCTCGATCGCGACCAGACGCTTCACGAGCACCTTCTTGTCTGCGAGGGCCCGCGCTCCTGAGGAGAGACTGACTGTGACGATCGCCGGCATCATTTCTGGGGTGATCCCGACGGCGATCGCCAAAGAAAAGAGCAGCGCCTCAACCCAATGGCGTCCGAGGGACACGTTGATGATGAAGATGCCGGCGGTTAACAGCAAGGCGACGCCGAATAGGAACTTCGAGAATTGCGACAGACCCGCTTGAAACGCGGTCGCCGTCTGACGTTCGCTAAGCCCGGCGGCGATCTTCCCGAATTCAGTCGTTATGCCGGTCCGGACGACCACGCCTCTGCCCGACCCCTCGTGGACGATCGTTCCCATAAAGGCGCAACCTGGAAGGTCGAACTCCGACCGCGCCGGAGTCGGTTCCACCGCTTTTGTGGCGGGCATCGACTCGCCCGTAAGAACCGCCTCGTCACATTCGAGTTGATCGACCTGCAAAAGTCGGATATCAGCTGGCACAACCGCCCCGATCCACAGTGAGACGACGTCACCAGGGACGAGATCGGTGACGTTTACGCTCTTGTCTTGCCCGTCTCGACATACGTCGGCCTCGTGCCGGATCGACTCGTGCAGAGCTTCGACCGCCAGATCTGCCCGGTACTCGTTGAGAAAACTCAGGCCCACGCTGAGTGCGACGATCACCGTGATAATCGCGGCGTCGGTCGGGTCGCCGGTGAATCCAGAGACAGCCGCCGCGGCGAGGAGGAGGAGGAGGAGGGGATTGCGCAATTGCCTGACAAGAACTGTCAGGGCCCGCACCTTGTGGACCTTTAAAGCGTTCGGCCCGATCTCACGCAGCCGCTGAGCGGCTTCGGCTGCCGAAAGCCCCGAGTCGCTCGTTCCGAGACGCGCCAGTACCTCGTTGGGTGGCAGAGCGGCCGCGGTCAGGATGTCGAGAGGTGGTGGGGCGTGCGCAGTCTCGACGACCGTCACGACTCAGATCCTTTCCCGCGCCTCGGTCAGTTCCGTCTCGGGAGGGATCCTCAGGAAAAAGGGGAACACGTTGAGACTTTCAAGGAAGATCGATGCCAGCGAGGAGCGGGGCGGACGTCACGTCACCGGTTGATGCATCGGTCGGGTACGAGCTCCGCGCCGGTCAAGTAGCGGGATTCTTCGGCTGTCAGGACCACGATCACATTGGCCAGATCCTTCGGCTCAGCAAGCCGACCGAGGACCAAAAGGTCGTGAAGTATTGGTCATGATCCGGACCGCTCCCGTCACGACAACAACCTTTTCCGCCACAGTTTTCATACCTCTACCTCTCTTTTTGCGAGAACACCACCCACCACTCAACGCCTGAGGGATGACCACCGTCGTGGGAAGCCTTCGGTGGAGACCGCCTAGCTCGAGCAGCTCCTCGGTCCATCCTCGATGTCACGAAAAGGAGTCGGTAGGGCTGAAAGTCCGTCATCTCAGGTCGCGTCGGCCGCAACGCCTCCGGCGATACTGGACACCTCGATGGTGCGACTGCGGAACTCCCGTGGACGTAAGGCAGAGATAATCGAATCCGAGGCGGACAGCAACGACAAGAACCGCTTCCCCCCATCCCGACCGAACGTGTCTCGCAGCTCGCCACGTTCGCGCAACACCTGTCCGGTTGGCGTCCCATGACGTGGTGCAAATCGCGCGAAGGGTCCACCACTTAGCGGACCACCGAAGTGAATCTCGACGTGTCCAGGCAGACACGAAAGAGGAGACCACGCTCTCTGACGTGGGCCGCCCGGGTCTCGATCCCGGCACCTTGGGATTAAAAGTCCCCTGCTCTGCCCGATGAGCTAGCGGCCCGATCGCGAGTGACGATCCTGAAACTTACGCCAGCTGACCGAAGCGCCTCTCCCCGTTTCGCGACAAGCTTGGAATCTGATCGAGTCGCCCGGACCTTGGACGACGACGGGTTTCGTGCCTATTGATCTTCGTAGTCGAAGACGGCGAGTGCGGGTCGTGAAACTGAACCGGCGCTCACGCGATGTCGCGTTGTCCTCGAAGCCGAAGACGTGGCGACCCGGTCACGGTGCGCCCGAACCAATCGCGCCGTCTCGTGCTCCAGCTGCTCACCGATGCCGAGCGCTTCGGAAGCGAGCAGCGAGTCGATCTCCGCGAGATCGCGCGCCGCGAGCGTGTCGACCTCCTCCTTCGCCGCCGGAGTTTTCATCGAGGGGTGACCGGACCGAGGATCTTGGCGGGCAAGCGTTTGCTGCGGATCAGAAGCGCGGCTCTTCTGCGTCGACGTTCCCGGTCGGAGATCCGCGGACACCTCGGCGATCGTCGAGTCGATCACCTCGCGGATTCGGAGGAGTTCGGCGACGGAATTTTTCCGCTGTTCATGGAGATAGGTGAGTTGCGTCGCCACGCGTGATCGGTCCTCGTCGAGGCGTTCGGTCTCTTCGCGCCGGCGGCGGTCAGTCTCAACCTCGATCTCCCCGGCCTTCTTGCGAGCACCTGCGATGATCGAGCGAGCCTCGTCGATGGTCCTTTGTCGCACATCGGCGAGTTCCATCTCGGCGCTCTGGCGCATTGCCTCCGCCCCGTCGCGCGCCTCCTCGAAAATGCGCTGGATGTGCTCTCCGACGCCTTCTAGCCGCACGGGCTGGCTCGAGCGCTGTTGGTTTTGTTCGAGGACCCCAACCCGACGGTGGAGTTCGCGAAGCTGTCCCACCGCCGCGGCGAGCTTGCGTTCGGCCTCAGAGGCGCGGAACTGGGCATCGTCGAGTCGGCGCTGCTGGTCGGCCACGTATCGATCGACCTGATCGGGGTCGTACCCGCGTCGGTACGCACCGAAGATCGGGGTCGGCTCGGCGATCTGCGACGCCCCGGACTGCTGCATCGTCTCCTCCTAGCGCCTCCCGGCGCACACTCCGATCGGACTCGCGTCCCCCTGATGGCACGCTGGCCCTGTTCGGGCCGATCGTACCGAGGGGGTGTCGCGAGATCGTGGATACCGCGTTCGCGACCGCGTCATGGCGACCGTGTGTCGAAGAACGCGGAAAGCGGCGTCGCGCGTCTCGCGTTTTGCAGCAGTGGCAGGCGAAAGGCGTCCTCGATCGTCGCGAGCAACGAGTAGTGGCTGTAGGCGACGTTCACCCGTAGGTCCGGTCGCAGTTTCGGCGCGATCACGAACGTCGCGACCTGCCCGCCGCCACAACACGCCACCACGCGGTTCGTTGGCGCGACGGTGGAATCGGAACCTTCCGACTCGTCCCAGGTAACGAAAACCACGCCATTGTCCCGCCACGCCGAGCTCTTCGTCACTTCGTTGACGAATCTGTCGAGCCACGCCGCCGCGGTGGAAGGCGCGCAGTCGTGCCCGTCGTGACAGAGATTCGGCGTCACCCAAACGAATCGTGGCACCGACTTCTCGGGGCCTGAGAGCAGACGGGGAAGTTCGTCTTCGGGCTCTATCGCATCACAAAGCGCCCGGCTCGCCCGCACATCGTCGTAGTAACGGAACGGGTCGTGCTTTGACGCGTAGTCGTTCCCGCCGTAGTCGGCGAGGAAGCACCGCCGTGGCGCGCCTTCCATGTACGCGGCGAACGAGACGTGCGCTTCGTGGAGCTGTTCGGCGAGGTTCGGCTCGTTCACATAGCACTCGACGCAGTCGCTAGTGATTCCCCAGGTCGATCCGCTCGTCAGCGCGAGATAGTTCGGCAAGCTCGGGTGGGCGACGGAGTAGTAGTTCGTCGCCAATGCGTACCGGCGGGCGAGCGCAGCAAAACCCGGTGTGCCGAGAGTGGACTGGTAGCCGAGATTCTCCATCACGACGACGAACACGTGGCTGAACGCAGGGACGCCATTTCCTGTTGCAACCCGTCGCACGACGCCATTGCGAGTTGGTGTGGAACGAACAACGGAGCGGGCCGCAGCCGGAGGAACAAAAGCCGTGAGTCCGAGCACAATGGCGGCCAACGTTGCCGCGCGAAAAAGAGAGCCGGTCGCGGCGATTCTCATCGGCGGCAACGATCGAGCAAGTGGTCTACGAGATCGAACCTTCAAACCGAGACCGGTCCGCGACGACGCGCACGATTCGCCCCTTCCCGATCACTCGGTCGCCAACTTGCGCCGAGACCACGAAAGTGAGGGTGCTCCCGTCGATCCCCTCGAGAGTTGCGTGTGCGTCGACGGTCTCGCCGATCCGAGCGGGTGAGACATGATCGATTTCGACACGCACTCCAACCGACGTGTACTCGGGAGGCAATTTCGCGTCGGTCACGGCGACCGTCGCTTGTTCCAACAGCGCGACGAGCCTCGGTGTGCTGTGGACGTCGACATCTCCTGAGCGGAACGAGGTTGCCGTGTCTTTCGGGGTGACGGTGACCGTCGCCTCTGCCGATTCACCGATTGCGACATCGATCCCAAGCATCACAGCCACCATAAGCAATATGTGAGCCGATCGCGAGCGCGCTTCGTGTCGGAGAAGTAGGCACGGCTCCGTTCTGTTCTTCGCGCGCCGTTCGAGTTGCGCGGCGCTCGAAGCTGTACCGCGACTACTTCGTCTTGGCGGTGTCTTTTTCCTTCGACGGAGTTGATGATTCGCCGCCCGAAGACGTCGAAGGTGCGATCGCCGACGACTCCGAGCGCGCGGGCGCGTCGTGTCCGTTTGTGCTCGTCGTCGCTTGTTCCGACTTCTTTGTCGACGACCCTGACGGGCGGTTGTCTGTCTTGTAGAAACCCGATCCTTTGAAGACGATTCCGACGGTTCCGTAAACCTTTTTCAGAGCACCGCCGCACACTTCACACGTCGTCAAGGGAGAGTCTGAGAATGCTTGAACGGCTTCGAATGCGCGCCCGCAGCCCTTGCACTGATACTCGTAAGTCGGCAAGACAACTCCTTCGCGTGGGCCGCCCCTTTGGCACTCGCAGTACGAGAGTGCCAGTATATCGAGGCCCTCGCGTGCGGAGGTCCTGGTCGGAGGCGTCCGTTCTCCGCGCGCCTCGGAGACGGCACGTAGACTTCGGCGGTGACCGATCGGAGCCTTGCCCGTCTGGACCCACTCGGGCCGGCGAGGATGGGCGACGTCGCCCCTCGAGAGGCGACCCACAGGCGGGCCCGAGCGGGTTGCAGGATCTCCATGCTTCCCGAAACCACAGCAAAGGTGGCCTCGAACGCCATCACGAAGGGGGACGTGCTCGGCGCAGCGCGCGTCGCCGGGATACTCGCCGCCAAGCGGACATCCGAGCTCATCCCGTATTGCAACTCGGTGCTCGTCTCGAGCGTTTCGATCAACTTCACGATCGGAGACGACGCGGTCGAGATCGAAGCGACCGTGGAAGCTTTCGACCGTACGGGTGTCGAGATGGAGGCCATGACGGCGTGCGCGGTTGCGGCGCTAACCGTCTACGACATGTGCAAATCCTCGGATCGCACGATGTCAATCAGCGAACTCCAGCTGTGGGAGAAAAGTGGCGGGAGGTCGGGCACGTGGCGTCGCGCGGGAGCGGTCGGCGGCGCGTTGCCGTTTTGAAGTTTCGACGACTTTGTGAGCACGACACGTCCTCGCGGTATCCCAAATCCACCAGCTGTTTTGCGCCGGGGATTACCCTTGTCGTGCAGACGAGTACTGACAAAAGAGTCAGAACTTGCCGGCGAAATGAAAGGTAACGAGTGGTTGTACTCGTAGTCGTTCTCGTTTGGCTCGTTGCCTTGGTCCCGATCGCACTTCGGCGGCACTCCGCGTACCAAGCGCACGCGTCGGTCGCGCGATTCCGTCGCCAGCGACGTCTGCTTGAGCGGGCGTATCGGTCAAGGCTTGATGGGCGAGACAGCGCAGCTCCAATGGGCGAGCGAGCGGCGAATTCGCAAAGAGTCGGACCGCGTCACTCGCGCGCATCGTCAGCGGGAATGCAACGTCGGCGGCGTCGGATCCTCTCCTCATTCGTGGGCTCGTTGCTTGTCTCCCTCGTCCTTGGCGCCGTGCCGGCTCTTCGCGCCTTTTGGACGATCGCGGTCCTCCTTGCCGCGGCGCTAACGGTGTATTTGTTCCTGCTCGCTCGCTTCGCCGCGACCGCATCCGATCAACAGCGCGGTTGGTATGGCGACGAGACACGCGTTCCGGAGGAATGGGTCAACGCGAGCATCACCGACTCAGCCGGACAACGCGACTGCTCCCGGATGCCATGGGTGCGCTTAATCGTCGAAGAGCGGAGCGCCTAGGCGCGAGTCGAGCGGGAAGCAATCGCTCCTCGATGCGGACGAGGAGACCGGCTGTAATCTCCTCGTCGTCCCGAGAAACCTTTCCTACGCACTCGGGGGTGTAGCTCAGCTGGTAGAGCGCCACGTTCGCAACGTGGAAGTCGGCGGTTCGAGTCCGCTCACCTCCACAAGAAGGGGCCCAGGTCGAGAACTATGAGTGGCAGTGTTGGCGCACTGCCAGCGGCGCTCGGGCGCGCGGCGGGCGCGTCAAAATCCGAATCCCGAGTTCGGATCGGTCGTCAGCCCCCAGGCCTGGGCAACGACGAGTCGCCGTTCGAGTCCGCTCACCTCCACCGAAAGCGGCTGCGAGAGAAGGGGAAGGGCCACAAACGGCTCTTCGGATTTCAGCGGGGACTTCGCGACAGCACGGCTCACGTAGACGGCAATGACGAAGGTGCCTCAAGCTTGAGGTGTGAGCCAACAAACAAAAAACACCTTCGTCCTCACCAACGCTAATGAGATCGTCGCGGCCCTTGTAGGGCTGAAAGATGTCCGGGTCGTCCATTACCGTCGCCGCGGGCCGAACGTCGAGTTGATGATCGAGCAGTTGACAGGCGGCGTCCGATGTCCCTCCTGTCATGGGCGTGCCGAGGTGAAAGAGCGTCCCGTCGTCACCTACGTCGACTTGCCCGTCTATGGGGCGCCGATGCGGCTTTCGTGGAAAAAGCACCGCATGCGCTGTGTCGACCCAATCTGTCCGAGGAGGTCCTTCCTCCTCCAGGACCACCGCATCGCGGCGAAGGGATGCCTGTTGACGACCCGCGCCGCCAAGTGGGCGACGCACCAGGTGGGAGGGGGAAGGACGGTCTCAGAGGTGTCAAAAGAGCTCGACTGTGACTGGCACACCGTGAACGACGCCGTCACCACCTATGGCAAGGCACTCTTGGCGGCCGATCGCAGAAGGCTCAACAAGACGACCGCCATCGGATTAGACGAGACCTCGTTCGTGAAGCTCGGCTCAAAGCAGACCCGCGACTTCGCGACGACGGTCTGTGACGTCGAGCACCACCAGATCATCGACATCCTGCCGACGCGCAACTTCACCGAGGTGGCGGGCTTTCTGGACAAACAGGAAAAGGGCTGGAAGGAACGGATCGCATTCGGGGCGCTCGACATGTCCGCCACCTACGCGGCGGTCTTTTCGGTCGTGCTGCCGAAGGCCAAACAGGTCGTCGACCCGTTCCACGCCGTCGGACTCGCCAATCGCTGTCTCGACGAGATCCGCAGGCGTGTGCAGATCGAACAGCTCCACCACCGCGGGCGCAGGGACGATCCCCTCTATCGCGCCCGGCGGATCCTTTTGCTGGGCGAGGAGAAGCTCGGTGCAGAAAAGAGCGAGCGACTCTTCTCCCTCCTCGCACTCGGGGATCCGGGAGCCGAGGTGGCGATCGCCTACCGGGTGAAAGAACGACTGCGTGACTTCTATCGGCTGAGCGATCCCAACGAGGCGAGGGAACTCCTCAAAGAGCTCGTGTCGCACTGCCTGAAGCAAGCGATGCCGCCCGAGATAAAGCGTCTCGGGAAAACGATCGAGAGATGGTTCGACAAGATCTGCAACTACCACCTCGCCAAGGTGAGCAACGGTCCGACCGAAGCGTTGAACAACTTGATCAAGCGCATCAAAAGGATCGGCTTCGGCTTCCGGAACTTCGAGAACTACCGGATCCGCGCCCTGCTCTATGCCGGCAAGCCCAACTGGCGCGTGCTCGGCTCGATCGTCGTCCGATGAACGTGCTCGATCCCCGCCAGAATCCGAAGAGCCCCACAAACCGGGGC
>CAVRXQ010000006.1:0-270064 GCA_963725215.1 uncultured Acidimicrobiaceae bacterium | reverse complement strand
ATTCGGAAGGCTGAGGCAGTGCTACCACAGGGGCTTTACACCTGTTGCCCGCCTTGGTTGGCGAAATGCGAATTTGTCAAACTGACTAGACAGCGCCGAAGAAGCGCATTTGGGGGTTGACTGGGACGTGGGTTCGCATCTGCTTTTTTCGGTGCCACCACGTTGAGTAAGACACTGTTTCGGGTCGCCTGGTACCGCTTCAGGGCCGCTCGTGGTCGCAGGTGGGGCGGCTACCTGTCGCTAGTCCTTTTGATCGGGCTGGTCGGTGGACTCGCCATGGGCTCCGTCGCCGGTGCCCGCCGCACGCAGTCCTCGTATCCCGTCTACCTGACCGGCACCAACCCCTCCGACCTCGACGTCGGGTTCGTTTCCCAAAGCACGGCCTCCTCCGGCGTCGCCAGTCTGAAGAACCAGCTCGCCCGCCTTCCCGATGTCAAGCACGTCGCGAACGATGTCGAACTCCTCATCGGTCCGGTCCGATCGAACGGAACCCTCGATAGCTCGAACGCCTTTGTCACGGGATCGACGCAGGCGATCGGAAGTGCAAATGGGCTGTTTTTCAAACAAGACCGCGTCACTGTCATTAAGGGGCGGATGGCCAATCCCGCGCGGGACACCGAGTTCGTCACCGATTCAGAAACCGCACGACTGACGGGGTGGCACCTCAACGAGACGATTCCCTTCGGTGCCATCACGCTTGCGCAAGCGGCTACGGGTGCTTCCACGATCAAAGCCCACTTTCGGTTCGACGCCAAGCTCGTCGGGATTGTCGTGTTCAACAATCATGCGGTCGTCCATGATGATGTTGACCACTTCGTCTCCTACGCGCTCTTCACCCCGGCGCTCACCCGGTCTCTCATCGCGAGTGCGGGATTCTGGCCGTTCGTTGTCTATGGCCTCCAGCTTGACCACGGCAGCCACGACTTAGCCGCTGTCGAGCAGGAGATCATCGGTCTCATTCCGCGTGGCGCGCAGTACAACTTCTACGTCCCAGCGGTCGTCGAAGCAGAGGTGCAGCGGGCGATCAAGCCGGAGACGATCGCCCTCGAGGTGTTCGGAGCCATCGCGGCCCTCGCCACGCTGCTCATCGCGAGCCAGGCGATCGGGCGCCAACTGCGAGCGAACGAGGACGACCTTCACGTGCTGCGTGCAATTGGGGCCACTCCAACAATGGTGATGACCGATGGACTGATCGGCGTGCTTGCCGCGGTGTTCCTCGGCGCATTTCTCGCCGCGAGCGTGGCTGTCGGGCTCTCGCCGCTCGCCCCGATCGGAGCGGTGCGCGAGGTTGATCCGTCACCTGGTATCGCCTTCGACTGGGACGTGCTCGGTGCTGGGTTCGGCGTGCTGATCATCGGCCTTGGCGTATTTGCCTTGGCACTCGCCTATTGGAGATCGCCTGACCGCATCACGCGCCAGGGAAGACGGATCGAGGGATCGGGATCAAGAATCGTGCGCGCCGCCATGTCCTCAGGGCTCGCGGCTCCAGCGATCGTCGGTCTCGGATTTGCCTTTGATCCAGGACGCGGTCGAACCGCGGCGCCGGTGCGCTCTGCCTTATTTGGCACGGCCCTCGCGGTGCTCATGGTGGTCGCGACCCTCACGTTCGGCAGCGGACTTCAAACCCTCGTTTCCCATCCAGCACTGTATGGGTGGAACTGGAGCTATGCCTTAGAACAGACAACGGGCGGAAACGTACCGCCACAGGTTCGAGCGCTTCTCAGCCGTTCTCCGGACGTTGCCGCGTGGACTGGCTTCAACTTTGCGAGCGCCCAGATTGACGGCCAAACCGTGCCGATACTGGCCGGGAGCGCACACGCCGAACTGACGCCGCCGATCCTTACCGGGCACGCGCTGGAAGCGAACGACCAAATCGTGCTTGGTTCGGCCACGCTCGCACAGTTGCATAAGCGCGTCGGCGACCGCGTGGTCGTGTCGTACGGGTCCCCGAAGGACGCACCCTTTTATGTCCCGCCAACATCCCTTGTCATCGTCGGAACAGCGACCATGCCTGCGATCGGAGGTTCCGGGACCCTGCACCCTTCGATGGGCACCGGAGCACTGGTCGCGAACGGGATCCAACCGGTCGCGATGAGACGGGCCACCGCAAGTCCGTATCCGACCTTGAATGGCCCGACCATGGTGGTCGTGCGGTTGCGAGACGGAGTGAGTCCGGCGACGGGTCTGGCCTCGCTCCAACGGATGGCTGACGCTGGGACCAAAGCCCTCGCGGCCCTTCCGGCTGGCCAAGGTGGCGGCACTGTCGTGGTATTGCCGGTCCAGCATCCGGCCGAGATTGTCAACTACCGCTCCGTGGGCGCCACACCAACGATTCTTGTGTCTGGGCTTGCCGTCGGGGCGATAGTTGCCCTTGGCCTCACGCTTATCGCGTCGGTTCGGCGTCGAAGGAGAGACCTGGCGTTGTTGAAGACACTCGGGTTTACGAGACGACAGCTCGCAGCCACGGTCGCTTGGCAAGCCTCGGTTGTCGCCGTCATCGGGACGATCGTTGGCGCGCCCGTCGGGGTGGTGCTTGGACGCTGGCTCTGGATTCGCTTCGCTCGTGAGATCTATGCGGTGCCGGATCCTACGGTGCCAGTCATGTCCATCGTTTACGTTGCGCTCGGCGCGTTCGTTCTCGCGAACCTCGTCGCCTTCTTCCCTGGGCGCGTCGCGGGGAGGACCCAGACGGCGCTGATGCTGCGAACAGAGTGATATCTGCGCTAGGAGACCAGAGGCCGACGAAGGAACGCCGCGTTAACCGCGGGTGACCAACAAATTCCGTTGCATCGCGCACGGATCGCGCACGGGCGGCGGCCCGTCGTGTTCAGAGGGCGTGGGAGCAGTCACGCGGTTTCGCGCGGACGAACCTCGCTGTTTGTCGATCCGCATTCCGGGCACTGACCACCACCTCGCTTCGCGGCGGTTTCAGCGCCCCGATGCCTGGCGAAGCGTCGCCATCTGAGCGCGACGGGTTTCTCGAGCACCCAATCTTCTGGCAGGCCCCACTCAGAGCCACAGTCTCGGCAGATCCCTTCGTAATTGCGGACAGTGGCTGTTCTGCGTCTCGCGAACATGTTCGAACCTCCAGTTCCGCGAGATCTTGCGCCGGTTCTTCGGGTTCAGCGAGGGCCTAACGTCACGACCGGCTCGCGCGAGCCTGAGGAGTCCGAGCAGGTCACGATGGGCGCGCGTTCCTCCCGGATGTGGTTTAGAGAGGCCAAAGAGGGCCGATTCGTAGAGTTGCGATGACACCGCGATGACAACGGATGCGTGTCGGAGGGCCGATGTCACAAATGTGCGACTGGCGATTTCGTGTCTGGGAAGAAGCAGGCGGAGAATCAGAAGAGCCCTAGGGCTTGAATTTCACGTTGTAGACCTCTTGTCCCTCCGGGTATTCCTTCGTGCTCCGGTATTCACGGTGTACTGACTCCAGCTTCACCTGAGACCTTGCGAGAGCCCTTTCGAGGTACTCGCCTAGATAGACGTTGACGATCGTTTCCCAAGGTTCAATTGCAGAATTGACCATCCGGACTGCGCCGACGACGGTCGTACCGACAATCGTGAGAGCTCCCGCGATCTCGACAATGCGGCACTGCCCAGCATCGATACCGACTGATAAACCTGTATCGCGCACGCGGTGCGAAGACGTCCGATGGTGACTCCCGGAAATGTGGTTTCACCAGAGCGAAGGGAGTGGGCGCTGGCGGACTCGAACCGCCGACCTCAGCCGTGTGAAGGCTGCGCTCTAACCACCTGAGCCAAGCGCCCGCGGCGCGAAGGCTACTTCTTCAGACGTCCGAGACTGTCTGGCACGGGCCGGGTCGACAACGAAGAGACGTTTGGCGCTTCGCCGTTGTCGCCTTCCACGTGTCTTTGGAGCGATGACGGATCCGTAAGCGGAGCTCTTTGTGTCCGGGGTCTCGGTAGCGTCAGTTCCGTCGGAATGGTTGGTGGCGCGATGCTGATACGCAGGTGACCTCGGGCGTGGGAGGCGATTCGCACTGATTGGGCTCCGTAAGGCGAGGGATTACGTCATTCGCGCTTGTCCCCTGCTCACCGCGGCATCGCTGCCGCTCTCGGACGCACTGGGTTGCGTGCTCGCCGAAGACGCCGTGGCGATCGATTCTGTTCCGCCATTCGCAAACTCCGCGATGGACGGATACGCCCTGCGCAGCGGAGATACCGAATCGGCCCCGGTATCGCTTCGTGTCGTAGGAACTACTCACGCTGGTGACGAAGCGCTTTCCGAGCTCCCGCCGGGGTCGGCCCAGCGGATTATGACCGGGGCGCCAGTCCCCAACGGTGCCGACGCCGTCTGCATGATCGAACTCTCCCGCGAACTCGGCCCGGGACAGGTCGAGATCACTGTTCCGTTGAACGGCGATGAGAACATCCGACGCGCCGGAGACGACGTCGCCGCTGGTGAGCTGTGCTTTACCCGAGGAACCGAACTCACCCCCGCGCACCTCGGCGTCCTCGTAAGCGCCGGAGTGCCCTTCGTCCGGGCAGTTCCTCGCGCGCGCGTCGCCGTCTTGTCGACGGGCGATGAGCTCATCACCGACGACTCTCCGCTCGTGCCTGGAAAGATTCGTGACTCGAATCGCCCTACCCTCACTGCTCGCCTGCAAACTGACGGTTTCTCCCCTGTCGATCTCGGATCGGCTGCCGACGAAACGTCGTCGATCGCCAGCGCGATTGGGATTGGTGCACAGCGCGCGGATGCCGTCGTGACCGTCGGTGGGGTCAGCGTCGGTGATCACGATTTCCTTGCCGACGCGCTCAGGAAGCTCGGTGCCTCGTCGATGACTTCCCTACAAATCGCGATCCGTCCCGCGAAACCCTTTGCCTTCGGAGTCGTTGGCGATCCGGGTGTCCCGGTATTCGGACTTCCGGGCAATCCGGTGTCCGCACTCGTCTCCTACGAGTTGCTCGTGCGTCCGGCGCTTCGGGCGATGGCGGGGCATCGCAAGATTGATCGACCCCTTGTCACCGCCTTCGCGCCGGATGGTCTGCCGCGAGAACACGATGGGAAGACACATTTCGTACGGGTCCGACTGCGACGTCTCGACGACGGGACGATTGAAGCGCGCCCCACCGGAGGTCAGGGCTCACACCAGCTCCGTGGCCTCGCGGAGGCGAATGCCCTCGCGGTCCTTCCCGACGGAGACGGCGTGCCCGCCGGCGGGCGTGTCGACGTTCTCGTTTTGCGCGACGACGGCCTTGTTCCCGAAAGCGCCGAGCAATGGATACCGTGACCTCGTCCCCCGTCACATTCCGACGCGCGGGTGGCGAAGCGAAGGGGATGCCCACGCACGGCCCGCTCGTCGATCGCTTCGGACGCGTGCACACCGACCTGCGACTGTCGATCACGGATCGATGCAACCTCCGCTGCGTCTACTGCCTGCCCGACGAAAAGATCGTCTTCCGCCCCCGCGCAGAGATCCTCACCTTCGAGGAGATCGCCAGGATCGCGCGCGTCGCTCGTTCAATCGGAGTCCGTACGGCGCGCATCACAGGCGGTGAACCCCTCGTGCGCAAGGGCGTCGTCGAACTCGTCTCTCAACTCTCCGAGGTGGGCTTCGACGAACTCGCGATGACGACGAACGGAACGGGTCTCGCCGAACTCGCTCGCCCGCTCGCTGAGGCGGGACTGACACGGGTGAACGTCAGTTGCGATTCGCTGCGCAATGAGCGATATGCCGAGATCCGTCGCCGCGGCGAACTCAGCCGCGTGCTCGAGTCAATGGGCGCCGCCGAGGCCGCCGGACTGCGACCCGTGAAGATCAATGTCGTTTTGATCGGGGGTGTGAACGATGACGAGGTGCTGGACTTCGCGATACACGCCCGAGAGACGGGACGGACGGTTCGTTTCATCGAATTCATGCCGCTCGACGCGACCGGGTTGTGGAGCCGCGACGCCGTTGTCCCGAGCGAGTCGGTCCTTGCGACGATCAATGACACGTACCCGCTCGTGGCACTCGATCCTCTCCGCAGCGGACATGAGCCAGCGGACCGCTTCCGATTCGCAGATGGAGCTCCGGGTGAGATTGGCGTGATCGCGTCGGTGACGCGGGCATTTTGCGGCGCGTGCAACCGCTTGCGGCTCACGGCCGACGGTGCGATCCGCAACTGCCTGTTCTCCGACGACGAGGTACCGATCCGCGACCTGATGCGAGCCGGCGGAAGCGACGAGGCCGTCGCGCTCGAGATTCGACGCTGCGTGTGGGGGAAGCACCCCGGCCACGGGATCAACGACCCCGGTTTTCTGAAACCCGTGCGGTCGATGTCGATGATCGGCGGCTGATCAGGCGATCGTCCAACCGGTCGTTCCGATCGCTTGAGCCTTCTTCTCCTCCCCACCGAAACACTCGAGGCCCGACATCTCCGGTTGAGCGAGAGATCCGGCCCGCCAAGCGACCACGGCCTCTGGTTCGATTTCGATTGCACACCGTTCCCCGACAGGAGGCGTCGCCTGATCGTTTGTCCGCGTGACGAGCTCGAATCCGTCACCGACGCGGACGCGGAGCTCCCGCACCCAACCGAGATCCGCGACGTCTGTCACCGTCGCCACCCCGCCCTCGTCACCGGCGAGACTGCGCCGCAGGACCACACGCTCAGGACGCACGCACCATGCCACAAGGGTGCCGGGATCAACTCCAGCCGCGTCCTCACTTTCCACGACGAAGCCGGCGGTCTCTATGCGACCAGGCGAGACGACCCGACCGACGTTGACGTTTACGATTCCAAGGATCCGCGCGACGTGTGGCGAGGAAGGGCGGGCGAACAATTCGCTCACACTTCCGGCTTGCAGCAAGCCGCCGTGATCGATCACCAAGATCTCATCTGCCAAGTACGCGGCCTCTTCAGGATCGTGCGTGACCAACACGCTCACGAACCCGCCGTTTCGTTGGAGCGCGCGCAAGGCCCTGCGCGCGTCCATCCGAACTGGGGCATCGAGCGCGGTAAACGGCTCGTCGAGGAGCATGATCTCCGGATCGGTGGCTAACGCCCGGCAGAGCGCGACGCGGTGTTGCTGCCCTCCCGACAGCTTCTCTGGGATCCGGGCCACGTACTCCGCCAAACCCAACTCTTCGATCCAGTACGCCGCGAGGGAGGGCTGCGCGTTCGCGCCGAGCGTCACCTGGCGCCAGACGTCTTGATGCGGAAGCAGCGTCGGAAGTTGGGGAACGTAGGCGACTCGTCGCGACTCAGGGGGAGCTGTGCTCACGACCCGTTCGCCGAGACGAACCGATGCGGCATGTTCGCCGGCGAGTCCGGCAAGGCAGCGCAACGCCGTCGTCTTTCCCGCGCCCGAAGACCCGAGGATCGCGAGATGGCGAGACCGCGATGCGTACGCGAGGTCGAGGTGGAATTCTCCCAGGCGGTGGTCGATCGTGAAGCGAAGCGGATCCGGCGCCGGCGTGGCTCGCGGCGGGGCCGGTGACACCGTCGACCGGGCCACGCCCCGTTGTGGCAGGCGGATCCTTGTGATCGCGACAACAACCACCGCCGCGCCGAGCGCGAGGGCTGCCGGACCGCTTGCGGAAGCGAGGCCGAATCCCCCAAATCTGACGTAGGTGTACACCGGGAGCGAGTAGGGGTGGTACGCGACGATCACGGTCGCGCCGAACTCACCGAACGCCCGCATCCAGGTCAACAACAGACCCGCGCCGATCGCCCTCGACGCGATCGGCAGCGCAACTGTGAGGAATCGACGCACCCGACCGAGGCCGAGAGTTGCCGCCACGTCGTCGAAGGACGGATCGATCGCACCGAACGCGCTGCGCGAGGCGATGATCGTGAATGGCGCGGAGACAAAGGTCTGCGCGATGACGATCCCGGCCATCGAGTCCGTGAGCCGTCCGCCGAAGGCGCTACCGACGGCCGTGTTCGGGCCGAACACCGAGATCAGCACGATCCCCGCCATCAACGGCGGAAGGGCGAGGGGTAGGTACGCGGCCGCTGAGACGACGGCGGCGAAGCGGCGCGAGCTGTGAGCGAGCACGTACGCGAGCGGCACACCGAAAACTGCGCAAATGAGGGCGGTGACGGACGCGGTGACGAGCGACACCTCCGCCGCCGACCACAAACCCGGAGCGGAAAACGCTCCCGCGTGGTGCCTCGCTAGCTCCACCAAGAACGCGACGATCGGATAGGCGAGATAAATCGCCAGCAACGCGCCGAGCCAGGGAAGCGGCGAGCGCGCGCTCGCGAGCATGAGGTCGCGTCGCACTACCTGTGATCGAGGGGCGATGCGCGCGACCTCGTTCAGCCCCTTGTGACGAGTCCAGCTAGTGCGGACGGGACGTGCGTTCCTCGCACGATCGCCGGCGTGCGCGGGTCAAGGCCCCCCGCTATCAGGATCGATCGACCGCTGTGTCCGAGGAGATACCGAACGAACGCGATTGCCGCTTGCTCGTGCGGGGCACGAGTAAGAACGGTGACGGTGTAGGTCGCGGACAGGGCGACCGGCGCGAGCGAGATGGTTGGTATCCCCGCCGCTCGCGCTTCGTCGAGATAGAAGAACCCCGCGTCGAGCTGACCAGCTTCGAGACGACCGAGCAGTGTTTCTTCTGGGAACACTCCGGAATCGGTCTTCAGGATCGAGAGCAGCTTCCGATCGCCGGTCTTTTGAGCCGTCTCTCGAATCGCGGTCACGGTCAGGACACCTTTCGGATCCAAGGTCGGATCCGTCCGGCCGACATGGAATCCCGCCTTGGTCACGACGTCGTACCAAGGACGTGACCGCAGGGCGCTCGCGAAGCGACCGTGCGGGTCGTAGCCGAGCACGAGGGGCGATGACGCGAACGACGCGTACCAAGAGACCCATGCACCGTTCGCTTTGCCTTCGAGCGCGAGATCAGCGGTCGGGCTTGCCGAGACGAATACGTCACCGGTGCGCACACTCGCCTTCACCTCGTTGGCCAGCTCCGTCGAACCCGCAGCGAAGCCGACGAAGCGATATCTCGAGGCTTTATCGAACGCCGGTCCGAAGCGTGTCTCCATCAATCTGAGAAGCGACCCCGCGTACAGGACGTCGACGTCACCCCGCTTCTGTGTGGCGTTCGCAAATCCCGCGGTGATGCCCACCGCCAGCGTTGTCGCCGCGAGGATCGTCGCCGCGAAAACGGAGAGTTGACGCCGCTTGGTCAAGTTGACGTCCGCCTTGGGTCTGATCGTTCGATGACGACGTTCGTGGCCTTCACCGTCGCGACAGCGAGCGCCCCCGGCGCGAGTCCAAGCTCTTCGGTGGCTTCCGCGCTGATCAGCGCAACGAGGCGATGGGCCCCGCTCACGAGGTCGACCTGCGCCATCACCCCGTCCGTCTTGACCGCGGTGACGAGGCCGACAAAGCGATTCCGCGCCGAGGTCGCGCCGAGGGCACGCGGTTCGGGGGCAGACGCGTGCGCGGTGGCGAAGCGGGCGAGCTCGTCGCCGGCAATCAAGTGGCGCGCGCCTTCGGACGGCAACGCGCGG
Source organism: uncultured Acidimicrobiaceae bacterium (assembly GCA_963725215.1). GTDB lineage: Bacteria > Actinomycetota > Acidimicrobiia > Acidimicrobiales > Bog-793 > CAVRXQ01. The sequence goes on along the minus strand of CAVRXQ010000006.1, from coordinate 260,584 downwards.
AGCCGACCCGCGGCCACCCACCTGCGCACGGTGTCCGCGCTCACGCCGAGTAGTTCGGCGGCCTCGGTTGTCGAGTACGACTCCACCAGACGATGTTAGGCCAGCAACCGCTGGGAATTCAGCCGGGTTCAGCCGAAAATGCGTGTTGTACGGCCGAACAGCCAGGAGAATGCGGCTAGGAGCTGGCGCTCAGCTCCCCTCGTCGACCTCCGCCGCGAGCGCCACTGCGGTCTCCAACGCGACGCTCACGCTCTTTCCCGATCGTGCTGCGAGCCAGCACGTGAGGGGTGCCGCGAGCCGGTCGGACGTGTGCGCCGCGGTCGCCGCGAGCTCAAGCAGCGCGTTCTGGTCGTCCTCACTAGGTGGGTCAACCCCGAGCGCGGATGCGTACCGGCTGAGCCATTCGGACGTGCTCATTGTCACGACCTTCCGATGCTACGCGGCGCGTCTCAGTACTGTCCGAGGTCGTGACGTACTCGGCGAAGATCCTCACCGTCTCCGACTCCGTCGCCCGGGGTTCGGCCGTCGATCTCGCGGGACCTGCCCTCGCCGAACGGCTCGCCCGGGAAGGTTTCACGGTCGTCGAGGTCCGCGTCGCCGAAGACGGAATCGATCCCGTCGCCGAAGCATTGACGGAGCTCACGGAGGGTTTTCACGGTCTCGTCGTCACGACGGGAGGCACCGGCTTCGCTCCGAGGGACGTCACGCCGGAGGCGACGGCGGCGACCCTCGACCGCCTCGCGCCCGGGCTCGCCGAAGCGATGCGTCGGTCGGAGCCCGCCGGTCGACTCTCGCGGGCGATCGCCGGCACACGCGGCAAAGCGATCGTCCTCAACACCCCGGGCTCCCCGTCAGGCGCGGTGCAATTCCTCGAGGCGGTGGTCGACGTCCTCCCCCACGCGCTCGACGTCCTGGCCGGCCAGCCCGGCCACGGACACGTCCACAACGAAAGTCACACGTCGGAAGAACCGAGGACGTGACTCACAGGCTGCGCCGAGGAAGGTTCCTGCGATTAGTCGTCGTCTCGGCAGAGGCAGAACGGGTGCCCGGCCGGATCGAAGAGCACCCGGACGTTCTCTTGCGCTTGTGCCCGGCCACTCTCGCTCCGAGGGCGATCGCTTCAGTGACTGCCGAATCGAGGTCGCCGACCTGGAAGTCGAGGTGCATCATCGGACGCTGACCCTCGCCTACTGGCGGCCACACGGGGGCCCGGTAGCCGGTCGCTTGCTGGAACACGATGTAGGTAGACCCCTCGGCCGCGGCGAGAATGGCCGTCCCCGGTTCTTGGTGACTAATCGGCCATCCGAGCAGTTGGGAGTAGAAGCTCGCTAACTCATCGGGGTCCGGAGCTTCGATAGCGCATCCCCACCACATTCCTTTCGTCCGAGTCCGCATGCTCTCAGCGTGTCACAGCTGGGACATCGAACTGGCCGCCCAGCAGCCCCGCGCCTACCGGGCGTGAGGTGATGTCGCGCGCCTAGCCGCCCGACACCGGGGGCAGCAGCGCTACCTCGTCATCGGGCCGTACCGGATCGGTCATCCGCGCGTCGGTGCCGTTCAGCCAGACCCTGCACGTCGCGGCGACTCGCACGTATTCCTCGCCGTAGCGGACGCGCGCCTGCTCGAGCACGCCGCCGACGGTTTCGGCGGAGATGTCATCTAGGGCGGTGCCGGCGGCTTGTGCGGCGCGGCCGAACAGTCGGACCCGCGCCAATCAACCTCCCTCGACGTCGACGAGATCGTGCTCGTCGGACACCCAGTCAGAGCCGCCTTCCCAGTGCTCCCGCTTCCAGATCGGCGCTGAGGTCTTCACCGTGTCGATGAGAAAGCGCGCCGCCTCGAACGCTTCCTTCCGATGCGGCGCCGAGACGGCGATCAACACCGAGGATTCGCCGACTTCGAGGCGACCGAGACGATGGATGAGGGCGACCCGTCCAAGGTCGGGCCAGCGTTTCCTCGCCGCGCCGGCGACCGCGTCCAGGCGGGTTGGGAGATGCTCGCGGTACGCGTCGTACTCGACGGCGACGATCGGTGGGCGATCCTCCGAATGGTCCCGCACCGTGCCCGAAAAGGTTGCGATCGCTCCGCAGTCACGTTGTCCGACCCAGTCGAAGACGTCTGACTCGGGAATGACCTCGTCGACGAAGCCGACCCAGTCACGATCGTTGTGGCACCCGGTCGTCACTCTCCCGAGCGTACCGAGGCGACTCCGTGTCCACTGAGCCCGACGGGAGCATCCGCGCCCGGTCGGAGATCGACACCGTGTCTCGCGGCGTCGACCAACGTGTCGAGGTCTTCAAGCTGATCGACGGTCAGCGCCTTCGCTTCTTTCTTCACGTCGACGAAGGTTGGCCGGGTTGCCTCCACGAGCGCGCGAAGTGATCGTTCCCCGCTCGCGAGGAGCGACGCGGCGAGCGCGAGATCCGACCCCGACCACCTTGCGCACAACGGTTGCGGTTTGCCGTCCACCACGGGGACGACGGAGCCTTCGACCGGCCATCGCGCGATCTCGCGCAGTCCCGCGGGCCGCAGAAAGGGAAGATCGCAGGCGACAACCACGACCTGTCCAAGGCGTCCTTCGGCCTGAAGGGCTCGAGCCCCACACACCAGTGCGGCGAGCGGGCCCTCCCCGTGCGGCGACTCGATTACCGCCGAAACGCCGCTCACGCCCGGTCCGACTTCGAGCACGCGCCCGCACACCGAATCGAGCGCGCGTGCGACGCGCACGGCGGAAGCGATCCCGTCGACGAGCATCCGCGCTTTGTCAAAGCCCATCCGCCGGCTGCTGCCGCCGGTGAGCAACAACCCGCCAACGCCTTCGCGCCGCGAGTCCTCACTCACCGCACATCCCCCTCCACCGTCGTTCGCACGTGGATACGGTGGTCACGTGCCGCATGATGGATCGCCTTCCCTGACCGACCTCCCCGAATCTCCGGGGCTTACCCACATCGACGAAGCGGGACGCGCGCGGATGGTGGACGTCGGCAATAAGCCCTGGACTCGACGCCGTGCGGTCGCACGGGGGTACGTCGCTGGCGACCTCCAAAAGCACCTCTCCGCTGTCCACGAGCGTTCGTCGAATATCGCGGCGCAGCATCAGCTGGATCTCGCGTCGGTGCTCGAAGCGGCACGGACCGCCGGGCTCGATGCCGCACGAAAGACGCCACAGCTGATCCCGCTCTGTCACCCACTGCCGCCGCCCGAACTGGACATCCGATTCGACGTTCGACCGAGCGGCGTGGCGATCGAGGCCACCGCCGAAGTCGTCGCGCCGACGGGAGTGGAAATGGAGGCGCTGACGGCATGTCTTTTCGCCGCGCTCGCGCTCACCGCCGTGCTCGGCCCGACTGAGTCCATCTCCATTGACGACGTCGTGTTGTGGGAAAAGACCGGGGGCCGATCGGGCCGCTGGCTACGCGAGCAGGCCACTTCGATCCGATAACGCGACTCGCTCGCGGTGTGCGTAGATCTTGAACCGCTCCCCGCGTAGGAACCCGACAAGGGTGATCCTAAAAGTCTCGGCAACTTCGATCGCGAGGCTGCTTGGTGCGGACACAGAACAGACGACCGGAACTCCGGCGACGAGTGATTTCTGAACGAGTTCAAAGCTCGCCCTTCCGCTCAAGAGAACGACCGATTCGGATAGCGGGACCTTTTCATTTAGGACCGCCCATCCGATGAGCTTGTCCAATGCGTTGTGACGACCGACGTCCTCGCGCACGGCGATCACGTCGCCGGACGCGCTGCACACTGCCGCGGCGTGAAGACCTCCGGTAGACTCGAAGATCCTCTGCGAGTCGCGCAACTTGTTATCGAGACCACTCAGCACCTCGCCCCTCACCTGCAGCGTCGAAGTTACGGGTGTGTGTCCGCTCAGCCGCAGCGCGTCGATGGAAGCCTTGCCGCACACCCCGCATGCGCTCGTGATCGAAAAGTGTCGTTCGAGCGGAGAGAGGTCAACCTCTGGGACGCCGGCGAGCTCGACGGTGACGATGTTGTACCGCTGATCGGCATCGATGTCTCGGTCGATGCAGTACGCGATTCGCCGCACTGCGCTTCGCGATGCGATGACGCCTTCACTGAACAAGAAACCTGCGGCGAGTTCGAAGTCGGCGCCTGGGGTTCGCATCGTGACCGCGACCGGGAGCGTCTCGTTGCCGACGATGAGCCTGATCTCGAGCGGCTCTTCGGTCGCCACGACGTCCGAAACCGAGCGTTGCACCCCGCCCGATACCTCCCAAGTTCTTACGGCACTTGTCGATGCGGGGCGGTCGTTCATCGACTACCCGCGAGAGACCGTCGTCGGCACGAGCTCGACTCGTACGACCGCGTTGTAGTCGGGAATGCCCGACTGAGGAGAACGGCGCTTGCGATCGATCAGGACGAGCCCTTCTGGCCAGTGAATCTCCAACATTCCCGACCTGATCGGCGCGATGAACGCGCGACCGGCGAAGCGGCCGATCTCGTTGCTCAGCACCACCGCCGTTCCATCCGCGATGCCGAGACGCCTCGCATCGTCTTGGTTGATCAGCACGGAGTCCCGCCAAGCGCCAGTGTGATCGTCGCGCTCACCTTGCACCATGGAGTTGAACTGCCGACCGCGCCGGGTGGCGACCAAGAATTCGCCTTCTCGAAGCTCTGCTTCGCTCGGCAGCTCAACGACGCTGAAATGCGCCTTGCCGTCGGGCGTCGGAAAATTCCAACCCGCGCACAGCATCGCGCCGCCGTGTTGGAACTGGTCTCCTTCGCGCTCGAGGGTTCGGATCAGCGCGTAGCTCGGGATCGTGCGGGCAATGTCCTCGCGGATCTCTCGTGTTCCTCTCGGGTTCAGTCGGTCGGCGATGTCCGGTCGTACTCGACGCGCGAGGTCGAGGTAGATGTCCCATTCGGGTCGAGCTTCGGCGATGCGTGGACCGGGGATCTCCGGGCTAAAGATCACGCGTCGTTCGGTCGAGGTCTCGGTCACGCCTCCTTCCATCTCATATCGGTTCTGAACGGGCAACAAGACGACGGTGTCAGCAGGATCGAGCAGCATCTGGCTCGCGACGACGATGTCGAGGTGGACGCGAAGCGGGACGCGCCGGAGCGCTTCGGCAACGAAGGCCGGTTCGGGAAGCACCTCCAAGAAATTGCCGCCGGAGGAGATGAGGACGTCAATCCGGTCTTCGTGCGCGGCGTCGATCATCTCCGGCGCTGTGAGCCCCTTCGTCCAGGGCACCGAAAATCCCCACAGGTCGGAAAGGTGCTTGGCGTTCTCCTCGTTCACCGCGAGGCCACCTGGATACGCCGTGGAATACGCGCCCATCTCCGCGCCGCCTTGCACGCCTGAGTGGCCGCGAATTGGCATCAGCCCGCATCGCTCACGTCCGATGAAGCCCTTCGAGAGCGCGAGGTTGATGATCGCCCGCACCCCGTCTTCGCCGGATTCGTGCTGGGTGATCCCCATGCTCCAGACGAAAACGGCGGTTCGTGCTCGACCGACCATTTCCGCGAACGACTCCATCTCAACGCGTGTGCATCCGGAGCGACGCTCGAGCTCCTCCCAACTTTGTTGCTCAATCTCTTTTGCGAGTTCGGGGAAGCCGACCGTGTGCTCGTCGATGAACTCCCTGTCGATCGAGTTGTTCGCGATTGCGTGCTTCAACGTGCCGTTCAAAAACGCGACGTCGCCTCCGATGCCCACTTGGAAGAAGCGATCGGTGATTTTCGTACCGAACAGCGCGCTCTCCACGTTCGAGGGAACCCAGAACCGGTCCATCGCCGGTTCGCGATAGGGGTTGATGACGGCGACCTTTGTTCCCGCCTTCTTCGCATGGAATAGGTACTTCATCGCGACAGGCTGGTTCTCGGCGACGTTCGATCCGATGAAGACGACGAGGTCGCTCCCGATCCAGTCGGAGTAGGAACAGGTTGTGGCGGCGACGCCGAGTGATTCTTTTAAGCCGAACGTGCTCGGCGAGTGACAGACGCGCGCGGAGGAGTCAATTGAATTGGTCCCGATCGCGCGAACCGCTTTTTGGACCGCGAAGTAGTTCTCATTTGGCTCGCCACGGTTCGTCATGTACACACCGACGCGCTCCGGGCTCGTTGAGCGAAGGCGATCGGCGATGAGATCAAGCGCCCGGTCCCAAGAGATCTCCTGGAATCCGCGGTCGCCTCGCCTGCGGATCATCGGGTGCGAGAGACGCCCGAGTTCACGGAGCTGCGCGCCGCGCATCTGACTCAACTCGTCGGGATCCTCGAGGAGCTTCGAATCCATCGCATCGAGCGTGTTCAGCCGCAGCATCCGCAGTCGAACGTTGCAGAGGTGGATCTGGTCCGTCGTCCAGTCGCGCATGCCGGTAGTTCCGAGCGAGCACCCGTCGCATACGCCGTGGTTAAGGATGCGCCACGCGTACAACAGGTGGTCGCGGTTGTCTCCGATCGCACGCGCGATCTCGGCGTAGTTGTTGGCGTGGCCCTCGCCGTACCCGAAGGGTTTCAAGCTCACCCACAACGACGGCGCGATTCGCTTTTCGTGCGGCATGCCGTCGCGGCTCATCGAAGACCTCCTCTTTCGCGGCAGCGCACTCCCCTCCGCGCGGCCAAGGCGTCGCTTGCGACACCCAGGCGCAATTTCAGCATCGCAGCGATCGCCGCACAGCGTACGGAGGAATCCCCTATGAGGTGGTCAGTTTCGCTCCACCGCTCGGAACGAACGGCGCCGGGCGTGAAGAGCGCGGATCGTTATCAGCCGCCCGAAATCGCCCCGAGAACGATGAATGGCGATTCACCCTCAGCCACCGCGCGCGGAAGCAGTCCTCCTTCGGGCGCGAAGGACAAGTCCTCGCCAGCCGCGTAGTACCTCACGTACGGTCGGCGTTTGGCCGTCACCGAGTCTCGAATCGTGCCTTTCAGCACCGGATACTCCGCCTCGATGGCGCTGAGCACTGCGCTGATCGTCACCGGATCGTCGACTTTCACGACCACGTCGCTCGAGATCGATGCCAACCGGCGCAGGTGCGCGGGCAGCTCGATGCGGATCACGACAGCGTCTGCACCTCCACCGAAAGCACCCGCGGCAGATCGCGAACGGCCGCGTCCCAGGAGTCACCGGCGTCAGAGGACGCGTAGACCTGCCCACCCGTCGTGCCGAAATACACGCCGCAAGGTTCGAGCGAGTCGATCGCCATCGCGTCGCGCAGAACATTCACGTAACAGTTGCGATCGGGAAGGCCCTTAGAGAGAGGCTCCCACTCGTTCCCCCCCGTCCTGGAGCGGTAAACGCGTAACGCCCCGCCCGGCACGAAGTGCTCACCATCGCTCGTGATCGGAACGACGTAGATCGTGTCGGGCTCGTGCGCGTGAATGCCGATCGGGAATCCGAAGTCGGTCGGCAAGTTTCCGCTCACCTCGTACCAGCTCTCGGCGGCGTCGTCGCTGCGCATCACGTCCCAGTGCTTCTGCATGAACAGCACGTTCGGGCGATCCTTGTGCAGCGCGATCCGGTGCACGCAGTGACCGACTGGAGCTTCGGGCTCCGGGATGTACTGCGAGTGCAACCCGACGTTCGCCGGCTTCCAGGACTTCGCGCCGTCTTCGCTCTTGAACACGCCCGCCGAGGAGATCGCGATGTACATCCGGTCGGGATTCGCCTCATCGATGATGATCGTGTGGAGACACATCCCTCCGGCCCCAGGGGCCCAGTTCGGCGCGGTGTCGTGTTCGCGAAGAGCCGGCAGTTCCTCCCAGCTCTCCCCGCCGTCGCGCGAGATGAACAACCCGGCGTCTTCGACACCCGCGAAGACGACGTCCGGGTCGTTCGGCGACGGCTCAAGGTGCCAGACCCGCTTGAACTCCCAAGGACGGGGCGTCCCGTCGTACCACTGGTGGGTCCCCGGATCGCTCGCGTAGGTGAACTCCTTGCCGACTGCGGTCCAGTTCTTTCCGCCGTCGTCCGAGCGGTGCATCAGCTGTCCGAACCACGATGTCGACGGCGCCGCCCAGATGCGGTTCGGGTCGGCGGGCGAACCCGCGACGTGGTAGCTCTCCATCCCGCCGAAGAACGGCCCGCTGACCTTCCAGTCCTTGCGCGCGCCGTCGCTTTCGAGGACGAAGGTCCCCTTTGCGGTACCGACCAACACGCGAACTCCGCTCATCATTGCCCTCCCGGTCGAACAACTCAGCCTGTCACCGAATCTTTTCGCGTCCTGCGCCCCGACGCACGCTGGCCCACCGTGCGCCCGGGCGCACGTCACCGGGGACTTTTCCCATCACCACTACCCTTGGCGCCGTGGCTGCCGACGAACACGACGACCCGGTCGCCGAGGAAACGACGGAGACGCTCTCGCCGCCGGCTCCCCGGACACGGTGGGCCAAGTTCGGCCGGGCTCTCGCTTCGCCGCGGCCCTCCCCGTCCGAGGGGGCGGACGCCACCGCAAAAGCGGTGAACGAGCTCGACGAGCGCGAACGCCGCATGAGCATGGCCGGCATCGTTCTGGGGGCTGGACTCGTCATATCCGGCTACCTCGTCGATCGCCATTCGAATCTCGAGAAAGTCCGCGCCGCTTCGTCAACCTTGCTCATCGCGGGAATCGTCGTCCTCGTGATCATGGTGCTCGGCGTGATCTTTCGCCGTCGTGCGATGGTCGGCTTCTCGAGCTTCATGGTCGGGTTCGCGCTGATCACCGGAGGAAACGTTTTCGGTGTCCTGTTCCTCGGTTTCGGCGGATGGCTGCTCTTGCGTGCACTAAAGCGACAGCGAAGCGGAACGAAGCCGGTAAGCACGGGTACGTCGAAACCCAAACCACCGCCAAAGCCGGCGGGCGCGCCGAAACCGTCGAAGCGCTACACGCCGCCCCGGGGAGCGCGCGTCGGATCTCGTCGACGGTGAGGCTCCGCGGGCGAGCTCTCCGATGATCGGCGAAGCGCTGCGATCGAAGCGGATCGCGATCACGGGGGCGACGGGATTCGTCGGCACCGCGCTCGTCGAGCGACTTTTGCGATCGGTCCCCGATTGCGAAATCGTGCTCCTCGTCCGCCACGGGCGCCGCTTTGGCGCGGCGGAACGCACCGAGCGGGAGATTCTCCGCAACGAATGCTTCGATCGGCTCCGACGCGAGCTCGGAGAGGGATTCGATGCCGAGATGACACGACGCGTGGCGACGATCGCCGGTGACGTCGGCACCGAGGGTCTCGGACTTGACCCCGAAGGGCGCGAGATCCTCGCCCGATGCGAGGTCGTCGTGCACGCCGCGGCGTCGGTGAGCTTCGACGCGGCCTTCGATGACGCGGTCGAAGTGAACCTTCTTGGCCCGGCGCGCGTCGCCCAGACGTTGCTCGATTTGCACGCCGGTGAGCCGACGCGGAACCTCCCCCACCTCGTGGCGGTCTCGACCGCGTACGTCAGCAGCGGACATCGCGGCGACGCGATGGAAATCCCGGTTGCCGACAGCCCGTTCCTTTCGCTGCCGCCCTGGCGCGACGAGGTCGAATCGGCACGACGAGCGCGTTCCAACGCCCAACTGGAGAGTCGGACCCCCTCGCGTCTCGCCGAATTCCGCAAACGCGCGCGCCGCGAGATCGGTGCCGCGGGGGTCGCGCTGCTCGCCGAACGAACCGAGCGGTTGCGAGAAGAGTGGGTCGACGACGAGCTCGTCAAGCTCGGCCGCGCTCGCGCCCAAGCGCTTGGGTGGCCCGATTCCTACGCCTTTACGAAATCTCTCGGTGAGGTGGCGCTGTCAGAAACCAAGGGCGAGTTGCCCGTCAGCGTCGTACGCCCGTCGATCGTCGAGTCTTCGCTCGCGGAACCCGTGCCCGGCTGGATTCGCGGCTTTCGCATGGCGGAGCCGGTGATCATCTCCTACGCCCGCGGGCTCTTGCGTCAGTTTCCTGGGGTTCCCGAGGGCGTGATCGACGTCATTCCCGTCGATCTCGTCGTGGCCGCGATCATCGCCGTCGCGGCGAAGGGACCGGTCGCTGACGGAGCGGGCGTGTTCCACGTCACTTCGGGGGTACGCAATCCGCTTCGCTACGGGACGCTCGTGTCGCTGTGCGAGGAGTGGTTCACCGAACACCCGATCTACGACTCGGCGGGCCAGCCGATAACCGTCCCGAAGTGGTCGTTCCCCGGTCGAGGCCGCGTCCAAGGCGAGCTACGGCGCGCCTCGAGCGCGCTGCGCACCGCAGAACGCATAGTCCGTGCGCTTCCGATCCGCGGTGAGCTCGCCGAACGGGCGTACGGGATCGAGGAGCGGCGGCTGCTGGCAGAGCGGGCGCTCGGCTATGTCGAGTTGTACGGGTCCTATGTCGAGACCGAGGCGCGCTTTCGCATCGACCGCACCTTGGCCCTGTACGAGAGCCTCGACGAGCAGGACCAGAAAGCCTTTTGCTTCGATCCCGCCGTCGTCGACTGGTCCCGTTACGTGCGCGACGTCCACCTGCCCTCTGTCGTCGAGCACGCACGCGTCCGGATGTCTCCCTCACGGCGGACGACGAAGTCCCGCGAGGAGCGCTCGCGAGAGCGCATCCTCACCCGCGAGCCACGGTGCGCGGCGTTCGATCTCGAACAGACGCTCATCAACTCGAACGTGGTCGAGTCCTACGCCTGGCTGGCGACGCGCCACCTCCCCCCGCTGCGACGCGTCCAGGTCGCCGCCGAGCTGGCGCTCCAAGGGCCGGGCCTCTTAGCGATCGACCGGCGCGACCGCGGCGACTTCCTCCGCTTCTTCTACCGACGTTACGAAGGCGCGCCCGTCCGGCGCGTGCGCGAAGACGCTTGGGAGCTGTTCAGCGACCTGCTGTTGACTCGGGGCTTTCCCGGCGCGATCGAGCGCGTGCGTGCCCATCGAGCCCTCGGGCACCGCACCTTGCTCATCACCGGCGCGCTCGACTTCGTCATCGCGCCGTTGCGTCCCTTGTTCGACGACGTCGTCTGCGCGACCTTGGGCGAAGAGGACGGGGTGTTCACCGGCGAGATGGTCTCGACCCCTCCAACAGGCGAAGCCCGCGCTCTATTGCTCGGCGAGTGGGCGGAATCCCTCGGTCTCGACCTCGAGCGCACGATCGCGTACGCGGATTCGACGAGCGACCTGCCGATGCTCGAAGCAGCAGGCATTCCCGTCGCGGTGAACCCAGAGCCGAAGCTTGCTGCGATCGCACGCCGGCGCGGCTGGCCGATCGAAGAGTGGAGCCGCACGAAGGGCGGTCCGTGGGTGCCGCTCGCGATCGCCACGCGCCGTCGCGGCCCGCGTACTCCTGCTCCGCGGGCGTTGTCGGACGATTGGGCCGAACCGGCGTCGGAGGCCACTTCATGAAGGCTTTGTTGTTGGAGCGACTCCCCCATCGCTTCGCCGCCGCGCGCGCGGCGTCGTTGGTGACAGGTTCGGGCTCGGGTATCGGAATCGGGCCGCTGCGGCTCGGCGAGGTCGAACCTCCCGCGCTCCCCGGGGCGCAGTGGCGCCGGATCACGCCTTTGCTCGCGGGGATCTGTGGTTCGGACCTCTCGACGCTCGACGGCGAGAGCTCGCGCTATTTCGAGGACCTCGTGAGCTTTCCCTTCGTCCCCGGCCACGAGATCGTGGCCTTGTTATCTGACGGCGATGACGCCGGAACGCGTGTGGTGGTCGAGCCAGTTCTCTCCTGCGTCGTGCGCGGGATCGAGCCGATGTGCGAGTCGTGTGCGGAAGGACGCACCGGCTCCTGCGAACGCGTCGCGTTCGGTCACCTCCGTCCCGGGTTGCAGACCGGCTACTGCGCGGACACCGGCGGGGGGTGGTCCGAGGAACTCGTCGCGCACGAGGCCCAACTGCATCGCGTCCCCGAGGAGATGACCGACGACGAGGCGGTGATGATCGAACCGACGGCGTGCGCGATCCACGCGGCCCTCGTCGGCGCGATCGTGCCCGGAGAGCGAGTGGCGATCATCGGGGCGGGAACCCTCGGACTTTCGAGCCTGGCCGCGATCCGCCAGTTCTCCCTCCCATCGGTCGTGATTTGCGCGGCGAAACATCAGGTCCAGCGCCGCTTGGCGTCAGAGCTTGGCGCGGACGTCGTCGTGAAGCCGTCCGAACTCGGCCGAAGCGTGCGGCGGGTCACCGGCTCGCTGGCACTCTCCTCAGACGCCGGGGCGATCGAACGCCTGGCAGGAGGCGCCGACGTCGTCTACGACTGCGTGGGCACTGCGCCCTCGATCTCCCAGGCGCTCGAGGTCGTCCGGCCCGGCGGTCGTGTCGTGCTCGTCGGAATGCCCGGCATTGTGCGCGTCGATCTTGCGCCGCTTTGGCAGCGCGAGATCTCGCTCGTCGGCACGTACGCCTACGGCACAGAGGAGCTGCCATCAGGAGCACGTTCCACGTTCTCGCTGGCGATGGAACTCGTGCGATCGGCGAAACTCGGTCGGCTCGTATCGGCCCGCTACCCTTTGGACCGATACGAAGAGGCGGTTCGCCACGCTGCGAACGCCGGTCGACGCGGCTCCGTGAAGATCGTGTTCGACCTTCGCCGGGCCGAGCCGGAGTGGCGGCGCTTCGCCGCGACCGAGACCGCTGCGGCAAGAGCCGACCGAGGAGGACCCGTGGAGGCGAGCGCGTGAGCCCGAGGCCGGGATTCGTGCTCGAGGTCGACCGCTCGACTCCCCCGACGCTTTTCTGGCACGGCGAGGGGTTTCGTTTCGAGCAGCTCCCCGAAGGGGCGCGGGTCATCTACCCCCACGAGCCGCTCGCGTCGCTTTCTGATCCCGACGCCGCGATCACGAACGCGCTCAGGAATCCCTTGGGAGACTCGAAGCCGCTATCTGAGCTGCTGTTCGCCGGCATGCGCCTCACGATCGCCTTCGACGACATCTCGTTGCCTCTACCGCCGATGCGCGCACCGGACATCCGCCAACGTGTGATCGAGGCGGTGCTGGACGAGGCAGCGCTGAAGGGTGTCGACGACGTCGTCCTCATCGCCGCGTTGGCGTTGCACAGGAGGATGACCGACGACGAGTTGCGCCATGCCCTCGGCGCGCGCATCTTCGACGCGTTCGCACCGCACGGTTTGTTGCTCCAACACGACGCGGAGGACCCCGACGGGCTCGTCCATCTCGGCATGACAGAAGAGGGCGAGGACGTCGAAATCAACAGACGCGCCGCCGAGAGCGACCTGCTCGTCTACGTGAACATCAACCTCGTCCCGATGGACGGTGGCCATAAGTCGGTGGCGACCGGCCTCGCGAGTTATCGCAGCATCCGCCACCATCACAACGCGGTGACGATGCAGCACAGCCGGTCGTTCATGGACCGGCACAATTCTGAGCTCCACACGTCGAACTGGCGCATGGGCAAGTTGATCAAAGACGCCGGCGTCAAGTTGTTCCAGATCGAGACGACGCTCAACCTCGACACGTTTCCCTCGCAGTTCGGATTCCTGCAAAAGCGGGAGTGGGAATGGTCTGTTGTCGATCGCGCGGCGTTCCACGCGACGCGCTCGTCACTTGAGAAGGTGCCGCCGCGCCTCGCGCGTCAGATCTTCCAGTCGATCCTCTCTCCGCACCAGATGACGTCGGTGCAAGCGGGAGAGGTGGAGGCGGTGCACGACCAGACGCTGTCGAACGTTTTTCGCCAGCAGCTCGTCCCCGTCGAGGGACAGACGGACATCTTGACGATGGGCCTCCCGTACATCTGCCCGTACAACGTGAACTCGATCATGAACCCGATCCTCGTCGCGTGCCTGGGCCTCGGGTACTTTTTCAACTTGTACCGCGGGCGCCCGCTCGTGCGAGAGGGCGGCGTCTGCATCATGAGCCACCCGACGCCGTGGGCGTTCCACCCCGTCCACCACCCGAGCTACATCGACTTCTTCGAGCAAGTGCTGTCGGACACGACCGATCCCGTCGAGGTCGAAAAGCGCTACGAACAGGCCTTCGCGACCGACCCGTGGTACATCCACCTCTATCGCACGTCCTACGCCTACCACGGGGTCCATCCCTTCTACATGTGGTACTGGTGCGCCCACGCGCTCGAGCACCTGGGCGCGGTGATCATCGTCGGGGGCGACCGCGCAGCGGTGCGGCGCATGGGCTTCAAACCCGCCACCTCGCTTCAGGACGCGCTCGAGATGGCCGAGGACGTCGTCGGCCGCGACCCGACGATCACGCACGTCCACATGCCCCCGATCGTCATGGCCGACGTGACGTGAACCTGCGACTTCCGAAGGCGATCGAAGACGTCGTTCGCGCGCCGACGTGGCCGGGCACCCTTCCCCGCTCGATCGAGCCCCGCAATCTGGGTGTCGACTACGACACGTCGTGGGCGCGAGCGCCCTGGGCGAAGGCCGCGCGTCGCGTCCTCGTCGAAGGGGTGACCCGACCCGTCGTCGCCGCACTCGCCTCCCCGACGATCTACGGCCGCGAGCATCTCGATCCGATCGGCGGCCCGATCATCTTCGCCGCCAACCACTCGAGTCACCTCGACACTTCGGTCGTCATTGCGGCGCTGCCGGAACGCATTCGCCACCGCACAGTCGTCGCCGCGGCGGCCGACTACTTCTTCGACCGACCGTGGAAGGCAGCGCTCTGGTCGCTCGCGCTCGGGACAATCCCGATGGAGCGGACGAAGCTCAACAGAAAGTCCGCCGATCTCGCCGCTGAGCTGATCGGCGATGGATGGAGCCTGGTGATCTTTCCCGAAGGGGGCCGATCCCCCGACGGCTGGGGTCAGGAGTTCCGAGGTGGCGCCGCGTACCTCGCGAAACGCTCCGGCGCCCCCGTCATCCCGGTCCACTTGCGCGGCGTTCGCCCCGTATTGCCAAAAGGTCGTAGCGCGATCCACCGCCACGAGGTCGAGGTGCGCTTCGGCGACCCGCTCTGGCCCATGGAAGGCGGACCGTCGGGGCGCGACGAGGACGCACGGAGATTCGCGGCCCGCATCGAAGAGGCCGTCGCGGTGCTCGCCGACGAGGCGGAGTCGGATTGGTGGTCGGCGCGCCGCCGGGCCGCGGAGGGACGGACGCCTCCTTTTCGCGGTCCTGAGGCTTCGCCGTGGCGCCGGGCCTGGTCGCTTCCCGAGGGCGCCCGCAAGACGCCTTCCCGGCGAGCCCGCGCCTCTTCGAAGCCCTGGTAGCAAGCGCGAAGAAGGGGCCGGTGGGGGGTTCCGGCCCCTTCGTTCATGTCACCAAGGCGCTGGTGGGGGACCAGCACACCCGTGGTGCACCCAATGTCGTCGAATTGCCAACATCGGTCAAACAGTCACGATAGATACCAACTATCGTCGAACGTGATGGACCTCCGGCAACTGAACGCCCTGGTCGCGATTGCCGAGCACGGGTCGTTCTCGGCCGCCGCCGACGCCCTCGCGACCGTCCAGTCGAACGTCTCCACCCATGTGAAAAAGCTGGAGATCGAGCTCGGCTCCGAGCTCATCGACCGCGGGAGCGGCGAGCTGACCGAGGCAGGAGTGCTCGCCGTCGATCGGGCACGCCGCATCCTCGCCGAGCTCGACGCGCTGAACTCCGACGTGACCGCGCTCTCGAGCGACATCTCCGGCACCGTGCGCCTCGGCGCGATCGGAACGGTCGCGCGCTGGCTGATCCCTCACTTGTTGCAGCTCGTTCCCGACAAGCACCCGCTGTTGAGCCTCGTCTTTTGTGAATCGACGACAATCGGCATCGATCGGCAGCTCGCGAACGGCTATGTCGATCTTGGGGTGCTCGTGTTGCCGGCTTCGGGTTCCGAGGTGCGAAGCGTGCCCTTGTTCGAAGAAGATCTCGGGCTCGCACTTCCGAGCTCGCATCGACTCGCCGCACGTTCGTCTCTGACGATCACCGAGATCGCCGAGCTCCCGCTGCTCTTGCCGATGCCCGGGTCGAACTATCGCGACACGCTCGACGTCGTCGCGGCGCGGGCGCGAGTCACTTTGCAGCCTCGCGCCGAGACCGACAGTCTGCGCCTTCTCCAAGCGCTCACCTTCGAAGGATGCGGGTTCGCGATCCTGCCCGCCTCGTCAATTCCGAGCGGAGATCGAGCAGAGTGGAGGCTCGTGCGCGTGGATGGAATCGCTCCGCGAGTGGTCGGGGTCGTCCAACGCCGTCTCGGAAAGCCGGGTGCGCCGGTGCGGGCCGTTCTCGAAATCCTCGAGTCGATCGTTGCGCAACCGGAGAGGCTCCCCGAGGGCGTCCGACCGATCTCCGCGGACGAGCGCGCGGCGCACGCCGCCCCGTTGCCGCTCTCGCGCACGCGCCATCGCGTTATCCCCGTTTAGCGCCGGACGGGCTCCCTCCACATCGTCCACAGCGTCGGCCCGCCGCCTTCGATCGTCACCTTCGTCACGAGCATGAATCCGAGCGAGGTGTAAAAGCGCACGTTCGATTGGGAGGACGCTTCGAGATACGCCGGTATCGCCATCTCGTCGAGGCGCGCGAGCACCGTGCCGATGAGGGCCGATGCGAGGCCCTGGCGTTGTTCAGTCGGATCCGTGCCGACGGTTCCGAGGTAGTAGTGCGCCTCTTTCGGGCGCAAGCGGTACAGCGCGACAGCGAGTCGCCGGCCGCGGCGGAAGCTGCGGGTCCTCGAGCGCGAGGAACAAGTACGAGACCTGGGCCCCGAGGTTCGGGGCCTTCGTTTCTGGAGGGAGCCAGAGCGCGGCGGCGGCGCGGTTCGCGGTCGTATAGACCTCCCCCTTCGGCAAGTAGACACGGTCGAGCTGCAAGCGGAAGAAGGCCCGCAGCCGCGAGAAGCGGCGCGAGTCGTTCGGGAACAGATACCTCGAGACGGGGTCGGGGTAAAAGGCCCGCGCGAGCGTCAGCGCGAGCGGCTCGATATCCCCCTGACCTGCTCGGATGATCTCATTCAAGCTGCGGCACCTTACTCGGGCCCACTCGAAGGGGGCGCCTCGTCGAGCAAGGGAATGACGCGACGAGCGGCGACGTTGCCCCTTTCATGACCTCCAGGGAATTCACCGTCAATTTCGACTACCGCTGTCCATTCGCCCGCAACGCCCACGAGCACGTCCTTGCGGCGCTCGAAGCGGGTGCGGACTATCGGGTCCGCTTCCTGCCCTTTTCGCTCAGCCAGGCACACGTTGAAGAGGGTGGCGTGCCGGTCTGGGATAACCCGGACGAGCTACCGAATCTGGTGGCCGTTGCGGCGGGTATCGCGGTACGCGATCGATTCCCTACCCAATTCCCCGCCGCGCATCGCGCGCTGTTCGCGGCGCGCCACGACGAGTCCCAAGACCTGCGCGACGAGTCTGTTGTCCGCAAGACTCTCGAGCGCGTCGGGGTTGACGTCGACGCCGTCTTCGCGGACCTCGCGGCCGGTTGGCCGTACGAACGCTTCCGCGCCGAGCACGAAGACTCCGTGGCGCGCCATTCGGCCTTCGGGGTCCCCACTTTCGTCCTCGACGAAAAGGCGGTGTTCGTGCGGCTGATGACGAGACCTGATGGCGACGGCGCGCGTTCGATCGACACGATCGACCGTGTCCTCAGCCTGATCTCCGACCACAGCGAGCTCAACGAGCTCAAGTACACGACGATCCCGCGATAGGCGTCCTCAGTCGAGCGAGATCGGCTCGTCGTCGCCGACGCCCGTACCGAGCGGAACCTCGGTTGCGACAGCCGAGACCTCCTTGCGGATTCGCTCGTCGATCTCGATCACGAGTTCAGTGTTCTCTCGCAGGAAAAGCTTCGCGTTCTCACGCCCCTGGCCGAGCTGTTCGCCCTCGTAGGTGTACCAAGCACCGGACTTCTTCACGATGCCGAGATCGACCGCGACATCGAGGATCGAACCTTCCCGGCTGATCCCCTGTCCGTACATGATGTCGAACTCGGCTGAGCGGAACGGAGGCGCGCACTTGTTTTTCACGACCTTCACCCGCGTCCGGTTCCCGATCATCTCGCCGCCGTCTTTGATCGATTCGACCCGGCGGATGTCGAGGCGCACTGACGAATAGAACTTCAGCGCGCGCCCGCCAGGAGTCGTCTCGGGTGAGCCGTAGATGACTCCGATCTTCTCCCGAAGCTGGTTGATGAACAGCGCGATCGTGTCCGACTTGTTCAGCGTGCCGGTGAGCTTGCGCAGGGCTTGGGACATCAGGCGGGCCTGCAGGCCGACGTGGGAGTCCCCCATCTCCCCTTCGATCTCCGCGCGCGGAGTGAGCGCGGCAACCGAGTCGATCACGATCACGTCGATCGCTCCTGAGCGGATGAGCATTTCGGCGATCTCGAGTGCCTGCTCGCCGGTGTCAGGCTGGGAGATCAACAGCTCGTCGACATCAACGCCGATCGCTTTCGCGTAGACCGGATCGAGCGCGTGCTCCGCGTCGATGTAGGCACACGTCCCACCGTTGCGCTGTGCCTCCGCTACGACGTGGAGGGCGAGCGTCGACTTGCCGGAGGACTCCGGTCCAAACAGCTCGACGATCCTGCCCCGCGGCAGACCTCCGATGCCGAGCGCGAGGTCGAGCGACATCGCGCCGGTCGATATCACCTCGATCCCAAGGCTCAGACTCTCGCCCATGCGCATCACCGCGCCCTTGCCGAACTGCTTTTCGATCTGCCCGAGGGCCACGTCGAGTGCCTTGTCCCGCTCCATGCCTTCCTCCCGCCTGGTCTCGAACGTCCGTCGAGCGGACCGCAACGGTACGACGCCGCTGTATCGCTGGACCTTGACCTGCCCTGTCGCGGACAGCTGACTTCCATCAGTGTATTTCCGAACGTATGTTCGGTGGTGGACCGCCGCGATCATCCTCGGCGGCAACGTCGAGGTGCCGCCCGGCAAGCTCGTCGGCGGGACCTTCCAGCACATCCCGGCCTGCACGCGTCTCTTCGAGACCGGGTGTGTCATCGCTTACTCGAGCTACCCTTCCCAGCCGCCCGCCGACGCCCTCTTCGGCAGGCCCGGCCAAGGCGTCTCGCTCCAATCGGACGAGACAACGAAGAGGGGTTCGCAGGTCGTGTGCGTCAATCCGGCAGCGCTTTCTGGCGGCCCAGGCGACCCTTGATTCGGTCTTTCCCGCGCCGGGCGGAGTGCCGACGCCCTTCATCGCCTACCCCGGGCTCTACACGGCTCGTTGCGAGGAGCGAGACGGCGCCTCCTGGCTGAACGTCACCAAGGCCACCGCCAAAAGCGACCATCGCCCGACGGTCAGCGAACAGGACGGTCCTGCCTTCGGCTACCACGTCTCGGACCTTCCGCTCGGCCAGGACAATCTCGGCAGCGACGTCGTCGCTGCCGAACAGACCTGGTCGAATGAGCACCAATGATCGCGAGGAGCGCGTGTGCTCGCGCGGCGGAATCCGGGGTCAGATAACGAGGACGATCACGGCCGAGAAGCTCCCTCGGCCAACGCCCTAACGACTGAGTTCGTCCCTGGAGCAGCTCACGCGTCGTTCACAAGCCGCCGGCGCAGCCGATCGAGCGCGCTGATCGCACCGAGTTCGCGAATGCGCTTTCGAGTGCCGAAAAGCTCAAGAGGTTCCGCGTCCGCGCCACCTCCCGCGAAGGCGATTCCGACGAACGCAGTTCCCGGTGGATGACCTTCTTGGGGGTCCGGTCCCGCAACCCCGGTCGTGGCGACAGCGACGTCGGCGCCGAACAACGCGATCGCTCCCCTCGCCATCTCCGCCGCGGCCTTCGAGCTGACGACCGGTCCGTCCTCCAGTCCGAGCACGTCGCGCTTCGCCTCCTTCGCGTACGCGACCACGCTCCCCCGGAACCACCGGCTCGCCCCCGGCACGGCCACGATGCGCGAGGCGATCAAACCTCCTGTGAAGGACTCTGCCACCGCGAGGCTCCGTCTTTTGGCGACGAGGAGCGCGCCAACGCGGGACTCCATGGTCTCGTCGTCGAAGCCGAACACGGAATCGCCCAAGATCGCCTCGATCGCTTTCTGCTCTTCGTCGAGCACCGACGCCGCCGCGCGTGCATCGGACGCCTTCACCGTCACCCGGACCTGGACGCCTTCCACCCCGCGGGCCAAGAACGCGATCGTCGGTGCCCCTGGACCCGATCGATCGAGGGCGTCGACCCGCTCGGCAACGAGTTCGGAAAGCCGTGACTCGCCGATACCCCAGGTTTTGATGATGCGGCTGAGGATCACGGCGTCCTCGCTTCGCCGCGACCTGAGGTCGGGCAGGACAGCACGAAGCGTCATCTCTTCGAGCTCGTCTGGCACGCCTGGGAGGGCGTAGATCACTTTGTCGCCCACCGGGCAGATGAGCCCGGGGGCCGACCCGAGGCGCTGTTCGATCAGCGTCGCGCCGGCAGGAACGAATCCCTGGCGGCGATTGCTCGGAGACATCACCCGCCCCCTCGTCGCGAACGCCTCCTCGACGAGCGCCATCGCTGTTTGATTCTCCACAAGATCGACGCCCATTACCTCGGCGATGGCCTCTCGAGTGAGGTCGTCTTGGGTCGGACCGAGGCCGCCAGACACGATCACCGCCTCGGCGCGCTCCAATGCGTCGCGCAAGGCGGCAGCGACACGCTCGACGTTGTCACCGACGCGCACCTGCATCGTGCAGTCGATCCCCGATTCCGCGAGTTGTTCCGCGATCCACGTCGAGTTCGTATCGACAATCTGTCCGAGCAGCAGTTCCGTTCCGACCGCGACGATCTCTGTCCGCACAGTCTTCAGGCCGCTTCTTGTTTCACCGACTCGCGAGGATCGACGCGGCGCAGTGTGGACCACGCCTGGAACAGGTACTCGGCGCCAGTGATGAGCGTGAGTGCGACGGCAAACCAGATCAGGGCGGTGATCACTCCACCGTCCTTCGCGCCGATCGGTGGGAAGAACGCTGCGGCGACGGCGAGGTCCTGCACGAGGGTCTTCACCTTGGCGAGCGGCCTGGCGGGAATAGAGATCCCCCGTCGCCCTTCGACGACGCGAAAGACGCTCATCCCGACCTCGCGCAGCGCGATCAACGCGACGGGCACCACGCCAATCGTCCCCGTCGCGGCGAGCCCGCTGAGCGCGCCGAGGATGAGGAACTTGTCGGCGAGCGGATCAAGGAACGCCCCCGAGCGCGTGATCCCGTGACGACGGGCGACGAATCCGTCGACACCGTCAGAGACGGTGAAGACGGTCCACAAGGCCCACAGCGCCCACGCCGTCGGCCCGATCGTCACGGTGAGAACGGCGATCAACGGAGCGACCAACAGGCGCGCGAGGGTCAGTCCGTTAGCCGGTGTGACGAGCGCGGATGGCCCGAACGCGGGCGTACGCGTGCTCACACGGGCGCGCCCCCAGCCGCGACCGCCGCGAGGTCGCCGACGTCGCGCACGGCGCTCGCGACGAGATCTGGCCCGATCGCCTGTTCGACCGTCACCGTGTGGAACGTCCCGACTTTCAAGTCACTCGGCACTTTCACCACGCCGTCGATTTCGGGAGCCTCCCGATGGGAGCGGGCGGCACCTGGGGCGTCGATCATCACTTCGATCTCACTTCCCACCAGGTCCGCGCGCCGACGGGTCGAGATCTCATCTTGGAGAGCACTCGCCTCCCGCAGTCGCTCCAACATCAACGGTCTCGGCACCTTGTCACGTAGGTCGTGGGCGTAGGTGCCGGCCTCGTCGGAGAAGGCAAAGAAGCCTCCCCAGTCGAGCTGTGCTGCGGTGAGGAATGAAAGTAACTCGTCGTGGTCGGCTTCTCTCTCCCCCGGATAACCGACGATGAACGACGATCTGAACGTGGCCTCGGGGGCTCGGTGGCGGATGTCCGAGATGCGCTCGAGGAACCGATCCCCGATTCCCATAACGGCGCATCCGCCGCAACAGCGGACCAGAGACGTGCTGCAACGAGAGGTCGAAGTACGGCACCCCAGTCGCCAGCACCGTGTCCACCAGCTCGGCGGTGAGCGCCGACGGATACAGGTACAGCAGACGAACGCGCTCGACGAGTCCCGTCACTTGTCGAACGAGATCGATGAGTCCGTGGCGCATGCCGCGATCTCGTCCGTAGCTTCCGAGGTCCTGTGAGACGAGGATCACCTCGTGCAGTCCAAGCGACTCGATCTCCTTCACGATCGCGTCTTCGGTCGCGCGAGACCTGTCTCCCGCGAAAACTCGGGATCGCGCAGAACCCGCAGCGCCGATCGCAGCCTTCCGCAACCTTCACGTACGCCCATGGCAGCCCCGAAGGCACGCGGGGCATCTCGAGAAGGTTCGTCACCGTCGAGGAACGCGGGATCGTCTCGCGTCGCCGCGGAATTCCGAGAGTGATCGGTTGACCGAGCGGAACGACGTCCGCTTCCGGAACGAGCTCGGCGAGCTCGGATTGGTATCGCTCGGCGAGGCATCCTGTCACGACGAGTCGTGCCCCGCGCCGACGCCTTCGATGCGCATCGAAGATCGCGTCGACGGATTCTTCACGAGCCGCGTCGATGAAAGCGCAAGTATTGATGACGACGATGTCCGCGCTCTCCAGGTCCCTCGCCGCCAGCAAACCTTGTTCGAGCAGGGAACCTGCGAGCTTTTCTGAGTCGACTTGGTTCTTTGGACAGCCGAGCGTCTCGACGAAATAGCGCTCCGACACAGACCGAGCCTAAGCCAAGAGGCTGCGCGGATTAGCACACATCGCGCGTCCCGCCATCTGTGAGACACGCCGGATCGCAGACGCCTCGTGGTCGGCGTTTTCCTCGATGCTTACCTATAAGGCTGCTTGGTATGGATCAGAGCTCCTTGATGCCCCGCGCTTTTTCCCCTCGACGAAGAGGTTTTCTGCATGTGGGTGGATGTGGGAGGAGATGACGTTTCTGATCGCACCTTCCTCTGCAGATCCTGTGGCAAAGAGCTCGATCGCGACTTGAACGCGGGCATCAACGTGGCGAAGTGGGCGAACGAGGAGCACGCCCCGGATCGAGAAGCAACCGGGCGGGTGACCAATGCCTGTCGAGAGACGCCGTTCGCCACCACCAACGTGGCGCCGGACCGCGTCTTGCAACCCCGCGCTCGCGCGGGACGAAGCAGGAACCGACGAAGGAAGAGCTCGCTTTTTCCGGAGTAGGAGGTCCGAGAAGGGTGGTGCGCCAATTGGCGCACGCTTTAACGGGGCAGTTTGCTCGCGTTGAGTTCGAAGACGGAATCGATGTTCACGATTGCGAGCGATCTCCCGCGATGAGCTCTCGTTTCATCCGGCTGAACTCTTCGTCGGTGATGATGCCCCGCTGGTGCAGTTGAGCGAGGCGCTCGATCTCGTCCGCCACCGATCCTCTCGCCTCTCCCGATGTCTGCGCCGAGACGCGCGTGTGCGCCTCGTCGATCGCGCGGTTGATGAGGCTTTGCGCCGCCGCGGGCTTCGGGATGTCGACGAACATCTCCGCACCATGCGAACCGGCGGATTCCACCTCCAAGTTTCCTTTGCGCAGCACGCGCTCGAACAAACTTTGTGAGTACTGCACGCTTTGCACGCTCGAGAGCGGGATCTCGACGCCTTGTCGGTGGAAAACGCCTTTGCGATATATGACGCGCATCGAGGTGATCACGAGGTCAGTCGAGCGCCACGCGACCAAGCGCGCAAAAAAGCGCGCCAGCACCACAAGACCGACGCCGAGCAGCACCCAGCCGAACCAGACGGGAGCAGATGACCAGAGCACGAATCCCGCTCCCTCCGCAGCCAACACGACGACCGTCTCGATCGACGGCAGAGCCATGACCCACCAGTGCGGACGAGTATCGAGGTAGACGTCCTCGCCTTCGTGTAGGAGCTTCGCGGGATACGGCACGAAGAACGGCGATCAGGCGAGTTTCGCCGCGATGTTCCCCGCCTCGCGCAGCACCGATCCGTCCGCGCCAGCTGACGAGAACGTCATCGCGGGACGTTCGAACGCCTCGTCGATCAAATCGAGGAGCAGCGAGGAGAACGAAAGCGGAGGGTCGATGAAAAGGTGCCGGGCGAGGGAACCGGGAATCGTGTTGATCTCGTTGACGTAGAGCCGCTCCCCGTCGGTAAGAAAGTCGATCCGGTTCACCCCGCGGGCGCCGAGCAGAGAGGCGGCGTCGGTGGTGATCGAACGCAGGTCGCGCCGGAGGGTGTCGGACACCTGCGCAGGAAGCTCTCGCGGCGCGCTCGCCATCCCCTCGCCTCCGGCGTACTTGTCCGCGTAATCGAGAATCTCCGCCGTCTCATCTCGGACCAACGGTCGTTCGATCGCCGAGAGCGAAAGTTGGGGGTAGGTCTTCACGGCCACCTGTAAATCGAACAGGTCGTCGCGGTACGGTTCGATCACCGCGCCGCGCCACAAGTGCGCGTTCGAAGACATCCGCGCCCGGGCGGTCGCGAAGTCCTTCACCACGTCGATCCCGATCGAGGAGCCGCCAAAGCGCGGCTTCACGATGTACGGACCGGGAAAAGTTGGCTCGGCAGTCGATTCGCTCAGCGCGAGACGTGGGAGAACCGGGATCCCAGCGGTTCCGAGCACGCCCGAGGTGGCGAGCTTGTCCATGCCGAGCGCCGCGCTCGCCGCGCTCGGTCCGGTGTACGACACCCCGGCACAATCAAGTGCCCCCTGCAGCGAGCCGTCCTCTCCCGGCCCGCCGTGGCAACAGAGCACCGCGACGTCGATCGCGATTGGTCTTTGCCGTGTCCAGATTCGACCCGGGCGGATGACGAATCCCCCAGGAGTCCCGGCCACGAGGTCGAGCGCCCGGCGATGCTCGGGGAGCCCGTCGGCGAATGCGCTTGCCTCCAAGGACGCCGGCACTTCAAACCAGGTGCCACCTTTCGTCCAATACAGAGCGTGGATCTCTCCAATTTTCTCCGCGTCGAGCAGCGCCCGGGCAGCCTGTAGCCCGGTGAGCACCGAAACGTCGTGCTCTGGGGATGGTCCTCCGAATAGCACCGCCACGTTCGGAGACGTCCTGCTCACGCCCAAATCCTAGGCAGCGGCCGACGCGCCGCTTTCCCGGGCGCGTCGACGAAATGAACGGTCGAGTCGCTCGATCATGGGTAGTGGTCCGGGAGATCGTTTTCGTACAGCACGGCGTCGCCTGCGCCGAGATGGCTGCGCACCCACGCGACGGCTTCTTCTCGTGTGGCGACGGAAACCCGCGATGCGCCGTCTGACCCTGCACCATCGAGGAGCGCGCGGCGATTCGTCCAACCGACGACAACGAGTTCTGCTCCCGCGCGCACCGCGTCGGAGGCGAACTCTCGGTTCGCCTCTTTTTGCAGCGGCCCGAGCTCAACCATGCCAGGGGTGACGACGACGCGACGCCCGGCCTCGCTGTTTTCGGTCAGTGCTCGCAGCGCGAGCCGAGCGCCAGCGGGATTCGAGTTATAGGTGTCATCGATAACGACGACCCCGCTGTTCGACACAGACACCGTCAATCGGTGCTCGACCACAGGAAGTGATCGCAGCCGCTCGGCGAGCACCTGCGGGTCGACTCCGATCGCGAGGGCAAGACCGAGTGCACACGCGACGTTTGCCCAGGCGACCGGTTTGCTCGCTTCGACGCCCACTCGACCGATCGAACGGCCCGAGCAGATCATCTCGACGTCTTGTTTCGATACGAAGAGTGAAACATCACTCGCCCGCGATGTCGTCGAACACGCGATGATCCGCTTCCCCGATGCGCGAAGCTCCTCCGACAGCGCAGCGAGCTGTTCGTCATCAATGTTCAACACCGCGATATCGGCCGTAGCGAAGATCTCCCGCTTCGCCGCGATCGTCCGATCGAGCGCGCGAAATCGCTCCAAATGCACCGGGCCGACGGCCGTGATCGCGGCAACTTTCGGGCGGACCCAACGGCCCATTCCGGCAATTTCGCCGGGACCGTACGTTCCCATCTCGGCGATGAAGACCTCAGTACCGTCGGTCAAGGTCTCGTTCACGGCACGTGCGAGGCCCGCTTGATTGTTGAAGCTCCGCGGGCTTGCGACAACCCGCTTCGATCCCGAAAGCAGATGCTCGAGGTAACGCTTGGTTGACGTTTTCCCGTAAGAGCCAGTGATACCGACCACGACTGGCCCGACGCTCTCGAGGCGCGTCCGAGCCATCCGCACATACCGGCGTGCGATCACCGCCTCGATCGGTCGATCCAATACCAGCGCGAGATCAACGAGGATCGGGACCCCCACCGCGCACGCGACGGCGGCCGTCGAAGCGCCCCCGAGCCCGACGGACGCACCCGAGGCGCCGACGGCCGCCCCGACCAGCACTCCTTCGATCCCGACGACGGTTCCCAGTCGTCTCGTCCAACGCAACGGGGCCGTCCGGCCACGGAGCCCCAAACGAACCGGACCAAAGGTGACGATCGCCGCAGCGAGAAAACCGGTCCATGACGCGAACGCACTCGCCACCAGGGCGAAGATCGCGATCGTCGCTACCGACGCGTCGAATGCTCCCCGCGTCCACCAACGCCAGGCAAACCTGGTCACCGAGCCGGCGAGGTAGTGCTCGCGCTGCGCGACGCGGGACCAACGGATCGTGGCGGCTCCCACCGCGATGGCGCCGAACGTAACGACGATCGCGTCGAGCACGGTCATCGGGCCGTCCTCGCCACCGCGTCGTACAACGCGCGTGGCGCAGTCGTGGGAATAAAGTGACCGACGTTCGCAAGCTCGGTGAGGTGGCCGTCTTTCAATACGGCGCAGGCGTCGCGAGCGAGCGCGGGCGGCGCGACGGTGTCATTCGCGCCCCACAGGAGCTCGACGGGACAGGCCAATTGGCGCAACGATTCCGTGTAGTCCTCGGCCAACTGCCGTACGAGAACGCCGCGCATCACCCCGGACGCCTCTCGGTAGTCGCGAGATCCATATCGCTGGCGCGCACGTTCGATACGTGCATCACCGACTAGACGGACTTTGGCGAGCGAACGCACGATTCGGTACGCCAACTTCGTGCGCGCGGGCCTGCCGCGAGCCGGTACGAGTGGGACACCGGTTAGTACCAGTCCTCCGACGCGCCCCGGGTCTGCTCTCGCGAGTTCGATCGCCACCCGCCCACCGAATGAGTGACCGACGACGACCACCCGTTCTGCCATCTCTTCGAGTAACGGGCGAAGCGAGGCCGCGTACTCCTCCGCGCCCCAGACCTCGGGCGGAGGAGGCGACGCGCCGAACCCCGGCAAATCGAGGGCAATCGCGTCGAGGGGAACCGCACCCGGCAGGGATCCAGATAGCACCTCACGAAAATCCTCGTGCGTCCTTCCCCATCCGTGCAGAGCGAGGACGCGCGCCGGGGCGGTGCCGTACGCCTCGCCGAACACGATTCCCCCCAAATAGGCGCTGAGCACGACCGGACCATATCTGGGCAGGAAGAACCGGCGGCTGATCGTCGCTCAGATGACACGGCGCCGCGATACGGTCGCCGCGGTGCTCGGCGACGTCGACAAGGGACGCATCCTCGCAGGCTGCGACGAGGAGCAGCAGGCGGCGATCACCTCCGACGCGTCACCACTTCTCGTCGTGGCTGGAGCAGGAGCCGGAAAGACCCGAATCCTTACCCGACGAATCGCGTGGCGCGTTGCACAAGGCGACGCGGGCGCGTCCCACGTGCTCGCCCTGACGTTCACCCGCAAAGCAGCCTTGGAAGTGCGTGAGCGCCTTGGCGAACTGGGGCTACCGGAACGCGTAACGGCCGGCACGTTCCACGCGATCGCGCTCGCGCAGCTTCGCGAACGCGCGATCGACGAAGGAGGAGAACCTCCACGCGTCCTCGACTCCAAGGTCCGCCTTCTCGGAAAGGTGGTCCCCTCCTCGTCTCGTGGGGCATCTTCTGGTGCGAAGCCGCCGCGACGAGAGCTCCTGTCCGCCGTGGCAGGCGAGATTGAGTGGGCGAAGGCGAGTCGCATCCCGCCGGAGGATTACGAGAACAAGTCCCGGAAGCACGGCCGCCGCACGCCGGTCGCGCCCTCGTCGATCGCCCAGTGGTACGCCGCGTACGAGGCGCAGAAGAAGCGAGCAGGTCTTGTCGACTTCGACGACCTTTTGGAGAACGTCGCTCGGGATATCGCCGACAACTCCGGTTTCGCCGCAGTACAACGGTGGCGATTCCGCCACCTCTTCGTCGACGAGCTGCAGGACGCGAACCCCGCGCAGCTCCGCCTGCTCGACGCGTGGCTCGGAGAGCGCGACGACCTGTTCTGCGTCGGTGATGCCCGCCAAGCGATCTACGGCTGGAATGGCGCCGATCCGAGCGCGGTGTTGGCGTTCCCGACGCGGTATCCGGGTGCGACCGTGCTCGAGCTGTCGACGAACTATCGCTCCACGCCTCAGGTTGTCTCGGTCGCTTCCTCCGTGTTACGCGAAGAACAGCGGTTCCAGAACGCCGCCTCGAGCGACGGCCCGACGCCGACCGTCACCGCGTACGAATCGGACACCGAAGAAGCCTCCGGCGTCGCCGCCGCGATCCGCAGACGGTACGAACCCGCCCTGTCGTGGCGGCGCTTCGCCGTTCTCGCTCGTACGAACGCCCAGCTCGAAGCCTTCGAACAGGCCTTCGACAGCGCCGGGATTTCTCACCGCGGCTCGACGCCCGTGCGCTGGGACACGGGTCCGGAGTTCGTCGAGGCGATCGAGAAGCTCGATCGCTCCGGCGGGGCGGAGGGTTTCACGCGATGGTTCGCCGATTTGAAGCAACCCGCCGATGGCTCAAATCGGCTCAGCGCGCATTCCCGTGCCCGACGTTCGGCGCTTCTGCGGATCGCGACCGACTTTGTCGCCCTCGAATCACGGCCGACCGCAGCGGGGTTCTTGCGTTTCCTCGACGAATCGACGCGGGACGGCTCCTTCGAAGTCGTTGAGGACGGGGTCGATCTCCTGACGTTCCACCGCGCGAAGGGACTCGAATGGCCAGTCGTCTTCGTGACGGGAATCGAGGTCGGTCTGCTTCCGATCGCGCACGCGGCCTCCGATGCGGCGATCGAAGAGGAGCGGCGGCTCTTCTATGTCGCCTTGAGCCGCGCCACCTCGGAACTGCACTGCTCGTGGGCGCGGCGACGCTCATTCGGTGGCAGGGCACAACGCCGTGAGCCATCGCCGTTCCTCGATGCGGTGCTCGACACGTGCGCTGACATCGAGCGACAAGTGCGCTCCGACGCCGCGAGTGCAAAGGCGCAGCTGGCGAGGGTTCGGTCCGCCCTCGAGGCAGTTTCACCTACCACGTGACGCGATCGGCGCCTCACCAGCTCAGCTCACCGCGCGCGAGAGGAGCAATCCGTTTGCACTCGTCGACCGTTCCTTTACCAATGAGACTCCGCAACCACCGAGGAGGGGCTATGCCACTCGGATCCGTCGTTTCCCGTCGGATGCGCCGCCGCGACTCGCGGATACTCGCTTTCGCGGTCATGCTCGCCGGCCTCATCACCTTCGCCTCAACTACCGCGGCTTCCGCGTCGGCTCGACCTGCCGACTCACACCTCGCGACAACCCACCAGCATTCGCGGGCGGTCTCCTCGCTCGTCGTGAAATCGGCAAAGCGGGGAAAGGTCGGGTCGATCCTCATCACTTCGTCCGGCTACACCCTTTACCACTTCACCCTCGATACATCGAAGAAGATCGCCTGCAACGTCGGATGCACGGAAGCCTGGCCACCGCTCATGTTGCCGAAAGGCGTCACGCACGCCTTGGCCGGGAGCGGGGTGAAGCAAGCTCTCCTCGGCACGAGAAAGCGGGGCAATGGACTGCAAGTGACCTACAAGGGTCTGCCGCTGTACCGCTACGCAGCAGACACGGCTCCCGGGCAAACGAACGGGCAAGGGGTCGGAGGTACCTGGTTCGTGGTGAAAGCCGCCGCCTGACGTCGTCGCGGGGTGCGAACTCGGGATGTCCTGCATTTTGCGTAGATCATCTCCGCCGCCCGTGTCTCGTCGGACGTCCCTGTGGAACACGCGTCAGGGCTCGTTCGTCGGCCAGGTAGCCTCGCTTCGTGAACCCCTCTCCTAAGTTCCATTTTTGCCGCGCCCTAGCTGCTGTTTCGGTCGGTTGTGCGCTGTTAGCCCTGTCGCTCGTCGTCGTCTCGTTCTCGGGAGCAGCGGTGGCCCGGGATCTCGGACGCAGCTCACTTCCGAGCGCAAAGCAACTCATCAACCAGACGCTTTCCACGATGACTGGTCAGTCGAGCGTGCGACTCACGATCACTTCCACGGACAAGTCGACGAAGCAGACAGAGAAGGTGACCGAGGACGCTGGTCGGTCGAACGGCCTCGAGTCGATTGATTTCGGGAACGCGACAGCGAGCGTTCGCCTCACCACCGAAGCTGCCTACATATCGGGTAACACCCTCGGGCTCGAGAAAATCGTCGGGCTTTCGAGTAAAGGCGCGAAGTCCGTCGGTACGAAGTGGATCACCGTCGCGAAGGGCTCTTCGCAATTCAAAGGAATCGTCTCCGGGGGAACGATCGGTCCGCTGGCGAAGGCGCTCCTGCCGACGAGCTCGAAATCCGTATCGGTGAAGCACGTCACGTTGAACGGCCGTGACGTCTTCGCGATGACGTGGACGCAGACTTCGTCGAGCACGAAAATCAACCTCAGCTTGGACGTCGCGTCCCACGGCGCGTCGCTTCCGATCCAACTCACCGCGATACAAGGCAGTTTCACTTCGATCACGCAATTCGGAAAATGGGGCGAGCACATCGACGTCCCCGTGCCGAAGTCGACGATCGCCTACTCGAAGGTTCCCGCCTAACTTCTCGACCGGCGGGCGTGCTTCAGTTCTCGAGCTGAGGCGCGTTCTTCACTTCCGTCCAGCCCCCGGGAGGGAGCACCGCCGCCTTCTGCGGACCCCACGTCCCACGGGGGTAGACGACCGGAGCGTCGGTCTGGTCGAGTATCTGGCCGACGATCCGCCACTCCTCTTCGACCATGTCCTCCCGGGCGAAGTGCCGTTGATCCCCCGCGATCGCATCTGAGACCACGCGCTCGTAGGCGTCTTCGACGGGACCGAGGCTCCGGCTCAGGTCGACGGCCACAAGGACCTGCCTCGTCGCCGCCCGCGGGCCTGGAGCCTTGGCCAACAGCTCGAAGCTGAGCGCGGCCTGGGGTTGCAAATGGAACCGGATCAAGTTCGGCTCGGGCCGCTCCGCCTCGGCCGCCGCGAACAACAGCAACGGTGGTCGCCTCAGTTCGACGACGACTTCGATCGCTGTGACCGGGAGGCACTTTCCGGCGCGGATGACGAACGGCACGTCCGCCCAACGCCAGTTGTCGATGTACAGCCGTACGGCGACAAACGTCTCTGTCGTCGAATCCTTTCGCACCCCGTCGACGTCGAGGTATCCCTCGTATTGGCCGCGAACGCAATCCGACTTGCCAATCGTCCGCACCGACTTCAACAGCCGCACCTGCTCGTCGCGTAACGAGTCCGCACTGTCGGAGACCGGAGGATCCATGGCGAGATACGAGAGCAGCTGGAGCAGGTGGTTCTCGAGCACGTCCCTGATGGTGCCGACGGCGTCGTAAAACGCGCCGCGATCCGCGACGTCGAATTCCTCGGCCATCGTGATCTGTACCGACGCGACGTACGCCCGATTCCAAAGCGGTTCGAGCAACGAGTTCGCGAACCTGAACATCAACAGGTCCTCGATTGGTTCCTTGCCGAGGAAGTGGTCCACACGGAAGATTCGCTCTTCGGGGAAGTACTTGTGTAGCTCCGCGTTCAGCGCGACCGCGGAGTCGTAATCGTGCCCGAAGGGCTTTTCGACGACGAGACGCGACTCGACATTCAGCCCAACTTTTGCGAGTCCCTCGGCGACGGTGGCAAACAACGACGGCGGGACGGCGAGGTAGTGCACGTAGTGAGCCGTCGGGTTGCCGAGCTTTTTGGCGAGAGCCGCGAACGTGTCGGAGCTCGCATAGTCCCCCGCCACGAGCGACAACCGCTTCGCGAAACGTTCGAAGACGCGATCGTCGAGCGATAGCGACTCCGACAACTCCTCGCGCACTTTGTTCACGAGTCCCTTGTCGTCGAGGTCGGTGAGGGCCACGCCGACGATCGGGACGTCGAGCACCTTGCGCGCTTCGAGGTGATAGAGCGCGGGCAAAAGGAGCTTCTTCGCGAGATCGCCCGTGATCCCGAACAGCACGAACGCCTTTGGCCGTTCTGTCATGCGCGCACGCGCCGTTCCCTGAACCACTCGACGAGGGCCGCAGAGGAACTGTCCTGATCGGTGAGATCCGGCGCGTCCTTTTCGCCGAGCGCCGGGGCGAGCTCGTCCGCGAGCTCCTTGCCGAGCTCGACGCCCCACTGGTCGAACGAATCGATGCCCCAGACCACGCCCTCGACGAATACGGTGTGCTCGTAGAGGGAAACGAGCTGACCGAGTACTGACGGCGTGAGCTTCGGGGCAAGGATCGTCGAGCTCGGGTGGTTGCCCGGCATCACCTTGTGCGGGATGAGGGTTCGTGGGACTCCCGTCGCTGCCACCTCTTCCGCGCTCCTACCGAATGCGAGCGCGGCGCTTTGCGCGAAGCAGTTCGCCATCAATAAGTCGTGCTGGTCGTCGTGCTCACGCGTCGAATTGGCGAAGCCGATGAAGTCCACGGGGACGAGCTTTTTCCCTTGGTGCAGCAGTTGATAAAAGGCGTGCTGTCCGTTCGTTCCCGGCTCGCCCCAGAAGATCTCGCCCGACTGCGTTTGCACTTCCGAACCATCTCGACGGACCGACTTGCCGTTCGACTCCATTGTCAGCTGTTGCAGGTACGCGGCGAATCGCGATAGCCGCTCGGAGTACGCAAGCACCGCGTGACTTTGCGCGGCAAAGAAATTGTTGTACCAGACGTTCAGCATCCCCTGGACAACCGGCATGTTCGCGTGCAACGGAGCGCTCGCGAAGTGCTCATCCATCGCATGGAAACCCTCGAGCATCTCCGCGAAGCGTTCCTTGCCGATCGCGCACATCAGCGAGAAGCCGATCGCCGAGTCGTACGAATAGCGCCCTCCGACCCAGTCCCAGAATTCGAACATGTTGTGGGGATCGATGCCGAACGCGCGCACCTGTTCCGTGTTCGTGGAAACCGCGACAAAGTGCCGAGCCGTCGCGGAGTCATCCGCCCCGAGACCGCGGAGCAACCAGGTTTTCGCGGCACGCGCGTTCGTCAGCGTCTCGAGGGTCGTGAACGTCTTCGACGAAACGACAAACAGCGTCTCCGCGGGATCGAGGTCGGAGGTTTTCTGCCACAGGTCCACCGGGTCGACATTCGACACGAACCGACAACTGACGCCGTCCTCGGCATAGTCCTTCAGCGCCTCATAGGCCATCGCTGGACCGAGGTCAGAGCCACCGATGCCGATGTTGACGACGACGCGGATCGGCTTTCCCGTCGCGCCTTTCCAGTCCCCCAACCGGATCGCGTCCGACACCGCTCCCATGCGGTCGAGGACGCGATGAACGTCGTCGACGACGTCTTGTCCGTCGACGACCAATCGGTCGCTGCGCGGCTTTCTCGAGCGCGATGTGCAAAGCGGCCCGGTCCTCTGTCGTGTTGACGTGCTCTCCGGAGTACATCGCGTCTCGCCACGCCTCCACCCCGACGCGGCGGGCCAGCTCGACGAGGGCATCGAGCGTCTCCTGACGGAGACGGTGCTTCGAGTAATCGAGGCGGAGATCTGCCGCCTCGAGAGTCATGCGCTTTCCACGCCCCGGATCCGAGGCGAAGAACTCGCGCAGGTGCACCTCGCGATCGGCGCCGCGGTGCTCGGCGAGGGTGAACCACTCGGGGGTCGTCGTCGCATCGACGGTCTCTGGGATCACTCCTTTTTCTCCTCGTGGCCGCCGAAGGCCTTGCGCTGCGCGGACTCCACCTTGTCGGAGAAGAGCGCCGCTCCTTGCGATCCGAAGCGGGAATACAACGCCGCCGTCAACAGGGTCGCCGGCACCCCCTCGTCGATCGCCGCGATACTCGTCCAGCGGCCCTCGCCGGAGTCCGAGACCCGGCCTTCGAACTGGGCGAGTTGGGGATCCGCGTACAACGCCTCCGCGGTGAGGTCGAGCAGCCACGAAGCGATCACGCTGCCTCGCCTCCACACCTCGGCGATCTCGGGCAAGTTGAGCTCGTAGCGGTAGTACTTCGGGTCTCGCAAGGGAGCGGTCTCCGCGTCGTCGACGCGACGAGTTGCGCCGACGTCCGCGTTCTTCAAGATGTTCAGTCCTTCTGCGTACGCGGCCATCACCGCGTACTCGATCCCGTTGTGAACCATCTTCACGAAATGACCGGCGCCATTCGACCCGCAGTGCAGCCATCCTTGCTCAGACGGTGACGGAGAGCCGGATCGACCGGGCGTTCGCGAGACCTCTCCGGGCCCAGGTGCGAGCGCCTCGAATATCGGCGCGAGTCGATCCACCGCCTCGTCATCCCCACCGATCATTAGGCAGAACCCGCGCTCTAGTCCCCACACCCCGCCGCTCGTTCCGGCGTCGACGTAGTGCAAACCTTTCTTGCGAAGCTCCTCTGCCCGATCGATGTCATCGCGGTAGTAGGAGTTGCCGCCGTCGATCAGCGTGTCGGCCTTTTGGAGATGTCCGGCGAGGCTTTCGATCGTCTTCCCGGTCACCCCGGCCGGAACCATCATCCAGACGTTGCGCGGCGGCGCGAGATGTAGCACGAACTCCTCCACCGAATGAGCGCCCGTCGCTCCTTCGTTGCTGAGAGCCGTGACCGCAGCCGCGTTGAGGTCATACACGACGCACTCGTGACCCGCCTTCATCAACCGGCGGACCATGTTCGCCCCCATCCGCCCCAAGCCGACCATGCCGAGCTGCATGCGCTCCTCCTGCCTTGAGGGCCGTCCCGCTCGATCGCGGGATGTGGTCGCGAAGCTAGCGAGGAACCACGTCGCGCCGCATTCGCGCAGACGTGCTAGCGAGTTCTGACTCGTCGCAACGCGCGCGCCTCGATCCCGTCGAGGATGTATCCGAGCCCTTCACTGAACTGACGGCTCGAGGTGTAGGAGCCGAGCTCACGCGCGATCGTGTCCTCTTCCCCGTCGCGACGCCGCTGCCACGAGGAGCGCGACGCCTCGAGCGAGGCAAAGCCCACCGTGTAGGTATGGATTGCGGCGTACGCGCGCTGCGCGGATGCACTGTCCCCGGTCGCTTGTTCCAACACGGAGAGCATCTCTTCCATCCGCCCGATCGCGCTGTCGGATGTCACGGGTCCGCGCAAATACACATGAAGGGCTGCCGGCTGGCCGACGAGGAACCTCCGCAGACGATCGGAGACCGAGACGACCCAGCGTCTCCAATCGGACTTCAGGACCTTCGTCTTCCATTCGCGCGCCAGCAACCGGTCGACGACCTCGCGGACGAGATCGTCCTTGTCCTTCACGTGGCCGTAAAGCGTCATCGGCGCGACGTTGAGCATCGTGGCGAGGCTGCGGATCGTCATCGTTTCGAATCCGCCTGCCTGCACGACCTCAGTCGCCGCGCGGACGATGTCCTCTCTCGAAGTCGATCCCCACTCAGCGCGCATCCTCGGCGCGCCGGTGTCGCGGCTGTGGCGCGCATTTCGCATGCTTGTGGCCATATAGCTAGCAATGGTATCGAAGTTGCGTACTAGTACGGAACCTCTCTAGGCTTTGGACGGTCCCTGACGTGGCTTCCCCCGATTGCCCGAACGATTCCGGCCCCGAGGACGCGGCCGGGGCTGACGCGCGAAGACCGCGTGCCGTGCTCGCTCACGTGCGGTCGATGACACCGTTCAGGCTGCTTGGCGCGACGAATCAGATGGAGCCGAACGGCGAAGTTCTGCACCTCGCGCCGTGGCCACGCGACGCCGGCGAACGCATCGGCCGTTGGCTCGCGACCTCCCGTTTTGGCTTTACCTTGCTCGCGGCGCTGGTCGGATTCGCCGCGGGCGTCGGTGCGATCGCATTTCGCTGGATGATCTTCGGTTTCACCTGGCTCGCGACAGGCAGCTACCAGTTCGGCCAGCAAGGTCGCACCCCGGGCGACCACCTCGCGTTCCTCGGGCTCGGCTTTTTCATCGTCGCTCCGCTCATCGGTGGCCTTTTGTATGGCCCTCTCATCGAGCGATACGCCCCGGAAGCGCGAGGACACGGCGTACCCGAGGTGATGTACGCGGTCGTCGAGCAAAAGGGTCGGATCCGGCCGCGGGTGACGATCGTGAAGGCACTGGGGTCCGCGCTTTGCATCGGATCCGGTGGTTCCATCGGCCGTGAGGGCCCGATCGTGCAGATCGGTTCGGCGTTCGCGTCGACCGTCGGCCAGGTGCTCAAGATGCCCGAGAACCGCATGATGGCCCTAGTCGCGTGCGGCGCCGCTGGCGGGATCTCCGGCACGTTCAACGCGCCGATCACCGGTGCGTTCTTCGGCTTCGAATTGATCCTTCGGTCCTTTGTCGTCGACGCGATCTTTCCGATGATTGTCGCGTCGGCGGTCGCCGACTTGATCAGCAGGGCAGCCTTCGGTACTCAGCCCATCTTCGCTTCTATCCCCCACAACCTCATCGTCGTGCATTCGACGAGTTACCTCTTGGTCATCGTCTTGGGTGTCGTCTGCGGCATCGTCGGCGTCGCGTTCAAGAACGTTCTCTACCGCACCGAAGACCTGTTCGATGCAATCTGGAGGGGTCGGCCCGAATGGGCACGACCCGCGGTGGGGGGCGTGTTGTTGGGGTTGCTCCTCCTCGCGTTACCCGGCCTCTACGGGGTCGGGTACCCCGTGATCGAAAAGGCGTTGAACGGCCACACGGTGTTGTGGCTCCTCGTTGCGCTCGCCGTGGCGAAAATTGTCGCGACGAGTGTCACCTTGGGGATCGGGGGATCAGGCGGCATCTTCGCCCCTTCCCTTTTTGCCGGCGCGATGACGGGCACCGCGTTCGGCTTCGTCGCGAACGACACGTTCGGATCCGCTGCGGGACACCCCGCGCTCTACGGGGTGATCGCGATGGGCGCGGTGTTCGGCGCGGCGACCAGGGCCCCGTTTACCTCGATCGCGAGCGCAACGGAAATGACGGGGAATTTCCACATCGCTGCGGCGGTGATGCTCGCGGTCGGGATCTCGGTCGGATTGTCGAAGGCGCTCACATACGGGACGATCTACACGACGAAGCTCCTGCGGCGTGGCGTCGACATCGATCGACCTCGCACCCAGACGGTGGCTCCTTCCTGATTGCTCTCCGAAGCTTCGCCGGTACTGTTCGATCGCAAGATCCGAAGGGGAGGACGCTGTTGCGCGCCGTCGTCGTCAGCCGCCACGGCGGACCCGAGGTTCTCGAGCTCCAAGATGTCCCCGACCCGGAGGCTTCCGCGGGCGAACTCCTCGTCCGCGTTGAGGCGGCCGGGGTGAACTTCATGGACGTCTACGGCCGGATCGGGCGTCCTCCCTACGCGCGGGAAACGCCGTTTGTTCCGGGCGCTGAGGGATCGGGAACCGTGCTGTCGGTTGGACCAGAGGTCTCCGGCTTCTCGCCAGGCGATCGCGTCACGTGGCTGGACGCTCCTGGTAGCTACGCGGAGCGCGCTGTCGTGAAGGCACGACGATCCGTGCGGATACCCGACGGTGTCTCCTTCCGCAATGCTGCGGCGGTGATGCTTCAGGGAATCACGGCGCACTACCTCATCGTCAGCACCTATCAAGTCCGCCCGGGCGATGACGTCGCGATCCACGCAGCAGCGGGAGGCGTGGGACGACTGCTGGTCCAATTCGCGAAGCACTTCGGCGCGAGAGTCGTCGCGACGACCTCGACGCCGGAAAAGGCCGCCGTCGCTCGGGCCGCGGGAGCGGATTTCGTCGTCGAATACGACGAGTTCCAAGACGAGGTCGCGCGCCTGACGTCGGGGCTTGGCGTCGCCGTCGTCTACGACGGCGTTGGTGCGGCGACTTTCGAAATGAGTCTGCAAGCGATCACACGGCGCGGCTACCTCGTTCTCTTCGGCGCCGCGAGTGGTCCCGTTCCCCCCTTCGACCTCGCCCGACTCGGCCAAAACTCCCTCTATGTAACGCGACCCATGCTCGGCGCGTACGTCGCCGACGACCGCGAGCTTGCGTGGCGCGCTCGCGAGGTGTTCTCGGCGCTCGAGGAAGGCTGGCTTTCGATCGAAATCGGCGGGACTTACCCGCTGCGGGAGGCCGCTCGCGCCCACTCCGACCTCGAGGGTCGACGCACGACGGGAAAGCTTCTCCTCACGACGGATTGAGCCGATTCCACGGCGCTGCTACACGCCGTGGAACTCGTGGCGTCATGAGACGCGATTATGAGAGGCCGACGATCTCTCCGTGCTCGTCGATATCGATGTCGAAGGCGACCGGATGGCTCCCCAGTCCGGGCATCGTCGCGATGTCCCCACAGATCGGATAAACGAATCCCGCGCCAGCCGACAAACGCACCTCACGGACGGGAAGCCGCCAACCTTTCGGCACGCCCTTTTTGCTCGGGTCGGCGGACAAGGAGTACTGGGTTTTGGCGACGCAGATGGGCAGGTCGCCGAATCCTTGCGCCTCGTAGTGCGACAACTCGCGTTCCGCGCGGGGCGAATATTCAACGCCGTCGGCGCCATAGACCCGCTTCGCTACCAACTCGATCTTGTCTTTGAGTGGCGAGCGAAGTTCGTATAGGAAGTGAAAGTCGTTCTGTTTTCCCGACTCCTGAACCACAGCCTCGGCGAGTTCGCTCGCACCTTTTCCGCCGAGTTCGAAGTTGCGCGCGACGGTGACCGGTACGCCGAGTTCCTGCCCAAGTTCGCGCACGACGTCGTACTCTGATTCAAAGTCGGTCGGCAAGGCGTTCAACGCGATCACCGCTGGGATCCCGTGTGCTCGCACGATCTCGACGTGATGCTTCAGGTTCTCGATCCCCGCGTAAACGTCATCTGGGCTCTCACTCTCCAAGCCGTCCGGAAGCGGACGTCCCGCGACGACCCGATACCTGCCCGAATGCACCTTCAGGGCGCGGACGGTCGCCACCACTACCGCCGCATCGGGCGTGAGCCCGGAGACTCGGCATTTGATGTTGAAGAACCTCTCTGCGCCCATGTCCGCGGCAAAACCAGCTTCCGTGATCAGGTATTCGGAACTGTGGATGCCTACGAGATCTCCGAGCACCGACGAGTTTCCGTGAGCGATGTTGCCGAAGGGGCCTGCGTGCACGATCACCGGGGTGTTCTCGAGGGTCTGAACGAGATTCGGCTTGATCGCATCGAGGAGCATCACCGCCATCGCTCCCGCTGCGTGGAGATCCTCGGCAGTAACCGGCTCCCCGTTCTTCGTGTATCCGACGACGATCCGTCCGATGCGTTCTCGCATGTCCTGTACCGAAGTCGCGAGCGCGAGTACCGCCATCACTTCGGACGCAGCCGAGATATCAAATCCGGTCTGCCTCGGCACCCCGTCCTTCGCGTCGCCGAGGCCGACGACGATGTTGCGCAGCGCGCGATCGTCGACGTCGAGCACTCGTCGCCAAGTGATTCCGTGAGGGTCGAGGCCGCGGTCGTTGCCTTGATGGAGGTGATTGTCGACGATCGCCGCCAGCAAGTCATGTGCCGCAGTGACCGCGTGGGTGTCGCCCGTGAAGTGGAGGGCGAGGGGCTCGAACGGAACTGCCTGGCTGTGTCCGCCCCCCGCCGCGGCGCCTTTGATGCCGAAGGTCGGTCCCATCGAGCCCTGCCGGATCGACACCGTCGCGCTGTGACCGATGTGTTGCATTGCCTCACCGAGCCCGAGCGTGGTCGTTGTCTTCCCTTCTCCGTATGGGGTTGGAGTGAGGGCGGTGACGACCACGTACCGCGCCCGTGGACGATCCTGCAACGCCGCGAGGGATTCGAGATCGATCTTCGCGATGTGCTCGCCAAAATGAGTCAGATAGCGACGGTCAATTCCCATCTGCCGCGCGATCTCCTCGATCGGCCTCATACGGGCCTGCCGTCCAATTTCGAGCGTGCTCGTCATCTCTACGCCCACTCCTTCGGAATCAACGGGCGCCCCTGGCATTCAGCCTTGCGACGCAGGTCACGCCCGAACCTAACGAGGCGCACGGCGTCTCGGCAGGGCCGATGGACCTGGCGTGAGCCCTTTCTCCCGCGAAACGCCGAAAATCAGGACGGGCGACGAAAAGTCGTCCCTGAGAATCCGGCCTCCTCCCCCGCGCCGTCGGTGTCCACCATGTCTCGCGAGAAGCGCCCGTTATGTCCTGAACTCATAGCCCGCCAAGCGCGCTGAGTAACGCCTGTTCAGAGGCTTTTCCTCTTACCGCTAGTGCGACGAACGCGCCAGCGCCGCAACCTGGTCTCGTCACAGGCGGTCGGATCCCTCGCGACCACCGCAGGACCATCGAATGCGGGCTCGCCCGCAGCAGCCCGATCTCGGGCTCGTCCTCGGTTCTGGCAGCGATAAAGCCGATGAGATCTCTTAGATGGCGACGAAGACCGCCGATCTCGGTGAGTTCCGAGACTCAGGACTTGGACAACAGCTGGTGCACCCGAACCGCGGTCACCTTGTACTCAGGACAGCCAGCTGTGTCGACCACGTCAGACGTCAACGCGTTCGTGAGCACTTCAGGAAAATGAAAGTCCATGAACAACTGTCCGACACCAACGGTCTCGGTGAGAGTCAACGGGGCGGTGACCGCGCCGCGACGGCTCGCGACCTCGACCATGTCGCCTTCGACAAGTTCGAGCCGGATCGCGTCAGCTGGGTTCATCTCGACGAACCCATGCGCGCGCAGGCGCAGGTTGTCGGTCCTGCGCGTCATCGTGCCCGCGTTGTAATGCTCGAGCCGCCGACCGGTGACGAGCACAAAGGGGTAGCTAGCGTCCGGCTCCTCACCCGGCGGGCGGTACGGCGGGGCGGCGATTCGAGCGCGACCGCTCGGGGTGGCAAACCGATCTCGGTAAAGGATCGCCTCACCGGGATCATGTGCTGAACGACACGGCCAGTGAAGCGGACCTTCCCGATCGAGCCGCCCATGTGAGATCCCGGCGTAGTGCGGACACAACCGGCCGACCTCTTCGAGGGCGTCGGCAGGCGACGTGCAGCCCAGGTCGCCGCCGAGCGCTTTGGCAACCGCGGCGATGACTTCGAAGTCCGACCGCGCCCGGCCGGGAGGCGGCAAAGCGGTGCGCACGCGCTGGAAGCGCCGGTCGAAGTTGACGAAGGTGCCGTCCTTCTCCAAGAACGAGCAGCCGGGCAAGACGACGTCGGCGAGCTCCGCCGTGCGCGACAGAAAGATCTCCTGGGAGATAACGAGCTCGCACGCTTCCATTGCCGCGACGACGCGCTTGCTGTCCGGATCGGTCTGCGCGATGTCCTCGCCGTACACGTAGAGCGCTTTCAGCCTCCCCGCCAAAGCGGCGTCGAACATCTGCGGGATCCTCATCCCGGGGCGGCGGGAGAGCGCGACCCCCCATTCGGCTTCAAATCGGGCGACCGCCTCATCGTCGGTCAGCCGCTGATAGCCGGGGAGGAGGTCCGGAAGGGTGCCGAGGTCCGCAGCGC
This sequence comes from uncultured Acidimicrobiaceae bacterium, assembly GCA_963725215.1. Classification (GTDB taxonomy): domain Bacteria; phylum Actinomycetota; class Acidimicrobiia; order Acidimicrobiales; family Bog-793; genus CAVRXQ01. Next base: position 219,243 of record CAVRXQ010000006.1, on the reverse strand, counting down.
CTTGAACGTTGTTCTGGCCGCGGAGCGGATAGACGCCACCGCCTGACGCCCTTCCCACGTTCCCGGTCAACAGCGCGAGGTTGGCGAGCGACCGAACGCCGTCCGTTCCGTGGGCGTGCTCGGTCACTCCGAGTCCGTACACGATCGCTGAACAGGGGCCGCGCGCGTAGATCCGAGCGGCTCGACGCACATCCTCGGCCGGGACGCCCGAGATCTCCTCCACAGCTTCGGGCGAGTAATCGCGCAATAGGGCTTCGAGCTCGTCGAAGCCCTCGGTTCGGTCGTCGAGGAAAACGCGATCGACCAGCTCTTCATCGAGCAGGACGTGGGCTAACCCATGGAAGACCGCAACATTCGACCCGGGACGACCCGCCAGATGGACGTCGGCATATCGAGCGATCTCAGTCCTGCGGGGGTCGATGACCACGAGGCTCGCGCCGGCGAGGACCCGCTGCTTGATGCGGGCACCTACGACAGGGTGTGCCTCGGTTGGATTCGCCCCAACGACGAGGAAGCACTCGGAATGATCCATCTCCTCGAACGGCCCCGTTCCTCCCGCGAGCCCGAAGCTCGCAGTGAGACCCGCCGCGGTTGGCGCGTGGCAAAGCCGCGAGCAGTTGTCGACGTTGTTTGTGCCGATAACCGCGCGCATGAGCTTCTGCAGCATGTAGTTCTCTTCGTTCGAGGCGCGCGAAGACGAGATCGCCGCGATCGAGTCCGGACCATGGGTTTCCTTGATGCGCTTGAGCTCGCGCGATATGTGCTCGAGCGCCTCCTCCCAACTGCCTTGCTCCAAACGGCCGTTACGCCGGATCAACGGATCGGTCAGCCGGTCGCGCGAACGAACGAACGCGTGGGCAAAGCGACCCTTGACGCACGCGTGGCCGCGGTTGACCGCTGCTGTCCGCGTCGGCGTGATCGCGGCGATCTCCTCTCCGGCGCGAGTGTGGACGTCGAGAGAGCATCCGACTCCGCAGTACCCGCACGTCGTAACCACGACCGAATCGATGGGACGCGGGTCGAGCAGGCCGGGTTCTGACAGCGCGCCCGTTGGACAGCTGTCGACGCATCCGCCGCACGCCACGCACCCCGAATTTGCCCAGTCCGAGCCGTCGGGAGAGACGACGGTCTCGAACCCGCGGCCGACCAAGCTGAGTGCGAAGGTACCTTGCACCTCGTCGCACATCCGCACGCATCGGCCACACGCGATGCAGAGATCTGCATCGAACTTCACATACGGGTGTGAGTCGTCGCGCCCTCGCGTATGTCGCGCGCCGCGGAACCGGCCGACATCGACGCCGAGCTGCTGACAGGCCCGTACGAGCTCGCTCCGCTTCGGATCGGCGGACAAGGCCCGCTCAGGGAGCTCCGAGACGATCAGCTCCAGACTGGCCCGCGCAAACGCCAACGCCCCGGCGTCGCTCGTCGAGATCGACATCCCTTCAGCCACCGTTGACGTGCAAGCACAGATCGGCTCGGCATGCCCGTCGACGCCCACGAGACAGGTTCGGCAGCTGCCCGCAGCCGAGACGCGCTCGTCAAAGCACAGCGAGGGAACCATCGCTCCCGCAGCGCGGATCGCATGAAGGATGCTTGCCCCAGCGCCAACTTCGACTTGCCGTCCGTCAACGCTGACCCTCACGTCGCCACCAACTCTTCGGCGTAGACGCGCAGCAAGCTGCGCACGCTTCCCGGCACGCCCCGTCCGAAGGCGCACATGCTCGCTGTAGCCATCACGTCGAGAAGCGCCTCGAGCCGTTGCCGCTCCTCGGAGCGAAGCGGCCGTTCTTCGTCGCGTTCAACTAGTTCGAGCCCGCGCTTCGTGCCGATCCGGCACGGGTCGCAGCTGCCGCAGCTCTCCGAAGCGGCGAAGCGCCACAGGTGCCGCAGGATCGCGGCGCCCGCGATTCGTTCGTCGAACGCGATCAGGCTCGCGTGTCCGAGGGGGATTCCAATGCGACGCAAGGCCGGCTCGGAAAGGGGAACGTCCAGGTCCTCCTGACCGAGGAATCCTCCGAGCGGCCCGCCGATTTGTAACGCGCGCAGATTCTGTCCATCACGCACGCCACCGCCCAAGACCTCGCAGATCTCGCGCACTGGGGTTCCGAATTCGACTTCCACCGCGCCGGGGCGTGCGAAACGTTCGTTCAGGCAGACGAGCTTCGTGCCGGTCTGATCGGGAACGCCCAGTTCGGCGTAGCTCGCGCCTCCTTGGGCGAGAATCCACGGGACGGCGACGAGCGTTTCGACGTTGTTCACAGCCGTCGGAAGACCGAACAAGCCTTCGGTGGTCGGGAACGGCGGACGCGGCCGCACCCCGCCTCGAAGCCCTTCGATCGAACGGATGAGTGACGTTTCCTCGCCGGCCACGTACGAACCCGCTCCCTCGATCACTTCCACATCGAAATCGACATCGGAGCCACCGATGTTCCGGCCGAGATGTCCGGCTGCGCGAGCGCGATAGACCGCGTCTTTGATCGCGTCGCGAGCACGCGGGTATTCCGAGCGCACGTACACAAACCCCGCCGTCGCTTCGCACGCGAGGCTCGCGAGGGCCAAACCGGCGAGGATGCGATCCGGATCACGCTCCATCAACAAGCGATCGGCGAACGAACCCGGGTCGCCTTCGTCTCCGTTCGCGATGACATAACGCCTTTCCGCACGCGTCGCGGCGGCGGCGCGCCATTTCGCTGCCACTGGGAACTCTGCACCGCCGCGACCGCGAAGCCGAGCGGCGTCGACCTCTTTGAGCACACGTTCCCCGCCCCCGTCCGCGAGCACTGCGCGCCACACCGGCCAGGCGGATCCCCCTCCCGCGATTCCTGCCAGCACGACGGGACGATCCACCGCCGCGCGTACCGGAATGTCAGGATCAGCCCCCGGGTCTTCACCAAGGAGCTGGGAAGACAAATTCGGGCCGGCGCGGGGCGACTCGCCGTCGAGCGCCGCCGGACCGCCGTAGCAGTATCCGAGGCAGTACACACCCTGGACGGTCGTTTCGTCGTTTGCGAGCAACGATCGGCGTATCGCGGCAAAGTGACCTGGCCCGGTTGCCGCCAGACATGCCGTGCCTTCGCAAATCCTGACGTGACGGCGACCTCGAGCGCCGAATCCGAGGTCGCCGAAGAACGACACCGTGCCACGAACGTGCGCGCGCGGAAGGCCAATCTCGTCGGCGACTGCATCCGCGGCCGAGACCGTGAGGCCGCCGTGTTCTGTCTGGACGGTCGCGAGACGCGACAGCAGCGAGTTGGCAGGCGATCCGTAGCGACGTTCGAACGCGACGATTGCGTCTCGCGTCACGGCATACCTGGATTCGCGCGAGGGGTCACGGCCGAAATGTAGACCCATGAGTCACGTGCCTTCCTCCTGCACCCGCTCAACAGGCCGACGACGAGGCGCAAGCCCCGACGAGGTGGCAACGTGTTGTGACCGTCAGGACGACGGCGAGCACGGCGTCATAACGCTGTTCCAACTTGCTGATCTCCTTGAGCACCGCCCACCTCCTCGCGCTCTCTGAGCGGAGAACAGGTGGGTTCGAGCTGTCAAGCGTCAGCCGTTATCGCGTCGCGAATCAGCCTGTGTGTTCAAACGGTGCACGCAATAACTCCGTGAGCTATCGACGTCTCGTCGACTCACCGAGGAGGTTGCGTGATGCGTCCGAAAATGGGGCACCTCACCGCAGAGGAACGTCGTCTCGCCCGACGTCTTCGCGATCAAGGAAAGACCTTCCGCGAGATCGGTGCAGCGATTGGGTGTTCTCGTCAGTGCGCGCACTGGGCAGTCACTCGCCCTTCAAAGCGAAGACTTCCCACTCCGCTATGGCAGCCCTCATCGGGTCACTTGTCGCTCGCTGAGCGAGAGGAGATCAGCTTCGGGATCCGCAGTGGTGCGAGCCACTCTTCGATCGCGAGATCACTCGGGCGCTCCATCTCGACTGTGTCGCGCGAGGTTGCCGCCAACGGCGGTCGAGGCGAGTATCGGGCGTGGCGAGCTCACGAGCGAGCCGAGTGTCGCTCGAAGCGCCCGAAGCCTCACAAGTTCGATCACCAGCCACTTGTCGACCAGGTATCGACGTGGCTCGGCGAGTGGTGGTCCCCGAAGGCGATCGCCGGCCGATTGCGCCTCGAGTTCCCACACGATCCGATGATGTGGGTGAGCCACGAGACCATCTACTTGAGCCTCTATGTGCAAGGGCGCGGAGAGCTGCGACGAGAGCTCGCGAGGTGTCTCCGCACTGGTCGAGCCCAGCGCCGCTCCCGCGGCCGGCAGCGAGCCGGGGGACGGTTGCCGAACATGGTGATGATCTCGGAACGCCCGCCCGAGGTCGCCGACCGCGCCGTCCCCGGACACTGGGAAGGCGACCTCATCATCGGGAAGGACAGCGCCTCTGCTGTTGGCACCCTCGTCGAACGTTCGACGCGCTACGTGATGCTCCTGCATCTCCCTGAAGGTCGCGACGCCGAGAAAGTCGACGCGGCGATGCGAAGAGCAATCGCCACGCTGCCACGACAGCTCGTCCGTTCCATCACCTGGGACCAAGGAAAGGAGCTCGCCCTGCACTCGTCCTTCACCATCGACACGGGCATCCAGATCTACTTCTGTGATCCGCACAGTCCCTGGCAGCGAGGCTCGAACGAGAACACCAATGGGTTGCTTCGGCAATACATGCCGAAAGGAACCGATCTCTCAACTCACTCCGCAGAGGCTCTCGAGCTGATCGCACTCAGCCTCAACACCCGCCCACGCGAGACCCTCGGCTATCTGACACCATCAGAGAAGCTTGCTGAGCTTGTTGCGTTGACCGGTTGAATCCGCCGCCGTTACTTCGTTCCACATCTAGCGTTATCGAAACGTTGCAGATCAGCCGTCGTCTTACAAGCCATCAGCGCCCCCGGCAGGATTCGAACCTGCGACCCTCTGCTTAGAAGATTGAAAAAGGCGTTGTCCACATCCTGCCCATTTCTAGATATGGGCAGTTCAACGGCCACTTTTACTAACCGCAAGCGACCTTTAGAGACCCCTAAAGCGCGTGAAAATGTGGTCTGTTTGTGGTCTGACGCCCGATGACGGTCCCAAGTCTCGAGCCGCGACCACGTTCTCTCCGTAGTCACCGAAGGAGCGCTAGAGAAGTTCTCGCAACGGCTCGGGAACACTCGAGGTGGTGCGGCGGGAAGTTTTCCCGGTCGCCCGCGGCTCACGCGTCCCCGAATGATGCAAGTTGCCCAAGGTCCGGAGTCATATCCACCTCGTGGGATTGGTTAACTCGGATCTTGTACCTCCACGGAGCCGACGAGTAGAGAGTTGCGCGCGGCTACATATGCCAAACCTTCCTCTCGGGGTCTGGTTCGAGTTGCCGGAACTGAGAGTGAGGCAATCAGATGCGAATCTTGAAACGTCGTCGTTTTCGTCTGTTCGTTGTACCGATTCTCATAGCTGCATTTTCAGCAGTGGTGTTCGCGGCTCCAGCTGGAGCTCTTAACACTCCCGAGCAACAGTGTTGTAACACTGTTTCCGGGACTTGTTATGCAGGGAGTAATACCAGCGAAACAGCAGCCTGTGAAAGTTTGCCAAATGGCACACTTTCCCAAATTGATATTGCTGGGGTTAATGACGGAACCACCTTCTCAGGTCACTTAGAGCTGCTAGATGGTGGAAATTACTCGAATCAACCTGCGAATGGAACGACTTGGGGCAGTCACGGATACGGCCTGGTAGACTGGTCTGGCTTTGTCTGCAACAGTGACGTATATACAATGACGTATATACAATATTGTGGTACCACGATACTTCAAATGGTCAGTACTATAACGAAGGTCAAGCAGCATTTTACCTTCAGTGTCTTGCTCCAACAGAAGGATTGAGTGGAGGCTACCAAGTCTCACCCGTAAATTGATCAATGGGTTAGGACGGGCCGATGTTACGAATTCGAGTTTTGTTAGTGGCTCTTTTGATGGTTCTTTCCAGTCTGGGAGGACTAGCTCTTAGTAACATTGGCTCGTCTCAGCCCACGATCAAGGCGCATTTCATTCCAACTTTTGTTCATGCAAAGGTGATCCATAGTAAGCAAGTTATATCGCTACATTGAAATCTTGTCCCTGTGGCTCAACGGGATAGAGCCGGAGGTTTCTACTCTCTGCGATGTACGGATTCGATGCTTGCCAGGGTGCGAGGGTCCGGTACTGCGTTCCATACTTTCGGACTCGTACTCGCTGCTCACGAGCTAGCGAAGAAGGCAGTCCAGCTGGCAAGCGATCGAGCGCCCAGTAGCGCGGCGCCTCCGAGGATTCGATCCTGGGCACCCGGCGCGGGTGGCCCGCTGCCTTCGTGAGTCGTCAGCAACCCTCACGGACGGACCGTCGGAACCACCGGAGCGCCCTGTGAACCGGAGATCTCAGCTGAGTTGATTGGACCCGCCGCGTGTCGCTGACGGATCGCACCTGCTTCGATTTCGAGCGACCCCCGGGGAAGGGTCTCTTGGTTTGGCATGCTGTCTTCGGTCCGCGTCGTGGATGGCCGCATTGCCCCACGGGCGCTTCTGAGCTCGTCTGCAACGCGCTCGGTTTCGCCTAGCCGTGCCTCGAGCTCATCTGCCCAGGCGACCTCGCTCGGATGATCTGCGATCCACCGCGCTCGTCGGTCCTGACTTGCGACGAGCACTTCGAGTTCACCTCGCGTCTTGATCGCTTTCTCGACGCCGTAGCGGGCGGCGTGGAACTCGTTCCAGATCCGCGTCGTGCTTCGGTGTGCTTTCTCTGCTTCTTTGACGGCGGTCTCTGCAAGGCGGAGCCGCTCCTGGGCTGCTTCGACGTCGGCGCGTTGCGTGAGGCCGACGATCTCGGCGCTTCGGTCCCTTCCGGCGCGCTCGTCGATCAGCCGTCGCGCCTCGAAGGCGAGATTCGAAAGCAGGCTCCGGTCTTCGTAGGCGGCGAGGGAGAAACGCAGCACGTCGTGGGCGGAGCGGTCCCTGCCCTCGCGACGGAGGACCGCTTTCAGGACCTCAAGCGGCGGCGTCTCTTTTGACGTCCCGTCGTCCAAGTCGTCGGCCGCAGAGACGACGAGGACGCGGTTCTCCTCTCGTCCCCTCGTCATCCCGACATAAAACTGGGGACGGGTCATCGCCTCGTCGACAAGCACGACCGCTTTGTCGGTCGTCGAGCCTTGTGCCTTGTGGACGGTGAGCGCGTAGGAGAGGGCGACGTGTTCTTCGACGTAGGCCGGCGGAAGGTTCAACCTCAACTTCTGGTCGAGCGATCGGACGGAGAGGCCGCCGTCTTCGCCGCGGGCGGTCACCTCGAAGCGGTCGCCGTTTCTGACGAAGGAGCCCTGCTCGCTCCTGATCCGCCGGTCGTTTTTGAGCGTGACGATCTCGTCGCCGACGGCGACGGCGCCAGTAGAGATCGGGACGATCGGTCGTTCGATCTCGCCTCGCCGCACGCGGTGGGCTTGGCAACGTCTGGCGAGCTCGTCGGCGGTTTCGTTGTCGCCGGCCATCACGAGAACTGAAGTGCCTTCGTCACGCGCCTCGCGCCAGATCGTGAACGCTTTGTCGAGCATGGCTTCTTTCGTCCCCGCGGTGATCCTTCCGTGCGAGGCGTAGGTGGAAAGGGCGGCGAGATCGCCGGCCCGCAGCCGGAGCGAGGCCGCCTTCTCCCAGGCGTGCACGAAACGCCGCACCGTCTCGAGCTCGGGGCCCGGGTGGTCGTGGAGAAGCGTGCGGAAGATCCCGCCCGGGCCGACGGCGCCGAGCTGATCGGGGTCGCCGACTAGCACGAGTTTCGCCCTCGCTTCGACGACCGCTTCGACCAACCGCGAAAGGTCGTCGGTGCGAGCCATCGCCGCCTCGTCCAGGACGACGACGCTGTGCTCATCAAGCATTCCCGAAGGGTCTCGTCGCGAGCGCTCGAAGAGGAACTTGGCGAGCGTCTCTGTCCGAAGCCCCGCTTCTTCGGCAAGGACGCCGGCCGCTATCGCCGAGGGGGCAAGGCCGATCGGGCAATAACCGCCACGCTCCCAGGCGAGCCGTGCCGCCCAAAGGGCGCGCGACTTCCCCGCCCCGGCCGGACCGACGAGGCAGGCGATCTGCTCGCCACCCGAGACGAGCTCACGGACGGCACGCGCCTGGTCCTCGCCGAGGGTTGTGCGCCGAAGCGCCCACTCGAGATCGCGGCCGGTGACGATCGCCACATTCGCCGCGCGACCTTTCTCTGCCGACTCGAGGATGAACGCTTCGCGCGAAAGCGTTCCCTTCGTCGTATAGCGCGTCGCCCCGTGGCGTTCGACGACGGTCATCCCGTCACGGCGGCGCAACGCCTCGGGCGGAGTAGCGGGCAGCGGCGCGGCGAGCGAGGTGACCTCGGGATGGCGGAGCAGGCGGGCGCTCAACGAATCGAGCGTCTCGCGGACTTCCTTGGCGCTCGTCCCGGAAACGAGTGTGCTCAAGACCTCGACGGCTTCTGACCGCGTCCAGGTCGCCGCCTTGTCCTCCAAGCGGGCGACGGCAAGAGAGAGGATCTCTGTGCTCTTCGGCTTCGGCTCTCTCTTTTGGCGACGGGCTAGACCTGGTACCCAGCTCGAAGGCGCGTGGCCCCACGCCTCGGCTTCTTCGGTCCATCTCGCCCGCAGCTCTGCGGTCGGGGTCTGGGATTCGACCTTCGGCGCTCTCGTGCGGTAGGCGGCGAGCTGGAAGCATCTGGCGCGCTCGTTCGGAGTAAGCGTGCGTCCCTTTTTGGCCTCCTTGTCTGAGATGAGGCGTGCGCCCATCTGTTCGACTTGGCGGCGTCTTTTCGACCACGCCTCGATGAGAGCATCCGGCACGCCGACGATCTCGGCGATCCCTTTTTCGTCGACCTCGGTCCAGCTGACCCCGAGGCGCCGTGTGAGCTCGGCGCGAAGGGCAGCCTTGTAGAGCATCCCGGCCGCGGTCTGGTGATCGAAGAGCTCGCGGCCGTCGACTGAAAGCCACTTGCCGTCTTCGGCGCGGACCTTGTTGGCGATGAGCACGTGGCTGTGGAGCTGAGGGTCGGCGGCTCGCGAGGTCCGGTGCGTGAAGGCGGCGGCGAGGAAGCCTTCGGTGTCGACCTGGTGGACACCGTTTCGCCCCCGGCGGGTGAACGAGGCGTTCTCTTCGAGGAATCCGAACGCTTCTTCCATCGAGACGAGGTGTGCCTTCACCACCGCGTCGGCGACGCGGGATGGTCCGACCGCCCAGAGGGCGGAGATCGACTTCGGCGGAGAAAAGGTGACGGCGAACCCCGCGACTGAGTTCTTGCGTCCGTCGAAACTCACACCGAGCCTTCGTCCGTCGCGCGGATCGGTGCCGTGACCGAAGAGACGCTCGAGGGCTTCGGTTGACACCTCGTCGCCACAGAAGCCGAGCACGCTCGCACCGCGACCTAAGAAGCGCCCGGGGATCCCGGACTCTTGGTAGTAGTCCTCGCGGCCGTCCGCGACTTCGGACGCGTAGTAGCTCCACGAGTCCGGACTGATCTTCGTCAGACTCATCACAGGAGCGAACGCTCCCGTGATGAGTCGCGCACCTCGGGTGCAGAAGTGTCGAACACACAAGAGTTATGCCAGCAAGCAAAAGACCTGTACAGCGATTTCTTTTGAACGGTATGTCGTGGTCGATTGTGGTTACGAGTGGTTCATCTAAAGATGAATTCGAACTTCGACTCGAATGCTGATGAGAGTTCGACAATCGAGACAACTCGCGGGCACGCACTGCCCGGGTTGTCACACTGGTCGTACGATTTTTCTGTGAAGCCGAGGCTTGCTGCCATAGCAGCAGCTACCATCGCTCTACTTTTCGCGGCCTGCGGCACCAACTCCGCCTCGCCCGGTGTCGCACACATCGGTTCAACGAGCACGACGAACCTGTCGGCGGTGTCGCAAGGTTCGACTCACGCCGGCAACTACGCCGGCGCCCTCAAATACGCCCAGTGCATGCGCACTCATGGCCAGCCGAACTTCCCCGATCCGACCTTAAGCGGTACCGTCAGATACGTCGGCCAGTTGGGCACACCGCAGTTCAACTCCGCCAACAAGGCCTGCGAACACTTTCTGCCGAGCGGCGGACAGGCGAGCGGGGCTCAGATTGCGGCCGCGGAAACTGCGGGGCTGAAGTTCGCGCATTGCATGCGGACGCACGGCGTGGCGAACTTCCCCGATCCGGCAGCGAGGATCGCGTTAGCGCAGAAGGATCCGTCGCTTCGTTGATGGAACTGGCAGCGTGAGGGAGAGTGCCCAAACCAGGTCTGACCCAACGAATCCGGCTGACGTCCTTGCGGACTGTCCTTATATCGATCAGTCGGCCCGGCCGGGCACTCGCCCGACACCCACCGGTTGGACGGAGTGACCTCATAGGAGCCTGCCGAACAGGCCCATCGCTGTCTTGTCCGTCGTCCAGCAGGTCGGTGCCACCCCACCGGCTTTAGACGAAGGGATGACAGTGACCACTTTGACACGAAGCATCACAGGAGGCGTCGACACACACCTCGACGTGCACGTCGCGGCAGCACTCGACGATCGCGGCGCCCTTCTCGGCGTTGAGAGCTTTGCGACGAACCTCCGCGGCTATCGCGAACTGCTCGCCTGGCTAGAGAGCTTTGGAGAAGTCGAGCTCGTCGGTGTCGAAGGCACCGGCTCTTATGGAGCGGGACTCACCCGACACCTGCACGGCGCACAGGTCCGCGTCGTCGAGATCGACCGCCCCAACCGTCAGCGTCGCCGGCGCAGAGGAAAGTCCGACCCCGAAGACGCGGTCGCCGCTGCCCGCGCCGCAATGGCCGGCGAGGCGAATGGTGAAGCAAAGACGAGGGACGGAAACGTCGAGGCCATGCGGGTGATGCGGGTCGCTCGATCATCAGCGCGAAGGACTCGCACCCAGGCGCTCAACCAGATGCGCAGCCTCATCTCGACCGCACCCGAGCCGATCCGCGAAGAGCTGCGCTACCTGAACGTCTATCGGCTCCTCGAGCGCTGCGTCGCTTATCGCCCCGCTGACAAACGCGATCTCGTCTCAGTCACCAAGCGCACGCTCAAGATGCTCGCCCAACGATCGGTCTCACTCGAAGAAGAGATCCGCGAGCTCGACGCGATGCTGAAGCCGCTCGTCCGCGAAACGGCACCGGAGCTCATCTCATGCACGGGGGTCGGAACAGACGTCGCTTCCGCCCTTCTCGTCGCCGCCGGCGACAACCCGGAACGGCTCCGCAACGAGGCAACGTTTGCTCATCTCTGTGGCGTGTCGCCGATCGACGCGAGTAGCGGCAAGCACGAACGACACCGCCTCAACAGAAGCGGCGACCGCCACGCCAACTCGGCGCTGTGGCACATCGTCATCACCCGCATGGTTTGTGATCCGCGAACTCGCCACTACATCGAGCGTCGCATGAAGGAGGGGCTCACGAAGAAGGAGGCCGTTCGCTGTCTCAAGCGCTACGTCGCCCGCGAGGTCTACGACCTACTACCTCGTCGGCATCTCGCTATTGACAGTCCATAGGAGCATCGGTATGGGTGTTCAACGGCCAAGCCGAATATTCATGGGTGACCAGCAGGAGCAACGGATACGACCTCGCCGCCGAGCCCAACTACGCCAGGGCCTCGCGTATCTGTGCTCGCGAACCGGGAACATGAACTGCCCCATCTCACGCGTCGCGCCGTTGTGCTGTCGAGATCGCTCTTCGCCACACGATTGAAACGCGAACTTCATCGAAGCCGCCGCGTGACAACTCGGTGGTACAGAGTCATACAGAGTCGTACCGGGACGTCTCCGGTGGACCAATTCGTCGTAACAAGCAGCGAATGTCGTCGTTTTGGGTTGGTTGAGTGCTCGTGATAATCGTCCTATGCAAAAGAGGACGGACGCGGACAAGTACACGGCCGAGCAATTGCGCTTTCCCGAGCTCGTCAATATCGCGACGCTCGCTCGCTTGCTTGCGGTCGACGAGCGATACGTGCGGCGGATGATTTTGGAGCGACGAGTGCCCACGGTCAAAGTCGGGCGCCTTGTGCGATTCGACCTCGCGGACATCCGGAAGTGGGTCGAGGAGCAACGTCGACCGCCGCTGAAGGGCCGTGGGGGATCAGTCCGAGTCGGATAGCTCCGTGCGCGAAGGTCGCCGGCTATACGGTTCACGAGGAGGCTCCCGCGATATTCGCGCGGTGCGCGCCTGACCTGGAGGGGTTGACGTTGTCCAGCCTTAGACGCAAGCCGAGCGGCAGCTGGGAGGCCCGCTACCGCGACCCCACGGGCCGTCAACGGTCCCAGACATTTCCGACAAAGACCGCCGCCCGTCGCTTCCTCGAGCGCGTCGGCGCGGACAAACAACGCGGGGATTACCTCGATCCGACCCTTGGACGCACACGCTTTGACGACTGGGCAGCCGAGTGGCTCGCATCGAACGCGCACCTCAAACCGAGAACCCTCGTCGACTACGAGTCGATGCTCCGGGTGCACGTTCTCCCCGCCTTTAAGGGGCGTCCGGTCGGCAACGTAGATCAGGCGCTCGTGAGGCGCTTCATCGCTGACCTGTCCGCCGGCGGTGCAGCGCCGGGTACGGTACGCGCCGCTCGCAAAATCCTTCGGCTCGTCTTGGCGACAGCGGTGAGCGACGGCGCGCTGCGTGCGAATCCTTGCGACGGTGTTCGTCTTCCTCGTTCAGCGAAGGCGGAGATGCACTTTCTCACTCCGGATCAAGTGGCGACGCTTGCCGATGCGATCGAGAATCCTCCGATCAAGCCCGGCGGTGGCGAGCATCGACGGAGCGCCTACCCCGATCTGGCACGGCTCGTTATCTTCGCCGCGTACAGCGGTCTCCGCGTGGGTGAGATTGGAGCCCTGCGAGTCAGCCGCTTGAATTTGCTCGAGGGCTCTGTCGACGTCGCCGAATCGGTCTCGGAGGTGACCGATCATGGCCTCGTCTTCGGTCCCACGAAGACTTTTGAGACCCGGCGCGTGCCAATCCCCCGCTTTATCTGTGAGCTGCTTGCCGAACAGCTCGCGGGCTCGGACGCAGATCGCGACGCGTTCGTGTTCAGGGGTTCCAACGGTGGCCCGCTCCGACACGGGAGCTTTTACAAGCGTCACTTCAAACCGGCAGTGGTGCGAGCGGGCCTTCCCGAAAGCGTGCGTTTCCACGACCTTCGACACACCTACGCCGCCATGCTCATCGCGCAGGGCGCCCACCCGAGAGCGATGATGGAGCGACTCGGACACTCTTCGGTGACCGTGACTCTCAACACCTACGGACACTTGTTGCCGGGCATCGACGCTTCACTGACCGACGCGCTCGACCGCGCTGGACGCGCTGCGTCGAGCAATTCTGCCAATAAGTCGAACGTCGTTTCGATGCGCGCAACCGGGGAACAAGTGACTGCAACCGACCAGAAGTGACCCCGTTCGCCGTTGAGAAGCCGTCAGAAATGTGGTCTGAATGTGGTCTGGCCATCGTCTGAGGCAGGTTATCCACAGGTCGATGAGCCTCAATACTGTTGTCTACCAGCTACTTTACGAGCGCCCCCGGCAGGATTCGAACCTGCGACCCTCTGCTTAGAAGGCAGTTGCTCTATCCCCTGAGCTACGGGGGCCCGAAGCCCGACGCGCGGGTCGTATCGGACACCCAATACCTTCGCACCTCAGGGCCTTGAAGGATGTCTTTGGATCCACGAGTCGAAATTGGCCATCCGCACTAGCGACCCCGAAGGACTGGCGAGCTAGATCCGCTGCACTCCGCCACGCGATCGGAGAGTTCGATTCCAAACGCGTCTATCTCGACCTCGTCCCTCCCACAAGCGACCGTCCTGTGACCTATCGCCAACGAGATCCCGAGCCGAAGTCCGCGAAAAACCGTCTTCATCTCGATTGGTACGTTCCTGACATCGACCGAGAAGTCGACGACACGGCAGGTGATGAACGATCCCGAGCGCAACGAGTTCCGCGTCTACCTCGCGAACTCGAAGCGGGCTCCAAGTCCTGTGCCATGCTGGACGAACGTCGGGTCGTGAACGACCCGCTCGATGGTGGCCGTAGCTCAGCTGGTTAGAGCGCCAGGTTGTGGCCCTGGAGGTCGGGGGTTCAAGTCCCCTCGGTCACCCCAATTGCATCTTCGGATTTCGCGTCGATTGCTCGCGCCGTGGCTCCTCGCTTCTTCTCCGGTCTCGCGCGCGCAGAGCGAAAAGCAGAATTTGACGCGATCTCTCGTGAACCGCCACGCGCCGCGTGATGCGCTGTTGCGGATCAGCCGTTATCGCGCGACCCATGGACGCGCGGCAGACCGAGGTTGTCCAGTGCATTTCCGCAGGTCAGGGAGGGTTTCACCGCAATCGGTGCGCCCCCTGGGACTCGAACCCAGAACCTGCGGATTAAGAGTCCGTTGCTCTGCCAAATTGAGCTAGAGGCGCGACGGCGGCATGTTAACGGTTCATCGTGCATGTGCGAAAAGGCGCGAGCGCCCAGCCCGGAGATCGTCGTTCAGTTCCGCGACGAAGCACGGAAGCGAAACTGGTGACAGATGCCCTGCTCGGACGCTACCGTGCCTCTACCTCACGACGATCAAAAGGCACCAAATGAACTTCCTCGCTCTCCTCGGCCTGACGGTGCTCGCCGGACTGATCGGCGCGGGCTTTGCCGGCGTGACGATCACCGTGTTCTTGCATCGCGGGATCACCCACGGATCGCACCGTATGAAGCGACCGGTGTACGAAGCCGGTCGATGGCTGACGTTCTTCGTCGTTTTCATGCGGCACTGGGAATGGCGTCGCATCCACCGTAAGCATCACAAATACACCGACGTCTGGATCGACGAGGTCCGGCACGATCCCCATTCCCCCGTGATCATCTCCCAGCGCGAGGGCATCGACGGTTATCGGCGGGTGTCGTGGCACATGGGAGAGATCTTCCACGCCGAGGCGAAACTCCCGGACATCCAAGACGACACATTCGACGACCCGAAGCTCGATCGCCCGTTCGACTGGCTCGATCACCGCGTGTTCTTTCGGCCGGTCTTCGGCGCGGTGACCGCCGGGCTCGTTTACGCGCTGATGTTTGCCCTCTTCGCGCCGACGATCCTCGGGGTTCCGCGCTCAGCGGGGTGGGAGCTCGCCGCTACAGTCGCAGGCGCGCTCGCGCTCGGAGTCCACATTGCCACCGTTTTGCGCTTCGGCGGGGCGATCAACTCGGACTGCCACCGAGCGAAGGTGTGGCTGGAAGGCGCGGGCTACGCGAAGAACGTCAAGTTCCTCTCCGTCGTGATCTTCGGAGAGGGTGAACACCTCACCCACCACCTCTACCCGCAGATCGCGCGGATCAGCAACCGATGGGATCTCGGCTGGCGGATCATCGCCGTGCTGCGCTTCTTCGGTCTCACAGAGGTGCCCTGCGACCGAAAAACTGTGCTCGGCGGGCGGCGCCTGGTCCTCGAAGAGGCAGTGGTCGCTTCCCGCACATAACCAAGGATGCACCGCAGGGTCACACATTTCGCCGCGGCGCTCGAGCACGCGGGAGGGCGCGCACAGGTTCGAGAGCTCGAAGCGTCGACGCGAACGGCGCGCGACGCGGCAGCCGCGCTCGGGTGTTCGGTCGGTGCGATCGCAAACAGCCTGGTGTTCATGTCCGACGGCCAACCGATCCTCGTTTTGTCAAGCGGTGCGCATCGCGTCGACACCGAGTTCGTCGCCGCGGTGATCCGGGCCAAGGAGGTCCGCCCCGCGACGCCTGACGAGGTTCGCCTTGCAACGGGACAGCCCATTGGCGGCGTCGCGCCGCTCGGGCATCCAGCGCCCTTGCCGACGTACATCGACAGAACGTTGCGCGACTTCGAGACAATCTGGGCGGCCGCGGGAACGCCGCACGCGGTTTTCCCTACGAGTTTCGCCGAGCTCCAACGGATTACCGAAGGGACCGCAATCGAAGTCGTGAGCGCTCGCCCGGAGTAATCCGCTGACGCCAGGTTCCTCAGCCGACGTATCCCTCTCGCCCGGCGTAAGCCTCGACGGCGCCGTCCCCGCCGACCACGAGCAAACCTTCGCCCGCGCTCGGCGCGGCGAAATGCTCAGTGGACACGGTGCCGATACTCACGGCGAGGCGCCCGCTGCCGAGCCGGAGACCTGTGAGCTCGCCGTTTCCGACGCTCCACACGAGTCCGCCCGCGATCGTCGGCGATCCGCTGGTGCGGCCTGGACCGGTCCAGAGGGTGTGGATCGAGCGGTTGGCCACCTTCACGGCCTGCGGCGGCGAGAAAGAACACCCGAGGACGACGATTCCGCCGTCGCGCGCGTCCCCGCCGTAGGAACCGCAAACTGAAGTGCTGGAGACCTGGCCGCCGATCCCGCCAAGACGTTCGAGAGAGAGCAAGAACGCGACACCGGACTTGCCGGCCGAGAGCACTTGATTCCCCGCGACGACAATCGGCGCGGTCGAGCTTTGATCGAGGTCGTTTGCGTTGTACATCCGCCAACCCGAAGGGGCGAAGTACGCGTTTCTTCTGAGGGTGGGCAACAACTCATCCACGCTGACGCCTCCGTCGTACGCGGACTGGGACGCCGAGTTCCCGGTGCTGACGAGGATGTCCCCATTCGGGAGGATCGACTCACCAGAAGGAGCCCAGATCGCGCCACCTTTTGCCGTCGGCACCCGATACACGTACGCGGGCCCTTTGCCCGACTCGGGCACCGCGACCAGCGCGCCGCGGTAGCTGCTGCAATCTCCGTAGTTTCCCCCGAACCCAACAAGGACACGCCCTTCATCGAGGCCGAGGCCGGCGCGTTGGAGGTACGCAGGGGTGTACCAACCGGGCTGGTCGAGGAATCGGTGGGCGAGGATCTGGCCATTCGTCGGGTTGATCGCGAAGAATTCGTGGCGTACGGCACCACCGGAGTCCACCATTCCGACCGCGAAGAGCCGATCGAGTATCGGGTCGAGGACCATCGTCGAGGTGACCCCGACGGTCGGTCCGATGTCCCCGCAGGGGAGCGTTCCGGAGTCGACAGGGCGCCCGATGGAACGCTGCCAGATGACCTTGCCGTTCCTCGCCGACAGGGCGTACACGTGATCCGCCTCCGTCGCGACAAAGACCCGTCCGCGATAGATGAGCGGCTCGCCGTAGATCGCGCCGTCGATCGAGTGGTCGAGCCACAGGGTGTGCAACGGGTTCAGCTTCGGGCTGGCGGGCTGGATGCTCGCCCGTGTCACGCTCCCCCCGTATGTCGTCCACTCTCCCCCACGCGCCGTTGCTCCAGCAGACGAGGCGACGCCGGCGACCGTGGCGCCCGTCGTCGCGACAAGGAGCACAACCGCGCTTGCGGCGCAGGCGATGAATCCTCGTCGCCTCGTCGCCTCGACGAGGCGTGTCACCTTGCTGACGGATCGAGTGCGCGTTGCCACGCCCGAACCGCTTCCACATCCGCCGCGATCTGTGCCCGCAGCTCCGCCTCGGTTTCAAATCGCACCTGTTCGCGCATGAGGTCTTCGATCTCCACCAACAGACGCTCTCCGTAGAGGTCGCCGTCGAAATCGATGAGGTGTGCTTCCACGATCACCGCAGCGTCGTCCCCGTAATAGGTAGGACGGACTCCGATAGAGATTGCAGAGAGGTAGCGCGAACCGTCGGCACGCGTCGTATATCCGGCGTAAATCCCATCTTCGGGAACCGCGGTCTCGCCGGGCTCGAGGTTCGCGGTGGGAAACCCAAGAGCGCGCCCTCGGTGGTCCCCTTCGACCACGATCCCTTCGACGAGATGCACGTCGGCGAAGTTACCAAGCATCCGTTCACCTACAAACCAGCGAGTGACGTCGGATGACGGAGCCAACTTGCGCTACGAAGAAGCCCGCGCCCGCGTTCGGGCGAGTAGCGCTTCGACGCCCGCAACGGTTTCGGCGTCACCAGACGGTACGCGCCGAACAACAACAAGTCGGTGACGGCCGCGAGCAACGCGACAAGGACAGCTCCAGAGAACGCTTCGACGGTGTTGTTTACGTTCAATCCCGCAAAGATGAACTCTCCGAGGTCGTTGTAGGTCACGTACGCGGCCAAAGTCGACGTGGCGACCACCTCGACCGCGGCGGTTCGCACGCCGGCAACCGCAAGCGGCAACGCGAGCGGGAACTCGACCTTGAAGAATCGTTGCCAGCCCGTCATGCCGGACGCGCGTGCGGCTTCTCGGACGTCGGGATCAACCTCTCGCATGCCGACGTAGCTGTTGGTCACGATCGGCGGGACTGCTAGCGCGAACAATGTGATGAACGCGGTCGGAAAGCCACCGTCGTTCAGCCCAATCGCGGGGATCGTCGCGAGCAGGGTAAGGAGCGTGATCGACGGAACGGCGCGCGCGGCATTGGCCGCGTTCACCGCCAGCAATCCGCCTCGCGCGAAGAAGCCGAGCAGGAATCCGATGCCGACTCCAACCACCGAGGCGGCTCCGACGACGGCAAAGGAAAGTTCCGCCTGAAGCTCAAGGCGATCGAGCGCGCCGTTCGAGCCGCTCCAGTTCGCCCTGGAGGTTAGGAAAGACCAGACTTCCGAAAGGAAGTGCACTTCAAGCCCTTGTTGGCGCGCGGTTCCACCGCACGACGAAGTGTTGAACCCCTACCAAGAACAAGTCGGCGAGTCCGGCGAGCGCGATCGATAACACCAACGCCACGATGATCGGCGTCTGAAAACCGTTCTCTTGGAAGCCCTGGATGATGAACTGGCCGAGACCTCCGAGCCCGATGAACGCCGTGACGTTGACGAGTCCGACGACCGTCACGGTCGCGACCCGCAATCCGGCGATGATCGCGGGAGTCGCAA
Source organism: uncultured Acidimicrobiaceae bacterium (assembly GCA_963725215.1). Lineage (GTDB taxonomy): Bacteria > Actinomycetota > Acidimicrobiia > Acidimicrobiales > Bog-793 > CAVRXQ01. The sequence goes on along the minus strand of CAVRXQ010000006.1, from coordinate 200,455 downwards.
GCGGAAGGTCGACGTTGAAGAATTCCGCGACGGGCGAGTACCCCATTGCGCGGGCAGCTTCGCGAACTTCGGGCGGCACCTCGTCGAGCCCCGTGACGATGTTGCGGATTAGGACGAGCTGCGTGTAGCTCACGAGCGCGACTTCGGCGGTTGTGATCGTGAAGAACCCCGTGATCGGTTGGAGGATGGCGAACAAGGCGATCGACGGGATCGTGTAGAGCAGGCCGGCGAACGCGATGACCGTTCCTCGGGCGCGGCTGAACCGCCAAACGAACAACGAGACAGGAAGCGCGATGGCGAACCCGACCCCGACAGCGATCCCGCTCAGTTCGGCGTGTTGACCGAGCGCGGACCAGATGGCGCTCGCATTCTGCGAGATCCACGACCACTGGATCACGGGATTCCCGGTCGCAGTCATCCCGCACTTCCGGGATGGCGCGGCCGAGTTCGCGGTCCTGGCGCTCGGTGGGACCGGCACTCACCCACCCCAGTAGCGTCATTAAGACGATGATCGATCTGCGCTCGGTCACGAAGCGGTATCCCGACGGAACCGTCGCGGTTGACGATCTCTCGCTCTCTGTTGACACCGGGGCGCTTTGCGTGCTCATCGGCCCTTCGGGGTGCGGGAAGACGACGACTCTGAAGATGGTCAACCGTCTCATCGAGCCGTCCTCTGGCGAGATCCTCATCGGGGGCGAGGACGTGCTGCATCTCGACCCCGTGGCGCTTCGCCGCCGAATCGGATATGTGATGCAGCAAGGCGGGCTGTTCCCGCACCGTCGGATCGCAGACAACGTCGCCGTGGTGCCAAGGCTGTTGGGCTGGGACCGGACGCGGATTCGCGACCGGGTGAATGAGTTGTTGAGCTTGGTCGGCCTCGATCCGGAACGGTTCTCCCGGCGCTTCCCCCATGAGCTCTCGGGCGGCGAGCGTCAACGCGTCGGGGTGGCGAGAGCGCTCGCTGGAAATCCCCCCGTGTTGTTGATGGACGAACCATTCGGTGCCGTCGACCCCATCACACGGTCGAACCTGCAATCCGATTTCCTTGAGCTGCACTTGCAAAAGACCGTGATCTTCGTCACCCACGATCTCAACGAAGCAACCGTTCTCGGGACGACGATGGCCGTCATGCGATCGGGTCATCTCGAGCAGTTCGGGTCCCCGGCCGAGATCCTCGCCGCCCCGGCCACCCCGTTCGTTTCGGAGTTCGTCGGCAAGGACCGCTCGTACCAGCAGCTCGGCGTGACGATGATCCAACGCGACGACCTCTCGCTCGTGCCGATCCTCGCCTCGACGACGACTGCCGTCGAGGCCGCTCAGCTCCTCGAGTCGTCTGAGAGCGCGGTGGCGGTCGTTCTCGACGGCGCAGAGCGTCCGATGGGATGGATCGCCCTCGACGATGTCGCGACCCGCGCCCAGTCGAACGGCGCGACGATGATCGGCGAGCGATTGCGGCCGATCGAAGGCTCCGTGACCCTCGGGTCGTCTCTTCGCGGCGCGCTCGCACTGATGCTTTCCAGCGACGCTGGGTTCACTCCCGTCGTGAACGGCGGCCGCTATACGGGAATCCTCACCTTGGAAGATGTTCACGATGCATTGCGGCGAGCGGATCATCATGAAATGTCCATCGCGCGCGGGACAGAGCGGGACGCCGAATTGCCGTCGTAGCGTTGGCGTGGCGTCCCGCTAGCCGCTCGAATACCTGGCCTAGGTGAGACCCTCGCGCTTCGCCCACGTGGAAGCGACGCTCGACGCGCTCTCGTGTTTCACGTTGACGTCGATGTTGAGTTGGGAGAGCTGAGTGGTCGTGAGCTTCGCGGAAAGCGCATTGATCGCCGTCGCGACCGCTGACGTGTCGAACGACTTGCGAATCACCGGAATCACGTAATCCGCCGACTGCAGGTGCTTGTTGTCGATCAGCTGAACGAAGTGGTTCTCGACGATGTTGCCGTCGCTCGAGAAGAACTCGACGACCTGCGCACGCCCGTCCTTCAGCGCCGCGACGCTGATCGGTCCTGATTCGTCGGTCGAGACGAACGATTTGAAGTGCAGCCCGTAGACCTTTTCCAATCCAGGCTGACAAAGCGCATACGTCGGACACTCTGACGGACCACCGAGGACGAGCTTCGACGCATACGGCTTGAGGCTCGAAAGCGTCGTCAGGTGATCCTTATTGGCCGTCGTCTGCGTGACCGCGAACACGTTCGTGTCAAGCGCGTTCGAAGCGTTGAGCACGGTGGCGCCCTTTTTTCCGAGCAAGCTCTTGAGTTGGGGCACCGCGGTGGAAATCTGGTTCGCGGCTGATCCGGCCTTCGAGTTCAGATAGAGCAACAGGCTCCCTGCGTAGTCCGGTTCGAGGTCGATCGCGCCGTGCTCGAGCGCTGGGACGACTTCTGTTCGAGTGCCGAGATTGAGACGCGTGCGAACCGAAAACCCAGCGTGCTTCAACACGTCCGCGTATAGATAGGCGACGATGTTCGCTTCGGTGAAGTTGACCGAACCGATCACAATCGTCGGAAGTTTCGAGCGGTGCGTATGCGCTCTCGCCGACGCGCCCGCAGCGACCGCGAACCCGAAGGCGCTGACGAGCACGACCACGAGAGTCGCGATGACGGTCCTTGGAATCTTCACTGCTCCTCCCTCAGTTGCCATGGTCTTTAAAAACCGTTCATGTGACTTGATTCGGTGTCGATTGTCCTCACCGGCGAGAGATGCGCTTGGATCATCGCAGTCGACTCTTTGCGGTCGGACGGGCTCCCCGCCCCCACAGCGATGGGTCCCGGGTCGGGACCAGGCCCTGCGACCATACCGACTCGGTGACTCAGCGTGTCGCGCGCCAGCGAGCGGGTGGGCGAACCGCTTCGTCTTCACGACGAAACGGATGACGTGTCGACAGTACGGGGTAGCCCGATGAGAATCGGCTCCACGACAAGGGAGGTCCCATGACCGAAGAGTTCGACCTCATCGTCATCGGAGGGGGTCCCGCTGGCGAACACGCCGTCGGCCGCGCGACCAAATCAGGACTCTCGACACTGCTCGTCGAATCGGAACTCGTCGGCGGCGAATGCTCGTACTGGGCGTGCATGCCAAGCAAGACGCTCATACGCCCGACCGAAATCCTCCACGTCGCAGGAAAGGTCTCCGGTGCGAGGGAGGCGATCACTAAGACCGTAGACGTCGAAGCGGCGCTCGCGCGAAGGAACTGGATGGTGTCGGATTGGGACGACGCCGGGCAGGTTCGTTGGGTCGCGGACACCGGGGCGACTCTCGTGCGCGGACGCGGTCGGCTTGTCGGAGAGCGAGCTGTGGAGGTGGAAGCGAAGGACGGTACGACGGCGCGATTCGAAGCAAGGCGCGCGGTGATCGTCGCGGTGGGCTCGGATCCTTCGGTCCCCCCGATCCCCGGACTCGGGGAGACGCGCGCCTGGACGAACCGAGAAGCCACTTCCGCCACCTCCCCGCCCGAAAGCCTCGTCGTGTTGGGAGGCGGTCCCGCCGGGGTGGAGCTCGCGCAGGCCTGGCTGCGGCTTGGCACCGCGACCGTCACCATCGTCGAGGCAGAGCCCAGACTTCTTCCAAACCTCGAGCCCTTCGCGAGCGAGCTCCTCGCCGATGCTTTCGTCGCGGAAGGCATCGATCTCCGTCTCGGTCGACGCGCGACGCGAATCGAGCGGCTAGGTCGAGACGGCCAGGTCACCGTGACCCTCGATGACGGGGTCACGATCACGGGAGGTGAGTTGCTGCTCGCGCTCGGCCGAAAGGCCCGCACCGCGTCGCTCAACCTTGAAGCATTCGGACTTGAGCCTGGCGCGCCGTTGCCCGTCGATTCGCGACTACGGGTATCGGGAGTACAAGGCGAATGGCTGTACGCGATCGGAGATGCGAACGGCCTCGCGGCGCTCACCCACATGGGTAAATATCAGGCGCGTATCGTGATCGGTTCGATCCTCGGCGAGGACGCGGAGGATCTCGCCGACCACGGCGCGATCCCATCTGTCGTCTTCACCGATCCCCAGGTCGCGAGCGTCGGGCTGACGGAGGCCGCGGCGCGCGCAGCCGGGCGCGCCGTGCAGATCTCGAAGGTGAAGATCAGTGATGTGTCCGCCGCCGCGATCATCGGAGACGGCATCACCGGTGCCGCTCAACTTGTCGTCGATCAGGCTGAAGCGCGCATCCTCGGCGCGACCTTCGTCGGGCCCGAAGTTGCCGACTGGTTGCATGCGGCGACCGTGGCGGTCGTCGGTCGCGTTGCGATCTCGGAATTGCGCCACGCGGTCGCGGCGTTCCCGACGATGTCCGAAGTCTGGCTCGAACTCGTGGAGTCACTCTTCCAAACCGCCTGACCTCGTTCTTCCACAAGAACCCCTCCGAGCGACCTCAGGCGATCGCTACCGAGCGGATGCTGGCTGTTGATCCCCCCGTGCAGGTGCGCGAGCCGCATCCGAACCGTCGCTCGCCGAAGTCTCCGGAGCCTGAGGGCGCTTTGGAATATTGCGCCAAACCCTGGCCATCGCGACGCACCCGAAAACGGACAACGCCGCTGCCAACGTGAACGGGATTCGGGGATCGATCGCGAACAGCGCACCCGCTGCGGCGGCCGACACGGCGGTCGCCGCGGTTCGACCGGTCTCGAGCATCCCTTGCGCCTCTCCCTGAGCAGATTGCGAAGTCGCGTCCGTGAGGATCAGGACCGCGGCTGGGGCGCCTATGACCGAGCACGCCGCCTCGAGCGATCCAAGTCCGACGAGCCATCCGACCGAATGAATAAAGGGGTAGATCGCGCAGAAAACCGACGACGCACCGAGGCCTCCGATCGCCAGCACCCGACGATCCATACGATCGGCCAGGCGGCCCGCTGGAATCGACAACGCGGCGAATGGCAGTGCGAACAGCGTCCAGGACAGCCCGATTTCGAACGACGTCGCCTCCCGCAGCCGAAGGAGCAGCGTCCAACACGATTCGTAGACGCCGACGAGGAGCCCGGTCGCGAAAAACGCAACAATGACTCCGACAACGGCGGCGCTCATTCGAACCCGTGACCGCTGCCGAGTCGCTCCAAGTCCCGCCGGGTTCGCCCCGGCGAGGTATTCGAGTTCGCCGACGCGCCGATCCTGTTCGCCGTCACGTTCTGGTTCGGCACCCGCGGGACGTTGTGCGGTCGCCGCGGCGAGCGGCGCCAGCGCAACAACACCCGCCGCGGCGCCCACGAGGAACAACAGCTTCATCGATGCCTGTCCGACGATGCTTCCGACGAGGGGCCCAACGGCGAGCGCCAGCATCTGGCTTCCATACAACGCCCCGAAGGATCCGCCGCGATCCCGGACCGAGACGCGCGCGCCGATGGTCGCGGCGGAGGCAACTGTCACCGCCCCGGCCCCGATGCCTTGCAGCGAACGGAACAAGATCGCGAACCACGGGCCATGGACGAGCGCGAATCCGACATTTCCCGCCGCGAACAAGGTGAGGCCCGCGACGATCACCTCTCGATTCCCGATCCGGTCGCAGATCCTGCCGGCCGGGTATTGAGTGAGGACGCTCGCCGCGAAGTACGACGCCATCACGAGTCCAACGAGACCTGGGGTGGACCCCTCGCTGCGCAAGTACGTCGGCAACAACGGCAAGATCGCGCTGCCACCGACCCACAGCAGCAACGTCGTTGCGCAAAGAGCGATGACAAGACGCCGCTCCGAGCGGTCGTGCGGAAACCCGAAGGCCCTCCTGCGAGCCATATTCGCAACGTAGCGGCTTCGGTATCTTGCAACGTCTTCGATACGCTCGCCGAGTGGCGCGACGCGTGACCGTGGCGTCACATTCCACGGACCGAGATCAGCATTCGGTGTCGCGCTCGGCGCAAAACGCGCGATGAGTGACGTCCACCGGGACGCTCGCTCCGAGGCGTCGCTCGCGATGATCGCCAGGGAGTGGACGCGGATCGGCATCCTCGGCTTCGGTGGTCCTCCGGCTCACATCGCGTTGATGCGGCGACTGTGCGTCGAACAAAGACGATGGATGACCGACGTCGAATTCGAAGACGGGATCGCCGCGACGAACCTGCTACCCGGCCCTGCGTCGACCCAGCTCGCCATCTACTGCGCGTGGCGCCTCCGACGAATTCCCGGCGCAATCGTCGGAGGAGTCGGGTTCATCGTGCCGGGACTCGTGACGATCGTGGCGCTCTCGGCGCTTTTCTTCGCGCGTCGTCCCCCGCTGCTCGTGCGCGGAGCCGCGGCGGGAGCAGGTGCCGTCGTGGCGGCCGTCGCGTTAGCTGCTGCGATCTCCCTCGTTGGTCCGAGCCGAAGGCGGGCCGCGGCCGGAAAGGGCGCCTTCGCGCGCTGGTCCGCCTATCTCGTGGCGGGCGGGCTCACGGCCGCGCTCGACGGCGAATTCCTCGTCGCCGTTCTCGTCGCCTGCGGCGCGATCGAGGTTTTGGCGCGTGGCGTCGTCGGCCGTCGCGCCTCGTCGACGAACGCGTTCGCGCCGTTCGTCCTCGGCACTTCGGTAACAGCAGCCGGACTCGGAGCGCTCGTGTGGGAGTCGTTCAAGGTCGGGGCGCTCTCGTACGGCGGCGGGTTCGTAATCATCCCGCTCATGCAGCACGACGTCGTCCACATCGACCATTGGATGTCGAACGCGCAGTTCCTCACCGCGGTCGCGCTCGGCCAGATCACGCCGGGCCCTGTCGTGCTCACAGTCGCCGCTGTGGGCTTCGCCGCGTCGAGGTTCTCCGGGGCTGCCATCGCGACGGTGTGCGGATTCTTGCCCTCCTTCGCGTTCGTCGCCTTCGGGGGTCCATACTTCGAGCGCCTGCGAACTAGTCGCGTCGCCCAAGCGGTCTTGTCGGGTGCCGGGCCGTGCGCGATCGGCGGGATCGCCGGCTCCGCCATCCCCCTCGGGCTCGGAATCGCCCATCTGTGGCAGGTCGGTGTGCTCGTCGGAGGGATCCTCTGGCTCGTGGTCTTACGCCGCAACATCGTGATCGGACTCCTGCTCGCCGCGGCGTTCGGGGTGATCGCCGCGGCCGGAGGGCTACCCGTCGCGCGCTGACCTCGAATGCCCGACCTCTGCATTCCGGGGTCTCAATCCCAAAGCGGACCAGCGACGACCGAAATATGACGTTTTCGTTTCAATCCTTGGCGGTGAATGAGTAAAGTCACGCCAACGAAGCCGCCGACCACTCGGCGGGACTCCGTGGCCGTTAACCCAAAAGGGGGAGTTCTATGCACCGCAAGTTGATTCGTCTCGGCGTGCCTTTCGTCGCCGGGGCGCTCGCGCTCGGAATGCTCGCGGGCGTCGCATCGGCGTCGAAATCACATAAGGCCGAGAAGACCTACACGATCGCATATGAGGGCCCGTTGTCCGGCGGCAACTCCGCACTGGGTTTGCTGCAGAACAACGCCGTCCAGGTGGCGATCGCCTTCGCGAACGAGGGCAAGACCTTCGGAAAGCTCCCATTCAAACTCGGCTACGCGCAGGCGGACGATCAAGGATCGGGCACGCTGTCGCCAGCGGCCGCGCAGTCGCTGATCACGAACTCGAAGGTCGTCGCCGTGGTCGGTCCGGCTTTCTCGGGCGCAACCGCTGCCGCTGAGCCGCTCTACCACGGTGCGCACATGGCGACGGTGAGCCCATCGGCGACCCGCCCCTCGCTCGCCACGAGCGGCTGGAACAACTTCTTCCGTCTTGTCGCGGACGACAACCAGCAGGGTCCTTCCGACGGTGACTACCTCGCCAAGGGGCTCAAGGTGTCGTCTGTGTACGTCCTCAACGACGGGAGCGCCTACGGCGCTGGTCTCGCCAGCGTTGTCGCAGGACGCCTCCAGCACGACAGCGTCAAGGTAACGACGGACACCGTCCTCGGCACGACCCAATGCTCGGAAGGCACCGGCGACGTCTCCGAGTACGCGCCGGAAGCGTCGAAGATCGTTTCCGCCCATCCGGACGCCGTCTTCTACGGTGGCTACTACTGCGGCTTCGCGCACATGGTTGACGCGCTCCGCACCGCCGGATTCACCGGCAAGGTGATGTCAGGTGACGGCAGCGAGGACCCGCACTTCATCATCGACGCTGGCACGTCAGCTGCCGCAGGGGCGTACATGAGCACGGCAGGCGCTTCCCTCGGAACCACCACGCTCGACAAGCAATTCAGTACGGCGTTCAAGGCGAAGGCCGGCTTCCCGGTCGGCGAGTACTCGCCTGAGTCGTTCGACGCGACAAACACCATCATCGATGCCATGCTCACCTTGTCGAAGGCGGGCAAGCCGATCAACCGTGCGAACATCGTGAGTGAGCTGCACAAGATCAGCTACAAGGGAATCACGAAGACGGTCAAGTTCAAGACGAACGGAAACATCTCGGGTGGGACGATCTTCATCTACCAGGTGAAGAGCGGAAAGATCGTCCAGCTCGGCAGCACGAAGTCTCTCGGGGCGTAGTTTCTGAGCTTCACGCCAAAAGGTGGCCAGCTACCGATCGGGTAGCTGGCCACGGCGCGTAGAGGACAACTCGGGGGGAAACCCAAGTAGATGTGTTTCACCGTCAACTTTTGGCCCCTGCTCATCGCGGGGATAGCGAACGGATTCCTCTACGCCCTCATCGCGCTCGGGTACACCCTCGTTTACGGCGTCCTCCAGCTGATCAACTTCGCCCACAGCGAGGTCTTTATGAGCGGGGGCTTCGCCGGTTACTTCATCTTGAACGCCGCCATCCCGGCTGGCACCCAGCCGCACGGCGCTGCGTCCGTCGGCCTACTCGCAGTAGCGATCCTTGGTGGTGGCATTGCGGGTGGTGCGGTGGCGTTCCTGCTCGAACGCGTCGCCTATCGGCCGCTAAGACGAAGGCATGCACCGCGTCTCGCGTTCCTGATCAGCGCGATCGGTGCCTCTTTTTTCCTCTACAACCTGGCCGGCAAGGAGTTCGGGCGCTTCCCGATCTCGATACCCGCCCCGTTCACGAACGGCACCGCCTTTTCGATTTTCAATGGGCAAGTGCAGACCTATTACGTGCTCATCGGAGTAGCGGCGCTCGTGATGCTTGTTTTCTTGGACCGCGTCGTCGTAATGACGCGACTCGGCCGCGCGATCCGCGCCGTCGCCCAAGATGCGGACACCGCGAGCTTGATGGGCGTCAACATCGATAGCACGATCTCGAAGACCTTCATCCTCGGTGGACTGCTCGCGGGAGCAGCTGGATGCTTGTTCGGCCTCGGCTACGGCGTCGTCTACACGATGGGCTTCACCCCAGCACTGAAGGCGTTCACAGCTGCGGTCTTGGGAGGCATCGGCAACGTGCGCGGCGCGGTGATCGGCGGGCTATTGCTCGGCATCGTGGAGAGCCTCGGCGTCGCCTGCATCGAGACCTCATGGCGCGACGTCATTTCCTTTGGGATCCTCGTCGCGGTGCTCCTCATCCGTCCCACCGGCATCCTCGGCGAGCGCCTCGGGAGGTCCGCATGAGCGTCTCGGTCCAGTCGGCGCAGTCGACAGTGATGTCTATGTGGCGCAACCCCGAGACTCGACGATTTACCGCGTTCATCTTGGGGTTCCTTTTGCTCGCGGTGATGACCGGACCGAGCGGGAGCATCACGAGCCCTCTTGGCGGGATCACCGGCTCGCTCGGGCATCCTCGCGTCCTCGTCTTCCTCGGTCTCGGAGTCGGCTTTTGGGTGCTCAGTGTCATCAATGCCCACTACCGCGAAAAACTCCGCGCCGCGAACGCCCGGGTTCTCTCCTTGCCGAAGCGTCTCCTGCCCGACTGGCGGGTCCGCTTCCTCGTCTACGCCGCGTTGCTCGGCATCGCGATCTGGTTGCCGCTCGGCGTGAACGCGTACTGGCAGGAGGTGCTCGTCGACCAGATCGGTCTCTACGTGCTGCTGGCGCTCGGGCTCAACGTCGTCGTCGGGTACGCAGGTCTGCTCGACCTCGGCTACGTCGCCTTCTTCGCGATCGGTGCGTACTCGACGGCCTTTTGGACCGGAAAGCTGCCGCTTCATCCGCCATTCCACCTCGACGCGTTCTGGACAATCCCGTTCGCCATCGCCGCGGCGATCCTCGCCGGGGTGTTACTCGGAGCACCCACGCTCCGATTGCGCGGTGATTACCTCGCGATCGTCACCCTCGGATTCGGAGAGATCATCGAGATCGTCGCGAACAACCTGAACGGTGTGACCGGGGGGCCTACCGGGGTGCTTGGAATCCCGCACCCCGACATCAACCTGTTCGGCATCCACTACACGTGGGGGATCGGAGAGGTCCCCTACTACTACGTGCTGCTCGTCTTCGTCGTCATCGCGGTTCTCGCATACCACTTCATCCAGGAGTCCCGCATCGGTCGAGCCTGGGCTGCGATTCGCGAGGACGAGGTCGCGGCGGAATCGTCCGGCATCAACGTCTTGAAGTACAAGGTGATGGCCTTCGCGATCGGTGCATCGACGTCAGGCTTCGCGGGAATGCTCTACGCGAGCAAGGTGAGCTACATCGAGCCGGGTGACTTCACCGTGCAGTTCTCGATCCTGATCCTGATCCTCGTCATCTTCGGGGGAATGGGGTCGATCATCGGTGCGATCGCCGGAGCGGCGTTCTTGCAGTGGGTTCCGGCGTATGAGCGGGTTCACCCGACGCTCGGCTTCCAGATCCAGGACCTCTACATCTACCTGGGCGCGCTGTTAATTCTGATGATGATCTTCCGACCGCAGGGTCTCGTCCCCTCGCACAGGCGAAGGCGTGAACTCGAGCTCGCCGAGCACGGTGTCGGGACCGCGGACGCGATGAGCGCGAGACAAGGACCCATCACATGACCGATGTCGCCACCCGCACGTCGCAAACCGCAATGGCCGAGGGAGACGCGATCGTCGACGTCGAAAACGTCACCTTGCGCTTCGGTGGCGTGACGGGCCTCGCCGACGTACAGCTGAACCAGCTCCGCGGCGAACTCCTCTCGATCATCGGTCCGAATGGCGCCGGCAAGACATCGCTGTTCAACTGCCTGACGGGTGTTTACAAGCCACAGGAAGGGTCGATCACGTTCACGGGAGCGGACCAAAAGAGTCACGAGATCATCGGCCACAAGCCGCACACCGTGAACCGCTTCGGCATCGCGCGGACGTTCCAGACGAGCAGGCTCTTCAACGCTTTGACGACCTTCGAGAACGTGAAGATCGGTGTTGAGTCGCGCCAGCACACCGGACCGATCGGAGCGATGCTCCGACTTCCACGGACGAGACGCGAAGAGCGTCAGAGCGACCAGAAGACGTTCGAACTTCTCGAGTTCGTCGAGCTTGCCGACCGCGCGAATGAACTCGCGAGCGCACTCCCCTACGGCGCCCGGCGCAGACTCGAAATCGCCCGAGCACTCGGGACACTGCCCCAACTGCTGTTGCTCGACGAGCCAGGGGCGGGCACAAACCCGGCTGAAAAAGAGGACCTCGCCGCGGTCATTACGAGGGTAAATCGCGAGCTCAGCGTGAGCGTCCTTTTGATCGAGCACGACATGCGTCTTGTCATGTCCGTCGCGCAGCGCATCGTCGTCTTGAACTTCGGCCGCATCATTGCGTCGGGCACGCCCGCCGAGGTGCAACACAACCCGGCAGTAATCGAGGCCTATCTCGGTGCCCCGGCAGAAGATGATGCTTCCTCCCGAGGAGAGGACGCGACCGAGGAGGGCTCATGAGCGACACATTGCTCGAGCTCAGCGATGTCGACGTCCGCTACGGCGCGATCCGCGCGCTGCGGGGAGTGAGCATCGTCGTAAACGAGGGTGAGATCGTCGCGCTTCTCGGCGCGAACGGCGCCGGCAAGACAACGACGTTGCGCACCATTTCTGGATTGAACAGGGCCGTTCGCGGTGAGATCGAGTTTTCGGGCGAGTCGATTTCCCACACGCCGAGCCACCAGATCGTCGCGAAGGGAATCAGCCACGCGCCGGAGGGTCGCCGGATCTTCCCGCAGATGTCGGTTATCGAGAACCTCGAGATGGGCGCGTACTTGAGCCGCAAGACCTTCAAAGAGGACCTCGAGCGCGCGTTCAGTCTGTTTCCGATCCTTGCCGAACGGCGCAAGCAGGTCGGCGGCACGCTCTCGGGCGGGGAGCAGCAGATGCTCGCTATCGCCAGAGCGTTGATGAGCCACCCGCGCCTTTTGCTGCTCGACGAGCCGTCGATGGGCCTAGCTCCGATGGTCGTGCAGACGATTTTCCGCATAATCCGCGAAATCCGGGAGACCGGGATGACGATTCTCCTCGTCGAGCAGAATGCCGCCCAGGCCCTCGCGCTCGCCGATCGCGCTTACGTGCTCGAAAACGGGGCCATCGTCATGTCCGACACCGCCTCGACCCTGCTCAGCGACCCGCGGGTGCGCGCCGCATACCTTGGTGAAGGGGCGGCATAGTCACCGTCTTCCGAGTCATGCCACACGAGGGCGAGGGCGCATGACGCCGCCGACCCGCGAGCACTGCGCCGCGCTCGACGCCGCCGATCCGCTGTCGCGCTTGCGCGACGAGTTCGTGCTTCCACGAGGAGTCCGCTACTTCCTCGGCAACTCGCTAGGTCCGCTTCCTCGACGCACGGTCGACCGCTTGGAAGTCGTGCTCCGTCGCGAATGGGGTGTAGGACTCATCCGCAGCTGGGACGAGGCGGGCTGGTTCGACCTTCCGACTACGCTCGGGTCACGCCTCGCGCCGATCGTCGGTGCCGATCCGTCCGAAATCCTCGTCACCGATTCAACGTCGATCAACACGTTCAAGCTCGTCTGCGCGGCGGCCGCGCTTCGCCCGGATCGGCACTCGATCGTCACTGACGCCGAAAACTTCCCGACCGATCTCTACATGGTCCATGCGGCGGCACAAGCGATGGGTGGGCACGCCGTGCGTCGCGTCGAGGACCCGACGCGGATCCTCGACGCGCTCGACTTCGATGTGGCAGTCGTCGAGCTCAGCCACGTCGATTACCGAAGTGCGCAGCTGCTCCCGATGGCCGAGATCACCGCGCAGGTGCATGCGGTCGGCGCACTAGTCGTCTGGGACCTCGCGCATAGCGCGGGAGCGGTTGACGTCGCGCTCGATCTCGCCCAAGCGGATTTCGCGGTCGGATGTACCTACAAGTACCTGAACGGCGGACCGGGGTCGCCCGCGTACCTGTTCGTTGCCGCCCGCCATCAAGAGGCGAGCCGCTCTCCGCTCCCCGGGTGGATGGGTCACGCCCGACCATTTGCGTTCGAGCCCACATATGAAGCTGCTCCCGGTATCCGGCGCTTCGCATGCGGGTCGCCCCCCGTGCTTTCGTATCAGGCGCTCGCGGCGAGTCTTTCGCTCTTCGAAGAGGTCGAACTACCGGAGTTGTTCGAGAAATCGCGGGCGCTCTCTTCACTTTTCCTCGAGTTGCTCCGACCGACCATCGAAACGAGCGAACTCGTGCTCGCGTCTCCTTCGGATGCTTCATCCCGAGGAAGCCACGTCGCTTTGCGCCATCCTCGAGCCGCGACGCTCGTTCGCGAGCTCGAATCGCAAGGTGTGCTGGTTGACTTCAGAGAACCCGACTACATCCGCGTCGGGCTCGCTCCGCTTTACAACCGCTTTGTCGATGTCTACGACGCAGCCCAAGCGATCACACAAGCGGCGCCCAACCTTCCCGAGTTCGCGCCGCCGACCGCCACCACTCGCTGAACAACCTCAGGAAAGGGGCTCGAACTTCGCCGTGAAGTGACGCAGCTGAGCGGGCTCCTCTGTGATGCGTAGGCCACGCAATTCGTGTGAATGCTTCGCGACGGTCTCGCACACCTCGATCGCGTAATCGACATGGCTCTGGGTATAGGTCCGACGCGGGATTGCGAGCCGCACGAGGTCCATCGGCGCCGGACGCTCCGAACCGTCGGCCTGGCGCCCGAACATCACCGTCCCGATCTCGCAGCTGCGGAGCCCGCCCGCCTCGTAGAGCGCGATCGCGAGCGACTGACCCGGGTACTCGAGCGGAGGGATGTGCGCCAACAGCGAACGCGCGTCGAGGTAGACCGCGTGACCGCCGATCGGCAAAACGACTGGAATGCCGGCGTGATCGAGCGCTTCTCCGAGATACGCCGTCGAGCGAATGCGATAGCGAAGGTAGTCGTGGGAGACCGCTTCCTTCAGTCCCTGCGCGATCGCCTCAAGGTCGCGTCCGGCTAGGCCGCCGTAGGTCGGGAATCCTTCGGTGAGGATCAGCATGTTCCGCGCGGCTTCGGCGAGCGCGTCGTCGTTGCAGGCGAGCCAGCCGCCGATGTTGCAGAGCGGATCTTTCTTCGCGCTCATCGTCATTCCGTCGGCGAGCGACGCCATCTCCCGAACGATGTCGGCGACGAGCCGGTCGGACTGTCCGGATTCGCGCTCGCGGATGAACCACGCGTTCTCCGCAAAGCGGCAAGCGTCGAGGAACAGAGGGATACCGAATTCGTCGCACAACGCCCGCACCGCCCGCAGGTTCTCGAGGCTGACCGGCTGACCACCGCCGGAATTGTTCGTCACCGTCACCATCACGACGGGAACGGCATCGCTTCCGCGTCGCTCGATGAGAGTCCGCAGAGCGTCGACGTCGACGTTGCCCTTGAAGGGATGGAGCGATCGCGGGTCGGTCCCTTCGGGGATCACGCAGTCGACGGCCTCAGCGCCTGTGTATTCGACATTCGCCCGGGTGGTGTCGAAATGGGTGTTGTTCGGGACGACCTTGCCCGCTCCGCCGATCACCGAGAACAGAATCCTCTCCGCCGCGCGCCCCTGGTGGGTGGGGATGAGATGGCGGAACGGGAACAGCTCCTCCACCGCGGCGCGGAATATTTCCCAAGAAGGGGACCCCGCGTACGACTCGTCACCGTGTTGGATCGCCGACCACTGGTCACGACTCATCGCCCCGGTGCCGGAATCGGTGAGGAGATCGATCATCACCTTTGACGCCGGCAGGTTGAACAGGTTGTAGCCCGCCTCCTCGATCGCCCGACTACGTACCTCAACCGTCGTCATCTCGATCGGTTCGACGGCGTGAATGCGGAACGGCTCTATGACTGTGCGGTAGGTCTCCGCGTCGATGTCCAATGGGGCCTCCCCTTGCGCGCTCGGCGCGCACCTTTGTAGTGCCCAATAAATTCGATCAGAAGGCGAGAACGACGGCCGAGTGAACTCTCGGCGTCACTTCTTCGGCAGCGACGTCGCGTATTCCATGCCGATGCGGACCCAGCGCTCGAGATCGCGCGCCGTACGCATTCCGTCCTCGCTCACCCTCAGCCACCCGTCCATCTCGCGTCCGCGCATTTCGAAGCGGCTGGCGCCCTTGCGGACGACGAGTTTTTCCGTCTCAGACGGGTCGACGCGCACCAAAAGACCGCCTTGTCCGCTCACGGCGACAGACATGTTGCCGCCAACCAAGAAGGCGAGGCCGCCAAACATTTTCTTTTCGGTCACACCCCGCTCGTCTTGCAACAGCTCGCGCAGGCGATTCGCAAGGTCTTCGTCGTACGCCATGAACGGGATTCTGTCACCGACGGGGAACAAACGTGCCGATGCGGCGCGTCTACCGACTCCGCACGTCGACTACGTCACCTAATGTGGCGATCCTGATCGATGGGTTCGCTGACGGACCCTCCGCGGGTTACTAACTCGCGCGCGACTTCGGCTCGTGTGCGGGCAGGACTCGCAGGGATCCCGCTGCGGGGATGAACTCCGTTTCGCCGCCTTCGTCCCAACGCACGTGGACGATCTCGCCTTCGACGGCGGTCACCGTGCCGACGCGCGGGGCAACTCCCACCTTCTCTGACTCGACGGCAACTCGAGCACCTATTTCGACCATCCGACCTCCCGGTCCCTCACGTGGGCGAGCTATACGCCTTCGCCATCTTTCAGTGTGAACCAAGCGACCGGGCGCTGTGGTGGCGCTTGGCGAATGCCTGCTCCAGCTACGGCAAGGACGACGACAGCGCCGGGAAGCATAAGGGGCGCCAACAGGACGACTCCGAACACGACCAACCCGGCCAGCACGATCAACACGGCCACAGACCTTTCTCCCTTCTCGCGTCAGTTCTCTTTGGCATCTTCGCCCCGCCCAGTTCCCACCCGTAGGGTCGGTTGACCCTTTCGCGAACTGGAAAACCGGCGGAAGGCCGAGAACCTCGTCGGGCAAAACAAGACCGGGACCACTAGCTTCGGCCGAAAGTCCTGCGAGGGAGAATGCGCGTGACGACCTCGACCGGAAACGGGGATGGCACCAAGGTGGCCGTGCTTGGCGTCGGCATCATGGGCTCGGGGATGGCCACAAACCTCCTCGCCGCGGGCTTGCAAACGACGGTGTGGGATCGGTCGTCTGGTGCGACCACGACGATCTCCCGCGCTGGTGGGCACGTCGCGGACTCGCCTCGCGAGGCGGTACGCGGGGCGCAGGTCGCGATCACGATGCTTCCGACTGCCGCGATCGTGAACTCCGTCGTTTTCGACGGCAACGTCACCGAAGATTTCGCGCCTCATGCGGTTTGGGCGCAGATGGGAACGATCGGCGTGGAAGAGACCCTCGACTTCGTCCGCCGCCTGGCCGAACTGCGCTCCGACGTGATGTTCATCGACGCCCCCGTTTCGGGAAGCAAGGGACCGGCGGAGAAAGGAGAACTCCTCATCCTCGCCTCCGGTCCAGCGCAAGCGGCGTCGATCGTGGAACGAGCGTTCGGCGCCATCGGTCGCAGGACCGTATGGCTTGGCGACGCCGGTCAGGGCAGTCGAATGAAGCTCGTCGTCAACTCGTACCTCTCGATCCTCATCGAGGGCGTCGCGGAGACGCTCGCCCTCTCCGAAAGACTGGGCATCGACTCCGAGGCTCTCAACGCCGCGATCGAGGGTGGGCCGCTCGACGCCCCGCTTGCCGACGCCAAGCTTCACAAAATGGAGCAAGGTGATTACGCGCCCGAATTCCCTCTCGAGTGGGCGCTGAAAGACGTGGATCTCGCCCTCGAAATCGGCGGGCACGACGCGTTGCCGCTACTCGCCTCCCTGTCACGCCAGTGGCACATCGCCGTCGATACCGGCCATGCGAGGGAAGACGTGAGTGCGGCGCGGCTCGCTCTCGAGCCGAAGCCGAAGACTCCATAAATCAGGATCTGCACAAGCCTCGCGTTCGAAACTCGGACCCCGGAGTCGGGTGACTACCGCCGGTTGAGAACCTCAAGGTCTCTTTCCGCGTACCTTCGGTGCTCCCACTCCTCGTTGAGGACCACGTGAAGGCAGTGGAGCACCCAATGCGGCTGGTCTGGCCAACCCGGAGTCTCCGCCGGCAAGTCGCCGTTAGTTCCTGACGGGCCGTCGAGGACGGCGGAACTGACGCTACGAACAGCCGCTCGTCGCCCCACAGCTCGGACAGGCGTAACACGTTCCCGCCCGCTGCATCAGGTTTCCGCAGGCGTAGCAGAAGGGCGCGTCCCTCGTCTCGTACGACTCCTCGCGCACGGTGGTCAGGCTTACGCTGTCGCCTCCGTCTCCGAAGCGTTCTTGCTCGCGCTTCGCGGCGTCGACGAACTCGACATCTTCGAGGCCGGGCAACGTTGGCTGCGTGCGCTCCCCCGTCGAAAGGATTCCAAGCTCGACGCGCTCGTCGTACGGCAAGTACTCGAGCGCGAGACGGCGGAAGATGAAGTCGACAAGGCTCGTCGCGATCCGCAACTCCGGGTCGTCGGTGATGCCCGCTGGCTCGAATCGCATGTTCGTGTACTTCTTGACGAACGTCGAAAGCGGAACACCGTGCTGGAGACCGAGGCTGACCGCGATGGCGAACGCGTCCATCACCCCCGAAAGGGTCGAGCCCTGCTTCGACACCTTCAAGAAGACTTCGCCAGGCCTTCCGTCTTCGTATTCGCCAACGGTGACGTAGCCGTCGCAGTCAGCGACACGGAACGCGAAGGTGTTCGAGCGGCGATGGCGTGGAAGCCGCTTACGAGTCGTCGCCGGGGGCGCCGTGACGTGGCCCGCGAGAGCCTCTTCGAGCTCCGCGATCTTGGCGTGCAGCTCACCAACGCCCGCAGTTGGTTCAAGCTCGACAGCCGACTCCTTTTTCGTCGTGGAGAGCGGTTGCCCGACCTTGCAGTTGTCGCGGTAGATCGCGACCGCCTTCAGTCCCATCTTCCACGCGTCGAGGTGGAGTTGTTCGACCTCTTCCACGCTCGCCTGCTCCGGCATGTTCACCGTCTTCGAGATGGCGCCGGAGATGAATGGCTGTACTGCGCCCATCATCTTCACGTGACCGCGGTAGTGAATGACATTGTCGCCCATCGAGCAAGCGAAGACCGGCAGGTGCTCAGCCTTCACGTTCGGCGCGCCAAGGATCGACTTGTGCTCGTCGATGTGGGCCACGATCTCGCCGATCTCGATCTCTGAGTATCCGAGGTTGCGCAGCGCCCGGGGAATCGTCTGATTGACGATCGACATCGTCCCGCCGCCAACGAGCTTCTTCGTCTTCACAAGGCCGAGGTCAGGCTCAATCCCCGTCGTGTCGCAGTCCATCAAAAACGAGATCGTCCCTGTCGGCGCGAGCACGGTCGCTTGGGAGTTGCGCACACCGAACGCCTCGGAGAGCTCGACGGCGTGATCCCACGCCTCTCGTGCCGCGTCGACGAGCCCGTCGGGAACCACCGACGTGTCGATCCTGTCGACTTCGCCACGGTGCATCTTGATCACGCTGCGCATCGGCTCGGAGTTGTCGTGATAACCGGCGAACGGACCCATGCGCGAGGCCATCCGACCCGAGGTCGTGTAGGCGTGGCCCGTCATGAGCGCCGTCACCACCGCCGAAACAGCGCGCGCGGCGTCCGAGTCGTACGGCAGGCCGAGCGCCATCAGCATCGCGCCGAGGTTGGCGTAACCGAGGCCCAGCTCGCGGAAGCGTCGCGTCGTGTCCGCGATCTTCTCCGTCGGGTAGTCGGCGTTTCCGACGAGGATCTCCTGCGCCGTGAAGGTCACCTCGACGGCTTGCTTGAACCCATCGATGTCGAATCGCCCGTCGTCGGAGAGGAACTTCAACAAGTTGATGCTGGCGAGATTGCACGCGCTGTTGTCCAAATGGACGTATTCCGAGCACGGATTCGACCCGTTGATGCGGCCGGTGTTCGGCGCGGTGTGCCACTTGTTGATCGTCGTGTCGAACTGCAAGCCGGGATCCGCGCATTCCCAAGCCGCCTGTGCGATCTCGTGAAAGAGCTCCCGAGCGGACACCGTGTCGAGCGGCTGTCCGGTCGTCCGGGCGACGAGCGGCCACGGCTTGTCTTTCACCACCGCGTTCATGAACTCGTCGCTCACGCGGACCGAGTTGTTCGCGTTCTGATATTGGATCGAGTAGCTGTCCTTGCCATCGAGATCCATGTCGAATCCCGCCGTTTCAAGCGCGCGCGCTTTGCGCTCTTCGCGCGCCTTGCACCAGATGAACTCGCGGATGTCGGGGTGATCCGCGTCGAGGATGACCATCTTCGCCGCGCGCCTCGTCTTTCCTCCCGACTTGATCGTCCCCGCGGAGGCGTCTGCTCCGCGCATGAAACTGACCGGTCCCGACGCCGTGCCACCGCCAGCGAGGTTCTCTCTCGAACTCCGGATGCGCGACAGGTTCACTCCCGCTCCCGATCCGCCTTTGAAGATGGTCCCCTCTTCGACGTACCAGTTGAGGATCGACTGCATCGAGTCCTCGACGGCGAGGATGAAGCAGGCCGAGGCCTGCTGGGGCACTCCTTTCACCCCGATGTTGAACCAGACCGGCGAGTTGAACGCCGCCTTCTGGCTCACGATCAGGTGCTTGAGCTCGTCGCGGAACGCCTCGGTCTCTTCGTCGTCGGCGAAGTAGCCGTCGCGCGCCCCCCAGTCAGCGATCGTGTCGGCCACCCGGTCGATCACCTGGCGCAGCGAGTGCTCCCGCTCTGGGGTGCCGAGGGTGCCGCGGAAGTACTTCTGAGCGAGGATGTTCGTCGCGTTGATCGACCAGTCCCTCGGCACCTCGACGTCGTGCTGTTCAAAGGCGACCTCGCCGGTCCGGTAGTCCGAGATCATCGAGTCGCGTCGCTCCCACTCGACCTCGTCGTAGGGATGACGGCCCTTGGTCGTGAAATGGCGCGTGATGCCAATGTCGACCCGCTCGTCCGCTAGCGCCATCGCTCAGACCCCCTCGGTCTCGTGTTCCAGCTGTGTCCCGTGCATGAGCACGACTCACGTCTGCGACCCCCGGACGTGTCTTGGAACACAATATGTAGTGGCACCTGGTCTCTCGACCACTAAATAAGGATACAATTACAACACCGTAGTTACGACGGTGTCAATGATGATTCACGGGGAGCGACATCGCCGAGACTATCGGGCAGCAGTGACGGCCTCGCTCCCGTCAAGGCTCGAGCCTCACCCCGGCGGAGGCTGCTGCGCTCGCGATCTCTTTGATCGGGTTGTTCGACCCGACCACCGCCCACGTCGCTCCAGCCGACGACAACGCCCGCAACAACGCGGTCGCTTCGGTAGCGCCACGGGGAAGCGACCCGGCCCATGAGACGGGTCCGCGTCGCGCGTGATCGGCGATCGTTGCTACCTCGGCGTCGAACGCGTTCAGCGTCGCGCCCGATGTCCATGCGATCGCGTCCGTCGGTTTCGCGCCCGCGCCGATCCAGACCTCGATTCCTTCTCCGACGAGCGCCCTCGCCACCTTTTCAAGAGACGCGCGCCGATGAGCAGGCGGGGTGAATCCGATCCCGTAGGCGAGGTTTTCTTGCGCGCTCATTCGGTCTCCTGTGCCGAGCGCCGCGACGACGCGGTTCCCGCTCAGGGCCGCGAGGGTTCGGAACTCGCCGACGAGCACGTGGTCGGGCACCAAGCCGACGCGCGCAACGAGGGTCCCGAGACGGAGCGCCGTCGTCTCGGCGGAGAGTCGCCCAAGGAACGGGAACGGCGCAAGGGCCGGTTTCCCGGGCGCTCCCATCGGCCATAAGTGGTCGTAACAGAAGACGCCGTGGATCCCCCGCGCTTCTGCCTCGTGCGCGCGGGCGAGCGCTGGTTCGATGCGACGAGCGAACGTCGGCAGGATGACGCCGATCCGCACGCGGACGCGTCTTTGATCAGCGGCCGGATTCGACGCGCGTCTTCAAGTCCCGCACCGCGGCATGGAGGATGTTCGCTTCGACACGGCGCTTCACGAATCCCGGGATCGGCACCCGAAGTTCCACGGACAACTCGTAGCGGACCTCGGTCGCGCCGTCGCTCGTGGGGCGGAAGTCGTAGCTCCCGTCAAGGCGACTCGTTAGATCGCCGTCTTGTTGGGCCCAAGAGACCACGTTCGGCGCGCCCGAGTAGTCGTATGCGAGGACGTAGCTCGTGCTACGGCCGAACGCGCCTGCCCGGAAGCTCACGATGGTCCCCCGTCCTTGCGCGTCGCGTTCGAGGACGTGGACCTCTTTCACGTCGGCGACCCATTCCGGATAACGCTCGAAATCGACGACGACCGCGAAACACCGCTCGGGCGTGGCGGCGATCGTCATCCGCTGCGCGGTGCTCTCCACCGATGACTCCTTTCGAGCGGCGCGCGACCCTTCCCCCGCTGCCTGCGCCTCCGGCAATGTATGTAGCAGGGAAAATCACCCGGCGCGTGCTTCGCCCGCTTCGGCCTTCGAAAGGGCCTCCTCCAGGCGGGCCGCAAGGCTCTCGTAATTGAACTCTTCGAGCGCCCTTGAGCGGGCCGCCGACCCCATGCGACGTCGGAGATCTTCGTCGTCGAGCAGGCGGGCTAGCGCCGAACTGGCAACCACGAGGTCGGCTGGGCGGTCGACGACGAGCCCAGTCACCTGGTCGAGAACCGCCTCGTGCGAACCCCCGCTTCGGCCGGCGACCTGGGGCACGCCGGCCGCTGCCGCCTCCAAAAAAACGATCCCGAAACCCTCCTGCTCGAGCCCACCCCATCTCGTTCGGCACAACATCGAGAAAATGTCTGCCGATCCCACGAGCAGGGGAAGGTCCTCGTCGCTCACCCGGCCGAGAAGTCGCACCGGGGCACGCAGACGGCGGATCAGCCGGCGAAGACGCGTCTCATCCCGACCCGCACCGGCGATGGCCACGGCGAGATCGGGGTGGGTCGTCCTCAATTCGGCGGCCGCCTCGATCAGGACGTCGAAGCCCTTGCGAGGGACGAGGCGGCTCACGCCCACGATCACCTGGGCGTCAGGTGCCAGACCGAAAAGGGCCCGTGCTGACGACCTCCTCGCCGCGTCGAGCAACTCGAATCGCGAGCCGTCGACCCCGGGCGGGATCACTACCGGGTCGGCGATCGCGCCCCGGGTGAGCCGGCGCGCTTCTTGCGCCGGATAGCTGCCCGCCGCGATGACGAGATCGGCTCCTTCGAGCACCCGGCGCAGGAGCTTCGAAGTCACGGGCAGCCGTGAGGGAACGGTCACTTCCGCCCCGTGCAGGATCAGTCCGTAGGGGATCCCGAGTTGTGGTCCGAGGTGTCCGAGAGGCAGGGCGGGATCGAACACCACGAAGCCCGCACCGATCTCCTTCGCGTACGCGCGGACCGCCGAGGCGACACTCGGAGTCGGAAGCAAGACCCGCGCGGGGATTCTCCGCACGACGACCGGCGAGGACGCATCGAAGGCCTCGGCATTCGGTTGGGCCCGCGTCAGCACCGCGTGGCGCTCAGTTGGCAGGCGCCGCCACAGCTCGAAGAGATAGGACTGGATGCCGCCGACTTTGGGCGGGAAGTCATTCGTGACAAGAAGGCTCGTCACGCCTGGAGACGCCCGCGCCGACCAAGCCTCCTAGCCGACTCGGCGTTCGTGGCGGAGGGCGGGGACAAGACCTGCTTTCTCGAGCATTCGCATCGCCCTTGCTTCCTCGGCGTCGATGACGATCGCGTCGCCCGGATCGCGGCTGAGGAGGTAGCTGACGATGCAGTCATCGCACGTCGAAGTGGACTCGTGGACACAATTTGCGCAGTCGATCGTCAATTCGTGCTCCGACACGGCACCTCCTCGCGTCTGCGCTAGCGCCCGCACGCCAGCCGACACACCAAATGATGCCGATCGGGTGTATCACCGCTCGTCGTTGCGCTTGTCGCTCCTGGTCACGGCGGAAACACGTCACCGCGACCCGCGTGTCGAGCCTTCACCTTCGCCTGCGACCGAAAGCTTCGCCGCGAGGTTTCGCAACGCTCGACCGCGGTGCGAGATCGCGTGCTTCTCTTTCGAGTCGAGCTCGGCGAGTGTCCGACCGCCGGCGCCGAGCGGGACGAAGACGGGGTCGTATCCGAACCCCTGATCTCCGCGCGACACCGTCGCGATCTCCCCCTCGAGGGTTCCCTCGGCGCTCAACTCCGAGCCGTCGACGAGTGAGGCGACGGCGACTGTACGAAAGCGTGCGGCCCGCTCCTTCACGCCCGCGAGCTCGGTCAACAACAGCGCGACGTTTTTCGCAGGATCCGCGGAAGGCCCCGCGTAGCGCGCGGTCCGAACTCCCGGTCGTCCGCCGAGGGCGGAGACCTCCAGTGCGGTGTCGTCGGCGATCGCCGGTTTGCCGGTCGCGTCGCGCACCTGTTCGCGCCTTCAAGGTCGCGTTCTCTTCGAGGGTCGCACCCACCTCATCTGTGGGCGGCAAGTTCGCCGGTCGCAACACGAGCCGCACGTCGGACGGTAAGGCCTCGCCCAAGATTTCGACCATCTCTTGCGCCTTGTCCGCGTTCGCCGACGCGATGACGAACGTGCGCTCAACCGATGTCGAGCTCACGTAGACGACGGTTGGTCGATTGGACGCGCGATCGAGGCTCGTTGCGCACCCGTCAGCAGTCCGATCCCCATCGACGCGAGCTCGACCAAACCGTCGAGTTCGTCTTTGGAGAACAAGTTCCTCTCTGCGGTTCCCTGCACTTCTACGAAGCGGCCCGTACCCGTCATCACGACGTTCATGTCGACGTCCGCGCGGGCGTCCTCCTCGTAGTCGAGATCGAGCAGCGGCTCTCCGCTCACGATTCCGACCGAGATCGCGGCGACCGAATCGCGAAGTGGCGACTCGGATATTTCCCCTTCCTCGACGAGCGTCCGGCAAGCGTCGTGGAGAGCCACGTATGCCCCAGTGATCGCCGCCGTGCGGGTACCACCATCGGCCTGCAAGACGTCGCAGTCGAGGATCACCTGACGCTCGCCGAGGGCGACGAGGTCGCAAACCGCTCGGAGCGAACGCCCTATGAGCCGCTGGATCTCCTGAGTCCTCCCACTCTGACGGCCCTTGGTCGCCTCCCGCGTCACCCGTTCGGCGGAGGAACCCGGCAGCAGCGAGTACTCCGCGGTCACCCAGCCCCGTCCGGCGCCCTGCAGCCAACGGGGAACGTCGCGATCGATCGACGCCGTGCAGAGGACTTTCGTTCGACCCATCGTCATCAGCACCGATCCCGAAGGGAACTGCGTGAAGCCGCGGACGATCTCGAACGAGCGCAATTCGTCAAGAGCGCGCCCGTCTTGGCGCTCGATCTCACCCATGCGTCGCGCCCTCGGGCCACGTGTCGTTCCCATCGACCTGGAATCGGTCCCGCGCCGAGAACTCGGCGCCGAAGTCGACGCTCTCCGCGCCGTCAAGCTCGGGACCGAGGAAACGGCGGCCCATCGCGCCGAACCAGTCGAGATCACCGGACGATAAGAAGCGGTGTCGAACCTTGCCTGTCAAACGCCGTCCCGAACCCGTCGATTCGAGCAAGCGCCTCACCGCGAACGCGGTCTCCTCGGCCGAGGAAACGAGGACCACACCAGGCCCCACGACGTCACTGATGGTGCGAGCTAGGAACGGGTAGTGCGTGCAGCCTAGGAGCAACGTGTCGATCCCCGCCTCGCGCACAGGCAGTAGCAACTCCTCCGCGAGCGTCCTCAGCTCGCCGCTATCGGTCTCACCGCGCTCTACGAACTCGACGAAACCTGGACATGGGAGCGACGTCAACGAGCACGAAAGCCGCATCGACGAAGCCGCGCGCTCGATAAGCGCCCGACGAGATCGTCGCCGTCGTACCGATCAAGCCGACTCGGCCATTTCTCGTAACGCTCGACGCGGCGCGCAGGCCCGGCTCGATCACTCCCACGACCGGCAGGTCGAATCGATAACGCAACAGTTCTAGTGCCGCGGACGCCGCAGAGTTGCACGCGACGACGAGCAGCTTCACGCCGCATCGCTCGACGAGGTAGGTGGAGATTTCCTCGGCAAAGTTTCGAATTTCCTCATGCGCACGCGCTCCATACGGATAGCGAGCGGAGTCCCCGGCATACACAAGCTCTTCGTTCGGGAGCAGGTCGATCAACGCGCGCGCGACCGTGAGTCCCCCAAATCCACTGTCGAACAAACCAATCGGTCGATCGTCCATGCGCCGACCAGGTTATTCGGGGAGCGTTGCTCTCCTTGGTGAATGGATCAGAAGTAGATCGTCTCCCCGACACGCTCGGCCGCTTCGTCGAGAGAGCCAGTCCACGCTTCCGACGAGAGGTATTTCCACCCACCGTCAGGAGAGAGCACCAAGATCATTCCCGAGTCGATCCGTTCGGCGCATCTCGCCGCGCCCGCCGAGCGCGGCGCCCGTCGAAAGGCCCGCGAAGATTCCCCGTTCCGCGAGAAGGCGCGTCCAACGCACCGATTCACGCGCGCCAACGACCGTCTTCCGATCAAGAAGCTTTTCTCCTCCCAAATCAGTGAAGATCGGCGGAATGAATCCGTCGTCGAGACTCCGAAGCCCATCGACGTTCTCGCCTGCAGGTGGCTCGACCGCCCACACCTCGATGTCGGGGTTCTGTTCTTTCAAGTACCGCCCCACTCCGAGCAGCGTGCCGCTCGTCCCGAAACCGGCGACGAAATGCGACACGTCGTGGAGATCCCGCCAGATCTCGGGGCCGGTCGTCTCGTAGTGCGCGCGGGGATTCGCCGGGTTGCCGTATTGGTAAAGCATCAGCCAAGCCGGATTTTCCGCGACGAGCCGCTGTGCGAGCCGCACCGCGCCGTTCGATCCCTCCCGCCCCGGCGAGGCGATGATCTCCGCACCGAACGCCTTCAGCAGCTGGCGTCGTTCGACCGAGACGTTGTCAGGAAGGACGACCTTTAAGGGATATCCCTTCAGCTGACTGACGAGAGCCAGTGCGATTCCGGTGTTGCCAGACGACGGCTCAAGAAGCGTCTGGCCCGGACGCAGGACGTCGCGCGCTTCGGCGTCCTCGATGAGGTATCGCGCCACGCGGTCTTTCACCGAACCGCTCGGATTGAGCCCTTCGAGCTTGACGAATATGCGGGCCGCCGGGTTCGGGCTGAGTTCGGAAACCTCGACGATCGGAGTGTTGCCAATCAGATCGAGGACCGTGCGGGCGGCGCTCATCGTCGTCTGAGTTGGGCTAGGCGGATCCGCCGGCGACGGCGGGCAGGATCGAGACGACGTCGCTCGGCGCAACCTTCGTCTCGAGGCGATCGAGATAGCGCACGTCGTCGTCGTTCACGTAGACGTTCACGAACCGGTGGAGACCGCCGCCGTCGGAGAGCACCTGGGGTGCGAGCGCCGGATACCGCTTCACGAGGGCGTCGAGCACCTCGCGAACGGTCGCTCCGTCAGTGGTCACCCGCGCGTTGCCCCCGGCTGCGCTTCGTAGCAACGTCGGAAGTCGGATTTCGACGGACACCGGTTATTCCTCCACCTGGACTCTGGCGAATGTTGACTGAATGGGTCAGATTCTACCGGGGTGCCTCGAAATCCGATCGCCCGCCTCAGGCCGTCGGGGCGCCGACCACTTCCAAGTCGTCCTCGCCGATCTCGCCTTCGCTGATGCGGTACGAGCGCAGCGTTGGGATCTCCTGGCGCAAGGAGACAACGAGGTAGAACCATGTCGGATCGGGTGCCTCGGCGACGTCGGTCGGAGACGGGAACGCGTCGGTGTGGGTGTGCGAATGGAACACACCGACGATCTCGCGTCCGTCTTCTTCGGCGGCCCGATCCGCGCGGATCTGATCCGTCGGATCGACGAGGTATCGACGCGCGGAATCTGCAGCGTTGCGCGTCAGGTACCACCTATCAATCACACCGCCGCCGCGCATCGCGGCGACCAAGCCGCACGCTTCTTTCGGGTAGGCGTCAAGGCTATGAGCAATCATCGCGTCGACGACATCTGACGCGATACCGATCTGGCGCGCAGGCGTTACGCCGGAATCCCCTCGCGCTTCAGCCGCCATGGACAAAGGACGGTACTTTCTCGTCCCGTGCCCACGCGCTCGAAGACGACGCGCGCGTCGAACAAGAAGGGCCAGGCGGCCGACGCGCCCCGCAGCGAGGGCTTTCGCCGCGTCGCGCAGAATCGCCGCGCTCGGCACGAATACGACATCCTCGAGGTATTTGAAGCCGGTCTCGAGCTCAAAGGAGGCGAGGTGAAATCCCTGCGTGCTGGGCAGGTGAGCCTCCAAGACGCCTATGCCCGAGTGGAAGATGGCGAGGCGTGGCTGGTCGGGGCACGCATCGCGCCCTACGAGTATGCGAGCGGGTTCGGAGCAGTTCCGGCCGACCGCGCCAGAAAGCTCTTACTCCATCGCCGCGAGATCGACCAGCTGAAAGGACGCGTCGGTCAGCAGGCGCTCACCCTTGTCCCCTTGTCGATCTATTTCTCAAACGGAAAGGCGAAAGTGGAACTCGCGCTCGCACGTGGGCGTCGCCTCTACGACAAGCGCCGAGCACTCGCCGCCCGGGACGCCGCACGAGAAGCCGAGCGTGCAGCGAAGGGCTCGTACTAGGCACTCCGCGGAGCATTCGCCGAGCCCTCGGCAACGCCCAAGAACGCCAAGCGTGCGGAATCGGCGCTTCCACGGCGGAGAATCGCGCCCAGGCCGGCGGTAGCATGTAAATGGCCTCGCGGTGTTTTCTTTCGCGCGCGGTCAATTGAAAAGGGGGTGACAGGCTTCGACTTTGGTTGTCGAAGTGGGAGAAGCGAGCCGTGGTCTCCGGAGCCACGTTAAAGAGCCGGAAAACAAAACAAACGCCGAGCATCAGCTCGAGCTTGCTGCCTAAATAGCAGCAACGTCCGTCCGATCCCCGTCCCGCGGATCGGTAGCGGGCGTCATTGAGCGGGACTTACCCGATTTGTGCCGTCAGCCCGCAGCTCGGGGAAACTTAGGTTGACTGGGATCCTGCGCCGTGGCCGACGGAGAGGCGGGATCCGAGATATTTCCGTCGGCTGCGCTCGGAGAAGTCCCATTGAGGCGCCAGAGGACGGGGGTTCGACTCCCCCCACCTCCACACGATCTTTTTGCACGAAATATGCGTTTTGTGTTGGCGAAACCTGGATTTTCAGCCGAGAACGCGCCGGTACCCGGGCGTAGCTCCGACTCGTCGGAACTTCGGATAGCACTGGCGATCAACGACGCTTCGCGATGAGAGAGGGGGCCATCTATGTCGATGGTCCCCTCTCTTCGTAATTGGCGCAATTGCTACTGCGAACTCGGCCCAGACATCCTGATCTCGGAAAAATGTACGGTGCGAAAAGCGCAGTAGCTAGGGGGGACATATGGTTCGAGCAGCGTCGGAGTCCCACGCGGACACTCGACTGTTTTACATAGTGCACAAGGCGTTCCGATTGGGGACGAATCGATTGGTCGACGGAACTGAGAAACTCCCCCCTTCGGTGCTCCAACCGCTGATCGGGTCAGTCTGGAGCTTCTATGCCGGCGTTCTCGATCATCACCACCACACCGAGGACACGAGCATCCTCCCGGCCCTCGTTGCTTTGCGACCTGACTTGGAGGCGCTCGTCAACGACCTGGCGAACGACCATCGACGGCTGATCGTGGCGATCGACGCCGTGAACGCCGCCGTCACCGCCTTTGAGCAACAGCCGGACGTCGCCCGCCAGAGGACGCTGCATGAAGCAATCGTTTCCGTCCGTGAAGAATTTTTTCCACATCTCGATGTCGAGGACGCGAAAATCATCCCCGCGATTACCGAGTCAATGCCGCCCGAAGAGTGGGAACGCCTAGACGCGCGGGCACTGAAAACGATGCCCAGGCGATATTTGCCGCGTGCAGTGGGTGCGCTGGACGAGGTCATCCAAAGCTTGCCTGAACAAGAGCGACCGTCGTCCCCGCCGCCACTGCCGATTCGGTTGATGCTGGCACTGTCGTGGCGCAAGAAGTGGGCCGCCTGGGTCAAGCCGCTGCTCGTTTGAAATCCTCAGCTTGAAGTCGGGTTGGTCCGCGACTGACCAGGTACGTGTGGAGACTCCCCTCCTTACCTGCGGAGACTCCAGTCGTCGCTTCGTGGTTCGTCACTGAGTTTCGCCAGCTAGTCGGACCTGTCGGCGAATGTCCGGGCTTCTGGTTGGCGAAACCCGGATTTTCTGCCGAGAAGCCTGTCGAGATCGCGACCTCAACCGTGGAAGCTGTGCACCACTCGGCTCGTGCCGGCGAGGTAGCCGACGCCCGCCTGGTAGGCGCTGAAGAACACGCGCAGGCGCGAAAGGCCGGCGGCGAGCTTCCTCGGGTGGAGCATGGCCGTGGAGGTGCGACCGAGATGCGCGAAGGCGACGGTCCGCCACGTCCCATTGTCGAGGCGCTCGAGGCGCACCATCTTGCCGGCGAAAAAGGTAGCGGCGATGACCCGGGTGTAGAAGGTGCCCGGCTTCAGCTCCCTAAGCCGCACCGACGGCCTCACGCTGACCCCGACGGTGGGCGTGACTTCGTTGTCCCACACTGCCTTGTAGGCGGTGTCGATCTTCGGGGAAACGTTGTAGCCCCAGCTCCCACCGGCTCCTGTGAGCACCGAGGCGACTTGGACGAACGAGGGGCTGTTCGTAGCTTGCGCGTAGATGGCCACCATCTGGTTGGCGAGGCCGAACGGGACCGTCCCCGAGAGCGCCGTGTAACGGCCGACGGTCACTGAGCCGACGGAGGTGGAAAGCGTCGGTCCGAGAGTCGTGAAGGTGGCGTCGCCACCGGTCACCGTGCCGTCGGCACTCTTCACCACCAGCCGGAAGTGATAGTTCGTGTTCGGATCTAGGCCGCTTACCGGATGGCGGACCGGGATCGGGCTCATCGACGGTCCGAGATGGGAGATCGCCGTCCGCGAGCCGTAGCTCGCTGTGCTCCCGTACTGCACGTACCAGGTCGTCGAATGGCCGTCCGGGTCAATCACGCCGCCGAGGCGCGCCGAGGTGATCCCAAGTGTCCCGACGGACTGGCCCACCACCGTCGGCGGACCAGTGGTAATGAAGGACTCCTCGGCCGAGACGCGCGTCCGCGCCGCGTTGGTAGCAACGACATCGAAATCGTAGGTGGTGTTCGGTGCCAGCCCGCCGATCACGATCGCCAACGCAACCGACGCGTCGCCGGCGCCGGCAGAATGCACCACCGAGCGAGCGTCGAATGCCGCCGTGGTGCCGAAGCGCACGTACACCGTCGTAGGCAGGCCGTTTGGCACGATCGTCGCGTCCACAACGGCGGCGTTGTCACGTACCGCCGCGACCGTCGCGCGTGCGATTCTCGGTGGCAGTGACGCAGCCCCGGCGGCAACCGAGGGGCCTCCGATCGCGATGAGCAACGACAGTGCACCTACCACGACGAACACCCAACTTCGTCGTAATGAAGTAGTCATGAGAGTGAGATAACACCGTAACTATTAGCTCAGCGTTACCCAGAGTTCATGGTTTCTACAGCGACGCGCGGCCCTCGCAACCAGGAACCTCCATGACCTGCAACTAATCCCTCCAGCGCCCGGCTGGCTCAACTCTCCACACGGATGCGACTACACAACTGGCCCTCGTTCGTTGGCGAGCTCAGAAGACAGAGGATTGGCCTGTCCGGGTATTACCGACGTTCGCGTCGAGACTTCCCTCCGTAAACGGCGCACACTCCCCCTAGGTGGTGGCGTCGCGCACCATCGGCGCTATCGCGGACGGCAACGCGGTCGAACTCACCCAGATGGGCAGGAATTGGGTGGAACATCTCGCCGAACACCGACAAAGCGGGGTGGACGTCATCATCCGCGCCAACGCCAATTACAAACCCGCGGAGGCTCGCGAAACGCGACCTTCGGGTGGTGGCACGCGGTGGTCTGCGGAGGCCGACTGCGGCTCGACTAGCCGCGCATCGCCTCGACGCCGCGGAGATCTCCGTCATCGTCGATCAAGCGTCCGGCCACGGAGAAGCCCGCGTCGGACAGGGTCGGCAGGAGTTCTTCGTCCTGGTCGCCGCCGAGTTCGATGATCAACGCGCCTAATTCGTGCAGAAGTATGGAGCCCCACCGCACCACCTGTTCGAGGAGATCCAATCCGGTCGTGCCGCCGTCTAGCGCTCTGCGCGGCTCATATCGGCGCACATCTCGTGGCAGAAACTTGATCGCGCCTGTCGGCACATATGGAACTACTGCGACCACGACGTCGAAACATCCGAACAGGTCGCGCGGTACCGGTTCGCCGAGATGCCCTTGGAAAACCTCTACACCGTTTTTGCGGGCACAACGGCACGCGTCGGCGTCGATATCCGTAGCCAACACCCGTGCCGCGGGACGTGCGTTCTGCAGAGCCACAGCGACCGCACCGCAACCGGTCGCCAGATCACCGGCGAGGCCGCGATCGGGGAGCCGCTCGATCGCTCGGCAGGCGAGCTGCTCAGTCTGCGGTCGAGGTACATAGACCCCGCGGTCAACGCGTACCAGGTTGCCCAAGAAGCATGTCGAGCCGGTCAGCCACGCCAGCGGCTCGCCATTGAGGCGACGCGTCGCCAAGCGACATAAGGTCTCGACATTCCCATTCGCGGCTTCGATCAACGCGTGGGCTTCTTCTCGGGCCTCGATGAACCCCGCTTGCGTCAACAGACTGGTGAGATTCTTGAAGTCGACGCGCCTCGCCTGCACTGCACGACGCTAACCGAGTGAACCTCGTGGTCGAATGACCCGATGCATGAGACACCCGCTGAAATCGGCCGGCTTCAACAACTTCTCGACAAAAGCACCGCCGGAGCCCGGCCCCATTTGCGAAGCATTATCACCGACGAACGACGACTCTCAGCTGAGGACCTGTGTCAACAGCTGCAGGGCATGCGTCTTTTGACGGTGGCGACGGTCACTGCGGATGGTCGTCCCCTCACGGCGCCCGCTGACGGCTACCTGCTCCACGGTTCGTTCTGGTTCAGCTCGGCGCGAAATTCGGTGCGCATGCGCCATCTCGCCTCGCGACCAGCGGTGAGCGCGACGTATTTGCCCGGAGACGAAATCGCTGTCTCAGTTCATGGGAGAGCTCAGCTGTTCGATCTTGCTGGCACCTCCGGTCGAGAATTCCGCGAGGCAATGCTCGACCACTACCTGCCTCTCCAGGGGCCTGCGTTTGAGGAGTGGCTCGGTCAGTCCGACAGCCTTTGCGCACGAATCGAGGCGGACAAGTTCTTCACGTTCCACCTCGATGAATAGCACTTCACAGCCGCAAACACGCCCGGCGGATCTCCCTATAAGGCACCGGAATTCGCCCTGATAGCGAGCTTCGAACTCATTACTCGCTAACGCATCGTTAAAACCACACTGAAATTCGGACGATACGTTCGAATGTCGACACAGCCGTCGATTTCGCGCACTGTCGCGAACAAGACGAGGGCGAGGTCAACGACAATGAAACGTTTCGCATGGATTGGCGCGTTCGCGATCGCGTTGTCCGGGTTGGGAGTCGGAGTCGCCTCTGCGACCCTGACCAATCGGGGACCAATCTGTCATCGTGGACGCTTGGTCGTTTTCGGATACGCGTGCCCGAGGGGCTTTTACCCGGTGCAGATGTCCCGCGGTCCCGAGGGACCTCGCGGACCGCGGGGCGGCCGAGGACCTCGTGGTCCCCAAGGAGTACCAGGCGCAAGCCAGCTGGCCAACGCGTCGATCACTTCGAATGCCAACACTCTCGGTGCGACGAGTACCGCGACTTTTGATGCCACGTGTCCCTCGGGAACCCGGGCAATCTCGGGTGGCGCCTCGGGAACCGATCTCTCCGGAGCGACGAGAGTCGATTTCAGCTACCCATCGTCAATTGCGAGTGGGATCGCCCAAGACTGGTCGGTGGTGGTAACCAACACGAGTAGCACTCCAAAGCGCGTCGTCGTGTACGCCATCTGCGCTTAGGCCGAGCACCGGCGTTCGCAAACGCTCGTAGCCGTCGATCAGTCCGACGAGAGGCGACGTCGTTTGTAAGGGCCGTGTCAGCAGCTGCTTTCGGGGCGCTCGCGTAGAGTCAATCTGTGACGACGTCAATAGATGACTGGGACGCGGTCTATCGTGAGGACGCTCCGCCGCCTTGGGACATCGGTAAACCGCAACCGGCGCTCGTTCCCATCGCTCAGAACGGCCTCTTCAGAGGGCGCGTGCTCGATGCGGGTTGTGGCACCGGCGAGCATGCTCTGCTCGCGGCGGCCAAAGGAGCGAGCGTTCTCGGCGTCGATGCCTCGAGAACCGCGATCGCGAAAGCGCGCGCCAAAGCCTCCGAACGGAATTCAGAGGTGTCCTTCGAAGTCGGCGACATCTTGCAAATGACGTTGGCGAGGGACTCCTTCGACACGGTGATCGATTGCGGACTCTTCCATGTCTTCGACGACCCCAACAGGGAAAGATACGTCGCCGTCCTCGGGGACGTACTGCGCAACAGCGGAACCTGTTATCTCATGTGCTTCAGCGATCGCCAACCCGGAGAATGGGGCCCTCGACGCGTCAGTCAAGCGGAACTTGAGAACGCCTTCTCTGAGGGATGGACAATCGAGAGACTCGAACGAACATCCTTTTCCGTCCATCCGATAATGGGAACGTCGACGGCTGCGGCGTGGCTCGCGACAATCGAGCGCAAGCGCGAGGCTCGCTAATGCTTTTCCCTTCATCGCGGGAGGCGCCGATCTCCGAGCGCGCCACGTAGATACCTGACGATTTCAAGGCGTACTGGCACGACGCGACGGCACACGGCTTCAACACGTCCGCGAGCGGAAATCAAGACAAATGGGGCGATGTGAAGGTGACGAGCCCCTGAGCGACGAGTGGACGTAGTTCTCGACGATCGAATGCCGGGTGCGCCGCTGCTCCCGGCATTCGACAACTACGGACCGGATCGACGAAACGCGCCCAGTCAAACACCATCCGGTGTCACTTGGACGCACTTGCAGCCCTCGGCGAACGCCGCCTCGTTAAGCGGGATCAACGCGCCATGCTCTCTCAGCGCGTCGCGAATCGCGAAGAGGAAGGTCTCTTTCGGGAACACCTCAGTCGAGGCTTGCAATGCTCCGAGCGCGACGATGTTCTTCACCACCCGCGCCCCGAGTCGCGTCGCAACGGCCGTGCACGGCACGCCGACCAGTCTCGTGCCGTCCGCCAGACCGCCAGGTATCTCGTCGATCACCGAGCTGTCATAGACGATCGTGCCACCGGGACGAACCGAGGGTCCGAACTTGGCAAGGCTCGGTGCGTTAAAAGCGACGAGCACGTCAGGATTCGGCGCAGCGGGAGATCCCACCTCTTTCTCCGCGACGTGGACGTCTGCGTACGACGTTCCGCCGCGTGACTGCGGGCCGTAACTCGGGATGTGCGTCGCGTCGAATCCTTCGTTGATCGCCGAACGAGTTAGGATCATTGCCGCGGTCTGGGCGCCGTCCCCTCCAGCACCGGCGAATTTGAAGCTGATGTCCTCAGGGTCGAGATGTCGGGGAAAGTCCATGGCGAATCTCCGGGGCGATTCACTCGTGGCCCCGATGGCGTCGAGAGCGGCTTCGGGCGAATACGAAGGCTCTGGAAACTGCGGATAACTGCTGCGGTCGGTGCGGTCCGCGACGTCCTTCTTAACGCCGAGGGGAAAGACCGGTTCCATCTCGTCGCGCACCCAGTTCTCCGCCTCCTCGGGGTCGAGCCCGAGGTGGACGGGGCATTCGGAGAGCACCTCGACAAAAGAGAACCCAGCCCCTGAGGCCTGGACTTCGAGTGCCCGCTTTATCGTGCGCTTGGCGTGCGTGCGGCGCCGATTGTCGTAAAGCGCGACACGCTCGACGTACACGGGACCGTCAAGACTGGCGATGAGCTCGGCGACTTTGAGCGGCTCTCCGGCAAAGCGCGTACGCCCCATCGGCGTGGTCGTCGTCTTCTGTCCGAGCAGAGTCGTCGGTGCCATCTGACCGCCGGTCATTCCGTAAATCGCGTTGTTGACGAAGATGACGGTGATTGGAATTCCCATTTGGGCGGTGCTCACGATCTCGGCGAGACCGATCGAAGCGAGATCGCCATCTCCCTGATAACAGATGACGATCGAATCGGGATTCGCCGTCTTGTGGCCGATCGCGACTGCGGCGCGCGGCCATGTGCAGCTTGGGTGTTGCCGACGTCGAAGTAGTAGTAGCTGAAGACCGAGCAGCCGACCGGCGAAATCAGGATCGAGCGGTCCTGAACTCCGAGCTCGTCGATCGCTTCGGCGAGGAACTTCTGCGCGATCCCGTGCCCGCAGCCGGGACAGTACGTGGTGGAGTGCGCACTGATTCCTTCGGCGTGGTCGTGTCGCTCGAATTGTCGATAGAAGACGGAGGTCGGCATCAGCGGAGCCCTTCGAGCCCAGAGATGTGGCTGACGATCTCTACTTGCGAGGGCAGCACACCCCCCATGCGGCGAACGTGGGTGATGTGCGGCGGCACCTGGTCGGCGTGGCTCAAGGCGAGCCGCATCTCGTCCTCCAGCTGCCCACTGCTCGCTTCGACGACAACGAGTTCGGAGGTCCGCGGGATCACCCGCAACAGGGCATCGATCGGGAAGGGCCAGAGGGTGATCGGACGGAACATGCCGACGCTCAATCCCTGATCGCGAAGCTCGCGGATCGCTCCTTTCGCCAGCTGCGCCGGAGTGTTGCAGGCGACAACGACGACGTCTGCATCGTCGCAGAGGAAGGCATCGGCGCGTTGCTCATGCCCGGCCATCTCGGCGTATTTCTCGTTCAGTGACTCGTTGTGTGCCTCGAGGTCGGCCTCATCCAGGTAGATCGAGGAGATCAAGTTGCCGCGATGCGACCGGTCACCGATCACCGCCCACTCGGGGAGCCCCGGCATGACGATCTCGGAAGGAAGGTGCACCTTCCCAGTCATCTGTCCGAGATACCCGTCGGCGACGATCACGACCGGGTTGCGGTACTTGAAGGCGAGGTCGAAGGCGAGCATCGTCAGGTCGAGCATCTCTTGCGGCGTCGCCGGCGCGAGCACGATCGCATGGGTGTTCCCGTGACCAAGCCCTCGACACGCGAGTTTGATGTCCGACTGTTCGGGGGCGATGTTCCCGAGCCCCGGTCCGCCACGCATGACGTCGATGAACACCGCGGGCACCTCGGCGCCCACCATGTAGGAGACCCCCTCCAGCATCAGGCTGAAGCCGGGCGAGCTCGTGAATGTCATGCACCGCTTCCCAGCGCCGCCCGCGCCGTACATCATGTTGACCGTCGCGACCTCGCTCACCGCCTGCACGAACACTCCGCCGAGGTCCGGCAACACCTTTGCCATCAACTCCGCGCCCTCGGTCGACGGAGTGATCGGGTATCCGAAGACGTGTCGGCAGCCCGCGAGCAACGCGCCGGCAGCCGCGGCATACGTCCCCTTTACGACGAGCGGCTCCCGCTGAGCGAGCGACACCCGTCGATCAGGGATCAGTACGGGAGAAGGAACATCGAAGGGGCGAGGACCGAAGAGCTTCGCCGGATCAATCGGCTCGAGCGCCGCCTCCTCACCCTCGGGTCGTAGTCCGTACGGCTCGGGACACGCGTCGATACACAGGCCGCAACCGTTGCAGTCCGCGAGGTCGAGGACGACCGGGGTTAGGCCCGTCTGCGGATTGATCTCCATGCCGAAGGCGATGCAGTGTTTCGGGCACGAGGTGATGCACCGTCCGCACCCCTTGCAATAGGCGGGAACAAGGAACGGTTTCGGCCGCTCGACGACTCTTGTCATCGGCGACGCGTCCAGCTGCCTCCGGTCACACACGCGGACTTCATCGGTTGCATCGTCGGTCCGGACGAGCCGGCCGGCTAGGACCGATCGACCACCTCGTATGGGACGAAAGGCCCGATTATGGCTATCGGAGGTGTTGCGGAATCCAGCGCCTCAATCAGAGCGCAGGACCATTCGACTGCTTTTCGGTCGCTCTAAGGCTCAACCGTTCACGATCCGATCCTTCATACGTTGGAACTCCTCTCCGTTGATGACACCGCGATCTCGCAAGTCGCTGAGTCGCGAGAGTTCCGATGCCGGAGATCCGTGTCCAACGATGTCCTCGATGTATTTGCGGAACGCCCTTTCTTGTGCGGCCGCGTCCTGTTGTGAATGCAACCTCATCTCGTCGCCGTAAAGGATGAGGTAGAGCAAGATCCCAACGAGCGGCAGCGCGATGACGAGAAGGACCCACAACGCCTTCAGCCATCCCTTCATGTCGTGACGTCGGAACAGATCGCTGATAATCACAAAGATCAACCAGATCTCGAGGAGGAACAGAAAGAACCACAAGATGTCTAGGAGCACCTGGCCAGTACCCCATGTCGCCGTCGCCGCAAACATTGCCGACCCCCTTTCCCATCTCGAAGAAGTATGAGGGGCGCGGCACGACTTCGCTACGGTCCATGGCCATTCCGGTGCGAGTCGTCGGCCGCGTCATAATCGCTGCGTGTCGCCTCTCCTTCGCGGCCCAGGGCCCTGGGCGTGCTCGGTATGTGATCGACGATGTCACTCCGTGCCCTCCGAAGTTGGCCCAGCAACGACGCGAGCGTCGTGAGCTCGACCTGCGATACGCGATGAACGTTCTTGTCGTCGGTGGTGCCGGTTATATCGGGAGCGCGACGTGCGCGTCACTCGAAACAGCGGGTCACGAGGTCACCGTCTACGACGACCTCTCGACCGGGCATCGAGGCGCGCTCCCAGATTCGACGCGTCTCGTCGTCGGATCGAGCGCGGACGAGGACCGCCTCGAGCAGCTCTTCGCCGCGGGCAACTTCGACGTTGTGATCGACTTCGCAGCTGTCATACAAGCAGCCGAGTCGATGCTCGTGCCCGAGCGCTACTTCCGCAACAACACTGCGAATGCGCTCTCGGTTGTCGAAACGATGCTCCGTCACGGCGTCCCCCGTTTCGTCTTTTCTTCGAGCGCGGCCGTTTACGGCAACCCCGAAATCGTGCCGATCGAAGAGAGCGCTCCATTGCAGCCGACGAATGCTTACGGGGAGTCAAAGCGCGCCTTTGAGGAGATGCTTCGCTGGATCAACGAGGCCCACCAGATGCGCGTCGGCATCCTGCGGTACTTCAACGCCGCGGGCGCGCTCAGGCCGGATGCCGGCGAGGACCACCGTCCCGAGACCCACCTCATCCCGCTTGTGCTTCGGTGTGCGCTCGGAAAGGTCCCCGAAGTCGACGTGTTCGGAACGGACTACGACACGAAAGATGGGACCTGCGTGCGCGACTTCGTGCACGTTGTCGACCTCGCGAGCGCCCACGTCGACCTCGTCGAGGCGCTCGACAGGAACGAGGTGCTCATCTACAACCTCGGAAACGGCGCGGGGTTCTCGGTCCTCGAGGTGATCGAGGCCGTTCGCCGCGTCACTGGCGCTCCTATCCCCGTCAGCGCGCGGCCACGACGACGCGGCGATCCGGCGGCGCTTGTGGCGAACGCGCAAAAGATCCGAGACGAACTCGGATGGAGACCGCTGCATTCCGGCCTCGAAGAGATTGTCGAGAGTGCTTGGAGGTGGCACGACCGCCACCCCGACGGCTTCGCCAACTGACGCGATGACCTTCCTCGAAGACACTCCGTATCTTCGGTTCAATCCGCTCACCGGAGACTGGATCCTCGTCTCGCCTCGCCGCGTGGGCAACGTGCACTGATCCATTCCCCATCGTCAAGAGGGCGCGACTCGCCGGGTTACCCTCTGTCGTGCGCCTCGGAGTGCTCACAGGAGGTGGGGACTGTCCCGGACTCAACGCCGCCATCCGCGCCGTGATCCGGCGGGCGAACGTCACTTACACCGACGACGTGGTCGGTTTTCGAGACGGGTGGCAAGGTGTCGTCGAGGACGACGCGATCCCCTTGGACGTCGAGGCGTGCCGCGGAATCCTGCCCCGCGGCGGCACGCTGATCGGGACGTCGCGCTTCAATCCCTGCAAACTCGACGGCGACGCGGAACGCGCGCGTGAGACGATCGAGCGGCGCGGAATCGACGCCCTCGTGGCGATCGGGGGCGAAGGCACCTTGGGCGCGGCCCGCGACCTCGCCGACATCGGCGCGCCGGTCGTTGGCGTGCCGAAGACGATCGACAACGACGTCGGCGGGACCGACGTCACGATTGGTTTCCACACTGCCGTTCAGATCGCCACGGACGCGATCGACCGCCTGCACACAACCGCTGAGTCCCACGATCGGGTGATCGTCTGCGAGGTCATGGGGCGCAACGCGGGTTGGATCGCTGTCTACGCAGGTCTCGCAGGCGGCGCGGCGGTCGTCCTCGTTCCGGAGGAGCCCTTCGACATCACCGCCGTCTGTGATCACCTGAAGCGTCGACACGCGAAGGGCCGCTTCGCTTCGGTTGTCGTCGTCGCCGAAGGCGCGAAGCCAGTCGAAGGGACGATCCCCTTACCGCCCCCCGAGATCGATGCCTTTGATCACGAGCGCTTAGGCGGAATTAGTGCCGTCGTCGCCCGCGAAATCGAGGCCCGCATCGGGCTCGAGGCCCGGGTGACAATCCTCGGCCACGTCCAGCGTGGTGGCACGCCGAGCGCGTTCGATCGCGTGCTGGCGACGCGACTCGGTGTCGCCGCAGTAGACGAGGTACACACCGGAACGTTCGGGACGATGGTCGGGGTGCGCGGTCCCGAGATCCGGGCAGTTTCGCTCGCCGAAGCGCTCGCCTTCCTAAAGCGCGTGCCGACCGACCTGATCGACCAGGTCGCCGGCATCTTCACGGATTGAGCGCGGTCCCGTGCGCCGGCACAGACGATGACGGTGCAACTGTCAGTCGTGCTCGGGGCGCTCGCCAACGCGACGACTGCGGTGCGTCTGACACTCCACGTTTTCGCCGCCGCGGTGTGGGTCGGTGGGCAACTCACCATCGCCGGGCTCCTCCCGACGCTGCGACGCTTCGGCGACGACGCGCCGAGGCAGGTGGCGAAAGCGTTCGCCCGCATCGAGTGGCCGATGTTCGGGTTGCTCGTCGCAACCGGGATCTGGAACGTGGTCGCCGACCACCCCTCCAAACAAGGAAGCGCCTGGAACGCCCTGCTCGGAGCGAAGATCGCCGTCGTCGCGGCGGCCGGAATCGCCGCGTATTGGCACGGTCGGGCTCGGAGGCGAGTCGGCATGGCGGCCCTCGGCGGGATCGCCGGACTCGCTTCGATGACGGCCTTGATTCTCGGAGTTCTGCTCGCCGGATAGACGAGCGCCACCCGCTCTACGAGGCGGGGATCTCTCCCATCCGGCCGTGCCGGAAGTCTTCGAACGCCTGGCGGATCTCGTCATCGGTGTTCATCACGAACGGTCCGTACCACGCGACCGGCTCTTTTATTGGCGCTCCTCCGAGGATGAGCACGTCGAGCTTTGGGCTACGAGATTCTTGGGTCGCGTTTGCCCGCACCTCGAGGTAGTCGCCGGGCCCGAACACGGCGAGCTGGCCCATCTCGACCCGCCGTCCTGCACTCGAAACGCTTCCCGATCCAGCCAACGCGTAGATGAGCGCGTTGAACTGCGTCGGCCACGTCACCCGCAGCTCTGCCCCCGGCTCGATCGTCGCGTCCGCGAAAGCGATCGGGGTGTGGGTGTGACCAGGGCCGTGGTGCCCGTCGAGGTCACCTGCGACGATCCGCACGAGCGCCCCTCCGTCAGGCGAACTCAAAAGCTCGACGTTGCCGCCGCGGATGTCCTGGTACTTCGGCTGAATCCATTTGTCCTTTGACGGGAGGTTCACCCAAAGCTGGATGCCGTGGAATAGACCGCCGGTCGCGACGAGCTCTTCCGGCGGCGCCTCGATGTGCAAGATTCCGCTCCCCGCGGTCATCCACTGGGTGTCGCCGTTCGTGATCAATCCGCCGCCGCCGTGCGAGTCGCGGTGCCGGAAGGTCCCGTCGATGATGTACGTGACGGTCTCGAATCCGCGATGCGGATGCCAAGGCGTGCCCTTCGCCTCCCCTGGGGCGTACTCGACCTCGCCCATCTGGTCCATGTGCACGAAGGGGTCGAGCGCCTCGCTCGGCACGCCGGCGAAGGCGCGGCGAACAGGGAAGCCCTCTCCTTCCACTCCGCTCGGCGCGCTCGTCACCGAGCGGACCGCGCGCTCTCTCGACGTCGCCGTGTCGACCTCCGATAGACGCGGCAGGACGAGGAGATCCTCGACGGTGACCGCTGGCATCGTGCCTCCTTCTGCATCCACCGGCGCTGGAAGTCCGGCACGTGGGAACGCTCGGTTGTGGCAACGCCTATTGGGTCGCGCTTCTTCCCGATCCCCGCCACCGGGAGGTTGAGCGGGAAATCCGCCAGCCACCCTCTTGGCGAACCGCCGTCCCGGCGTTCCTCGTCCGCGCCCGAGAGCGACCGCAGATGACCGAGCCATCAGAGCCACCACCCCACCGAGCGCTCCCTGACCGGGCATCAGGCGGTTCAACCACCGCGAACGGATCAGACAACAAGCGCCCGCGACGTGAACTCGCCACCTGGGTTGCGCTCGGCCTTGTCGTTGCGATCGCCCTGGCAGTTGTCTCGAGGGCGACCGCGGCCCCGCGTCACGTCCATCATGCCGGCGCCCGAACACCGTCTCTTTCGACCGCGAATCCTCACTCGGGCTCGCATCGAGATCAGCTCAAGGAGCTCGACGAGACCTCCATCGACTCGAAGCACCCTCGGCCTGCGACGACCTCCCACGTCACCGATCCGACGACGATTCAGGCGACGACCACGACGACATCCACGACCACGACCACGAGCACGACGACGACCGTGCCTCCC
Organism: uncultured Acidimicrobiaceae bacterium; assembly: GCA_963725215.1. Classification (GTDB taxonomy): domain Bacteria; phylum Actinomycetota; class Acidimicrobiia; order Acidimicrobiales; family Bog-793; genus CAVRXQ01. The sequence continues at coordinate 158,505 of CAVRXQ010000006.1, read as the reverse complement.
ACTACCTCCACCACGATTCCGCAGGACCTGCGCTACTCGGGTGTCTTGACCTACCCGTCAGACGTCGCGACGTCGATACCTTTCGACTCACCGACTGGGGTCGCCGCGGCGCGCGTCATCTGGTCGGGCGGAGACGAACTGGTCGCCACCATCAGGTGCAAACAAGCCCACGACTCCACTCCGGGTACCCACGGGATCTCGATCTCGATCGACGGCGCGCCCGGGGAATGCGCCGTTTCCGTCGCTCTCGGCGCCACCGTCCACGCGAGGGTCCCCTACGAAGTCACGATCCTCGCCCCAAGCGCGGGCGGTTAGAAGTCTTGAACACGATGGGGCGACGCCGCTCGATGGTTCGCGACGGCGTCTTCGCGCTCGCGAAGTCGTTGATCCTCCTCCTCGGCGTTCCGGTCGCGCTCGGGCGATTGTGGTTCCTTTCACCTCTCCCACCACGCCTGCTCGATCGGTCGGCGCTCGTGGCGCCGTCGACGTGGTCGCACCTCGCGATCGTCATCGTCGGAGTCATTTGGGCGTTCGCGAGCGCGAACCTCGTGCGCGAGATCGCGGATGCGATGCGTCACGGTGAGACACCCAATTCGACCTGGTCCGCTCGTTGGGCGATCGCGATCGCCGCGCTCGTCGTCACCGCGACCGCGTCACCGTCGCTCATACCCGCGCCCAAGGGGCCCCATCCCAATACCGCAGCGACAGCTCCCGCGCGACGCAGGCACGCTCCCTCGAACCTGGCCGACCGCGAGGTCACGATGGCCGGCGAATGCCTCCCAGAATTCGCCGAGCGCGTCAGCGGGTGTGCAGACAACTGGCCCGAAATTGCGGCGTTGAACTTCGGCAGGTTGCAACCCGATGCCGGTCGCCTACTCGACCCAGCGCGACTGCGCGGAGGGTGGCAATTGCGGATCCCCCGCCGCGCTCGAGCGGGAAATTCCGGGACCAGACAACGAGTATCGGGAAACGCCGCGGGACTCTCCGAGCTCGCGCTCATCGGCCTCGGGGTGGTGACGATTTGCGCGCTCGCCCGCCGGGTACGCGTTCTGCGCCGCAGGAACGTTGCGATGAGACGAGACGGAGAACACGCCACATCGCGCACTCGACCGGCCGCCTCGGCCAGCTCGGCGATCGAACCGTATGAGTCCGCACCGCTGCTCGACTGGATCGACGTCGCCAACCGGCTTCTCGCTCGGACCATCGATGGGCGTGCGACCGCGCCTGAAGTGCGCCTCGTGCGCGCCGGACCCGACGGCGTCGAATTCCTTCTCGCACAGCCCGAACCCGACGCCCCGTGGCCGTTCCGTACCGAGCACGGCGGTCGGTGGTGGAGGCTCGACCCGCATCTCGATCTCCACGAGCTTCTCGAAGCAGCCGAGGGTTCGACGCACCGGTATCCCGCGCTCGTTCCCCTCGGCGACGACGAGTTCTCTTCGTACCTCGTCCCTCTGCGACCCGGAAGACGCCTCGGCATCACGGGCGATCCAGAACTGGTCGATACGGCATTGCAAGCGATCGTGACCGGCCTTCGAGTCGTCCCTTGGGCCGAGCAGTGCGCGATCGAGCTCATCGGCATCGACGCGCCGCCTGCGACCGAGCAGTGCTACCAGCTGCAGCGTGGCAGTTCCGCAGTGCTCGGTGAGCTCGCCGAGCACGAATCCGAACAAATGACGGCGACGACTTCCCCGTCGACAAGGAGGGAGCCACTGATCGTTATCGCCCGAGACGCGCTCTCTGAGGTCGATGACGAAGTACTCGAGAGGGCCTCGCGAGCGGCGGGCATGATCGTCGCTGGGCGTGGCGGCACTGACGTCATCCACGTCGACGTGAACGGGGCGGTGCTGCACCCCTACGCCATCGCGATCTCCGGCGTGCTTCGGAACGACGACCAGGCCGCCCTCGTCGAATCGCTGCTCGAGTCTGTGACCCGCCCGCCTCAGCCGGTACCGATCGATTGGGCCGAACCCCGCGCCGAACCTGAACCTCAGGCGATCGCCGCGCCGGGTGCGATCGAGTGCCGAGTCCTGCGCCGCGACCCTGACGCCATCGGGTTCGTACTGGACCCCTACCGCGGCGATGCTGGTCGTGTCGTCGAATGTCTCGCGTACATCACCCTGCACGACGGAGACGTGGCCGTGGACGCGATCGCGGACGCGCTCTACGCGCGCTCTGCCGAACCACTGCGACACGAGCGAGCCGAGAACACGATCGCCGCGCTGCGCTCGTGTCTTGGCGACGATGCCTCCGGTCGGCCGTTGCTCAAGCGACGCGGAAACACCCTCAGCTTAAGTTCCGACGCGAGTTGCGATTGGTTGCGGGCGAAGCGAGCGATCTCGGCTTCGACTCGAGCGGAACCGTCGCCGGCGATGGAGCTCCTCGTCGCCGCGCTCCGGCTCTTCGACGGACCCGTGTGCAGCGCTCCCCTCGCCGGATTCGGATGGTTGCGCGCCGATGGCATCGCCGACGAGATCGAGGCCACGCTCACCGACGGCGCGCACCGGCTCTGCGCGCTCGCGCTCGCGGCGAACGACACCGCGCTCGCCAGGTGGGCAGTCGATTTGGCAAGGTCGTGCTCACCGGAATCGGAGATCCTCAGCCGCGACCTCATGGTCATCTGTGACGCCGAGGGTGATCGGCAAGGTGTTCGAAGCACCTTCTCCGAGTTGGAGTCGGCTTTGGAACGCCTCGCGCACAATGAGCCCTCCGCCGAGAGCCGCGCCCTCTACGAAGCGCTCGAGGCCGACTGAGCGCTCCAACTTGTCGACCCCGCGGGTCCCTGGCACGATTTCCCAGGTCGTCGGGCTCGTGATAGGAGGGCGACGTGCGAGTCGGTGTGCCACGCGAGCTCAAGGACAACGAGTATCGGGTGGCGATGACGCCCGCCGGAGTAAGAGAGCTCGTCTCGGCGGGCCACGAGGTGCTCATCGAGCACGAGGCCGGCGAGGGCTCCTCGATCCCCGACGACGAGTACCTCTCCGTCGGAGCGAAGATCGTCACCGACGCCGACGCCCTGTGGGGCGACTCCGATCTCGTCTGCAAGGTGAAAGAGCCGATCCCAGCGGAGTTCCACCGGATGCGGTCTGATCTCGTGCTGTTCACGTACCTCCACCTGGCGGCTGATCGCTCTTGCACCGAGGCGATCTTGTCGAGCGGGACGACGGCGATCGCGTACGAGACCGTGCGCCTCCCGGACGGGTCTCTTCCGCTCCTCGCGCCGATGAGCGAAGTGGCGGGCCGGATGGCGCCGATGGTCGGGGCATCGGTTCTCGAACGCCCGGCCGGCGGCCGTGGGGTGCTGTTGTCCGGGGTGCCCGGGGTTCGCGCCGCGAGCGTGGTCGTGATCGGCGCGGGCGTGGCGGGATCCAACGCGGCGTCGATCGCAGTCGGCATGCACGCCGACGTCACCGTGCTCGATCGCGACCTCCACCGCCTCGCGACGCTCGATCAGCTGTACGCGGGGCGCCTCGAAACCTTGGCGTCGAGCGAGCACGCGATCGAACAAGCGTGTTTGCAAGCCGACCTAGTGATCGGCGCTGTGCTCGTCGTCGGGGCGCGCGCGCCGAAGCTTGTGAGCGACGTCTTGGTGCGACGGATGCGACCAGGTTCGGTGCTCGTCGACATATCCGTCGACCAAGGCGGCTGCTTCGAATCGACGCACCCGACGACACACTCTCATCCGACGTATCCGGTCTTCGACTCGGTCTTCTACTGCGTCGCCAACATGCCGGGTGCGGTCCCCCACACTTCGACGTACGCGCTGACGAATGCAACGATTCCCTACACGATGGAGATCGCGAACAACGGCTGGCGTGAAGCCGCTCGCGCCGACGCCGCGCTGGCAGAAGGTGTGAACGCCGTCGACGGCCACCTCGTCTCCGCGCCCGTCGCCGAGGCCCACGGACTCGAACACGTCAGTTTGAAGTCGCTCATTTAGCACACTTCGTTGGCCGCGAGTGGCAAAAGCCCCTGCGTGCGCGCTCGCGAATGACACCTGCGCACGCGCACGACGAACTACGTTGACCGCTCGTGCCCAGTCATTCCCAGCGCACTTCGCGCCGCCGCCAAATGAGTCTCCGCGCCTATCTCCGCACGATCCGCAAGGGGCGACTCGCCGCCGCCGGCGGCGTCGTCGCGGCAGTCGTCGTGTTGATCGTTCTGCTCGTCGTCAACGGCTCGTCGGCGCCGCCAAAAAAGGCGAGCAGCGACGGTGGACCGCGTAACACCCAGCCGCACCTGGCCGGGGACGTCTGCCCGCTCACGGACCTGCCCGCGCCCGGTGGCACGGTTCCCGACCGCCAGCCCGTCGCGGTGAAAATCGGTAACGAAACGACGGCGCGGCCCCAAACCGGCCTCAACGAGGCCGACATCGTTTTTGACACCCCCGCCGAGGGCGGGATCATGCGCTACATCGCCGTATTCCAGTGTCAGAGCGCCTCGAACCTCGGTCCGATCCGGTCGGTCCGCTGGGTCGACTGGCACGTCTTGCAGGTCTTCCCCCACGTCGTGTTGTCCTTCGTCGGCGGAGTGTTGCCGAACCAGCAGACGGTCGCCTCACTGTCGTTCATCGACGACGCGAACGAGTTCCTGCACTACGCCGCGTATCACCAGGACCCCCAGCGCGTCGCTCCGGACTCGACATACTCGAGCACCCAGGCGTTGTTGGCGCTCTTCCCGAAGCAGTCGGCGCCGCCGCCGATCTTCCGCTATTCGGCGTCGCTTCCCACCGGCGCGCATCCGGCATCTTCTGTGGCGATCAACTTCTCCTACGGAACCGACGTCATCTGGAAGTGGGACGCTTCGGCGGGACAGTGGGTCCACACCTACTCCGGCCAGACCGACATCGACGCCTTGACGGGAAAGCCGGTGACAACGACGAACATCGTCGTCGAGGTTGTTCACTACACGATCGGCCCCTACGTCGAAAGCACCGGCGGCTCCGGCGATGTGCAGAGCATGACGGTCGGACGCGGGCGAGCCTTCATCTTCCGCGACGGCCAATACATCCCGGTGATCTGGCACCGCCCGTCGCTCAACTCGACGACGACGTTCGTTTCGAACACCGGTCAGAAGGTTGGACTGGCGCCCGGCCGCACGTGGGTCGAGTACCTCCTCGACACGACCTACAAGGAAAAGGGCGGCTTCTCGATCAGTCCGTAGATTGGCGCGGCGGTGATCCCCAGCGCTGGGCCTTGCGCATCAACGCGTCCTTCCACGACCGGTACGGCGGGTAGAGCACCCTCAGGTCGAGGCGCGTCGACTTCTCGAAGACGGCACGCGCGTGGCTCAAGCGCTCGTAGCCGGCGCGGCCGTGATACGCGCCGGTGCCCGAGGCCCCGACCCCGCCGAAGGGCAAGCCGGGAATCGCGACTTGCAGGACGGTCGTGTTCACGCCGACTCCCCCAGAACGTGTGCGGTGGATGATGTCGTCCGCTCGCTCGCGACTCGACGTGAATAAGTAGAGCGCGAGCGGATCAGGGTGCTCCGAGACCCGAGCGAGCGCCGCCTTGAGATTCGCGACCGGTTGGACAACGAGGATCGGCCCGAATACCTCCTCGCGCATCAGCGCCGATTCGGGATTCGGCGCTCGCACGACCGTCGGCGCGAAGTAACGCGTCGCCCGATCGACGCTCCCCCCGGCCAGCAGTTCTCCTCCGTGACCGTCGAGCAACATCGCGAGCCGCTCGAGATGGCGCTCGTCGATGATGCGCGCGTACGCGTCGCTCATCCTCGGGTCTGAACCGAAGAGCTCCTCGATCGCGGATCGCAGGTATTCGACGAAACGTTCCTCGACCGAGGTTTCAACGAGTACGTAGTCGGGAGCGACGCAGGTCTGCCCGGCGTTGAGGAAACGACCCCACGCGATTCGCCGCGCCGCGACCCCGAGGTCGGCGTCAGATAAGACGATCGCAGGGTTCTTTCCCCCGAGCTCGAGGGTTACCGGCGTGAGGTGTTTCGCCGCCGCGGCGAACACCTCTCGCGCCGCGGACCTGCCACCGGTGAAGACGACGTGGTCGACGCCGGCGTCGAGGATCCCGTCGGCGACGTTGGGTCCGCCTTCGACGACGGTGACCGCGGCGGGGTCAAGATGGCGCGCGACGAGCTCCGACAGCGCTCGCGAGCTTGCCGGCGCAAGCTCGGAAGGCTTCACAACGACGGTGTTGCCGGCCGCAAGCGCGCCGACGGTCGGTGCGAGGGTGAGATTCACGGGGTAGTTCCACGGCGAGATCACTGCGATGACCCCAAGGGGCTGTCGGACGATCCGCGCCTTCGCCGGCATCTGCGTCAGCGGTACGAAAGCGCGTTCGGGCCGCATCCACGACCGCAAGTGGCGCAACGCGTAGTCGATCTCCGAGGTGACGAGGGCGAGGTCGGTGAGCCAGCTCTCGACGCGCGGCTTACCCAAGTCGGCACGGAGGGCATCTTCGAGGGCGGTCTCCTCTTCGGTAACGAGCCGCCGTAGCTCACGTAGTTGATGGCGGCGCCACTCGAAGGTGCCCGTCGCCCCGCTTCGAACCGTGCCCCGAAGCGTCGACACCACGTCTTCGATCGACTGGGTGAACGTCACGGGCCGCCTCGTCCGATGCCGGGCGGAGCGTACCAATGCGAGCTCTTGATTCGTGCTCGTGATCGGCAGGCCGGATACGGTGGCCGGGCGCTGGCGAAAGGCGAGGTCGTCGTGGAAGTCGAAGTGCTTGAGACCCCGGACCTCGGGGACCGGAGTTACGTCGCGCATGACAGCGAGCTCGCGATCGTCATCGATCCCCAGCGGGACCTCGAGCGCGTCGAGCAGGTAGTCGCGGGCCGTGGCCTCTCGGTTGCGCTCGTCGCCGAGACCCACGTCCATAACGACTACGTCACTGGCGGGTACGACCTCGCGAAGCGCAGCGGCGCGGACTACTTGGTCTCCGCGGAGGACGACGTCGAGTTCACCCGGCGTCCGGTACGCGACGGCGACGCGATCGACGTCGGTCGTCTTCGACTCCATGCGATCTCCACACCCGGGCACACCTTCACGCACCTCGCGTACGTCGTGACGAACGCCGACGGCCCCGGGGCGATCTTCACCGGGGGCTCTCTTTTGTACGGGACGGTCGGGAGAACCGACCTTCTCGGCGCGGAGCACGCCGGCGAGCTCGCCCGGCTCCAGCACCGCTCGGCAAGACAGCTGGCCGAGCTTCTCGCAGACGACGTCGTGGTGTTCCCGACTCACGGGTTCGGCAGCTTCTGCAGCGCCGGGGGCGCGACGGACAGCGTGAACTCGACCATCGGCAGGGAACGATCGGAGAACGTCGCGCTAATCATCGAAGACGAAGACGCCTTCGTCGCCCGCTTGCTCTCCTCGTACGAGGCCTATCCCGCGTACTACGCCCGCATGGCCCCCCTCAACCGCCGCGGACCCGCCGCGGTCTCCCTCGGACCGGTTCGACGACTCGGCGCGGAAGAAGTCCGCGGTCGCGCCCGGTCCGGAGAATGGGTCGTCGACCTTCGCGACCGGTCGCATTCGCGAGAATCCACCTGGCGGGAACGGTGAGCTTCCCGCTCGAGAACACGTTCTCCACGTACCTCGGATGGTTGGTGCCCGAAGGCGCGCCGATCACACTCGTCGCGCCAAGCGAGGAAGAACTCAAGGCGGCGCGTCTTCAGTTGGCTCGAATCGGTATCGACGCGCTCGCCGGCGCGTCGACAGGTTTGATCGAGGCGTTGTTGGACGGAACGGCTCGAGACTCTTACCCGGTGACGACTTTCGCGCGGCTATCGGGACTCGGCGAGGTCGCACTGGTCGACGTGCGTCTCGACGACGAGTGGCGATCAGGGCACATCGAAGGTTCACTCCACATCCCCCTTCACGAACTCGAACGGCGCCGCGACACGCTCCCCTCAGGGCCGATCGCCGTGCACTGCGCGAGTGGTTACCGGGCGGGGATCGCTGCGAGCATCCTGCGTCGCGCGGGGCGCGACGTCGTGCTCGTCGACGACGAGTGGTCGAACGCGGAAAAGGCGATGCCGACGCGGATCGAAGAAGAGGTTCCAGCGTGACGCCTCGGACTCGGACCTATCGGGACCTTCTCCTCTTCTCCGGCGTTTCTGACCGACGGAAGCTCACGAAAGAAGCGAGGCGCGGCGCGGATTACTGATCGCGCACGTCGTGCCGGGAGAAAGGAATTCACGATGTCGGACCTCACAGGACGGGTGATCGAACACGTCGTCGCGAAGAACCCGAACGAGGCGGCGTTCCACCAAGCTGTCAGGGAGGTGCTCGAGACACTCGAGCCGGTGCTCGCCGCGCATCCCGAGTTCGTGGACGCCCGCATCTTGGAGCGGCTCGTCGAGCCGGAGCGGGTAATCATCTTCCGAGTCCCGTGGGTGGACGACGACGGGGTCATCCAGGTCAGCCGGGGCTTTCGCGTCCAGATGAACTCGGCGATCGGGCCGTACAAGGGGGGTCTGCGCTTCCACCGTGACGTGACGCTCGGTCTATTGAAGTTTCTCGCCTTCGAACAGACCTTCAAGAACGCGCTGACGACGCTTCCGATGGGCGGTGGCAAGGGCGGTGCCGACTTCGATCCGAAGGGCAAGTCCGACGACGAAGTGCGCCGCTTCTGCCAGTCGTTCATGTCCGAGCTTTACCGCCACATCGGACAATTCACCGACGTCCCCGCGGGCGACATCGGCGTCGGCTCGCGCGAGATCGGATATCTGTTCGGTCAGTACAAGCGCATCACGAACACATTCACCGGCACGATCACCGGCAAAGGTGTCGCCTGGGGAGGATCATTCGGGCGACCCGAAGCGACGGGCTTCGGCGCCGTGTACTTCGCGGAAGAGATGCTGAAGACGCGGGGCGACTCGATCGAGAACAAGACCTGCCTCGTGTCAGGGAGCGGGAATGTCGCGCAGTACACGGTCGCAAAGCTCATCGAGCTTGGCGCGCGCGTCCTCACGATGTCCGACTCCGACGGCTTCGTGCTCGATACCGACGGCTTCGACGAGGAGAAGCTCGCTTTTGTCCTCGACCTGAAGAACGTCCGTCGGGGCAGAATTGCGGAGTACGTCGAGCGATTCCCGAGCGCTTCGTACTTCCGCGACGGACAGAGCGATCACCCGACGATGTGGTCGACACCGGCAAAGTGTGCGTTCCCTTGCGCGACGCAGAACGAGATCTCAGGTGACGATGCGGCGCAGATGTTAAAGAACGGAGTGGAGCTCGTGGTCGAGGGCGCGAACATGCCCACTGAGCCCGACGGTGTCCGTCAGTTCTTGGAGTCCGGGATCCTCTTCGGACCGGGAAAGGCGGCGAACGCGGGCGGCGTCGCGGTGTCCGGCCTCGAGATGACCCAGAACATCGAGCACTCGAGCTGGACGGCGGAAGAAGTCGACATGCGACTGCGCGAGATCATGTCGGCGATCCACGAACAGGTGCGATCGACCGCGGCCCAATACGGCGAGGCCGGGAACTATGTCGCCGGAGCGAACATCGCCGGATTCTTGAAGGTTGCGCAGGCGATGCTCGAGCAAGCCGACATCTGAGCGAACGCTCAGCCTCCGGGTCCGCGAGGGCTACAAAAGACCGCTGCCGCTCGTCAGGCCGCTTGTAGCGATGGCTTCGAGCGAGCGGGCGAGTGCTCGCGCCTCCGCTGGATTCCGGGCGAGATCCCCGATCGCGACGAGGTCCTGCGGCTGCAGGATCGAGAGGTACGCATCGATGTCGTCGAGCGCGGTCGCGACGGGGCTCAGGTACCAGCCGCCACCTTCGTCCAACGCGACGATGCCGATCGCGGGATGCGTCGTGAGCAGCCGTGTAGCAAGCGGTCGCAGCGACGAAGGGAGCACTGCAAGCACGCGCCGTGCTTCCGCGGACTTCGAGGCCGGCGACGGGCAATGGCTCGTCGTCCCGGCCACAGTGGTCTCCGAGACGCAACCGTTCTTGATCGTGATCGTGATAGCTCCGATCGACGCCGACAACCCAAGGTCGCTCACCTTGACAAGCGTGCCGCCGTTCACCGCCGAGTCGGACAAATTCATGCCCGTCACCTTCAAGTGGATCTTGGACTGCTCATTCCCTAGCGCCGACTCCGCTCGACCGAGGATCTCCGGCGCGTAGGTCTGCAGCGCGCCCATCTCGCCCGGGGCGAGGTCGCCTATTAGACCGGAGAGATTGAACGCCGCCGAGTTATCGATGAAGGCGCGGACCGCGTCGTCAGCAGATGCGGCGCCAGTTGGATGGATCTCTCCGGCGAGGTCTTGCGGGATTCCTGACTCCCCTTTCGCGCGCAGCGCGTCGTAAACAATCGTGTAACCGAGACTCACGTACCAGGACCCGTTGACGTCTTCGGTCACGATCGCGGAAGAACCTGTCCGCACGGGTGCCGTCTCACTCCGAACGGCTCCCCGGATGACGCTCGGGGCAAACTGGTCGACGAACGTGCCGATTGGGAATTTCGCCGGGTCGACCGTTTCCGTCACCGTTCCGCCTGTGATCGAGACGGCGACGAGGTCAGGAGTGAGCGTGCGCGTGGTGAGAGCGACTTTCGAGAAGTGCAACGTGAGTCCCGCGATGTCGGACAGGTTCGTTCCCTGAGAGAGCACGCCGAGTCGCTCGAGTTGATTGACGAGATCTGAGAAACCGGGCTCGATGGCCTGTCGTTCGCCAGGAGCAATCGCGTCGAGAACACCGAGCGCGTCGGAATGATCCGCCGCGCTGAGCAGGTTGTCCACCGCGCTCGCCGGATCTTGCGCGCCGGAGGAGACCGACGAGAGCGCGATCGCCGCTCCAGTTCCCCCGCCAACGAGGGCGATAGCGACGATGATCGCCGCCAGTCGCCGAGAGATCGTGCGGGGCTTGGCGTCGGCGGTGCCGTCTCCCCCAACGTCCACGCCGTTCGAGCCCGGCGAATGGGCTTCTGTCAGATCAGACATGACCTAGCGACCTCCGTGCGCTCGCGGCGAGCGAGATCCCAATCGCGGGAACAGAACCGATCGCTCCGACCCAGGCTCCGAGGCGAACACCCGGGCCGAGCTCGACGATCGCCACGAGCGACGCGACGACGACGATCATCGCGGTAGCCGCGCTGAAGGCTGCGGACGTGCGGATTCGACCGAGAACCGCGGCGGCGAGTGAGCAGGCGGCGATGACGGGGAACACGTACGCGGCGCGAAGGGCAATGTCCTCCCATCCCGAGAGCGCTCCCGTCCCCTGTAAAGCGTGCGCGAGCGCGAATGCCGAACGCGCGGTGCTACCCGACGCCGACCACGGAAGCAGCACGGCCAAGAGAGCGACAGGAACTGGCGCGACCGCAAGGACGCGCCTACTGAGCACGGCGCGAGCGTACCCGAGCCGATATCAGGATTCCGGATTCTCCCGCCGCACGATCCTCTGTCTGTGCACAACGTCACCGGTAGCTGCTCTCAGCCGTGCAGAGGGGACGACGACTCGCCCGTGCGACCTACTCAAGTTCGTCGGCGAGTTCCCGCACCGAATCGACGATACGCGACGGCCGGTATGAGTAACGCCGCGTGGACGTCTCGTCCGAGAGACCCGAAAGTACGAGGACGGTAAACAGTCCCGCTTCGATACCCGCCACGATGTCGGTGTCCATCCGGTCGCCGATAATCGCAGTCGTCTCAGAATGCGCGTCGATCGTGTTCAGCGCGGTCCGAATCATGAGAGGGTTTGGCTTTCCGACGAAATATGGATCAACGCCGGTTGCGGCGCTGATGAGCGCAGCAACCGAACCCGTCGCGGGAAGCGGACCATGCAGGCTCGGTCCCGTCGTGTCCGGATTCGTGGCGACGAACAGCGCCCCACGGTTTATGAGCCGGATTGCCTGGGTGATCCGCTCGAAGCTGTAGCTGCGTGTCTCGCCGAGGACCACGTAGTCGGGGTCGTGGACCGTCTGGGTGAACCCCACTTCTTGCAGCGCAGCCGTCAAACCTTCTTCGCCGATCACGAACGCCGTGCCGCCGGGTCGCTGCGCTTCGAGGAATCGAGCCGTCGCGAGCGCGGACGTCCAGATTCGGTCTTGAGCGACCTCGATCCCGTCTCTTTGCAGCCGTCGGGCCAGATCTCCCGGAGTGAAGATCGAGTTATTGGTGAGGATGAGAAATGGGGTCTCCCGCTCGCGCAATCGGGAGAGGAAGCGCGAGGCACCATCGATTGGTTGCTCTTCGCGGACGATGACTCCGTCCATATCGATGAGCCAGGCCTGGATTTCGCCCGCGGCGGTGAGTGTCCGCTCAACGCGACGGCGACTTGGGTCTCGCGTGATTGCGACATCAATGTGAGGGTCTTCTCTCGGGGGCCGATTTGGGGTTACGCGTTCCGCGAGGTGACTCGGATCCGCCAGTGGCCGACGTTTTGGAATTCCCGTCCCAAAAGTCACCGTAATAGAAAACAATCACTGCGGACCGCGTCTTCGCTGACCCGGCCATCTGATTGGGGAGGATTAAGCGAGATCCCCGACAAGCACTCCAACCAATGTGTCCGCTTGCAGGTGGCGGAGCGCCTGGCGGTACGAACCGATGAGGCTGTCCTCGCAGTACCCCAGGTCGCTTTCAATGCAAAATGCCCGGATGATGACTTGGGCGCGCCCCAAGTTAGGTCGAGGCATCGATGGAAAAAGGTGGTGTTCGATTTGGTAATTAAGACCACCGAGCATGAGATCGGTAAATCGGCCGCCGGCGACGTTGCGCGCGGTGATCACTTGACGCCGAGCGAAGCTCATCTCCACGTCGGCATCGATGACGGGCATGCCCTTGTGGTTCGGAGCGAAGCTGCAACCCAGGTAGAGCGAGAAGATCCCTTGCTGGACCGCTACGAAGGCCAACGCCTTCAGGGGGGAGAGCACCGAGACCAGAACTGTCAAATACAGCGCGGCGTGGATGGCTATCAGTAAGGCTTCCACGGCGGCGGCACCATCGCGTCGCTGGACCAACCTCCGGACACCCGACACGTGTAGGCCCACACTTCGAAAGAGCATGAGAGGAAAGAAGAGCTGCACCTGCCAGCGAGTCATCAGCCGCGCAACCCCGCCTGCAATTCCATCGGCGGAGCTGGGAACCACGAACCCGTCACCGATGTCCGGATCGCGACCGACTTGGTTTGGATGTGCGTGATGGGCATTGTGTTTGGACACCCACCAGCCAAAGCTCAAACCGATTAACAGATTCCCGACCGCGAGACCGAGCAGGCGGTTCGCCAAGCGGAACCGAAAAACTTGTTGGTGTCCTGCGTCGTGGCCGAGGAAGCCCATTTGGGTGAACATCAAACCCATGAACGCTGCGAGAGCGAGCGTCGCCCACGAGTTGCCGACGATCACGATCGCCGCCCATCCGGCAGCGTAAACGGCGGTTGTCAGACTGATCTTCGCTGCATAGTGGCCCAACCGGCGATCCAGCAGGCCAGCTTGGCGGACCTGCGCGGCCAGCGCGCGGAAGTCCCCCGGCGGAGCGTCATTGGTGGCAACCTGCACAAGCTCTCCGAAATCCGACCGAGAGCGCCACCAACGTTTTGGAAAGGCGCCGAGGGCCCACGCCCTCACTGGCTCACGGCAGCGTAGCCGCCGCAGTCGATTTATCGCGTTATGTCATTCTCGAAAAGAGGACAGCCCTGATACAGCACCGTTGCTCAGCGCTGTTACGTCCCGAATCGGGTGGGCCGTAGAGGACTTGAACCTCTGACCCCTTGCGTGTCATGCAAGTGCGCTACCGGACTGCGCCAACGGCCCGAGACCGCGCACCATACCACCAAATACCTGGTAACTGGCCACTTTCCTGACCGAAGGCGAAAATGTGGCCTCGGTAGGATCGCCCTGATGGTGGCCACCCCGACGATGGGTTCCGCGCGCCATCGACCCGTTCACCTGAAAGGTGCTGGGCCGTCCGTACCGCGATCGGACGGCCCCTCGTGGCTCGCACCTGGGTCGCTCGCAACCGTGCTCGTCGTCGCCGGCACCACTGCCTTTGTCCTCGCGCAGCTCCATCTCAGCCTCGTCTTCGGGCCGAACATGGACGTCGGCGGGGACACCGCGGGGCACGTCGTGGCGGTCAATTACTTCGTCCACCACCTGCTCGCGCATGGCCGCGTCGCGGGATGGGATCCGGAGTGGTTCGGCGGCTTCCCGCTTTACGTCTTCTATTTCCCGTTCCCGGCAGTGATCACGGGAGCCCTCTCTCTCGTCGCCTCCTTTGCGGTCGCTTTCAAGGTCACCACGATTCTCGGCGCGGCATTTCTGCCGCTCGCCGCGTACGCGTTCGGCAGATTGAGCGGGTTTCATCGCCCGGCGCCTGCGCTGATGTCGGCCGCGACGATCCCATTCCTCTTCCTATTCGCACCGACGTACCCGCATCCGTCGGTGTACTACTCATGGAACATCGACGGCGGAACTCTCGCGTCGGTGCTCGCCGGCGAGTTCTCCTTCAGCCTCGCGATGACGTTCGCGTTGTTGTTCCTCGGGGTCTTCACTTATTCGTTGCGCACGCGCCGGCTGCGTTGGCTTGCTGCTCTCCTGTTCGCGGTGACGCTCCTTTGTCACGTGGTCCCCGGCCTGTTCGCCGCCGGCGCCGCGTTCGCGATCGCGATGTCGCGACCGTCGAAGCGGGCGGTAATGGACCTCGTGCTCGTGGGCGTGACGGGCGCGTTACTGGCCGCGTTCTGGCTTGTTCCCTTCGCGGCTTACCTCCACTACTCATCCTCGATGAACTACAACCGCGTCGGCCCCGTCTACGGCCAACTATTCCCGCGCAACGCGGAACAAGCGGTGCAGTGGGTCGCCGTCACGGGATTCCTGCTCGCCATCTTTCGACGAAACCGGATGGCGATCGTCCTCGGCGTGCTCGCCGCAGCGAGCGTCGCGGCCTTCGTCTGGCTGCCGGACGGTCTCGTCTACAACGGCAGGTGGCTGCCCTTCTGGTTCCTCACGACCGCGCTGCTCGCCGCGTACGCGGTCGCGGAGTTCGGGCGCATCGCGTGCCAAGCGATCGGGGACGTCTCCGCCAACGAGTACCTCACGCCATTCGTCGGCTCCGCGACTGTGATCTGTCTCGTTTCCGCGTGGCTTGGCGTCCTCCCCTTCTTCGACTTTTCCGGAAAGCCCGATCCCGTCGACGGCTGGGCGACCTTCAACTACTCCGGATATCAGGCGAAGCCGGGCTGGCCGCAGTTCCGGCGCATCATCGCGATGTTGGAGAGCGCGGCGTCGATCCACGGCTGCGGGAACCTCGACTACGAGTACGCACCCAACATGCAAAACGTCTTCGGATCCACGCTCGTGCCGCTTTCTTTTCCGCTGTGGACGCACGGCTGCATCGATACCGCGGAGGGCCTGTACTACGAGTCCTCGACTTCGAACCACTTCCATTTCCTCGACCAGGCGGAGCTCTCGCTGCAAGCGTCCAACCCGGTCGTGGGCCTCCCCTACCAATCACTCGACGTCGCCGACGGAATCCGCCACCTGCAGTTGACGGGCGTGAAGTACTTCCTCGCGTCCTCCCCGACTGTCGAAGGCGCCGCGGCAAAGGACCCCGCGCTCGTAGAGGTCGCGTCGACGCCGGAATCCGCGAACGTCGTCGACGGCGGAACGAGCGCGTCGACGTCGGCGAACACCGGCGCGCGATGGGTGTTGTACGAACTGCGCAATTCGACACTTGCCGAACCGCTCACCTATCTCCCGGTCGTCGAGCACCTCAGCTATCGCCAGTGGCAGTGGACGACCGCGATCAACTGGTACCAGACCGAATCCGACTGGCCCGTCGAGATCGTCGCTCAAGGACCGAGGTCCTGGCCACGCGAACCCGCCGGCATGCTCGTCAGCCCGTCCGCAGCCACCGCAATCACCCCGACGACGGTGTCGCACATCCACTACGGCGCCAGCACATTCTCGTTCGACGTGGCAAAGCTCGGCGAGCCTGTGCTCGTGAAGGTGCCGTACTTCCCGAACTGGGTGGCGCACGGCGCGAGCGGTCCGTTCGAGGCGACGCCGAACTTGATCGTCGTCGTGCCGCGCGCACATCACGTCGTCCTCGACTACCAGTCGACCTCGATCGACTGGCTCGGAGTCGGCGCCTCGGGATTCGGTCTGTTGGGAGCCGCCGTGCTAGTCGGAACGGGGGGGCCTTCCTCACGCCCGCCTGAAGCGGTGCCGGAGTCCGTCTTCGACGGTGCAGATGCACCTGGTGGTCGCGAACGACGCCGCACTGACGATGCGACGTCTCCTGACGAGGATGACCCTCCTTCGCCCAATTCCGCGGCGCCCGATGAGGTGGGCGAGGGGGCGCCCGAACCCGATAGGTCGTGGAAGCGGTGGTTCGGCGGAACAGAGCGCCGATGAAAGCTCCCCCTGCATCGGCCCAGCGGACGACGCCTCGTCCACAAGTATCGGTCGTCGTCCCCGCTCACAACGAAGTGATGCTCATCGGAACGACACTGACGAACCTCGTCACCGGGCTCGAAAAGCGCGGCCGAAGCTTCGAAGTCATCGTCGTTGAGAACGGATCACGAGACGGCACGCTTCGGCTGAGCCGCCTGCTCGCCGCGCAACTACCCTCCATACGCGTTTCATCCTTGCCCCGTGCGGATTACGGAGACGCCCTCGCGCACGGATTGCGCCTCGCTGCGGGCGAGGTGGTTGCGACATTTGACGCCGACTATTACGACTTCGGCTTCTTCGACGACGCCTACGAGCTGATCGAACGAGATGACGCGGACGTCGTCGTTGCGTCGAAGCGCGCCCGAGGAGCCTCGGACCGTCGCTCGCGGTTTCGCCGTCTCCTAACCGCGGGCTTCGCGCTGACGACTCGCACGCTCGTCGGGCTGGAGCTATCGGACGCTCACGGAATGAAGTTGTTCCGCACCGCAGCGATTCGGCCGCTCGTCGATCAAACCGTCTCAAGAGGCAGCCTCTTCGACGTGGAGCTCGCCACCCGCGCGAGCCGCGGCGGGCTGCGGATCCGCGAGTTACCCGCGGTCGTGCACGAGCTGCGGCCACCGCGATCCTCCGTGCTGCGCCGCACGTTCGAGTCGATGGCAGGACTGGCGCGCCTTCGAGTCGTCCTCGGCTCAGATAATGCGATCGGCTCAAAGCCCCGGCGACTTGCTTCACTGCGACCCCCGGGCGACGCCGGCTGGACACGCCGGCGAGAACGACAACTAAGCCGGAAGGCTCGAAACGCTCGGTAGCGTCACGCCGGTAACCGGGCTCTTCGTCTTCGGGATGTCGGGCGCCGAGAGCGTTGGAGAGTTGAGCCGTTCGCGCAAAAGGACCGCGATCTTCTCGATGTCACTTTTCGCCGCGTTGACGTCGCCTCGGATCGTCGCCATCGCGCTCTGCGCGGATACGAACACGGCTGCCGATCGCGAGAACGACGCTGGGACAAGATTCACGACCGCCGCGTGGTTGAGCGCGACGAGACTCTCGGCCGAGCTGACCTCGGTGACGAGCGCGGCGTACAGACGGAGGATCGCTTTGGACTCCCCGAGCGCGCTGGCCGTCGTGACAGCCGCCGCGATCTGGAACTCCGTCTTCGCGAGCCCCGCGACCGTCGTCGCGGAGGAATCGAGGCGACGCGCGGCCGTCACCTGAGGAACCAAAACGTCGAAAACTCGATACTCGGTGATCATCGCGCCGATCACGCCTTGGAGCTGCGTGACGGTCGTATCGGATCGCACGCTCGAGGCGAGCGACGAAAGACCGGCGCTGTCCGCCGAGATGACGTCGAGGAACGCGCTTCGATCCGACGCCGTCAGTGCCGACCACCCCGAACTCTTTGCATCCGCTCGGTGCAGCGCATTCAGGCGAAGGGCAATCGCGCGCTCGATCCATGCCCGGACAGCGAAGACTTTGGCCCGCGGCGGGATCTGCGGCACCGTCGAGTCCGCCGAGGGGTCGCCGAGTCCTCCGTTGCCGCTTGGCGGATCGGTCTTCTTGGCCGCCGCGGCGAGGGGCGCCATCAGACCGAGCACCAAGAGCGCGACGATCACGCTCGCGACGATGCGCGCGTGACGAATTCCCTTGCTTTCCACAGATGTGCTCCTCGGCCCCCACTGTTGGCGCCGTGGTCTGTCTCGACGCGTCTGATGATGTTTTCACTTCAGTTCGGAAAGAAGTACATACAAAGTATGAGGGATCTGTGAAGCGCGTCGCTCGTGCCGATCGAGCGGGTGCCGCTTTCACCACTATCCTTCCGCAAAATGCCCGCTGACCTGCCACGACGGCTGCCGTCGACGCCACGGCTCCGTCGTTGGTGGCACCGACGGATCGCGTGGCACCGGAGACCGACGGCCCCGGTGAGCGCACCCGACACCTGGCGCGTTGGGCACGACAGCCGTTCGCAACGCCACCGTTATCGCGCCGGCTTGCGGAGGTGGCCCCGAAGGACGCTGTTCGCAGTGGTCGTGCTCGTGGTCCTGGCGATCCTTCTCGGCGTCGCAACCTTTGTCTACGCGTTCTTCCGCTACCACGAACTCGACCGGACCCACGTCACTGGCCTCGTCTCGGCACGAGCGGGCGCCGCGTTCGACGTCTTGGTCGTCGGAACATCTCCCGTCGGCGCTTCAAATTCTCGTGCCCACAACTCGGGCGCATCGAGCTCGAAGCTCACCGCCTCGGTGATCTTGCTCGCCCGCATCGATCCGCAGACCCACGAGATTCGAATGATCGCCGTTCCACCCCAAACCGAGGTCGCGGTCGCGAATCCCGCCGGAGGCGCCTCGTCGACGCTTCCGATCGCCGACACACTCGAAACCGGCCCGGGGACGCTCGTCCGGACGATCACTTCAGATTTCGACGTGCCGGTTACCGACTATCTCTCGCTCAAGGCTGCGGGAGTCGGTCCCATCGTCTCCGCGCTCGGTGGGATCCACCTCGACTTCGCGTATCCAGTGCGTGACGCGTTCACGGGCCTCTCTGTCAACAAGAGCGGATGTCAACGAGTGTCCGGCTCCCAGGCGCAGTCGCTATTCGACAGTCGGCACCTCTATTACTTCGCGCGAGGGGCGTGGCGGGCGGACCTTGGTGGAACATCGAGTGCGATGGGAAGGGAGAACTCCGTCTTCGCGGCAACGGTCACCTCGAGCGGTGGGATCGGATTCGACCCAGTCGAGCTCAACAATCTCGTTTCCTCCGCGGTCGCGAATCTCACAATCGACAACGGGATCTCGGAAGGAAAGTTGTTGTCGCTCGCCGAAACCTTCCGCGGCTTTTCGCGCGCCCAGCTGGCGCCGGTTGCCTTTCCCGTCATCGAGGCGCGAACGCGGGATGATCGAGGCATCGCAGTCCCTGATCCGCACGCGGACGACGCCGTGCTGGCACGGTTTCTCTCGCTAGGCACAACCTCGTCGGTGCCGGAGATGCTGCACGACATTCACGTCGGACTCCCGCCCGGCGTCTCCGTTTCGTCAGGCGCTCCCGTGATCGACAAACCGACTCCCGCGCCGTGGAACCCCACGACCTGTTGAGAGCCGCGGCAATCCCCGTCTGAAAGAGCGCGCCCTCGTACACTCGGGCCGTGCTGACCTCGACCGGCGCGCTCTGTGCTCGGGGTTCCTTTTCCGATGTCGAGAAAGAGCCGTCGCTCAGCATCCTCGACGTCGAGACGACAGGGCTCGATCCTGCGTTCTCCCGCGTCGTCGAATGCGCAGTCGTCACGTGCTCGAGCGAAGGCGAACTCCTCGAGGAGTGGTCGAGCCTCATCTCGGTTCCGGGTGCCGATGAGATCGGGGCGGGTTGGCTCCACGGCATCACGCGATCGACCCTCGAAGAGGCCCCAGGCTTCGCCGAGGTCGCAGGCGAGATCGCCGAGCGCCTGCGCAACACGGTCGTCGTCGGACACGTCGTCGCGTTCGACCTCTCGCACCTGCGCGCAGAGTTCCGCCGCATCGGAGCAGCGTTCCCCGACCTCGAAGGAGCGAGCGTCTGCACCCGAGAAGTCGCCCTGGCTTGCCTACCGTCCGGTTCGCGCACCCTCGCCGCGGTCTGTGCACGACTCGGAGTCGTTCGCGAAGACGCCCACACCGCGCTCGGCGACGCCCGAGCAACGGCACGCGTGCTCGCGGCGTTCCTCCGGCGCGGCGTCCAGATGGGGCTGGAGGAGAAACGGTCCCGCGCCGAGGAATTGTTCTGGCCGGTGCTTTGTTCGAGCTCGCCGTTTCCTTCGAAGGCGCGCCCTCGACGCCGGCCGCGCTGAGCGGCGTTCGGCTACGCGGACTTTTGGCGCTGCCGGAGCACCCGACGACGTTCGCGCTCTGTCAGGCCTCCCCAGACCCCCTCGCGCTCGCGCGCCGCGAGCGAATGCTCGAGGCACATCTGGCGCACGGGACAGACCGCACAGATTTCTTTTGCTTCGTCAGCTTCCTCGTCGGCCGCCGGAAAGAAGATCTCGGGGTCGAGTCCTCGACACGCCGACCGATGTCGCCAATTCGCCGTCATCACTACAACGCTCTCTCGTCACGATTCTTGCCATACCACCGACGCGCTTCCCTTCGGATGCACCGCCGAGACCTTCACGGCGAGGACGGCCCGGGAGAGCGCGACGTGCCAAGAATGGACGGCGGGCGAGGTCGGCCCGCAGGTAGGCGCGCTATTTTGCCAGAGTCGCGTCGAAAAGTAAACATCGCGGAGCCAATTTCTTGCCCGCGATGCACCTCCCGCGACCCACGCGCCGGCCCGGTGCAATGGGCTTTCGCGCCGTGAGCATCCTCGTCATCGACGTCGGCACCTCGTCTCTTCGCGCGGCGGTCGTCGGAGAAGGCGGAGCCATCAGCGCGATCATTCGCGCGCCGATCGAGGTCAGCCGGCCCGCGCCGGGACTTGTCGAATTCGACGCCGAGGCGGTGGCGACGGCCGCGATCGCCACCGCCAGAACGGTGATCGAGCGGGCTGGCCCGGTCGCCGGCGTCGGCGTCGGCGCGCAGCGGGCATCGGCCATGATTTGGCGACGGTCGGACGGCGAGCCACTCGCCCCGGCAATCTCCTGGCAGGACGTCCGCTCGGCGGGGCGCTGTCTCGCGCTCCAATCAAAAGGCCTGCGGCTATCGCCGAACCAGTCGGCGACCAAGTTCGCCGACTTGCTCGATCGCTTCAATCCGGCACGAGATCAGGATCTGTGTTTGGGTACCGTCGACAGTTACCTCGTCTCGGCGCTGACGCGTTCCGGCATACACGTCACGGACGCCTCGAACGCGGCGGTGACGGGGCTCGTCCGGCTCGACGCTTCGGATTGGGATGACGCCGTCCTCGAAGAGCTGCGGATACCGAGAACGATGTTGCCGAAGATCGTCGACTCGATCGGCGTGCTCGGCGAGGCCACTGCGCTTCCTGGTGCTCCGCCGATCGGCGGCCTCCTCGGCGACCAACAGGCGTCCTTAATCGGTCAAGGCTGCCTTGGACCGAACGAGGCGAAGGCGACCTTCGGTACCGGGGCGATGTTCGACTGCGTCACCGAATCACGGCCGGCCTTTCCCGTCCGCGGCGCTCACGGCAGCTTCCCGATCGTCGCGTGGCGAGTTGCCGGGCGTCTCACCTGGGGGATCGAGGCCGCGATGCTCTCCGCAGGGTCGTGTGTCGACTGGATCGCGACGAGCCTCGGCATCGTCGCAAGTCCCGCCGAGACCGACACACTCGCGTCGTCGGTGCGTGACTCCGGCGGGGTGTTCTTCGTCCCCGCGCTCGACGGCACGGGAGCCCCGCTGTGGGACTTCGGGGCGCGCGGCGCGTTCGTCGGTCTCAGCCAGTCCACCACGCGGGCCGAAGTCGTCCGCGCGGTGCTCGAGGGCATCGCCCACGCCGGGGCCGACCTCCTCGAAGCGGCAGAAGCCGACGGCGACCTTCGCATCGACGCGTTGCACGTCGACGGCGGCATGTCGGCGAATCGGACCTTCCTCCAGCTCGTCGCCGACGCAAGCCAACGAACAGTCGTTCCTTCTCCGATCGCCGAAGCGACGCTGCTCGGGGCGGCGTTCGCCGCGGGCAGTGCGACCGGCGTGTGGTCGTCGCTCCAGGCGGCCGCGGGAACGATTCGCGCCCAAGCAGCGATCGAGCCGGCGCGCCACCTCGATCGGGAGCGCTGGTTCGACGCCCGAGCGCGGGCGCTCAAGATGGTGCCGGCGCTCTCAGCAGTCAGCTTCTAGTTCACTGCGAAATCGCGGCGAGGGCCTCGTCGATGGAGGCGCCACGCGCGAGCAACGGGTGGAATCGCATTACGTCGTGTGGCATCGAGAAGCCGACGACGGCGGAGAGTTTTCCTCGCCGTCCGAAACACGCGGCGAAGCGGCGATCGTCAAGCGAGCCGGCGACGATGGCCACCTCATCAGTCGGCTCGGGAATGCCGATCGACTGGATCTTCGTCTCGAATTGATCGGACCAGAAGTACGGAACCTCGGCGAACGGCTCGGCCCGCTCCCCGGCGAGCAGGCTCCTCGCGGCGTGGATCCCCTGCTCGGCGGCGCTCGTCCGGTGCTCGAATCGCACCGGCTTTTCGGAAAGCGGATGGGGAAAACGCGCCAGATCCCCCGCCGCGACGACGCCCGGACCGCAATGCAGGCTTGACGTGCAAACAACTCCGTCGTCGAGGCCGATTCCCGATCCTTCCAGCCAGTTCGTCTCCGGGACCACGCCGATCGCGACAAGCACCGCGTCGGCGGGAACTTCGGACCCGTCGCTCAGCCCGACCGCTTCCACGCGCTCACCACCGAGGATCGACTCCACTCCGATCCCGGTCCGTACCACGACACCGTGCTCGGTGTGCATCTTTGCGATCGCCGTCCCGATCTCTTCTCCAAGCACCCTCGCCAGAGGGGTCGGCAGCGGTTCGACCACCGTGACTTCGGCACCAAGCCGCCGCGCGGTCGCCGCCACCTCCATTCCCAAGAAACCGCCGCCGACGACGACGAGGCGCGTCGGAGACGTTGTCAGCCTGCGGTTGAGGTCGATCGCGTCACCGACTCGCCGGATCGTTACAACTCCGTCGCGTCCTTCGAAGGCCGCGAGTCGCCGCGGCGTCGCGCCGGTCGCGATGACGAGGCCCCCAAAGGCGATCTCACGCCCCGATTCGAGCGCGACAACGCGCCGATCGATATCGACGCCGACGGCACGTTCGCCGAGGAGGATCTCGTTTGCGATCTGTTCGAGTTGTTCGCGTGTTGCGAGCGTGATTCGCGAGTCGTCCCACTCTCCGGCGAGAAACTGCTTGGAAAGCGGCGGTCGATCGTACGGGAGATGGGTCTCGTCGCCGATCAGGGTGAGGGAACCCTCAAAGCCGTGGCGGCGCAGCGACTCCGCCGCGCGCAACCCGGCGATCGACGCACCGACGACGACCACCGCGGAAAGCCGCGCCTCGGCGCGACTCATTCGTCGTCCTCTTCTTCTTCCTCGTCCTCCCCGAGCGCGGCGAGGCGCGGCATCAGCTCGTCGACACGCTCGCGTACCCCGCGGATTCGCTTGTCGAGTTCCTCCACGATCTCGATCGCGCGTCGAAAGCGCGCTTCCAAGACGTCGACGTCTACGCGCCCTTCGTCGAGTTCCGCGACGATGTCGTCAAGCTCTGCCGCGGCATCCGCGTACGAGAGCTCGGACACCGGAGCGAGCTCCGTGTCGATGCGTTCGTTCTCTCGGCTCATTGCTTCTCCTCGCGCGGCGCGTGCATCTTCGTCGACTCGACAACGGATCGCGCCTCGCCGTCGCGCAGCCGGGTCGTGATCGTCGAACCGGCGCTCAGGTGCGCGACACTTCGTACCGCCTTGCCGTCCGGTCCGAAGGTAAGGCTCCAGCCGCGCTCCAGCTGCCGATCGGGGTCGTAGGCGCGCAGCACGAGCCGGCGGCGCTGCATCTCGCGCTCGTCGTTGGCCAAGGTCCGTGTGGTGGCCGACGCTGTCGCGACGCGCAACTGGGAAATATGAGCTCCGCAACGTTCGAGCGTCAGCGTTACGCCGCGAGCGAGCGCGACCCGTGTACGCGCGTTCGCGTCGGCCTTCCAATCAAGTTCGTGGCGGACGATGCGAGCGAGCGAGGCGGTCGTCGAGTAGAGCGAATGTGTGACCGTGGCGAGCTGTGCGGCGACGATGCGCGTGATCTCGTACGCACTGGCGCCGATCGCGTCGTAGTACTCGGCGACGCGGGCTACGACCGCTTCGCCGCATTGGGTCGGCGTGATGTGGGATCGATTCGCGACCTCGTCGGCGACCGAACGGTCGCCGGTGTGGCCGATCCCCGTCCACACCGGGATGCGAGCGGTCGCGATCGCGCGCGCGACTTCCTCGGAGTCGAACGCCGCTAGGTCGCCGCGCGACCCCCCGCCACGCACCACGATCGCGAGATCGATCGGCACGTCACGGAGCCGTCCGAGCGCGGCTGCGATCTGCGCCGGCGCCCCCGCCCCTTGAACGAGGGTCGGCTCGAGGGTGATCGTGAACGCGAAACCCGAGCGCTCGAGCTGGCCGGCGAAGTCGTTGTGACCCTCAGAGCCCGGGCTCGTCACGAGTCCGATCCGCAACGGCACGAGCGGGACGTCGAGTTTGCGATTCGCGGCAATCAGGCCCTCGGCCTCGAGCGCGGAGAGCAGCTTGCGCCGCGCCGCCGCGATCCCTCCGAGCAGCGACGCGATGTCGATCTCCGCGAGGGTGAAGCGGATCTTGCTGCCGCCATCCCATACCGACACGCGGCCCCGCACCCGCACGACACGCCCGGGCTCGAGGGAAACCTGTGCCTCTGTGAGCTGCGCCCGCACCCGGGGCCAATCTCGAGCCCAGCACACGACCTCGAGCTGTGCTCCGGTCTTGCGCTCCGTCTCTTGGTCCGCAAGCTCGATGTAGTGGTGACCCTTGCTCTCCCTGATCGAGCGGATCTCGCCGACGATCCAGATGTCTCCTGGGAATTCGTCGCTCAGCGACTTGCGGACGCGGTCGTAGAACTGCGAGATCGAAAGCGCTGGTGACTCCTCGAACGCGCCGTCGTCGCGCCCGCTCAGTTCCTCAGCGTCGACCGTCGGCCTCTCGCGACGGGCGACGGGCGACGTGTCCCGCGCGGCGGCGCGTTCCGCGGCGGCGAGAACAGAGTCGATCTTCTGCTTCAATCGCGCGCCCTCGTCAGAGGTTGGGGCGATCGTGGAGAAGTCGAGCTGTTCGCCGCTGCTCGCTTCCTCGGACATCGATCCGAGGCTACTTGCGCAGGTCGCGTACCTCGCGGAGCGAACGCGCGACGAATCGTTCCTGCATGGGAGAATGGGTGCGTGGCGAGCCGGCCGGGTGGCCGCGGACGGGACTTCGTCCCGTCTGAGGAAGGTCGGGACTCCGCAGGGCAGGGTGCTGGCTAACGGCCAGTCGGGGCGACCCGAAGGAAAGTGCAACAGAGAGCAGACCGCCGATGGCCCTCGGGCACAGGCAAGGGTGAAACGGTGCGGTAAGAGCGCACCAGCGGCCGGGGTGACTCGGCCGGCTTGGTAAACCCCACCCGGAGCAAGGCCAAGCGTGGGACGGGCGGCCCGCCCGACGTCCCCAGGTAGGCCGCATAGATGGATGGCCACCCCCCGGTTTCCGGGGACAGAATCCCGCCTATAGGCCGGCTCGCCGCAAAAACATAGCTTGAACAGGAACTATGAGCTTTTCGGAGCGTTGGCGTGCGCGCTACGTGCGCGAACGTCCCCGAGAACCTCGTCTACGGCCGCCCTCGTTCGGTCGTCGGAGTCGGGCCATAGATGCGAATAAGTGTTGAGCGTTTCGGTGGCGTCTTTGTGCCCGAGCCGTTCCTGCACCGTTTTGATCGACTCACCGTGACGGATGAGCAAGCTCGCGTAATAGTGCCGCAGTGCGTGGAACCCCGTCCCTTTCGGCGCACCCGCTTTTACGACAGCCTCACGCCATATGGCAGAGAACCCAGTCCGGCGTATCGGCGCCCCTGCTTCATTTGTGAATATCAGACCGTCGTCCCCCGCCGGATAATCCGCCAGGTGTACCGCCAACTCGCCAACGACGACTTCGGGCAATGGAATCGTCCGGTGGCTCTTCTCAGTCTTGGGCGGAGACAGGACGGGTGCTGACCCAGGGAGAAGGACGAGCTGGCGATCGACTCGAAGGGTTCGTCGCAGAAAGTCGACCCGGTCCAACGTAAGGCCGAACGCCTCACCCTGACGCAGACCCGTTCCCGCACCGAGGATCACGAGAGCCCGGTATCGCCGAGGCACAGCGTCGATCAGTCTCTCGACCACTTCGGTCAGCAACGGTTCGACTTGTCGGGGTTCCAATTTCGGCAACTTGATCCCGACGCACGGACTTGAAGCGATCAAACGGTCACGGACCGCCGACCTGAAGATCGACGCCACGTACCCGTACACGAGACGAACTGTTGCCTGAGCGAGGTCGTCTTCGAGTCGTCGGACCCACGCCTGGATCTCCGTTGTTCGGACCGAAGACAGCGGTCGCCGTTCGAAAGTGCTGAGAACGTGCCGACGAAGATTCGTCTCAACCTGAATTGCTGTCGTTGGTCGATGTATCTGTGCTGCTCTCCACGACTTCGCGTATTCGCCAAACAACGTGTTCCCTGAACGCGGATCGATCCACTCCCCCCGCCGAAGATCGGTCTCGATAGCCGACAAGTACGCGAGAGCGTCAGCTCTCGTGAGAAAGGTCTCGGGGGCGACATGGCGGGTGCCGTCGTGCCAGTACGAAGCTTGGTACTTAGAAGACGGCAGCTTTCTGATGGATCCGAAGTGACGACGACTGGAAACCATCATCTCGCTCTGATTTCAAATCGTGCGCCGGGCATCCGACCTCCACGTCCCTGCTGTGCCGGACCGAGAAAACCAGCCTGCGTGGCTCGCCGTATTTTCTTATTGATGGTCGAGACAGTCTGTCCAAGCTGAGCGGCCATCTCTTCAGCGACGCGCTGTACTCCGCGCTCTTTTTGGATTTGGAGATACGTTCGAGCGATTACGCGCAATTCTTCGTCAGCGTAAGGCTTGCGTCCTCGTCGCTTGATCTCGGCTTCGATCCCTTCGAGCGAAGCCTCAACGATTTCACGTTCGGACTCGAGCGCGTCGAGTCGTTGCTGCTGGCGATGAGCCCACTCTTCGACATTGTCCAGCACGGTTCGCTGGATATCAGCCCGGATTCGTCCCATCGGGAACTTGAGCGTGTCGGAGCGGATGCCGCCATGCGGAAAGGGATGGTCGGGACTAGCCCTGAAAAGAAGTTGGGAAATGACGATTTGGTCGTCGTAAAGCGCAATCAAACCGGAAATCTCCCACTCCTGCCAGGGCACCGAGAATGCGAACACCTCTTTGCGCTCGACGTTGCCCCCGAGTTCGAGCGATGAACCCGGCCAACCTTCGATCTCGCACGGAAGTTCACGGACCTTCTTCTTGGGGCACATCTCTCACAGGATAGACGAAAACGGCGTTTATCGTGCAGACTTGCAACGCTCTGCCGACTAGAGATACCTTTCGACGGTATAGCCGAAATTGACCCGCTGTAAAGGAGACTTTCCCTTGCCAAGGAACGTGTCAACCGGGGCAGAACCTCCTCCCACTACAGGTCGATGGTTCACAATCAAGACGGCGGCGGAGGCTTACCCAGCCGTCCTCACTCCCCGCCTTTTGAGAACGCTCATCAGCCGCCGTGAGATTGCGTTCTCGCGTGCGGGCCGCCGGCGGATCGTCCTTGCAGAAGAAGACATCGAAAGTTACTTGGCAGGGCAAAGGCAACCTGCGATCCGATGACTCCCGATCGCTCGACCTCATGCCAAATCGATGCACGGCACTCGAACACTGCCCTTGCTGATCATCGGTTGTGTGGTCACAGAACATCAAACTCATTGGCAGATGAACTTAACCAATCTCCTTCGTATCTACACATCACCGATGACGATGTTGAACGACTAAGTCTGTTTATCGATCTTCCACGCTGTCCCCATCCAAAAGGTAAGGAGCGAGTAAACGCAATTACGGGTGAGATCGAGTACTTACCTCATGCTTGGACTGAGGACGACGGTAACCAATTCGTTATCCGTTGTGAAAAGAACACCTGTGACGTTTGTGTCGTAATCAATGCACAGCGAATCGCTTACGCAATACAGCTCGCTGCTCCCACTCATGCCATCTTCCTCAGTCTGATCGGCGCAAGTGCCGTCGAGATTAGAAAGAACGCATCTCGATTCGCCACTTGTATCCGACGACTGATACCAGAGTTCCAGTGGGCGTGGGCAGCAGAAGTAAATCCGCTTCAGACCGGAAATCATCTGCATGGCTACGTTCACACGCTTGATCAGGATTACGAGATCCCCAAACGTCTGATCGTGAAAGCTGCTCAAAAGGCGAAGCTCGGTCTCGTAGTTGGCATTACACGTCTGGATGCAGATCTTCCGGCTGACTGGTTTGGTTACCCGATGAAATCTCTTGCGGATCCTATTTATGCACAGCGCTTCATCGATCTCAACCACACACAAAGAGGCGTGCAGCCTATTCACGCCAGCAAAAAGTTCTGGCGTGACGGACCCTTCGGTGATCCGATTCCACGTCGCAGAGACGCTGAAGTGCTCTCGTACCGCCGATCACGGCTGTCAGGACAACAGCAATTATCCGCAGTGCGTCGTACCACCCCGACGCCAAGTGCTCTCGGGGTTAACGCCTAATAAGGAGAATTAAAATGACCAGACTGTTTATGGCTGCTTCCATAACTGACGTGTGCCGAGTTCGTGCATCCGGCTTCGAAGATTGTGCGGGGGCGTTTTATGACGTCGTCAACTTCGACCCGCCTGGAGAATTGTCCTGTGAGTTCCGAGGTGCACCTATCCCACTCTCGAACGTCTCGGGATCTTCAGGGACCAAACATCGATTAACCGAAGATGAGAGCGAACTCGTTAAAACCATGGTGGTGGAGGGAAGTATCACCGAGAACGACCTCGTTTTATCTATTGCGGTTCCAGGTGAAGAGGCAGGTCACTATCAGAGCGACCCCGGTCAGGAGTTCCCTGCCTCGAGCGGCAAGTATCGGTTGTTCTGGATGTCTGTCAAAATCGCTGACAAGTACCGAGCCAGCCTGAACATCTGGATTCCGGATCTTGAGGAGAGCGTTCCGGTCAATCTCATCGATTAACGTCACGGCGGCGTCATCCAACGCCTCGGGGGCGTGATGTCCCTCAGCAAGTTTGGTAGTGATGCGGTGAGAGCAGTTTTTGGTGGTCATGAGACGACACCCGAGCAAATCGAACTGCTGAACTCGAAGACGGCAGCTCCTCCGGCTGCTTGCCGACTAGAACCGTCGCTTTGTCGAAACGCCTGCCGACGTTCAGCATCACGTCGAACTTCCGTATGCCGATCGAAGAGTGAGCCGCTGCCACGGAACGGGCACGTGGAATTTACGGAGAGGCGTCTAGAAATTCTCCTACAAATCGCTGAGGCTCGGGTCGGTATCTTCCTGCCGGAGTGAACGTTCAACACATCCAGAACGCACCAGGATCGGAGTTTCTCCCAAATAACTGATACATCGGTCCCACAGACCGACAGAGGACAGTTGTTCACTTCGCTGTTGTCGCTTCATTCGGCTTCGCCAAAGCGCCCGAAGTAGTTGTCATTTTCTGATTTGAACAACTGTGTACCTGGCAACGTTCATCTCCGTGTCGACTACAGACGACCAGTTCTTGTAATCCCTTGATTGGCGGGTCGCAGAAACGAGGTCGAGGAGTGCCAGACATCGCCGAGTTGCTGCTGATTTTGCGAAAAGTAATTCGACGAGAGCCAACGTCCTATTCCGTCACGAGCGGTCAGCTCCGCAATGGCGCTAATCAATTGCACCGGGTAAAGACGTCGTCGTCCTCGATAATCATCTGAAGGCAAGATCAGAGGAGCGCACGGAATCAGCCCCCGCCTCTCATACTCACGAATGCTGTGTGACGACCTCCCGCTCCCGAACGCTTTCGCAAATTCGCCGATAGTGCCGCACTCGACTCGTTGACCATTTACTCGCACCCAAAGTCGTCGACCATGTGCCATGACGTAATCGTGTCCTTTGACGTCACGCCCAACAAAGGCAGCTATGTTCGAAGCGCTGCACGTCTTCTCGGCCGGGAGCCCCTAGCTCTGCCTTGCATGCGCTCGACCCGGACAGTTCTATTGAAGTCAGAGGCTCTGAAGCGTTCCGACTGGAGTTCGCGAACCGATGACTGCGAGGACCGAGACTGAAGCAGGAGCGATCGAGGCCGCCCTCGCTGCTGGGATCTCCGATGAAGCGAACAACCTCCAGACCGTGCTCGATGCCCTGTCGGACGACCTCGAAGACCAGCGTTCCCGCTGGGAGGAAGCGGCGACGGGGCTACTTGAGGCGGTGGAGCGGTACTTCGGTTACGTCGGCGAGCCGGGGACGCCTTCAGACAGGGTCGTGCCGGCTCCGCTTCTCACTGCGATGCGGTGGAAGGACAGCGCCGAGCTGATCGAGGCGATCGGGACGCGCAGCCAGTACCTCGGTGGTCGTGTGCTCGACGTCACCCATGGCCGCGGGGTCTTCTGGAAGAACTGGAAGCCGAGCGAACTCGTCGCTTGCGACATCGATCCAGCGAAGTCGCCTGTCGGGTACTCGGTCGACTTCACGAAACTGCCCGGCGAGTGGCACGGGGCGTTCGATGCGATCGTGTGCGATCCCCCGTACAAGTTGAACGGTCGGCCGGACGAGACAGTCGATGAGCGCTACGGCGTGCACGTCTATACGCGCTGGCAGGACCGTTACGACTTGATCGAGCGAGGCATTCGTGAGTGCGCCGCAGCGACGAAACGGTACCTGCTCTTGAAGTGCATGGACCAAGTCGTGTCCGGAGCGAAGCGCTGGCAGACGATCGACTTCACGAACGCTGCTCGCGAAAGCGGGATGAAGCTCGTCGACCGTTACGACATGCTCGTCGACCCGCGTCCGCAGCCGCCGGGGCGACGCCAGGAGCACGCTCTCACGAACTATTCGACCATGCTCGTGTTCGAGAAGAAGAGGACCTCGAAGAAGAACTGGGGGTCCGTCGACGGCGGCCGACGATCTCGGTGACGTTTTCGTCTGCAATGAGTGCGTCGATCTCTGCGTGTTGCTTATGACCGAGCCTTCTGATTGTTGTGAGCCAAACTGGCGCCTCGGTCCATCGTCGGGCGTGGGTAGAAGGTGCGTGCGCCACTGAGACATCGCCTCGGTAATTTCTGCTCGTGACCCGAGCATCGCGTCCGACTCATCGGACCTACCTACGATTTCGCCGGTGGTCGAGCACAAGGACGTTGTGCTGGGGATTCTTGGCGCAGCATCCGCGATCGGGGCTCTGCTTCTCGTATTCCTTGGCCTCCTAGTGGGCTCACTCCAGTCCTACCCGGCGGGCACAGCGAAAGTCGTATTGCGCCCATACAAGATCTCGGCAACGGGGATATCTGCTGCCTTCTTGTGCAGCATCCTGTCGATCGGGTTCTCAATCTGGTGGCTCGTCGGGAACCAGCCAACTGGGTCCTACGGCTGGGGGTCGGCCTCTTCATAGCTCAACTGGTACTGCTGATTACCGCCGCAGCTTGGGTGATGGCAGCTCGTCTGGAAGGTGGGCTGACCTTGGAACTTACTGCGCTGTGGGATCAGCAAATGAAAGCGATCGAGCTGGACAAGCTCTTTGAGCGCCACCGTTCCGAATACAAGGCAATGGCGATTGAGGCGTACAAATACACGGCACTCGCTCTCAAATCGTCCGGCGAAACTGTCAGGCAGGACGACGTGGCGCTGCATCTACAGGCACAGATCGAACTGGACGACGTTCTGAAGGCTCATCTTGACGGTAAGCACAAAACTCAGACCTGGCCAAAGCGATTCACCTTTCTCGTTCTCGATCGCTTATGGCCAGAACTTATAACGGAAGGAGCAACCGAATGACGGAAGCTGTCCTTGCCGAGGCGCGGCGTTACTTAGAAGAAGCCGCTAGACAGGCCTGTGAACGGGGCCAGCATTTCCCAACCTCGGGAGCGAGGTTTGAGAAAGCAGTTCGGACGGCTGCCAGTTGTTCGATCAATTGCACCGTGCCGCCCGGCTCGCAGAACTAAATGCTCAGTCGAAGAGCTGAGCTAGCTGCGCATGGCTCGACAGATCTTGGCGGTCCCCGTCGCCAGGGCAGGAGTAGCCGGCTTGCCGTAATCCTTCGTGAAAGTTTCGTGCGGCCGAGCGGAGTAGACGAGCTTCGCCAGAGCTGAAGTAATCTGTCCTTGCTTATCAAGATGGCCGAGGGACATGGCCCTTTGACGGTCGGGCAACCAGCTCATCGAGCAACGGTGCCAACGCCATGCGATAAGGAGCGCAACGTGACTACGACTCCCCGTGACGACGGAAGCGTCACGATTTCGGCGCAGCAGTTCGCGTTGATGTACGACGCTTTCGCCCGCATGATGAACGGCGATGTTGAGATTATCCGATCAGGCGAACTTGATTACGAGAATCGGTATTCAAGTGCAAGCGGAGTATGAGATCTGGGAGCTTCGAAAAAGAGATCAGAAATCGGAACATCAACGCTGATGCGTCGGCCGAGCGGCAGTGAAGAGGCGGCGCCAATGAAAAACAGAAGACACGAGCGCTTCGTCCGATTTTCGAAGTTCATCAGCGTCGCTCTAATCATGCTGATGATTTACGGCGCTGCGAAAAGCACACCCAGGAGCGGCGAGATCGGTGGTTGGTCGGCTGTGATCTTCTTCGGCTACTGGTTCATAATCGCCGTTTGGAAATATTCCGGCCTAGCCGCACGAGCGACCCGTCAAGCTGTGCAACCAATTCCGACGCCCGCCGAGATCGCTGCGCAGTTCCGACAGCAATACGGCCGTGCCCCCAGCTTTGAAGAGTTGAACGCAATCGATCAGATGTTGCGACTCGCCGAAACGAGAACGCCGTCAAAGCCGGTGCTCTGATCGGCGCTCCGTTCTTGGCTGGGCACTTGTTCAGGGGCCGAGGTCCGTTCTGACAACCGGCTGCCGGGGATCGAACACGGAAGACCGTGGCGTAATCTGACGCCTTCCTTTCCGTTCTTCAAGGCTGCCACGAACTGAATCCCGTGACCTCGCCCGTGTGTTGGATATGGACGTCGAGTGTGGGCGTATGGTTCGCGGATCAGAAGGAGCTAGGAGAGGGGGACTTTGATGGCCGATACGGTACTACGCGTCGACTACTACTACGTGACGGTCCCAGACACTCCAGGAGAGGGCGAGTGGGTCTTTTCGACGCTGAAAGAAGCGACGCGAACCTGCTCGCCTACCTCGGATTCCCGGTCGAGGGCGGTCGGTCACAGATCGATCTTGTGCCCGCGGATCCCGCTGTGTTGCGCGAGGCTGCCGAGCGACCCGGCCTCACCCTAAGCGACACGAAGCCGCATTCCTTGTTCAAGGAGACGACCGCATCGGGGCAGTAGAGGCGACGGCGATGAAGCTTGCTGCAGGTGGAGTGACCACTACGGCGGCGGCCGCCGTCTGCGACGGTTCGGGACACTACGGCATGATCCTTTGGGTGCCGACCGTCGATTAGAGCGGGCAGCCGCTGCGCTTGGGGTCTGAACCGCTCTGATTTGAAACGATTCGCGTGAATCGATCACGGGTTGTCAAAGGGCGCTCCAGATAAGTGAAAGACAGGAGGAGGGCCGCGAAACAGGTCTCGAACCCGACGCCCCACGAGAGAGGAGTCGAGAATGGCCGAAAGTGTGTATAAGGTCATCGAACTCGTTGGCACTAGCGAAGAATCCTGGAATAAGGCTGCTAGCGCGGCAGTGGCGCAAGCCGCCAAGTCGTTGCGCTGGATCTTCGCATCGCCGAAGTTGCCGAACTCGACCTTCAAATCGAGGACGGACATGTAAAGGCTTACAGAGCCAGAGTCAGGTGTTGTTCAAGTACGAGGGCGGCGAATAATCGTGGTGAGAAGCGTCGCTTATATGGATCGTTGACGAGACCGTGGGGGTTCAGGTCGGTGGGCCGACTTCCACTATGCACCTGCGACTTGGCGGCTCGAGCCGTGGGCCTGGACCTAACCGGCGTTGGGTGTCAGCCTGTCCTACAACCCGTCGGTGATGCGCAAGGTCCTTTCGATGTGCACCTGCATCGCCAGCAGATAGTCACGGTCAGAGAGCTTCCCACGCGGCCCGACCTCGCCGGTCGCAGGTTCGGAGGGCTGCATCGCGAGCAAGAGGCGTCGTGTAAATCCTGCTCCCCGCAAGGTCGTGTGGTCGTCGATCACTGCCGCCCAGAGTTCCGCGGCTCGAACATTGGGCGTGAAGACCCCGTTTGATACGCGGAGCAACCCCGATTGAGTTAGACGGGAGGCCGCCCAAGCCAGTTCCTCGCAGCTCATGAACACGGAGGGCGTGCTGGAGCGGCGCGTTGCCTGCCGAGTACGCTAACAAGGTCGGCGTCCGAGCCTCCCCCGGCTAGGAAGACGCTGGCGAGCATCCACGCATCCCTCCAGTACCACTCGGAGGCGACCTCAACTTGCGTGTCTCCGCCATTCGGAACGTGCCTCCACGCCCCGTCGATCGCTAATCGAATCGCCTGCTGGGGCGATGCGCCCAAACTCGAAAGCTCGTCCCGTAAAAGTCACCCTCGACGTCACAGGCCCATTTCGTGTCAACCACGACGCCCGGGTAATACCAAAGCCCCATCTCGGGCGGAGAACGATCCGGGTAGCGCGCGGGCCGTGTCGGTCAAACTTTCGAGTGCTTCCTCGATGCTCATTTCTTCTGGCTCAGTTACGCTCAAATATTTCCAGCTCTGACTAGGCGCGGATTCGGTGACGGATTATCCGCAAAAGTGCCATTGGTGGGCACTCGATGAGCGGCGGGTGCGCCCGCTGTAACACAGCCCCATTAACTGCATCGGTCTGCAGATGGACTCGCACGTTTTGCTGGCAACCAGTGGCGATTGATACGTCGAAATGCAAGGAGTGACTCCGACCGGCACTTCGCTGGGCGGCGGTCAGTCCTCTTCGTGCTCTAGCGCAGCAATCGCCTCATCCCACAACCGTTCGGCAGATGCTTGACGCTCGGGTGAGAGGTTCCGGTGAACGATTTCCTTCGCATCGCCGAGGCTCATGTTTCCGCCTGCTCGCAACGCTTTGATCGCCTCGATGGCGCTCACCTGTTGGTCAACGACCAAAGTCCGAGCGACCTCGTCCGCCGTGTCGCCCGCAGCGAGTGAGGCCCGAACTTGGTTTACGGCGTCCAGAAGAAGATCATGCCGCAGAGGCACGCAGCACCGACAGCAGATGGCGATTCGGCACCAGGGGTCGGGGGGCCGACTTCAACAATCTCCGACTGGCGGATTCGGCGCTGGACGCAGACGGAACCGGCGTTCAGGGACAGGAGCAAAGCTCCAACGATCCGTTCCGGGTTGCCTCAGGTCAGGGTGAAATCGGGTTCGGGCTAGATGAAGCCCAAGGCGACAAAAATTGCCGCAACTCCCAGCTCTACGGCCGCCAAGAAAACCAAGAGCGCTAGTCCGAACAATCGGAGCTTTAGATACCGGCTCGCAGATCGAGAACGCTCCTCTGGCAACAGCACTCGATCGAACGCTGATCCCACTCGAGCAAAAGCCTCGGGTGCGCCGTCAGTTTGGCGGGCTCGCCAGCGCAAGAACTCGCTCGGCACTAGCAGCTCTGCCAGACCGAAAGTTCCTCCGAGAATCCCCGGTCCGGTTATGAATCCAAAAGCAACCGAGTGCTTCCAAGTCGTTCCTGCCGCGGCGAACCCGAGATACGGAAGAATTAAGACTGACCAGCAGAAGACCTGCCACCAGATCTGGCGTCTTCGCCACGCCGAGGACCCGCGGGATTCCTACCGGCTCGTTGGCCTGCATGAACCCAAGGAACGGATGGTGTGCACGTCGTCCTTAAACGTCATTCCGCAGCAAACCATAAAGCGTTCCCCGCGCGGTTTCGCGAAGCGGCGGGTGCGCCCCCTGTAACACAGCACCCGCAACTGCATCGTCGATTAGAACGCACGTCGTCGCCCGTTAAATTTGTTCTGTGAGTGAGCTCGCTGACAACGAAGTGCGCATATTAGAAAAGCTCTATCGGAGGGGCTATTTGACATATACAGAGCTGTGCACACTACGTGAGGCGATCGCCGAAGCCGATCGGAGCGGTGATCTCGAAGAACGTGACCTCATGGCGAACGCCCTGGCTGCTCTCGCCGACCAGGTCGACGCTGGCAGCCTTTCAAGAGCTGACTTTGATGCAAACAAGAGTGAGTACCTCTGGCAGCTCAAAACCGAATCGATCGCTGGGTCCGTTTATGAGATTCAGGAGGTAACGGAATCGGATCTCAAGGCGACAGGTAAGACCATTCTCTATACGGCCTTCTCTCTTGCGAGTGGAGAACTTCCCGAATCCGTCGGGGCCACGATTGATTTGTTAGTTGTCGAGAAGGAATCCGGCGCCGTCGTGCATCAGTGGAAAGGAATCACGTACCGAACAGAGCTTGACGAGTTGCGATCGAGCATTGAGCAAGATCTTGCTTCGCTCACGGTGTCGGAATTTCGAGACAAGTACACGTCGTGCTAGCGCCGGATGAACGTGCTTTGAGCAATCACCGGCACATCGAGGTCGAGATTGGCGTCGACAAGGAATCGGAGGGCCGACTTCCACAATCTCCGACTGGCGGCTGAAGCGTTCGCTGCGGCGATGCTTGAGCCACACGCCTCATTACGATCTGCGTCGTGAAATCGGCTGATGCTGTATGCGCCGCTGCTCAGTGAAAATGCTGCGATCACGATCACTGCTTTTTGCCGCTGCATTCGTTTTGATTTTCAGCGTTGGCTGCACGTCAGCCTCAGCATCGAGTAAACCGATCGTTCTTTTCGGCAACGGAATTGAGACGGTGCATTTCGGGCAGACCGAGAAGACCGCTATTTCCAATCTTGAAAAGGTGCTTGGTAAACCGACCACCTCGGTACGGAAAACGAACATCTGCAACGTCGACGCCTTCCTCGACTGGCCGACGATGACTGCTTACTTTTTTCACCGGCTTTTCGTCGGGTACAGCACGAGCAGACCGAACAGAGGTTTTCCGAAGAGCGCAAACATCATGATGGCAAAAGGACTGCGCATCGGGGACACGCTCGCCGAAGCCCGCCGAACATATGGACGAGACTTCCGCACCTCGCTCGCCCAAGGAGGGAGCTGGTTCGCAAGGACCCCGTCAGGAATGATCGACGGGTTCTTGACCGATGAAGCGAACCGACCGGACGCCCGCATCGGCACGATCGAAGCCGGTTCTGTTGGTTGTCCGGCGTTGTCGCCCTAAACAGCCGAGCAGTTAAATAGCGAGACCTCGCCGATCACGTGAACTTCGACCCCTGCGGCGTGATGGCATCATTTTTGACGTGAGGCGCAGCCGTCTCACCCTGGCGACTCTTTTGGTAGCTGCTCCCGCCCGTGGGTGGCGTGCTGATCAACAGCAGCATTTCCTCGTCGAAGCGATAACGCCTTCGTCTTCGAGTGTGCACTTCGAAGAGCTTCACAAGTCGCAATGTCCGAGCATCCCTCGTTCTCGCAGGTGTTCAAACTTTCCAATTCATCGGCGGTTGACACGAATTCGTCCTAGCTCGGGAGGATGCGCAAAAGGAACGATCTATGAGGTCGTGCTTCGGATAGCGGTGCAGTCCCAGTCGGGGTCACCCGGAGTTGCATACTCGGACGAATCGACGGCAGCAGGTTGATCTGTCTCGGTGGTAGACGAGCGCCCGCATTCGTGACAGAACCAGCCGCCCTCGGCAAAGTCTTCGTTCCGCAGATGACGCAGAAGGTGTGCATCGTGATTCACATCCTCGGCCGTCGTTCACATCGTCCTCCGCACACCTCAACTATTTGGTGAGGTCGCAGAGAACTCGTCAATACTGAATCGATCCGGTACGACCAGAGAGACGCATACGCATCAATCTCGCTACGTGGCGGGACAGTCACGTATCGCAGCATCACGGATTGAAACAGCTCGCTCGATGGATTACAAAACGCTGGCGAGCAATAAGAGCACAAGCGAAATCACGATGATTACGGCGATCACGGCACCCCAAGGATGTCTGCGTCGAGGAAGATACTCGTCATCATCGCCCCAGTCCCAAAGATCGGGATCGTTCGGGTCCCGAGATGCGGGACCTACGGGCGTCGGCATCGACCGTAAAGGTTCGATCCCGATCGATCCGTCCTCGCCACTGAACCGTCAACACCTTCGGCATCATTAGGAGTCGTTCCTCCTCAGCCGTCTCGGGAACGAAATACGACCGCCCAGCCAGCTCGCAACCCTCTTGTGGTTCGAATTGACCAAGTACCGAGATGTAATTGCATTGCGATCAACGGAAATCTTCAGATATGCGTTGTCGATGCCACGGGGAACGCCTCGGCGAAAATCAACCCTCCTATTCAGAACCGCACGTCTACCGCTTTTGAAAATGCGGCGTTGGAAAACGAGTCTGCCCGGCTCGGAACTCGAACCGCCACCGGTCCTGCGAAGAGGGGATAGGGCGAGCGATCGTCGCATCTTCGAAGAGTTCGAAGAGAGCTTCCGGAACACCGGAGATGCGCCATGCGACTTCAATGCCGTCGTCGTAGAGGAAGACTCCGACAACTCGAAAAGTGACGCCCTCTGAGGTCAGGGCTTGTGTTGGTCCACCGATGACCTTGATCGGGTGACGAGGCCAATGGACCTCCGTAGTTGGAAAGGTTCGGTAACGGTCCTTGGCCGAATGATTCGAACCGTTGATTCCCCTGGTAACCAGAGAGCTGCGAGATAACCGCCTCTCGCACAACCGGAAGGTCCGCTCCAAGGCTCTGCAGCACCTGGGCGGCAACCCCCTCTCCTTCTCGGACGAGTCCCAGGAGAATGTGCTCAGTACCGATGTAGTTGTGCCCGAGCTGCAGCGCTTCTCGCAGCGAGAGTTCGAGGACTTTCTTTGCTCGTGGCGTGAAGGGCGTATCACCGGACGCCGCCGTCGGAGCCGGTCCAATCGTCTCGTCCACTTTTGCTCGGACCGCTTCGAGGCTGATGCCGAATGACTCAAGCGCTTGAGCGGCGATGCCGTCGCCTTCGTGGATTAGTCCGAGAAGGATGTGCTCGGTTCCCACAAAGCTGTGACCTAAAAGGCGAGCTTCCTCTTGAGCCAGGACGAGGACCTTTCGGGCTCGATCGGTAAATCGCTCGAACACAAGGTCAGATTACGACGGAGACGTTGTGACCATTCCGGGATCGAGAAGCCCGGTGATGACGGCATGCCGGCACATTGACAGTGCCGCTGTTACTGCTGTCGCTATCAATCGTGGTCGTAGCGCTGCATTTGAAGCGGGTTGTTACTCGGCTCGGAGAAGCAACGCGACGCGGGTCCGTGCTGCGATGAGGCCAGGGAAAAGCGCGATGACGTTCGTGAGGACAAGGGCGCCGATTGCGACGAGTGTGATGGAAATCGTCGGCACCGTGGGGTCCGGTACGGCGTTAATGCTGTGGGCAAAGAGGATCCACAGCCACCGACCGAGGATGATGCCAATCGGCACACCGACGATTGTGCCGATTGCCGCGGTAGTCGAGGCTTGCCAAGCGGTGGTAGCGGCGAGCTGGCGCTTTGTGAATCCGAGCGTCTTCAATAGCGCAGACTCTCTTCGGTGATGTCGAACCGAGGCGACAAGGGTGAGCCCGAGCGCGACGATCGCGGCCGAGCGTGAGGGCCGAAACGAGGACCGTCGGTGTGGCGCCCATTGACCGGTAATTGACGATCTCGGCAGGACGCTGCACCGGCAAGACGACGATGACGCCTCCACCTTGGCCGTTCGGAACTGCTGCTTCGTCCTTCGTCCCATCGTCAGCGATCCGCTGGAGCGATGCCAGGCCGACTGCTGGACTGGCCCGACCTCTGAGTCGCACGACGACCGCGGGGCCTCCGTTGAGGGTCGGATAAGGGCTCCTCAATGCTTTCTTCATTACGCCAGGTTCGATGCCGACCGAGAGAAGTGCCCCGGTGCCCATCGAGGTGTGCAAACTCCCCGAATTTCCTATCGCAGGCATCGTCGCAGTACCCACGATGA
This sequence comes from uncultured Acidimicrobiaceae bacterium, assembly GCA_963725215.1. Lineage (GTDB taxonomy): Bacteria > Actinomycetota > Acidimicrobiia > Acidimicrobiales > Bog-793 > CAVRXQ01. The sequence goes on along the minus strand of CAVRXQ010000006.1, from coordinate 118,481 downwards.
GAAGTCGAGTCGGAGGCACGTAAACCGGATAATCCTTCCCCGTTCCGTAGGACGCGACCACTGTCTCACCGACCCGCTTATGCAACTGTGCGAGCGTCGCAGCTCCAAGCACGATTTGGTTGTTGGCATCTATCGAGTGTCCCGAGAGAATCGGAGGCGCCACGCTCGGCGTGAGGGGTCCCGAGCAAGATGGGAACGGTCTGCCCGTCGATCTGCGCATTGGCAAAGCCGAACTCGCTCCAGGCAGCGACCGCTGGGTCGTGATTGAGCAACCTGCCGAGCTGTGGAGGAACGTTTCCGCCGCTCACCGATTCCAGCGCATAGCTCCAGTTCCAGCCGTATAGCGCCGGATGAGAGCAGAAGAGTTGAGGCTGCTCCCGAAGGTAAGCGTTGCCACGACGGTGAGCACCGCGAGCCCCGTCCCGAGCAGAGCCGAACGGACCGGCACCGAGGTTCGACCCGTGTCCCGGGTCCAACGTGAAACCGACGCCAATCTTCGCCGGAGGGGGAAGCCCTGAGAACAGGGTTGTGCCGACGAGTCTTGAGCCCACCGTGGTGAGCTGGAGATCTTGACGTGCGAACGGTCCGCTCGGGCGATCGCAAATAGGCGAGTGCGAGCGTAACCACGCCGAGTCCGGCGACGAATACGAAAAGCCCAAGACCGAGCACCGGCCAGTCAAACGAGATCTGCGGCGTCGGATCGACCTCGCTCGCCCCGCACCGATCGGCGCAAGAGGCGAGAGCCCAATCGCAACACCTACCGCCAGCAATGATCCAACCAGCACGGCTCCGAGGACACCGAACAACCCGTCTGCCCGAGTCATCTTCGTATCGGCGCCGAGCGCACGGAGCACGTCGAGGTCTTCGAGATTCGCTCGCAGTTCGCGTCCGATCAACTGGGTGGCGATCAGTAGCGTGGCGAGTACTGCGACGGCTCCAAGACTCCGAGCGCGACCGATTCGGGCTTGATAGCCCTCTCGACTTCTCCTTCGACGACGGCGGGAACATAGAACTGGTACGTCGTCCCTGTTGGCAGGAGACCGATGACCTTTCGCTCCACGGCAGATACGTCATGACTTCCATTATCGAGTTTGAGTCCGTAAGTGAAGTATGGGTAGAAGCTTCCATCTCTTAGCAGCGACCGAGTAAGCGTGGGAGTGAAGAGTGCGTCCGAAACATAGTGATCGACGTCGTCATGGACGACTGCATGGTTGTTGAATACGACGATTCCAACGAGCTGTTCTTCAAAACGGTGAACTGCTTTACCTGTGGGAATGCCCGCGGAATTGAATTCGTCAACTGTGTAAGCGCCCAAAGGAACGGTTTCGCCGACATGCCAACCCGCCAGGTGAGCGAGTGATGCGTCGGTGACGAACTCGTTCGTGCGATCGAGATTGGGCATTCGGCCTGTGATCACAGTGACGCGGTCCTGACTGAAGAACTCGCCATCGGCGCTTCCCAACGGAGCCGCCCCGGCGGAAAAGCTTCCGGGATTCGGCGTCCCGTTTTTCCGAAGCGGGACGACGAGCAAATATGTGGAGTCGACCACGTGCTTTACGCCGGGCAAACGGGCAAACGCCCTCGTGAGACGTGTGGAGTAAGCGAGATTGGACGTGCTGGCGCCTGGAACATTTGGCGAAACGACGAGGTCGGATGGGTTGGTGTTGGCGAGGTAGGTCGGGTAGAAGGATTGCGTTCGGCGGGCTCCAGCTAAAGAACCAAGAGCCAATCCCCCTACTAACGCAAGAAGAAGCACGATCGCTAGATAGCCAGGCCACCGGCGGCGGGACGTGGCGCGGAATCGATACCACACAACGCCGAAGATCTGCCTCATCCGCTCGCCGCAACACGCATTTGGTCTCCCCTTATCCCGCTCTTTCGCCCGGTCGCATTTTGACTTGTGGCAGTGCGCCAACCCAGGTAGTCAGTAGGTGGACGGGCGGGTACTAGCACGAAGACGGCGGCGCGGCCATCTGATTCATGACGCAAACTTGGGCGCATGCTCGCCAGCGCCTTTGCCCGATTCCGATTCCTCGTGTGAAGCTCCATTTCGTCGAGCCGAGATTGAGAAGCTCGCGGCTTCCATCCGAAGCGCTCCTGGGCGACCCTGACACCAATCTCAAAGAGCCCCTACGCCGCTGGTGGGAGGGTGCTTTGGGCCGCCCTGGACGCCGTGCTAGGCGACCCGTCCTCGCTCGTGGAAAACATCGGGACTGGTAACGCATGACCGAACGTGTAGGGGTCCTGGGACCGAACCCCTTCAGCGCCCTCGAAGACTCCGCTTTTGAGAGAGACTTTTCTCAATTGACCAGGATAAATCCTCCGATAAACTACTTATGAGAATGACTCTTCTAGAAAGGTGATCCGGTGGTCGATTCCAAGCCTCCCGCAACCCTCGAAGAGGCACTCCCGGTCCCGTACACCGACCCGTCCCACCATCCCGTCGCCGTCTATCTCGCACGCTTGGCGCCCGGATCCCGCCGGTCCCAGCGGGCGGCGCTCGGGACAATCGCCGGACTCCTTTCGTCCGGACGGCCCGGAATCGAGGAGCTTGCCTGGGACTTTCCCTGGCACCGCCTTTGCTACCAGCACACCCAAGCCCTGCGAGCCATCCTGGCCAAGCGGTACAGCGCCGCCACCGTGAACCGCCACCTCGCCGCCCTGCGGGGAGTGCTCAAAGAGACGTGGCGGCTCGGACTGATGTCAGCCGAGGACTATCACCGTGCGATCGACGTTCCCGCCGTGCGAGGTGAGCGCTTGCCTCGGGGTCGAGCACTTTCACGGGGCGAGCTGCGGGCGCTTTTCGAATGCTGTCGGAGGGGCACCCCTGCCGACGTTCGTGACGCCGCTCTAATCGCTGTTCTATATGCAGCCGGATTACGCCGATCTGAAGTCGTCGCACTCGACGTCGTCGATTACGACGCAGAATCTGGTGGGCTCATCGTAAAGGGCAAAGGTAACAAGGAGCGGATCGCCTACATCGATGACGGTGCTGCTGACGCCGTAATCGGCTGGGTGAAGCTGCGTGGTTTCGATGCGGGTCCGTTGTTTTGTCCGGTGAGCCAAACCGGCGAAGTCACTGTGCGACGCATGACGGACCAAGCTGTTTACGCAATTCTTCGATCTCGGGCGCAAAAGGCGAAAGTGAAAGTCTTCAGTCCGCATGATCTGCGTCGTTCGTGTGTATCCGATCTTTTGGACGCAGGCGTCGACATCTCAGTCGTGCAACGTTTTGTCGGGCACGCCAACGTAACTACAACCGCTCGTTACGACCGTCGAGGAGAACACGCAAAGAAACGGGCGGCAAAATCACTTCACGTGCCGTTTGTAATCGAGACGTCGGACTGAAACTCGCTGTCCCTTTCATAGATGATCACGTTCCCGTGACCATCTATGACGACGGACCCCCGCATTCGAAGGCTCATGCGGGTGAAATGAAGGACCCGCTCAGCCTGAACGAAAGGTCACGCAGCCGCAAAGGATGATTCGGTCGGAGCGACACAAGGCGAGTGGTGGTGTCGACGAAGGCTTCCCGAAAACGCTGATCCCAAAGCTCTTCGTTGGAGCCGAGATATTTGGCGAGCTTCCGCTTCGCTCGCTCAACGTCCAGAGGCCCGATCTCGGCTCGCCCGACTGCTGTCACGCCGAAGACTTCCCCCGTTGCGAGATCGCAGGTGTCGACGATCAAGGCGACTCGTGGATCGGCGAGGAGCCAATCGCCGAGGCGAGAATAGGACGAGCCCGTTAGCCACCAGAAGGTGTCGTCTTCGTAGAGGAACCAGATCGGTCTCACCGTCGGTCCTTGCGGACTGTTTACTGCGAGTCGTGCGACGAGCGGCAGCGAGAGAAAGCGATCGAGTTCCACGTAAAGACGGTAGCGATGCAGTCGTGGCTGTCTCAGGATTCGGCCTGACGCAGAATGCTCAAGTTCCCGCATGAGAGGACCCCCATACTCGATAGTCGCCGAGCGTGAAATGGTCGACCAGGAGGTAATCAGGGCAGAGGCCAGCGGGAGCCCGATAACCCACATCTTGAAAACGTTGAAGTCAGGAGCACGACGTGAGTATTTGTCAGATCCAGTTCACCATTGACGATCAGCAGAAAGCTGACGAAATCGCCGTGGCACTGCTCGACAGGCACCTCATTGCGTGCGGACAACTACTCGGTCCGATCGTGAGCCGTTACTGGTGGAAGCACGAGCAAGAAGAGGCGAGCGAATGGCTCGTACTGTTGAAGACTCGCACCGAGCTGTCCGACGCAGTCGTGCAAGTGATTACGGAGATGCACCCGTACGAAACACCTGAAGTAATCGTGTTGCCGGTAATTGGCGGAAGTGAAACGTATCTTGAGTGGGTGGAAAGCGAATCGGCTTCCTCATGAAATGCCCCGCGGCGGCAACGTCACGAAGCGGTGTTTTGATGTCTCCATAGATGGTCACCCCCGACCTGACTATGTATGCCGACTTTCCAGTGTTCAAATGCTTTCCCGATGGCGCCGTGCTGCAAGAGGTGCGAAGCGCTGAGCGTCAGGGAAGCGATAACCCCCATTCATTTTGAGTGAGTGCGTTACCTCGTTGCTGCCATGACTTCAATGCGTGCTATTCCGTAACGATTGCCCCATCAAAAACGACGTTCGCAGTCCACTGACCTTCGACACCGGCGGCCAGGTTGAAAGGCTCGCCGATGGCAAGGGGACGGCCCACTCGGTCCGACATGATTGGAACTCCTCGGGCATCAGGAAGAAAGACAGTCCAGTACGGGTCGTCCAACGCAACGAACGACATGATTTCGACTCCTGGGTGGAGCGGTCCGTTCCACAGACCTTTCGCCGTGACCGCAATTGCTTCGAAGGTGACCGCATCACCGACGACGGTGTGTGACCAATCGGCAAACGTCCACTCATCAGGTTTCTCACCTGTGGGGCGACCCGAATGAAGTCGAATCTGGCACCTGATGATTTCCGGGCTGTCGCCAGTGTCCATCATCGGAACGAAAGCCTACGGTCTCCCTAGCGGGTGGTGGTCTAGCTCGTTATTACCGTTGAGGTGAGCACGCTAAGAAGCGAGCGGCGAAATCGCTGCACGTAACCCTTCGTCGTCGACAAGTGATCGGGAAAGCGATCAGTGTCGACCGATGGGCGCAAATCACCTACTAGCTCGGGACCGCACAATTCTGTTGCATTGGCGAGGTTCGCTAGCTCTCGGCGAAGGAATAGAAGTCGCCACCTACATAGAACGAAGTGACGGTCGAGTACTGCCCAGCTATCTCAGGTCGAGTTATCTCCCCGGTGACCGTAATCGAATAGCCGAAACCCCCGTTGAGGTGCATGATCAGCGTGAAGCAAGGCGCAATGGATGCTGCGCAAGAGGTCGCATACAAGGTTCCTGTGATTGACGCTTGCACTTGATCCGTGACGTTGGTGAACTCCCCAGTCAGGTGACCGGCCGAGTAAATCAGCGTCATGGAGGCGGTGCTGCTGTCCGTTGTGTCTTCACCTGTCCAGGTTGTAATAACTGGAGCTTTTCGAGACGCCCTCGTGGGGGAACTCGTTACGGGGCTCGACACTGATGTAGTCGCAGTAGCCGGTGCGCCCGATCGGTACCTTGTCGGCTGGCTCCGTCGACCAATGAAATAAGCGCCGACTCCAATCCCACCCGCTGCGACAACAGCAACAGCGGCAATCACGAGCCATCGAAGACCTCCACGACGACGGCTAGATATGCCAACCGGTTCGGACTTCGGCTGTAGATCATCAGAATTGGTCGACATCGCACTCCCCTAGGGGCCGACGAACGCCGATCCAGCTCGACACATAGAGCGGATTTGCGTGTCCACTAGAGATCTTTACGGTCGCTTAAGGACGCTGCTGTAGGCGCCGATCGCTGATTACAAGCCCTTTGCACAAAGACAAACCGCATCACCAGCTAGCTCAATCGTTCTTGCTGTCAGAACCGGCGACGACGTTGAGCAATCGCAGCCAATCACCACGATCCGGGATCGGCAGCTCGCCTCGTGCACTGGCGCCGATCTCGTCGAGCAGTTCCGCAAGTGCGAGACGTCGTCGACGCTCGTCGCCGGTTTCGTCGATCACGAACCATCCCCCATCATCGGCAAAATCGAGAAACGAAATGACGAAGCAGGTGGATCAGCACCACTCGATCACGCTATTCGTAGAGCGGCGCTGCAGCTCGTGTAATGCGTTTCAAGGTGGCCCTTATGTCGTACAGAACGTCGTCTGCAGGCATCGCTGGGTCGCGATTGACCATCTCATATGACAGCGCGATTGCGTACTCAGAGAAAGCGATCTCATAGGAGAGGCGTCGGAAGGAGATGCTCTCGATGCCCTGTCGCTTGAGTGCCATTGCAACAACGGGGTGGTCCTTGTTGATGATGATCGCCATGGCGTTGGAGTCGTATATGGAGCGATCCTCCTCCGCACCCAGGTTACGGAACTCGACCGTGAAGCCTCCTCGCGGCCGCTTGTGCGGACCGACACCACCTGCCGGTGAAATGACTGAGTCCCCAGAGTCGTCGGGATGACCTGTTTTTGGGATCACGGGTGCGCGTCTCGCGCCGCCATCTCCTTTTCTGCCATTCGAAGTGGACGTTTCGACGTAGCCAGGCAGTTCCAAACCCTCCACCCAGATATCGGTTTCTTCGGCGGATCCGGATCCGGTGCCGTACGAAGCAGACGCTGCACCCGGTCTGCTTGTAGACGCGTGGATGTCCCTCAGTCTCTGCATCTGGGAGGCGAAGTCCTGGTTCAAGAGGTCCGCAAGGTCATTCGCGTGCTTGGCGAGTCGCCGCGATTCCTCTTCTTGTCGGGCTTCCCTTTCGTCCGCAACAAGCCCTTGGCGGACTTGTTCAAGCTTTGATCCGACGAACCCGAGGAGCATCGCCACCACGGGGTGCCGTGGGTTCAAGGTCAACGAACGCGAGGGATCGTACGGCTGGATTTGGGTGTCGAATGTTTCCAAGGCAGGTACATCGATCTCACCGAACAAATAATTGCCGAGCTCCTTGTGCTCGATTCCGCCGTGTTCGATCGCTACAAGGTTGCCGGGCCCGGATAACACCGTGACGCCCTGCTCCCAGTCTCGAAGCGGTCTTGTCGACGAATGAATCACCAATTCCACACTTCCTAAGAGTGCTGCCTGGCCCTCGGTAGGTGAGAACTTCTGCGTCCTTCGAATAGGCGGAGCGTGGTATTCGCAGACGTGAGAATTGACCGCCACTTTCGGGTTGGTCCCCCGAAATGCCGAAAGGTGACGCTCGATGTATTCGATAATCACTGACTTATCGACACGTTGTAACAGGAGATCGCCAATCGTGATCACCGTTCCATTGGGCGATTCGACCGCCTCGTTGCGAATTTTCCAATCGAGCGGGATTACGTCGCCATGAGAAGCTTCGATAGCGTCGCGACTCAGTTTCACTACGTTGCGATGTCCATTGCGCACTGTGTCGACATACAACGCCGTGGCAATGCCAAAGGCTGCGCTCTTTCCGGTCCCCCATTTGCCGCGACCAATTTGACCCGCCCGACGTTCGAGATTTTCACCATGCATAGTGAAGAAGTGTCGCAGGCGGTCTTCGTCCATCCCGGAGCCGTTGTCGGAAATCATGATGCTGTCGCGTTTAACTTCGACGTCGACCGCAGGCTCTACGCCAGGATCTACATACTGCAGCGAGTTCACGACGTACTCCCAAACCGCCGCGGCCTCCGTCTTGAACTGGGCCGCCTGGGCTAATACGTCGCGACCTACGTGGGAAGTCACCAGCAATTCAATGCTCGAATCTTGTGCCACTTCGTTCCTCCCGTTGGACGACCGATGCCGCAGCCTCGACGAATCGCGAGAGTTCATCGTCGTCCGCGAATAACTCCCGGATTCGATTGATCTTGAGCTCTCGGCTACGCCCAACCACATAACGGTCAATTCGAAATACTTCGCATGCCGCTTGCAGAGTGACGCGGGAAGCGTCGTCAGCTTCATTCCACTGTCGCCAGGCGTCGGTTGTCAGCATCCGCCGACGTTCGCGTTGCCAGCGGCGTTCGTCGATCGATCCGGCGCTGCGTTCGGACCTGGGCTTGCTGAGATCCTGTCCGGCCAGACGTCCTACGTTCGCTTCCGCCCACCTTTGACCCGCGTCAGTGAGCGACCAGCCGCTCCTTCCTGTGCCCGTCACCAAGTTGCCGTTGTCGCTCTTGTGAGCGTTCGACAACATCACACGGACAATTTCAAGGTTGACTTGGTCCGGGTACTTGCGCCACGAAAATCGCCCAGGGCCGAGTTCGTGGGCGCGCATGGCGACGTCCTCGGTGTCAACCACAGTTCCGCCTCCGCCGAGCTGATAGAGCGCAAGAATCACGAGGTCGGCAGCCGTGACCTGGGATGTCAAGGAATTACCTCGAGTTTTTCCCATTGCACCCCGAATCTAGCCCGTGGAGTAAGTCCAGCAATCAGTAAAGTCATGAAATGGTCTTGACAGATCTGGAGATTCCCCGTTGGGGCCAGCCCGAGACGGCCCTTCTGCCGAAATCACTGAGACGGGCGTTCGCGGCCGACGTTCTGCCCAACTGGCTGCTCAGGGAACTCGACTTGCCGGTTGGTGCAACGGCTTTGGCCCTCGATTCCACCGTCTGGCGCGATCTTGACGCCGTGCCAATTCGAGTCGGAAGGTTTCTCATCAACCTGGTGACGGGTCGGGTCACCATCATCCGAAACGTTCGAGTTATGGACGGAGAGTGGCCGTCTGGTCTCACTTTTAACGAAGTTCCGTGGCCCCCGCGAATTCTGCACGCTCTTCGGCGAACCGGCCTAGTTGCTCCGGATCGCCTGGAACGGTTGACCTATGGGGACCTGCTCGCGGTTCCCGGTCTTGGGGTCAAAAGCGTCCTTGAGTTTGCGGTCATCGCCGACGCAATTTCCACCATCAATGCGGGCGCTCCCGATCGTGTTCTTGACGCGGTGATTCGAACCGATCTCGAAGCTGCATCCGAGGAGGACTGGTCCGAGCGGATTCGCGCGGACGACCCACGCTTCAGTGATGTCAGCCCTCCATACTCTGGCTCGCTGGCGGACTTGTTTGAGGAGACGCTTAACAATCTCGAAGGTCAACGTGCTCGCGAAGTGGTACGAGCGCTTCCTCGGATACGGGCGCGTGCCGCGGAGATCGCGTCCGACCCACTTGACATTGGATTGCTTCGGCTTGCGCGGAGTGTGGCCGTATCGGAGCGGGACGTCGACATCACTGCAACTCGCCTTGGATGGCGCGGCGGTCGATTACGCACTTTGCAGGAGGTCGGCGAACAGTTCTCCATAACACGAGAGCGAGTTCGGCAAATCGTCAAACGGGTCCTAAGCCGAATTGGGCGGGCATACCTGCCCCAGCTGATGATTGCGGTCGAAACGCTTACCGATGCCGCCCCAATGACGGTCCCCGACGCGAGCAACCTCCTCGTCGAACGAGGACTCAGCACAGTCCCGATCGACCCAAGTGTGATTCGGAGGGCAGCCGATCTATTGGGTTACGAAGTTACGTTTCACGTCGACAGTGTCCGGGACGTCGACTACGTACTCGCGCAAGGCCCAAATGAAGCCCGAGCGACTTTGATCGCGGCGAAACGACAGGTTTGTCGAGTGGGAGTGTCCAATATCGAGGAAGTCCAGGCGGATCTCCGAGCCACAGGCAAGGACTACGCGGCCGAGCGCATATCTCGGGTGTTGTCGTCGTCGCCCAATGTCGTGTTCTTGGGTGATGACTGGTTCTGGATATCCGACATCCCGCCAAGCCGCAATCGACTTCGAAATGTGACTCAGCGCATGCTTTCGGTGGTGCCTCGACTGGACATCGCCACGGCACGACAAGGAGTGCGCCGCCGATACCGTTTTCGGCAAATTGACGTGGTGCCGCCAATCGGCGTCCTTACCGCTTTTTACGCTGCTCATCCTGAATTTCTCATCAACGACGACAGAACCGTGGAGTCGGTGGTGCCCCTGGACTACCGAGACGTGCTGGGTGACGTCGAGCGAACCTTCGTCGAGGTGCTGCGCGATTGCCCGACGGGCGTTATGGATCGTGCTGAGCTGGAGGAGGCCGTCACCGGGCGCGGCGTGAACGGGAGCACGTTCTCCGTTTTCACGACCTACAGCCCCATCCTCGATCACCCGGCCATCGATGTTTGGTGCCTGCGCGGATACGGCATCGATCCCGCACAAATAGAGGCGCTGCGGGCGATTAGTGCAACCCGATCTCGGCAACGGCGAACCCTCAACTACCTATGGGACAGCGACGGATGCTTGCAGCTTGCCGTCGACGTCGGCAACGCCAACTATCCGGTGATCGGTATCCCTGCAGTAATCGCTCGGTACGTTGCGGGAAGGAAATTCGAAGCGCTCACCCAAGAAGGGTCACCGACAGGGACTGTTGTGATCGATGATAACGGGGCTTCCTGGGGCTACGGCCCATTTCTCCGGCGGCGTGGCGCTGAGATTGGCGACGCGCTCGTTCTTCGGTTCAACTTGGTCACGGCGACGGTGACACTTTCCCTCACAGATGCGAGCGCTCTCCTTGACGAGGCTCAGGACGGAAGATGGTCTGATTGAGAACGCGGGTCAGCATTGTTTTTTCATTGGCGGAAACGCACACGCGGGATCACGATTCGGTGCATACGGCACGAGTGTGGCGGCTCACTCCGTTGTGATGTGCGCAGTGTCACGTTTAGTCGCGAACAGCCAATTGCACATGCCTCGGATTATTGGAGCCAAGGGGCGTAATTCGGGAGCGCTGTGATCGACCTGCCCTCCATTAAGTCTTGTCGTCGATTTGGGGCCCCACGCAAGCGTCGTTCACCGTTGACATAATCCGTAATCGGATAATGCACAGTGCAAGTCCTTGAACGGCATCGACCCTCTGCGGTCGGGCGCTGCGATTCGTCCCGACTACATACGTGGCCACGATCCCGATGACCAGGTATGGCGACCCGAAATAGCCAACGCAGAGTCTCGAACTTCAAACTTCTTGATGCGGCTTCTCAGAGCCGAACTTCAACCGGCTCGGAGCATCGCCAGGAAGTCGTGTTCGCTGAGTAGCTCGATCGAGGCAGCGGCCGCCCTGAGTTTGAGCGCTGATTCGAGCTTGTGGCTCAGGTGATCCTGAAGAAGTCCGTGAAACTCACCCCCGACGACCACGTAATCCGTCAGCTTTGAAACGCTCGTCGACGGTTTACCACCGGCGTTGAGGACGGCTTGCTGAGCTTCGTGACGAGTCATCGAATCGAGACCGCCAGTGAATGCAACTTTTCGACCGAAGAACGGGCGACCAGGATTAACGATTGTTCCGTCAGTCTGTTCAGTCGGCACGTGGTGAGACTCGAATTCGTCCTGAGCGGCGTCGTAAAGACCAGGTGCCAATAATCCGGGAACAATGTTGAGCTGAGACAAAAGTTCATTGAGTCCGGCAGCATTCCGTCGTCGAACGGCGACGTTGGCGATCGCCGCACACGCCCAGGCATCGCTGGAAGCGTCGTGATGATCAAATCCCCCGATCCCGGCCAGATCAGCGACGTCCGGCAGCGAATAACAGGCATACCCCGGCCACACCATTCGGGCGATGCGGCAGGTGCACGTAAATCGCAGTTCGGGGCGAGCGACCCCGGTCTCATCGCAGGAATGACGGATTACGGCGATGTCGAACGGCGCATAGTGGGCGGCGACAAGTCGTCCGTCGATAATTGTCACGAGTCGATCGAGAGCGTCGTGCCACTCCGGCGCCTTCTCGCACATTTCTGGGCGAATTCCATTTATCGACATATTCAGCGAGTTAAAGCGGAACTCAGGCGGCCGGATGTGAAAAGAGCCTCGGTTCGTGACGGCGCCGTTCTCTGATACAGCCCATCCCACCGAGCACGGGCTGCCCGCCTTCTCGTTGGCGGTCTCGAAATCGATCGCTATGAACTCGCTCATCGGTGACCTTTGGTCCCGGATAAGAATCTGGCCGACTAATGATGGCGATTACGAAAGCGGCACGAAGTTGGTTCGTGAACCGTGTTAACGGATGCCTTGGCCGGAAGCATCGGTACGAAGATCGGCGACAAGAAGAACGATCCGATCGCAAAACCGCCTCGACGCGGTCGACCGACCTGGGTAGACAACTTCCACAACGCCGCAATCTCGAAGACGACGAGCAGCAGGTAGACGATGACGACTGGTCCTGTAGCCGAAGCAAGCAAATGGGCCATCGGCTTCGTCTCCCGTGATCGCCGTTGTTTATCTAACGGTCAAATCGGAGGAGCCTTTAGGAACGATGTCGCTCGTCACGCATAGAAAGTCACTGTCTTGATGACCATGTATGAGAGCAGACCCCCCCATAATCGATGTTTCCTGTGCGTGAAATGCTCGATCAGGAGGTACTGAGAGCCGAGCTGAAGTGAGATCGATTAGCCCGCACGCAAGAGAAGCGCCTCAGGACGTGTCCGAGGCTTCGTCAGAGAGGAAGCGCCGCACTTCTTTCGGGGTGCGCAATACGTAGAGGTCAGCGTTCGGAGCCTCACGAGCAATGACGGTCACGAGAAACGGGCGACTTCGCCGTCGCCTTGATGAGCCATGTCGACATATCGAACGTCGTCAAAAAGACGGGTAGTCCGAGGGAAGTCCGCCAGGACCGACGTACTGATCTGAGCCGAATCCGAGTATCGGGAAAAAGATGTACGGCAACAACACGAGACCGATCGTGAACCCGCCGCCCCGACCAAAACTCCTCGCCAGCTCGTTCAAGATGATGATCAGGGCGACGGCGTTGACGAATGGGATGAAGAAGAGCAGAAGCCACCACCCCGATTTACCGGCGATCTTGATCAATACGTAGGAGTTGTAGATCGGGATGAGGATCGCCCACCCAGGGCGCCCGGCTTTGGTGAGGATCTTCCACAAGCTTGCAGCCTCAAAGACCAGGATCGCAAGAATGATCAAAAGGATCACGCCGTTTGCGCCAACGGCCGATGCGACGAGAGCCGCATCAAGGTGTCGCAACGTGTCCCCCCAGTGAAGCGGCCATGGTATTTGTGGTTACGACAAATCTGGCGCTGTTCTTGATTCCCTGACTAATCGTAGATTTGAGGCGGGCTAGTGGCTGCACTGCTCAGGAGGTGCAAATGGTCAAGATCAACGACCACATCGTCGTCGAATCCGAAAAGGTCGGAACCCCGCCCCGATCGGGTGTGGTCACCGCCACTCAAGGTCCGCTCGTGCGGGTGAAATGGGACGATGGAACAGAGTCCTCGTTTGTTCCAGCCGCCGGATCACTGACGATCGTCCCGAAAACGGACAAGAAGAAGTCCGCTTGATGTTGCAACGAATTACGAGGCGAACGATGCCTATACGAAGCATCAGCGGTCGAAGTCGGTGGGAGATTACGAGTCCGAGCGGCGGAGTGACTGGCTTTGCTGCATGGGAGATCGTTGAACGGGTCGTCATCCGACGAAATCGAAACCTTCACCCTGCGTTTCGCTTGGCTCTCCGGGTCATCGCTCCGCTCGTCACGTCGGCACTCGCTGCTGTGTCTGCTCGAATTGTTCAAACAGCAATTCGTAAACGTGAAACACGTCAGCTGAGAACTGGATCACTTCCTCAAATCGGGCGTGGTAGCGGCTGATCGCCACTCGTTGAGTCCGGTTCGTCATAGATGGTCATCGAATGTTGGCCATGTATGGGCTGATTGACAGTCGAACAAAATCTGTTCATCCGTATTCGTCCACGTCAATTTCAGCCCCGACGGTCCGCACGAATTCGAGCATCTTGGAGTCCAGACTCCATCCCAACAGTTGATGCTGACCAGGCAGGCGTTCCAATGTTGAACCGTCGGGGAGCACGATTACCGAGTCTTCCTCTTCTTCTCCCTCCTCATCGTCGAATTTACGCACCACGCCAAGCACGATTCGCCCCGGAGGGTGCTGCTCGGCTAGATCGCTTGCAAGTTTGACGAGCGCCTGCCGATACGGGTCGAGACGAATAATAAGTCTTCGTATCTGATCGTCCACCGGGAGGCCACGTTCATCGCATCGGATTCGCCAGCGGTGCGACCTTGGCACTGCCGGAGTCGAGGTTTGCGAGCCTCGGACATGGAAATCGTCGGGTTCCATCCTGAGCAGTGACGTGACATCGCTAGCGGTGAGCGCATCGCTGTAGATCGCAAAGTACGCGTACTGCTTGATTCGCATGGTTCGAGGGGTTAATTCTGTCTGGTTGTTGTTATCTGTGGTAGGACGAGCGGCGAACGTGTGAACGTGGACTGTGCGCTGCTGTTCTGCGAAGCGCAGGTGATCAGCACGACATGCGATGAAGCAAAGGAGGGCCGCTTAAGACATCAATGAGAGAATGGTACGTTCCGCATCATTTAGCCCGACCTCTGTTTCAATCTCTCGGTGCTCGTCCAGCAGAATCGTTCTTCCGACAAGGTCTCCGACAGTCAATTCCGCTTGCCCATTCGACCAAACGATCAGGCGAGCAGACCTCTCTTCGGTTTCGAAATCCAACCATGCTGATCGGGGGACCCTATCTTCAGATCCCAACGTGATTGAGGCACTGATACCCAATGCGCCGTACGTCGGCTGGCGCCGGTGGAACCAGCTCGATAATACATCGAGCACATTGATGCTCACCGCTCGGTTACCCATTCATTCCTCTCTACGACGAAGTCGATATCGTCTTGAAGGGTTTCGAGGCAAACCGATCTCCTGCCCTTTGTCAGGCATCCTGCACGACGGACATGTCGACGCCGTCCGATAGATCGCTCACGCACGAAGTTTGAAACGAGCAGCGAAATCTCTGCACGTGCCGTTCGTGGTCGATTCGTCGGATTGAGGCTTCGTTGTTCCGCTCATACATGGTCACGTTCTTCGGGACCATGTATGACGACCGATTCCTCACCTTCGAGGATTACGTGGGTGAATCGTCGACACGCTCGGCGTGAAGGAAAGGTCACGCAGCCTCAATCGATGATCCGGTCGGAGCGAAACGATGCGAGTGGTCGTATCGAGGAAGGCTTCCCGAAACCGTTGATCCCAAAGCTCCTCGTCTGAGCCGAGATACTTCGCCAACTTGCGCTTTGCCCGGTCGACGTCCAATGGTCCAACTTCGGCACGCCCGACTGCTGTCACGCCCAAAACCTCTCCAGTTGAAAGATCGCAAGTATCGACAACCAAAGCCACCCGTGGATCACGGGCGAGCCATTCGCCGAGTCGGGAATACGACGAACCAGTCAGCCACCAGAACGCAGCATCTTCGTATAGGAACCAGATCGGGCGAATCGTCGGTCCCCGAGGGCAGTTCATGGCAACGCGTGCCACGAGCGGAAGGGCGAGAAAGTCTTCAAGTTCCACGTTGAGAGAACGTAGCGACGTTTACATGCATGGTCACGAGGATGATGACCATGCATGGGGAAGGGGAGTCCCCACCATCGATGAATCCTGTGCGTGAGACCGTGGGGCAGGAGGTGTACAGGATCGAACGGCGGTGAGATCGGTTAGCCCACACCCAACTGGCAACTTGGAAAGGCCCGCCGAGTGAGAGTCCGACATCAGTCACTCATCCAACGGATGTTTCTTGTCCAAAACTTGCCCTTTCCGTCGTCATCGATCTGTCCCGCTGCGTAAAGAGCTTTAACAGCCGCGCGAACGTGTGTGACACGGGCGCGCCCGAGCATCTCGCCGTATGTGTCCTCGATTGCGTCGATCGGTGTGAGCGATCCTTGTTCAGCGAGCACTCGGCGCAGATGGCGCGTGAGGAACGTGTGCGCAAGTTCGGCAATCCGTTCGTCTATATCGCTGCGCGTCGGAGCAGATAAAGGGAATAGCGATTGCAGCCCTGCGCTCTCTTGCTGACTCATGAAGGCGTCGTAGTCAACGTGTTCGCAGTGATGGAGCCAATCCACGTGGGCCATTCCCGCAACATCTGCAAAGTCCCAGTGGGCTTGACGGTCAGCCGAGAACAACATCAAGAGGTATTTCGGCAACTGGTCAGGGTTTTGGCGAACCTCGACCGCTGTGCTGCGTATTCCGGTGGACTCAAGGATCAGTTGTCCGAACTGTCGCGCAACGGCGATTGCAGCTCGTGTTGGGTCTCCGGGTTGGTTCGCATTTTCGAAGTAGCCACGCCACGGGACCGAACCAAGCGCTGCTTCGAGTTGAGCTGCCGCCTTCTGCGCGTCTGCCGAGTCACTCACGGCAAGGCGACCCATGCGCGCCACTGTCGATAGACTGAAGTGGTACAGCGCGTCAATTGGCCGTCTTTTTAGCGATCTGGAAAGTATGCGCGCAAACGTCTCGTAGTCGATTGCGAGTCCGAACGGATCGACGAACAGAAAGACGGCGTTGTCGTGATACCTATCGAGGAGCGCATCAGCGATCTGCTGGAAGTCTCCACCGAGAAGTTGATCAGGTCTTACGGAGTGCAGTTCGAGGGACTCGCGGAGAGCTTCGCGGCGCTCTTCGTCTCGCTCAACGAAAGCCAGCATCACACGACGGTGCACGATCTGCGCCCGAGTCCCCTCGGAAGCGAGCAATATCGGCGAGCCTGGTGTTCCGTCTTTGTATCGGCCTTCACCGGCATATCCATCGATGAAGGCAACACGACCCTGCGTCGCTAACCCGGCTCGAGAAGCAAAGTAGTACGCGTATCTGGTCAGGATTCCGTGTTTGAGAACTGCCTGGGGATGCCGTTCTCCAAAGAATTCTGAGCTAGCAGGCACCTACGCGCCCTTTTGTCGGCATTTCGTCCCAGATTCGACCCTCGATTTCTCTCCCTCCGGCCTTCGGAGTTCGGCCGCCCCACTGTTTGAAAAAGAAGGGCACTCCTTCGACGACACACTGATCCCGAATCTCGATTACCCATCCGGGATCCAGTCGTCTTGCACCAGGACCACTTTCTCCGCCAACGATCACCCAATCGATGCCTCGTAGATCAAGATTCCGTACCGGTCCAATGAGCGGCTCTATCGAAAGAAATCGAACAGCCGCCGGAACCTCGCGGAGATGATCGGCACGAAACGCGTAGCGTTCGTTCTCGACGCTCACGCCCATCCACACATTTGAGGGCCACGAAATGCGACTGCTCAACCGAACGAGGCGACGCGAGCGCTTAGTCAGAATCTGGTACGTGTGTTGTGGCGTTGCGGCCATAACTCCGTAAACCCGCTCGATGAACTCGACCGGTACGTCGTCATGGAACAAATCACTCATCGAATTAACGAACACCGTTCTCGGGGTCGTCCACTTCTTGGGTAGGTCGAGCACATCCGAATGCAGCGTCAGAGCAAATCCAGGGCCCGAGGTAACTTCGTCCCCGTCTGCTTGGTATTTATCCACGCCCATCGCCTTGAGACGCTTCGCAAGCGTGAGCGCATAGCAGCGGTCGCACCCGGGCGAGATTCGATTGCAGCCCGTGGTCGGATTCCAGGTCGCCTGGGTCCACTCGATGGCGGATCGATCGCCCACTACTGCACCAGCCTCATTGATAAACCCGGCCAACTTTAGGCACATTGACAAACAGAACTACGACTCCCCCATCATTAACACCCGTAATCGATTTGGGCCCCAGGCAAGCGCCATTCATCGTTGACGTAATCCGTAATCGGATAATCCCGGTCCACTTGGTGTATCCCATGCCTTTTAGTAAATCGGGCGGCGGGATGTTCTGAGTGACGATGACGCAGGCTGTTCCTACTGGACCGGCGACGAAACCGATGCTGTGATCAGGCGACCGTAGAAAGCGAACCCGATCCCAGAGCCGTCTGAAGCAATCCCCCGGCGAGCCAACCGAGCTGTCCCAATCGGTCGAGTTCGCTGCTGCGGAAGCTCGGGCCAGCTGTGCGGCAGACGAGCATTGCCGTGTCAACGTCAACCGGCGCGGCGGCGAGTGAGAGACGGAGGGAGTGCCAAGAGTCGGGCACCCAGTCGGCATCCGGATCGAGCGATTGTGGCACCGAGATTGGTAGCCACGGCAGATCAGACCAGCGGATCCGGGGTCCGGCGGCACTGCTGTGAGTCACGACAACTGCGGGTCCGAGCGACGAGATGACGATTGCCCAGTCACAGTGAACGATCGCCGGAACGAGCCTTGCCAGCAGGTCGAGGCTCGGCCGCTGATTGGAGACAAGAGCGCTGAGGAGCTCTAATTCGCGGTGGAGCCCGCTCTCGGAGGTCATCCGTACACAATCGACCACCATGTCAGGCACCGAGCTGAGAAATTGGGCGACCACAGCTGGCCCGGCATCGCCGAGTTCGACGACGAAGTCATCGATCACTTTTGTGTTGTCGCGTTCGACGACATCCATGGCGAGGATGTTCCCGCCGGCTTCGGCGATGGCAGCAGCAGCCAACGCCAATTCTCCGGGCCGGTCGTCAAGCGCGACGCGAACTAGGACGAGCACCTCGCCATAGTGCTATTTGGGCATTTCCGAAGGTTTTCACGCTCGTTTCCCGCACATGAACTTCTCGAACGCATCCGCCTCATGCTGCGATAGCAGCTGGCCAGATACCGCCGGAACACA
The DNA here is from genome assembly GCA_963725215.1 of uncultured Acidimicrobiaceae bacterium. Classification (GTDB taxonomy): domain Bacteria; phylum Actinomycetota; class Acidimicrobiia; order Acidimicrobiales; family Bog-793; genus CAVRXQ01. The sequence continues at coordinate 99,936 of CAVRXQ010000006.1, read as the reverse complement.
GTTCGACGTACAGCGGAGCTGGCTCACAATGTTCGAGGAGACAAGAGGTCCGACGAATTAGACCTGGCTTCGTTTGGAAGCCCTTCGTAAGCGACCCCCGGTCCGTTAACCGCTTCGTCGTTTCGGAGCCTCAGGCAAGCGCCAAAGATCGCTGACGTAATCCGTAGGGGTGTGAACCACATCCACTGGCCACTTGAATCGCAAACGACCCTCTGGCGGCGTGCGCGTTCCGTGCGCGATCCGTGCGCGAAGCAAGTGGCATCAACCGGCAGCAACCGCTTCCAGTTGGCGCGAAATAGCAGTTCAAACAGGAAAGAAGGGGAAGTCGCAGATCACGGTTTTGCGTCGATCAGAATCCCGCCTATAGGCCGGCTCGCCGCATTTATTGGTGCTGACCAGGGAGGTTCGGCCCTAATCAGCCTCCCAGTGTCCGCGAAATGTCCGCGTAACGCTCCGAGGACGACGTCGACCGCTTCCCTCGTCCGGTCGTCAGAATCCGGCCAGAGGTGGCTCAATTGGGTTCGATTAAACGCGAATCTAAGGCCGTCCCTCGAAGACGAGATTGAACGGTGTCTCAGTGGCGCGCCGGAACGACGAGAACCCCGCTGCTTCGGCTACCTCTCTTAACCTGCTTTCGCCGGCTTGCGCGCCAAGTCCTGCCCCCACCTCCTGAGAGAGCGAAGCAGGCGTGCAGATCAGAGTGGACGCCGAGTAGAAGACGCGACCGATCGGGTTGAGGTTCTCGGCGATGTCGTCGTTGGCAAATGGTTCAACAAGCAACCAGTGCCCGTCGGGTTTCAGCGACTTGCGAGCATAGGTCGCCGCGCCGACCGGATCGCCCATGTCGTGCAGGCAGTCAAAGTGGCAGACCAGATCGAAATCCGTCCCGGGATACTCCTTGGCATTGGCGACCTCGAAGGTGACCCGGTCGGACACACCGGCCGCCGCGGCCATCTCGTTCGCGTGACGGATGGACGGCTCGTGGTAGTCGAAACCCCAAAACCGCGAGTTCGGATACTGCGCCGCCATGATGATCGTCGAGGCGCCGTATCCACAGCCGACGTCGGCGGCCTTGGCACCAGCCCGCAGCTTCGCGTCAACGCCGTCGAGAGCCGGGATCCAAGACTGGACGAGGTTCGCCGCGTATCCGGGCCGAAAGAATCGCTCCGTGCCTTGGAACAGGTCCGGGTCATGTTCGTGCCAACCGATGCCGTCCCCCGTGCGAAAGGCGTTCACCGCTTTCGGCACGACGCGGGTCGCAGCCAGCATCGCTTGGAAGCCGCCGATCACGTACGCGGGGCTCGACTCATCCGCAAACGCGATCGCCTGTTCCTCGTTGAGCACATAGCGGCCATCGCCCGCATAGTCGACGTAACCCGCTGCGGCAAGGCCGTTCGCCCACTCGCGCACATAGCGCTCGGTAGTGCCTGTCTCTTGTGCCAGCTGAGCTGGGGTGAGTGGTCCCGCTCCCACCATCGCCTTGAACAGGCCGAGCTTGTCGCCAATGTTGACCAGTGCAGCCGACAGCACGGACCCGAAGTCCCCGACCGCCTGGTGCACGTAACCCATCAACTTCTCTTCGTTCACGGTCATTTCATTGCACCCCCTCTGCAATATCAAGGTCGACCGTGAGGGTACGCCGTTTGGTCATGGTTCTGCTCAGAGAACTCGGAGACGGCAGGTTGCTACGGCCTTTCTATTAAACGCGACGTGTGTGCAGCGCCTATGAGGCGCGGTCGACCGCGAAGAGTCGCCATTCTCCCGGGATCCCCTTCAATTCGCCGATTCCTCGTTCCTTGAACTTGATTCCCGAGCCAGCGACGAGATCCTTCACCGTGCTCGAGACGAGAACTTCGTCTGCGAGTGCCTGCTCGACCACTCGCGCGCCGGTGTGGACAGCGATCCCCGTGACGTTCCCGTCTGCTATTTCGCATTCCCCGGTGTGCAGTCCAGCGCGTACAGCAAGACCGAGATCATGTACGCCGTCGACGATCGCGCGAGCACAGCCGATTGCTCGCGCCGGACCGTCGAACGTGGCGAGAAAACCATCTCCGGTGGTGGCAATCTCGCGGCCGCGAAATCGCAACAGCTCTCGTCGCACGAACGCGTTGTGCTGGCCGAGCAACTCTCGCCAGCGCCGATCACCGAGCTCGATTGCCTTCGACGTCGACTCGACTATGTCGGTGAAGAGAACCGTTGCGAGCATCCGATCAGGTTCGGACTCCTCCCAGCCGCCGGTTTCCCAGGCATCATTGAGGAAGCGCCGTATCTCGTGCTCGATCGACCCTGCCCCAGCCCGGAGCGCCAGGTGTCCGATCCCTTCGAGTTCGACGAACCGCGCCGACGGGAGTCGTTGCGCTGTGTAGGCGCCAACCTCGACGGGGACAATCTCATCCTCGCTCCCGTGAAGGACGAGCGCCGGCACGCGCACCGCTGGGAGAACCTCGCGGATATCGATCTCCTTATTCATGCGGTACAGAGCCTCGAGCATCCCCGGACTTGCTGCGTACCTGACGAAATCGATGAATGCCTCGATCTCGTCTTCGTCGTGCATACCAAGTGCTCGCACGGACTCGCGAGCATCCGCGCGCGACCCATAGACCCGCAACGCTCGATCAACTTCGCGCTGATACGCATCTTCGCTTCGCCCCCACGGAAAATCCGGCGCCCACATTGTCCTTGGGGAACAACTGCGAACGACCAGCGCGGCGGTCCGCTCAGGATAGGTGGCCGCGAACAGGATGCTCATCGCCGCGCCTTCGGACAGCCCGTAGAACGCAGCACGCCGCGAGCCCACCGCATCCATCACTGCCCGGACGTCGTCCATACGTGTCTCGAGGCTCGGAGCGCCGGTCACAGGGTCGGACATCCCGGTGCCGCGTTTGTCGAATCGAATCAACCGAGAGAACGAGCCCAAGTGGTTTAGGAAGTCGGCAAAGTCAGGCAGCTTCCATTGGAACTCCATGTGAGTGACGAAGCCGGGGACAAATACGAGATCGAATGGTCCGTCGCCGACTAGCTGATAGGCGATGTGGATATCGCCACTCAGCGCATAGCGCGTCTCGGGCTGCACGACCACATTCTCGCCCACTTCTACGGCGTCTCTTGCTTCGGGTAACAAGCCCTCGCCCGCTATCAGCGCGAAGGTGAAGCCGCCCCTCGATCTTCCACGCGCGGGTAGCTGTCCTATGTCTCGCTCGGCATTTGGCCGAACACCCCGTGACGCTCGAGCATTCCTTAGTGCCAGAGTGAGCTAGCGGTGCAGATCTATACGACGCCGCGCCAAATCGCAGTCAGCTCGGTTTTGCGTAATTAGCCATGCCCGCAAAGTCGAGCACGACGCAAGGCTCGGTCCCAATGGTCCAGCCATCGTGTCCCGCTGGAATGGAGACGATGTCGCCGGCCCCGATTTCCATCTCCGTCCCGTCGTCCATGTGGATGACCTGGCGACCCGATAAGACGTACCCAAAATGCGCAGCCTGGCAGCTGTCAGTGCCCGCCATCGGCTTCACATGATCGGACCACTTCCAGCCCGGCTCAAATGTTGCGCGTCCGACGACGCCGTCGCCGACGTTGACAATCTCCACCCGTCCCTTGTCCTGAAACGCGCGAGTTTCGTCGGCCTTCTCAAAACGCTTGCGCTCGGGTCCAGCCATAACTGGCTTCCTCCTCGTCTCATCGGATGACGGTCAGTTATTAGTTGGTATGGACCTAAGAATCAACTGAAGTTGACGAGCAGTTGACCCGTCACCCAACTGACAAATGACACCCGGTCAGACGTGTACCGAAGGACCGATGCGGAGTTTTGGTGGGTCGCTCAAATGGGTCTTTCGGCGTATTGCGCGGCCCCGATCTTCGAGTGCTTCGGGCCCGAATCGACTTCGCGCGATGCATCGACTCAGTCGCACGGGGGGCCTTGGCCAGCGTGCCAGGCGCGGGGACGTCCAACGGCGACGGTCACCCCGACTCACCCAGCTCCCGCGGCCGCCTCTTTCATCGCCCGGATGTCGAGCTTTTGCATCGACAACATCGCCTGCATCGCTCGGTTCGCCCGCCCCGGGTCGGGGTCGCCAAGAACTGAGGCCAATTCCGAGGGCACGACCTGCCAACACAGCCCATACCTATCTCTCAACCATCCACAAGCGATCGGTTCTCCGCCGTTCACGAGCGCGTCCCAGAAGTAATCGACATCTTCTTGCGTCGGGCAATCGATGACAAAAGAGATCGACTCGTTGAATCCGTAATCTGCCGGACCACCGTTCAGCGCGAGGAACTCGTTGCCGTCCAACTGGAAGTGAATCGTCATCACGGCGCCCTTCGGCCCCGGTCCTCCCTCCCCGTAGCGAGCGATCTGCAGAATCCGTGAATTCGGAAAAATCGACTGGTAGAAGTTGACGGCCTCCTCGGCCTGGTCATCGAACCACAGAAACGGCGTAATACGTGCCACAGCCTGCACCTCGATTCTCGTAGACAGTCAAAGTTTTAACGTCGAAGAATCATCGCCCGACAGCGCGGCGCACCCGCCTCGGCGCGGACGATTTCCCTAGAGGGCTCAAGTGATGGCGGAGATCCTTAGCGCAGTACTTTCTGACTGTGCCCGACTTGCCGTGGACGTCTCCTACGCCGATGGAGCCAGGCGTCGCCTATTTCGCCATGACCTCTCACCTCCCTGCATCCGCAGGTCCCCTTGACGCCGATAGACGCGCCGCTTGAACCGTGACTCGGACCGTCCGCGAACTGCGAATGACAATCAAGATCGCCTTCGTTGTCACGGTCTTGATGCTCTTCCTTGCAACGCGAGCGGGAGGCGCGACGCCCCCGAAGCCGGACGTCTCTCGCGCGTTCGGACCGAAGATCGAATCGCTCCACTCGACTCGAGAATCCATTCCTTCTCGCGGAGGAACTATCACCCTGACCATGCGGACCACGGGTGCCTCAGCCTGTCGGGTCGCCCCCGTTGGTCATCTTGTCGTCAAGGTGCATCTTCACCGGTCGTGGACGAACTGCTCGAGCGGGATCGCGCGTGTCGTCATCACCTTCTCGGCCAATCCAAAAGCGGCGACGACAGTCGAAACGTTTCGTGCCTACGCGCGCCGTGGACGGATTCAAACCTGGACCCTCCTTTCCATTGTCGTTCGCGCCGGTCAACCCGGCCGCCCTGCCCCGGCGGGGACTCAGGGTTACTCCGAGAGCACGAACTGGTCCGGATACGTCGTCCCGTCGTCGAGCTCGGTGATCGACCACGCGATTGGAACGTGGACGGTGCCCACGCTCAACTGCAGCGACACCCCGAACGCCGCGGTCTCGGAGTGGGTCGGCCTTGGCGGGGTCAGCTGGCCGAGTGGCGGGAACTCGGGCGCGCTCTTGCAGACCGGGATCGAGGACCGATGCGTCGACGGGACACAACAGGACGATGCGTGGTGGGAGTTGTACCCGTCGAGTCCGAACGAGTCGATCGTCTACTCGGGTGTCGGCCTATCACCCGGCGATGTCGTCACCGCGGACGTCTACCGCACGGGAAACGGCCGTTGGATTACAAAGATCGACGACGTCTCGAAGAACGTCTCAGGGATCATGGAGACGGGCGTCGCCTACGGCACCACGCCGGACGCCGGCCCGAGGGTCTTCACACGCGAAGGCTCGACCGAGCGACTCACCTACTCCGGGGGCTACTCGGCGGAGTGGATCGTCGAGGACTCGGGTCCGAGCCCCGGTCAACTCACCCCGTTCGCGAACTACGGCACCATCTCGTTCTCCAACTTGGCGATAAGTCTTCCATCATGGACACTCACGTCGACGGACGGAGTCGAACTCGTTCAGCACGGAACTGTGCTCTCGACACCGGGCCAACCGGCGGCCGACGGTTTCGACATTAGATACACCGGTCCATAAGACACCGTTCGGTTGCCTGGGGTTCAGCGCCCGAGGTTGCGAAAGAACTTTCCGAGGAACGAATTCGTCTTGCGATACAGGTTCCGACGAACGACGCGTTTCGCTTACGAGCCGGGACCACGCTCTGCGGCTTGCACGTTGCCGAGATCGCGTGCCGCCCGGTAGAGCTGACATCGCAATGATTTTCTTCTCGCCGCTATTACAGCCTTACGTATGGAGAGAAGAAAGACAACCGCCGCGACAAATCTCACGAGGCGCGGTGGGAAACTGTATCGATGTTGTACCTCGTCATCGCGATGTTGGTTTCGGGACTCGTGATTGGTGCGCTCGGCCGACTCGTCGTCCCAGGGCACCAGCGGATGGGGATCTTCTCCACTGCGCTCGTGGGGATTGCGGGATCCTTCACCGGTGGGCTGATCGGACGGATCGTCTTCGGTCTGCGCTACCGCTACTCGTTCTTGTTGGCCCTCGTCCTCGCGGTTGCGTGCACCGCGCTCATCATCGTCGCTATGCAGAGGGGCGTTCGTCACCGAAGCCTTCGCTGATCTCTCCGCCTGTGGCGGCGAGATTCACAAGACGAGGATTCTCCCGCACTGTTCGCAGTGGATGACCTCGTCTTCTTTGGCGTGGCGGAGGTGGTCGCGCTCGGTCGCCGAGATCGTCAGGTGGCAACCGCCGCACATCCCCCCGACGACGCGCGCGACCCCAACTCCCCCGAGTCGAGAACGCAGGCGCTCGTAGTCCGCAATCAACGCGTTCGGGATCGTCGCCACCATTTCCTTGCGCTTTTCTCGAAGGTGCGCGATCTCCTGGTCGATCTCCGCCTCCGCACGGCCCAACTCGTCACGCGCCCACTCGATTTCGTCCTCTTCCGCTTTTCCCTGGTCAGCGAGGGAGGCGAGTTCATTTTCCAGCGGTTCGATCGCCTCCATCACGACGAGCTGTTCGTCGTCGAGGTCCCGCCGCAGCTGATCGAGGTTGCCCATCTCTGTCGCCATCGCCTCCTGGTCGCGGAACGACGACGTTTCGCCGCTCCGCAACCGTTCATCGATGCGCGCCGCGCGGGCGACGATTCCTGCGACTTCGGTCGCGAGCAAAGAAAGCCGCGCCTCGTGTGCCTCACGGGTCCGCAGCGCGTCGCGTTCATGTCCTCTTACCTGCGCGAGAGCGCGCTCGTGATCCTCGAGCTCGCTGCGCACGGGAAGTGTCGCCCGGCGGTGCTCGAGCGCGTCGATCGCGGAGTCCTGTTCCTGCAGCGCGAGGAGTGCCGCGAATGCCGCTTGCCCATTCACGATCGAGGATTCGGTCATTCGCGACCCCGTTCGCCTTCCCCGGCGCGGCGCGCGGCGAGGAGCTCAGCGAGAAGCGACGTCGTCGCGGCAGCCACCGGGCTCCTTCGCTCATCGTGTCTTCGGACGAACAGTTCCCTCCCGAACGCATCCGCGCAGACCGCTCCCGCCTCGGACGCGACGAGCACCCCGGCGAGGTAGTCCCACACGCCGAGCGATCGTCGTCCCCATTCGCAGAAGGCGTCGAGTTCGCCGTCAGCGACCGCGCACACCTCGAGGGCCGCTGCGCCGAAGGCGCGCGCTTGCCGCCATCCCACCTTCGTCGAGGGCAGCCCCGAGACTGCGACGATCGCGTCAGAAAGCGACGTGGTCTCGCGCGGGCGAATCACCCTTCCGTTGCGCGTCGCGCCCTCTCCACGCGCGGCTTCGTAGCGCGTCCCATCGGCGAGGTTGACGACGAGCGCGCAGAGCAGGCCCTCCGCGTCGGCGACGCAGATGCTCGTCGCGTACCAGGGGATCCCCCGCGACGCGTTCGTCGAACCGTCGACGGGGTCGATGACGGCGAGCAGGTCCCTGTCGCCTTCGGTGATACCGGACTCCTCGCTAAGCACCCCGAGTCCCGCCGCGAGCAGGACCTCGAGCGCCGCGTTGTCCGCCGCGAGGTCGATGCGATACTGACCGTCGATCTCTCCCGGCTCGGTCCAATCGTCGACGCCGGCGATCGCCTCTTTGATCGCCTCGACGGCGCGACCCATGACGGCGATGAGGTCGCGGGAGTGCACGTACGCAAGCTACCTGCAGTGATGGACGCACCTTGGCGGTTCTCTGCCTCGCGCCGGAAGTGAGCTGCGAGGCACCTCCCCTACACTCGTCTCGATGGCGGTCATCGACGTCGCGGGGTACGTCGCAGAACTGAAGGACCACGCGACCGATCACGGCTTCCACGTCCACGACGAGCGGCACTTCGTCGAGACGTACTCGCTGAGGCAATTTTGGGAGGTCGACCTCCATCCCGAGGAGGGCTGCGGCGGACCGATCGATCTCCACCTCGCGCTGGAAGTCGACCCGCGCACCCTTCTCGACTTCGAGGACGCGGTCGTCGCGCTCCCCGACGAAGAAGAACCCCCCGACAAGTGGTCGTTCCCCCTCACCTTCAACTGGGGCATCCCGCCGCTTCCGAACGGGCCCGATCTTTTGCGCCTCGCGATCGACCTCGCCGGTGTTGGCGGGGTCGAACTCCCGTTGGAGATCTCGGCCACCGACTCCTTCGGCTCTGTGACCGACCCGCCGGTCCGTCGCCTCACGATCGTCGCCCGGCGCGAGGTCTCGCTGGCAAAGGTCCTCGCCGGCGAGGAGCTGTTGTGCGACACCTTTGACCGGACGCGCGCGGTCAGCCGATTCCTCCTCGACGCCGCCCCCGCCTGGCTCGAACAATGACCACAAGGCGCCTGGGCCTTCGCCTCAGGCGCCTTGTCGGTGCTGCGGCGCTCGTCTCTTCTTTGGCGACCATAGCCAGCGCGTGCGGCGCCTCGGCGTCCACGCTCGGCCACGAGGCGTGCCTCGACGTTCGGCGCAGTCTCTCTCTTTACGCTCGCAGCACGAAGACGACCGACCAAGCTCTCGCCGCAAGCGAACGCGCACGCGCTGAGTCGTTGCTCCGAAAAGCGCTGCAGCCGGCCGCGATCGCTGGAAGCAACGACGGAGACTGGCAGGCGCTGATGACGACGCTTTCGGAATCGAACCGCGTGCCCGAGTCGAAGCTCGTATCTGCACTCTCCGCGCAGTGCGCGCAGAGTCTCTCGAAGGACTGAGGGGCGCCTTTCAGTCTCGGTGGTCGATCGAACGTCCCGCGTCCCAAAGCCGTAGTCCGCCGAGGATCCCCGCCACATTGTCGACGATCGAGTAAGGCTCTTCGACGCGACCTTTCAGATGCCGGGAGTTCCCGCCGCCCAAATAGCAGTGGTCGAAGTTCGTCAGCGTCTTGAAGACCTCGAGCGCGGCGAGCACGCGGCGCCGCCAACGTTTCGGCCCGATCCGCTCCAAGGTCGCGTTGCCCAGTTGTTCGTTGAAGGTCTCTCCTTTGCGGAACGGAACATGAGCGAGTTCGAGGTGGGGAGCCAGCATCCCGTCGTAGAAGAGCGCGGTGCCGACGCCCGTGCCGAGGGTCACGACGAACTCGAGCCCGTTGCCCGAGACGACCGCGAGCCCTTGGAGATCCGCATCGTTCGCGACGCGTGTCGGCACGGAAAAGCGTTTCGACAACTCGTCAGCTAGCGGGAATCCCTTCCACTTCTCGACGAGCTCGGGCAAGATGCGCGAGCCGAGACCTTTTTCGGTCGAGAACTGCGGTGCGGTCAGCACCAGGCCCTTGCGGACGACGCCCGGGAACCCCGCCGACACCCGCTCGAAACTCGGCAGCGGTCGGACGAGATCGGCGAGCGTGTCGACGAGCCGCGCCGGTGGCAGCGGGTACGGCGTCGGGATCGACACTCGGTCGGCGACCATGCGATCCCCCGTGTCGAGCACCGAGCCTTTGAGGCCGGTCCCTCCGATGTCAAGGGCGAGGGTGAACGGCCGCATCGGTCGCTCACCTGACCCGCTCGCCGCGGACTCGTCTCGCGCAGCCGGGGCGCCGTCGGTGGAGGTCGTCTCGTCGCTCATCGGATCACCTTTCTCCCCTTCGGATTCGCCTCCGACTTGTCGCCGATCGGCTCGTAATGCTCGAGCAGCTCGATGAGGGTGCGCACACCGAATCCGGTGCCGCCCTTTTGCAGATAGCCGCGCGACTGGTCGGTCCACGCCACACCGGCGATGTCGAGGTGTGCCCAAGGGACGTCGCCGACGAACTCCTCCAACACGAGGCCGGCGACGAGCGAGCCACCCTCTCCGATCGGCCCGATGTTCTTCAAGTCGGCGACGTCGGTCTCGAGCAGCTTGCGATACGCCGCCGGTAACGGGAGGTGCCAGACCGGCTCCCCAGCAACAGCGGCCGCGCGCTGGACGGCATCGACGATGCGCGAGTCGTTACCCATCAACCCGGCGAGCTGCCTGCCGAGCGCGACGATGATCGGGCCGGTCAGCGTCGCGATGTCGACGATCGCGTCGGGAGCCTCTTCCGCCGCCAGGCTGAGCGCATCGGAGAGCACGAGGCGACCTTCGGCGTCGGTGTTCAGCACCTCGACGGTCTTGCCGTTGCGGGCGGTGAAGACGTCACCGGGCTTCTGCGCGCGACCTCCCGGCATGTTCTCGGTCAAGGGCAGGAACCCCACCACCTTCACCCGCACGTCGTGTGCGCGACACGCGGACATCGCGCCGAGGACCGCCGCCGCGCCGCCACAGTCATCTTTCATCGTGAACAACGAGGCGAGCGGCTTCAATGAAATCCCGCCCGAGTCGAACGTGATCCCCTTGCCGACGAGCGCGACCGTCGTGAGGGGATTTTCTGGGGTGTATTCGATCCGCACGAGACGAGGCGGTTCGGCCGATCCCTTCGCCACCGCCCACAAGCCGCCGAGTCCCATCTCGCGGATTTGCGCCTCTTCGTAGATGGTGACCGAAAGTCCCTCGCGCGACCCGACCTCGGTGGCGATCTCGGCAAAACGCGTCGGGGTCTTATCAACGGCGGGCGCGTTGACGAGGTCGCGCGCCAGGCTGACCGCCTCCGCTCGGGCCGACGCGCGAGAGATCGCCTTGGCCGTTGAGCGATCGTCCGGACCGACGAGGACAAGACGCGCCAGCTTCGCTGTGTCGTTAGAGCGATTCTGACGTCCGTTGAATCGGTACGCGCCCAAGGCCGCACCCTCTCCGAACGCGCAGATCGCGTCGGTCGCCGAGAGCCCATCGCGTTCTACACCACGCAGATCGACCGTCACCTCGTCCACGTTCTTCGTCGCCCGGGCGAGTGTCGCTCCGGCGCGCCGGCATGCTTCCGCGTCAAGCTCGTCCTTCGGCCCAAGACCGACGACGAAGGCAATCGAAGCGTCGCCGTCGGGGACGACCCCGCACTCGCCTAAATCGCCTTTGCAGCCCTGCGCCTCGAGCACGACGGCGTCCGGATCCGATGACCCGCCAAGGTCGACGAGACCCGCGAACACCGGGCGGGCTCTGGTGATCCCGTCTTCGGAGCCGCTCCCCTGCACGAGCGCCAACGTCACTTGCTGCCTCCCTCGTCTTTCGCGAATCGATGATCGTGTTCGACTGCCCGGGCGAGCGTCCAGCAAAGGTCCGAGAGGCGATTCAAGTATGCCGGCGCGGAACTCTCGGGCTTCAGCTCCACCGCGACCAACCTCCGTTCAGCGCGGCGGACGACCGTCCGCGCAACCTCAAGCGCGGCGGATAACGGTTCTTCTCCCGGCACCGTGAAATCCGTGATCTCGCTGGTCGCTTGCGAATGCGCGTCGATCAGCGACTCCAAGCGCTCCACCATCTCGGTCGTCACTTCGCTGACCCCGGGCTCGAGTCGCCGGAGATGATCGGGATCCGTCGCCACCTCGGCCATCAACACCCACAGATCGCGCTCGACGCCGATGAGGACTCCCGGGATCTCTCCCAAGTCCGCGCACGCCGCCCGCGCGACGCCGAGTACGGCTTGGGCTTCGTCGATCGAGCCGAGGGCTTCGACGCGCGCGGTGTCCTTTCCGACGCGGCCGCCGGCGCGAAGCGCCGTGGTCCCGTCGTCGCCGCGGCGCGTGTAGATCCTCACTTCGCTACCCCGAGCAACGGCACCAACAGCTCCTCTTTGGTCAGCGATCCGTGACGGCCGACGAGGTGCGCGTCGGCGGGATCGGCCGGGTCGAAGAACGACACCGGCGCGCGCGCCATTAGCGCGACGTCGCCAAGGCGCCGTCGGAAAGCATCGGGAAGACTCCCCCCGAAGATCCCTGCGTCGACGAGCTCGTCGAGCGTGCGCACCCAACAGAGATCGCCCAATCGCTGCGCGGCAATCTCGGCGACCCGATCTGCGGCGCCATGACGCGCGTGCAACCAGCGGAACCGACCCTCGCCCGACAAGCCGTCGACGTCCGCCATCACTTCGTCGCCGATGCCGATCGGAGCCGCGTTGACCTCGACCTGTCCGTGGTCCGCCGAAACGACGAGCGCCGCATCTTTCGGGAGACGGTCGACGATGTCTTCGACTAGGCCGTCGGTCGCGTGCAACTCGGCGTCGTAGTACGCGCCGAGTCCGGTCATGTGCGCGATCGTGTCGATGCCGTCGTAGTAGGCGTAAACGAAGGGTGCGCCGCGATCGAGCGCCTCGGAGATCAGCACGGGAAGCGTCGACGAGAGGCGATAGCCCAACAGGTCCGCGCCGGACAGGTGGGCTTCGGTAAAGCCGGTGCGGGCAAACTCGGCCTTCGAGACGACGGGCACCCTTCTTCCGAGGAAGGGTGGGAACTGCTGGAAGGCGCGCGGGCGCACCTCGTTGCGGGCGTCACCCGACGGCGTCGTCCAGCGCAGCACGTTCAGCACCTCGCCACCGACGCGGACGCGATAGCCGACAACGCCGTGCTCGGCGGGCGTCCTCCCGGTGACGATCGAGGTGAGGGCCGAGGCGGTCGTCGTCGGGGCGACCGAGGTCAACGTGGAGTACGCCATCGCCGACATCGTCGGCGCGACCACCTTTCGTTCGGCGAGCTGCGCCGCGCCGAGCCCGTCGAGGATCAAGAGCACGATCTTCGACGCTTCGGCGACAGACGGAGGAACCCAGTCCGGCAGCGCTGCGCGCACTTTCAGCTCGTCGAGACGCATAAGCGTCGGAACAAGCTCGGTCAGGCACCGCCCTCCATAGTCGGGAACGAGGAAGGAGTCGTCGCCCTTGTGATCGCCGGCGGGCGACATCACCTCGTCAGTGCCGGTGATTCTGCTCACGAAAAGGAGCATAGGTGCAGGTCGTGGCGGTCCTACGATGGGAGCGTGCGCGTCTCCACGCGCGGCGACTACGCCTGTCGGGCGCTTTTGTCGCTCGCGCTCCACGACGACGGCGAGAGCCCGACGTCAGTCCGCGACCTTGCCGAGCGCACCGGACTCCCCCAGCCGTACTTGGAGCAGATCCTGCTGGCGCTGAAAGGCGCCGGGCTCGTCCGTTCGAAACGCGGTGTCGGCGGTGGCTATGTGCTCGCCCGCTCGCCAAAACAGATCACCCTCGGTGAGATCGTCTCCGCCGTCGACGGGCCGATCGCGGTCGGCTCGTTCGGTCGGCCGCACGAGAACGGGGCGTGTGAACACGAGGGCCAGTGTGTCTTGCTCGACGTGTGGGAGGACCTCTCCGGATCGATGCGCAAGCACCTCGATTCCTACGTGCTCTCCGAGATGGTCGAGCGCGCCCGGTCGGGGACATTCACCGAGCAGGTCTGAGCGCGAAGGTGCGCGCCGGCGGATGGCTGTCGCCTCCGATGGCGCGCACCTTTTCCTATCGCAGTACTACGGCCGACGGATGACCACGTTGTGCACGTTGTGGACGTTGCCCGGGGTCACCGCGAGAATGGACGCCCGCACGATGCTGTAGCTGCCGAAGTGGCTCACGACCGCCTTGCCGAACCCGGTCAGCAGTAGCTGGATGCGGTGCGTCTTCCCGGCACCGATCGACATCTTCCTCAGCGCGAACGTGCCGCGGCTCTCCTTACCAGTCCTGTGCGACCGGATCGTGACTTGCAGCCAGGCGCGCAGATGGCAAGCCGTGAACTTGTCGCAGTGCCAGGTAAACAGGACGCCGCTCGCGCCGAAGACCTCGCCCACCGCCGAGAAGTGCACGGGTGACTCATATACGAACTTGTTGAGCGACGAGTCCGCCGAGCGTCCGCCGGCGTTCGTCACTTCGATCTGCACGTCGAGGTGGAACGCCGGGGTGATCGCCCGAATGAGCGTTGGCGAGACGTAGGTGACCGACGTTGCGCGGACACGACCGAAGTAGACCTCGCTTCCTGGATAGAAGCCGCTGCCGGAGATATTTTCCGGCCGCGCGAGCTCACCAACTCGAGGCGAGATGCGCGAAACGACCGGCGCCGCGGGGAGGTACGTGTCGAGCAAGCCGTTCGTGTCCCCGCTCGAGTCCTTGTACGAGCCGGCGAGGATGCACATGCCGTCATCGGTGCAGCCGACCTCGGCCGCGATGGCGTGCTGGTCGAGGTCGGTGTCCGTTCCGGCGTTCGAGGGCTCGGGGCCTGTTGCGCTCGTCCAGGTCGAACCGATCAAGTTGTCTGCCAGCGTGTAGCGATAGCCCGCCGGTCCGGTCGCGTCCATGAAGTACCCGACCGCCGCGCACGCCTGGGTCGTCGGGCAGGCGACCGATTCCAGCTCTGCTCCGGCGAAGTTCGAATCAGTCCCCGCGATGGCCGGCTCAGGAGCCGCCGACGCGGAGAACGAGGTACCCGAACCGGTGTCAACGAGGCCGTATTCGTGGCCGTTCGCGTCGTCGTAGCCACCGACGGCGACACAGAAGGTCGACGTGACGCACGACACCGACAACAAGTTCGAAAAGCCGTTCGTGTCAGCGTCGGTTCCCGGGCCCACCCCTGACGCGTTCGTCGAGGGTTCGGCGGCGGCACTAGGCGTCCACGCCGAGTTCGCCAGCGAGTCGACAAGCCCGTAGCGATTGTGGTTCGTGTCGTTGTAGTTGCCGACCGCCTCGCACGTTCCCGCAGCGGGACACGCGACGGCGTTGAAGTTCGCGCGTCCGCCGCCGGTCGTCGTGTATCCCGGCCCGGTGCCGAGAGGATTCGTCGCCGGTTCAGATGCCGCGGTCGGCACCCATCCACCGTTCGCGAGTTGCTCGGCGAGAGCGATCTCGTTGCCGTCCGCGTCTTTGTACTGGCCGGCCGCGACACAGCTCGTCGAGATGGGACAAGAGATCGCGTCGAGGGTCGCCGTCCCGGCGCCTAAAGAGGTGTTGCCCGGCCCCGCCGACACGGGGTCAGATGAAGGCTCTGGCGCCGCGGCCGCAGTCCATGACCCCGATGAATACGTCTCGATCAGGCCGAAGGTGTTGCCGTCCGCGTCTTCGTAGGTGCCGACCGCGACACAGCTCGTCGCGGTGGGACAAGAGATCGCCTCGAGGTTCGCGGACTGCTTTCCCGCGGCGTCGGTTCCAGGCCCCGTGCCGAAGCCGTTCGTCGTGGGCTCGGGCGCCGCGGAAGCGGACCACGTCCCGTTGGAAAGCGTGTCGATCAGCCCGTTGGTGAGGTCGTTCGTGTCCTTGTACTGGCCGACAGCGAAACACGTCCCGTCCGTCGGGCACGCGACCGACTCGAGGTTCGCAAACTGATGTGTGTCGGCGTCTGTCCCCGGTCCGACGCCAGCTGAGTTCGTCGATGGCTCAGGGGCGACGGTCGCCGACCATGCGCCGGACGACATCGTGTCGATCAGTCCGTCTTGCTGGCTCGCGCCTCCAGAGTCCATGTACGAACCGACCGCGACGCAAAAACTCGTCGAACTACAGACGACACCGCTCTCGTTGACTGCCGGATCCGTCGCGGGTCCGTGACCCGAGGCATTTGCCGCTGGCAGCGGTGCTTCGCCCGGAGTCGACGTCGCAGCGAGCGACCAGCCGACCGTGCTTGCCGCGGTGCTCGACGCCGGCGCGATCGCGACCGCGGCCATTGCGAGGCCGATCGCCGCGGCGGCGACGGCGGAGAGCCGGATCCGCCAGCGCGCGGTTCTTGCACGAGGTTCTCTCCCCTGAACGAGGTGCATCGTTTGCTCCGATCTGTGCGTGTGTTTGCCCGCCGCGATGCGACGGGTCGACGAGCGCGTAAAAGCCGCGACCGTCGCCGACTAGGTGTAGCTCGTGAGACCGCGCGATTTCCAGGCACGACACGATGGCCAGATTCGCTGATCGGGCCGTGAGCTGGGAGTTTCGAAGCCAAATTCTGGCGAGGTCTTCGTCGCCACCCGGCTCTGGGGACGCGGAACCCCTGGGCGCGCAAGATCGCGCACCTGACCAGCGACGATACGCCTTGTGGGCGGTGAGTGGTGCGACGGCTGTGAGGGTTTCGTTATGAGCTGAGCAACGACGCGGATCGCTTCACGCGTTCCAGGCCGCGACGACTCGCGTCTCGCGCTCGTACCCCAAAATGCCGAGATGGCCGGCGTCGAGCAGGAATCTTCGCCCTTCTTCCGGCCACAGCCGCACCCACCGCGCCGTCAGCACCCGCAGCAGGTGTCCGTGCGCGAAACAGACGATGTCCCCGTGTCCCTCCGGGGCGGTGGCGATCTGGTCGAGGAAGAGGTCGATGCGAGCGCCCACGTCAGCGGCCGTTTCTCCGTTCGGACAACCGTCCGCGAAGAGCTCCCAATGCGGTCTCGACTCCCAGATCTCCGATGTCGTTTTGCCCTCGTAGTCGCCGTAATCCCATTCCATGAGGTCCTCGGTGACCTCGACCCTGCCGGCGAAGCCCGCGATCTCGCAGGTCTCGAGGGCGCGCTTTAGTGGGCTCGAGTAGACGGCGACGGCCTCGAGCGGCGCCAGTCGACGTCTAAGCTCACGAGCCCCCTCCCGACCGGCTTCGTCGAGGGGCAGGTCGGTGCGTCCGGTATGCCGGCCCGCCCTGCTCCACTCGGTCGAGGCGTGTCGCACCAGCACGAGGCGTGAGGCGACGACTCGCTCGCTTAACAGGACGTTCACCTCTAATGGGGACAGGTGTCACACCTGGCTGGGAAAATGGCGACGCAGCCGGAATGGACTGCGCCGGTGTGACGTTAGTAAAGGTGCGCCGGTTCACGAGGCGGCGCACGAGGCGCGAGAGCGCGAAAGGAAGAACAGCCATCCCCACCAAGACCATCGACGAACCGATCGAGCAGAAGTCCGGAGGTCCCGACCTCATGCGGTTGATGCTCGATGACATCGGCCGTTACCCGCTGCTGACCGCGGCGGAGCAGGTCGCGCTCGCGCAGAGAATCGACCAAGGTGATGAGCAGGCGAAGAACGAGATGATCGCCGGCAACCTCCGCCTGGTCGTCCACTGGGCCCGTCGCTACCAGGGTCGTGGCGTCGACCTCATCGACCTCGTCCAAGAAGGGACGTTCGGGTTGATGCGCGCCGTCGAGAAGTTCGATTGGCGACGGGGATTCAAGTTCTCGACCTATGCCACTTGGTGGATCCGTCAGTCGCTGCAGCGCGCCGTCCAGTCGAAGGGGCGGGCGATCCGCCTCCCTGAGGACGCGGTCGCGGCGGAGAACGCTGCAGAGCGGGCCGGCGAGCCCCTCGAGCGCCAGTTGCCGAGGGTCGTCGCGAGCCTCGACCAGCCGCTTACCGCGGACGCCACTGCGACGCTCGGCGATGTGCTCTCGACGGACGAGGACCCGATCGATTCCGAAGTCGCCGAGCGCGTCTCGCTCGAAGGACTTGAGGAGGCGATCGGACGGCTGCCCGAACTCGAGCGCGACGTCTTGCGCTTGCGCTTCGGTCTCGACGGTCAACCACCAGCGTCGTTGGAAACGACCGCCAAGTCCCTCGGGATAGGTGTGCGGCGCGTCCGCAGCCTCGAGAGCTCCGCGCTGCGCCAGCTCTCCGAACAGCCCGAGGTGAGCTCGCTCAACCCCGCGGCCTGACCCTCCTTGCCGCGTCGGTATCAAGGCGTGCGAGGACCGCTTCGAGGTCTGGCGGTAACGGCGAGGAAAACTCCATCTCTTCTTTGCTCGCGGGGTGAACGAGTCGAAGTTTCGCCGCGTGGAGGAACGGACGCGCCAGTCCGAGTTGGCGTCTCGTCTCTTTGGAACGCGCACCTTTGTATCGCGTGTCACCGGCTATCGGGCGTCCGATCGCCGCGAGGTGTACCCGGATCTGATGCGTGCGGCCGGTCTCGAGCGAGACATCGAGCAAGGTCATCGCGAACGGATCGTTGTAGCGACGAACGACCCGATAGTGGGTGCGTGCCGGACGACCTTCGTCGAGGACTGCCATCTTCGTGCGGTCGGCCAGCGATCTCCCGACCGGGGCGTCGATCGATCCCTCGTCCTCGTCGAAACTCCCCAGCGCGAGCGCGGTATACGCGCGACCCATCTCGCGCGTGGACAGCTGTTCGCTGAGCGCGAGGCGCGCGGCGTCGGTCCTCGCGACGACGAGGAGACCCGACGTATCCTTGTCCAATCGATGGACGATTCCAGGTCGCATGTCTGCATCGGGGTCGTCTCCTTTGACCGCTGCGATCTCCGGGTAGCGCGCCACCAGCCCCGCGACGAGGGTCCCGCCCTCGATTCCCGAACCGGGATGGACGACGAGACCGGCGGGCTTGTCTACGACGACGATCTCGTCGTCTTCGTAGACGACTCCGAATCGCACCGGCTCAGGATCGACGCGGCGCGGATGTGATTCCTCCCGCCCGGCCGGGTACTCGAGCAACGTGCCCGCGACGACGTGTTCGTGGCGTGAAGTGACGACTCGCCCGTCGACGCGGACTTCTCTCTCAGCGATCATCGCCGAAGACTCTCTGCGCGAACACCCGGACGCGAGCGAGAGCACCCGGTCGATGCGCTCGCCGCCCAGGGTACGCGGGACCTCGAAGCGCCCGATGGTGTGTTCGCTCACGGGCGATCCTGACGAACGCGCGGTGATCCTCGGCGCGACCCGCGGACGATCTCGATCAACAAGGCGATCGTCCCGATCACGATCGAGGCGTCCGCGACGTTGAAGGTCGGCCAGAAGCCCAGGTGGATGAAGTCGACGACCGCTCCCGAATGACCCCGGAACAGCCGATCCGCCAAATTGCCGAGCGCACCCCCGAGGATCGTCCCCGTCGCGGCCGCCGCAAGCGTCGACGGCGTCCCCCTGGCGAACCAAGCCAGCAACAGGACAAGAACGAACGCGATGACGATGATCGGCAGCGTGAGTCCCGCACCAATCGAAAACGCGGCGCCCGTGTTGTACGAGAGTTGGAACGACAAAGGCCCGACGACGCTCATCGGTCCGTTGGCGAGGTCGTGGACCGCGAAGCTCTTCGCCACCTGATCGACGATGAGCACCGCCGCGGCGCACGCGATGACGAGAACGAGCCGAACGTTGCGCTGAGGGTCGCCACGACGGCGCTCCTCGTTCAGCGGCGAGACAGTCCCCCGCTCTTGCACGCGATGCACAGTCGAGCGTACGGCAACGCTTCGAGCCGGGCCTTCGCGATCAGCTGACCGCAGTTTTCACAGATCCCGTACTTGCCGGTCGCGATCTTCTCCAGCGCGGCGTCGATCTCGTCCACCGCTTCCAGTGCCTGCGCGGAGAGCGCGAGGTCGCGCTCTCGGTCGACCGCAACCGTGCCGCCCTCGCCGGATTCCTCGTCGAATTGGATGTCGCCCGGCTCCATCTCCGCGATCAACAGATCCGCTTCGGCCTGCAGGCTCTTCGCTTGCTCCAAATAGGTCACGCGCTCGCGCTCGAGGGCTGCTTTTTGGTGCGCGAGGAACTTCTCGTCCGTGTATCCCTTTTCGAGCCTTTTCGGTTCGGGTCGCGGCGGTCGGATCGGCGGCCTCGGTGCGGTGGTCTTCGCCGGTGCTGACGAGGCCTTCTCGGCGACCGCCGCGGTCTTCGATTGGGCCGCTGGCGCTTTTTGTTTCGCGACCGCCTTCGAGGCGACTTTCGCCGGCTGTTTCGCCGGCTGCTTCTTCGCCACCGCTTTCACCGGAGCGGGAGCGATTTTCGCCGCCCGCGCTTTCGCCGGGGCCTTCTTCGGCGCGGCCTTCGTCGCTTTCACCACCGGGCGAGCCGAGCGCGCGGCTGGGGTGGTCGCCTTCAACTTCTTCGCCGGTACCTTCTTCCCTGGCATGGCCTTCTTCGCCGGCGATTTCACCGCTTTCGCCGCCTTCTTGGCCGTGGCGATTCGCGGAGCTGCCTTTTTCGCGGTTCTCGTATCTTTCACGGGGGTCGACTTCCGCGGCCCGACTGTTCGCGCGCTCGACTTCCGCGTTTTCGCTGGCATCGATTCCCGTACGACCTTCCGTTTGAGGGTCCGACAGGCTACCTGATCGCTCTGCTCACCCAATCGGACGAAACAACGTGAACACCCATGTCAGCGGCTTCGCCGGTGTCGACTGGGCCGTGATTGGGCCGACGCGGCTTCGTCGAGCGCGGCGTCGATAACACGTCGCGCCCGCTCCGCCGCGACACCGCGGACGCGGAGGCGTTTTTGACGGCTGCGCTCCCCGCTCACGAGTTCGACCTCTGATCGAGACACGCCGAACAGGTCCGCGACCAATTCGACGACCGCAGCGTTGGCTCGACCGTCAAGTGGTGGCGGTGCGACCCGCACCGCGAGCGCGTCGCCCCTCCGTCCGGTCACGACGGATCGACCTGCTCCGGGTTGGACCGCCAACCGCAGCACGATCGCGCCCGCTGAGTCCGAATCCTGGGATGAGACCGGTTCGACGTCGAACAGGTCCTCAGTCACGGCCGCATACTGTAGGTCGATGACGACACCCGGCCTGACCTCGTCATATCCCGACGTGCCGTCGACACCGGACTACCCGCGAATGGAGGAGGAACTCCTCGAATACTGGCGCGACGACCGGACCTTTCAGTCCTCGGTCGAACTGCGCGACCCACACAACCAGTACGTCTTCTACGACGGGCCGCCGTTCGCGAACGGCCAGATGCACTACGGGCACCTGCTCACCGGCTTCGTGAAGGACGCGATGCCCCGGTACCACACGATGCGCGGACAACGTGTCGAACGTCGCTTCGGCTGGGACTGCCACGGTCTTCCGGCCGAGACCGAGGTGCAAAAAGAGCTCGGCATCGCCGGGCGCGCCCAAATCACCGCGTACGGCATCGACCGCTTCAACGAGCGTTGTCGCACCTCGGTACTGAAGTACACCGCCGCCTGGGAACGCGGCGTCTCTCGCCAGGCGCGCTGGGTCGACTTCGAGAACGCCTACAAGACGATGGACCTTTCCTTCATGGAGAGCGTGCTGTGGGCGTTCAAGTCCTTGCACGAGCGTGGGCTGATCTATGAAGGACTGCGCGTCCTCCCCTACTGCTGGGAGTGTGAGACGCCTCTTTCGAACTTCGAGACCCGCCAGGACGACGCTCTGCGCGATCGCGTCGATCCGGCGGTCACCGTCGCCATCACGATCGACGCCGACGAGAAAGGCGGCGGCCCCGAATCCGAAGCCCTCGCCGCGCTGGTGTGGACGACGACACCGTGGACGCTGCCCTCCAACCTCGCGCTCGCCGTCGGCCCCGAGATCACCTACGTGATTTACAAGAAGGCGGGGACGAACTATCTGCTGTCTGAGTCGCGCGCCGCCCACTACGAACAAGAACTCGAAGGCGCGGTTCTCGCCGGGACCGTGAAAGGCGCGGCACTCGTCGGACGCCGCTACCAACCCGTTTTTTCCTACTTCGCAGACGAGCCCAACGCCTTCGTCGTGCTCGGCGACGACTTCGTCGCGACCGACGAAGGCACCGGCGTCGTGCACATGGCGCCGGGCTTCGGCGAGGACGACCAGCGCATCTGCGAGCGGGCGGGGATCTCGGTCGTCAACCCCGTCGACTCGACCGGCCGCTTCGACGCGCAGGTCCCCGACCACGAAGGCGTGCAGGTCTTCGAGGCCAACGAGTCGATCATCGCCAAGTTGGAGGAAAGAGGCGTCCTCCTCCGCCGCGAGGAGTACGCCCACAGTTACCCCCACTGCTGGCGGACCGACACGCCGCTCATCTACCGCGCCGTGAGCTCGTACTTCGTCAAGGTGACCGAGATCAAACAGCGCATGGTCGAGTTGAACCGCGAGATCAACTGGATGCCGAGCCACGTCGGATCGGGAGCCTTCGGCAACTGGCTCGAAGGAGCGCGCGACTGGTCCATCTCGCGCAACCGCTACTGGGGCGCGCCGATCCCGGTGTGGAAGTCGGACGATCCCAACTATCCCCGCATCGACGTGTACGGATCCCTCGACGAGATCGAGCGCGACTTCGGCGTGCGGCCGACCGACCTCCACCGGCCCGGCATCGATTCGCTGGTGCGTGCGAACCCTGACGACCCGACGGGCAAATCGATGATGCGGCGCGTGGAGGACGTCTTGGACTGCTGGTTCGAGTCGGGTTCGATGCCCTTCGCCCAGCTCCACTACCCCTTCGAGAACGCGCGCCGCTTCGAGGACAACTTCCCCGCCGACTTCATCTGCGAGTACGTGAGCCAGACCCGCGGCTGGTTCTACACCTTGCACGTCTTATCGACGGCTTTGTTCGACCGGCCGGCGTTCGAGAACTGCATCGCGCACGGAGTGTTGCTGGGCAGCGACGGCCGCAAGCTCTCGAAACGATTGCGCAACTTCCCCGACCCGGAGGCGTTCTTTTCCACCTGGGGCGCGGACGCGATGCGCTGGTACCTGCTCGCGTCCCCGGTGCTACGCGGACTCGACGTGAGCTTGGAAGAACAGTCGATGGCCGAGCCCGTGCGAACGGTGATGAACCCGATCTGGAACTCGTTCCACTTCTTGAGTCTCTACGGACGAATCGACGGAGTGAAAGGACAGGTGCGCGCCGATCAAAGAGGCGAGCTCGACCGCTACGTCCTCTCGAAGACGCGACGGTTCTTGGCCGGCGTCACGAAGGCGTACGACGACTACGACCTCGCCGGCGCGGCGTCGCAGTACCCCGCGTTCTTGGACGCCCTCACGAACTGGTACATCCGCCGCAGCAGGGAGCGCTTCTGGCGCGGCGCGGACGACTGCGACGACGCCGACAAGCGTGACGCGTACGACACCTTGCACACCGTGCTCGACGTCGTCTCGCGCGCCTCTGCGCCGTTGTTGCCCTTTTTGTCTGAGACCGTCTATCGGGGTCTCACCGGGGAACGCAGCGTTCACCTCGCCGACTGGCCGGACGCGACCGCGCTACCCGACGACGAGGCTCTCGTCGAGACGATGGATCTCGTGCGCGAGGTCTGCTCGGTCATCCACTCGATTCGCGAGGCGCACGGGCTACGGCTGCGACTCCCCTTGCGCACCGTCACGGTGGCGCATCCGCACGCCGAGGCCCTCGGGGCCTTTCGTGACCTCATCGCCGAGGAGGCGAACGTAAAAGAAGTCGAACTCCGTCCCGACGCGGCGAATTATGCGACGACGACTCTCAGCGTCTTTCCCGCCGCGATCGGACCCCGCCTCGGCCAACAGACACAGTCGGTGATTCGCGCCGTGCGCGAGGGACGCTGGGAGGTGCGCGCCGATGCCACCGTGGACGTCGAGGGCGTCGCGCTCCAAGAAGGCGAGTTCGATTTCCGGGTGCTTCCTTCCGACCCGGTCGCGGCGCGCGTCGTCGATTCGGGGCGCGGCGTCGTCCTGCTCGATACGACGCGCACCCCCGAGCTCGACGCCGAGGGGACCGCACGCGACCTCGTCCGCATCGTCCAGCAGGAACGCCGCAACGCCGACCTCGCGGTAAGCGACCGGATCGACCTCTCGCTGTCGGTGCCCGAAGACGTCGCGCAGGTGCTGTCGGTGTGGGGCGAGGAACTGCAGCGACAGACGCTCGCCCGCACGCTGTCGGTCGACACCAGCGGCGATTTCACGACGAAAGGGTCACCGAACGGTGTGCACCGCCTCCCGGACGGCCGCGCCGTCGCTGTCCAGCTGCGCCTCGCGGCGTCCTAGCCGGATCGCTGCGGTATCTAGTCGGAGAACCCGCCTCCGCGACGCTCGGCGCGACTGTTCGAACGCGCTGGCCGCTGCTCTTCCTCCGTCGACGAGTCGAGTTCCGCGCCCTTCGCCCAACGCTGCCACAACTCTTCGTCGGGATCGACGACGTTCTCCACGCCGACGATCGCCTCCTCGCCCGTCATCGAGAACGCTTCGAGGTCGTCCTGGCCCTCCTCGTCACCCCGCGTTCCTTTCTGGTCGCGAGAAGAGGACCGCTCTTCGCGACGCGCGTGCTTGGACTTTTCTTCGGTTCGGCGCTCGATCTCGTCGGCCAGGGCGGCGAGGTCCTCCTTCTTTCCGCTCGCATCCTCGTCCTCTTCGCCGTCGAGTTCCGAGGCCGCAACGGCCTCGGTTGCCGGACCGGCGAGGTCGTCGTCCTCTTCTGAGCGCGAGGCGCGTTCGCGCTTTTGGGGCGGTTCTTCCTCGACGGTCTTCGCGACGGCTTCCAGACGCTTGCGCACGGACGTCGGCGTCGGCGCCGGCGGCTTCAGCGATTCGCCGACGGTCTCGAGTGCGCCCTGCAACGCGAACACGAGCTGCTTGCGCAGCGACTCGATGAAGTTCGTGATTTCGGCGACCTCGGTCGAGAGCGTTGACTTCCGCTCCTCCAACTCGGCGACGGTCTCTTTCGCCTTAGTGTGCGCTTCTTCGCGCAGCCTGCTCGCCTCTTGGCGGGCCGAGCCAACGAGCTCCTCGGCCTGCGCGCGCGCGTCCTCCAGCATCGCCGAAGCCTCGTCACGCGCCTCTTTGATCGCCAGGTCCGCCGTGCGCTGCGCGAGGACGAGCGTTCGGCGAAGCGACTCGTCGTCAATCGCGTCGTCGTCGACGCGTGACGCCGCCTCGCGCGCGGCCTCGATCTGTCCGACAAGGTCGTCAACGCCAACTGCGACCTTTTCCAGGAAATCGTCGACCTCTTCGGTGTCGTATCCGCGCAGGCGGTCGCGGAATTCCACTTCCCGGAGAATCCGGCCCGAAATTTCCATGCATCACTCCTCGATCAGGCGGGGCGCAGACGCCAGTCCGTAGCGGCCAGATCCGCGCCCGTTCGACCGCAGCATCCTACGTCGCCTACGTGGGCGAATTGTTGGATGGGAAGCCGGAAATCTCACCGGACGCGAATGATGGTGACGAGGATCTCGAGCGCGAAGAAAACGACGATCGGCGACAGGTCGAGCCCCATCGCTCCGACACGAATCGGCGGCAGGATCCTTCGCACCGGCTTCAGCACGGGGTCGGTGATCGTTGCGAGCACCCGCTCGACGCGGGCGAGGCGCGACCACGGGTTGATCGGAAACCAGGTGAGGATGATCCGGGCGAGCAGGACGACGATGTACGCCTGTAAAACATCGACGATGATGCGGACGATCATCTTGCGCGGGCTCCGCGTCGCGCGCGGCCACGCGCTGTGTTGCTCAGGAGCGGTAAAGGCCGCGCTGTTGGAGACGCATGCGCTCCTCCGCGGAGACCTCGACGTCCGTCGGCGTCAAGAGGAACACTTGGTCAGCGACTTTTTCCATCTGTCCGTCGAGGGCGTAGGTGAGCCCGGAGCAGAAGTCGATCATGCGGCGCGAAAGGTCGCGTTCGGATCCCTGCAGGTTGACGATCGCCGGGCTGCCTTGCTTCACGATGTCGCCGATCTCCTGCGCGTCGCGGAACTGCGACGGCGCGACGACGTGAACCTTGCCCGACCCCGAGGTCGCCTTCGCCTTCGTGATCGGTCGCACCACCGCGCCGGCCGCGGGCCGGCGCGGGTCCGCGGCAGTGATCGGACGGACGGTCGCGTGGCTCGGGTGTGCGCCCGTGTCGTCGGGTTCGGGATAGACGGTCCGCTCGATACGGTGCTGGCCGGTGGACTCGAGCGCGTCCCCATAGAGCTCGTCGTCCTCGATGTCTTTCAGCCCGAGATACGCGAGCGCCTTGTTCATGAACGATGACATGTGGCTCCTTCTCAGCCAGAATCTATTGTGACACTGCCATTCGCGTTGGGCGAGGACCAAACAGGACCCGCCCGAGACGGACCATCGTCGAGCCTTCCTCGACCGCAATCTCGAAGTCGTCGCTCATTCCCATCGAGGCGACCGCGAGGCCGAGCGAATCTACGAGCGCTCTCACGGTCGCAAAGCTGCGGTGCTGCGCGGCCTCGTCGTCGGGCGGGCCGACCGTCATCAGACCCTTCACTTCGAGACCGGCGATGGTCGCCGCGTCGACGAGACGTGCCACCTCCTCGGGCGGGACGCCGCCGCGACCTTCGAGCCCGGTCGTCTCCACTTCGATCAGTGCCGCCGCGCCCGGCGCGTGGCGGGCGATTGCTTCGGCCTCAGCGCTGCGGTCGACGCTCTGGTACAGCGCGACGAAAGGTGCGAGCCGCGCAAGGGTGCGGCGTTGGATCCCTCCGATGAGGTGCCAGCGCACCGGCTCGCCCGGAGAGGCCGCGAGAGCCTCGGCTTTTTCGACGAGCTCGTCGGCGTAGTTCTCGCCGATCTCGACGAGCCCCGCGTCGCGAGCCGCCATCGCCGCGTCGACCCCGAGGGCCTTTGTCACCGCGACGACCTCGACGTCTCGCCCGCCCGCGGCAGCGATGCGCGCTCGCACCGACTCGAGGCGCTCTCGTAGCTGCTCGGAGTCGACCGAGCCCGGCGTTCCTCGCTCAACCACCACCACGCTCCCGCCAGATCACGAGCGCTTGGCGCGCCCGGTCGCCGCGCCCACGATGAGAGAACCAGTCCTGCCCGCATGCAGTGCACGAGTTGATCTCCTGGACGTCCTCGACTCCAGCGCGAGCAAGCGCGAGACCGACCACGCGGGGAAGATCGAGAGCCACTTCTCCACTCGAGGCGCGGGCCCGGACGACGTCCCCGAAGACTGCGGCGACGGCATCGAGATCTACGGGCGAGAACGGGTAGCACTCCGGATGGACGCTCGCCGACACAACGGCCGAGATCTCTCCTCCACCACGCTCACGCATCGCGGAGGCCGTCGCTTCGATCACTCCCGAGGCGAGGCCACGCCAACCGGCGTGCGCCGCGGCGACGACACCACCGTCGCTCGACAACCCGACGAGCGCGCAGTCCGCGCCGAGGACACAAAGGGGCGTCTCGGTGTCTTCGGTGACGAGTGCGTCGGCGTCTTCCAGTCCCGCGTGGCCCCCTTGTCGGACCGCGACGACCCGGCGGCCATGGACTTGATGGACGAAGGACCATGGCCGGTCAAAGATCGATTTGTGGAGCGTCTCGCTTGGCGCGTCACCACCCAAGGTGACCGGACGCGCGTCACCATCCGCGCGCGTCGTAAGCACTACCCGCGTGCCACCGGGGAGCGAGAACTCGAGCGGGGGGACGGCTCTTAGCGCAGGAACGACGGAACGTCGAAGCCGTCGTCACCCAAGTCGACGTCCTCGTCGTCGAGTGAAAAGGCGTCGGAGCGATAGTCACGCGACGCTCCGCTGAAACCTTCCGCCAGCTCAGCCGCGGACTCGAACGGGGTCGTGTCGAAACGGTCGAATCCCGCCGCGATGACGGTCACCCGCACCTGATCGCCGAGCGTGTCGTCGATCGCACTGCCGAAGATGATGTTCGCGTCGGGGTGCGCGATGGCGTGAATCGCCTCCGCGGCTTCGTTCACTTCGAACAGCCCCAGGGAATGACCGCCCGCGACGTTCATCAAGATTCCTTTCGCGCCGTCGATCGACGACGACAACAAAGGACTCGTCATCGCGTGGTGCGCGGCGTTCAGCGCGCGGCCTTCGCCCGCCGCGACGCCAACCCCCATGATCGCGGAGCCTGCGCCCCGCATGATCGTTCGCACGTCCGCGAAGTCCGTGTTGATCAAGCCGGGAACGGTGATCAAGTCGGTGATGCCCTTCACGCCTTGCAACAAGATGTCGTCGGCCATGCGGAACGCTTCGAGCATCGTCGTCTTCGAGTCGGCAAGGGTGAGCAGACGCTCGTTCGGGATGACAATCATCGTGTCGACGAATTCGGAGAGCTTCTCGATTCCCTGTTCCGCCTGCTGCGCGCGGCGGCGACCTTCGAAGCCGAACGGCTTCGTCACGATGCCGACGGTCAGCGCGCCGAGCTCCCTCGCGATCTCCGCAACGACCGGCGCTCCGCCGGTGCCCGTGCCGCCGCCCTCGCCGGCGGTGATGAAGACCATGTCGGCGCCTTTCAGCACCTCGCCCATCTCCTCGGTGTGCTCCAAGACCGCCGAGCGCCCGAGCTCCGGATCAGATCCGGCCCCGAGGCCGCGGGTGAGTTCCCGGCCGATGTCGAGCTTGATGTCGGCCTCGCTCAACAACAACGCCTGCGCATCGGTGTTCACGGCGACGAACTCGACCCCGCGCAGATCGGCGTCGATCATGCGATTCACCGCGTTCACCCCGCCGCCACCGATGCCGACGACTTTGATGACAGCGATAAAGCTCTGCGATCCTTCGTTCACCGGTGTCGTCGCTTTCTCTCGTTCCACCGAACGTTCCCGTCGGTCACGGCTGCGACGACGTGTGTCGTCTGATTCCGGCGTTGTTCGCATACTCGCTCCGCCGCGACCACTATTTGTTCGCGCGCCTTTGGTCTCCAGAGCGGGCGGATGGAGGGAATCAGGCACCCGAGTTTGGCCGACCATAGGGCTGGACCCTCACGGGGTCAAGACCGGATTCGAGGGGGCTCGCAGGTCGATTGAGGTGATTCCGGTGAGCGACACGCCGGCGAGCACCGTCGCGAGGGCCACGAATTTTTCGCGCGTCTGTGTCGACGGCCCAATGATGACGAGTGGTTCACGCACCATATTGACGACGATCCCGTCGCGGGAGGTGCGCGAGATATTGGTGATGCGCCCGACGAGGTTCGTGGGAACGTCCGCGGCGACGGAGAAGAGCCCCCGGTCCGACCGTTCGAACCACTTCCCGGGACTCGGCAAGGGGCGAGTGACGTCCACCACGACCACGCCTGCGGGCTTGTGGGTGACCTCGGCGAGCACGCGACCGGAAACATCGACGACGGCGCCTCCCGAAGGCCCGGGCACGTAGGCGACGGGGATCCGCTCGCTGACGGTGACCCTCACCGAGGACGGGAAGGAGACCGCCACCCGTGCCGACTCGATCGAGGGCAGCCGATCGATCGCCCTCGCCTCGGCGCCCGGGTTCAGGTCGACGAGCGGCGGATGGGCGAAAAGCCCGCTCGCGTCGAGGATCGCCCGATCCTGCGCCCGCGGCGCGCCGACGATCGTGATGTTGCGGGCGGCGAACAGGGGTGAGTGGGCGATGGCGAGGCCTCCAACCACGAGCGCGGCAGCGGCAGCCGCGGCGCCGATCGCTACCAGGCGGCGACGCCCGGCTCTTCGGACCGCGTCCACGCGGGCCGAAGGGGCCGGCGCCTTCGCGCGTGGGGGGTGTGCCGGACGGGTCGGTTCCCGGCGCATCCGCCCGGCGTCGGACCTCGGGCCGGCTCTCCGGCTCGTCGCCTCGGAACCCCGGAGGTGCGCGGGGCGGGTCTGACTCATCGATCGAAGCCCACGCACACGACCTCTCGGGTGAGCCGGATCCCGGTTTCGGAAAGGACGAGCTCGGCGACGGCGTCGATGAGGGCGCGCACGTCGTCGGCCAACCCGCCCTCGTCTGCCTGGATGAAGTTCGCGTGCTTGTTCGAGACCTCGGCGCTTCCGACCCGCAGTCCCTTGCCGCCCGATTCCTCGACTAGTCGGCCGGCGGAGTCGCCCGGGGGGTTCTGGAAGACGGACCCGGCGTTGCGGCCGCCGGGCTGGTGGGCCCGTCTCCAGGCGACGATCTCGGCGATCGCGGCCTTGGAGGCGTCGGGGTCGCCACGTTCGAGGAGAAACGTCGCCTCGGTGACGACGTCGTCCGGGCCAACGGCGGAATGGCGATAGGAAAAGTCGAGGTCACGCGATCGGGCCTCGAGCGACTCGCCGGAGCGCAGCGAGACCAGGCGAGCAGAGACGAGCCGTTCCGCCGTCTCAGAGCCATGCCCGCCGGCGTTCATCCGCACCGCCCCGCCGACCGAGCCCGGAACCCCGACGGCCCATTCGAGCCCGCTCCAGCCGGCCCGCCCCGTCGTCCTCGCCAAGACCGGGTACGCGACCGCCCCACCGGCAACGACACTCCCGTCGGATCCGACCTCGATGCGGTCGAAGCCCCCGCCGAGCGTCACTGCGATGCCCACGAACCCGGCGTCCGCGACGAGCAGATTCGATCCCTTGCCGACCACGAGGACGTCGAGCCCCGTCTCTTCACGGGCCTTCGCGACGAGTGCCAGGTCGGCTTCGTCGTCCGCCTCGACAAACAACGAGGCGAGCCCCCCGACGCGATACGTCGTGCGCGCCCCGAGCGGGGCGTCGCGGACGGCTCTGTCGCCGAGCAGCGAGGCGGCGCGCTCGAGCGCGGCGGAACCGGCCTTGCTCGTCGGCGGGCGCGCGCTCGATCTCGCGGTGGGCGCGCCTTCGCGCTCGAGCAGCTGGGCGGTTATCTCGGTGATGTCCCCCGCGCCAAGCATCAAAAGGCAGTCGCCAGGTCCGACGAGCTCACGCACGATCTCGGCGAGTTCGGATCGCTCGGGAACGTAGGCAAGCGCGAGCTGCGGGTGCGCGTCGCGAACGGCGTCGTAGATCACACGGCCACTCACGCCGGGCAAGGGCGTCTCCCACGCCGCGAAGATGTCGGTGATCACAATCTCGTCGGCGTCGACGAACGCGTCGGCGAACGCCGCTCCGAGCGCCGCGACGCGGCGAGTAGCGATGCGGCTGGAAGACACAGACGATCCGGCGAAACCCGCCGTCTTTCGCCGCGTCGATCGCCGCTGCGACCTCGCCTGGGAGGTGCGCGTAGTCATCGATCACCGTCGCGCCGTTCAGCTCGCCGCGGAACTCGAATCGCCGGGCGACACCGCCGAAACGGGCAAGTGCCGGTGCGATGCGTCGCGCATCGACTCCGATCGCAAGCGCCGCCGCGCTAGCCGCCGCGGCGTTGCGGGCGTTGTGGCGGCCCGGCACGGCGAGCTCGACTGGGATCGACTCTTCGTCTATTCGCTCGAGCAAAAAGCGCGCCTTCGAGCGCTGCGGAGAAAACCCGACGATGCGCAGATCGGCGCCGGCAGCAAAGCCGAAGCTCGTCGCGCCGTCTGGCGCCACCGAATGAGCGACAGGGTCGTCGATTGAGACGACGCACTCGAGCGCTTCGTTGGCAAAACGGCCAAACGCGCGCTTGAGCTCTTCCTCGGTGCCGAAATGATCGAGATGATCCGCCTCGATGCTCGTGATGACCGCGATCTCCTTCGGAAGAACAAGGAAAGTGCCGTCGCTCTCGTCCGCTTCGACGACGAGCCACTCCCCCTCGTCCCACGCCGCGTTGGCACCGAACTCGTAGATGTCCCCCCCGACGATGAACGACGGGCGTAGTCCCGCTTCGACGAGGATCAGGGCGAGCATCGACGAGGTCGTCGTCTTCCCGTGGGTGCCGGAGACCGCGATCGTGCGGCGCCGCGCGCAGACCGCGGCGAGGAGGTCCGAACGGGCGATCACGGGAAGACCGTTCTCGCGCGCCATCACGACCTCAGAGTTGTCGGCGGGAATCGCGCTCGATACCGCGAGGATTTCCGCGTCCGCGACATGGCTCGAGTCGTGGCCGAGGAACGTACGGACGCCGAGTCCGCGAAGTCGGTCGAGGGCGACGCTGTCTTTGAGGTCGCTGCCGCGCACGTCGTGACCCATACCCACGAGCACTGTCGCGATGGCGCTCATCCCGGCGCCGCCGATCCCGACGACGTGAATCCGGCGCCGCGTGGACAAGTCGAACGTGCTCACGACGCCCGCTGCGGGCCGACGTCAGCGTCCCGGGCGGCGGAGTTGACGAGTTCCGCGACGCGGGCCGCCGCGTCGGGACGGCCGAGCGCTCGGCAACGCTCGCGCATGTCTTCTCGTCGCCCGTCGTCTTTCAACAGCCCGACCACCAGCTCCCACATCTCCTCGATCGTTGCCTTCGCGTCTTCGACGATCACGGCACCTCCATTCTCCGCCAGGCGCCGCGCGTTTTTGCGCTGGTGATCGGAGGGGGCGCCCGGCAAGGGCACGAAGATCGCAGGCGTCCCGATCACCGCGACCTCGGCGACAGTCGAGGCGCCCGCTCTGCTGATCGCGAGATCCGCCGCCGCGAGCACCGCCGGAAGTCGGGTCTCGTAGGCGACGAGCCGGTACGCGAGCGCGACGGAGTCGAGGTGCATCGCCTGAGCGCGTCGCGAGCACTCGAGGAAATCGCGCTCCCCACACACGTGGTAGATCGCGAGGTCCCCCCGGTCGGCCAGTCGTTGCGCGAGTGCGAGCCCGAGGTCGTTCAACCGGCGCGCCCCCAACGATCCGCCGACGACGAGTAGGAGGGTGCGCGAAGCATCGACGTCGATGGCCCGCTTCGTCTCTTTCGGATCGCCACTGAGGCGCGCCGCGCTGATGACCTCGTTGCGCACCGGCGCCCCTGTCACCTGCTCTCGGGGAAGTCCCGTCCTTTCGTGCGCGACGGCGCTCGCCTTTGCGAACCGTGCGATCAGCCGGTTCGCGGCCCCCGGTACGGCGTCGACGTTCACGACGACGACGGGCACACGCCACAACGCCGCGGCCAGCGCAAAAGCGAGCGCGCCGTAGCCGCCAACGGAGACGACGACTTGGGGTCGCCACACACGCACGAGGACGACCGCGAGAACGAGCGCGACGAAAAGCCCGGTGAGCGCGGCGAGATTGCGCACGCTCGGCTTGCGGAGGATCCCCCGACCCGGGAGCTCGGTGACCAAAAAGCCTGCCGGGCGCACGAGACTGGCCTCTACGCCGCGGCGCGTGCCGACGAAGCGAATCGCCTCACGGCGTCTTCCCGATGCGACGAGCGCCTCAGCGAGCGCGAGCGCGGGCTCGACGTGCCCGGCGGTTCCGCCCCCCGCGACGACGATCTCGATCGCGTGCCGTTTCACCTGGCCGCAGCCGCGCGACGGCGAACCCGATCGTGTTCGCTTGCCGAGCGCGTCTTCTCATCCGGGTGCCGCGCGATGCGCACGAGGACGCCCATCGCGGCCAGCAGGACGACGAGCGAGGAACCTCCCGAGGAAAGGAACGGGAGCGGGATTCCTGTCTCGGGAACGACACCGATCACTCCTCCGATATTGATCAGGGCCTGCACGACGATCCACGTCGTGATCCCGGTCGCGACCAGCCGAGCGAACCGGTCTGTTGCGCGCGAGGCGATCCGGACCCCCAGCCATCCGAGGAGCACGAAACCTACGAGCACGCCGAGCGATCCGACGAGGCCGAAGTTGTTGCCGATGATCGAGTAAATGAAGTCCGTGCTCGCGTTGGGGAGAAATCCCCATGCGGCCGGAGATCCGCCGAGCCCGGTGCCGAGCATGTGGCCGGAACCGAGTGTGACGAGCGACTGGACGACTTGGTATCCGCTCGTCGTCGAATGGGCGAACGGGTTGATGAAGCCGGAAAGGCGCGCCCGGCCGTACGGCTCGATCACCAAGAACGCCGCACCGAGCACCGCGAAGGTCACGCCTAGCGCGGCGACTTTTCGCATCGGTACCCCTCCCGCGTACAACAGCACGCCGCCCACGGTGACGACGACGGCCGCCGTTCCAAGGTCGGGTTGACGGACGATCAAGATCGCCAGGGCGACGAGGGCGATGACGACGGGTCGCACGACGTCGACCGGCTCTCCGGTCCCTTTCGAACGTCTTCCGATGAGGTCCGAGACAAAGATCACCGCCGCCAGCTTCGCGATCTCGGACGGTTGGACCCGAAGCATCCCAAAGCCGATCCAGCGCGAGGAGCCACCGGCAACCGATCCGACCCCGCGAACGAGCACCGCCAGCAGCATCACCCCGGTCGTGACGAGCAACGGCACC
Organism: uncultured Acidimicrobiaceae bacterium; assembly: GCA_963725215.1. Taxonomy (GTDB): domain Bacteria; phylum Actinomycetota; class Acidimicrobiia; order Acidimicrobiales; family Bog-793; genus CAVRXQ01. The sequence continues at coordinate 66,251 of CAVRXQ010000006.1, read as the reverse complement.
GCGACGCGTCGCCAGAACTGAAGACCCATCCTCGCCGTCACGACGAAGGCGATCGCGCCGACGACGCTCCAAAGTCCCTGGCGTTCGACGATCGACCACGGAGATCCGTAGGTGGCGATCGAAGAGACCGACGAGGAAGAAAGGACCATCACCAAGCCGAAGACGCAGAACGCGGCGACGAGCCCGCTGAGAGCAACCGCGTCCCTACTCGGAGCGCCGCGCACCGCCGCAGCGCGTACCCGTTGGCCGTCGGGGACGACGCGAAGGCGCGCCGCGCGCTCCCGGCGTAGCGCTGGGCGCCCGCGGCGCTCGAGCGTTCCCGTGGTCACCGTCATCGTCGGATCTTCTCCTCGGCGAGAAGGTGCACCTCGCTCTTGAAGTCCTCTCCACGCGCCTCGTACGACGAGTACCAGTCGAAGGACGCACAACCCGGCGACAGCAAGACCGCGTCTCCGTCGCGGGCGAGAGAGTCTGCGGAGCGGACCGCATCGCCCATCGATGCGGCGAGGCGGACCGGGTAATCGGCTGAGAAGATCGCACCGATCTCCTCCGCGGACTCTCCGATCGCGACGATGCCGCGGATCTCTGCTGAGTCGGCCCTTTGCGCCGCGGACTTGATCTCGTCGAGGTCGAGTCCTTTGTTCTTCCCGCCGAGGATCACGACTACCGAAGAGAACGCCGCGAGCGCGGCCGCGACCGCCGCCGGCGTCGTTGCCTTGGAGTCGTCGTAGTACGAGACGCCGTCGATCGTGCCGACGAATTCCAGACGGTGCGGAGGAGCGGCGGTGGAGTGCAGAGCCTCGAGGACGCCCGCGCGAGTGGCCCCGGCCTCGAATGCCGTCGCCAAGGCCGCGAGCGCGTTCAACCGGTCGTGAGGCATGTTGCGCACGAGGTCGTTCGCGCGCGCGACGACGGTTCCGTCCGCCGCCACCATGTCGTCTCCTTGCACCCGGTAATCGCCCTTTGCGAGACCAAAGGTGACGACACGGCCCGGCGCGCGCGCGGCTGCCGATGCGACGGCCTCATCGTCGGCGTTCGCCACGGCGACGTCGCGCTCGCGCTGATGCGCCCAGATCTGCGCCTTCGCCTGCAAGTACTCCCCCGCCGAGGCGTGCCAGTCGAGATGGTTCGGCGCAAAGTTCAGCCATGTCCCGACGCTCGGCCGGAAAGTCGGCGACAGTGCGAGCTGGAATGACGAGACCTCGGCGACCAACACGTCGAGGTCGCTTCGCCTCGCCGCTGAGATCAACGGGAGGCCGATGTTTCCTGTCGCGACCGACCGCTGCCCGGATGCCCGCAGCATCGCGTTCACCAAGTTGACCACCGACGTCTTGCCGTTCGTCCCGGTGACGGCGACGATCGGAAGACGCGTCATCCGCGACGCGAGCTCGATCTCCGAGACGAGCTTGCCGGCTCCCGTCACCCCGAAGATCGGGTGGCTCGGGGGGACGCCGGGGCTCACGACAACGAGGTCGGCGATTTTGGCGAGCGAACGGAGCGCGTCCCGATCCGGAGTCTCGCGGACCGGCGTACCGGCCGAAATTCGCGCCCTATCGACGACCAATGGTGAGTCGTCGATCACGACGACCGAGACGCCACGATCTTTGAGCGCGGAGACAACGGCGCGCCCTGTCGTCGCGAAACCGACGACAACGACGCGGCGAAGGTCGAGGAGGCTAGTCGCGACGGGCGTCACAGCAATGACCTCACGCCCAAGAAGTCCGCGTAGAAAACCCCGAGGCCGAGCGCGGTGCACAGCCCGGAGAAGATCCAGAACCGGACGATCACCGTCGTCTCGGGCCAGCCTGCGAGCTCGAAGTGATGATGGATCGGCGCCATGCGGAAGATCCGGGTGTGGAATACGCGATAGCTCACGATCTGCACGATGACCGACAAGGTGACGACGAGGAATAGGCCTCCAATGATCGGCAACAGAAGTTGGAGATTCATCTCCAGTGCGAGACACGCGAGCGCGGTCCCGATAGCGAGCGACCCGGTGTCGCCCATGAAGATGCGTGCCGGCGCTGCGTTCCACCATAAAAAGCCGACGCACGCACCTCCCATCGCGACTGCAACCAGCGCGAGATCGAGCGAAGGGTGCACGTGGTAGATGCGCACGTGGCGGTACTCCCAGTAGCCGATCAGCGTGAAGCCGACGAAGTTGAACGCCGCAGCGCCCGCGGCGAGACCGTCGAGCCCGTCGGTGAGGTTCACCGCGTTTGCTTCCGCGGTCATGATGAAAGTCGCCCAGATCAACCAGCCGACGGCTCCGAACGCGACACCGGGGATGTTCGCTCGGGTGAACGAAAGCGTCGTGCTCACGTGGGCGAAATGCTCCGCCAAGAACGCGAACACCACGCCGAGGAGCACCTGCAGCGCGAGCTTCCCGCGCTTGTTCAGACCGAGGCTGCGACGTCGGCTCACCTTCAGCCAATCGTCGGCCACTCCGATGCACCCGGCGAGCACGATCGCGCCCATGGCGAACGCGCCGCCCAGTGTGAAGCGAGCACTGGTGCCGACGTGACCGAAGAGATAACCGATCGTCGCCGCGACAATCAGCGCCACACCGCCCATCGTCGGGGTCCCCGCCTTCATCACGTGGTACGCGGGCCCGTCTTCGCGGATCTGTTGGCCGATGCGACGGGTGACGAGCGTACGCATCAAAAGCGGAGTCCCGAATGCGGCCACGAGCATGGCGACCGCGCCCGCCTCGAAGATGGAGATCACTGCGTGCCCGCTTGGCCTTCGATCCCCGCGCGCTGGCGCTTCATGCGCCAACCGAGGCGCGCGAGCTCGTCGCGAACGACTTGGCGATCGTCGAATGGGACCGACCGGTCGGCGAACTCCTGGGTAGTTTCGTGACCCTTTCCCGCGACAACCACCACGTCCCCCGGGCGGGCGCTCGTGAGCGCCTCGAGGATCGCCCTGCGCCTGTCGAGTTCCACGACGACCTGGGCTTCCCCGGACATCCCCGCTTTGATGTCCTCCACGATCTGTCCCGGGTCCTCGCTTCTCGGGTTGTCGTTCGTCAACACGACGACGTCCGCCAGCTGTGACGCGATCGCTCCCATTGCCGGGCGCTTGCCTCGATCCCGATCGCCGCCCGCGCCGAACACGAGGATCACTTTCGACCGATCGGTCACCTCATGCTCTTTCCGATCGCGTCGAACGGCACGCAAGACCTCTTCGATCCCTGCGGGGGTATGCGCGTAGTCGACGATCGCCACGACCCCGTTGTCTCCCTCGATCGTCTCGAATCGACCGGGAACGTGCTGTGCTCGGGCGAGGCCTTCGACGATCGCATCCGGCTCAACCCCGAGCGCGCGCGCCGTGAACGCCGCGGCGAGAGCGTTCTTCACGTTGAATTCCCCACCCATTTGAAGCACGACGTCGCGCTTTCCGAGTCGGAAACGCGACGCCGACAGTCCGACCTCGAGATCGTGCGCGTCCTCGAGCGAGTAAGAGACGGCCGGGATCTGACTCTTTCCGAGTAGCCGCCGCCCGAACTCGTCGTCCCGGCAGATCACCGCGAATCGCGCCCGATCCGGGGTGAACAACTCCGCCTTCGCGGCGAAGTACGACTCCATCGAATGATGGAAGTCGAGATGATCTTGCGACAGGTTTGTGAATACCGCGACGTCAAATCGAATTCCGTCGACGCGATGCTGCGCCAGGGCGTGTGATGTCACCTCCATCGCGCACGCGACCGCGCCCTTGTTGTGGATTTCGGACAGCAGTCGCTGCAGGCGCGGTGATTCCGGCGTCGTCCTCACCCCGCCCAGGGTGCCGACAACGCCCGTCGACCAGTGTTCGACCTCGAAGATGTCGCGGAGGAGTTGCGTCGTCGTCGTCTTGCCGTTCGTTCCTGTCACGCCGACCATGCGCATCTTTTGTGCGGGATCGTCGTAGAGCGCGCAGGCCGCGAGGGCCATCGCTTGTCGAGCCATCCCTGGCCCGACGACGAGCTGGGCGGTGGAACCGACTTCTTTGCCCAAGGAATGCTCACAGATGAACGCCACGGCGCCACGTCGATAGGCGAGAGACGCGAAATCGTGACCGTCTGCTTGCGCTCCGACGAGACAACAAAACATCGAGCCGGGTGTGACGCTCCTGTGGTCGAAGGCGACGTGGGTAACGGCAACACCCGCCGTCTGGCCGACGACCGCGAGCGGCTGAACGCGCTCCACGATCTTGTCGATAGTCACGGCGATCGTTTCGTCCACCACAGCCAAACTCGTCACTTCGAACTGCCGCGTCGCAACGTCGATGTCAACGTCGTCGAAGCAGTCGGCGGGGCGATGTCAAATCGCCTGAGTGCGTACTGCATGATCTTCGAAAAGACCGGTGCAGACACCGAACCACCGTAGATCGGTGTCGGGTGGTTCAAGACAACGATGCCCGAGAGCTGCGGCGACTGCGCCGGTACGAAACCGACGAACGTTGCATTCCAGTCACCTGGAACATATCCAAGACCTGTCGCATCGGGAACTTGAGCGGTTCCCGTCTTCCCGGCCACCGTGTAACCGGGGATGTGCGCCAGCACGGCGGTTCCGTCTTGTACGACGCCTTCGAGCATCGGCACGAGCTGCGCGACCGTCGACTCGTCGATCACCCGCCTTCCGATCCGGGGCGCCACGAGGTGCTCAACGCCCTTGTCGTTCACGAGTCCTTCGACGAGGTGGGGGGTGACGAAGACGCCGCCGTTGGCGACGGAGTTGTAGGCATCGAGGATCTGGAGCGGGGTCACCGCGACCCCGGTGCCGATCGGCACGGAGGCGGCGGACGAGCCGTACCACGTCGCGGGTGACCCGACGATCCCAGGCGACTCCCCCGGCCAGCCGAGCCCCGAGGGGCGTCCGAAGCCGTAGGAGGAGAGCGCCCGGGAAAGCCGCTCTAAGCCAAGGCGCTGCGCGATTTCGATCGTTCCGACGTTCGACGACTGGGCGAGGATCTGAGACACGGGCATCGCTTCGGTCGGGTGGAAGTCGGCGTCTTGGAATTGATAGCCCCCGACGTTGATCGAATACGGAACGGTGAACAAGCTCGACGGGGTGATCAGCCCATCTTGGAGCGCGAACGAAACCGTCGCGAGCTTCATCACAGAACCTGGCTGATAGACGTTCGTCGCGGCGAGGTTTTGCTCCGCAGGGACGATCGACCCACGGTGATTTCGCACGAGATCGACCATCGCGAGGATCGCACCGGAGTGGACGTTCATGATCACCGCGATCCCGCTGTTGGCGTGCGTGGCGCGCATTTGCGCGGCGACGTCGCGCTCGGTCTCGACCTGCAACGGCTCGTCGATCGTGAGCACGATCCCCGTTCCCGCGTGCGGCGCCACTACGTCACGGGGTTTGGTTGGAAGGGTGATCCCTCCTGGAGCGACGGTGGCGACCTCGCTCCCAGCGCGACCAGAGAGCGCGCCGTCGAACGCGTATTCGATGCCCGAGTATCCGAGGTTTGACGTGTTTACGTCCCCGAGGACGGGCTGGAACACGCCGTCGCCTGAGGTCACGCGTTCTTGCACCGTCGAAAACGACAGCCCCGCGAAGCCGCCCGATTCGATCGGATCGACGACTTTGTTCGTGAGTGCCCGGGAGATCACGACGTACCCGTTCTTTTGGGAGAGTTCTCGCGCGAGCTTCGAGGCGCGCTCGTCGAGCAATGCCCCAAGCGCGGACGCCTCTTTGTCGGGATGGGTGATCTGGAAATCGTCAGCGATGACGTTCGTGCGCTCGACCGATACGGCGAGCACGTTGCCCGTGCTGTCGTAGATCGCCCCACGGGTGGCAGGAAGAGAGACCTTCTGTTCGACCTCTCCGCTGAGGTACGACGCGTAGCGCGAGCCGTCGAACACCTGCACGAGCACGAGCCGAATGCTGAGCCCGGCGATGAGAAGGACCGCAACCGCTGAGATGCGTCGAAGCCGAATCGTCGTTGCCGACGGTCGGCGGCGGCCCTTCGAACTCACCGGTTCGACCTCTTGGCCGCGGTGATGACGGTGGGGCCAGGGTTGACCGGCGCGAGGTACACGACGCTTTGAGGCACGATCATCCCGTAGCGCCCCTCAGCGATCTCTACGATGCGAGCAGGCGATTCAAGCTTCGAAAGCGTGAATTCGAGATTCTGATCGCGCGCGACGGCGGTCGTTAGCGACTGCTGAGCCTGGTCGAGTTCTACTTGATGAGCAGCAACGAGAGCCTGCCCACCCGCGACAGCGAACAACGTCCCAGCGACGAGGACGACCGCCACGACGAGCAGCAGTCGAGTCCGCCGGCGCATCTTCCTGCGATCGGCCGCGCGGTGATCGACGACCTTCGTGTGGTGCGAAGGGCGCTTACGCGATGAGGTGTCGACCCGACGGTTCGTGCGCGACGAGGCGCCGGCCCGTCGGCCGCCAGAGCCGGCGGTCGCGCGCCGGCGCGGGCGTGCGGTCGCGGGAAGCGGCCGTGCCGCGGCCATCAGGGCGCGGCCTCGTCTTTTGGAGCGTCGGCGCGCTCGATTGCGCGCAGTCGCGCCTCGCGTGCTCTCGGATTGCGATCGATCTCGTCGGCGCTCGGACGTTCCGCTCCTTTTGTGAGCAGACGGGCCATTGGGGCTGTTTCGCATGCACATGGGACACCCGGTGGGCACGAGCACTGCGACGACGACCATTCGCGAAAGCGGCGCTTCACAATGCGGTCCTCACCCGAGTGGTACGAGATGACGACGATGCGTCCACCGGGCGCGACCAAGTCGATGCTCTTATCGAGCGCCGTCTCGAGCGTTTTCAGTTCATCGTTCACCGCGACACGCAGGGCCTGGAAGACCCGCCGCGCCGGGTGTCCCCGGCGGCGATGCGCGTGGGGGATGGCCGCCGAAACCGCGTCGGCGAGTTCCGTCGTCGTCGCGATCGGGCGGCGGCGCACGATCGAGTCGGCGATGCGCTTCGCGAAACGTTCCTCGCCGTGCAGACGGAACAGGTCTGCCAATTCCTGCGCGCCGGCCGTGTTGACGAGGTCGGCCGCCGATGTCGGGGATCGCTGGTCCATTCGCATGTCGATCGGACCATCGAGTCGATAACTGAAGCCGCGTCCCGGCGCGTCGAGCTGTCGGGAGCTCACTCCGAGATCGAACAGGACCGCCGATATCCCGCCGTCCTCGGCAAAACCCGATCCCGGCATCGCTGCGACGATCGCGTCAAGTTCGTCAAAGCGTCCCCGGCGAACGATCGCGCGCCCCCGAAAGCAGCCAGACGCTCTGTGGCGGCCGAGATCGCCTCGTCGTCCTGGTCGATCCCGACCACGACGACGTCGCGACGATCGTCGAGGATCGCGGCGGCGTGACCGCCGCCTCCAACCGTCGCGTCCACGATCACGCCGGGAGGGCAAGGGCGCACGAGGTCGAGGACCTCCTCCACCATCACCGGGACGTGGAAGGTTCCCTGGCTCATCCGCAGCTCCCCGACCGCGTCCGGGGTGGAGGGAACCCCGTCAAGCGGATGGAGATGAGCGGAGAGGGGTGGATGCTGACCATCAGCAAGCGCAGCCGAGGAGCTGCGGATGGACCAGGGAACCCCCGGGGGTGAATGTCGTGGCGCTGCGTCGTTACGAATCCCGGACAGAACGGCCGCGCGGACATCGCTGATCGACTCGGTCACGGCCCGATGACGTGTTCGACGCCCGCCGGCGCGAGCTCCTTACTCGCCCAGCGCCCGGGTGACCACAGCTCGACGTGCGTGTGGACGCCGATCACGATCACCTCGCGCTCGAGCCCGCCATATTCCCGCAGCTCGGAACTGATCAGGATCCGTCCCTGGTTGTCCTGCTCGACCTCGGCGACCTTTGCAAACCACTCCCGGACGGCGTTGCGCGACCACGTGTCGGTGGCTTCGGATTCGCGGCTCTCGATCTCCGACAGGAAGGTTTCGCCTGGCCACAGCGCGAGGCAGCCCTCGAGGTGCGCGGTGAGAAAGCAGCGCGCACCGAGTCGCGTCCGCAGGCGCGAGGGAAGGATGAGCCGACCCTTGGCGTCGAGGGAGTGGTCGTACCTCCCGAAGAACGTGGACTCGGGGCCCAAAGCGAAGATCCCTTCTGGAGGGCACCACGGCGGCCGGACGAGCCGCCCCTCTCCCTAATCCTCCACTTCGCGCCACTCTATGACTTGAGCTCACCACCGTCAACCACCTGGGACTTCGCGGTGCCGGTCGCCGGTTCGAACAAAGTGGCTCCGGACGCGACGATGCCCGGCCGAGGCCGGGCATCAGCACTGCGCAGTCGAGCCGAGTTTATCCGGCGCCGACGAGTGTCTTGACGGCCGCGGTGATCGCCCGCAACCCGGCGAGCGCGTCGGCGAAGTACATGCCGGTCTTCGGATCGGTGTAGAGCTCGTTGTCGATCCCGGCGTACCCGTGACCCATCGAGCGCTTGATGACGATGATGCTCTTCGCCTTGTCGACATCGAGGATTGGCATCCCCGAGATCGCGTTGCCCGGGCGGCGAGCGGCGGGATTTGTGACGTCGTTCGCTCCGATCACGAGCGCTACGTCGGCGCGGGGAAAGTCCGGGTTGATCTCCTCCATCGTCCGAAGCTTCTGGTACGGGACTTCCGCCTCGGCGAGAAGGACGTTCATATGACCTGGCATCCGACCGGCGACCGGGTGGATTGCATAGAGCACGTCGACGCCGCGCTGTTCGAGCAGGACTTCGAGTTCTCGCACGGCGTGCTGGGCGTGGGCCGCCGCAAGACCGTAGCCAGGGACGATGATCACTTGGTTCGCGTAGGCGAGCTGGATCGCGACGTCGTCGGCGGAGACCGAGCGGACCTGCCCGCTCGCGCCGGCGCCGATCACCGAGACCGCGTCGCCGGTCCCAAAGCCCCCCGCCACGATGTTGAGGATCGAGCGATTCATCGCGTCGGCCATCAGCTTCGTAAGGATGCTCCCAGAAGCCCCGACGAGGGCTCCGGCGATGATCAGCGAAACGTTGTCGATGACGAACCCCGCCATCGCGACCGCGGTTCCGGTGAACGCGTTCAAGAGCGAGATCACGACTGGCATGTCGGCCCCGCCAATTGGCATCACCATGACCACGCCGATGATCAACGACGCGATCGTGATGCCGATCAGGGTCAAGTCGCTATTGGCGCCCGAGAAGATGTATCCCGCTCCCGCGCAGATCGCCGCAAACAAGGCGAGGTTCGCGAACCTGCCGCCCGGAACGACGACGGGTTGGGAGGGGACGATGCCTTGCAACTTCCCAGCCGCGATCACCGATCCTGAGAAGGTGACGGCGCCAATGACGATGTCGAGGACAGTGAAGACAGAGATCCTCGCCGGGATCGCAGGCGCGTTAACGAGTCCTGCGAGCCGGACGAATTCCGCGATCGCGACGAGCGCGGCGGCGCCGCCGCCCACCGCGTTGAACGCGCTCACGAGTTGTGGAATTGCGGTCATCTCCACAGAGCGCGCGAGATAAAGGCCCACTCCCGAACCGAGCACGCCCCCGAGCGTGAGCATTAGCCACCCGATCGTGGAAACGGTGTTGTCGTGCGCGATCAGGGCGAGCGTCGCCCCAACGGCGATCACCATTCCCCCCGCCGAGACCTGGTTGCCGCGATTGGCTGTCGGAGGGGCGTTCATCAGGTGCAATCCGATGACGAAGCACGTTGCGGCCAGCAGGTAAATCAGCGTGATCGCGTCGGTGAACGCGCCCATCACGCGACCTTCTCGTCCTTGTCCGATTGTTGCCCGGGATTCGCCGGGCGCCGTTGGAACATCTGCAGCATCCTGCCGGTGACCGCGTAGCCACCCACGACGTTCATCCCCGCGAACACCGCGGCGATGAAGGCGAGAACGTAGCCGACTGTGTTGTGCGCCGTCGACGCGATGAGAAACGCCCCGACGATCACGACACCGTGGATCGAGTTCGCGGCCGACATCAGCGGGGTGTGCAACGTCTGGGGAACCTTCGAGATGACCTCGAAGCCGACGAGCAAGCTGAGAACGAAAATCGTGATATCGGTGATCAGGCTGGTGCTCATCGCTCGGCATCCTCACTCGTGGGCGCGGCGGCGGAATTTCCAAGCCGCGCCCGAGTGGCCTCGTTGACGATGGCTCCGTCGTGGGTGACGACGACGCCTTTTTGGATCTCGTCTTCGAGATCGACGACGAACTTCCCCTCAACCACGAAGTGCGCGACGAGCGCGCAGATGTTGTGCGAATACGCCATCGATGCGCCGGCACCCATCGTCGAGGCGAGGTTTTGCGCGCCGACGATCGTCACCCCGCCGTCGGTGACGAAGGTCTCTCCGGGCCGCGACGTTTCGACGTTGCCACCGAGGGCACTCGATCCCATGTCGACAATCACGGATCCTGGCTTCATCGCATCGATCGCCTCGTTCGTGACGAGCACCGGTGGCCGTTGTCCGGGAACCTGCGCCGTCGTGATCACGACGTCGTGGGTGGCGATGTGCGCGTTCAGCTCCTCTTGGAGGGCCTTGGTCTCGTCCGCAGTCAAGGTCCGCGCGTAGCCGCCCTCGCCGGCGGCATCGCTTACCGAGGTCAACTCGATGAAGCGACCGCCGAGCGATTCCACCTGCTCTTTCGCGTCTGGCCGCACGTCGTAGCCGCGGACGACGGCACCGAGGCGATGCGCCGTTGCGATTGCTTGGAGACCGGCGACGCCGGCGCCGAGGACGAGGACCTCCGCGGGCCGAGCGGTGCCTGCGGCCGTCATCAGTAATGGGAAATACCTCGTGAACGTGCTCGCCCCCAACAGCGCCGCCTTGTAGCCAGCGATGCTTGCCTGCGAGCTCAAGGCGTCCATGGTCTGCGCGCGCGAAAGCGTGCGCGGCAACAAATCGAGGCTGATACCCGTCGCGCCGCGAGCGGCGATCGCCTTCGCGTACTCAGGATCGACGAGGGGCTCGAGCATTCCGACAACGGCCTGGCCGGCGCCGAACGACTGCACATCGCTCTCTTCTGGTCGCGACACGCAAAGGATGACGTTCGAGCGCGAAAGGCACTCGGATCGATCGACGATCGTCGCGCCCGCCTTTTCGTAGGCCAGGTCGGGGAAGAAAGACGCCTCGCCCGCTCCGGACTCGACCACGACGTCGATAGAGATTCCGTCCAGCTTCGCAACGTCATCCGGCACCAGCGCGACCCTGCGCTCGTCCCGAGATTGCTCGCGTAAGACGCCCGCGGTCAACGTCGCGCGAACAGACGGGTGAATTGGCCCCTCTTCGGGTGCCTCCTCACCTTTCGACGGTGCCGACTGCTCGGACATCTACTGCCTCCCCACCTCCCAGGCTCTCGGCACGCTCGATCGCGCCACCGAGACCCGGTCGGTACACCACATTTCCCGCCGGGCTCTGCGAACCCGGGATGGTCAGATCAGTTCGGGCACCATCTCGATCGCGCCGCACGGGCACTCCGCGACGCAGATCCCGCATCCCTTGCAATAGTCGTAATTGATCTCGTACCGATTGCCCGGGCCGAGCTTAGACACGGCGTTGTCAGGGCAAACGCCGTAACAGTTGTCGCACTCGAAGCAGTTGCCGCACGACATGCACCGGCGCGCCTCGAAGAGCGCGTTCGACTCGTCGAGACCGAAGACGACCTCCTCGAAGCCGGTTTGTCGGCGGGCGAGCTCCAGTTCAGGCTGGACACTTTTCGGCGCGTCGGCGTAGTACCAGGTGTTCAGCCGCTCAAAGCTCGCGAGCTCGGGTCGCAGGCGCTCGACGGTCTCGGCGCCATTCAGCCACCGATCGATCGCACGGGCGGCCTTCTTGCCGTGGCCGATGGCGACCGTGGCGGTCCGCTCGGAAGGGACCATGTCCCCGCCGGCGAAGACGCCTGGACGCCCGGTCATCATCTCGGTGTCGACTTTCACCGTGCCGCCTGTGATCTCGACTCCGTCGAGATGCGAGACGCCCGACAAATCCGTGTCCTGGCCCAATGCGAGCACCACCGAATCGGCGCCGAGCTCGCTCAGCTCGCCCGTCGGTTGCGGAAATCCGCTCTCGTCGAGCTCCATCTTTTCGACGACGACCTTTCCTGGCGCGAATTCGGTGATCGTCGAGAGCCAGCGCACCGTCACCCCTTCAGACAGCGCCTCTTCGAATTCCACCAAGTGGGCAGGCATCTTGTCGCGGTTGCGCCGGTAGACGATCACCGCGTCCGTCGCTCCGAGCCGCTTCGCGGTGCGCGCCGCGTCCATCGCCGTGTCGCCGCCACCGTAGACGACGACGCGCCGCCCGATCTCGATTGGCTCTGAGTCCTCTGCACTTCGCAACAGGTCGAGCGCGTCGATGATGTGTGAAGTGTCCGCGGCGGGGATCGCCGTCTTGTGCGACAGCTGTGCGCCAAAGCCAAGGAACGCCGCGTCGAAACCCGCTCTAGCCATCTCGTCTTCCACGTCGTCTACACGGCGATTGCACGTGATCGAGACCCCGAGCGCTTCGATACGAGCGATCTCAGCGTCGAGAACTTCACGCGGCAACCGGTAGCGGGGAATGGCGTATCGCAACATCCCGCCCGGCGCGGGCGACGACTCGAAGATTTCGACTTCGTGTCCGAGACGCGCGAGGTGATACGCGGCCGACAGTCCGGACGGTCCCGACCCAACGACAAGCACGCGCTTTTCTGATTTCCGAGACGGTGGGTCGAATGACCATCCGCCATCGATTGCGGCGTCACCGAGGAAGCGCTCGACCGCGTGGATGCCGACTGCTTCGTCGAGCTGCCCGCGATTGCACGCGCTCTCGCACGGGTGGAAGCAGATCCGACCCGATACGGCGGGGAGGGGGTTCTGCTCGACTAGGGCGCGCCACGCCGACTCGTACTTCGCCTCCTCGGCGAGATACAGCCAACCCTGGACGTTCTCCCCCGCCGGGCAGGCATCGTTGCAGGGTGGCATCCGATCGACGTAGATCGGCCGCTCGACGCGCCAGGATCCCGTCTTGTTCGCCCTGCTCGAGCCGACGTCCAAAGTGATCGCGAATTCGTGCTCGCTCATCGACTCACCTCCGCGGATCCAGCACGCACGAGATCGAACTGCTCGACGTTGCGATCGGCGATCTCTTGGAGCCTCGCGATCGCGTCGGGTCGCTTTTCAGGCTCGAAGAGATGCCGGAAGCGCCGTTGCAAGCGCAGGTAGTCCTCAACCGGTGCCTTTTTCCGGATCGGCGTCGTCTCGAGGACCTCGCCGTAGGCCGCCTCGTAGACCGGGAACAGTCCGGTCTCGTGCGCGAGCCGCGCGATCTTGATCGTGTCTGACGACGCCGATCCCCATCCGAGCGGGCAGGGCACGAGCACGTGCAGATAGCGCGCACCGCGAATCGCCATCGCGCGGTGCACCTTGGCTTCGAGATCGTGCAAGTCCGCGACGGTCGCGGTCGCGACGTACGGAATCCCGTGCGCGACGGCGAGCCGCGGGAGATCCTTTCCTTGTCCGAAGGCGTTGCCAGGTTCGGCTCCGACGGCCTCCGTCGTCGCTGTGCGAGCGGCGGGCGGAGTCGCGCCCGAGCGCTGGACGCCGGTGTTCATGTACGCCTCGTTGTCGTAACAAACGAACAGCACGTCGTCGTTGCGCTCGAACATCCCTGAAAGGCAGCCGAAGCCGATGTCGACCGCTCCCCCGTCGCCCGCTTGGGCGACGACGCGCGTCTCGTCGTCTCCCCGCGCCTTCAATGCCGCGGCGACGCCTGTTGCGACGGCCGCTGCGTTTCCGAATAACGAGTGCAGCCATGCGACCTGCCACGAGGTTTCCGGGTATGGGGTCGTGAAGACCTCGAGGCAGCCCGTCGCGTTGACGACAAGCAGCTTGCCGTCCGCCGCGTCGAGGGCTGCATCCAACACGTATCGCGCGCCAAGGGCCTCACCGCATCCCTGACAGGCGCGGTGTCCCGAGGTCAGCGCGTTCGGGCGACGGCGCTCGGACTGCACCGTTCGAAGGTGCGGCTCAACCAACCGGTTTCCGACCGCGAAGCTGCCCACTTGGTAGAACTTCACCCCGGCCTCGCTCATCGCTCCTCCTAGACCGCTTGACTCGCCTGGCGGCGCACGTCTGCTAGCACGCGATGCGCGCTCGGTGGAAGGCGAGGATCGAGCGACATCCGCTCGAGCTCCCTATCGACGACCGCTCGGTCGAGGTCGAGAAAGCTCATCTCTGCGAGCTCGCCCCGAATCGCCTCTTCGAACGCGCACCGCAGGGAGAACTCGCCGATCGCCCGACCGCCGAGGCCTGCGACGATGGTGTGGACGGCGGTGCGGTCGTCGTGGAGCAGGGCGCCGACCTCTGCGCCGAGGATTCCCTTCGAGCCGATCGCGAATGACTTCTCGACGACGACGACACGCGACGCGGCGGACAGTGCGGTCGCCAGCGCGTCCCCGGGGAAGGGGCGAAAAGTGGTGAGCGACAAGACGCCGATCGACAACCCGTCGGCGCGCATCGCGTCGACGACGTCTTTGATCGTCCCCACGACTGATCCCAGCGCGACGACGATCGTCTCGGCATCGTCGCAGCGGTACACGTCGAACAGGCCGCCTCGTCTACGACCGACGATCGCTCCGTACTCTTTCGCGAGCTCCGGAATGCGCTCCAGAGCTTCGAGCTGACGAGCGTGCGCGAGGAAGCGCACCTCCGTGAATGCTTCAGGACCGACCATCGAGCCGATCGACGCAGGACGCGCCCAGTCGAGCTCTTCGTGCGGCGTGAACGAGGGAAGGAAGCGATCGACTTGGTCCTGATCGGGAACGTCGACGCGCTCGACGGCGTGGGTGAGGATGAATCCGTCCATGCACACCATCACCGGGACCGACAGCTCCTCCGCGACGCGGAACGCCTGGACGTGGAGGTCGACCGCGTGCTGGTTGTCTTCCGCGAAGAGCTGAATCCATCCCGAGTCGCGTAGCGCCATCGCGTCGCCGTGATCGTTCCAGATATTGATGGGGGCTCCGATCGCTCGGTTGGCGACGGTCATCACGATCGGCAAGCCGAGCCCCGACGCGTTGTAGACGGCCTCGGTCATGAAGAGCAGGCCCTGGCTCGCCGTCGCGGTGTAGGCGCGAGCCCCTGTCGCGGACGCGCCGATCGAAACGGACATCGCGGCGAACTCGGATTCGACATTGATGAATTCGCACGGAGCGAGCCGGCCCTGTTTCACGAGTACGCCGACCCCTTCGATGATGTGGGTCTGGGGCGAGATTGGGTATGCGCAGACGACCTGCGGACGACAGAGCGCGACGGTTTCAGCGATCGCCCGTGATCCTTCGATCTCACGAAGCACGAAGAGCCACCCCCCTGTTGTTCTCTTGCGCACCGAACGCGGCGCGACCGATCTCGTAGGCCGCTTGTGCCGCGGCGACATTTCCCGATCCCGCGGCACCCGTAAATCGCTCTTCGATTGCCGCGACCACGGCGCCAAGCGAGACCACGCCGGTGATTGCGGCGAGACCGCCGAGCAGCACCGCGTTGGGCAGCGGACGACCGAGGTGCTCCAGCGCGAGCTCTGTCGCACCGATCGCGAGCAGGTGCCCAGGCGGCAAGCTCAACGCGAGCGTGCCAAGTCCGAGTTCGGCGATCGGTTTCGAGGTGTTGAGCACGAGGTAGCCCTCCGGTCGCAACCCCGTGAACAGCCCGGGCAGTCCGAGCAGCGTCGGGTCCTGGATGATCAGCGCGTCGGGCTCGCTGATCGGCGAGCGGGTCCTGATCTCCTTGTCGTCGATGCGACAGAACGAGACGATCGGCGCGCCGGTGCGTTCGGAACCGAAGGTCGGAAACGCTTGTGAATACCGGCCGTCGTCGAACGCCGCGACCGCAAGGAGCTCGGCGGCGGTGACCACACCCTGACCGCCTCGCCCGTGGAATCGAACTTGGAACATGTTCCCCCTTCGGCGTCTTGTGCGCGGTGTCGCGCGCGCCGACTCGATCGAACCCATGGTTGCGTCGCGTCGCCGCTTCGACCAGGGCCGATGGTCCTACCGACCGTCCCAGCGAAGTGGGCTGACCGTGTCTGCTGGGACGTCGGACCCTTGTCGGCACGCTCCCCAGTCCTTACGGTGACCCACGTGAGCCGGCCAATGGCGGTGATCGATCGCGATCACTTCGATACCCTGATTGGAGAACTCCGCTCGCGGGGCTATCGCGTGCTCGGTCCGACGGTTCGCGACGGCGCGATCGTCCATCGCGACGTGCGGTCGTGCGACGACCTCCCCGCCGGCTGGCACGACGAGCAGGCTCCTGGCTCCTATCGGATCCGCAACGACGGCGACCGCGAATTGTTCGGGTGGGCGGTCGGTCCAACCTCGCTCAAAGCGTCGGTGTTCCCCTCAGAATCGGTGGTGTGGCGGGGGCGCCGGACGAACGAAGGCGACCTCGAACTCTCCGCGCCGCAAGGTGGCGAGGTGCGCGAGGCGTTCGTCGGGGTGCGTCCGTGCGAGGTCGCGGCGCTCGGGGTTCTGTCGACGGTCCTCTCGGGCGGCAGATTCCACGACCCCGAGCACGATCGTCGACGCGAGCACCTGGCGGTGATCGCCGTCGAATGCGGACAACCGGCGTCGACGTGTTTTTGTCCTTCGATGTCGACAGGTCCCGACGCAAAGGACGGCTACGACCTCGCCCTCACCGAATTGCTCGAGCCGTCGCACCGTTTTTTGGTCCGAGTGGGATCCGACCTCGGCCGCTCACTTCTTGACGCGGTCCCCCATCGCGACGCAGCCGCAGAAGATCTCACGACGAGGGACGAGATCCTCGAGAACTCTCGCGCCACGATCTCACGCACGCTCGACGCGCGTCGGGCTCCGTCGCTTCTCGCCGAGAACCTCGAACATGCTCGGTGGGACGACGTCGCGACGCGGTGTCTCGCCTGCGGCAACTGCACGCTCGTCTGCCCGACGTGTTTTTGCTCGGCCTTCGAGCACAAAACGAACCTCGAGGGCGATATCGAGGTCTCGCGGCGTTGGGACTCGTGCTTTTCCCTCGAGCACTCTTACCTCCACGGCGGTTCCGTGCACGCTTCCACGCGCTCGCGGTACCGGCAGTGGTTGACCCACAAGCTCTCGACCTGGGTCGATCAGTTCGGATCATCCGGATGCGTCGGCTGCGGCCGCTGCATCACGTGGTGCCCTGTCGGGATCGATCTGACAGAAGAAGTCGCCGCGATCGCGGGCACAGACACGTCTAGGCCCGCGGCGACGACGTGAAGGAGACGGAGGACGAACAGTGGAATCGATGAACGAGCTCATCGCTGAGACCCCGTTGTTCTCGGGGCTTGGGGCTTCGGCGATCGACCTTGCGGCGGGATGCGCGACGAATGTCGCATTCGACGAAGGGGAGCGGCTGTTACTCGAAGGCGAGGAAGCAGACACCTTTTTTCTCATCCGGCGGGGTCAAGTCGCGATCCAGGTTCGTCGTCCATCGGGAAAACCGATCGTCATCGAGACGATCGGTCCCGGCAAGATCCTCGGGCTCTCGTGGCTCGTCCCTCCGTACCGATGGCATTTCGACGCCGTCGCGACCGAACCCGTCGGCGCGGTCGCGATCGACGGACTCTGTTTGCGCAAGAAGGCAGACGAGGAGCCAGCGTTCGGCTACGCGATCCTCCAGCGCATCGCACAGGTCCTCCTCGAGCGCCTCCAAGCGACGAGGACCCGACTCCTTGACGTCTACGGCCGAGACCTCGTCGGCTGAAGACGCGATGAGCTTCGACAACCCTCTCGTCCCGGTGCGATATCGCGTCGTCGACCACCGCCTCGACTCGGAGGACATCGCGACGATCACCCTCGATCCCCTTGACCATCCGATCACCGCACCGAGGCCCGGCCAGTTCAACATGTTGAGCGCGTTCGGCGTTGGTGAGGCGGCGATCTCTGTGAGCTCGGATCCGAAGCGTTCGCCCGTCCTAGAACACACGATCCGCGACGTCGGTGCGGTGAGCCACTCCCTCGCGAACACCGCACCCGGAGACGTCGTCGGTGTCCGTGGACCCTACGGAACCGATTGGCCGATCGACGACATCGGCGATCACGATGTCGTCGTCGTCGCGGGCGGAATCGGGATCGCGCCGCTTCGCGGCGCGATCATCCGGCTCGTCGAGACGCTCGAGCATGGTCGTACGGGAGATGTCCTCGTGCTCGTCGGCGCCCGCACACCGGATCAGATCATTTACTCCAACGACCTGGACGACTGGCGCACCCGGGGAGCAAGAGTCAGAGTCACGGTCGACGTGGCAGACGCGGATTGGCTCGGACCGGTCGGCGTCGTGACGCAACTGATCTCCGACGCGTCCTTCGACGCTCGCTCTGCGATGGCATTCGTTTGCGGACCGGAGATCATGATGCGCTTCAGCGCGCGCACATTGATCGATCGCGGCGTCAGCCCGGAACGAATCTTCGTCTCCTTGGAACGCAACATGAACTGCGGGGTCGGATTCTGCGGGCATTGTCAACTCGGGCCGTTCCTCATCTGCCGCGACGGTCCGGTCGTCCCCTACTCACCGATCGCGGAGTACGAGATGAAGGTGGCCGAGCGATGAGTGGTCCCCGTCTGGCGGTGTTCAAGTTCGCATCCTGCGACGGCTGTCAGCTCAGCCTGCTCGACTGCGAGGACGAGCTCCTTGCGGTCACCGAACACCTCGTGATCGCAAAGTTCACCGAGATGTCACGGGCGCAGATCGCAGGGCCCTACGACGTCTCACTCGTCGAAGGTTCGATCACGACTCCGGAGGACGCCGAGCGCATTATCGCCATTCGCGCCCAGTCGAAGAGTCTCATCACGATCGGCGCGTGCGCGACGGCCGGAGGCATCCAGGCCCTGCGCAACTACGCCGACGTCGGCGATTTCGTTTCGGCGATCTACGCGCATCCCGAATACATCTCGACGCTCGCTCGATCGGAGCCGATCTCGGCCCTCGTTCCGGTCGAATTCGAACTCCACGGCTGTCCGATCAACAAACACCAGCTCCTCGAGGTGATCTCCGCGTATCTCGCCGCGAGGCGACCGCGGATCCCGTCCTACAGCGTCTGTGAACAATGCAAGGCGAAGGGCAATGTCTGCGTCCTCGTCGTCAGCGGCACGCCGTGCCTCGGTCCGGTCACCCGCGCCGGCTGCGGCGCGCTCTGCCCGTCGGTCGACCGCGGTTGTTACGGCTGCTTCGGCCCCTCCGAGAGCCCGAACACCACCTCGCTCTCGAGGCGGTTCATCGAGCTCGGGGTGAGGCGCGATCACGTCGCGCGGATGTACCGCACCTTCAACGCCGCCTCGGCGGCCTTTGAACAGGAAGCGAGCCGGAATGTCGGATAACACGCTCGCGAACCGCGCGATCGACGTCCACGGGCTCGCCCGCGTGGAGGGGGAAGGGTCGCTCCACGTGCGAATCGCGGGCGGCGAGCTCGAGTCGGTCGAACTCGAGATCTTCGAACCGCCGCGTTTTTTCGAAGCGTTCCTTCGCGGACGAGGATTTGAGGAACCTCCCGACATCACGGCGCGGATCTGTGGCATCTGCCCGGTCGCATACCAAATGTCGGCGTGCAACGCGATCGAAGACGCGTGTGGCGTAAAGGTGACTCCCGAGATCTCAGAACTGCGCCGGTTGCTGTATTGCGGGGAGTGGATCCAGAGCCACGCCCTGCACGTCTACCTCTTGCACGCGCCGGACTTCTTCGGCTTCGAAGACGCGGTCGAACTGGCTGCCGCCGACCGATCGGCGGTTGAGCGCGGCCTACGGTTGAAAAAGGCCGGCAACGCAATCATGGAAAGAGTCGGCGGCCGCGCGATCCACCCCGTGAACGTCCGGGTCGGCGGCTTCTACCGTGCGCCGGACACCGAGGAGATGGCCTCGCTTGCGCCCGTCCTTCGTCAAGCGTTGGATGACGCCCTCGAGACGGTCGAGTGGGTGTCCGGCTTCGAATTCCCCGACGCCTCGCACGACTACCTCTTCGCGGCGCTCGTCGACGAGGCCCGATACGCGATCGAATCGGGAACGATCCACACCACTGATGGGCTAAAGGTCTCGGCCGGCGGATTCCTCGATCTCGTCACCGAAGAGCACGTGCAACGTTCGAGTGCGCTACACGCAAAACTACGCGGGAAAGACACGTACCTCACCGGTCCCCTCGCTCGCTACGCGCTGAGCTCGGCGAAGCTCCCGCCACTCGCTGCCGAGGCGGCGCATCGCTCACAGTTGGGAGAGGTGTGCCGCAACCCGTTCAAGAGCATCGTCGTGCGCTCTGTCGAGATCGTCGCGGCGTGCGAGGAAGCACTCCGCCTCGTCGAGTCCTATTCGCGCTTCGATCCCCCGTCGGTTCGGCTCGCCCCACGCGCGGCCACCGGCGCCGGCGCGACGGAGGCGCCACGCGGACTGCTCCTCCAGCGCTACGCGATCACCGAAGACGGTTTGATCAGCGACGCAAGGATCATGCCGCCGACGTCGCAGAACCAAGACGCGATCGAAGATGACCTGCGCGGCGTGATCGCCTCGCGACTTGAATGGGGCGACGACGACCTTCGCGACCTTTGCGAACAAGCGGTCCGCAATCACGACCCTTGCATCTCTTGTGCCGCGCACTTCCTCGATCTCTCGGTGGAGCACAAATGATCGGAAACGTCGTCGTCGCGGGGATCGGCAACCGTTACCGTGGGGACGACGGCGTCGGGGTTGCCGTGGCGTCGCTCGTCGCGCAATCGAAGTGCGCGCGCGACATCGGACCGATCTCCGAGCCGCTCGACCTCCTCGGTCGGTGGGAAGGCGCCTCGCTCGCGGTGCTCGTTGACGCGACCAGGTCGAAGTCAGCACCCGGAACCGTTCTCTTTGTCGAACTCGACGAGATCGACGACGGGTCGAGCGCGTCGACGCACGCCTTTGGATTGCGTCGGGTCTGTCGCATCGCGTCCGCCCTCGGTGACGCGCCACGGCGTGTCGTCGTCGTCGGGATCGAAGGGGAAGACTTCTCCGATGGTGATCACCTGAGTGGTGCCGTCGCTGGAGCCGTCACCCGCGCCGCCGCGGCGATCGAGGACGTCATCTCGCAATGGGAAGGGGATCACTGATGTGCACAAGCCGTTTTTTCCGCGTGCTGAGATCGGCTGGTGAGGACGTCGTCGTCGCACAAGACGTCGATGGTCGCGAACACCGACTTTCGCTACTCGCGTTCGAAGAACCGGCTCCTCTTGCGGGAACGTGGGTGATCGCCCACGCCGGATACGCGCTCGCGTCTTCACCGGCGGATCAAGTGCAGCTGGCGCTCGACGAGCTGCAGCGGATCGGATACCAAACTGAACAGCTCGAAAACCACTCGAAGACGGTGTCATGAGCGCGCGGCTGCGAGCCCGACTCATCCCGGGCCTGGCGTTCGCCGGGATCACTGCCGCGGTGAGCGGAGTGTCCGTGTTCGTGAACAGCTACGGCGTCCATTCCGTGACGAGTCCGGCGGTCTACACGACGGGAAAGAACTTCTTCGCCGCGATCTTGCTCCTCGCGTTCGCTGTTGTCGCGCGCACCAGGCGGCCTTATTCACTGCCAGCCACGAAGGACATGTCGCGCCCAGCGCTGCGCGGAGTGTCGGAGGTCGTTGCCCTCTCCTACGTCGCGGTCGTCGGCGGAGGCGTCGCGTTCGTGATGTTCTTCGACGGACTCGCCCGCACCTCGGCCGTGCCGGCCGCGTTCCTCCACGACACCCTCGTGATTTGGGTCGCGCTCGTCGCCTGGCCCGCTCTGCGGGAGCGGCTTTCGGTCTGGAACGCAATTGCGATCGCGCTCCTCGTCGTCGGCACCGTCGCGGTCGGCGGTGGCGTCGGTTCGCTCGTCATGAACTCGGGCAACGCGCTCGTCCTCGGCGCGACCGTCCTTTGGGGAATCGAAACGGTGATCATCCGACGCGTGTTCCCCGCTTTCGATCCCGCCTCGATGGGCGTCGTGCGGATGGGCGGTGGGCTGGGCGTGCTCGTCTGCTATCTCGCGATCACTGGGAAGCTCGGAATGCTGTTCCACCTAGACGCCAACGCGCTGCGTTGGGTCGCGATCACGGGCGTGTTGCTCGGGGCCTACGTGGCGAGCTGGATGGTGGCGCTCTCTCGGTCGTGTGCGGTGGACGTCACCTCGATCCTCGTTTCGAGCGCCATCGTGACGGCGCTCTTGCAGGCAGTGGTCCAGCACAAAGACTTGGCACCAGAGGCGTGGGGACTGGCCCTCGTCGCGGTGGGCACCGTCATCGCCGCCGCGGTGGCGAGGAAAAGGTCGGCGTTCGCGTGATCGACGGGGCGCTCTTGTTCGCGCGCTACGCGTATCCGCCGAACTCTCTCGGATACTGCGGCCCCTCCGATCCGGCCTCGCTCGCCGGGGCGCTCTCAGGGCGCGACGTTTCCGACCTGTCACTTCTCGCGAGGGAGTTCGACGGTGCCTGGCCCTACCTGCAGCTAATAGCGGGATCGAACGCGATCGCGGATCCTCTCGATTCGCGGGTCGTCGAGGCGTATTGGGTCGGCAACGACCTCATCCGACGGGTGCCAAGACAGGCGATGTTGATCTCGCTCGACGAGCGCTTCGCCCGCCGAGCCGGGTCGGCATTCGTGAACGTGGCGAACGCAGTACCAGAAGGCGGGGTGCCTCATCACAGCTTCCACGTGTTCGCCGTGTACCCGTGGCTCGGTCTTTTGCGTTCGGGCATGCGAGGACCGGCGCTCGACGTCATTGACCGCTGCCGCGTCCGATGGGGGCGCGTGCTGTCGGTTGATGAGGATATGGCCGTCGTGCGAACGCCGAGGCTGGCGTTCGAAAACGACCGTCTCCGACTCACCGGCGCGACCGACGTTCACGTCCGCCGTTTCGTGTCTCAGGGCGAAGGTGAGGACACTCCCAAGGTCGGGGACCTCGTCTCTGTGCACTGGGATTGGATATGCGAAACGCTTACCCCGGTTCGGGCACGACGGCTCATCCGCTACACGATCGGAAACCTCGACGCCGTGAACGCGCTCTCGTTACCTGGGCCAGCAATCGCGGCGTCAGCCTCGGGCGGATAACCAAGCGCTCTTCGACGATCCGAGCGCTCCTCCGCCGAAGAGCACCACACCCGGAGCCCGAACGCCAGCGCGGATGCGGAGCCGATCGCAGCGATCCCGACGGGCGAGACTGTTCTCGTGCGCCTTTGGTTGGGACTTCTGGCGATCGTGCTCGCTGTCGCGGCTTCACAGACGCGGGTCTTCACCGACGGATCGGACATCGTCACGGCCGTGGCGCTCGTCCTTTTCGTCACGCTCAGCGCCGCGCGTCGGTGGGTTATCCCACTGATTCCCGGACCGGGCACGCGGCTCGCAACGCCGATCCGAGTTCCAGCACGCTCAATCGTCGTCTGGACGGCGCTCGCGGCGGGCGCGATCGGATTCGAGGTCTTCAACTACGCCGAAACGCCGCGACACTCCCATCCGACGGTGAGCGCGGCGCTCACCGTTCTGGCGACCAATTCGATTTCGAGGGGCGTGTCGTTCTTCGCGTGGGTCGTCTTCGGCGCGTGGATCGCGTTGTCATGACGGTGCGCGAAGTGACGATCGCGATTTGGGTCGTCCTCGCCGCGATCGCGATCGGACTCGAGGTCCTCGCGCACACGACACACCGACCCGTGGCGCCGGCCGGAACGGTCGCACGACTGGCGACCCGGACAGTTGTCGGCCGAATCGTCGTCTCGGTCGGATGGATGTGGCTCGGCTGGCACGTCTTCGCCCGCTAATCCGCTCCGATCAGCGCACGTAGGAGACCATCCTCGAGAACCCCAGTCGCTTCATCGAGCGAGCCCACGTGCAACGAGAGCTCGGCGCGCAACGCGTCGCGCTCGGGCTCTTCGAGCACCAACAACTCGGCGAGCACGTGTTGGCGGTTTTCATACAGCGCCATCGTGAAGAACCACGCGCCGCGCCGATCACGTCGCTGGGAGACTCCGACGACCTTTTTTTCCGCCACCGTCACCTCGCCTGGACCGAGCCCGGAGAAACAGACGCTCCGCGACCAGCGAGTCGCCGAGAGGGCCCGAATCGGCTCGATCACCGGCACCACCGACGCGCTCGAGGTGAGGACTTCAACCCACAGATCTGCGACGAAATGCGCGGCGCGAGATACATCTGTCTCGAACAACGGGTCGTCGCGGGGCACGAAGAGATCGACCCAGGCCTGCGCCCCCGGCGCGACGACGACCGCGCCTCCCCCGCTTCGGCGCTTCGACAGCTCGTAGCCCGCTCGGCGACGTCGCGCGACGTCGATCTCGTCTGGACGCTGCGTGCTACCGAGGACCACGGCTCCACTCGTCGGTAGACAAATGCACGCCAGGCGCCGATCAGCGGGTTCGGGCTGATCGGTGACGAGCTCTTCAGGCGTGCCGACGCGCTCGATGACGCTCCACCCGCCGTGCCAGATCGGCGCGTCCGCTTTCGACGAAGGAGCGGTCAGACCGCGGCGCGACCGAGCGACGGAGTCACGTACTGCTCCCATTCGTCGCGGAATTCACCGCTCGCGGCGAGCAGCCACACCCGCGAGCGGGGCGCTCTCGGAGCGCGACGCAGGCTGAGCGACGTCTCTGCCAAGAGACGATCCTCTTTCAGCGAATTGCACCGCCGGCACGCCGCGACGACGTTCTCCCAGATGTGCTTTCCGCCACGGCTCTTCGGGCGCACGTGGTCGATGTTCTCCGCCTGGCTTCCGCAGTATTGGCAGCGGTGCCCGTCACGGGCGAAGACCGACCGGCGCGAGATCGCGATGCGGGTCTGATGCGGGACGTGGATGAAGTGCGCGAGTCGGATCACCGAAGGCTCGGAGAATGCCACCTTTTCCGAGCGGTACAGCCGCCCGGTCTCGTGGATCAACTCGGCCTTCTCGTTGATCACGAGGATCAGCGCCCGACGCGAGGGCACGACGCAAAGCGGTTCGAAGGTCGCGTTGAGCACCAAAGACCGGCCGTTCACGACAGGTCCGATCGCCGCCCGGGACTTCCGCCCTCCGTCATCTCCGGCGAGGATATCGCGTCGTCCTTCAGCGCAGGCGACTCGCGCGGCGCAAAGAACGCATCTCGCGCGCCCATTCGAGGTAGCCCTTCACGTCTTCGACCGACGGGCGTGCATTCGGGTCGCCGTACGCGGTTTCGAGGCGAAATGCGATCCATCCTCTATCGGGGAACGGGACCGGCGGCCAACGCCGCCACCATTTCGTCGGCACAAGCCCGCGCCCCACGACCAGCGCGATCGGCAACAGGTTCGGCTGGCGCACCACGACTGACAACACGGCGCGCACGAGCGCGATCACGCTTTTCAGCTGGAAAAAGAGGTGCTGATCAGCGATCGCGACCGAATCGCGAGCGCAACCTCCGACCGATCAGCGCGAACTCCTCGCCAAAACCGCTCGGCCGCCCCGGGCGGCGGGCGCTTTCTTGACGCCCGAAGGACTGGCGCGCCGAGCGCTCGAACATCAGCGCCGCGAACAACATCACGAGGAATCCGAAGGTCCCGATGACGATCGAGGATCTGAACGCGACGAGCAACACGGCGAAGCCGATGAGGAACATGAGAACGGACCAGCGCATCGGTCGCCCGGCGATCGAATGCCGAGCCCGCGACTCGACCCGGCCGCGGAACCCGGGGTCGTGCTCGTAGAGCTTCTGCTCCATCTCATGGAGAATCCGCTGCTCTTCTTCGGAAAGCGGCACTGATCCTCCCGGCTCCGCCCCCAACACCCGCCCAGGCTGCGACGGGTTTCGTGAATCGAACGCTAATCCCCATCTCCGCCCGGGCGGTACGCGTCATTGTCGCGCGTGTCCGAGAAGACCAACAACGAAACGCGCTCCTCAGCGGCGGTCCTTTTTGCGCGCGTCCCGTCTTTTCGGGCCGATCGAGTTTGCCGGCCCGATCGCGCCGCGGCCGAAACGCCGCTGGATCTCTGCGGTGACGCCTTCGGCCGAGTCCAGTCGCGACGCGTGCGCTCGCTCGGCATTCGGACCGGAGCCTTCCGCGTCGTCGAACAGCCCGAGCTGGGCTACCGGCGTCGAGGCGTCCAAGAGGTTCGAAACGCTCACGCCGAGCAGCCGGACTCCTCGGCCGATGTCAATGGAGGCGAGGAGCGTCGTCGCAATCGCCGAGATCTCCGAGGCCGACGAGACGGGTCGTCGCTCGGTCCTCGACCGGACGATCGTCTCGAAGTCGCCAAAGCGCGCCTTCACCGAGACGGTACGGACGGCGACGCCTCGGGTGCGGCAGTCGCCGGCGACGGAGGCGGCGAAATCACGCACCTTGCGCTCGAGTGAGTGCTGGTCGAAGTCGTCGACATCGAAAGTCTCCTCATGACCGATCGACTTCAGCTCCCTGTCGGGCGTCACCGGTCGCTCGTCGCGGCCGGAGGCCAGGTCGTCGAGGTGTTCGCCGAGCGAGGTACCGAACGCCGAGACGAGGCGAGCCCGTCCGACGATGCTCAGGTCGTCGACCGTCGTCACGCCCATGCGTTGGAGTCGCTCGGCGGTCTTCGGACCGACGCCCGGGAGCGCACGCACCAGATGCGCGTGCAAGAAAGCGAGCTCGTCACGGGGTGCGACGATCTTCACGGTCTCGCCCGGCTCGACACGACCGAATCGCACCTTGGGCTTGGCGGCCTTCGAGGCGAGCTTCGCGACGAGCTTGGTCCGCGCGACGCCGATCGCGCAGGAAAGCGAAAGCTCTTCTTTCACACGGTCGTGGAGCGTCCACGCGATCGCCTCGCTCGCGCCGAAGAGTTGGTGCGCGCCGGAGACGTCCAAGAAGGCTTCGTCGAGCGAGAGCGGCTCGACGAACGGGGTGACGGCGCGACAGATCGTCAAGAGCTGCTCGGCGACCTCGGAGTACGCGGAATGTCGTGGCCGCACGACGACGAGGTCGGGGCAGAGCCGGCGTGCCTGGCCCATCGGCATCGCCGATCGGATCCCGAACACCCTCGCTGGATACGACGCCGACGCCACGACGGCGCGCGGACCAGTCCCGCCCACGACGACCGGCCGTCCCTCGAGCGAGGCATCTGCGAGCACTTCGACCGCCGCGAAGAACGAGTCCATGTCGAGATGCAAGATGTCGATTGCGAACTGGCGCTCGATTTGCGATGACCCGAGCCCCAAGTTTTCAGCCACGGCTGGGTCAGTTCGCGAGGAAGACGCGACGGAACGACTCTGCGAACGCGACGCCGACGGCGGCACCGGCTTCCGCCGCCCGATCTTCGATCACGGGGCCGATCGCGTCCCGGTCTTCCAGCTGACTCGCGTGGCACGCCACCGCGTCCGTCTTTCGTCCGATGGTGGAGGTGATGTCGACCGCGGTGTCCGGCTCGAGGGTCCCTGACAACAACGCGTACTCGACGGCATGCGGGTTGCCGGCATCCGGAAAGTAACGGGGTGACGACGCAGCCGGAGAAGCCGAGTCCAGCGCCGCGAAACCGACGACTCGGTGGTCGCGATGGTTGTAGTAGTGCGACCCGAAGAAGACGGCGAGCGGATCGGGACAGATGAGGACCTCCGGCTGGAACACCCGGATCAGTGCGACGATCTCCGCTCGCAACGACAGGTCGTTGTCGAACTCGCCGTCGCTTCGTCCGAGCTGATGCACTCGCCCGATACCCACGATTTCGGACGCCCGGGCGATCTCCTGAGCGCGCCGCGCGACGAGCTCTTTGGTCCTGGCGCTCGGATCACGCGTCCCCTTGTCGCCGCGCGCGCAGACAACGAGCTCTACGGCGCTCGCCGCGTCGTGCCATCGAGCGAGCGTCCCGGCGCAAGCGACGTCTGCGTCGTCGGGATGCGCGTAGATCGCCATCGCGCGCCTCGGAACGAGTCGAAGAAGCTCAATCGGCACGTTGATCCGCGTGCTGCGTGTGGCGCTTCGGCGCCGTCGATTTGGTCAGCAGTCCTGCTTCGCGCTCGAAGTCGCTCAGGTTCTCGAATCCCTTGTACACGCTCGCGAAGCGGATGTAGGCCACCTCGTCGAGTTCTTTCAATTGGTCGAGCACCGACACCCCGATCTGTTCGGTGCTCACCGAAGTTCCGAGCGCACGGATGTGGTCCTCGACGGCTTTCGCCACCGCCATGATCTGATCATCGTCGACGGGGCGATTTTTCGTCGCGGCCCGCACGCCTGCGACAACCTTGTCAAGTTGGAACGGCTCTTGCTCGCCCGACCGCTTCACGACGAACACGACCGCTTCGGCGAGGCGCTCGAAGGTGGTGAATCGATAGCCGCAGTTCCGACATTCCCGGCGCCGACGGACGGCCTGGGAATGGTCGACCTCGCGAGAGTCGACGACGTGATCGTCCGAGACCGAACAGTTCGGACAGCGCATCAGCGACCGACGGGAAAGCTTGGTCGAACTGACGGATTCGGCACCACCCATCGGACAGTACTTCTCGATTCGCGTCCGCCTCCGAAGCCGACGCTCGCGATCAGGGGACCCGCAGCACCATCCCCGGCCGAAGCGAGCGATCGTGGAGTTCCCGCTCTAGTTCGCGGACAACGATCGAGACGTCTCTTCGAGGTGCAACCGCCTTGGCGATCGAGGCGACGGAATCGCCGACCCGCACGACGTACACGGACCCCGCAGCCACCGTCAGCGCGGGCTTCGCCGCGACGTTCTGCGTCGACGCAAGCGCGCCGGTCCCGAACCACAGACCGACGAGTCCGCCAACGGCGGCGAGGGTTGTGAGGCGGCGCCGTGCCAACGCCCGCCGCCTGACGGCGGCGCGTCGATCGTCGATTCGGTGCCCGAACGTCTCGTCGGCCCTCGTGACTAGGCGGAGCCGGTCGCGCGTGACAACCGGGGCGCGCCTTTCCGAACGCCCGATCGTGCTCGGCACTGCGGCCATCTGGACCTCCCCGGCGGTGTCCGCCCCCTCGTACACGTGTTCGCTTCTCGTGGCATCGTTCCACGAACGTCTGTTCGCTGTCAACGATTCATCGAACGGGTGTTCCACGAACGGATGTTTGCATCCGGGTATCTCACCGCTGTACGGTGGCCCGACCCACGACGCCGAACAGGGGGTATGCCGTGGCCGAGACGCAGCTTTCGGGGAAGCGGCGCCAGATCCTCGAATTCATCGAACGCCAGGTCCGCGAGCGGGGCTATCCCCCGTCGGTGCGTGAGATCGGCGAGGCCGTCGGGCTCACGTCATCGTCGACCGTCCACACCCATCTCCAGATCCTCCAGCGCCACGGGTTCTTGCGCCGCGACCCGACGAAGCCCCGGGCGATCGTCGTCTCTTTCGAGCCCTCCTCGGGAGCCGCGATCGGGGTCCGACCCGTCGCGCACGTCCCGTTGGTCGGCAACGTCGCCGCGGGCACCGGGGTGCTCGCCGAGGAGAACGTCGAAGAGGTGCTCCCCGTCCCCGAGGACCTCACCGGTCCCGGGGAGCTGTTCATGCTGCGGGTGCGCGGGGATTCGATGCTGAACGCCGGCATCTTCGATAACGACCTCGTCGTCGTCCGCCGACAGCCAGAGGCCGAACCGGGAGACATCGTCGTCGCGGGAATCGGCGACGACGAGGCGACGGTGAAGACGTTCCGACGCCGCCGCGGAAAGGTCGTCCTTGTCGCCGCGAACCCCGACTTCGACGAGATCGAGCTCGCGCCCGGCGAGGTAACGATCTACGGCAAAGTCGTCACGGTCCTCCGTCGGCTCGACTGATCTCGACCGCTCGCCTCAGCTCGTCGCAAGGACAACGCCGAGGTACGCGAGGTAGCTCGCGACGATCACCGCGCCAACAAGGCGGTTGAAACCCGCCCGCACGAACGCCACGACCACGAGCAAAAGCGACATCGCGACGTACCACGCGGCGACGAGCGTCACCTGGCCGCCCGTTTCGCCGATCCCCAAGATCGCGGCAGGCACGAGGAATCCCGCCGTGACGTTCAACGCGTTCGAGTTGAACGTCGTGCTCAGCGTGGCGGCGCCGCGCTTTCTCCGGGCGAGGTAGACGCCAGCGACCGCGTTCGGGACGCTCGTCACCGCGGCGAGGACGATTCCCCCGACGACGATGCCCGGCACATGGAAATGACCGCCGAGGGAGGCGCCGGCGCGTTCCATCGCCGCGCTCGCCACGACGACGGCGACGAGTGCGGCGGCGCCGACCGCAAAGTCGAAACGGTTGGCCCTCGTCGGAGGGATCGCCCTATGCAGCTCGGATTCCTCTTCGCGGATCGCGTCGACGAACCACCGCTTCGTTGCCGTCGCGAGCGGGAATCGACGCGGCATCCTTCCATGGGTCGCGCTCAACGCCACGTACGGCACGATCACGAGCACGGCGAGGACGATCCCGACATCTGGAGGGAACGCGCCGAGCACGACCGCCAGGCAGACCACCGCCGTCCACACGCAGACCACGCCGGTGAGCAGGACGACGCGCCAGTGCAGCTCGATGCTCCCCGCGACGAGCGCCCCGACCCCCAACAACGCGGCCAGGTTGAACACGTTCGACCCGAGCACGACGCCGGCGCCGATCGCGTGCTGCCGGTGGACGAGGGCGCTCACCGCCGAGGTGATTTCCGGGGCGTCGGCGGCCAGCGCCGCGATCAAGCCGAGGATCGCTTCGGATACCCCGAAGCGCCTGCTGATCCGTTCGATGCGCGAGACGAGCAGCCAACTCGTCGCGAGGCTGAACGCCGCCCCGACGAGGAAGACCGCCGCGGATGACGTCATCACGAGGGTGCCGCGACCGCGCCGCGGGGGGCGCGCTCAGATTGCGTCGATCAAGTCGAACACGGCGCATACGGTCGGCCTCCAATTCGGTGCCGACCAGGCTTCCCGGCGCGCCGACCAGATCGTACCGACCGGCGAGCACGCCGGCCCGAAAGGTCAGTCCGCTTGGATCAACGACAACAACGTCGCGAACGTCTGTTCCAAGTCGTCCCTCGTCACGAACTCGTCGGGGCGGTGCGCGAGCTCAGGATCCCCGGGACCGAAATTCGCCGCCGGGATCCCGCGCTCTGAGAAGTGCGCGACGTCGGTCCAGCCGAGTTTGGCCCGCGGAGCGGCGCCGGACTTCTCGACGAGCTCGGCGAGCAGCGGGTGATCGAGGGAAGGTGGGGCGGCAATGTCGACCTCTTCGATGTCGAGCGCGTCGCCGATCGACGCGTCGAGGACCGGGCCGATGAGCTCTTCGACAGCCGCGAACGCGCTCGGAGTGTCTCTGTCCGGCGCGAATCGATAGCTCAGGTGCGCGAGAGCGAGGTCCGGCACGACGTTTCCCGCAACTCCCCCTTCGACGCTCACCGCCTGGAGCGACTCTCGGTACTCACAGCCGTCGAGGACCGGGCGTCGCTCTTCGAATGAAGCGACGCGATCGAGGGCTTTCGCCAGTCGGTGGATCGCGTTCGTCCCCGTCCACGGCCGCGCGACGTGCGCCCGCCTGCCCTGGGTCCGCAGGGCGAGGCGCATCACGCCCTGGCAGCCCGCCTCGACGACGGCCGCCGTCGGCTCGAGGAGGATCGCCGCGTCGGCGAGCAGCAGTTCGGGGTGAGCCTCGTCGAGGGCAGCGAGCCCGGAGTTCGCCCGCCCGGTCTCCTCGCAGGCGTAGAAGACGAAGGTCACGTCGACGCGCGGATTCGCGACTTGCCGAGCGAGCTCGAGCGCCACTGCGACGCCACCCTTCATGTCGGCGCTTCCGACGCCCCGGCATCGGTCGCCCTCGATGCGCGCGTGGTCGTTTCCCGCCGCGGGAACCGTGTCGAGGTGTCCGGCGAGGACGATTCGACTTGGCCGTCCAAGGTGCGTGCGGGCGACGACGTTGTCAGCCAGGCGGGTCGTCTCGATCCCCTCGACACCGATCAGCGCTTGCTCGACGAACGAGGCGATCGCCGCCTCGTTGCCGCTCACAGAGGGGGTGTCGACGAGCTCGGCGGTGAGCTCCAGCAGATCGGCGCGTGGCGCCGTCACTTTGAGACCCCCGCGTCCCGAAGGATCTCGTTCAGCTGCGCCTTGTCGTGGCGCTCGCCCGGGCTGAGACGGCGCAACACAAGCACACACGGCAGGAAGAACTCACCACCTGGGAACTCGCGGCGACGCGACGCGCTCACCGCTACCGACCACGCCGGCACCCGACCGCGGGAGAGCTCCGTTCCGGACTCCGCGTCGTAGACGGGCATCGACCCGGTGAGGATCGCGCCGGCGCCGAGTACCGCCCCTTGTCCGACGCGGGCCCCTTCGGTCACCATCGATCGGCTCCCGATCATCGCCTCGTCCTCGATCACGACCGGCACGGCGTTCGGCGGTTCGAGCACGCCCCCGATACCGACCCCGCCCGAGAGGTGCACCCGCGCGCCGACCTGGGCGCACGACCCGACCGTCGCCCACGTGTCGACCATCGACTCCGCGCCGACGCGCGCCCCGATGTTCACGTAGCTCGGCATCATCACGACGCCGCGGTCCAAAAAAGACCCGAAGCGCGCCGAGGCCCCGGGGACGACACGCACGCCGGCTTCCGCGTAGCCCTTTTTGAGCGGGATCTTGTCGGCGAATTCGAACGGGCCGAGCTCGGCAACTTCGATCTCCGAGACGAGGAAGTACAAAAGGATCGCTTCGCGCAACCACGCGTGGACGACGACTTCGTCCTCGACGACCTCCGCGACCCGGGCGACGCCAGAGTCGAGCAGTCGGATCGCGTCGGTAATCGAACGGCGCGCGTCACCGTCTCGCCGGTCGAGGGTGTCCTTCGCCGACCACAGCTCGTCGATGCTCTTTTCGAGCCGCTCGAGGTCGTCCATTGGCGTGCCGCCGAGGCTACAGCGACGCCCGCCGGCCGACCGGTGACGGATTCGCGAGGGGCGGCGCGATCACGAGTCTCGACGTTCGCCGTTGTCGCGACGACGCGCCGGTGGGACGGCGAACTCCGCGTAGCGGTTCCGCGTCGCCTCGTCGATCCGGGCGCGCACCGCGATCGCTCCGCCGGCGTCGTGCTGGTCGATCACTTCGCCGTTGCGGTGGAGGGCGGCGAGCACGTCGCCGCGGTCGTAAGGGACGGAGAGCTCGACGGTGCGGTCGTTCGCCCGCAGGGCGTCGCCCACCCGAGTCAGCAGGACGTCGAGGCCCTCGCCGGTCTTCGCCGAGCAGGCGACGGAGAGCGGAAATGTCGCGACCAGTCGATCGGCCTCTTTCTTCGCGAGGTCGGACTTGTTGAAGCAGTACAGCTCGGGAACGTTTCCCGCTTCGATCTCGACGAGAACGGCCCGTACCGCGGCAATCTGGCCCTCGGGGTCGGCGGCCGAGGAATCGACGACGTGGACGAGCAGGTCCGAATCGGCGACCGTCTCGAGGGTCGAGTGGAACGACGTGACGAGCTGGTGCGGCAGCTTGCGGACGAATCCGACGGTGTCCGAGCACAGAACCGTCTCACCGCCGGGCAGCTCGAGGCGCCGAGTGCGCGGATCGAGCGTCGCGAAGAGCCGGTTGCCGACGAGGACGTCGGCGTCGGTGAGCGCGTTGAGGAGGGTCGACTTGCCGCTGTTCGTGTAGCCGACGAGCGAGACCGTGCGCTTCGCGCCGCGCCTTCGCGCTCGTCTCTGCGTGGAGCGCGTTTGTTCGAGCGCGCGCAGCTCGGCCGCGAGGGAGCGGATGCGCCGCATGATCCTCCGCCGGTCGACCTCGAGCTGGGTCTCACCGGGACCACGTGTTCCGATCCGACCCGCTTGTTGGGAGAGGATCGATCCTTTCCCGCGCAGTCTCGGCAACCGGTACTGCAACAGCGCCAGCTCGACTTGCGCCCGTCCTTCTTCCGAGCGGGCGTTCTGGGCGAAGATGTCGAGGATCACGGCGGTTCGGTCGATCGCGGTCCTCCCGAGGATCTGTTCGAGGTTCCGCTGTTGTCCCGGCGTCAGCTCGTCGTCGAAGACAACGGTGTCGGCATCTACGGTCTCGCACAGCGAGTGGAGCTCCTCGGCCTTTCCCCGCCCGATATAGGTCGCGGGATCCGGCGCATCGCGCGCCTGCAGTACCCGCCCGACCTCGTCCGCACCGGCGGTGTCGATCAACAGCGCCAGCTCGTCGAGACTCGCCTCGACGTCGGCGAGGCCGCGGGGAAAGGTCACGACGCCGACGAGCACGATGCGCTCGCGGAACTGCCGCTCGATCAGGCTCACGACGCGAATACCTCGCGCGACGCGATCTCGTCCTCGTCGATCGTCACCACGGCGACGCGACGGGCGGGACCCGAGACGGCGACGCTGAAGCCGCCGTCACGACGCCCGAGTTCGACGAAGAGGTCCCCGCCTGGGTTGTGGACGACGACTTTTTCTCCGACGAAACCGGCTAAATGCGCGGCCACGGCGGCCACCGCGCTCCCAGACCCGCAGGCGAGGGTGAAACCACAACCGCGCTCGTACGCCACGAGGTCGAGCTCGTCGGCCGCATCGGCCGGCGCGATCGCCATCACGTTCTGCCCGCCCGCGACCGCGTCGACGAGTTCTGATCCGAGATGGGCGAGGTCGACTTGGTCGGTCTTGTCCCCGATCAGGACGAGGTGGGGATTGCCGATTTCACCCGAAAAGGCGCGCGTTCCTGGAACGGGCGACACCTCGAGCGCCCGCACACGCGCCCGCCCCATCTCCACTCGGATCAGCGGCTGGGACCCGTGGGTACCAGCGCCGATCGACGCCGCGACCTCGCCTGCCGCGGTTTCGACGAGCGCGGCACCGGGTCGGACGACGCCTTCTTCGAGCGCACACAAGAGCGCGCAACGCAGTCCGTTCCCACTCGTCTCCGCCGTCGACCCGTCCGAGTTCAAAAGGTCCATGCGGAACGACGCGCCCTTTTTCGGTTGCGAGACCCGGATCAGTCCGTCGGCGCCGACGCCGTGATGGCGATCGCACACCGACGTCGCGTACGCCGCGTCGAAGCGAAGCTCGCGTTCCCAGTCGACGCTCACGAGGAAGTCGTTCCCGGCTGCGTCGTACTTGTACAGGGTCGAAGTCACACGCACTCCTGACTCAGTCTCGCGCCGGCGTCGGCGTGGACCGGCCGAGTGTCGTATCGGCGAGCGCCACGAACCTTGCGACGAGGTCCGGCGCTGCTGCATCGATCCAGACGATGCGCGGGTCGCGGCGGAACCACGACTCCTGGCGCCTGGCGAAGGTCTTCGTGCGCCGAAGGATCTGTGCCCGCGCCTCTTCGATAGTGGTCGTGCCCTCCAGGTGGGCGAGGAGCTCTTTGTACCCAAGGGCTTGGCGGGCGGTGCGCGAAAGTCCCTCGGGCCTCTTCGAGAGCCTCGAGACCTCCTCCAAGAAGCCGTCGGCGAGCTGTCGATCGAGACGTCGGGCGATCCGGCGGTCGAGCTCCGCGCGCCCGAGAGCGAGGCCGAACGTGGCGAATCGCGACGGTCCGTAGTGCGAAAGACCGGGACCAAAAGACGAGAAGGGCTTCCCCGAACCGATTGCGACCTCGAGCGCCCGCACGATTCGCCGGGCATTCGTCGGTGCCATCCGGCGCGCGGCCTCGAGATCGAGCGTCTCGAGACGCGCGTACAGGCGTCGGACGCCTTCTTCGTCTTTCGCCTGTTCTTCGAGCTCGGCGCGAATCCTCGCATACCGGCCGGGAAGGTCGAGCGCGTCGACGACCGCCCGGTGGTACAGCCCGGTGCCGCCGACGACGAGGGCACGATTGGCGCGGGATTCGATGCCGGAGAGGGCCTCGTTGACGAGGCGCTGGAAGCGGGCGACGGTGAACTCTTCGCTCGGATCGCAGACGTCTAGCAAGTGCCACCTCGCAAGGGCGCGCTCTTCCCCGGTCGGCTTCGCCGTACCGATGTCGAGGTCGCGATAGACCGCGAACGCGTCAGCGGAGACGAGCTCGACGTCTTCGCGTTCGCGCGCGTATGCGAGCGCAAGCGCGCTCTTGCCGGTCGCGGTGGCGCCGACGAGCGAAAGGTGCGTTACGTGCCCGACGTCCAGGACGCGAGGTATTCCATCTGCTCGGGCGTGAGCACGTCGATACCGATGCCCATCGACTCGAGCTTCAAGCGCGCGATCTCGTGATCGATCTCGACGGGAACGTCGTAGACGCGCGCCTCCAAGTTGGCCTTGTTAGCCAACACCCATTCGAGCGCCAGCGCCTGATTCGAAAAGGACATGTCCATCACGACGGCGGGGTGACCCTCGGCCGCGCTGAGATTCACGAGGCGTCCTTCGGCGACGACGAGGACGCGCTTCGTGCCGCCGTCGCCGTCGGGGATCGCGAACTCCTCGACGTTCGGACGGACGATGCGGCGACGCCCGTCGGCCAGTTTTGCCAAGCCCTCCAAGTCGATCTCGACGTCGAAGTGGCCCGAGTTGGCGAGGATCGCCCCGTCGGGCATCGCAGCGAAGTGCTCGGGGCGCAGGACGTCCCGGTCCCCGGTCACCGTGATGAAGATCTCTCCGCGGCGCGCCGCGACCTCCATCGGTGCGACATCGAATCCGTCCATCGCCGCCTCGAGGGCGCGCAACGGGTTGACCTCGGTCACCGTGACGATCGCGCCCATCCCCCGGGCGCGCGACGCGACGCCCTTGCCGCAGTATCCGTACCCGGCGACGACGACTCGGGATCCGGCGAGCAAGATGTTCGTCGAACGCACGATCCCGTCGAGGGTCGACTGACCGGTTCCGTAGCGGTTGTCGAACATGTGCTTCGTATCGGCGTCGTTGACCGCGACGATCGGGAACTTCAGCGCTCCGTCACGCTCCATCGCCCGCAGCCGGATCACCCCTGTCGTGGTCTCTTCTGTTCCGGCGATCACCTGAACCGCTTGACCTGGACGTTCTCGATGCAAGCGCGAGACGAGATCGCAGCCGTCGTCCATCGTGAGGGACGGCTGCGCGTCGAGCGCGGCGTCGATGTGCTCGTAGTAGCGCACCGAATCCTCTCCGCGCACCGCGAAGGTGGGGATCTTCTCGTCGCGCACAAGCGACGCGGCGACGTCGTCTTGGGTCGACAAGGGGTTCGAGGCGCAGGCGAAGACACGCGCCCCGCCGGCCTTCAGCGTTTTCAACAGGTTCGCGGTCTCTGTCGTCACGTGCAGGCACGCGGCGATCGTCGACCCTTCGAGCGGGCGTTCGACGGCGAAGCGAAGCCGGATCGATTCGAGGACCGGCA
Source organism: uncultured Acidimicrobiaceae bacterium (assembly GCA_963725215.1). Classification (GTDB taxonomy): domain Bacteria; phylum Actinomycetota; class Acidimicrobiia; order Acidimicrobiales; family Bog-793; genus CAVRXQ01. The sequence continues at coordinate 29,174 of CAVRXQ010000006.1, read as the reverse complement.
TGTGCGACCCCGCCCAGTCGATGCGCTGGCGGCCGAGGTCGGCGAGCGCCATGTCCGCGACGTCGTGCGGAGTGTCGTTCGGCCCTGTCGTGTCGATGCCCACGTCCTTACCTCTATTCGTCAGATCCGGAACCGGGCGCGGCGCGCGAGCCGGAGCGTCTATTCGGAGCCTCCATGCTCGCCGATTGACGAGCTCTTGTCATTCTTCCTCGTCGATAAGCGGGGCGGGACCTGGGTCGATGCCCTCCGCGGCGGCGAGCGACATCGAGGTGAGTTCTCCGAGCACCGCGAGGTCGATGAGCTGGGCGAGCGAACAAGGGCCCTCGGCGTCAATCGTAAGGACGTCGGCGACCGCTTCTGAGAGCCACTCCTCGATTGCATCGAAGACCGAGGCCGCCTCGGGGGGATCGAATCCGCTCCGCAACAGGACCAACGTCGCCACCTGGCGCGTGACGTCACCGGACTGGCCGAACCCCGCGAGCAGGGCGGCGTGGTACTCCGCGGTGCTCTCGGCGTGGGCGAAGCGGCGGGAATTGGCGGCGATCGCCGCCTGCCACCACCTGGCCGCCGCCAGGCCGACCCCGGGTGCGCCGACGAGAAGGGGAAAGGTGCGACCGAGGCGGCGGGCGTAGGTGTCTCCGAAGGTCGCGTAGGCGAACGGACCGACGGTTCGCGCCCGCGCCCGCTCGGCCGCCGCGTCGAGCATCGCGCCAGTTCCCTGGGCGACCTTCGCCACCTCAAGCACCCGTAGGAGCTCGGCGACGACCGCGTACAGACTGAGGCGCGACCGCGGCACAGACGGCAACGCGAGGCGCAGCGCTCCGGGCAATCCCGTGAGATCGAGCGTCGTCCCGTCGCGATGAAGGACGACAACGGGCGCCCCGCGTCCTGCCGCGACTCGCGCGACGTCGAGCACCTGTTCGTCGGCTGACGTGGTGGCGACGACGATGACGACGGTCGAGGGTCCAACACGGTCGGGTGTCAGAGACGGGGCGAAGGCACTGACCGGTACCCGGAGCGTCTCACCGAGGCACGCGTTCACGAACTCGGTCGCGTGCGCGGCGATGCTGCCGCCGATCACAAGGACCTCGCTCGGAGCGACGGAAATTGCTCCTTCGAAGGCGTCAGCACGGGAGTCGGTGCGTGCGAGGAACTCCGGGATCCGCACGATCGCGTCGTTCATGCCAATGTCGTCGAGGCTCACCTTCGATCGTGACCCGGTGGTGAGGCCGCCACGCGAGGGCGTGCTCAGCTTTCAGCGCCCGGCTGATCGGTTGTTGGACCGGCCCCGGTCACGACGGCGTCCTTCGCGCGCGCCTCGAGGCGACGCGCTTCTTCTTCGTCGACGGTTTCTGCCTCCTCGACGAGAAGGATCGGAATGCCGTCGCTCACGGAGTAGCGCCTCTTTAGTCGCGGGTTGTAGAGCGCGTCCTCGTCGGCGAAGTACCACAGCTCGGATTTGTCCTCGGGATCGACGAGGATCTCGATCAGAAACGGGTCGAGCGTCATCGCCTCAACCCCCGTACTCGTGCCCGCGCACGAGCTCGAGCACCTCGGCCACGCGAGCCTCGAGGGCGTCGTCATAGGCGGCCTCGACGTTCAAGCGCAGCAAGGCTTCGGTGTTCGACGGGCGGAGGTTGAACCACCACTCGCCGAAGTCGACTGTCAGGCCGTCGAGCCAGTCCATCTCGGCTCCCGAATTTGCGTAGTGCTCGGCGACCGAGCCGATGGTTTGTTTCGGGTCGGGGACCGGGGTGTTGATCTCTCCCGAGTCCGAGTAGCGCTCAAAGGGGCGGCGCAATTCCGAGAGCGGAACGTCGGCGACGGACAGCGCCTCCAGCACCACGACCGCCGCGATGATCCCGGAGTCGGCGCGGAAATTGTCACGGAAGTAATAGTGACCCGAGTGCTCCCCGGCGAACACGGCATCGGTGCGCGCCATCTCTGCCTTGATGAACGAGTGGCCGACTCTGGTGCGCTCGCCGACTCCGCCGTGTTCTGCGATCACCTCGGGGACGGACTTTGAACAAATGAGGTTGTAGAGCACCGTCGCCCCTGGGTTCTTGTCGAGGATCGAACTCGCGACGATCGCCGTCGTGGTCGAGCCCGACAGCGGCTCGCCGGTCTCGTCGACGAGAAAGACGCGATCGGCGTCGCCATCGAAGGCCAGACCGACGTCGGCACCGATGTGCAGGATGCGCGCCTGCAAGTCGGCGAGGTTCTTCGGATCGATCGGGTTCGCGGGGTGATTCGGGAAGGTTCCGTCGAGTTCCCCGTACATGAGGTCGAGCGAGCACGGGAGCCCACCGAACACCGACGGCGCGATCAGCCCCCCCATGCCATTCGCGGTGTCCGCGACGACGTCCAGCCCTTTCAGCTTCTTCACCTCGACGAAGCTCCGCACGTGTTCTGCGAACTCTCCGAGCCAGTCACGTTGATCGAGCTTCGGGGAGCCGACGACGAAATCGTCGGAGAGCGCGCCGAGTCGCTTTTGCGCGAGCTCCTTGATCTCTTCGAGTCCCGAGTCCTGCGCGACGGGGCGCGCTCCCGACAAGCAGAACTTGATCCCGTTCCATTCGGGCGGGTTGTGCGAGGCGGTGAGCATGGCGGCAGCACCAGGGAGGCGTCCGGAGGCGAAGTACAAAAGGTCAGTCGAGGCGAGACCGATCGCGCGGAGCTCGCCGCCCGCGTCCTCGACGCCAGCGCCGAACGCCTCTGCGAGTTCGCCGCCCGACGTCCGCATGTCGTGGGCGACGATCAGCGGACCGTCGCCGTCGCGTTCTTTCGCGAATTGCGCGAACGCCGCGCCGATGGCGAACGCGACGCGGCGGTCGAGCTCGTCGGGAACGATGCCGCGTACGTCGTACGCCTTGAAGATTCGATCGAGCGAGTCCGGTTTCGCCACAGGGTCGAACGCTACCTGTTGAACTCGGCGCGAAGCCCCCGTCGAGAACGGTTAGTGAATGCCGGCGATCGTGAAAAAGGCAAGGGCATTGAACGCGGCGTGCGCGACGATCCCCGGCCCCAGCCGACCGGTCGTCGCCGCGAGGAGTCCGAGGACGATCCCGAATCCGCACAATGCGATCAGCTGCAGCGCCTCGAAGTGCGCGAGGCCGAAGAGGACCCCGGTGAGTACGACGGCCGCGGCGACCGCTCCCCTGCGAGATCGGCGGACGAAGGTTCCGATCAACGACCGCATGAGCAGACCTCGGAAAAACGTCTCTTCGACGATCGGGCTTCCGACACAGACGAGCACGCCGATCAGGACGAGGCCGGGGCCGTGCACGTGATCGGTGAGCGAACGCGCCGGCTGGGAAAGCCGGTGAAAAAGGTGCGGGACGAACGGAAGAAGGGGAAGCTCCAAAAGCGGCACGAGCGCCAACTGCGCGAGGAGGCCGACGACCGCGCCGAGGGGAACATCGGGCCAGGCGCGGATCGAGAGCCCGAGCTCGTCACGAAGGGCGTGGAACAACGAGGCGCGCCGCTCGCGGCGCTGGCTCCGTACGGCGAGGATCGCCGCGCCGACGAATCCGATCCAGAGCCCGAAGAGGCTGACGAGGTCGCCGCCGAAGCTGACCGTCGAAGAAGCCGTGTGTGTGGCGTGGTCGTAGGCCGAGACGCCGATCGATCCGAGCACGAAGCCGACCGCCGCGCCGCCGAGCGCGAAACCGAGTCCGTAGGCGTTCGCGCCTTCGACGCCTGGTCGCGCGCCGCCGCGTGCGGAGACGACGCTGTTCAAGGTCTTTTCACAGGTCGTGACGACCGGAAATCTGCCAGGCCAGGCGTACGATGAGGCGGTGAGCAGGCGGCCTGACGATCTCCGTCAGCAGAACAACCAGGGTGGTCCCGGCACGCCCGGCCAGGGTGGTGACAACACCTGGCGGTGGGTGATCGCCGGACTCCTCGTCGTGCTCGTGCTCGTGTTGTTCGGCTCGTCGTTCCTCTCCCGCTCCAACGCCCACCCGATCAAGTGGAGCACGTTCCAGCACGACCTCTCCCAGCACGAGTTCAGCACGATCAACGTCAACAACTCGAGCGGCGCGATCACCGGCTTTTACAACACGCAGTACAACGGCGGCGAGGCCTACTCGACGACCGGTCCGATCACCCCCACCCAGACCGAGATCTCCGCCCTCGAGTCCTCGGGCGCCAAGGTGCAGTTCCAGACGCCGGGGTCGAGCATCGTCCCGGACCTCATCATCTACCTGCTGCCAGTCGTGGCGATCGTCGTGTTGTTCATCTGGCTGCAGCGAAGAGCCCAGGGCCAGATGACGGGGATCATGTCGATCGGACGCAGCCGGGCGAAGGTCTACTCGACCGAACGCCCGCGGACGACCTTCGCCGACGTCGCCGGATACGCCGGCGTGAAACAGGAGATCTCCGAGGTCGTCGAGTTCTTGAAGTCCCCCGGGCGATTCCGTGAGATCGGCGCCCGCATCCCAAAGGGCGTGCTCCTCGTCGGCCCGCCGGGGACCGGAAAGACCCTGCTCGCCCGGGCGGTCGCCGGCGAGGCGGGCGTGCCGTTCCTCTCGGTGAGCGGATCGGACTTCATGGAGATGTTCGTCGGCGTCGGCGCGAGCCGGGTGCGCGACCTGTTCATGACGGCGCGCAAGCAGGCGCCGGCGATCATCTTTGTCGACGAGATCGACTCGATCGGAAGAAAGCGCGGCGCGGGTCTCGGCGGCGGACACGACGAGCGCGAGCAAACGCTCAACCAGATGCTGTCGGAGATGGACGGTTTCGACTCCGCCGAAGGCGTGGTCATGATGGCGGCGACGAACCGCCCGGACATCTTGGACCCGGCGCTCTTGCGCCCCGGCCGTTTCGACCGCCAGATCGTCGTCCCCCTGCCCGACCTGTCCGAGCGCACACCGATCCTCCAGGTTCACTGCAGAGACAAGCGGATCGGGCCGGACGTCGACTTGGAACTCGTCGCGAGGGGAACGCCAGGGATGAGCGGAGCGGACCTCGCCAACTTGGTGAACGAGGCCGCGCTGCACGCGGTGCGACGCGGCAGTGCGGTGATTGAGATGAAGGACTTCGACGCATCGCGCGACCGCGTGCTGATGGGCCAACAGCGCGAGTCGCTCGTGCTCTCTGATGCGGAGAAAGAACGCATCGCGTACCACGAGACCGGCCACGCGATCTTGTCGTACGTGTTGCCCTACGCCGATCCGCTCTTGAAGGTCAGCATCATCCCGACCGGGCTCGCGCTCGGTGTCACCCAGCAGCTCCCGGTCGAGGAGCGCCACATCTACCGCCGCGAGTACATCGAGGACTCGTTGTGCGTGCGCATGGGCGGTCGCACCGCGGAGCTCATCATCTACGGCGATTTGTCGACCGGCGCGAGCGACGACCTGCAGCGCAACACGGAGCTCGCCCGCAAGATGGTGCGCGAGTGGGGCATGTCCGATCGCGTCGGCCCGATGGCGTGGGGCTCGCAAGGAACGGTCTTTTTGGGCGAGGACTTGATGCACACCCGCGACTACTCCGAAGACACGAGCCGCGTCGTCGACGAGGAGATCGCGCGTATCTTGCGCGATCAAGAGCACCGTGCGAGGGAGGTTCTCGAGCAGCACCGCGCCGGGCTCGAGGCGGTCGCGAAGACGCTGTTGGAGCGGGAGACGATCGACGGTGCCGAGGTGGCGAAGATCATCGACACCGCGTACGGGCGGCCTGTCCACGGCGAGCAACCCGACGCCGTTCACGTCGTCAGCGGAATCCAGGGCGGGGCGCCGATCCCGGTCCCCGCGGGGGCCTCGTCGACGTCGAACGGCGGTGGCTCGGCGGCGGCTCAGTCGTCGGGGATGGCCGCGGGCGAAGTGAAGCCCGTCGATCCGCTGGCGTAGGTCGTCCCGGTACTGATCACCGGCGCACTCGCGCTGATGTCGAGCGCGAACCTGCCCGTCGCCGCGTGGAGGTCTGCGAAATCGACGACGGCCGTCGTGTTCCCGCGCACGAGGAGCCCCGAGATCCAGGCCGAACTCGAGCCCGCGGGATGGACCTCGACGGTCGCCGCACGGGCGTTCGGGTTCGTGACGACGAGCTCGGTCGAGAACGACTTGTCCTCCTCTCCCCCGCCGACGACCCAACGCCTGACGGCCTGATCGGCGCCGTTCGTCACCGTGTAGCCCATCGGGGTGCGGGGAACAAGGAACAGCGCCCGCCTCGCGCGAACAGACGGGTTCGGCTCGGCAAGGTTCGCCGCGGGGATCACCGTTCCGACGACGGTCGTTCTCGCGGCGACTACCGGGGTGTCCCGCGGGGCGTTGACCTCGACCGCGCCGAGTGCCCTCGTCGTCGGCTCGGTCGGAAGCGCGACGCGGGCGACGGATCCGGGGAGCACGGAGACGCGAAGTCGCGCCGTACCTCCCGACGTCGAGTCCAAGACCGCGACCTTCGCGACCGTCCGCGACGGGTTCAAGAGATCAACCGTCTGCTGGGCGTCGGGACCCGCCGGGGCCGACGCGAACAGCCACTTCGTCGAGGGATCGACGATCGCCGGCTCGAGAGCGTCTGTGACCGTATGGCCGACGGTCACAGACGACAGCCCGCCGACGACGACGCTGCCGGCAGAGGTCCGGACGGTGATCCCGAGCGTCGACTGGAAGGGGACGCGTTGCGCGATCGAGTAGGTCGCCAGCTGTTGTGCGCCGACGGGGATCCCCTGCAGGTCAGCCGGCGTTTGCACGCCGCTCGATGTCGCGACGCTCACGCTCGCCACCGCGGGGGTTGCACCGGGGTCGTACAGCGAGAGCGTGATGTTGTCGTTCTTTCTCGTGTCTCCGGCGACGAGGTACGAAGTCGTCGACGTCGAGCGTGCGCACGCCGCGGCGTCAGGGCCCGCTGGTCCGTGGACGACTTCGACGACGCTCAGTCCCCTGCCGAGCGCGACGACGTTGGCGGCACCGAAACCTGAGCGCGGCACCGGAGGCGGCCGCAAGACGACGACGCGTCCGGGCGTCACGGTGACCCACCCGGTTGCCGACGCGTCGACGTCCGTGGTGAACGAGTACTCCGCGCGCACCCGCGAGTGCGAGGAGTTCGCGAGCTCGAGCGTCGAGAGCGCGGACTCATCACCGACCGGCAGCGGGCCGGCGCACGACCACATCGACGAGGTCGCGCCCGTGATGTTCGCGACGGCGCGGGAATCCGACGCCAGAGCGCCCCGGGCCTTCGGCGCGTGGACCGTCACGCTCGCTGCGATCACTGCCGCGCACAATGCGGCAAGCGTCGACAAAACGACCGCTCGTCGCGACGTCGCGGAGAGATGCACCATCAACCGACCGACGATTCGACGAGGACCGGCGGGTGCTCGAGGACCGGCGTCGCGGGCACCGGCACGCGGTGCCGTCGGCGCGAGCGCGCCTGTCGACGACGCCTCGCCCACGCCAGCACGGCGATTGCGAACCAGATCGCGATCGCGAGGGCGACGCCGAGCGTCCTCAGCACCGCCGGCGTCGAACCCTTTGGCACCGCTCCAACCAGGAGTGGACGCAGACGCTGGCCGCTCGGCGCCAAATCCACGTTCTCGAACAGCATCACGCCGCCCTCGCTCGGGAGCTCGCGCAGGTCCTGTTGGTTCTGCAGCGCGGTGACGAGGTCGGCGGGGGGAGGCGCAAGGTTCTGGGTCGTGGCGATCACGAGTTGAGGGGCGAACGAGTTCGGCACGACGATCGCACCGATCCGTTCACGGGCGAGCAGCGCCCCGAGCTCGACGGTCCGGCCGAGCTCGGCGTCGGCGACGGCCCCGCCGATCTCCCTCGCCGTGCCGGGGTTCGCGCTCGGATAGATCGCCGTCGCACTCGGGAGGAGCGACAAGGAGAGCATCTCCTCGAAGCCGGGTCGGAGCTGCCAGCCGTTCCCCGGGACCGCGCCCGGCGCGCCGAGCCACAGCACCCGCCCTCGGGGAAGCCCCCCCTTCGCGTTCGTGAGCCCCGAGAAGACCGCGTCGTACCCGGTCTCTGGAAGCTTCCACCTCCCCCCTGGGCTCTCGCCGAGAACGGGGAGGACGCCCAGCAGTCCGATGACAACGAACGCCGCGCTCGCGGTGTGCCGCCAGCCGAAGCGGGCCGTGGTGACCTCTCCTTCCAAAGAGGCGACGCCGAGGCCGATCGCCGCGGCGACGCAGACCGCGACCGGCGTGATGAGCGTGCGCGTGGCGCCACCACCGGGAGCGAGGAATCCCTCGCCCGCGGCCCACGCGACGCCGAGGGAAACAACCCCCGCGCCCCAAAACCGCGCCCCCCACGCGAAGCGGCGCGCGCCGCCTACGAAGAGCACGAAAGCCGACGCGACGAGCAGCCCGTACGCGAGCGGGCTGTGACCGATCGGACCGAGATCGAATCGGGCGAGAGCCGCCAAGTCGGCGACGCCGGTGCCTGTCTGCTGGGTGCCGAGCAGCACCGAGGCGCTCGCACCGCGTTGGAAGAAGGTGAGCGACCAGGGAAAGCACAACGCGAACGCCACGACTCCGCCGGCGACGGTGAGGACGACCGTCCTGCCGGCCGCTCGCCACGATCCCGACAGGGCACAGACGATCGAGAGTCCCGCCGCGCACGCCGCGACTGCGAGGATCGCGCTCGGCGCGAAGGCGACGGCGATCGCAACGAGCATCCCGAGCACGAGCACATCGCGCGCCGAGGGACGCGACCAGAGTCGCGCCTCTCCCTCTGTGTACGGCTCGAGCCCGGTCGTGCCGGCGAGCCGCTTCACGATGAACGGCATCACGCCGTAGACCGCGAGCGACGGCAGCGACGCTCGGCCCAAGTCGTCGGCGAGCAGCGGAAGGAACAGATAGGCAACCGCGGCGGCGAGTCGCGCGAGCGGGGATCCGAGCGGTCGCACGAGCCTCGCCACTCCGAACGCCCCGGCGACGACGGCAGCGACCATCGCCAGTTTCACGACGGCGCCCATCGCCCCGCCCAACACCAATCCGACGAGACCCATGAAGGCGTACGCCGGCGAGACCGGGCCGACCGGTCCGTTGCCCGGCCCGGAGGATCCCCCGAGATAGTCGGCGAGTAGCTTGCCCGGCCCCGGCAACGGCAGGTACGTCCCGATCAACGGGAGATGACCGACGATCAACAGCCGCGAGCCGATGAGGATCACTGCCCCCGCGACGACGGCACCGATCGTCACCGACCGCGGACGCGGAACAGCTTCGGTGGCGCGGCCCGCGGGATGCAGCTTCATGTCGCGCCGCACGCTGTGACGAACGACGGCAGCCTCGAGACTCGATCGGGCGGCGCGCAAGAAGCGGAACGAGCTGCGGGTCGCGAGCCGGAGCACGATCCGGTCCGGCAGTCTCCTCGTCTTTGCGACCTCTGCCCGCGCCTCGTGCAGGTCGCGCTCGCGAGCGAAGTTCCACCGCCACGCGTCGATCACTTCGCGGGCGCGTCTCGAGCGGCCGATCGCGGCGAAATACACGACCTCGAGGAGACTCAACATCATCAACTGCGCGACGACTCGTGAGCGCCTTGTCGGGGAGTAGTTCTTCAACACCGCGCGCAGCTCGTGACGCCACTGAAGCGCTCGCGCCTCTGGCAGCGGTCTCCGCCGTGCGGCCGTCGCCTCGAGGTGTCCGACCGTCGCGAGCGGGGTGATCGCAACGCGCGCGCCGGCGATGCGCGCCCGCCAGGCGAGATCGATGTCCTCTCCGAACATCGAGATCTGTTCGTCGAACCCGCCGATCGTCTCGAACAAGTCGGCGCGCACGAGCATGCATCCGCCGGGAACGGCGAAGACCTCGCGCGCCTCGTCGTGTTGCGCCTGGTCGAACTCGCGCCGTTCGACCCTTCGCATCGGCGCGCCGAAGCGATCCATGTCCAACCCGAGCTGCAAGATCCTGTCCGGCTCGTCCGGGTCGACGAGCTTCGGTCCGACGATGCCAGCGTTCGACCGGAAAGCCTCTTCGACCAGTCGTCGGGTGACACCGGGTTCGAGCACCACGTCGTCGTGGCAGAACAAGTAGTACGCCGCGCCCTCGGCAAGGCCGAGGACGGCGTTCGCGGAGGGTCCATAGCCCCGGTTCTCCTCGAGGCGCGCGAAATAAAAGGCCGGGGTGACCTTGGCCACGCGCGGCGCGAGGGAGCGTCCGCTCCCCGCGTCGACGACGATCGTCGTCAGGTTGTCGTAGTCCTGGCGGGCGATCGACACGAGCGTCTGCTCGAGCCATGGCCCGGAATCGGAGGCGACGACGACCGCGACGACCGGTGGTGCGTGATCCTCCGGCATCGGCGGGACAGGCTACTCGGAGGGCTCAGACCGCCTGAAGGTCCAGGTGAAAGGTCTCCCCTTTCAAAACGATCTTCTTACCAGCGACTTCTCGCGTCCAGCAGGACGTCTTTCAGCGTCGTCTCGAGAGGGATCGTGCGCGACCATCCCGTTAAAGAGGCGAGCTTCGTCGCGTCGCCGACGAGCAGCGGGACATCGACCGGCCGTAAAAGAGCAGGATCGACGACCGCTTTTACTTGGTGGTCTCCGAGCGCGACCAGCTCCTCGAAGATCGTGGAGATCGCGATCGCCTCTCCGGAGCAGACGTTGTAGACCTCGCCCGACTCGCCTGATTCCGCGAGCAGCCGGTACGCGCGCACGACGTCGCGCACGTCGGTGAAATCACGAGCCGGACTCAAGTCACCGACGCTCACCTCGAGCGCACCGGCGCGCTCTGCTTCGACGACTCGCTTCGCGAGCGCGGCGATGACGAAGTTCGGTGACTGACCCGGACCGACGTGATTGAACGGCCGCGCCCGAATGACCTCGAGCCCTCGTCCGAGATGTGCTTGCAGCCCGAGGTACTCCGCCGCGACCTTGCTCGCCGCGTACGGGGTGACCGGGCACAGCGGCATCGTCTCGTCGATCGGCCCCGACGATGCCGGCCCGTAGACCTCCGCGGAGCTCACCAGCACGACCCGCGGGGAGGACTCGGCCTTGCGCGCCGCTTCAAGCACCGAAAGCGTCCCCATCGCGTTGACACGGAACGTGGCTTCGGGGGCCACCCAGGAATCGCCGACGTGGGTCAACGCGGCAAGGTGGTAGACGACGTCGGGGCGGAAAGCGGCGACTTCCCGGTCTACAGCCGGGCCATCGGTGACGTCGACCCCCTCGCGGAGCGCGGCGGTCTCGTCCCCCATCTCCTCGAGATGGCGGATCAACCAGGTGCCGACGAAGCCGGACCCCCCTGTCACAAACGCGCGCACGTCACCTCCACTGTCCCCGAAGCTAACGAGTAGCGGCGACCAGCGCATCGAGATGGCCGTCAATCGACCGTTTCCATGTAAATGCGCTTGCCACTTCGAGGCCACGCGCCCGGCGCGTGGCCGCCCCGGCGTCGACGTGAGTCGCGATTTCGAGTCCTTTGGCAATCGACGTCACATCGTGCGGGTCGACGAGCACCGCGGCGTCGCCCGCGAGATCTGCCATCACCGTGTCGTTCGAGGTCACGAGCGGCACCCCGCATGCGAGTGCCTCGAGCGCCGGCAGACCGAAGCCTTCGGAGAACGACGGGTACGCGAGCACAGTGGCACGGCGCAACAACGGGGGGAGATCGTCATAATCGACGAACCCGAGAACCATGACTCGCGACCCAGCGCGTGCGCGCTGCGCGGCGCGGCGCGCGTCCTTCGCTCCCCATGCGGGGACACCGGCGAGCACCAATGAGAGCTCCTTGTCTTCGTCCGCGATCGCGTCGAACGCCGCGATCAGTCCGGGTACGTTCTTTCGCGGCTCGAGCGTCCCGACGTGCAACAGGTACGGCGAATTGATGCCAAGTCGAGCGCAGACAGCGGCATCGAAGCCGACGGTCGGTTCGTCCGGACTGAAGTGCGCGTTGTCGACGCCGTGCGGAACGACTCGCACTTCGCCGCGTGGGCGCGTGAGCGCACGCAACCGCGCGGCGGTGCGTTCGCTCACGCATATGAGCTCTGCGGCATGGCGCGCCGCGTACGCGATCGCGTGACGGAAATATGCGCTCTTCACACGTTCGTGCCACTCGGGATTCTCGATCAACGTGAGATCGTGAATCGTCACGACGGCCGGGATCCGAAGTCGCTTTGGCATCGTGTAGTGCGGCCCGAAGAAAACCTGTGCGCCCGGGAAACTCCGCGCGATCGTCGTTGAGAGCCCGAATTCGCCGAACGCGACGCGCGCGGCCGTGCCGTCAGGGGCCGCCGACGCGCAACGAGCGCGAGGCATCGCGCTTCGCCACCTCGTTGCGTCGGAGCGTCGCGTCACGAGATCGACGACGAGCGAATCGCGCGCCGCAAGACCAGAAGTCACGTACCAGATGTAGCGCCCGGCGCCCGAGAGCTCGTTTGGGATCGCCGAGACGTCGATCACGACCTCCGGCGAGCGGACGGGGTTCCGTGGTGCGTTCACGGGCGCCTCCCCAAGCGCTCTCGCCAAGCGCGCGCGTGGGCCGATGCGGTCGCCGCCCACGTCAGCGCGGATGCCCGCGCGGACCCGGAATCGGCGAGCCGGGCTCGCAAGCCTTGGTCGTTCGTCACGCGCACCAATGCGTCGCCCATCGCGTCGACGTCGAGCGGGTCGACCTCGAGGGCCGCACCTCCCGAGCTCGGTACGGCGGAGGCAACGACTGGCGTTCCGAGCCGCATCGCTTCGACGACGGGGAAGCCGAACCCCTCGACGAGCGGCACGTAACAGCACGCGAGCGCGCGCCGGTACAGCCCGGCGAGCACGGGGTCGGTCACCGCACCGGCGAACACGACGCCGGGCGAGTGTTCGGGCCTCCCCCGCCCCCATCCGTACGGGCCGACGACGACGAGCGGTGCGGGACCGGGAAGCTCGCTCCGTGCGCTTTCGTACGCCGCGACGAGGCGGCGGAGGTTCTTCCGCGGCTCCAACGTGCCCACTGCGAGCAGGTACTCCCCTTCCACCCCGAGCCGACGTAGGACCGCCTCGGTGGCGGCCTCGTCTGGCGGAGGGAGGTGGTCCGCCCCGTATTCAATGACGACGATGCGGTCCTCCAGACGGAGCCGCGCGTCGATGAGCGCCTCTTTTGTCGTCAGCGAGGGCACGATCACCAACTGCGCTCGGCGGGCGACGCGACGCAACGCGCGCTCGTGCCAGGCGAGACCTTGCGGCGGGAACGCGTCGGGGACGGACCTGAACGCGATGTCGTGCAGCGCGACCGATAACGGCGCCGATGAAGGCGGAACCATCAGCGAGACCGCGTGAACTACGTCGCTGCCGCGCCCGACGCGCGCGAACCCGAGGTCCCACGCCCGAACGAGAAGTGCGCTCGGAAGCGCCATCGCCGCCACCGGAACACCGATCTGTTCCAACGGATCGGGCAGTCGCGGCGCGCGCGACGCGACGAGGCGACAGCGCACCTGGTGCTCCCCGGGCGCCGCGGCGAGCGCTTTGACGAGCGATCTCGTATACGTGCCGATCCCTCCGGACACCGGCCGACGAAGAGGCTCGGCGACGATCGCGACGTCAAGTCCTTGCTGCCCCTCGGTTTCCACCGCCTCTTTGTTGCTCACCGAAACAGGTCCTCCGCGTACGACCGCACGATCTCGTCCGCGACGGACGCTTCTCGCAACCACGACGAATCGATCCCGCGCACGATGGCGATCGGAACGTGAGCGGCTTTGCCCATCACGAGCTCGGCGGCTGCCGCGATCTCATCCGCGACGCACATTTCCGTCGCCACGAGTTCCCGCCCTGTCCCGTCAACCTCGCCGCGCAGATCGACGACCGCCGCAATCCCGGCGCATCCGATCGCCACGTCAACGAGACCGCGCCTCCACGGACGACCGAAGGTGTCGGAAATGATCACACCGATCTCGAGCCCGCGTTTCGCACGCACGATGTCGCGGATCTTGCGCGCCGAGCGGTCGGGATCGACAGGCAACAGGACCGCATTGTTACCCTCGACGTTCGACAAGTCGACGCCTGAGTTCGCGCAGATGAAGCCGTGACGGGTTTCGGTGACGACGAGGTCTCCCCGCCGCCGGAGAATCCGCACAGCTTCGGATTCAGCGAGGGTCCGCTTCGCCTCCTTGTCATCCGGATCGACGGCGACGATTCGGCCCTCGGCCTTCGAGACGATCTTTTGGGTGACGACGACGACGTCCCCCTCAGACAGTTCATCGATCGCCGCGACGACGTCGCCGAGTCGCGTGCGCGGAGTGATCTCGGGGAGCCCATCGACCGGGATGACCGTGAGGCGGGACGCAGACGTCACGTCTTCCTCGCGAATTCGAGCGTTCGTTGTGCGAGTTGCGTTGCGATCTTTGGGGTCCCCATCACGGTCTCGGTGATGAGTGAGTGCATATCAAGGCTCGTTATCGAGGATTCGAGGCTGGCGTCTTCCACGTCCAGGACGAAGTTTCCGGCGACCGGAGCGAGAAGTCGGGCGACGCCTAGTGCAGACGCCTCGTGACCGAGTTCTTCCAACAGGTGGTCCGCCGGGCCCTTCAGCGCGTGACCGGCGACGATCGGCGAGATCGCCACGACGTCGCTCCGGCGATTGCGCAACGTCTCGTCCACGCCCGCAACAGCGAGGATCGGACCGAGTGACAGGACCGGGTTCGACGGCGCGAGCAGGATCGCTTCGGCACCTTCGAGCGCTTCGATCACGCCGGGAGCGGCGCCCGCGTTCGACAGGCCGGAAAAGTCCACCGTGCGCACCGGCTCGGAATGGCGACGATGGACGAAGTACTCCTGGAAGTCGACGACGTCGCCTGATTGCAACGTGATCACCGTGCGCACCGGATCGTCGGACATCGGAAGTAGAGAAAAGCCGACCCCCCAGGCCCGGACGATCTCTGCGGTCACCTGAGACAAGGTCGCCCCCGAGGCGAGGCGCTCGCTTCGGTACAGGTGCGTCGCGATGTCGAGGTCGCCGAGCCGGAACCACGTCGCCGCTCCGTAGCGGTCGAGCGCGTCCATCGTGCGGAAGGAGTCACCGGCGATTCCCCATCCGGTCTCGGGGTTCGACGCTCCCGCCAAGGCATACGTGACCGTGTCGAGATCTGGGCTGATGTGGAGCCCGTGGATGACCGCGTCGTCGCCGGTGTTACCGATGACGACCAGATCCGACTCCGGGACGACGCGGACCAGGCCCTGGAGGAACTTCGCCGCGCCGACTCCGCCGGCGAGGACCGCGATCACGCCTTCGCGCCTTCGGAGATCTTCGCCGCATCCGCGAGCGTGGCGGTAATCCCCTCGCGAAGCGAGGTGAATGGACTCCATCCGAGGTGCAGGCGGGAGCGCTCCGGCGAGAGCACGCTCGCCCGCAAATCTCCTGGCCTCGGCGGCCCGAAGAAAGGCGGAACCTTGGAACCGGCGACGTCCGACATCAGGCTGTACAGCCGCTTGATCGTCGTCCCCTTCCCCGTTCCGACGTTGCAGACCAACCCGCCTCCCTTCGACGAGGCGCGCACGAACGCGTCTATCGCGTCGTCGACGTAGACGAAGTCGCGGACTTGGGAACCGTCACCGTCGATCACCGAAGGGGTGCCGGCGACGACCTCCGAAGCGAACTTCGCCACGACGCCGGCCTCGCCGTCCGGCCGCTGGCGCGGTCCGTAGACGTTCGCCAACGCGAGCGCGGTGAACTCGAGATCGCAACGCTCGCGGTAGGCGAAGAGATAGTCGATAACGACCTTCTTCGCGACCCCGTACGGAGAGAGCGGCCGATACAACTGGGTTTCCTCGGCCGCACGGCGCGCCTCGCCGTACAGCGTCCCTCCGCTCGCGGCGTAGACCACCTTTTTCGCGCCGGCGCGCAGCGCGCCTTCGATGACCCGCACGCTGCCGACCACGTTCACCTCGGCGTCGAATCCTGGATCGGCGATCGAGGTCACGACGTTCGGTTGGGCAGCAAGATGAAAGACCACCTCGGGTTGGCGTCGTTCGATGAGCTCGGTGACCGTCAGGTCGCGCACGTCGGCTTGATGGATCCGTAAGTCCTTGTGCAGAGCTCGCGCCTCGGCCAAGTTGGCGAGCGAGCCTGACGAAAAGTCGTCGACCACCTCGACCGAGTGGCCCTCCCTCAGCAGCCGTTCGACGAGGTGCGAGCCGATGAATCCCGACCCCCCGGTGACGAGCGCACGCACGCGCGCTCAGTCAGGACAGCGTTCGTCGATCAGCACGGCCCCCTCCTCGACGGTGTGGTTCGCGCCGACGACACAGCCCATGACCGTTGCGCTCGCTCCGATCACACTGTGCGGGCCGACGATCGTGTCATCGATCTTCACGCCGCGCTCGACGATCGCGTCGCGAAGCAGCACAGAATTTCGCACCACCGCTCCCTCAGCGACCCGCACGGCAGCGGAGATGATTGCATTCTCTACGAGGGCACCCGACTCGATCGTCGCGTGCGAGCCGACGAACGAGTTCGCACGAACGTCGCCGTAAATCGACGCGCCCGTTCCCTCGAGCACCCCAGGAGCGCGTTCTTTGGACTCGGGCAGGATCACATTCGGTCGCATGCCGGCGACGACGTCGAGCTGCGCCGAGATGTAGCGGGCCGGGGTCCCCGTGTCGATCCAATAGGCGTCGGAGTCGAGCGCGTACAGCGCGCCACGTGTCGCGAGCTCGGGGAGGATCTCGCGTTCTATCGACACCGGACGGCCTCGTTCGATCATCGCGATCGCCTCGGGCTCCATGACATAGGTTCCCGCGTTGATGAGGTGCGACGGTTCGGTGCCGGGCCGCGGCTTCTCGACGAACTTCGTGATGCGGCCGTCGTAATCGATCGCCACCACACCATACGGAGACGGGTCGTCGACCGGCGTGAGGGCGATCGACGTCGCGCCTCCACGTTCTTCGTGATACGCGACGAGTTTGGAGAGGTCGAGGTCGGTGAGCACATCACCGTTCAAGACGACGATGCGTTCGGCCGACATCCCCGCGAAGTCCGCGGCGTAAGCGATCGCGCCCGCGGTGTCGAGCGGAGCCGGCTCGGTCGAGTAGAGAAGCTCGACGCCCTCCCAACTCGATTCGGGGAAGGCCTCCAAAAATGGATCCGGACGGTACCCGAGGGCGAGCACGGCGCGGGTGACGTCGTGGAGCGCAAGCCATTCGACCACCCTCGCGATGATCGGGCGGCCGACGATCGGCAGCATCGGCTTTGGGATGTCGTAGGTGAGCGGGCGAAGTCGGGTCCCTTCTCCACCAACGAGCACCACCGCCTGCATGAACCCGCGCCTCGCCCTTTCCTATTTGTGCTTCGACTTGCCTGAGTTCGAGGTGCCAATCTGCGAGACGAGGGCGGACTTCGATGCGGGCTGCGGGATCGTCGCGCCCGAGGGGACAAACGCAACGGTGATCATCTCGCCGTTCGTGATGTGGATCGTCGTCGGATCGGTCACGAGAGTCGATCTCGTCGCGCCCGGGGACGACCAAACCCGAGCGACGAGCGTGCCCTTGCCCGTCAGCTTGCCGGCGCAGGTGTCGCCGTTTTTGTAGATCTTCTCGTTCTTTCCGGGGTAGCCGATCTCTGTCGAAGTGAGCGTGAAGCCCGAGTATTTCTTGGCGAACAGTCCGAGTGTCGCCTTCGCGCCTTCGAACGCGCTTGGCGTCGACGACACAGCAGGGGCCGCGTCGATCAGGCCGTTGCCGTAGGTCCGAAGTCCGGACGTCGAAAGGTTCGAGCTCACCGGCAAGTTGGGCTCGATCGTCCCGCAAATGTCGATGCCCAACGCCGCCTGCCAGTTGTCGCTGCGAGTGGGACCGACGGTCGCGGAAGCGGGGTGCTCAGCCTCGTAACGGCTGTACACGACTAGGCCGATTCCGCCGACGATGATGACGGCCATGAGGAGGTACCACAGCACCGGCGGTCGGGCCCGATAGCTGCGGCTGCCGCCACTTGACGCCGCGCGCGCGACGGTACGCCCAAAAGAACCCCTCGCCATGGTTTCGGAAGTTTACTCATGGGTTCTTTGGGGTCCCCGCCGTCGCGAGGCTTGGCAGACACCTCGAATCCATCGACACGCTCGGGTAACGGCTCGGGACGCCAACCCGCCCCGCGTCAGCGACCTCGCCGAAGACCTTCCTCCAGCGCCAGCTTGGCGAGGGCAACAAGAGCTCTTGCGAGAAGCCCAACGCCGACGAGCGCGAGGAGGGGTCGCCTCGTCCCCGTCATCGTCTTTGTCGCGAAGCGCCACGTCGAGCGGTGGTGGGCGATCAGCATCTTGTACGGCTCGGTCCGAGTCGACAGTCCTTGCACGTGGGTCGCGACCGCTTCGGGCTCGTAGCGAATTCGCCATCCCGCCCGATGAATCCTCCAGCACAAGTCGAGATCTTCGACATACATGAAGTACCCCTCGTCGAAGCCGCCGACGCTGTCGAAGGCGACTTTGCGGATCAGCACGCACGCCCCCGACACCCAATCGGCATCTCTCTCGCCGAGTTGCGCGTCTCCGCGCACCTCGGCGCGGTAGCTCTGCGACCACTGGTTATGCGGCCAAAAAAGACCGATCAACGCGTGCGCCGCGCCGACGCCGAAGCTCGGAAAGCGACGCGCCGAGGGGTACGTCGCGCCGCTCACATCGACGATCCGCGGCCCAACGGCACCGACGTCGTCTGATCGATCGAGCGTCGACACGAGGATCTCGAGCGCGTCCGGCGCCACGTTGACGTCCGGATTCATGACGAGCACGAACGCCGAGTCGCAAGCCGCCACCCCGCGGTTCGCGGCTGTTCCATAACCGAGGTTCACGCGTTCTCGGACCACCTCGGCTCTCAGATCAGCGGCGGCGAATCGGTCGAGCGAGTCGTCGGTGGAGGCGTTGTCGACGATGACGACCCGGCGCACTCGCGATTCACTCAGCGCGCGAACGGCGTCAGTGAGCGACCGCCCGGCGTTGAAGTTAACGACGACGGCGTCGACGGGAAGAGAGCTTTCGGCGCCCGACGACGTCTCCTCGATCACGCGCCGAGGTCAGCGACGAGCTTGCCCACGCTCTCGCGCCAGTCGGGCAACAGCTCGACCCCTGACATGCGAAGCACCGCGTTATCAAGAACAGAGTTCATCGGTCGAACCGCTTCCCGTGGCGGATCGAGTTGCGCCGTCGTTATCGCCTCGACGGCGCTCGGGTCCCCTCCGGCGAGCCCGACAACTTCGCGTGCGAACTCGAACCACGTCGTCGGTCCTTGGTTCGTCACGTGCACACACCCTCGCCAACCTTCGAATGCCAACGTGAGGAGCACCGGCGCGAGGTCGCTCGCGATCGTCGGGCAACCGTGCTGGTCGTCAACGACTCGCAGCGGCTTTTTTTCCTGGGACATCCGAATGACGGTCTTCGCGAAGTTCGCGCCGACCCGTCCCACGAGCCAAGACGTTCGGACGATGAGATCGCCCGAACCGAGCTCGTCCTCGCCGGCCAACTTGGAGGCTCCGTAGACAGATACCGGGTGCGTCTCGTCCCACTCGTTGTAGGGGCGGTCGGATTCACCGTCGAAGACGTAATCGCTCGAGACGTAGACGACGCGTGCCTGGCAAGCGCGCGCCGCGTCGACGACGTTTCGAGTGCCGAGGGCGTTCACAGCGAACGCGAGGTCGCGCTCAATTTCGCATCGGTCGACTGCGGTGAACGCCGCGAGGTGAACGACGACGTCGGGCGAGAACGCGAACAACGCCTCCATCACTTGATCGCGTCGTGCGACATCGAGCTCGCGATGACCGGCGGCGAGGACCTCGATCGGAGGGCCTTTGGCCGAAGCGGCGTTCCGGCGTTCGATCTCCGCGACGACTTCGGAGCCGACCTGGCCGTTCGCCCCCGTGACGAGGACGCGCACCGCGCTCAGACCTGCGCTTGACCCGCCGCCGACGCGGCCGGCGAGGCGTCGCCCCAGGTTCCCTCCACGACCGGAGAGCGTCCGATGAGCGGGCGCCACCACGTCTTGTTATCCCGGTACCACGAGACGGTCTCTTTGAGCCCGACCCCGAACGGCGTCGCGGCTTGCCAGCCGAGCTCGTCACGGATCTTCGTCGAGTCGAGCAGATATCGACGGTCGTGTCCGGGCCGATCGGGGACGATCGTCTTCAATGATTGCGGCGCGCCCACAGCGGCGAGGACGGCGTCGGCGACCTGCTCGATCGAAGCCTCGAATCCCGACCCGACGTTGTAGGTCTCACCGACGCGGCCGCGGGTGATCACGGCGTCGATCGCCGCGCAGTGATCGTCGACGTGCAGCCACTCGCGACGGTTCTCGACCGACTTGTACAAAGGCAACGGCTCTGTGGCGAGCGCGCGGGTGATGAACAGCGGGATCACTTTTTCCGGAAACTGATACGGCCCGTAGTTGTTGCAGCAGTTCGTGATCGTGATCGGCAGTTCGAACGTCTCGCCGTACGAGCGGACGACGTGGTCAGAGCCGGCCTTCGACGCGTTGTACGGAGTTCGCGGTCGGTACGGCGACTCTTCGGAGAACGACTCGGGGCTATCGAGCGCGAGGTCGCCGTAGACCTCGCAGGTGGAAATGTGATGGAAGCGTTCCACTCCAACTCGGCGCGCGGCTTCGCACAGCTGCTGGGTTCCAAGCACGTTCGTTCGGAAAAACCGAGCCGGATCCAACACGGCCAGGCTGTTGTGGGACTCGGCAGCGAAGTTGACCACCGTTGTGATCTCCTCTTTCGCAAGGATCGACTCCACGAGTCCGGAGTCCCCGATGTCGCCGTGGATGAACTTGACCCCCGCGCTCTCCTCGAGAGGCTCGAGGCTCGTTCTCGTTCCCGCGTACGTGAGCGCGTCGAGCACGACGACGTGATCGTCCGGACGAGTCCGGGTGACGTAACGGACGAAGTTCGAGCCGATGAAGCCGGCACCACCGGTGACCAGGAGTCTCATCAACCCAAGGGTAATGATGTATCTCCCTACCGCGCGACCTGCCGCATCAGGCTTCGCGCAGGTGGATGACGTCAGCCGCTTCGAGTCGGTAGCTCTTTCCGTCGTGCTCCACGACCAGTCGACCATCGTCGGTTAGCGCGATGGCACGACCGGAGAACGACTTTGTCGACGTCGTGATCTGGACGAGGCGACCGATTGTCTCGCATCTCCGGGAGTACTCGTCCACCGTCGCTGCGCGCGTCATCTCGTCACCAAGTGCGGGCTGTCGCTCGTCAACTCGCGACAGAAACGCGGAGAGCAGCTCGTCTCGAGCGATCGGACGCCCAGCGATCTCGGCGAGTCCGATCGGCTCGACCGCCGCGTCTTCGAGACGCGCTCGCCCGGCTGATTCTTCCGGCCAGGCGAGGTTCACTCCGAGACCGACGACGACGGCTGGTCGCAAAGCTGCGCCAGCGTCGACGAACTCGGCAAGCACGCCCCCGAGTTTCCGTTCGGCGAAGACAAGATCGTTCGGCCACTTGCAACCGATCGATGCGTGACTGAGTTCGCCCGCCGCATCCGATGCCGCGAGTGAGACGAGCATCGGGATGACGAACGTCTCGCTGGGATCGAGAAGTGGCCGAAAAAGCAGCGAGCAGAGCAGCGCCTCGCCCTTGTTCGCGACCCAGGTCCTTCCAAGTCGTCCTTTGCCGGAGCGCTGTTCGTCGGCGACGACGACGAGCCCCTCTTGCGCGCCATCAAGTGCTTGTTCTACGGCGTACTGATTCGTCGAGTCGATGACGTCGAAGCGCAGAACAGTCGAGAACGTCATGAGACGCGAAGTAGCCTGCCCGCCTGGGATTGCGCGGGTCGCGACGCCTTGGTCGGGTGTCGGCAAGCCTGCACGTAGCAACGATACGACGGAGTGCGGCGCGTGTTCGAGAAGGTGCTGATCGCGAACAGAGCAGAGATCGCAGTTCGTGTCGCGCGCACGTGCCGGGAGCTCGGGATCACGTCCGCGGCTGTCTATTCCGAAACCGACCGCGATGCGCTGCACGTTCGATTCTGCGACGAGGCTTATCCGCTAGGACCGGGAGGCCCCGCCGACACGTACCTCAACATCGCCGCGCTCGTCGACGCAATCCGCCGCTCCGGTGCCGCCGCCGTGCATCCCGGGTACGGATTCCTCTCCGAGAGCGCTCATTTCGCGCGCGCGGTTGAAGCCGCGGGCGCGACGTTCATCGGACCCCGTCCCGAAACGATCGAGCAGATGGGCTCGAAAATCACCGCACGAGCGACGGCCGAACAGGTCGACGTTCCCGGCGTGCCCGGACGCAACAAAGCGGTGAGATCGCCGAAGGACGTTGCCGACTTCGCCGTTGAGTACGGCTTCCCCATCGCGATCAAAGCCTCGTACGGGGGCGGCGGCCGCGGCATGAAGGTCGTGCAGAAACCGGATGAGATCGAAGAGACGCTCGCGTCCGCGCAGCGCGAGGCCGAGTCGTCGTTCGGGCGCGGCGAGGTCTATCTCGAGCGCTACCTCGCGTGGCCGAGGCACATCGAGATGCAGATCGTCGCGGATCGTCACGGCAACGCGATCTTTTTAGGCGAACGCGATTGCTCGAGCCAGAGGCGCCACCAAAAACTCGTCGAAGAGACCCCGGCCGTCGGACTCGACGACGCGGTGAGAGAAGAGATGGGCGAGGCGGCGATTCGTCTCGCGCGCGCGTGCGACTACCAGGGCGCAGGGACAGTCGAGTTCCTTTACGAAGACGGCCGCTTCTACTTCTTGGAGATGAACACCCGTCTTCAGGTCGAACATCCGGTCACTGAGTTCGTCACCGGGATCGACCTCGTTGCAACACAGCTCGCGATCGCCGCCGGTGAGCGACTTAGTTATTCCCAAGGTGACGTCGTGCACCGGGGACACGCGATCGAATGCCGGATCAATGCCGAGGATCCAGCGGGCGGCGTATTCCTGCCCAGCCCGGGCCGCATCACGCGATTTCGCCAAGCCGACGGATTCGGCGTGCGGACCGACGGAGGATACGAACAAGGCGACGCGGTGAGTCCCGACTACGACAATCTCGTCGCGAAGCTCATCACCTGGGGCACCGATCGCGAGGATGCGAGACGTCGCATGTTGCGCGCGCTGTCTGAGACGGTGATTGAAGGCGTCGCGACGACGATCCCGGCACTCGTCGCAATCTTGCTGAACGACACTTTCATCGCCGGCGCACATTCGACGCGCTTGGTCGAAGAGCGCCTCGACCTCTCCGGTATCGAACCGGCCCTCCAGGAAGGGTCTCCCGGGCCCGATGGGACGGTCCTGCGCACCGTCGACGCCGAAGTCGACGGTCGGAGGTACTCCGTCCGGCTTTTCGTTCCAGAGCGTCTCGGCACCGCACGCGCGACGGCGGCACGGCGCCGCCACTCGCACGGTTCCTCGGTCCCTGCAAATGGGACGGTGACCGCCCCGATGCAAGGCATCATCACCGACGTCCGAGTCGAAGTCGGCGATACCGTCGAGACCGGCACCGTCATCTGCGTGCTCGAGGCGATGAAGATGGAGAACCCGATTCGGACGACGACGGCGGGAATCGTGCGGGACTTACGGGTCGGCCGTGGTGACTCGCTCGGACCGGGCGATCTGATCGCAGTGATCGAGGAGACGTGACGTCGGCATCCGACGAGAACAAGCAACACGCGGCGTCTGCGGTCGACGCGTCGGCCGATCGCCTCGTCGCGCTGTCGCACGAGATCCACGCGCACCCCGAGCTCGGGTTCGAGGAGGAGCTGGCGTCGCACTGGTGCGCCGACGAGCTCGACCGAGCAGGCTTCGATGTGGACTTCGGCGTCGGCGGGCTTAACACGGCGTTCTCAGCGTCGGTGGGCTCGGGGGACCTCGTGATCGGCATCTGCTGCGAATACGACGCGCTCCCCCAGGTCGGTCACGCCTGCGGTCACAACGTCATCGCCGCGGCGGGAGTCGGCGCGGGCGTCGCGCTGGCCCAAATCGCCGACGACCTCGACCTCACCGTCCGCGTGCTCGGCACGCCTGCCGAAGAAGGCGGCGGCGGAAAGATCCTGATGCTCGAAGCAGGCGTCTTCGACGGGATCTCCGCGGCGATGATGGTCCACCCCGCGCCGTCCGAGCTCATCCAGATGCCCGTCCGCGCGGTGTCACACCTTGTCGTCCGCTTCCACGGCAAAGAGGCGCACGCGTCGGGATTCCCAGAGCTAGGAATCAACGCCGCCGACGCACTGACGATCGCCCAGGTGGGCGTGGGACTGTTGCGACAGCACGCCAAACGTGACGACCAGGTCCACGGGATCGTCACGGTCGGCGGAGCGGCGCCCAACATCGTCCCCGGGTTCACCGAGGCCTCCTACTACGTGCGGTCCCGCTCGTTGGAGGGACTCGAGTCGTGGGAGCCCAGGGTGAGAGCGTGCTTCGAAGGTGGCGCGATCGCGACCGGAGCGAGCGTGGAGTTCGTGCGCGGCGGGCCGACGTATTCGGAATTCCGCACCGATGCAGCGATCGCCGAGAGGTACCGCCTGAACGCGCTGTCGCTCGGGCGGAGCTTCGCTCCCGACCTCGAGCACGCGCTCGTCGCCTCCACCGACATGGCGAACGTCTCCCTCGCCTTGCCTTCGATCCACCCAACACTCGACGTGGGCGCGAAAGACGCCGTCAACCATCAACCGGAGTTCGCGGCATATTGCGTCACCCCGACGGCCGACAAGGCGCTCGTCGATGGCGCGAAGGCGATGGCGTGGACGATCGTCGATCTCGCATCCAACGAAGAGGAGCGTCGGCGTCTATCCGCGACCGCGTTTCGCCGCGGCTGAAACCTCGCCGGCGCATATTTTGAGAGACGAGAGGCTCGAGCGGCTCCCCGGCCCGATGCGGAAAAAAGAGCGCGTCTAGACCGTTGATCGTGTCGCGCCCGGCGCGACCTTCGGATGCGGCATGCACAACTCGTCGTACTCGGCGATCACGATCTCTCCCGCGTCCTCGCCGCACGAGGGGCAGGACGAGTCGCGTCGGAACGAGAACGTCCGCATGTCCTCGGTGAGCGCGTCGTACGAGAGCAGCCTGCCGACGAGCGGTTCGCCGATGCCGACGATCATCTTGATCGCCTCGACGGCTTGGATCGATCCGATGATCCCGGGCAGCACGCCGAGGACCCCCGCCTCCGAGCACGACGGCGCGAGTTCCGCAGGCGGCGGCTCGGGGAACAGGCACCGATAGCAGGGACCGACATAGGGGTGGAACACCGTCGCCTGGCCCTCGAAGCGGAAGATCGAACCGTGGACGACGGGGACGCGGGTGAGCAACGACGCGTCGTTCACGAGATAGCGCGTCGGGAAGTTGTCCGTGCCGTCGACGATGAGGTCGTAGTCCGAGAAGAGCTCGACGACATTGTCCGCGCCGAGGCGAACGTCGTGGGCGACGACGTTCACGTCGGGATTGAGAGCTGTGAGCGTGCGCTTCGCCGAGTCGGCCTTGCGATCGCCGATGCGGTCTGAGTTGTGGAGGATCTGGCGCTGCAAGTTCGATGCGTCGACGACGTCCATGTCGACGATGCCGATCGTCCCCACCCCCGCCGCGGCGAGGTAGATCGCGGCGGGAGAGCCGAGGCCGCCTGCGCCGAGGACGAGGACCCGCGACGCGAGCAGCTTTTGTTGGCCCTCGAGGCCGATCTCGGGCAGCAAGAGGTGGCGGTGGTAGCGCTCGCGCTGAGAAGGGTCGAGGAGCTTCGGTACCGACCACGCGCGACCCTCGTCTTTCCAGCGGTTGAAGCCACCCGCCATCGAGGCGACGTCGCGGTAACCGAGATCGAAGAGCGTCTTTGCGGCGAACGCGGAGCGGGTGCCCCCGGCGCAGTAGATGACGATCGGGCGCTTCTTGTCCGGGACGCGACCCTCTACTTGGAGCTCGAGCATGCCGCGCGGCAAGTGGACCGCTCCTTCGAGGGCGCCGGCCGCGTACTCGTCGGACTCGCGAACGTCGACGAGGATAAGGTCCTCGCCGCGCTCGGCGACCTCCGCCGGTGTCACCTCACGGATCTGCGCCTTCACCTCGGCTAGCAAGTCACGGAAGTTCGGCACGACTCACCTCACGCTCCCGAAATAGGAAATAGGCGGAACGGGAGCACCATTCATGCGAAACACTACCGGTGAGGTCGACATTCCCTCGACGTCCCTGTCGCTCGCTACGCCGCCGGTTTCGAGGTCCCGAGGTAGGTGAGAAGGATCCTCCCATGCGAGCAGACCGGGGTCGGCGGATGGATTGCTCCTTCGACACCCCTCGTCGAGCCCGGGGTCGTCACGACGACGTGGTAGGCGGTCGGCTCGCACTGTCGTCCGGTCTCCCCGGGACCAGGGACGTCGGGCGAGAAGCGGGCCGTGGACCACGCCGAGAGGCCGGGCCTCAGGTTGATCACGATCGCCGCGCAGTTCCCGCAGGCGACTTCGACCTTCGTCGGCAGTTTCGCACCGCGCCCTCCGCGCAAGACGAGTTGTGGCAGACCGCCCGTGCGGCACGTCGCCGCGGAGACGTTCTTCACCCGCAGGGCGTACGACGTCTGGCCGGCGCCTTGGCTTCCGCGCACCACGTTGAACGAGACCGCGACTTCGGACGCCGTGCATGAAGCGATGCGAGCAGGACTCGACGACGCGCTCGCGGCGCCAACGGAAGTGGCGAAAACTCCAACGCCGAGTGTCAATGCCGCGGCCGCAATCGGAGCTTGTCTCACCGGATCAGCGTACGCGCCGCACTCAGCGTTCTTCGCGCGACCGTCCCCGGTAGACAGAGAGCGCGAGCACGATCGCGACGAGCGCGATCACGAAAACGAACGCTGCCGCTTTGTCGTGTCGAAGCAACAGCGCGCCCCCGATCACCGCCAGTACCCCGACGAAGACCTCGGGCGTGTCGCCGATCAAGAAGTTGAACCAGAACATTCCAAAGGCGCGAAGTGCACGCGTGACCGTGGTCATGTTTCGCGTACCTGAACGTCATGCCCAGGTGGAGCCGCCCCGAGAAGGGCGCGCATCCAGCGCACGAGAATGAACGACAAAGTGAGAAAGCCCGCGATCAAGGCGAGGATCGCCGCGTCGGACCCCGGCCAAGACAGCCCGATGCCTTCGCCGACCCAGAACACCCCGAAGCTCGACAGCATGATCCCGACGCCAAACTTCAATGTGTTCTCCGGTACCTCCCGCAGCTGGCGGGCGACGAGGACGCCGACCGCGGTGACCACGACTGCCGCTGCGCCCGCCATCGCCGCGGCAAGTCCGAGATGATGAGAAGACGAGCCGAGACTGATCACGATGAGAACGATCTCGAGCCCTTCGAGCAGAACGCCTTTGAACGCCACGACGAAGCCGACGCCGTCACGACGGCGTCGATCGACGTGTTGATCCGATAGCTGCGCGACCGTGCGCGCGTAGATCGCATCCTCGTCGTGCAGCGGCACATGTCCTGAAAACCGCAGGATCGCCTTGCGCAACCACGACAAACCGAGCACGAGCAGGAGCCCACCGACGACGACGCGCAACACGTCGATCGGGACGTAGTGCACGAGCGGTACTCCGACGGCACCGATCAGAACTGCGAGCACGACGAGCGCGCTCGCCGTCCCTTCGAATGCGCTCCGCCAACCACGCGTCGTCCCCGACGCGACAACAAGGGTGAGTGCCTCGACCGCTTCCACGGCACACGCACCGAAGACGGCGAGCGCCAGCACGACCTGCGTGGTCATTTCCTCGGACCTCCCGCGGCGCGCTCAGGGAAAAGGGGGTTCATCACGTTCCGATTATAACGATTGTTAGTTTTACCTGGTCGAGCCCTGAGGGCGGCCTCACGCTGGCGGCGCTTCACCCTCCTCCGCGTAGACCCTTGCCGCGTAGTCCTCGAGCGCGGCTTCGCAGCGCTCGAGCGCTTCCGACACTTTGTCGACCCCCGATGCGTCGAACACGTCGCGCGACCGGATGCTCTCGAACCAGCCCTTCAGCTTCGCAAGATCGATGTCGTTCTCTTCGAGCTCGGCATAGGTGAAGTGCTGATCGTCGTATTCCTTCGCCACCTGACGGAGGAAGTCCTCGCAACGATCGACGATCTCTTCGTATTCGTCGTTGCGCACCGCATTGAACGAGTCGACGAGATGGGCGAGCCCCGCGAGGACAGAGGACTTGAACAAGAACGCGGTACCCCCCATCTCCTCGATTTCGGCGCGGAGCGCCCGAAACGAACGCTCTCCCGCCGTCGTGAACGGGAGCGCGGCGGCCGAGTTTTGGACGTAGATCGCGCCGAGTCCTTTCAACTTGCGCCACACCCCGGCGCGAAGTCGTGTCGGTTCGGTGGGAACGCGGTAGATGAGCAGCAACCAAGCCGCTGCGTCCGGACCCGTGATCTCTCCGTCGCCCACCGCGCCATGATGGCGCTTGAGGGACCTCGATGCGCCCGTCGCCACTCAACGCTCCTCGCGATCGGGATTTTGGCCATTCGACACCCGTTCATCAGAGAAGAAGTGGCAGCCCGTGTGGTCAAGGCGAAGTCCCACCGAGCTGTGGCGATCGAAGCGGCGCTCCGACATCACCCCGGCGATCCGCTCCCCTCCCGGAAGGTCGATGACGTGCTCGTACCCTCGGCCGCGGAACGCGACGTCGGTCACGGAGCCGACCACGTGGGCGTCCGCGTCGAGACGCGAGATCGTCACCGCGCCGGGGCGGATCATGACGCGCCCGGATCGAGCTTCCTCTGCAGGAAATGCCGCTTTGGCCGAGAACGTGCGGGCTGAGCCGACCCCTCCGACAACGACCTCGACCGCGCCGTCGCGCCCTTGCCCCGAGACGAGAACGGGGATCTCGCCCGCCAGCCCGGTGAACCGAGCGACAAAGGGCGTCGCCGGCTGGAAGTAGATCTCCTCGGGAGCGCCGAGTTGGAGGAGGTGTCCGTGATCGAGAAGCCCGATCTCGTCGGCGAGGGCAAAAGCCTCGGACTGGTCGTGAGTGATGTAGATCGCCGTCGCCCCGGCGTCGCGCACCAGTGAAGAGATTTCGATTCGCAACCGGTCGCGCAAGTCCGCGTCGAGATTCGACAAAGGCTCATCACACAACACGAGCCCCGTGTCGGCGACGAGCGCCCGGGCGAGCGCGACGCGTTGTTGCTCTCCCCCCGAAAGCTCGTTCGGGTAGCGATGCGCGAGCGCGGCGAGCCCTACGCGTTCGAGCATCTCGTCGGCGAGCCGGCGGCATTCGGCGCGGCTGTGGCCACGCCGTCTCAACGCAAAAGCAACGTTGTCGCGCGCAACGAGGTGTGGCCAGAGCGCGTAGTCCTGGAAGACCATCGACAAGTCGCGCCGTTCC
>CAVRXQ010000005.1:0-154402 GCA_963725215.1 uncultured Acidimicrobiaceae bacterium | reverse complement strand
GCGTACTCGGTCATCGCATCCTCCGCACAAGTCCCACCTGCCTCACGAAGCTACCGACGGTTCCCTCTGCGGACTAAGGGTCTCGAGTCGAGACGGGTCAGTAGTTCGTCTGGGTGTCTTGCGGCTTCGCTTCGTCAAGGCAGAGCTTCTCCCCCGCTCGTAGCGGGAGATCGATCGTGTTCCCCGCGGGAGCGAGCGGGCAGACCCAACGCGGGTCGTAGCGACACGACGGGTGATAGAGGAAGTTGAAGTCGACGATGAGAGCATCGCCGCGTCCCCCAAGGTCGGATCCTTTCGCCGTGTCCAAGCAGTAGCGGCCGCCTCCGTAGGTCTCGTGGCCTGCGGTCGAGTCCCGAAGAGGCAGGAAAAGACCGCCGCCGTACTGCTCAAGCCACCACAGATCGACTTTCGCGCCGATCGGATCGGGAAGTTCCACTCGGCCCACAAGTCGCATCGTCGTTTTCGCGTTGTCAGTCGCCACCTCAATTCGCACTTGCTCGTGAACGGAGATGACATGTACCTCGAAACGAACGTCCGGGTCGTACGGCCAGTACGGCAACCCCGTCTCGCGCAGCGGATCGTCCGCAGCGAGCGGGCTCTCGGGATGTGAACGAAACAGGGCGTCCCTCCCATCTCGCCACAGCTCGTGTCCCCTCTCGGGGTCCTCAGCAGATCGAACCTCGGCGTACAGTTCGGCTACTCGTCTTCGCCAGTCGGCGAGCTGCAATTCGATCAAGGTACGACAGATTGGCTCAGCGCAGCGGAACCGTTTGGCGCGTCCGACGGTGACGTATCGCACACCCCGATCTCGGAGTCACGAAGGACCCGAGGGCGGCGGAACCGCGCCTCGTTGAAGAGTTTCCACGAGGTCGAGAAGAGGGCGTGATCGAAGTCGCGTGAAGATCTCGCGTGCCGTGCGCGCGCCGTCCTCCGCGACGGAGTGACCACCGAGCAATACGACTTGGTCGAGGGCACAAAATGCGCGATCGAGCGGAGAATTGAGCTCGTCCCAGGATCTCGCCGCGCTCTCATAGAGCGCGATCGCGTCGTGGACCCTTCCTTCGAGAGCGGCCAAACCGGCATCCGTCGTCGTGCGCATCGTCGACATCAGTCGGCCGCGGAAGCTCTCCATCTGCGCACGGGTCGCGCGAGCGCCTTCCTGATCCCCGATCCACAACTGCGCGCGTGCCTTTATCGTCAGCGCCTCCGACGCGTTGATCCCAGTCGGTTCGACGGCGAACGACGCTTCAGCATCCTCGCGTGCACCGCGAAAGTCACCGGCGACAAGCTTCATATATGCCCGGTGCCACAGGTGCGTCGCGTGCGTCGGTCGGTCCTCTCTCGGCGCGATCAACTCGCCGATCGCGTCAGATTCGCGAATCGCCGATTTGAGATCGACGGTGACCGCGTCGAGAAACGCACCGGTCATCCGACGGAAGACGACAGGCTCCAACACCGGATCGACCTCGAGCTCGTCGAACTCGGCATGAGCGGCTCGAGCGGCTTCCCACTCCCCAGCCATGACGCCAAACTCTGCGATATTCACGAGATTGACCGTGAGGAAGATTCGATTACCCGCGCGTCGCGACATTTCCGCCGCGCGCAACGCGACATTTAACGATTCGCGGGGATCGTCGTCGGTCGCGAATACGGCAAGCAGCGTCAACCATTCCGACTGAAGCTCGACGAGACCGGCCGCCTCCACGATCTCGAGCGCGCCGCGCAAGAGGATCACTGCCTCTCGACGACGGCCGAGTCCGTGGGCCGCAAAGGATCGAGCGACGACGGCTTGTGCGAGACCTTCGGGATCGTCGGTGCGCTCGGCGAACGAAAGCGCGCGCTCGGCCCACTCGACCGCCGGTTCGTCGTGTCCCGCGCTTCGGTGCAGCATGGCGATGCCCGACGCGAGGTTCGCCCGCACGAGCGGGTCACCCTCGTCTCCGAGCTCTGAGAAGACTTCCTCCCCGCGAGAGATCGCCGCGTCCTGCGTGCCGATGGTCGCGCGACCCCTCAACGTTCTCGAAAGGGCGCGCGCGGCCCTTTCCTTTTCACCGTGCGCCGTGTATTCCTCGATCGCCCGGTCCGCGTGCTCCATGGCGAGTTGGAGCTTCGCCGCGTTCCCTGCGGATTGGCTCGCGAATTCCTCGATCTCCGCTCGCTCGAGCCCGGGAGCGGCGACCTCGAGCGCTTGCTCAGCAAAGACGAGTGCCTGATCCGGAGCCCCGAGAGAAAGTGCTCGCCTACCCGCGCCCACGAGCGCTTCGCGCGAAAGGCGCCCGAGCTCATCGCGCTCGGCGTCGTCGGGGGACGACCGGTATGCCTCGAGGTAGTGCGATGCGACAACCCCGGCGAGCTCGTCTTCCCCGAGGGACGCGAGGTACTCGGCGGCGGCGACGTGGCGCGCCCGGCGGTCCCGACGAGCGAGCGTCGAATACGCGACCTCGCGAATCACGCCCTGCAAGAACCCGTACTGGCCTCGCTCGGGAGAGCGCGGGTTGAGATCGATCGTGAGAAATTCTCGCCTGACGAGGTCGCGAAGGACCGCTTCGAGCTCGCTCTGCTCCCTGTTGGTGATCGCGGCGAGCGCCGCCACCGTAAAGCTCTTCCCGAGAACCGATGCGTCTTGGATGAGGACGCGCCCATCGGGAGGGAGCGAATCGAGTCGTGACGCGATCAGAGCATGCAGGCTGTCGGGCAGTTCGACGTCGGAGAGTTCGCCGGCGATCTCGTACGCGCCCTCGGCCTCGACCAGCAGGCCCTTGCCGGCGAGCATCCGGACGATCTCGACGGCGAACAACGGCACGCCTTCCGCCCGTTCGAGGATCCGCTCCGCGACTCGATCGGGCAAGCCCGGGATCAATCCGATGAGGAGTTCGTGCATCGCTTCTTGCGCGAGCGGCTCGAGGTGGACGGACGCGAAGCTTCGCTGACCGGCGCCCCAGTTCGGCCGGCGGTCATATAGCTCGGGGCGGGAGAGCGCGACGACGAGGATCGGCTGGCTCCTCGACCATTCGAGCAAGGACTCGATGAAGTCGACAAGACCGCTGTCGGCCCACTGCAGGTCTTCGAACACCATGACGACTGGATCTTTTTCGGCGACGGATTCGAAGAAACGGCGCCACGCCGCAAACGTCTCGTCGCGCGTTCCCGACGGTGCCTCAGCGAGTCCGAGCAGGTGCGAAAGGCGCGGCGCAATCCAGATGCGCTCCTCGGGGTCGACGACGAAGTCGGCGATCGTCTCTGCGAGCTTCGCTCTCGCGCTCGCCTGCTCTTCGTCCTCGCTGATGCCAGCGCGCATGCGCACCATCTCGGCGAGCGCCCAGAACGTCACGCCTTCGCCGTAGGCAGGGCTGCGGCCGTGATGCCAATAGAAATTGTCGACGACACCGTCGGCGTACTTGTGGATCTCCCAGGCGAGCCGGCTCTTGCCGATCCCGGGGATCCCCGTCACGGAGATGAGGCGAGCGCGCCGATCCCGACGAAGCGAATTGAGCGCATCCTTCAACACGCGCAGCTCTTCGTCCCGGCCGACGAACGGCGGCTCAACACCTTCCGGCCGCTCTGCGCCGCGCGTCTTGCTCACGACGCGCAACGCGCGCCACGCACGAACCGGTTCATCCTTCCCCTTCAGCGCCATCTGGCCGATTTCGCTGAAGGCGACCGCATGGTTCGTCGCCAGATACGTCGCCTCACCGACGAAGACCGAGCCTGGCGTCGCCGCCGTCTGCAGCCGCGACGCCGTGTTGACGAGGTCTCCTGCGACGAGACGCTGGGTGGGATCGCCCTGGTTGACGGCCGCTTCGCCCGTGAGCACTCCCGCTCGCGCCGCGAGACCGGCGATTCCGATCTGGTCGCCGAGTGCAGCGACCGCGTCGACAAGGTCGAGGCCACAGCGCACCGCCCGTTCCGCGTCGTCTTCGTGCGCGATCGGGGTCCCCCAAACGGCGAAGACCGCGTCGCCGATGAAGTTGTCGACGACGCCCCCGTAGCGCTGCACGACCGCCCGCGCCACGTCGGCGAAGCGAACGAGCAGGTCGCGTACCTCCTCGGCGTCGCGTGCTTCAGAGATGCTCGTGAAGCCGACGAGATCGGCAAAAAGCGCCGAGATCAGGCGACGTTCCGCCGACGTCGGTGCCGGAGCCCGCGCCTCGGACGTCTCGACTGAGGACGACGTGACCGAAGCGGCCGTGCCGAGCGCCGCTCCGCACTGCTGGCAGAAGCGCTTTCCGCCTGGCGCCGTCGCCCCGCAATTCGGACAGGTGAGCGCGAGCGGTGTTCCGCAGTCGCCACAGAATCGGGCGGCTTCGGCGTTCTCGGAGTCACATGCCGGACAGCGCAACGGTTTCTCCCTGGTGAGACCGACGCGAGGCTAGCGAAGCGCGCCTCTCCTTCGAAGAGGGTTACTCCGGTCGGCTCGGTAACCTTTCCTCCCAATGTCAACTCCCTACGACTTCCGTGAAGTCGAGCCACGCTGGCAAAAACGCTGGGCAGACGAGGGGAGCTACGAGATCGACGCCGACGATCCGCGCCCCGCGTATTACGTCTTATGCATGTACCCCTACCCGAGCGGACCGGCCCACCAGGGCCATATCCGCAACTACACCTTCGGCGACACGCTCGTGCGTTTCCGCACGATGCAGGGCTACGGAGTCCTCTCCCCCTTCGGCTTTGACTCCTTCGGGCTGCCGGCGGAGAACGCGGCGATCAAAGGCGGCGCCCGCCACCCCCGCGACTACACCGAGGCGCGCATCGCCGAGCTGCGCGAAAGCGTGATCCGCCTCGGCGCCGTCTACGACTGGCGGCGAGAGGTGCGCAGTCACGACCCGGAGTACATGCGCTTCAACCAGCTGATCTTCCTCAGGTACTTGGAAGCCGGCCTCGCCTATCGCGCCAAGGCCGCGGTGAACTGGTGCCCGGGGTGCCACACCGTGGTGGCGAACGAGCAGGTCCTCCCCGACGGGACCTGCGAGCGGTCAGGCGACCTCGTCGAGCGCCGGATGCTCGAGCAGTGGTTCTTCAGGATCACGAACTACGCCGACGAGCTTCTATCCGCCCTCGACTGGTTGGACTGGCCAGAACGCGTGAAGACGATGCAGCGCAACTGGATCGGCCGCTCAGAAGGCGCACGGGTTCGCTTTGCAGTCGGTGGCCACGAGAACCTTTCCATCGAGGTGTTCACGACGCGGCCCGACACCGGCTTCGGCGCGACCTTCCTCGCCCTTGCGCCCGAGCACCCGCTCGTCGACGAGCTCACGACGCCTGACAACGAGACCGAAGTGGCGGAGCTGCGCCGCGTCTCATCGCGCGAGACCGACGTGCGCCGGATGGCCGACGAAGCGGCGCAAAAGCGCGGCACGCCGACGGGGAGCTTTGCGATCAATCCCTTCAGCGGACACCGCATTCCGATCTACGTCGCGGAGTACGTCATCTCCACCTACGGCACCGGGGCGATCATGGCGGTTCCGGGAGAGGACGAGCGCGATTTCGAGTTCGCGACGATCCACGGCCTGCCTGTGATCCGCACCGTCGAGCCTCCTCCCGACTTCGAAGAAGGCGCGTGGAGCGGACCAGGCGAAAAGGTCAACAGCGACTTCCTCGACGGGTTGGACGTCGACTCGGCGAAGGTGGCGGCGACCGAGTGGCTCGTCGGCAAAGGCGCGGGCGAGCCGCACGTCCAGTACCGCCTGCGCGACTGGCTGATCAGCCGCCAGCGCTACTGGGGGTGTCCGATCCCGGTCGTCTACTGCGAGTCAGACGGCATCGTCCCGCTCCCCGAATCCGCGCTGCCGGTCCTGCTCCCAGAGGACGTCGAGTTCACTCCTACCGGCGAGTCGCCCCTCAACCACCACGAAGGCTGGCTCCGAGTCGACTGTCCGAAATGCGGCAAACCCGCGCGGCGCGAAACCGACACCATGGACACCTTCGTCGACTCGTCCTGGTACTTCATGCGCATGTGCTCGCCGAAGGACCACACAGAACCGGTCGACATCGATGCCGCCCGCCACTTCCTGCCCGTCGATCAGTACATCGGCGGGATCACGCACGCGATCTTGCACCTGCTCTACGCGCGCTTTTACACCCGCGCCCTCGGCGACCTCGGGCTATCTCCGCCGGAGATCCGCGAGCCGTTCACCCAGCTCTTCTGCCAAGGCATGATCCGCCTCGGCGGCCGGGCGATGTCGAAGTCGAAGGGGAACGTGATCGATCCGAACGAGTACTTCGCGACCATCGGCGCCGATGCGTTGCGACTCTTCCACCTCTCGGTCGCGCCACCCGTCGATGACTTCGACTGGACCGAGCAGTCAAACGAGATGATCGAAGGCGCGTCGCGCTTTCTGCGTCAGGTCTGGCAGCTCGCCACCGACACCGACTCGGTAACAAGAGATTCCGACGGCGATGGACATTCGGCACCGGCGATCGATGAGAAGGGGCTGCTTCGCGAGACCGCTCGGGTGATCGACGCCGTCACCTTCGATTTCGGCCGCTACGAGTTCAACACCGCGGTCGCCCGGGTGCGCGAACTTCGCCGCGCGATCGTGCAGGCAATCCGCTCGGGAGTCGATCGCGACGTCGTCGCGGAGTCGATCGACGTACTGTTGAAGCTTCTCGCGCCGATGGCGCCTCACCTCGCCGCGGAGGCGTGGCAGGAGCGCAACGGGGGGCACGTCCACGAACAGTCCTGGCCCGTCGCCGATCCCCAGCTGCTCACCGAGGAGTCCGTGACGCTCGTCATCCAGGTGAACGGGAAGGTGCGCGACCGCATCCGAGTCGAGACGTCGATTACCGAAGCAGAGCTCGTCGATCTTGCTCTCGCGTCATCCGCCGTCGTCCATCACCTCGGCGGCAACGAGCCACGCCGGATCGTCACGAAACCGCCGCACCTCGTGAACATCGTCGTCTGATCACGCGGCACTACGCGACGGACTCAGGCCCGCGTGGCCCCCACCGCACTTTGACTGGTGACATCGTCGAGAAGGGCGTCCACAGCGCCAGAGTGAAAATCTCGTAACGAATCGAGCACGACATCGGCCATCGCCCAACGCGGATCTGCTTCGGTGCCGGGCTCGGGGACGGCGACGACCGCCATGCGCGCCGCCTTCGCGGCGACGCACCCGTTCACCGCGTCTTCGACGACGACGCAACGGCCGGCGTCGACACCGAGTTCCTCCGCGGTGAGCAGAAGCACGGCGGGATGGGGCTTTCCGAGCGCCACGCGTTCGGCGGAGACGACGACCGAGAAGTGCCGGCGGAGATCGAAGCGGTCCAACACCGCTTCGATCACCGGATCGACAGACCCGGAAGCGAGGGCGAGGGCGAGTCCACGCTCCTCGCAGTACTCGAGGGCCTCGGCCGCGCCGGGAAAAAGCTTCGCCTCTTCCGGAATGGCCGTGATGACGCCTTGGACGACCAGGTCAGCGAGTTTCTCGTCGGTGGATCCGTCGAAACCGAGACGTTGACGGAACAGCGCGACGGCTTCATCGGCGCGCATGCCGGTGATGAGGCCCGCTCCGAGCAGCGGGCGGATGTCGACACCGACGGTGTCGAGCACTTCCGCCTGGACGCGATTCCAGATCGGCTCGGTGTCGACAAGCAGCCCGTCCATGTCGAAGATCACTGCTGTTGCGCTCGTCTCGCCCGCTAAGGACGAAAGAGTCATCCGGACTCGCCGCGCAGATACCGCTCGAGCTCGGCGGCGATCTCGTCGCCTGTCGGGAGGGACTCCCCTTCGAATCCGATGACGGGTTCCTCGCCTGCATCGAACTGTTCTTCGAGCTGTTTCACCATCGTCTGGTGCTCGTCGGACTGCGCGATCAACTCGTCGACCTGGCGTCGTGCCTCGTCCGCGCTCTCGTGCAGCGCGTCCGTACCGATCACGAGTCCGCCGACTTCGCACAGTCCCTCAACAAGTGCCAGCGCGGCTGGCGCGAACGGCATCGCCGCGACGTAGTGGGGGACTCGCGCCCACAGTCCGACCGACGGGATCCCCGCGTCGTCGCACGCCTGGCCGATCACCTCGCCGATGCCGGCTGGTACGTCGACAGAACCGTGCATGAAACCGATCTTCCGTGTGAGCTCGGTTCTCGATGCCGTCGAGGTGAGCTTGATCGGACGGGTGTGCGGAGCGGCGATCGGGAACGCGCCGAGACCGACGGCGATGCGCGCGTCGAGTTGCTGCGCAATCTCGACGACTTCAGCCGTGAACGGCTTCCAGCGGTAGTCGGGCTCCGGCCCGATGAGTAACGCGACTCCCGTTCCCATCCGATCGCGCCCGACGACGATCGCGGGTTCCGGCCACGAGATCGCGGACCGCACGCCGTCATCGATGCGCAGCCGCGGCCTTCGCGCTCGTTGGTCGATGAGTCCGTCAGGGTCGAAGGTGACATAGGCCTCGGAGTCGATGTCGGTGACGATCGCCGCGAGCGCCGTCGCGGCGGCAAAACCGGCGTCGATCCAACCATCGAGCGCCACGATGAGGACGGGACTTTCGGGCGGTTCGACGGGATGTTTCCTGGCGAACGTCACTTTTTCGAGGTTAACGGCGTGAGCGCGTCGTCGATTGGTGCATCAGTCCAGGACGACGAGGCGATGATCGGTCTGGTTACAGGGTCGTGAGCCGTCGTCGGTCACGACGACGATGTCTTCGATCCGGGCCCCGTAACGCCCTTCGAGGTAGATCCCCGGCTCGATCGAGAAGGCGTGGCCCGAAACGACGACCTCCCGGTTGCCGTCCACGATGTAGGGATCCTCGTGCTCTTCGATGCCGATGCCGTGGCCAGTGCGGTGGATGAACCCGCCCGCAAAGCCGGCGTCTTCGATCAATGCCCTCGCCACTCGGTCGATCTCCTCGCAGGTGACGCCCGGCGCGACCGCGGCGAGCGCCGCGGCCTGCGCGATCTCCAACGCCGCGTAGAGCGTGCGGAACTCCGCCCCCGGCTCGCCGACGGCGACCGTGCGCGTCGTGTCCGAGCAGTATCCGACATCACCTTCGAAGCGATAGCTCCCGCCGAAGTCACAAACGACGACGTCGCCCTCGGTGATCACACGATCGCCTGCATCGTGATGTGGGCTGGCAGAGTTCGGGCCAGACCCGACGATCGCGAAGTTCACCTTCGAA
Source organism: uncultured Acidimicrobiaceae bacterium (assembly GCA_963725215.1). Taxonomy (GTDB): domain Bacteria; phylum Actinomycetota; class Acidimicrobiia; order Acidimicrobiales; family Bog-793; genus CAVRXQ01. Next base: position 145,287 of record CAVRXQ010000005.1, on the reverse strand, counting down.
TGCCCTTCGGCCAAAAGCCGCGCCGCGATCTCCGTCGAGACGTCGATCTCTCGCCGACCCCCCAGCGCGATCTCACCGCACAACAACGCGTGCGCGACGCGATCCGCCGCGGCTCCCGCGGTCGCGATCGCTTCTTGTTCGTGCGCGTCCTTCACCGCGCGAAGAAGTCCTGTCACTTCCGACGCGTTGACAAAGGTCGCATCGGGGATGGCGGCCTGCATCTCCAACAAAAGACCTGCCCACGCGCGGTCAGAGAACGCGCCCCGCGTCCTTTCGCCGACAAGCTCGGCGACGATCCCGACCGCGTCGTCGGTTTCCTCGTACGGGAGGAGAGTGAACAGCTCTTCGTCGACTGTCACCCTCGGTGCCTCGAGGAGCGGAACGACGAGAGTCGCCTCGGCATCTGCCGGCAAGACGAGCACGGTTGGACGTTCGAGCGGCATCGCCTCGTATCCCGTCAGCCACGGCAGATCGGCGCCGATCGACAACAACAAGACGTCCAAGTCGAGCTCGGAGAGTTGCGCCCGCACCTTCTCCGCGCGCTCACGACGAGCGCGACGGAGATCGAGCACGCTCACGCCGGGATCGAAAGCGCCGTCGCCGACTCCACCGCCTGACGTGCGTGATAGCTGGAGCGGGTGAGCGGCGACGCTTCGACGTGGGCGAAGCCGAACCGCATCGCGCGCGACCTCAGCGCCTCGAACTCCTCGGGCGTCCACCATCTCACGACCGGAAGGTGGGCGGCTGAGGGGCGGAGGTATTGACCGACGGTGACGATCGACACCCCGACCGCCGCGAGGTCGCAGAGCGCACCGTCGACCTCGTCCTCGGTCTCCCCCATCCCGAGGATCAGCCCCGACTTCGTCGTCAGTCCGGCGGCGCGAGCTGCACCGAGAACGGCGAGGCTGCGGGCGTAGGACGCAGAGGGCCGCACCGCGCGCTGCAATCGCAGCACCGTTTCCAAGTTGTGATTGAACACGTCGGGCCGCTCGTCGAAGAGCGCGCGCAGCGCGGAAGGCTCGCCCTTGCAGTCGGGTACGAGAACCTCGACGCGGGTATGCGGAGAGCGAGAGCGGATTGCGGCGATCGTCTTCGAGAACGCGGCGGCGCCGCCGTCTTCTAGGTCGTCACGTGCGACGGCGGTCACGACAGCGTGCGCGAGACCCATCTTCGCCACTGCCTCCGCGACGCGTTCGGGCTCGGAGACGTCGAGGGGCAGGGGATGGCTCGTGTCGACCAGGCAGAACCCGCACGCTCTCGTGCAGCGCGAGCCGTTGATCATGAACGTCGCCGTCCCATCCGCCCAGCATTCGTAAATGTTCGGGCAGCCCGCCTCCTCACAGACGGAGACGAGGTCGAGCGTTCGCATCGTCTTTCGCAGCTGCAGGTACGGAGCGCCTATCTCCGCTGCGACGCGCATCCACTCCGGCTTCCTCGAGCGCAGCTCGACGGCGACCGTCTGGTCGACGCCGGCAGCCGCGAGCCGACGAAAAAGTGGACGCTCAGCCGTCGTCGAGTCATTTGATGAGACGGCCACTCGTTCGGTCGCGTCTTGGCGTTCGAGGGCGCGCTTGCCGTCTAGAGCAAAGACTGCGGAGTGCCGGGCACGTTCGACCACTGCGTCGATGACCGAGCGCATCGGAAGGACGATTCCCTCTTTCTTGAGCGAGGTGACCGGTCGATCGGGTATCCCGCAGGGAATGATGTGACCGAACATCGCAAGGTCTGGCGCGACGTTGAGCGCGAAGCCGTGCATCGTCCGTCCCCTGCTCACCCGGATGCCGACCGCGCAGATCTTCCTCGCTTTGTCGCTTTCGGGCTCGACCCAAACGCCCGGAAGACCGTCGACGCGCCCGACGTCATTGAGCCCGAGGTCGTGCAGGGTGTCGATGACGAGCTGTTCGACCCCCTGCACATAGGTCGGGATCGCGCCCTTCCCGAGGGCGACGGAGATGACGGGGTAGCCGACGAGCTGGCCGGGGCCGTGGTAGGTGACGTCCCCGCCGCGATCGACCTTGAAGACCTCGGCGCCGACCGATGCAGGATCGTCGATCACGTGCTCGGGTCGCGCCCGCACTCCCAAGGTGTAGACGTGCGGATGCTCCAACAAGAGCAGGTAGTCCTCGTCGCTCTGGTGGAACAGCGAGTGCTGGAGCGTGAGCGCGTCACGGTAGGGAACGCGACCGAGTACGCGGACCCGCAGCGGCCCGCGTTCGCGCAGCTCGCGCATGTCGGCTACAGCTCGGCGTGCCAGTCGCGCGTCTCGATCACCGACGCGACGTCACGCACGAACGCCGACGCGTACGCGCCGTCGACCGCGCGATGGTCGAAGACCAGCGCGAGGACCCCGACTGAGTGGATCCCGATCGACTCGGTCCCGTCCGGTGCGGTCATGACCACAGGCTTCCGCTTCACGCCGTCGGTCGAGAGGATCGCGACCTGCGGTTGGGCGATGATCGGCGAGGTGATGAGCGTTCCGAACGGACCGGGGTTCGTAATCGTGAAGGTGCCACCGGTGATGTCGTCGGCCGACAACTTCTTGTCCCGCGCGCGCCGCGCCACGTCGGCGATCGATCGGGCGATTCCCCGCAGGGACTGGCCGTCCGCGTTGTGGATCACGGGCACGATCAAGCCCTCGCGTTGCAAGTCAACCGCGATGCCGAGGTGGATGTCGTGGTGGATGATCAGCGCCTCGTCCCCGACCGATGAGTTCAGGTTCGGGTAGTCGCGCAATACGTCGATCACCGCGCGGGCGACGAACGGCAAGTAGGTGAGCCCGATTCCCTCTTCCGAGCGGAACTGATCTCTTAGCTCGTTGCGAACACGTTCGACGTTTTCGAAGTCGGCCTCGATCGCGACCATCGTGTGCACGGACGTCCGGATCGAACGCACCATGTGTTCGGCGGTGACCCGCCGCACCGCCGAGAAGGGCACGATCTCGTCGCGCACGCCGACCGGCGCGGGCGGCGAGGCGACCGCGGGACGCGCCGGCGCCGCCTGAGGAGGAGGTGGCGCGTACGCGGGCGCGGACGACACCGCCTGAGGAGGAGTCGGCGCGTACGCGGGCGCGGACGGCGCCGCCTGAGGAGGAGTCGGCGCGTACGCGGGCGCGGACGGCGCCGGGGCGGCTTGGGTCGCGACCGCAGTCGTCGCCGCGGCGGACGCGAGGTAGCTCAACACGTCGTCACGGGTGATCCGCCCACCGGCCCCGGTGCCGGGTATCCGCCCTGGATCGAGGTCGTTTTCCCGGATCAGCTTGCGCACGACGGGTGAGAGCACGTTCGCCCGCCACGAACGCCCATCCTCGACGACCTCTGCCGTCGCGACGGCACCCGAGCGAAGCGGCTCTTCGAGCTGTGGCTCTTCGACCGGCACTGGTGGAGGTGGCGATGGCGAAACCGCGGAGGCGGCCGCCGGCTCGGGCTCTGCCGGCTCAGACGTGAATGGCGGAGGAGGCGATAGCGAAACCGCGGAGGCGGCCTCCGGCTCGGGCTCTGCCGGCTCAGACGTGAATGGCGGAGGAGGCGCCGGCGCGAAGGACGGCCCAGGCACGGGCGGAGGCGCGGGCGGCGTGTACCCGCCACCAGTCTCGGTCGGAGGTGGTGGCGCGGACTCGTAGACGGGCTCCGACGCAGGCGGTGGCGGAGGCGCGACGGACTCGCCTTGCGCGACGGACTCGCCTTGCGGAGCTGGCTCGGGGGCGGATTCGGACGTTTCAGCGGCAGGCGCTTGCTGCGCCGACGTCGCCGACGCGATGACTGCGAGACGCGCGCCGACTTCGACAGTCTCTCCTTCATTTACGAGGACCTGCGCGAGGATTCCGGCGAACGGCGATGGCACCTCGGAGTCGACTTTGTCCGTCGACACCTCGAACAGCGGCTCGTCCAGCGCGACGGGGTCGCCGATCTGCTTCAGCCAACGGATGATCGTTCCCTCGGTCACCGTTTCTCCGAGTTGCGGCATCGTGATGTCAGCCAACGTGCAAACCCCTTCCCGTCAGCGCGAGCACCGTCTCCCCGAACGTCTCGGAAAGCGACGGATGCGGTTGGATGAATTGTCCGATCTCGTCGGGAGTGGCCTCCCAGTTCACCGCGAGGTACGCCTGGCCGAGCTGCTCGGTGACCCACGGCCCGACCATGTGGACGCCGAGCAGCTTTCCCGCTTTTCCGTCCGCGGTGCGTTCGGCGATCACTTTCACGAGACCCTCGGTATCGCCGAGAATGCGCGCCCGTCCGTTGCCGCCGTAAGGGTCGCGCTGCACGACGACGTCGAAGCCTCTCTCGCGTGCTGCGTCCTCGGTCAAGCCGGCGAAAGCGACCTCGGGGTGACAGTAGATGCACCACGGCACCTTGTCGTAGTCGACGGGGATCGCCGTCTCTCCGAGGATCTCTTTGATCACGAGGATGCCCTCGGCGAAGCCGACGTGCGCGAGCTGCGGTGACGCGACGAGGTCGCCGACCGCGTAGACGCCAGGCGCTTTCGTCCGCATGAACTCGTCGACACGGACAAAGCCGCGCTGGTCGATCTCGACTCCGGTGCCGTCCGCGAGGAGTCCGTCCGACAGCGGCCGCCGCCCGACAGAGACGATCACCGCGTCCACTTCGACACGGTCGTTTTCACCGAACATCACCGTCGTGCTGCGCCTTCTCGGATCGTGCCCGCGCACCGCGACTCCCGTGCGGATGTCGATGCCACGCTTTTTGAACGAGCGCACGACGACGTCGGAGACCTCTTTGTCGCATCCAGGAAGGATCGTCGGCAGTGCTTCTAGCAACGTCACCTGCGAGCCGAGGTCCGACATCATCGAGGCGAACTCACAGCCAATCGCTCCGGCACCGATCACCGCGACCGACTTCGGCAGCGAGGTGAGAGAAAGGACTTCATCAGAAGAAAGGATGCGGTTCCCGTCGATCTCGAATCCGGGGATCGATCGCGGCACAGAGCCCGACGCCAACACGACGTTCTTTCCCCGCAGGACGGTCCCCCCGCCTTCGCGTGTCCGCACCAGAACCGACCGGTCGGCTTGAAGTTGGCCGACGCCGGGGACGGTGTTCACGGTGCGGTGATTGAGCAGCCCGCTCAGTCCTCGGAACAACTGGTCGACGACCTTTTGTTTGCGGTCGGCGCTCACCGCGAAGTCGATCGAGGGATGCCCGGAACCGATGCCGAACTCCTTCGAGTTGGCGACGGTGCGGAAGACCGAGGCGGTCTCCAAAAATTCCTTGGCGGGAATGCAGCCGCGATGAAGACAGGTCCCGCCGACCTTGTCCTTTTCGACCATCGCGATCGAGAGCCCCGCCGCTGCGCCGTAAAGCGCGGTCGCGTAGCCGCCCGGGCCGCCTCCGATGATCACGACGTCGAATTCCTGGACGCGCTCTTGAGAGTCGGTCGTCGTACCCACCTCCCGCCGATCTGGCAACGACCAGAAACACTAATGGCCTCGGCGTTTTCCTCGGTTTTGGCACAACACCGCGAAATCGCATTGAACGCCATGCGGTTGCTGCCGAAGGTGGCAGCCCTGCGCGTTGCGATCGAGAATTGGCGCTAGACGATCGGCCCGGTGAGCATCCCAGCTCCGACCGTCGCCGCGGTCGCGGGGTCGACGAGGATGAAGCTTCCGGTCGCTCGGTTCCGGCGGTAGTCGTCGAAGTAGAGCGGCGCCGAAAGGCGCATCTCGATTCGTCCGAGATCGTTCAGCTCGAGTTCTTCGGCGCTCCGATCACGCTCGACGGTACGAACGTCGATGCGATCCTCGATCTCCGAGACGACGGCTTGGACCCACCTTGTCGTGTGCTTTAGCTCGAGGCGAACGCCCGGGCGCAGCGGCCGATCTGCCATCCAGCAGATGGTCGCCGAGACGTGATCGGCGGAGTACGGCTCCCTGTTCGGCGTGCAGATCAGATCGCCGCGTGCCACGTCCAACTGGTCGGCGAGTCGGACGACGACCGACATCGGGGGGAGCGCCGCAGCAACAGGGCCGTCCGCGGTCTCGATCGCTGAGACGCGCGTCCGCCGCCGACTCGGCAGCACGAGGACTTCGTCGCCTGTCCTCAATACCCCTCCCGCGACCGTCCCCGCGTATCCCCGCGAGGCGTTTTCGTCCCCGCCCTTCGGGCGCACCACGTACTGGACCGGGAATCGCACGTTCACGAGGTCGCGCGACGAGCCGACCTGGACGTGCTCCAAGTGGTGGAGGAGCGCGGTCCCTTCGTACCAAGGCATCTCGACCGATCGCTCGACGACGTTGTCGCCCCGCAACGCGGAGAGCGGGATGAAGGTCACGTCGGCGCAGTCGAGCCCCGATGCGAATTTCGAAAACTCGGCGCAAATCTCTTCGAAGCGACGCTGGTCGTAATCGACGAGGTCCATCTTGTTCACGCATATCACGAGGTGCGCGATGCCGAGCAGCGAAGCGATCGAGGCATGACGGCAGGTCTGTTCGGTGATGCCGTTTCGCGCGTCGACCAAGATCACGACAAGATCCGCCGTCGAACAACCGGTCACAGTGTTGCGGGTGTGCTGGAAGTGCCCAGGAGTGTCGGCGATGACGAACTTCCGCTTGGGCGTCGAGAAGTACCGGTACGCGACGTCGATCGTGATGCCCTGTTCGCGCTCGGCGCGAAGACCGTCGGTGAGCAAGGAGAGGTCGACTTGGTCGTCACCGCGCTGGAGGCTCGCGCGCTCGATCGCCTCGTAGTGGTCCTCGAAGACCTGCTTCGAGTCATAGAGAAGGCGCCCGATCAGCGTCGATTTTCCGTCGTCGACCGAACCCGCCGTGGCGACACGCAAGAGCTCCATCAGAAGTAGCCCTCGCGCTTTCGGTCTTCCATCGCCGCGAACGAGAAGCGGTCGTCCGCTCGGGTCGCACCGCGCTCGGAGATCCGGGTCACCGCGACCTCCTCGACGACCTCTTCCACTGTCGAGGCCGTCGATTCGACTGCCGCGGTGCACGTCATGTCGCCGACTGTGCGGTAGCGCACCGTCTCGCGGAAGGGCTCTTCGCCGGTGACGCCTTCTTTCGGCGTGGCGTACGGGCCGACCGCGAGCAGCATCCCGTCGCGGCGGAACACTTCGCGCTTGTGGGCAAAGTAGATCGATGGAAGCGCGAGGTCTTCCTGACCGATGTACTGCCAGACGTCGAGCTCGGTCCAGTTCGAAAGTGGGAAGACCCGGAAGTGCTCAGCCGGGCGTCGACGGGTGTTGTAGAGGTCCCACAGCTCTGGGCGTTGCGCGCGGGGGTCCCACTGGCCGAATCCGTTGCGGAGCGAAAAGACGCGCTCTTTCGCCCGCGCCTTTTCCTCGTCTCGGCGTCCCCCGCCGAAGATCGCGTCGAACCGGTAATGGGCGATCGCCTTCAGCAATGCGAAGGTCTGCAGCCTGTTCCGGGAAGCGCCGGGGGTCGGGTCCTCGACCACCTCGCCGAGATCAATCGCTTCTTGGACCGAAGCGACGATCAAATCGACCCCGAGCTCCTCGACGCGCTGATCCCTGAAACAGAGCACCTCGGGGAAGTTGTGCCCGGTGTCGACATGGACGACCGGGAAGGGGACTGGTTGGGGCCAACAGGCCTTCGTCGCAAGGTGAAGCAGCACCGCGGAGTCCTTGCCCCCGGAGAACAGCAACGCCGGGCGCTCGCACTCCGCGACGACCTCACGGATGACGTGGATCGCCTCGGACTCGAGCACGTCGAGGTGCGTAAGCTGATAGTTCATAGTGACTCGATCAACTTAGTCGAGTTAGTGGAGCTTGAGGGCTCAATTTGTTGGATCTCGGCCTTTCAGGGGCAGCCACAGAAGAGCGGGGGAGATCTCCGGACCGCTACTAAACACGGCGTGGCGAACTCGCCGTTCCAGTGCGCGCGGCGTCGTTCGCGAGCTGGTCGACGAGCTCGTTCAGCGGCTCACCCGAATGACCCTTCACCCATCGGAACTCGATCTCGCCCGGCCGCTGGTCGATGACCTCGGCGATCAGCGGTTTCCAGAGGTCCTGATTCGCGACCGGCTCCCCCTTCGAGTTCTTCCAGCCCTTCTGTCGCCACCGAGCCCACCAGCGGTCGTTGAAGCAGCGCACGACATATTCGGAGTCGCTCGCCACCTCGAGCTGGCCGGGGTGCGCGGCAACCGCCTCGATCACCGCCGTCAGCTCCATGCGCTGGTTCGTCGTTTCCGGATCCGCGCCAGAAGCGAACCGAACGGTGCTTGTCGCCCACGCCCACCCGCCTGGCCCCGGGTTCCCGATGCATGCCCCGTCGGTGTAGACGACGATCCGCTCATCCGCTTTCATGCGCCCAGTTTTACGTCGTAAGACCATCGGACGACCGATAACGTCCCTTTCTCGGCGCGCCGCCGCCAAACACGCATTTTGGGAGACTTGTCCAGTGGTCTACGAGGGGTTCACACATCAGGTCCCGGACTCCGACCCGACCGAGACCCACGAGTGGGTCGAGTCCTTCGAAGAGGTCGTCGGTCGGGAGGGAAAAGCCCGCGCCCGCTACTTGCTGACATCGATTCTCGACCGGGCGCGCGCCTTGCAGGTCGACTTCCCCTCCACGGTCTCCACCCCCTACGTGAACACGATCCCCGCCGACGAGGAACCCGACTTCCCCGGCGACGAGTTCGTCGAACGACGGATTCGCGCCTTCATCCGCTGGAACGCGGCGGTGATGGTCACTCGCGCCAACGAGCGCTATTCCGGAATCGGAGGTCACCTCTCCACCTACGCCGGTTCTGCGGCGCTCTATGAGGTCGGCTACAACCACTTCTTCCACGGCAAGGAGAACGGTCCGGGGGATCAGGTCTTTTTCCAGGGCCACGCCTCACCGGGGATCTATGCGCGGGCCTATCTCGAAGGCCGGCTCACCGAAGAACAGCTCGACAACTTCCGCTTCGAGACCGCGGGGAACGGCCTCTCGAGCTACCCACACCCGCGCCTCATGCCGGGCTTCTGGGAGTTCCCGACGGTGTCGATGGGTCTCGGGCCTCTCTCCGCGGTGTACCAAGCGCGCTTCAACCGCTACCTGCAAAATCGCGGCATCCTCGACACGAGCGGCTCCAAGGTCTGGTGCTTCGTCGGCGACGGCGAGTTCGACGAGCCCGAGACGCGAGCCGGACTCTCGATCGCGCGGCGCGAGCTCCTCGACAACTTGATCTTCGTCGTCAACTGCAACCTGCAGCGCCTCGACGGGCCTGTGCGCGGCAACAGCAAGATCATCCAAGAACTCGAAGAGGAACTTCGCGGCAACGGCTGGGACGTCATCAAGGTGATCTGGGGCTCGCGCTGGGACGAGTTGTTGGCGAAGGACACAGAAGGCGTGCTCGTCGACAAGATGAACTCGACGCCCGACGGCGATTTCCAGAAGTTCGCCACCGAATCCGGCGCGTACATCCGCGAGCACTTCTTCGGACCGGACCCGCGCTTGCGAGCGCTCGTCGCGCACCTGTCCGACGAGGAACTGCAAACCCTTCCCCGCGGTGGTCACGACTACCGCAAGCTCTACGCGGCCTACAAGGCGGCGGTCGAAAACGCCGGCTCGCCGACCGCGATCCTGGCGAAGACGATCAAGGGCTGGACGCTCGGACCCGAGATCGAGGCGCGCAACGCGACGCACCAGATCAAGAAGATGACAAAGGTCCAACTTCAGGCCCTTCGCGACCGGCTTTACCTCCACGAGGAGATCGCCGAAGAAGCCCTCGACGAGGTGCGCCCTCCGTACTTCCGGCCAAAGGAAGGCTCCGCCGAACACGAATACCTGATGAGTCGGATCCGGGCGCAAGGCGGGTCACTGCCGAGCCGCGTCGTGCGCAACGCCGGCGCGACCGGCCTGCCGACACCTTCGGACGCGGTCTTCGCCGAGTTCCAGGAGGGCTCGCGGGGCCAGTCGGTATCGACGACGATGGGCTTCGCTCGGCTTCTTCGCAATCTTTTGCGCGACCCGGGCCTCGGCCGCTACGTCGTGCCGATCATCCCCGACGAGGGCCGCACCTTCGGTCTCGACGCGCTCTTCTCGGAGGTGCAGATCTATTCCCCAGAGGGTCAGCGCTACACGCCCGTCGACGCGGGGTTGTTGATGCGCTACAGCGAGGCGACGAACGGCCAGATCCTCGAAGAAGGCATCACCGAGGCCGGCGCGATGGCGAGCTTTCTCGCCGCGTCGACGTCGTACGCGACCTGGTCCCAGCCCATGCTGCCGTTCTTCTTGTTCTATTCGATGTTCGGGTTCCAACGCGTCGGCGACATGATCTGGCAGCTCGCGGACGCGCGCGGACGCGGCTTTCTAATCGGGTGCACAGCTGGGCGCACGACGATGTCGGGTGAAGGGCTCCAGCACGAAGACGGGCACTCGCACTTGCTCGCGTCCGTGGTGCCGAACGTGCGCGCGTACGACCCGGCGTTCGCGTACGAGGTCGCGGCGATCGTCGAGCATGGCATTCGCAAGATGTACTGGCCTGACGGCGAGGACGTCTTTTACTACCTGACCCTGTACAACGAGAACTACCCGATGCCGCCGCTCGCCAGCGGAGACGAAGGCATGCAGATCGTCGAAGGCACGATCCGCGGCCTGTACCGCTACGCGCGGCCTGCCCAGGTGGAGCGTGCCGAATTCCCGACCCGCGAGGCGACGATTCTCTTTTCCGGTACGGCGTGGCAAGCCGCGCAAAAAGCACGCGAGCTCCTCGCCGAGCGCTGGAACGTCTCTGCGGAGACCTGGTCGGCGACGAGCTACAAAGCGCTGCGCGAGGACGCGCTCGAGGCCGAGCGCTGGAACCGCCTGCACCCGGGAGAGGTGCCTCGCGTGCCGTACGTCACGAAGGCGCTCGACGCCTCCTCCGGCCCGATCATCGCGGTGACGGACTTCTTGAAGGCCGTTCCCGACCAGATCGGGCGGTTCGTGCGCGCGCCGTTCGTCCCGCTCGGAACCGACGGTTTCGGGAGATCCGACACTCGCGAGGCGCTCCGCCGCCATTTCGAGACCGACGCCGAGCACATCGTCGTCGCCGTTCTCGCCGCCCTGGCGGGCCAGGGGGCGGCGAAACCGGAGGAAGTGACCCGGGCGATCGAGGAGTACGGGATCGACCCCGAAAAGCCCGACCCCCGGGTCGCGTAGCTCCTCACAAACGCCGAGCCTCGTTCCCGGCGGCACTCGCCTTTGGGTAATTTCGCGTCGTGAAGCTTGCGATCACCGGGGACCGCGAAGCGGACGCGCTGTTGTCGTCGAACGCATTCGCCCTCATCGTCGGCATGCTCCTCGACCAACAGATCACCATCGAGAAGGCCTTCACTTCCCCAAAGGACCTCGCAACGCGCCCTCGGGGGTCACCTCGATCCGCAAACCGTTGCCGACATGGAGCCCGATCGGCTCGCGAAGCTGTTCGCGGAAAAGCCGGCTCTCCACCGATTCCCTTCGTCTATGGCGACTAGGGTTCACGCCCTCGCCCAGACAATCGTCGACGATTACGGCGGCGACACCGCGTCGATCTGGAAGAAGGCTCCGTCCGGCGACGACCTCGTGAAGAACCTCACCGCGCTTCCGGGATTCGGAAAACAGAAGGCGAAGATCTTCGCGGCTTTGTTGGCGAAGAGATTCGACGTGCGACCAGAGGGTTGGCGCGAAGCAAGCGCCCCGTACGGTGCGGACGACGCGTTGCTCTCCGTGGCCGACATCGACAGTCCCGAATCGCTCGCCGCCGTGCGCAGCCACAAACGTCAGATGAAAGCCGCTGCGAAATCCCTCGCGCGGGCAAACGGAGGCAGCGCGGTTAAAGCTCCGAAGAGGTGAGCACCGAGCACAGTCTGACGCTCGAGGGTCGTTCGCTCTATCTCTGCACCCCGGACCGTCCTGACCTCCCGCTCTTCCTCGATCGCTGCATCAGAGGAGGAGTTGACGTCGTCCAGCTGCGCGACAAGGTGCTCGAGGCTCGTCCCCTCTTGAAGCGGGCGCGGGTCGCGTTGGAAGTTTGCCGTGACCACGAGGTTCCCTTCATCTTGAACGACCGGCCCGATCTCGCGCTCGAATGCGACGCCGACGGCGTACACATCGGCCAAGACGACGCGCCCCCGAACTCGCCCGACGGATCCTCGGACCCGACCGCATTGTGGGGCTATCCACCCATGCTCCATCCGAGCTCGACGCGGCGCTGACAAAAGACGTCGATTACGTGTCCGCAGGCCCGGTAACTCCGACTCCGACGAAGCCTGGTCGGCCCGGAACTGGCTCCGAGTACATCGTCTATGCGTCCTCTGTGGTCGAAGGTTCAGATCGAGCCACGCTGCCGATTTTCGTGACCGGCGGGGTGACTCCCGAGGCGATTCCGGACCTCTGGCGTGCCGGCGCGCGCCGCTTCGTGGTGGTTCGGTACCTCACTGAATCCGGGGACCCCGAATCCTCAGCCCGGCGCCTACGAGAGGCAATTGAGAAGATCGCTGACGTAGCGTAAAGCGTGCTTGGACGCAGTTGAGGGGCGCCTTGGCGCCCCTCAACCTGTCCCTATCGGGACGACAAATTTCTGGAAAGGCTCGAAACCCGGAATGCCTCAGGGGGGACCAGCTCCTGACCGAACCTCGAGGGTGTGTGGTTGGAATTCACCAGGTGGTCCAGAGTCCTCCTAGTGGACCGCCACCTCCAGGGTCCCAACGCGTTGATCATGCATCGACTGGACCACCTCCTTTCTCTGGTGGTCTCACAATATCGAGGTCTCCCTCGCTTGTGGATGGATGGGCTGGCGCGCCCTCGGCGAAGAGCCATCCGGCTTGTCCGGAGCTACGATCCCGGCCCCGAGAACACGGGGATTGACTTTGTCCGTCCATGATCGACAGATACGACCGCTCGAATCTTGATTAGTTGTTTCGAATTGATCGCGTTCTGGGTGAACCGAGACAGCGGCACGAGAATGCGGCGGACACGCGCACCTGTGATCGAGTAGTGGCTCGAGCCGGCGATGAAGGTACGAACAACAGAGTTTCTCGGTCCCCCAGCCAGCCTGCCTTGCGAAGTTCCTTTGAGGACGACCGTGCCTTCGCACGAGTGAACAAGGCAACGCGCCGTGAGTGTTACCAATCCAGCTGTCGACGTCTCGACGGCACGGCGCAACATGAGTCGCTCGCGCAGGTGGACAGACGAATTCGTCGGTCTGACAGTTGGATTCGGGATCGGAGCGAGGGATGAATTCGGGGTAGGCGTCGGAGTTATCGCTGGTTCCTCAGTCTTGATTGCTAGTTCGTTCGACGGGGAACTGGTTCCAATAGCATTCGTCGCTTCGACTTCAAATTCATACTCACCACCGCTCGCAAGGCCGCCGACGTCGGCTGAAGAAGCGTTCGCTGGCTCCGCGATGTCGGAAATTGGCGTCGTTGCACCGTTGAACGTGAGCACTTCGTAGCCGGTCACTGATTCTCCACCGTTTTCGCTTGGCGCGTCCCACGAGATCGCTGCGGAATTTAATGACGCCGTAGCCGTTTCGAGCGTCGGTGAAGCGGGCGAGAGATTTAACTGTTCGACCTCGGAATCGTGGGAGTCCGCGACGGTGACCGATCCGAGCGGGCTTACTGACACCCCCTCAGGATCGTTCAACGCGACTGCATTCGCGCTATTCGCGGAGGGACTCGGGACAATCCCTCCGCCACCGACAATCGAATAGACGTTGCCGACTTGCCATTCCGTTGTGGCACCCAGGGCATAGCCCGGATTGTTCGACGCTTCGGCCAGAACATCGACCTGGTTGGCGTACGAATTCGCGATGACAACATCGCCTTCGGCATCAAAAGCCACTCCAGCGGGAGTGTTGAGGGCCGCTAACTCAGCCTTCACGCCGTCCACCGTCGGAGCATTCGATCCGGTTCCGGCAATCTGGTAGATGTCGCCTGTCGCCCACGGCGAAGTCGAACTGAAACCAGGATTAGACGACGAGACAGCGAGCAGATCGATCTCATCGTTCTGGTCGTCGGCGAACGCCACGTTTCCGCCCGGACCAACCGAGACTCCTTCCGGGCTGCGCAGGGCCACGCTGTCGGCCGAAACACCGGTATACGACGGACTTGTCGATCCTCCGCCTGCGATCTCGTATACATCCCCCGTCGTCCACGGCGACGTCGAACCAATTTGATAGCCAGATTGCTCGCCTGAAACCGCTAGGACATCGATCTCGGAAGCGCGCGTGTCGGCGATAAGAACGTTTCCGTTCGCGTCGATTGCGACTCCGCATGGGTCATTCAGGCCAATGGTGAGAGAAGCCGATCCGACTGGGGACGGCGCTGGATAGGTGTTCGTGTTGCCTGCAATCGCGTAGATGTTGCCGCGGGACCACGACGTCACTTCGTAACCGGGATTGTTCGAGCTCACGGCGATCACAGCGACCAGGTCGCTTCCAGAATCAGCAATCGCGATGTTTCCTTCCGGGTCCACCGTGATTCCTTCGGGCGAGTTGAGATCGGTCGAGAGCGCCGAAGATCCAGCTTTGGATGGCACCGATGAGCTACTTCCTGATCCCGCGATTACGTACAAATCTCCGGGTTGCCAACTCGCACCTCCGGTTAGCACGTAGCCGGGATTGGAGCTACTTGTCGCGAGGACCTCGACTTCGTTATCTGCAGTGTCGCTAATAACAGAGTTTCCGGATCCGTCTACAACGACATCGTTCGGAGCGTTAAGCGACGTGGCGACCGCGGGAGTTCCATCGGGTGACGGAGAAGTCGAACTGGTCTGCTCACCAGCGATAACGAAGTAATCATCGCTGGTTGAGGTGACCCCACTAGTCGGGAGGACATCCACGAGGCCGATGGCAGTGCAAATCACTACAGCGAGTGTGATCGCGATGAAGCCTCGAGTGACTTTGTATGTAAACCTCGTTCCGCCCACCGAGCACTCCCCTCCGGTCGAGTCCCGGGGAGTCGGGTCTTGACCCAATGCGCGCGGAAGAAATTTTGTATACGCCGATTCGGCCCGGAAACGTACCAGGCATATCGGTGAACGATGTAAGTTAATCTTCATTGCACGAATTCGCTATACGTCTTGGCACGAGCTATCGCTGAGCGGTGCGACGGATTCGCGCTCCTTACCGCTAAACCTCCCGCTCGACCTCGAAGTCGCTGCAGCCGATAGGTTGAGGCGTGTCCCTCCACTACGAAGACGCGCAAGCCGAGATTCACCGTCTCGTCGTCGGGCCGATCGACAACAACGTTTTCATCGTGCGCTGCAAGCAGACCGGTGACGCGCTGCTTATCGACGCGGCCAACGAGCACGACCTGTTGTTGCGCACGGCCCAGGACCTCGGCGTGCGCCAGATCGTCGAAACCCACGGGCACTGGGACCACATCCAGGCCGTGCCGGAGATGCGGGAAGCCGGCTACGAGGTGGCCGTCGCGGCCGAGGACTCCTCGATGCTCCCCTCTTACGACCTCGTCCTCGAAGACGACGCGGTGATCACGGTCGGGAGGCTGCGCTTTCGCACGATCCACACTCCCGGGCACACGCCGGGCTCGACGTGCTTCCTCCTCGAAGGATCCCCCGTGCTCTTCTCGGGCGACACCTTGTTTCCGGGCGGCCCAGGCAACACGACCTTTCCCGGCGGCAACTTCGGACAGATCATCGAATCGATCGATCGGCGCCTCTTTTCTCCGTTGCCCGACGAGATTCGAGTCCTCCCGGGCCACGGAGCCGACACGACGATCGGCACGGAGCGCCCCCACCTCAAGGAATGGGTGCAGAGGGGCTGGTAGCGAATTTCTCCTACCCAGGTAGGGCAAATCCGTCGGTCCGCCTAACATCGAGGTCGTGACCACCGGACTCGACGTCGCGCTGGTGCCGGTGAGCGCGCACGAGGCGTCCCCGCTCCTCGTCGTCGAGGATCTCCACGCCGAAGTCGAAGGACACGAGATCCTGCGTGGCCTCGATCTCGTCGTCGGCCAGGGCGAGTTGCACGCGGTGATGGGCCCGAACGGCTCGGGCAAGTCGACGCTCGCGAACGTGCTCCTCGGAAAGCCCGGGTACAAGCTGACGAGGGGTCGAGTCCTTTACAAGGGCGACGACATAACGGCGGTGAAACCCGATGAGCGCGCGAAAGCCGGGATGTTCCTCGCCTTCCAGTACCCAGAGGAGGTCCCCGGCGTTCCGATCGCGCAGTTCCTGCGCCAGGCGATCGCCGCGCGCCGCGGGTCCGAGATCTCGGTGATGGAAGTGCGCGTCCAGCTGCGTGAGTGGCTCGATCGCTTAGGGATGGACCGCGCCTTCGCGTCCCGACATCTCAACGAGGGCTTCTCCGGCGGGGAGAAAAAGCGCGTCGAGGTGCTGCAGATGGCGATGCTCGACCCGGATCTCGCGATATTGGACGAGACCGATTCCGGGCTCGACATCGACGGCGTGCGAGTCGTCGCCCGCGGCGTCGACGAGGTGCGCTCGCGCCGACCGGACCTCGGCGTCGTCGTCGTCACCCACTACCGGCGGATCCTCGACGCGCTGAAGCCCGACCTCATCCACGTGCTCATCGCAGGACGCATCGTCGCCACAGGAGGCCCTGAGCTCGCCGCCCGGCTCGATCGCGAAGGATACGAAGCATGGAGAAGCTGACCGACCCCATCGACGTCGAGACGATCAAGAAGGACTTCCCGCTGCTCGCCCGCGATCGCGATGAAGCCGAGCACCGCATCGTCTTTCTCGACTCCGCCGCTTCGTCCCAGCACCCGCAGTCGGTGCTCGATGCGATGGACACGTATTACGAGACGACTCACGCGAACGTGCACCGGGGTATTTATCCGATCGCCGAAGAGGCGACGCGCGAATACGAGGCGGCACGGGTCGCGCTCGGCCAGTTCATCGGCGCGCAAGACCCGCAGCGAGAGATCGTCTTTACGAAGAACGCGACCGAGGCGGTCAACCTAGTCTCGAATGCCTGGGGAAGGACGAACCTCCGCGCGGGCGATGTCGTCGTGCTTTCTGCGATCGAGCACCACGCGAACATCGTTCCGTGGCTGATGCTGAAAGAAGCGATCGGCATCGAGCTCCGCTACCTGCCGATGCGCGAGGACTTCTACCTCGACCTAGACAGGCTCGACGAGTACGTCTCCGGGGCAAAGCTCGTCGGGATCACCGCGACCTCGAACGTGCTCGGCACCGTCGTCGATCTCGAATCGGTCGTCAAAGCCGCGCACGCAGCCGGCGCGCTCGTCCTCGTCGACGCGGCGCAGTACGTCCCCCACCGCAAGCTCGATGTCGCGGGACTCGGAATCGACTTCGCCGCTCTCACCAGCCACAAGATGGTCGGGCCGACCGGCGTCGGGGCGCTGTGGGGACGCGCTGATCTGCTCGACGCGATGCCTCCGTTCTTAGGCGGTGGCGACATGATCAACGAAGTCCGCTTCGACGGCTTCACGCCGAACGAGCTCCCTTGGAAGTTCGAGGCCGGCACCCCCCCGATCGCCGAGGTGGTCGGGCTCGCGGCGGCGATCGACTACCTCTCGTTGATCGGCCTCGACCGCATCCACGCCCACGAGAACCTGCTCACCGCGTACGCGATCGAACGTCTCAGGGCGAGCGACGACATTCGGATCTTCGGGCCAGAACCCGATCCCCATTGGCGCGCCGGGGTGGTCTCGTTCCAGCTCGAAGGCGTCCATCCCCACGACGTTTCACAGGTCCTCGCCGAGAAGAACGTCTGTGTGCGCGCCGGCCACCACTGCGCGAAGCCGCTGATGAGCGTGCTCGGCGTGCCTGCGGTAACGAGGGCCTCGCTCTACCTGTACAACGATGAGTCGGACGTCGACGCGCTCATCGCAGGGCTCGACGACGTGCGGGCGATGTTCAAGTGAGGATCCTGTCGACGTGAACGAGCTCGAAGACCTCTACCGCGAAGTGATCCTCGATCACTATCGGGCGCCGAGGAACCGGGGCGACCTCCCCGTTCCGCCCGCGCACCGCGTCGAGGCATTCAATCCGCTCTGCGGCGACGAGATCATCTTGTACTTGGACGTCGAAGACGGACGGCTCGCCGACATCCGCGTCGCAGGTCAAGGCTGTTCGATCAGCCAGTCGTCGGCGTCGATGATGTCGGAATCCGTGAAGGGGAAAGGCATTGCGGACA
Organism: uncultured Acidimicrobiaceae bacterium; assembly: GCA_963725215.1. Classification (GTDB taxonomy): domain Bacteria; phylum Actinomycetota; class Acidimicrobiia; order Acidimicrobiales; family Bog-793; genus CAVRXQ01. The sequence goes on along the minus strand of CAVRXQ010000005.1, from coordinate 127,219 downwards.
TCCGGAAGCTCGAGCATTCGTTCAAGTCGATGATGTCGATCCACGAAGCCGGCCTCGACGGAGCTGACGACGACCTCGAGCCCGTCGACCCCGAGTCGCTCGGCGAGCTCGCCGCGCTGCAAGGTGTCGTGAAATTCCCGGTCCGGATCAAGTGCGCGACGCTCGCGTGGAACGCCCTCGAACAGGGTCTCACCGAGATCGCGTCGGGCGTCGCCGACGACGATTGAATCCGAAGTCGCGCCGGCAGCGACCGAGACGGTGAGACCGAGCGAGGTTCCAGCATGAGAGTCGCTCAGGGTTCCGATCGGTCGATTTCGCCGGCGTACGTCGCGATCGCGGTGGCAACAGGTGTCGCCGCGCTGAGCGCGCTCTTGCTCGGCGCTTCGCTGCACATCTTCGCTGGCAATTCGGACAGCGCGACGGTGCTATTGGAAGGCGCGGCGATGTCGCACGGCCACGTCGGCCTGCACGGATGGGCGCTCAGCGCGGCGTCGTTCTGGAGCGTCGACGCGCCGTTCTACGCCCTCGCCACCTTGTTGTTCGGGGTCAACGCCACGTTGATGAACGCCGTGCCGTCGGTAATCGCCGCGTTCACGGTCATCACCGAGCGCGCTGTTCGCCGCGAGAGGACTTGGCCGCAAAGGGGCGTTGGCGGCCGGCATCTTCGTCGTCGCGGTGTTGGGGCTTCCCGGGCCTGTTCTCGCGTACTTCTTCTTGCAAGGCCCCTGGCACGTAGCAACGACGCTGTGGTGCCTGCTCGCGTTCATCGCACTGACCCGCACGCCGACGCGATGGAACTTCGTCGCCGCAATCGGTCTACTCGCGGCAGGGTTGCTCGGAGATCCGATGACGCTCGCGATCGGGAGCGCACCGATCCTCGTCTGGGGCTTGCTCAACCTTCGAGGCTCGACTAACGACCGTTCGGCGTGGCGCCCGTTCTTTGCGGTCGGCGCGAGTGTCATCGCCGCGCTCGTGGTTCGTGTCCTCGCCTACACGTTCGGCGGCTTCGCAATGGTCGAACGAAGCGATCCGATCAGCAACTCGCAAATGGTGTGGAACCTCGCGCACGTCGGCTCCATCCTCGGCGCTCTGATCGGCGTGAACTCGCTCAGGCTCCCGTCCGGAACGCCGCAAGTCTCGGTGCTCTTCCACGTCGCGCGGCTCTTCGCTGCGATGCTCATCGCAACAGGAGTGATCGCGGCGCTAGTCCAACTCGTGCGCAGGGCCAGTCAAAGACCCATTGTCGGCAGGTCCTTCCGCGTCGACGACCTCCTCGTTCTCGCGTTCTTCGCCGATCTCATCACCTTCGTCGTCGTTTCCTCCGGACCGGGCGTCAACAACGCACGGTATTTGATCCCAGCGGTTGTCTTCGGCTCGATCCTCGGAGCACGAATCGTGGGGCGCGCGGCAGCCTCGATCCGCGGAACGCGCACAGCCATCGCCGCTGCTTCGACCGGCCTTGTCATGGTCGCCGCCTTCGCGCTCGGCCCGTTCGAGGTCATCCACTCGTCGCGGCCCTCGCGGCCCGCCGCGGGACTCACGGCTTTTCTCGAGCAAAAGGGCCTCCGCGACGGGCTCGGCGACTACTGGAGCTCGTCGATCGTGACTGTCGAAAGTCGCGAGAAGGTCGTCGTGCGTCCCGTCGTCGCCGACGACGGCGACAGCATCGTCCGTGACAACCGACAGTCGGACGCGTCGTGGTACTCGGGACGGAAATTCCAGTTCCTCGTCTACAACTCCGTCGGTCCCGGCGACGGCGTCGACCTCGCCTCGGCGAGCGCGACCTTCGGCAAACCGACGCACACCTACGACGTCGGGACGTACCGGCTGCTCGTCTGGGATCACCCGGTGCGAGTCTCCGCGGTGCTCAAACCCCCTGGCAGCCTGCTTCGGGGCTTCTGGGAGCCGTAACTCTCGGCAACGGACCCCCCGCGGCGTGTGCTCGAAACGCCTCTCCTCACAGCGACGACCCTTCGCTACGGTCGCGCCTGACGATCGACGAAGGAGGTTCCGATACCAAACGACGCTGGAGATACGACGGAGCGCTCCGATCTCGTCGAGGCGCTTGACACCCATCGCCGGTTCCTTCGCTTCACGGTTCGCGACCTCTCCGACGAACAGGCGCGCCAGCGCACCACCGCAAGCGCGCTGTCTCTCGCAGCAATCCTGAAGCACGTCGCGGCGATCGAACGCCAGTGGGTCGACTTCATCATCCACGGGCCAGAGGCGATGGGTGGGTCGAGCGAGGACGCGATCGCCGGGTACATCGCGACCTTCGACTTGGAAACCGAGGACACCCTCGAATCACTGCTGAACCGTTACGACGAAGTCGCGAAAAGGACCGACGATCTCGTGCTTTCGATGTCCTCCCTCAACGACTCGCAGCTGCTTCCGCCGGCGCCATGGTTCGAGCCAGGCTCTCGGCGCAGCGCGCGTCGCACGCTGTTGCACATCATCGCCGAGACCGCGCAACACGCAGGACACGCGGACATCATCAGAGAGTCACTCGACGGCGCGAAAACGATGGGCTGAAACCGCTCTAGGTTTTGCTCGGCCTTGTCTTTCTTCCGCTTAGCGCGCGAGCGCGTCGAGCTCGTCGGGCGTCATGAGCACCGCCCTGGCCTTCGATCCATCCGAGGGCCCGACTATGCCGCGCTGCTCGAGCAAGTCCATGAGCCGACCGGCACGCGCGAATCCGACCCGCAGTTTGCGCTGCAGCATCGAGGTCGAGCCGAGCTGCGAACGGACTACGAGCTCCATCGCCTTGCGCATCAGTTCGTCGTCATCGTCGTCTCCGGTGAACGACCCGATGCCGTCGGCAGAGTCCTCCCCGACGATGCCGTCCACATAGAGCGGATCACTCTGGCGGCGCCAGTAGCCGACGACCGAACGCACCTCGTCCTCTGAGACCCATGGCGCCTGGACGCGTCGCGGAACGTTCGAGGACGCGGTGAGCAGCAACAGGTCGCCACGTCCGACGAGTCGCTCCGCACCGGCCTGGTCGAGGATCACCCGCGAGTCGGCGAGGGACGAGACCGAGAACGCGAGGCGCGACGGGATGTTCGCCTTGATCACGCCGGTGATCACGTCGACCGACGGGCGCTGGGTCGCGATGACGAGGTGGATGCCGACCGCACGCGCCATCTGCGCGATCCGACAGATCGACTCCTCGACGTCGCGCGCCGCCACCATCATCAGGTCGTTCAATTCGTCGACGATGACGAGGATGTATGGAAGGCGTGAGACCTTCCCGCGTGCAACGTCGTCCACGATCTCGAGATCGTCCGCCGCATCAGAATCTCCTGGCATCGGCGTATCGAGCGGGCTGTCCGCCAAGTCGCCGCGATCGATCGCGGCGTTGAATCCGGCGATGTCGCGCATCCCCACTTCCGCCAGCAGGTCGTAGCGGCGTTCCATCTCTTCAACCGCCCACCGCATCGCGTTCGCGGCGCGCTTCGGGTTGACGACCACTTGTGTCAACAGATGAGGAAGACCGTTGTAGTGGCCGAGCTCGACGCGTTTCGGATCGACGAGAATGAGCCGGAGGTGCTCCGGTGTCGAGCGCATGATCGTCGAAGTGACGATCGAGTTGATGCACGACGACTTTCCCGATCCCGTCGCTCCGGCTATGAGCAGGTGGGGCATCTCGGCGAGGTTGACCATCACCGGGCGCCCGGCGATGTCACGGCCAAGGGCGACCTCCAACGGGTGGGTCGCGCGTCGCGCCTCGTTCGAAGCGAGTACGTCGCCCAAGGTGACGAGGCGTCGGTCGTGGTTCGGCACCTCGACGCCGATCGCCGATCGTCCGGGGATCGGGGCGAGGATGCGGACGTCCGGAGAGGCCATCGCGTACGCGATGTCCTTCGACAAGCTCGTGACCCGCGCCACCTTCACACCCGCCGCCAGCTCGAGTTCGAAGCGCGTGACGGTCGGGCCGACGGTGTATCCGCTGACCCGCGTGTCGACACCGTGCGCGGCGAGCGCGCGCTCGAGCACGCGTCCGCGCTCTTCGACGCCGCTGCGGTCGGTCGCGAGCTCCTTCGAGCGCTTCAACAGCCGCGCCGGGGGAAGCGTCCAGTTGCTCGGCGCGGGAACGACGCCGAGTCCTAACTGTTCGGGCTGCGAGTTCGCTTCGAGGTACTCGTGCACCGCGGGAGCAGGCGCCGCGGCATGCGCCTCGACAGCAGCGGTCCCAGATGGCTCGTCGAGCTCGTCGCCGACGACGAAGCGCCCGGTGCGGGTCTCCGCAACGAGCGAGGCGAGGGCGTGTGTCTGGTCGACGCCGATCGCGTCCTCCCCGTCCAAGCTCCAGTCGACGACCTTCGTGTCCTCCACGGTTGGCGCGGCTTCGTTTTCGAACTCCTCGTCGCCTGGAACCGTGAAGAACGCGACGATCCCCCGCCAGACCAACGCCGCGATGCGGCCGAGCGAGACGAAGCTTTCGGCGATCGTGCGGGCGAGGCAGGCAGAAGCGGCGAAGACCGCGATCGCGACGAGCACCACCGACGCTCCGGCGGCCCCGAGGATGTCTCGCAGCCCTCCACCGATTTCCGCTCCGACGTAGCCGCCCGCGCCCCCGACCACTCTCGCCGACGCTGAAACGGCGGGGTGTCCACCGGCGAGGTCGCCGAGGCCGGCCGCCGCGACCAAAAGGACCAACAGCGCGGCGAGCCCGAAGCCGGCACCTCGTCGCGCCCGAGCGCTGATCAGTGTCCAGCCGACGACGAGCAAACCGATCGGGACGACGTCGAGACCCCAACCAAAGGCCGCGGAGCCGTAACGGTGGACCCAGCCACCGGCGGGACCGAGTAAGTCCAAGTACACGCCGAGCAGCCCGAGCGCACCGACGGCGAGCAGCAGCCACCCGTAGACATCGTCGGCGTGGCGCTCCGCCTCCGCGGCACGCATCCGACGGCGCGTCGTCGACCGACGCGCGCTCGTGTGCGCGGCGGCTCGCTTCGCCCGAGGTCGCGGCCTGCCCGAGGAGTTCGAACGCGTCGAACGGCTCCGCGGCGGTGCCGCACGCTTCGCAACAGCCACAGTGAGAACAACGCTAACACCAACCTCTGGAACCAACCGGGCTGGTCAGCGGTTCGGGGTGCTCTATCCGGCGAACATCTAAGGAGGTGAGAAGAAAGCGGCGCCCTAGAACCGGGCGAGCAGCCACTCGCGGATCTCGGGGACGCGGCCGAGCAGGGTCAGGTGCCCGTCGGTCGCTGTGAGATGGGCGTCGACGCCCGGGATCCTCTCTGCCAGCCATTGTCCGTGCTGGAACGGGACGAACCGGTCCTCGGCGCCGTGCCAGAGCTGCATGGGTATCCCGATCTCGGCGGGGTCGAAACCCCACGACTCCATGTGCGCGACGCCGTCCTCCCACCAACCCTCCACACCGGGAGCGAGTCCGGCTTGCATCGCATCGGCGAGGTAGCCGGCGAGCTCGGGCGTCATCGCCGCCGCATCGGCCGCTGAAAGAAGCGTCGGCCAGAGGTCGGCGAACTGCTCGGGGGTTGCCTGGAGGGTCTTCTCCCGGTCCTCCTCCGCCTTCTTCCGCGCCGCGTCAGGATCAGCGAGATAGAGCTTCATGTCGTCGACGTTCTCCTGTCCCATCCCGGCGAAAAAGTCGAGACCTTCGGCACCGTAAGGGGCGATCGAAGCGAGGCTCGCAACGGCACAGAAAAGGTCAGGTGCGAGCGCGGCGCACGCGAGGACATGGGGTCCGCCGCCCGATATTCCCCAGCTCGCCATGCGGTCGATACCGAAAGCGGCCGCGATGGCGCGGACGTCCTCGACGCAATCGGCCACCCTCCGGCCGGGGTGCGGGCTCGAACCGCCGTATCCCGGCCGGTCGTAGCTGAGCAAGTGCACGCCGTTCCTTGCCGCATCCTCCAGGAGGGGGGCGTAGATGAGCCGGGAGTTCGGGGTACCCCAGTGGATCAGCACCGAAGGGCCGTCAGGATCTCCGCCGGAGTCGACGCAGAGCTTCCGTCCGTCTTTGGCATCGACGATCGTCGTATGAACAACCATCGATTCAACGTACTTCGCGGAACAGATGAGTGACGTGCGCCGTTCGTCGTTCCATTTCCGAGCCGTTCGCGCCATCACGGATCGATACGAAAACGAAGCGATTTAGCGAAATGCGGCCTCTGGATATTCGAGCCCGATCTGGGCGCGGCATTCATCGAGGATTCGCATGATTCCGAGCGAGTCCGCCCAGGGAACGAGCGGGCTCTCGACGAGACCCTCGCGCAGGCAGCGGACGACCTCCTCGGCTTCGTGCACGTAGCCACGGCCTTTCGATTCGGGAACAAGCTCGCGCGCGGTCCCGTCGAGGAGGTCGATGTGGAGAGCCGGGATCTCGTGGAATGCGGCGGGAATCGTCAATCTGCCGAGCGATCCCGCGAACACCGCCGTCCCTTCAATGGCGGCGCCAATCGACGCGCCGAGTTTCGCCGTCACGCCGTTTCTCCAGGACATCGCGATCGCGACGCTGCGGTCGTAGCCGTCTTGCAGATCGGCGACGGCGTGGAACCGAGCGGGCGGGCCGAGCGTCGCGTACGCCAGGGTGATCGGATAGATGCCGACGTCGAGCAGGGCCCCGCCTGCCTGAGCCGGGTCTTCGAGGCGGACAGCCTGTGCGGAGGTGGCAACGAAGCCGAGGTCCGCACGGAGATCTCGCACTTCGCCGATGTCGCCGCGCGAAAGCAACGACTTCAAATCGGCGAATCCGGGACGGCACCGCATCCACATCGCCTCCATGAAGAACACCTGGCGAACCTCGGCGAGGCGGACCAGCTCTTCGGATTGGGAAGCGCTGACCGTGAGGGGCTTCTCACACAACACCGCCTTGCCCGCTTCGAGACCGGCTTTCGCCGCGCGGTAGTGCGCGTTGTGGCTCGCTCCGATGTAGAGGACATTGCAATCTGGGTCTTCGGCGAGCGCCTCGTACGAGTCGTAAGCGCGCGCGATGTCGTAGCGCTCGGCAAAAGCGTCCGCGCTTTCGCGGCTACGCGAGCCGACCGCGACCACTTCGCAGTCAGGGATAATTGCGAGGTCCTCGACGAAGATCGCCGAGATCTTGCCGGTCGCGACGATTCCCCATCGCACCGGCCGGTCCTCTGCGAGGGGCTCAGCCACGACAGAGTCGGACGAATGTCAGGACGCGCATTTCGACCACCGTACGGCAACGGGTTGCAATGCCTCGCAGAAAACCCGCTCCCTCGCTCGGCGCAGCGATGTACGCCTCTCGTATGACTACGTCGCTTCGGAACGGTAGTCGGCGTCTAAGACGTGGCCTCCCCAGTCGGTCTCGGGCTTTGCCCCCTGCGCGTTGCCTTCCGTGACCGAAAGATGCGACATGAAGTGATCAGGTGCGGCTCCGTGCCAGTGCTATTCGTCGGGAGGCGTATAGATGATGTCGCCGGAACGGATCCTGCGGGACTCTCCTCCTCGGGATTGACAACGCCCTTCGCCGTCGAAGACGTAGAGCGTCTGACCGAGCGCGTGGGAGTGCCACGCGGTGTGGGCGCCCGGCGCAAACCGCACTGCGCTCACCCGGACGCGCGACGGCTCTTCGCCTCTCACGATGGCGTCGATCCAGACGTCGCCGGTGAACCACTCGCTCGGGCCTTTATCGGTCGGTTGATTCGGTAACACTTCCATCGCGACCTCCAATCCTCAACGGGACAGCCCATTCTGGTGAGGTATTTCAGGTGTCGGACCGGTTGGTCGACGAGGAGCGACGACGATGCGCGCTGCGATCTTCAAGGGACCCCGGTCGATCGAGGTGGGTGACCGACCGGATCCGGTCATCAAGGCGCCGACCGACGCCGTCGTGCGGGTCGTGCTGGGCTGCGTGTGCGGATCGGACCTTTGGTACTACCGCGGCGAGTCAATCCATCCCGTCGGCTCTATCGGCCATGAGTTCATCGGTGTCGTCGAAGACGTCGGCGACGATGTCGTTGGTATCCGCGGCGGCGACCTCGTCATCGCCCCGTTCCTCTACACCGACGGCACCTGCCCGAACTGCCTCAAAGGCGCCTACCTGTCATGTCTCAACGGTGGTCCGTTCGGCGACGGCGAGATCGACGGCGGCCAGGGAGAGGCTGTTCGCGTCCCCCTCGCCGCGAGCACTCTCGTTTCCGTGCCGGGCTCCGGCTTCAGCGACGAGATATTGCGGTCGCTGCTCACGCTCTCCGATGTGATGTGCACCGGCCACTACGCAGCGGTCAGCGCCGGAGTCGAAAGAGGCGACGTGGTCGCGGTGGTGGGAGACGGCGCAGTCGGACTCTCGGCGATCCTCGCCTCGGCTCGCCTCGGCGCCGAGCGGATAATCGCCCTCAGTCGAAACCCGGCCCGCCAAATATTCGCCCGCGCGTTCGGCGCGACCGACGTCGTCACAGAACGCGGCGAAGCCGCGAACGCGGTGCTGCTCGAGCTCACCGGCGGCATCGGGGTCGACGCCGCGTTGGAGTGCGTCGGCACCGCGCAGTCGGTGGCGACGGCGTTTGCGATCGCGCGAGCCGGTTCGACGGTCGGGATCGTCGGCGCGCCACACGACGTCGACGTGGCGATCAATCAGATCTTCTACCGCAACGTCGGTTGGCGAGGCGGCCCCGCCCCGGCGCGCATCTACATCCCTGAATTGATGCCGGATGTTCTCGAGGGACGGATCGACCCCGGCCGCGTCTTCGACTTCGAGACCGACCTCGACGGTGTCGCCGAGGCGTACGCGGCGATGGACGAGCGGCGCGCGATCAAGTCACTGATCCGGGTGAGCTCGCTGTGACGACCGCACCGCAGTGGAACGATGAGGATCTGCAACGCGTCGGCGACGCGGACGAACTCCAACTCGCTTCTGTGCGCGATGACGGCAGCCTTCGCCGCTACGTGACGATGTGGGTCGTTCGAGTCGGAGACGACGTCTACGTCCGGTCGGCGCGCGGGCCGACGAATCCGTGGTACCGGCGCGCGAAAAAGAGCGGGGCCGGCCGCATCCGCGCCGGCGCGGTCGAGCGCGATGTCACCTTCGCCGAACCGACCGCTCGCCACGACGAGATCGACGACGCGTACCACGAGAAGTACGACCGCTACGGGCCGCGCCTCGGCGGCAGCGTCGTCGGACCGAAAGCCGAAGCCGTGACGATCCGCCTCGCGCCGAAGCCGAAGCCAAGCTGACGCGAAGCTTGCGAAGCTGACGCGAACTTGACGCCTTCCTGTAAACGAAGCGGGAAGCGTCGCCGGTTAATGCACAGGCGCCAGTTTTTTCTGAGGTCAGCGCAAGATTTGCCTGTGGAAATGACCTAAATTGGTCGGGAGACCAGCCCATTTGTCCTGGTCGGATAGACAACAGTAACCTCATGAATATGCGGTCGGCTCACGTGCAACTTGTGGACGAACCTGTGAGCAACCGCGCGCCCGCTCCGTTCGACCCCGAAGCCGCCCTCGCGTTTACGCAGGAGTTCTTCTCGGCGATCGAGATCGTCGCGCGCACGGCTTAGGACGCCGAAATGTCCATCGTCGACCTCGCCTCCGAGAGGCTGCGGGGCCTCGCCCGTTCGGTCATTCCCCGCGGCATCGTGCAGCCTTTCGGCGCATACTGCTTCGGTCCCTTCGACCCCGCTGCCGAACTCGCCCGTGCCGTCGAATCGGCGGTGCTGCTACAGAGCTTCGGCATCACCCCCGAGACGATCCGCGCCGAGTACGGCGAGTACGAGTCCGCGAGCCTGTTCTTCTGCATCCTCGACCACCGCCGCGAGGTGCCGGCGGGCGCGGTACGGATCATCCTGCCGACCGCGGGCGGCCCGGGAATGAAAACAGTCAACGACATGCCTCGCTCATGGGACGAGACCGTTGACGACTTCGTCGCGCGGGCACACGCTGCCGTGCGACCTCGAAAAGACGTGGGACATCGCGACCTTGGCGGTCGCACCCGAGTACCGCAGCCCGATGGCGACGGGGCTCGTCTCGATGGGTCTTTACCAGTCGGGTCTTCGCACGGCGATCGAACTCGGCTTTCAATGGATGATCGCCATCATCGACCTGGCGGTCTTGCGTATGTCGCGGGTCCGGTTCCACCAACCCTTCATCGCCTTCGCCGAGGGCCGGCCGTACCTCGGCTCCGAGTGCCTTCCGGTTTACCTCTCGGTCCCCGGTTACCGAAGCCAGCTCGCCGTCGTCGATCCCCCGATGCACGGGATCATGTTCGAAGGTGTCGGCATCGAACCTGCGCTCTCGCCGCTCTCGCCGCTCGCCGCCGCGGCGACCGCGCGCCGCGTTCCCGGCTACGTCGAGTTGCGCCCGACCGAGGACCTCACCAGCCTCGACCTTGAACGACTTCGAGCTGTGGTGGGAGATGTTCCTCAACAGCAGGCTCCGGCTCGATCCCAGCGGGCAGAGCACGGTTGAGCAGCCCGACGATATCGAGAACCTGATCGGCTCTCGCCGGGCGCGCGTACAAGAACCCCTGCGCGCCATGGCAGCCGAGCGCCGCGACTTTTGCCGCTTGGGTCGAGGTTTCGACTCCTTCCACGACGGTGCGAATTCCGAGCGCGTTCGCCATCGCGACGATCGCGCCGATGAGGGTCTCTGACGCAGTCTCGCCGTTGCCGAGCCCGACAACGAAGCTTCGGTCGATCTTCAGCTCGTCGATCGGAAGGCGCTGCAGGTAGGCGAGTGAGGAGTACTCGGTGCCGAAGTCATCCACGGCGATGCGCACGCCGAGGCGGCGGATTTCGTTCAGCACCGAGATCGCCAGCTCGGGGTCGCGCATCATCTCGGATTCGGTGATCTCCAAAGTAAGCGCCGATCCGGGAACCCCGTGCTGTTGGAGCGAGCGCGCGACGCGCTGGACGAGGAGCTCGTCGCGCAACTGCACCACGGACAAGTTGACGGAAACGAGGAGGTTTTCGAAGCGGGGCACCGCGCGCCACGTCGCGAGCGTGCGCAGAGCCTCGTCGAGGACGAACATCCCGATCTCGCCGATGAGGTCGGTCTCCTCGGCGATCGAGATGAACCGAAGTGGCGGGATGACGCCGAGTGTCGGATGCGCCCAGCGCAGGAGCGCCTCGACACCCAAGACGTCGCTCGTCTGGTAGCTAATGATCGGCTGGAAGACGAGATGGAGCTGGTGACGCTCGACGGCGTGATGCAGCTCGCGCTCGATGATGACTCGCTCGGTGAGCTGGGACCGCATCGAATCTTCGAACAGTGCCACGGCGTCTCGGCCCGCCTCTTTCGCCTGATACATCGCCGTGTCGGCGTTGCGGACGAGCTGCTCCGCACCGGCACGCCCGCCCCCTGGGCCAGAGCAGGCGACGCCGACGCTCGTGGTTACGTGCAGCTCGGTGCCCGCGATGACGAACGGCTCGTTCAGGTGCGCGCGCAACTCGTTCGCAACGCTTCGCGCTTCGAGCTCGTTGACCGTTTTTTCGGGGACGAAGACGAATTCGTCTCCGCCGACTCGGGCGACGAAGTCCACGCCGTGTGCATAGAGCCGCAGACGACGCGCGACCTGCACGAGCAGATCGTCGCCGTGGCCATGGCCGAGGGTGTCGTTGATCAGCTTGAAGCGGTCGATGTCCAACAAGATGACGGCAATCATCGAGTCGGGATCTTCGACCTTCGCGAGGGTTCGGGTGAGGTGACCAGTCAGACTCCGTCGGTTCGGAAGCGTCGTGAGATCGTCATGCAACGCCTGGTGCATGAGGCGAGATTCGGACTGTTCCATCGCGCGTAGCGCCTGAACCACTTGCAAGATCGCCGTCGCCGACAACGCAAACACGATGCCGAAAAGCACAGCCCGCTCACTGAACGGATCGTTATGGGTGGCGAGCAACAAGACAGGCGGGATGAGCAGCGCCGCCCCAACAAGGACAAAGCGCGGCTTCGTCCAGCGCGTGCCGGGAAGGCTGCCGCGCTCGGTGAGCAGACGCATCGAGGGGTCGAGCGCGCCGGCCGCCGCGGAGGCGAAGGCGATCAGGTACGGAAGTTCGATCAACCTCGAGTCCGGTACGACGTGGATCTCGGCGAGCATGTAGAGCGCGTCGCCGATGAACATCGCCGCCATCGCGCCGATCAAGTAGCGATCCGCCGCGCCGCGCTCGCGCCCCCCGCCGTAGGCGATCTGGACGGTTAGGACGAACAGGAACAGCGAGACGGTGGGGTAACCGACGAGGATGATCCGCACCACAAGTGGCGTGTGGTGGCGCGAGACGATCGGTTCGATCACGTACACCCATGACAGCGCCAAGATCGCCAGTGCGGCGAGCACGCCGTCGAACATGATCACGTGGCGCCTCGTTCGAGAGTCGTGCCGAGCACGATCGAACCCGACGAGCGCACTCCCCAAGAGCACCGCCCCCGGCAGGGCGATGAAGTCGGGGATCAACGTCCGCTGCCACGTCAAGGTGGTGCCAAGCGTCGAGTACATGTCGCGCGTGATGCCATCAGCGAGGAACAGAACGAGCGCGCCGATGGCCAGCAGCCACGGAACCACGCGCGCCGGGCGATAGATCCAGACACCGACGCACACCGCGATCAATGAGCCGACCGAGCCAGCCGCGATGACGATGAAGCCACTCGGATCGAACGCGACCGTCGTCGCGACCACAGCAACAATCGCGCCGACCACGAGGTGGCGGTGAGCGACAACGCGCCGCCGAAAACGGCGCGCTCGAGGTCTCGGCGCGTTCGCTACGCATTGTCACCGTGGATCCGGCCACGCGTTCCTAACGACGAGAGTTCCGGCCGCCTTTAGTGGCACACCGGGGCTCAGCAAGGGGGTAAATAGTGCTTACCACTTTCTGTGGTTATATCACCACTCATAGTGGTTTTCATGGCAGCTCTTTTCGCGGCGTCGGACGGCCGGAACCGAGCCTGGCGCCCCCGGGCGGCACTGATGAGCAGCGACGACGGTCCAGCGAACGCCAGACGCCGCACCCGCTCGACGTTGCCGCTCTCGTCCGAGGAAGAGTCGGATTAGCCGAAATGGGCGCGCTGAGAAGCTGAGCAATTTGCATCTATCGGAATGTGGCGAATGGTGCGTATGATGCGCGAGTGCTGACTCAAACGGGTGGCGCGGCACGCCCGAGGGGCGCGCGGTGACACCGCCGAATCGCGGCGCTGACCAGGAAGTCTTGTCGGAGCGCGCCGGCGCGGCGCGCGCGTCGAGGCCTCCACGGCAACCGCCGGTGGCGCACACGCAACGCCGCTACACCTTCGTCGGGCCGACCTATGAGAACTTGTGGGCCCAGTACCGTCACCACGGCGACCAGGCGTACCGCAACGACTTGTTGCTCGCCTACGAGCCGCTCGTCTTGATGGTCGTCTCCCAGCTCTCAGACGCGGTGCGCGCCTATTGGGAGCGCGACGACCTGGCGAGCTTCGGGCTGATCGGACTGATCTCCGCCCTCGACCGCTTCGAGGCCTCCTCCCCGATCGAGCGCTTCCCCGCCTACGCCTCGATGTGCATCAGGGGCGCGATCTTCGACGAGCTGCGCCGGCTGGACTGGCTGCCTCGTGGGGTGAGACGCCAGGTCACCGAGTACCAGGCCGCCGCGGACCACCTCGGCCACCAGCTCGGACGGACGCCCGACTCCGCCGAAGTCCTCGACTCGATGGGCATCAGCGGCTCGGCCCGCTCCGACGTGTTGTCGGGGGTGCGCTCCTCGCAGCTGTTGCACCTCGACCACATCATCGAGGTCGAGTCCCCCGACGGCTCGGTCCGACTCGTCGAGACGCTGACCGACGAAAAGAGCGGCAGCCCCGAGGATTCGGTCGTCGGCTCGAGCGAGATCGACGAGCTGCGAAAGGCGGTCGACGACCTCCCCGAGCGTCAGCGACTCGTCGTCACGCTGCACCTGTTCCACGGGTTCACCTTCGAACAGGTCGGCAAGCAGCTCGGCGTGACCGCCTCCAGGGCCTGCCAGATCGAATCGGAGGCGTTGAAGTCGCTGCGGTCGATGCTCGGTGCGGTGCGAGAAGACCTCGTCTCGTCACAGGCCTCCTAGGCAAGGGGCGCCTCGCGCCCCCGCAGTGCGCTCTCAAGACTCCATTACGACGGGCACGATCATCGGCCGGCGCTTCGTCCGCTCGTTGACGAGCCGGCCCGCGGCGCGACGGACGACTCTTCGCAGCGTCTCGACGTCGTTCGCGCCGGCGCCCGTCGCCTCGGCGACGGCCTTGGTGACCTCGGTGCGGGCGTCTTCGATCAGCTCCTCCGCCTCCGCCGCGTGCACCCAGCCGCGGGTGATGATCTCTGGTCCGGTGACGATGTCGCCCGAGCGCCGGTCGACGGTGACGACGACCACCACGACCCCCTCTTCGGCCAGGACGCGCCGGTTGCGCAGCACCGTCTCGCCGACGTCGCCGACGACGCCGTCCACAAAGAGGTAGCCCGCCGGGACCTCGCCGTCGAAGTCGATCCCCTCGTCGCTGAGTGCCACCGCGTCGCCGTCTTCGCACAACAGCACCTCGCGCTCTTGCACCCCCATCTCGATCGCCAGGCGGGCGTGGCGCAGCAGATGGCGGTACTCGCCGTGGACCGGGATGAAGCTTTTCGGCTTGGCGACGTTCAACAGCGTCTGCAGTTCGCCTTGTTTCGCATGCCCCGTCTCGTGGACGTGCGCGACACCGGAGTGGATGACCCACGCGCCCCTTCGGGACAGTCCGTCGATCACCCGGGCGACGGCCCATTCGTTGCCCGGGATCGCGTGGCTCGACAACACGACGACGTCGTTCTCTTGGATCGCCAGGCGACGGTTCTCCCCCGCCGCCAGAAGCGACAGCGCGGACATCGGCTCTCCCTGCGATCCGGTCGAGATCACGCACACCGATCCCGGATCGCGACCCTCGACGGTCTCGACTTCGATCAGCGCGTCCTCGGGGATCGACAGCAACCCGAGCTCGCGACCGAGCGCCACGTTGCGCAGCATCGAGCGACCCAACAGCGCGACGTGGCGGCCGTTCGCCACCGCGGCGTCGGCGACCTGCTGGATCCGGTGGAGGTGGCTCGCGAAGCACGCCACGACGACGCGGCGCTGGCGGTGCTCGACGAAGATCTGGCGGAACGTCTCGCCGACCGAGCGCTCGCTGCGGGTGAACCCCGGCTCCTCGGCGTTCGTCGAGTCGGCGAGCACGAGACGGATGCCGTCCGAGTCCGCGAGCGCGCCGATCCGTGCGAGGTCGGTCCTCCGCCCGTCGACCGGCGTGAGATCGAGCTTGAAATCCCCCGTGTGCAAGATCACGCCTTGATCGCTGTGGATCGCGATCGCGAAGCCCTGCGGCACCGAGTGCGTGACGGGGATGAACTCGATGTCGAACACTCCGATTTTCCGGCGCTCACCGTCGTGCACCTCGACGAGCTCGGAGCCGCCCTTCGCGTTCGACTCCTCGAGACGGCTGCGTGCGAAGCCGAGGCTGAGCCGTGAGCCGTAGACGGTTGTCTCGATGTCACGGAGCAAGAAGCCGAGCCCGCCGACATGGTCCTCGTGACCGTGGGTCAAGACGATGCCGTCGATGCGATGCGCGTTCTCCCGCAGGTATGTGAAGTCCGGCAGCACGAGGTCGACGCCTGGCATGTCGGGATCGGGGAACATCACCCCGCAGTCGATGACGAGCAGGCGTTTTCGCTGTTCGACGAGCGCGCAGTTCCGGCCGATCTCGCCGAGGCCGCCCAAAAAGGCGACCCGGACGCGCTCAGCCACGAGCAGGGCGCGCCTGTCGCCAGGCGTCAAGCTCGGCGAGAACCGCCTTCGCCCGCTCTTCGACGAACGACGGTGCCTTGCCCATCGGCAGCCGGCACTCGCCCGCCGGGAGACCGAGGACGCGCAGCATCGCCTTCAACGGGATCGGGTTCGGCGCGTCGTCGCCGGTCTCGTAGGCGAAGCTCGGGGCGAGGGCGCGTCCGATCTCCAGCGCGCCGTCGACGTCGCCTGTTCGGAACCTGGCGATCATCTCTTTGCACTCCGTCCCGCACCAGTGGGTCGCGACGCCGATGAGGCCGACGGCCCCAGCCGAGAGAAGTGCCAGGGTCTGCGCGTCGTCCCCGGAGTAACACTCGAAGCCTTCGGGGGTGCGCGATAACAATCGCAACGTCGCGGCGGGATCGCCGGCCGCGTCTTTCAACGCCACGATGTTCCGGACTTCGTGGGCCAACGTGAGGATCGTCTCCGAAGCGAGCTTGCGACCCGTGCGGATCGGGATGTCGTAGAGAACGATCGGCAGAGGCGTCGCCGCCGCGACGGCGCGGAAATGTTCTTCGAGGCCGCCTTGGGAAGGCCTGTTGTAGTACGGGACGACCGCCAGGATCGCGTCGACGCCGCAATCGGTCGCCGACTTCGTGAGTTCGATCGAGTGGCGGGTGTCCGCGGTCGTCGCGCCGGCGATCACTGGGACGTCGACCGACTCCACGACCGCTCGCCACAGCGACACACGCTCGTGATCGCTGAGCGCCGGCGCCTCGCCCGTCGTCCCCGACAGCACGAGCCCGTCCGAACCGTGACCGACGAGATGACGCGCCAGGTTGACGGCACCGTCGAGGTCGAGTTCGCCACGCTCGTCGAACGGCGTCGCCATCGCGGTGAGAACGGCGCCAAAACGCGGGCTCTTCGGTTCAACCATCTGTAACCGACGTTACCGCAGGTCCTCTAGGACTGACCGGCGAGAACCCGAACGATGACGCGTCGCTGCGCCGGGTCCGAGCAAAACGCTCGGATCCGGCGCAGTGAATCCGAAGCGGTCGAGGGGGGTCGAGCCGCCTCAGAATCCGGGAGGATTGCGACTCCCGGAGACCGTGTCCCTTAGGCGGCGATCGCGCTCGTCGACCGCAGCTTCGGGAACTCCTCGCTCGCTGACACCTTGCGCACGTGCCACGCGCCGAGCCCGGTCAAAAGGGCCATGATTCCGGCGAAGATGAAGGCAATGATTCCCGCCCACAGCGCGATCTGGCCGAAGGTCCAAAAGCCGTTCGCTTCGAGGAGAAGTCCGCGAAGCGTGGTGCCTTGGAACACCGTTGTTTCGACCGCAGCGAGCTGGGTCGCCTTCGCCGAACCCGGCGTTGCCGCACGGGCCGCCGCGCTCACCTTTGCGTAGACGCCGCCGTAGGGCATCTCTGAGAGGTGGACGGCGATGAAGTCGTTGGCGTACACCGCTGCCTGCTGGCCGTTCAGCACCTGCTGGCCGGCGTACGGTTCGACTGTCTTCGTCATCGCAGGGGTGATCTCCGTCCCGGCCTTCGGGTGCGCGAACGCGGCCTTCTGCGGGAAGAAGATCTGCTGGGTTGCGAGCTGGTTGCGCACCGACGAGTTCGAGTACGAGTACCCCCAGATCGCCAGCGCACCTGCCGCGAGGAGGACGACGACCACAAGCGCCCCCCCACTCGTCAGGATCAGGTCGAACGTCTTCCTTCTCATGTTCGGTGCTCCTTCCAAAAGCGCACCGACCACCGGTGCGAACGTGGAAACAGCCTGCCCGTCCCCGGCATTCGGGATAAGGGGCGAATGTCCTGGTCAGGCGGGTCCTAGGACCTAGGACTGTCGGCCGCGTACGGCCTCATTTGCGAGGCGGTGCTGCGTGAGGCTCGAAACGGTCCTCCGCGCGTGCTCGGCGTGGGCATCGCCGCCGTCGTGCTGCCCGCCATCTGGCGCTACGACGCCCGCCGATTTGTCTGAGCGGCGGAATCCGGCGCCCCGTGGGGCGGGCGAAGCTGTCTAGAGCTCGAGGAGCTCGTCGAGTCCGACGGTGAAACCTGGCGTCGCCGCGATCTTGCGCACCGCGAGCAGCACGCCCGGCATGAACGACGAGCGGTCGTAGGTGTCCTGGCGGAGCGTGAGGGTCTGACCCTCAGCGCCGAAGATCACCTCTTGGTGGGCGACGAGGCCGGTGAGCCTGACCGAGTGGATGGCGATCTCACCGGCGCCGGTGGCACCGCGCGCCCCCTCGAGGGTGAGCGTCCTCGTCGCGTCCGGCGCGAAGCCGCCGGCGCGCGACTCCGAGCGGGCACCGGCGATCCTGCGCGCCGTCTCGATCGAGGTTCCAGACGGCGCGTCGAGCTTGTGGTTGTGGTGGAGCTCGATGATCTCCGCCGAGTCGAACAACGGCGCCGCGATCTCGGCGAGGCGCATCATCGCCACGGCGGAGACCGAGAAGTTCGGGGCGACGATCGCGTTCGGACGGTCGGCCGGCGCGAAGGCGTCCGACAATCGGGCGAGACCTTCTTCGTCGATTCCAGTCGTCCCACAGACGGCGTGGATGCCGTGTTCCGCACACCAGAGGAGGTTCTCCGTCGCTGCTTGGGCAGAGGTGAAATCGACCGCCACCTCGGCATCGGTGCTGCCAAGTGAACCGATGTCGCTCGACACCACAATGCCGCCGACGAGGCTTCCCGCGTCGTCGCCGGATTTCGAGTCGACCGCGCACACGAGCTCGAGGTCGTCTGCGAGGACGATCGCGTCGCAGACCGTGGAACCCATCTTTCCCATCGCCCCGAGGACGCCGACCCGGATCATCGAGGCCTCACGCTACATGGCGCTTTCTGTTCTTTCGAAGGCCTTCTGCTTGGGCACATGCGCGCTGACCAGGTACGATTGGCCGTCTCCGTCGCGATCGGAGTCGTTTGCGCGGCGGCGGTTCTGGGCCGATTCCCCGGTCCCGCGTCGCGACCATCCGCGCACGCAGGAGCGGCGGGGGAGGCCGCGAAGGAGGATTCGGCCAATGACATCGACGGCGACCGAGACCCCTCGCGGCGGCCCCGTCCTCCAAGTCGAGGACCTCCATACCGAGTTCCACCTGCGCACCTCGAACGTAATCGCGGTCGCCGGAGTCTCGTTCCACGTCGACCCCGGTGAATGCGTGGGTCTCGTCGGCGAATCCGGGTGCGGCAAGACGACGGCCGGGCTTTCGATCATGAAGCTGTTGCCGATCGTCGGCCACGTCACGAAAGGCACGATCGCCTTGAACGGCCGCGACATCGCGGGCTTCAGCGAAAAGCAGATGACGAAGGTGCGCGGCAACGAGGTCGCGATGATCTTCCAGGACCCGATGACCTCGCTCAATCCGACGTGGAAGATCGGCCGCCAGATCGCGGAAGTCGTGCGGCTGCACCGTCAGGTTTCAAAGCAGCAGGCCTATGAGCGCGCGCTCGAGGTGCTCCGACTGGTCGGCATGCCGCGCCCCGAAGAGCGCCTCAACTCCTACGCGCACCAGCTTTCTGGGGGCCTCCGCCAGCGGGTGATGATCGCGATGGCGCTCGCGTGCGATCCGAAGCTGCTGATCGCCGACGAGCCGACGACCGCCCTCGACGTGACGATCCAAGCGCAGATCCTCGACCTGATCGACGATCTCAGAGAGCGCCTCGGAATGGCGGTGATCTTGATCACCCACGACCTGGGTGTGATCGCCTCGCGCAGCGACCGGACGATGGTGATGTACGCCGGGAAGATCGTCGAGTCCGCTTCGACCGAGAACCTATTCGGCTCGATGCGCCACCCGTACACAGAGGCTCTGTTCGAGTCGATCCCCCATGTCGAACAGGACCGCCGGGCGAAGCTCTACTCGATCGCCGGGCTCCCTCCCGATCTCTCCCAGCAGATCACGAACTGCCGGTTCGCACCGCGCTGTCGATACGCGACGGACATCTGCCGCTCCGACGAACCCCCGCTTGCTCCGGCAAACGGGGCGAACGGCGAAGTCGCTCCCCCGACGGTGGGGTTCAACCCGCAAGAAGAAGCCGCTCCCGACACGCACAGCGCTAGCGACCACCTCTACGCGTGCTTCCACCCGGTGACGGCGACGCGCGAAGAGCGCCTCGCCCGTCGCGGCATCCAGGTCTCCGAAGAGGGCACGCAAATGGAAGCGACGGCGGTCGCGAAGGAGACCGCGCTCGTGGCCGCGCTGCAGCGCGAGCGCGAGGTCGCACTCGACGTCCGAAATCTCGTGAAGAACTACGCGGTGACCTCGGGAGCGGTGATCCAGCGCAAGGTCGGCACAGTGCACGCCGTCTCGGACGTGAGTTTCCAGGTCCGCCGCGGTGAGACATTCGGCCTCGTCGGTGAGTCGGGGTGCGGCAAGACGACGATCGGACGCCTCGTTGTGGCGCTTGAGAAGCCGACCGCCGGTTCGGTGGTCTACGAGAGCACCGACGTCACACGGCTTCGCGGACGCGCGCTGCGCACGCAGCGGCGCGACATGCAGATGATGTTCCAGGACCCCTATTCATCCCTCGACCCGAGAATGCGGGTGAAGTCGATCATCCGCGAACCCCTCGTCGTACAGGGGATCGGCACCCACGAAGAGCAAGATCGGCGAGTCGAGGAACTTCTCAGCGAGGTTGGCCTCTCACCGCGCTCGGCGGGGCTGTACCCCCACGAGTTCTCCGGCGGCCAGCGCCAACGCATCGGGCTCGCCCGCGCCCTCGCCCTCAACCCGAAGCTCATCGTCGCCGACGAGCCGGTCTCCGCACTCGACGTCTCGATCCAGTCCCAGATCTTGAACTTGATGCGCGACCTCCAGACGCGACACGACCTCACCTACATCGTCATCTCACACGACCTCGCGGTCGTGAAGTACCTCTCGGACACGATCGGCGTGATGTACCTCGGCAAGCTCGTCGAGATCGGACCGGCGGTCGACGTCTACCTGAACACGGCGCACCCCTACACCCAGGCGCTGATCGATGCGATCCCGATCCCCGACCCCGTCGTCGCGAAGGCCTCGCGCAAGAAGGTGGTGCACGGCGAGCTGCCCTCCTCGCTCAATCCACCGAGCGGCTGCCGATTCCGGACGCGCTGTCCATTCGCCCAGGACGTCTGCGCGGAGGTCGAGCCGCCGTTGCGCCTGTTCGGTGAGACACACCTCGCGGCGTGCCACTTCCCGCTGCAGACGCCGCTTGTCTCCGACTTCGCCGGGGCGTCGAGCACGACGACGGAGTAGCGCGACTCACCGACTCCGACGCGCCGAAGCAGGCGTCACACGTGAGACCACGCGCCGGTATCAGCGACGCTGCAGACGCACCTCGAAGGCGTCGCGCATCGCGTCACCGAGGAAGTTGAACGCGACGACGACCGCGACGATCGCGATCCCCGTCGGGTAGATCTGCCACCAGTATCCGTTGAGGGCGTAGTTCACGCCCTGGGCGAGCATCGATCCCCAGTCCGTGTTGGGAAGCGGTACGCCGAGCCCGATGAAACCGAGCGCCGCCAGCAACAAGATTGCGTCGGCGACTTGGAAGGTCGCGTTGACGACGATCGTCCCGATCGTGTTCGGGATGATGTGGCGGAAGACGATCCGCCGTCCCGTGCCGCCCATGACGCGTACCGCCTGCACGTACTCGCGCACCCGCAATGTCAACGTCTCACCGCGGACGAGGCGGGCGGGTACGAGCCAAGCGACAAAGCCGATCACCAAGATGAGCAGCGATAAGGACGGGTGGAAGATCACCGCGAGAACGATGAGCAAGAACAAGATCGGAACCGACAACAAGACGTCGACGATCCGCATCATCAAGGCGTCCAGCCAGCCGCCGAAGAAACCGGCGGTGGCGCCCCAGACGACGCCGATGGAGGTGGCGATCCCGGCAGCGGCAAAGCCGACCTCGAGCGAGGTCTGGCCGCCGTACATCACGCGCCCGAGCATGTCGAACCCCGCCGGGTCAGTGCCAAGCAGGTGTCCCGCGGACGGAGCCGCGTTCTGAACCGAGTACAGGATCGCGTTCTGCGTGTTCGTCTGGTTCGTCGTGTAAAAGACCGGTCCCAAGAAACAGAACAGCACGAAGAAGATGATCACCACGACCCCGATGAGGGCGAGCTTGTTCTCCGAGAAGACGAGCCAGAACTGGCGGGCGATGCCGCCAGCTGAAAATGCCTCTCCGCCGGAGACCGTCGCGGCCGGCGTCGTCGGGACGAGCTCGGCCTTTTCGAGCTGTTCGAGATCTCCCGTCGGCAGTCCGATGCTCATCAGGACTCGCCTCCTCTCCTCATCCGGCGCTCAGACATAACGGACACGGGGGTCGACGACCGCGTACAAGATGTCGGCGATCAAAGAGCCGGCGACCGTCGCGAGCGTCGCCACGAGCGTCGTCCCGAGCAGGATCGGCACGTCTGTCTGCAGCGCCGCTTGCGTCGTGAGCAGCCCCATGCCCGGGAAGTTGAACACCGTCTCGGTGATGAGCGCTCCCCCGACGATCCCAGGGAGCGACAGCCCGAGCAATGTCACGATCGGGATCAATGCGTTCCGCAATGCGTGACGGAAAAGAACTCGCCCTCTGCCCGCCCCTTTTGCACGCGCCGTGCGGATGTAGTCCTGTGTCATCGCCTCCATCATCGAAGAGCGCATGTAGCGGCTGAACGCGGCGATGGTGAGCGCGGAAAGCGTGAGGATCGGCAGCACGAGGCCGCGGGGGTCGCCGAGGATCGCCCCCACCGACGAGCCCTGCGGCGCCTCGGTGGAGAACCAGTGCAGGTTGATCGCGAAGTACAGGATCAGGAGCTGGCCGAGGAGGAACGCCGGCATCGAGTACCCGATGAACGACGCCCCCGTGAGCGCGTAGTCGACCGGCTTGTTGCGGCGCACGACCTGCAAGATGCCGAGCGGCACGGCGATGATCAGGGCGAAAACCGTCGAGATGCCGACGAGGACCAGGGTCTTCGGCAGTCGCTCCTGGATGAGCGAGTTCACCGACTGGTTGTAGTGATACGAGTATCCGAGGTTGAACGTCTCCAAGAGACCGCGTACGTACTGGTAGAACTGGTCGTAGAAAGGCAGGTAGAACCCGTTCTCGACGTTGAACTGATGGACCGCCTGCGGGGTCGCCCGTGCTCCGAGCGCGGCGCGGGCCTCTCCTCCCGGGATGACGTGGGCAAGGATGAACACAAGGAGTATTACCCCGAGGACGACGATCAGCGCCTGGCCGATGCGGCGAATGATGTAGCCAATCACCGTGAAACACCTTCAGTCATCTGCGGCCCCCTAGAGCCACCCCATCCATGTTCGTCCATTCTCGCTCGCCGAGCACGTCGGCGGGCGATCCGTCGCCCCGGGCGTTGTCTTCGCCTCGAAACCAGCGAGGACCCGAGGCGAGAGGCTCCGGGTTCAAGAAAGACAGGATCGGCCGACCCTTTGGGTCGGCCGATCCTGTCTTACGTCCTAGCTCCGAGTTGTGCCCTACTTCGTGACGTGAAGTAGAGGTTCTCGGGGTTGTACAAGCCGAAGGCGTTCTGGAAGGTGGCGACGCCAGATAGGTTCTTCGCCGCTTCGGTGAGCGCGTAATCCGCGTTCGCCTGGTAGACGACGGGAAGGATCTTCGCCGTGTAGTTCTCGTAGTTCTGGATCGACGTGTTCCCGTAGTCGGTGCCGTTGATCAGGCTGTTCAGCTTGGAGTTGTTGAACCCGCCGGCGTTCGATGGCGCGGTGGGCAGGAAGATCTCCTCACCAGTCGGCTCGTAGTCCGGGTAGTAGACCCAGCCGCCGCCCCAGTCGGCCCACTCCCACGTGCAGGTCGAACCCGAGCACGGCGGGAAGGCGGTTCCGAGGACGGTGTCGAAGGTCTCACCGGTCGCCGTGATGTTGATACCCAAGTTCGACTTCAACCCCGAGGTGAAGGCTGCGATGTAGGTGTCGAAGGCTGTCACGCCGGCCGCGTAGACCATCGAGAAGGAGAGCGGGGTGCCCGCAGGAACGCCGCACTTCGAGGCGTCGACGCAGGTGGACGTCCCGTTCGGAACGACCTTCCAGCCGTTTGCGGTCAGCAATGCCGCCGCCTTCGACGGGTTGTACGAGTACGGGTTCGACAGCTCGGTCTTGTCCGAGTACGGGTTCTTCGGCAAGAGCGGAACCGGACCGTACGTCGGTACGCCGTATCCCTTCCAGAGCGTCTTCAGGTAGGCAGGCTGGTCCATCACGTACTGCACCGCCTGACGGAAGTACAGCTGCTGGAAGATCTTGCCGGCATACCCACCGTCACCGACCGAGTTCATGTTCATCGGGAAGTAGTTGAACCCGAAGAGGACCCAGGGAACCAGGTTGAACTTGGAAGCCACGCGGGGGTTGTTCTTCCCGGGAGTGGTGGCGTTCTTCGCCGCCGAGGTGAGGTCTTGCGCCGGGATGTACCCGATCGTCAGCTTGCCGCCGACGAGCGCGTTGTATTCCGACGTGTCCGAGGTGAACGGAAGCTCTTCGAACGCCGCGATCTTCGGCTTCACCGGGCCCGAGTACTTCGGGTTCGGCTTCAGCTCGATGAACCCCGTCGAGTTGAACGCGGTGACGTGGAACGGTCCGTCGACGACCTGCCAGAGCGGGTTCGTCGCGTACGTCGCGTAGGAGTTGTTGGCCTTCTTTGGGTTCAGCGGGTCGTAGCCGGCCTGCTGCTCCAAGAAGTCGAACACCGCTACGCAGTTGCGCGCCAGCGCGTTGGCGGGCTCAGGAGCGCCTTTGACCATCTTCACTGCGACCTGGTTGAACCCGCTCGTGCCGCACGCTTGCGCGCCGGCCTTCTGTCCGTGCGCCGTGACGTCCCACGCCATCGGGAACGGCGTCACGAGGGTCAGGTTGTTGTACGTGTACCACAACGGGTTCACGTGCTTGTCGAGCTTGATCACGATCGTCATCGAGTTCGGCTCGGTGATCGACGTGATGCCGACAGGGATGCCGCCTGGGAACCAGCCGCCGTAGTTCTCGTATTCAAGCTTCATCATGTTCATCCAGAACATGAAGTCTTGAGCGGTGACTGTCTCACCGTTCGACCACTTGTATCCGGTCATGTGGAAGGTGAGCTCCGTGTCGTTGTGCGAGTACACCGGCAACGTGGCGAGAGACAGCGACGGGATGATGTTCACACTTGTGTTGGAACCCGGCCAATACAGCGGTCGGTACAAGACGTTGATGAACGCGCCGTTCGTCGCCGAGAAATACGCCGGCGGCAGATAGGGATTGATGAAGTTCACGATGGCGCTCGGCGCCTCCGCCCACTTCACGACTCCCCCGCTGATCGCGTGTGGTTTTGTCGTGTGACTCTTCGACGCCGAGGCGACGCTCGCGAGTCCCAGTGTGGCGAGCATCGCCACCGAGATCGCGCCCGCTCCCGCGCGCCAGAGCCATCGCCTGCGGCCCTGGGAAACATTCATGGAGTTAAAGCCCCCTCCTGCGCCAAGCCCGAGAATCCATTCCCGGGCACCTTCCCCACGACCTGTGGGGTCCAGCGTGTGGCCTAAAAGTAGCGCGTTCGTAATGTGCTTTGCACGCCGTTCACCCGAAAACAAGGCTCCGTTCCCCTCCCTGTCACCGCGCGACGAGGACTTTCGCGATCGCGACCTCCCGGAACTGCTCCTCAAAGGATTGACCTCCGACATTCGGACGACGGAGGTCCTGGAAGGGGCCGACAAACGGTCAAGGACCGCTCGGGAGCGCGGCGACGCGACGGCTTGGGACATCGACCGGGGAAATTGAGAGCCTCGTGGAAGGTGACCTGCGATTACTCGATCGCGACGCTCCGGCGCATCGGGGCTGTTCCCGGTCGCGACAAGGACAGCACAGCGGCGAAGAGCGCCGCGGCGGCGAGGAAGAACAGCGCGTCGTGGTATCCGGCGGTGACGTCGACGCTCCGGTCCAGGTGGCCGCCGCCGACGGCGTACACGAGTCCGGTGAGCGCGAGCCCGAGGGAAGTTCCCGTTGCCCGGGTGACGTTCATCACGCCCGACGCCTCTCCCGACTGCTCCCGCGGCACGGTAGCGAGCACCGCGGCGTTGTTCGCCGGGGTGAAGCACCCAAGCCCGATCCCAATGCCCGCGAGACCGCCCAGCACGGCAGCGATCGATGGTCCTGTCAGCGCCAGCGCGAACAAGGACGCGGCGACGATCGTCATCCCGGTCGAGGTGAGCGCGCGCAGGCCGATTCCTTCACCGATTCGTCCCGCGAACGGTGCGACCACGCCGAGCAACAGCGGCATCACCATCAGTTCGACGCCGGCGGTGCCCGCGGACAACCCGAGCCCTCGCTCCAAGAGGTAGGGCATCACGAGAAGTGTGCCGAAGGTCACGAGGTAGGCTGAGCAATCCGCTCGAGATGCCAGCCGAGAACGCGCGTCGTCGGAAAAGGTCGAAGTCGATCATCGGAAAGCGCGACAGGCGCTCGCGGGCGATGAACGCGAGGCCGACGACCGCGCCGACGACGAACAACGCGATGTCGGCTGTCGAGCCCCAACCCCATGTGTTGCCGAAGGAGACGGCGACGAGGATCGCGCAGATAAACGGCACGAAAAGCGCGAGCCCGGACCAGTCGAGCGGGGTACGGGCACGTAGGTGTCGGCTGCGGGGGATGAAGGCGAGCCCCGCCGCGATCCCGAGGGCACCTACCGGCACGTTCACGTAGAAGACGAGCCGCCAGCCCCCGGCCGCGATCAATGCGCCGCCGACCGACGGTCCGAGCGCGAGTCCGAGCGCCTGCGCCGCGCCCTGCACTCCGATCGCGTGGCCGAGCCGTTCTCGCGGCGTAGCGATGTTGATGATCGCGAGGCTGTTCGCCTGCAGCATCGCCGCGCCGAGTCCCTGGACGATCCGCAGAACCACAAGGGTCCAAAGGTCTGGCGCCAATCCGCATCCGGCAGACGCCGCGGCGAACAGACCGAAGCCGTAGACGTAGAGGAGCTTGCGCCCGGCCATGTCGGCGAAACGGCCGACGATTGTGACGAAGGCGACGAGCGAGATCAGGTACGAGAGTCCGACCCACGTGATCGGCCCCACGCCGACGCGAAAGGCGCGCTGAAGCGTGGGAAACGCGATCGTCACGATGCTCGCGTCGAGCTGGCCCATGAAGGCGCCGATGCAGACTGCGCCGACGGCGAACCAGTACGCGTTCGGACGCTCGCGAACCGACTCGATCCGTCGCGGTTCGACGAGCAACGCCCGCCTCCAGGTCCTCGGTCGGTTGGACTTCGCTTCGTCGATCAGCGTGTTTTCAGAGCCCACCTTGTGAGGATCGACCCTAAGGGGCGTGCCGCGCAATTACGCGGCACTGCTCAGGCCGTTCTCTCACGAGCGCGGTCGTTCAGCGCTGCTCGAGGGACCGCTGCCCGAACGCTTGCCGCACGACGAGACGAGAAGCGAACGTCGCCGAGACGACAAGCACGAAAGAGAGAACGCCGATCGCGATGAACAGCGCCCCGGTGGGAAGGCCCGTCGCCAAAGGAAGGCCGTTCGTGCCGCTCGCGAACTCGGGGAGCGAAGCCAAAGCCAACGCGTCCGCGGCGAAACCGAATGCCCCACCGATGAACAATGCTGCGATGAGGAGCGTCGCGTTCTCGATCATCAGGGAACGTCGGACCACATTGCGAGGGATCCCGACCGCCGCGAGCGAGGCGATGTGATGTCGGCGGCGTCTACCTTCGGCCGCGATCGCGAAGACGATCGCTCCGACGGCGAGCAAGACCGCGATCGGCGTCGCAAGCAGCGCCAAGTCGTACGCAAGTGCGAGTCCGGTGTGGTTGAGCGTCGACAGTCGCTGCGACTCGTAAGACGACGAGCCGATCTGGAAGCCGTTGTGACGCAAGCGTTCGAGGATCGACGGTTTCGCCGACCTCGTCATCCACACCTGGTAGTAGGTGAAGACGGGTTCTTGGCTCTCCGCCAGCTGGGCGACGTGTCAGATCGACGAGCGCGCCGTCCTGTCCGATCTCGGGTATCGCCGGAACGGTCTCGACGGCCTTCAGCGTGATCGAACTCCCATCGAGTCCCTCGTAGGGAAAATCGCCGGCCGTCGAAGGCGGGTTGATTGAGCTGAGTTCGTCCGTTTCGAATGCGGGAATCGCATTCGGAAGGAACGAGGGTCCAGCAATGACTCCCGAGATCAGGTTCTCGGAGGGGATCTTGAACTCGATGCCTGGCATGCCTTTCGCGTACGAAGCGACGCTCATCCCCCCGGACGGCGCCGTCCACGAACCCCGCTTGCGCGCGCCGAAGGAAACGGGCTTCCAAGCGGATTGCGGTGCGTCGATCGAAAGCGAATCCAGGCGGATCATCACATTCGACGATCCGACCTCGTTCGAGTTCAGATAGGAGAAGCCGAGGCCCGATGAGCCTGCACGGGTTGGCGCAATCTCCTTGAAGCGGAACGACGTAGCTGTGTGTTCCCCGTTTCAGCGGACCGAAGTACTCGTAGTACTGGGCGACGTACGTCTCATTGAGCACTTCGACCACGCCGAGGATCGCCGGAGACTCATCCGACGCATCGAGTCGGACCTTCAAGTTCGCTCCGCCGAACACGACGGCGCCGGGAAGTTTCACCTCGACCCCGCGCATGACCGACGCCGCGGACTTCGACGTCAGTCCCGACGGCCACGACCCGATACGCCGCGAACCGCGAGGCGTCGACGGCCAAGAGCTCGCCGTTCTGCGCGTAGTCGTACGCGACGGCCATCGCCTCTTTGCCCGTCGGATCCGCCGCCCGCACCGCGGCGAGGAAGTTCACCCCGAGTGGCGGGGAGACGTCGACGACCCGATACTGCACCGACCTCGAAGTCCGCGACCCGGGCTTCGGTTCTGTGACGCGAGCGCGTAGCTCCCGACCGCGAACAGCACGACCGACGATGCCGCGGCGAGCGGGAAAAGACGACGAAGAAGTTCCGGACGGCGCCCGATTTGACGAACCGCGAGGAACCACGCGACGTGACGCGATCCGTTGCTCGAGCGAATGAGCGCATTCGCCAACAGCGCCAGCAATCTGAGCCCTATCACGGCCCCGCCCACGGCGAGAAGGCCCGGCGCGGCGGCCGCGAGCGGGTTGGCGTGGGTGCCGTTCAACGCTCCCTTCGTCGCCAGCGCGAGCAGACCGGCGACGCCGAGCGCCGCGCCGAACGCGTCGACCATCACGGCGACCGTCGCCGCTTTCCGACTCTTCTCGCTCGAGGCGCGTCTCCACAGCCCGTACGAAGCAAGCGCTGTCGCAACGATCGCCGCCACGAACGCGCCGAGCGCCGCGAGGACGGATAGCCCCGTCACATCGACGGCCACCCCGTTGTACAGGTACGAGGCGCCGAAGATCCGCATCCCGACCCAGGCGACGAGGATCCCGATGGGCAAGGCGGCGCCGATCAATGCCGCCGGTTCGGAGACGGCGAGCCACAAGAGCCCGGCGCGGGTGAAGCCCCGCCGGCGCGCGAAGTCAGCTTCGACGCGACGACCCGCGGCGGTCGATCGTCCGAGGGAATAAAGGACGACCAACGCCAGCAACACGAGCTGCAGCACGATCGCGAGCACGACCGCGCTCATGAGGTTCTCGCTGTGCTGTGCAGTGGCGATGATCGACGGCAGCAGCGATTCAACCTGCAGCTGGTACTTATTGAGCAGCGAGCGATTGATCGCGGAAAGCGCTCCTTCGAGCCTGGTCTTTCCGACCACCCAAGCCTGTCTGCGCCAAGCGATGTCGACCGAGTACTGAACCTGCTCGTTCGTGGTCGCGGCGGAATACACCGTCGCACGCGTCGTGACGAGTGGGTCGAGGACGATCGATGACGAGCGCGCCGGCGGTTGCACCCGCATTCGTTCCGACCGTGCTTCCAGAGCCGAATGAGAAGTAATCGACGTTCCGCCAGTACGGCGTGTTCGAGGTTGGCGGTTGCAGATAGATCCCGACGACTTTGACCGGAGTCCGTTTCGGACTGTTCGCGAGCCGCAGGTCGAGCCGTTCACCGACGTGCGCGTTGAGAGCCTTGGCGCTCCTCGCGCTGAGCGACACGGTGCCGTTCCTCGTCGCGCAAACGCCTTGGACGATGCGAAGGTGGCCGCAGATGTCCGGTCCGCCAGAAAAGGTCCTCGATGAACAGGACGCGCGACTGCAGGTACCCGGTGCCGAGGTCCGCGACGAAGATCGGCTTGCCGAGCAGGTTGTGACTGGCGACGTTCGCCGTCTTGGCCGCTTGATTGATCTCGTGGATGACCGAGTTCGGCCCGCTCTCGAGGAACAGCACGTCGGCGTTGCCCGCAGGAGCGGACGAAAGCGTCGATGCGAGGACGGAATTGTCAGACGATGCGAGGAAGATCGGACCGACCGCGGCGCCGGCGATTGCGAGCGTCGCGATGACGAACAGCATCACCGAAGATCCGAATCGCCATCGGAGCGCGTGGGCGATCAAGCCGAGCCGCGGCTGAATCGCACGAATCCGCGCTCCCACGCCAATTGACCGTACATCGCATCACGAGGCCGGAAACGGCGTGGGTCGCCGCCGCTTGTGCTAGCGCTGAAGAGGGCCGCTGGTGCGGGAGTCTCGCGGCGACGGAAGGCCGCCGCGAGGCGCCGGCTACGGGCTACGCGCCAAGATATCCGCAGGCGTTGTCAACTCTTCGGGCGTCGTCGTGACGGCAAGGCGCGCTGTCCGACGACGGGTGATCACGAGGGCCACGGAGACTATGAGCGCGGCGCACGCGCCGACGATCAAGCCCGGCACCCACCCGATGAGGGCACATCCGGAGGCGAAGATCACTCCGGCGACGATGACACCGAGATTGCGGGCGGAAAGAAACTTGGTCACCCAGGCGCCGAAGAGCGCTCCCGGGAGACCACCCAGCACGACCGAGAAGGTCAGGGGAACGTGCACTCCCCCGACGACGAGGTGTCCCGCCGCCGCCGCGAGAACGAGCGGCACCGCCTGGACGAGGTCGGTGCCGACGAGCTCGTAGGCGGTGAGGCCCGGATAAACGAACGCCAGCGCAACGAGAATCAACGTGCCGGAACCGACGGAGGTCACGCCGACCGCGATGCCACCGAAGACACCGATGGCAACTGTGACGAGGGGACGTGCGACGACGGTCCGGCCGGCGCCGACGGCGCGTTCGGACGTCGCGCGGCGCGCGAATCGACGAGCAACGGCGCCGGCTCCCGAAACGATGAGCAGCGCACCGATCACGGGCTCGAGCACTGTGTCCGCCGAGTGGGCGGGGATGAACGCTCCCGACACCGCGCCGGAGGCGAATGCCGTTGGCACGGACCCGACGACGAGCCACTTCGCGATCGGCCAGTTGACGACGGAACGCTTCAGGTGGACGACGGCCGCCGCCGGGCGCATGACGAGAGAGGCGACGAGGTCGGTCGTCACGGCGACCTTCGCGTTCGCCCCCATGGCGAGGATGAGGATCGGGGTGAGCAGTGCCCCGCCGCCCGATCCCGTCAGACCGACGATCAAGCCGACGCCGAGGCCGGCGGCGAAAGCGGCAGGGGAGAAGTCCACTGAATCGGTGACTTTAGTGGAGTAAGAGGGAGCGGCGCAACGAACCACCGCTGCCCGGCCGATTAGCGGGCGACCGCCCCGCTTCCGTAGAGGTGACAGGCGACTTCGACCGGCTCTTCGCCGCCGTTGGCGATCGGCTGCAGCCGCGGGTCCTCGTGCGCCAAGAAGCGGACCTTGACCGCGCCCGGCATCGTCTCGATCGACTCGACGCCTTTCCAGATCGGATCGTCGCTCGTCGCGGCTCGGTGCTCGGCGAGCAGCCCGGTCACCTCACTCCCCTGATGTCCGCGCGCAGCGTGGACGACCGCCTCCGTCGAGGGCGCGTCGAGGCCATTGAGCGCGCCGACGATGCCCCGTTCGCGCTGGAACTCTTCGGGACCGAGCGCAGCCCAGCGCGCCTCGAGCATCGATCGCAGGTCACGACTTTCCCAACCGCATCGCTCGAAGGCGCGGCGGACATCGCGGGTGGAACGAGCAGCCGAGCGGCGGGAGGACGGCGTCCGGTACCTCGCCCCGCGGCAGGTCGCGAGGGATCGCGCGGCGGGGGTCCGGTTCGGGAATCGCCTCGAGCAGCGCCTTCGTGTACGGGTGTCTGGGGTTGGCGTAAATCTCTGCCGCGGAGCCGATCTCGACGATCCGCCCCAAGTACATGATCGCGATCCGGTCACAGAAGTACCGCGCCGTCGCGAGGTCGTGGGTCACATAGAGATAGGTGAGCCCGAGCCCGCGCTTCAAGTCGCCCATCAGCTCGAGCACCTTCGCCCGCACGCTCATGTCGAGCATCGAGACCGGCTCGTCCGCGACCACGAGGTCCGGTCCGAGGATGATCGCCCGCGCGAGGACGGCGCGCTGTTTCTGTCCTCCCGAAAGATCGCCCGGGTACTTGTACAAAAAGCGCTCGACGGGCACGAGGCCGACGCGCTCGAGCGCTTCGGAGACCCGCGCCTGCACGTCGGCGTCGGAATTCGCGACGTGGTGAATGCGCAGCGGGTGCCCGACCGCTTGCAGGATCGTCATCGCCGGATTCAGCGAGGCGTGCGGGTCCTGGAAGATGAGCTGCATCCGCTTGCGCAACGGACGGAACTGCCGCTCTGTGAGATCGCTGATCGTCTCGCCGTCGAACGCGATCGATCCGGACGTCACTTTGACGAGCGAGAGCACGGCGCGCGAAAGCGTCGTCTTGCCGCTGCCGGACTCGCCGACGAGACCGAGGACCTCTCCTTTTCGCAGGGAGAAACTGACCCCGTCGACTGCCTTCACCGAGCCGGTGTCGCGGCCGACCATGCGCTGGAGAAAGCTCCCGCGCAGGGCGAAATGGACCTTGAGGTCGCGCACGTCGAGCAGGACGGGCGCGTCAGGCTTCGTCGGCAATCCCGATCTCCGCGCGCTCGAGCAGGCGATCGCCGCCCAGGGGGATCTCTCCTTCCGGGCCGTGCAGCCAGCACTCGACGAGGTTCCCCGACCGGAGTTCGACCCCGATCGGCGACTTTTCCTCGCAGACCCGCATCGCATGGGGGCAACGAGGTGCAAAGCGACAGCCAGGCGGTGGGTCGACGAGGTGCGGGGGCGAGCCCGGGATGTAATGCAGCTCGCGTGTCGACAACGAGATCGTCGAGGCCATGAGCTCTTGGGTGTAGGGATGCTCTGGATTCGTGAAGATCTCCGAGACGCTGCCTTGTTCGACGATGCGCCCGGCGTACATCACCGCGACGCGATCACAAGATTCGGCGACGATGCCGAGGTTGTGCGTGATGAGCAAAAGCGCGGTGTCGAAGTTGCGTTTCAAGTCGGCGATGATCGAGAGGATCTGCGCTTCGACCAAAACGTCTAAAGCGGTCGTCGGCTCGTCGGCGATCACAAAGCGCGGCTGCAGGACGAGCGCGAGCGCGATCATGATGCGCTGGCGCATCCCGCCCGAGAACTCGTAGGGGTAGTTGCGGAACCGGGTCGGGGGGATCCCCACCCCTCCGAGCGCCTCGAGCGAGCGCCTGCGGATCTCGGCGTCGGTGATATCCGGGTCGTGGGCGCGCAGGACCTCGGCGAAGTGATCGGAGATCCGCATCAAAGGGTCGAGTCGCGTCATCGGCTCTTGGAAGACGAGCCCGATCTTCTGACCCCGCAGTTCGCGCATCTCCGCTGCGCTTACCTTCAATAAATCGCGCCCTTCGAATCCGATCGTGCCGTCGCGAATCGTGTCGTCCGGGAGCAGGCCGAGCAGTCCGCGTCCGAGGGTCGTCTTCCCACAGCCTGACTCGCCGACGAGGCCGAGGGTCTCGCGTTCATTGATCTCGAAGCTCACTCCGTCGACCGCGTGCAAAGGTCCGTAACCAGTCGCGTACCAAACGCGCAGATCGCGCACCGAAAGCACCGGAGTGGCTCGCTGCTCGGATGCGATCGTCGCCGGGCGCGCAAGGCTGGGCATCGCGAACCGCGTGTGCCGCGGGCGGCGCAACAGCGGGTTGAGCGAGTCATTCAACCCCTCGCCGACAAAGGTGAGCCCGGCGACGAGCAGGACGACGGCGAGACCGGGGAACAGCCCGGTCCACCAGTATCCGGCTTGCGCGTCGGCTATGCCTCGCGAAATGTCGTAGCCCCACTCCGCCGCGACCGACGGGTCCATCCCGATGCCGAGGAACGACAAGCCAGCCAGGGTCAAGATCGCGTCGGCGGCGTTCAAAGAGGCGACAACGGGCACCGACTGGATGACGTTCGCGAAGACGTAGCGACGAATCACGGTCCTCGGCCGCGCGCCGAGCGCGCGACCGGCTTCGACATACGGCTCCTCGCGCACCGACAGGACGGTGTTGCGGACGACGCGAAAGTACTGGGGAACGTAAACCGCGGTGATCGCGATCGCGGCAGTGAGGACGCCGCCGCCGACCGAGGTCGACAACAAGAAGGCGATGACGATCGCCAGCAGCAAGTACGGGAAGGCGAAGATCGAATCGTTGATCAGCACGAGGACGCGATCGAGCCATCCCCCGAAGTACCCCGAGATCAGCCCCAACGGCACGCCGATCGCGATCGAGAACGCGAGCGCCAAAACGACGACCTCGATCGAGGTCCTCGCGCCGAAGATCACCCGCGAATAGACGTCCTCGTAAGCGACGGTGGTGCCGAACCAGTGCGCCGCCGAAGGCGCCCCCTGCTGGGGAAAGCGCAAGCCGTGCGCGGCGTACTGGTTGAAGCCGTAAGGCGCGATCTCCGGGGCGAAGATCGCCAGCACGAGGAAGAGGAGGGTGATCGCGGCACCCGTCCAGAACAGCCACTTCGGGAGTCCCTTCGCCGTGGCAAGCGGCGCGAAGGCGCGGCGGATGCCGCGAAACCGTTGCTCCTCGCCGCCTCGGCGCTCGAGTCGGATATTGATCTCGCCGGGGGCGATCGTCGTCGCCACTAGTACCTCACCCTCGGGTCGATCCACGCGTTGATGAGATCGATCAGCAAGCTGATCGCGACGACCGCCAGCGCGAAGACGGTGATGATCCCTTGCACCGCGATGTAGTCGCGGCTCTCCAAGTAGTAGATGAGCTCGTTGCCGATTCCCGGCCAGTTGAAGGTCTCTTCGGTGAGCACCGCGCCGGACAAAAGCAGCGCCGCTTGAAGTCCGGTGACCGTCACGATCGGCACGAGCGCGTTGCGGAATGCGTGGCGGACAACAACCGATCGCTCTTTCAAGCCCCGCGCCCTCGCGGCTTCGATGTAGTCGCCCTTCATCGCCTGGATCACGTTGACGCGCACGAGACGCACGATGACCCCCGCGATCACAAGACCGAGTGTCGTCGCCGGCAGCACGAGGTGCGCGAAGAGATCGGGGACGTCACCCCATTTGCCGTCGATCATCGCGTCGAGGATCAAGATGTTGGTGTGCGGCGAGAGGTCCGCTTGGACGATCACGCTCGCCTCGCTCGACGTCGGCAACCAGTTCAGTACGTGACCGAACAACTCCTGCGCGAGTAGTCCGAGGAAGAACACCGGCGCCGCATAGATGACGATGCCGAATATGCGCGCCGCGGCGTCAACCCACGTGTCGCGCATCCTGCCCGCCAGGATGCCGAGTGGGATGCCGACGATGAGCGCGACGAACATCGCCGCAACCGTCAGCTCCAAGGTCGCCGCGCCGTTTTGCGCGATCACCTGGGTGACGGAGCGGTGATCGGTGATCGTCGTCCCCAAGTTGCCGGTGAAGACCTGCCGGAGGTACTCGCCGTACTGCACGATGAGCGAGCGGTCGTACCCAGCCGCCTTCTCCCTCACCGCGAGCTGCTGAGGAGAAAGGTGTCCACCGAGCGCGGCGACGATCGGATTGCCCGGCGCGACCCGCAGCAGCACGAAAACAAGCGTCAGCAAGATCCAAACCATCGGTATTACGAGCAGCAGCCGCTGCACGAGGTACCGGCGGAGCGAGCCGGACTGTGGGGCCAAAGTGAGCGCTTCCCGAGGACTCGAGAGTCCCGCTCGACCGGGCGTGACGCCCGGTCGAGCGGGTCAGCCCGCTAGGACTTGCCGACGAGCCAGAACCGGAACGTGTAGGACGCGTCGAGCGTCTGCTGCACGCCCGTGATTCCGTCTCTCACCGCCGCGATCTGGCCACCCTGCCAAAGCGGGATCAGCGGTGTGTCCTTCGCAGTCTGGACCTCGAGCGACGCGAAGGCCCTGTCGCGGACCGACGGGACCGTCGAGGCTTCTTCTTGCGCGATCCACTTGTCGACGTTCGCGTTGCAGTAGTGGTCGTTGATGAACGCCGTCTTGCACGCGTAGAAGGGCCCCGTGTAGTCGTCGGGGTCCGGGAAGTCCGGGAACCATCCGAAGAGGAACACGCCGTACTGGTTGGTCAACGCTGCCGAGCTGTACGTCGTCCACTCCGCCGAGGAGAGCGACACCTTGAACAATCCGCTCGCGTCGAGCTCGCGCTGGAGTTCGGTCGCGAGGTCGGTGTCCCCGTAGTGGTTCGTGTTGTACCAGAGGGTGAAGCTCACCGGCGTCTTCACTCCCGCGGCCGAAAGCGCAGACTTCGCAGCGGTCAGGTTCGGGCTCGCCCCGTAGACCTGCTTGAACGAGTCGATGTGACCTTGCAGCGCGTTCGGGATGATCGAGTACAGCGGCTTCGCGGTCCCCTTGTAGACGAAACTGGCGATCGACTGCCGGTTCACGATGTACGCGACGGCTTTTCTGATCGCAAGCTTCTGCGCGGTGTTCGCTCCGGGCTGGGTCTTCAAGTTGAACGCGATGTAGCGGATCTCGATGCCTTGACCTTTAAGGATCTTCACGCCCCTCGAGTTTCCGAGCGCCGTGAGCTCAGTCGGGGTCAGCTCTCGGTACGCGATTTGAACCGCGCCCTGCTGCTCGTCTGAGACGAGGGTCGTCGCGGTCTCCTCATAGCGGACGATGAACTTGTTGTTGTGCAAGACGTCGTTCCCGCCATATTTGGGGTTCGGCACGAGCGAGATCAGCTGGTTCGGTGTGTACGCCGAGATCTTGTACACGCCGGATCCAATCACCTTCGCGTCGGGCTCCAGCTTGGTGAACGGAAATGTCTTCTTGTCGACGATCGAGGCGGCGGCTGTCGTCAGAGTCGCCGGCCACGCCGCGTCGGGTGCGCTGAGCGTGAAGGTGACGGTGTTCCCCGAAGCGCTCACGCTCTTCATCGGCGCAAACAGGCTCGCCGGGCCGTTCGGGTCCTTGATCTTCAAGACCCGCTGGAACGAATACGCCACGTCCGCCCCGGTGACGGCGTCGCCGTTCGAGAAGTACTGGCCCGACTTCACCTTGCAGACGTAGGTCGTCGTCCCGTGCCACGCGCACGTCGCCGCATCAGGAACGATCGTCGTCGTGTACGGGATGTATTTGATCAGTGTCTGGTAGATGTTGTACTGGATCGTCCACGACGGCAGGTCGTACGCGCCGGCGGGATCCAGCGCAACGATCCGGTCTGTCGTACCGAGGATCACCGTCGTGTTCGGTGCCTTCCGGTGCGTGCGAGGACTCTTCGCCGCACTAGATACCGACACACCCGCGAGTGACACGAGTAACAGCGCCGCGGCCGAAACTCCGATCATCCGAGCAAGTCGTGTTCGGATGACTATTTGGTCTCCCAACAATTCTCCCCCTCCTCGATTCGGTTGCTGTCCTGGGTCTGTGACCGAAAGGGCACCGGTGCCGGGTCAGCGGGCTGCTCGCGCGGCCGGCGGTGCCACGTCCGATGGGCAACCCCACGCGCCTCCGGGCCTGCGAGTGCGGGCATCGTAGTACGGAACGTGCCAAAACACGCGAGCACCTTTACGTCGCGAGTTGAAAGGCGCGCGTGGCCGACGCGCTGAACGCGATCAATTCGCAAGAAGCGCCGGCTCGCGGTTCTGCGCGCTGACCCGTTCTCCTCCAACAACCGCCTCACAACCTGGAGTTGGCGCGCCGTGAGCCGGGCAAGCTTTTCAGGATCGAGCTCGTCCTTCGACCGTCCGATTGTGAGGGCAACCTCGGCTGCTCGGACCTCGACAGCGATGCGTCGCATGCGATCTTCCAATTCGTTCCCGTCAACGACAGCTCGATTCCTGTCGGAATGATCTCGCTCGGACCGTCGCGTCCGAGTGCCGCGTCAACAGAATTCGACGAGGCAGTCGCGGGCTGGGAGACGTTGACTCCGACAGAGCGTCGCGTCGCCCGTCTTGGCGCACGCGATCTCACGACCAAAGAGATCGCGGACGAGCTGTACATCTCGCCATTCACGGTCGACTCGCATTTGCGCGCGATCTACCGCAAGCTCGACATCCACTCGCGGGTGTCTCTCGCCCGCGTCATCGCGACCGCGAGGGCGCACGAGACAAGTCCGGCGTTCTTCGAGGACGGCTCCTGACTCTGGAGTTCCCGGCGCGGTGCCGATCAGACCAGCGAGAAGTCGGACTCCTCGAACGGGCCGATAACCGCGCAGACGCGATCAGAACTGAGCAACTCTGACGAAAGCTCGGCGACGTCGTCGAGGCTGACCGCGTCGACGCGGTGAAGTTGCTCGTCGACAGGGAGCACCTCGTCCAGCAGCAATAGACCCGAGGCGATGCGCGACATGCGTGTGCCAGAGTCCTCGAGGCCGAGCCACGTGTCGGCGTGGACGTGTCCTTTCGCCCGTTCGAGCTCGTCCTCGGACACGCCTTTCGCCGTCAGGGTGTCGAGCTCCTCGCCGACGAGTTCGAGGACCTCGTGGACTCGCTCGGGCGCCGTGCCGACGGAGATGGCGAGCGCCCCGGAGTCCGCGAACGCGATCCGATCGGAGATAACCGAGTAGGCAAGCCCGCGCTCCTCGCGGATCGACTGGAACAGCCTCGACGAGATCCCGCCGCCCAAGATGTGGTTGAGCAGCGAGAGCGCGTAACGCCTCGGCGAGCGGCAGTCTATGGCCCGTACGCCGACGACGACGTGCGCCTGCTCGGTCTCGCGGCTCGTCACGTCGAGTCGCTTCACTGCGTTCGAAGGTGCCGTGCGCCCTGGCGCCGCGCCCCCCGGGATGCCCGAGAAGCGACGCTCGATGCAGTCCGCGATTTGATCGTGCTCGATTGCACCGGCCACCGCGACGACGACGTTTGGCGGGCGGTAGTGCTCGGTGAGGAACGCGCGAATCGCCTCGACCGTGACGTTCGTGATCACCTTCGGGTCGCCGAGAACCTCGCGGCCCAACGGATGGTTCGGGAAGCACGCCTCGGCGAAGCGTTCTTGGACGACGTCCGCCGGCTCGTCGCGGTGCATGAGCACCTCTTCCAAGATCACCTGGCGTTCGGAGTCCACCTCGTCTTTTCTCAACGCGGGGTTCCAGAAGATGTCCGACAAGATGTCGAGCCCGAGATCGATGTCTCTCGCCAGCGTGCGCACGTAGAAGGCCGTGTACTCCTTCGTCGTGAACGCGTTCATGTCACCGCCGACGGCGTCGATCTGCTCGGCGATCGACCGTGCGGACCGGGTCGGCGAACCCTTGAACAAGAGGTGTTCCAAGAAGTGCGAGATCCCGGCCTGGTCGGGGGACTCGTCACGCGACCCAGTGCCGACCCAGAACCCGGCGCACGCGGAGTGCACGTTCGGCATCGACTCCGTGACGAGTCGGATGCCGCTTTCGAGGGTCGAGATCGTGACCTGCTCGCGCCCCGCGTTCGCGGGGCGCGTCGACTTCGTGCTCAGCGTCGCGGCCGGCCGCGACGGCGTGGACCCGAAGAACGCGATTCGCCTCCGCCCGAAATGGCGCCCGGACCGAGGTTGCCGAACGTCCCCTCGATCTCGCGGGCGAACTCGTCCTCGAACGAGACCCGGCGCACACCGTCCGGAGCGTCGTCGTCGTCTGATCGCGGGGCGCGCTCTCTCTGGGAGGACGGGCGACGCTCTCTTCCGCCGTCTCCCTCGGCCGCGGCGCGGGGTTCACGACCGCCGCCGATCGGTTCGCCGTCCTCGCCGACTAGCGAGAGCGAGACCTTGCCCTGCGGGTCGATGTCCTCGACGAGGACCTTCACCGCATCGCCGAGCTGCAACACGTCCTCCACGCGATCGATCCGCTTGCCGCCGCCGATACGCGAGATGTGCAGCAAGCCGTCACGCCCGGGGAGGATGTTGACGAACGCGCCGAACTTCGTGATGTTCACGACCTTGCCGTCGTAGGTCTTGCCGATCTCGGCAGCCGGAGGGTCAAGGATCAGCTCGATTCGCTGGCGGGCGTCGTCGACAGCCGAGGAGTCCTTCGCTCCGATCGTCACGCGCCCGATCGTTCCGTCATCGTCGACTGCGATGTCTGCTCCGGTCTCCTGCTGGATCGTGTTGATGACCTTGCCCTTCGGGCCGATTACCTCTCCGATCCTGTCCATCGGGATCGAGAAGGTGACGATCTTCGGCGCGTGAGGCTTCACGGTCGTACGCGGCGATTCGATCGCCTTTTTGATCACGTCGAGCACGACGAGGCGCGCGTCGCGCGCCTGATGGAGCGCCTGCGCGAGCACCTCGGCCGGCAGGCCGTCGATCTTCGTGTCGAGCTGCAACGCGGTGACGACGTCACGGGTGCCGGCGACCTTGAAGTCCATGTCTCCGAAGGCGTCCTCGGCGCCCAAGATGTCGGTCAGGGTCGTGTAGCGGCCCTCCGCGTAGACGAGGCCCATCGCGATCCCCCCGACGGGCTCGCGGATCGGCACGCCGGCGTCCATCAGTGAGAGCGTCGAGCCGCACACCGACGCCATCGAGGTCGAGCCGTTCGACGACAGCACGTCGGAGACGAGCCGCAACGTGTAGGGGAACTCGTCTTCGGGCGGGACCACCGGCAGCAACGCCCGCTCGGCGAGGAGGCCGTGGCCGATCTCGCGGCGCTTCGGGCCGCGCATGAAGCCGGGCTCGCCGGTCGAGAACGGCGGGAAGTTGTAGTGGTGCATGTACCGCTTCGACTCGTCGACGCTGATCGTGTCGAGCATCTGGTTCATCCGCGGCATCCCGAGGGTCGCCACGTTGAGCACCTGGGTATCACCGCGCTCGAAAAGTCCAGAGCCGTGCACGGTCGGGATGATCCCGACTTCGGCGGAGAGCGGCCGGATGTCCGTCGGTCCCCTTCCGTCGATGCGCACGCCTTCTTCGACGATGCGCCGGCGGACGACCGACTTCGTGTGCGACCTGATCGCCGCGCGCACCTCGCGCTCGCGGCCTTCGAACTCCTCTGCGAGTTCGGCGCTGATCGCGTCGGTCACCTCGTCGAGAGCGCCTTGGCGCTCGGTCTTGCCCGTTATCGCGTTCGCCTTCTCGATCCGCTCGCCGCCGACTTCGACTACGCGGGACAACACGTCGTCTTGGTAGTCGACGAAGACCTCGTAAGGGATGGTCGGCTTCGCGCCGGCCTTTTCGACGAGCGCCCGCTGGAGCTCGATCGACTCGCGGATCCAACGCTTCGAGGCCTCGAGGCCCTCGGCGATCACCTCTTCGGTGACCTTCGGCGCTCCGGCGTCGAAGTACTCGAAGGCCCGCTCGGTGCCGCCCGCCTCGACCATCATGATCGCGACCTCAGAGTCGGGGGCGTCGGAGAGCGCGCGACCCGCGACTACGAGCTCGAAAGTCGCCGCGTCGCCTTCTTGGTACGAGGGATGAGGGAGCCAGGTCCCCTCGGTCGAATAGGCGATCCGAACCGCGCCGATCGGGCCCTCGAAAGGGATCCCCGAGAGCATCAGCGCCGCGGAGGCGCCATTTATCGCCACGACGTCGTGGGGGTTCTCCTGGTCCGCACCGAGGATCGTCGCGACGACGTGAAGCTCGTTGCGGAATCCTTCAGGGAAGCTCGGCCGAAGCGGGCGGTCGATTAGCCGCGCGGTGAGGATCGCTTGATCGCTCGCTCGACCTTCGCGGCGAAAGAACGAGCCGGGGATCTTCCCCGCGGCGTACATGCGCTCTTCGACGTCGACGGTGAGCGGGAAGAAGTCCTGACCCTCGCGGGCCTTCCTCGCCGCGACCGCGGTCACGAGGACGAGGGTGTCCCCGATGCGCGCGACGACGGCGCCGTCGGCTTGCGGGGCAAGCTTTCCGGTCTCAAACGACAGTTGGCGGTCGGTGCCCGAGATCGGGCCCGAAACTGAGATGGCCTCGGCCATGTCACTCCTAGGTGCCTGGGGCACCACCGGCCAGTTCCCAGTCGTCGAGCACCCAGAGATCCGAGGACCCGACGACTGGCAGCTGGCGCGCACGGCGCCCGTGGTTATGTCAGCGCCCCGTGACCTTCACGGAAGCGCCTTTTTCGTCCGGGGATTCGGCCCCGGCACACCGCGCGGGCCTTTGCCCGGCGGCGCGTGTTGCTAGCGGCGGATGCCGAGGCGTGCGATCAGCGACCGGTAACGCTCGACGTCGTTCTTCCTCACATAATCGAGGAGGCGACGCCGGCGCCCGATGAGCTTCATCAGCCCGCGGCGAGTGTGGTGGTCGCCGCGGTGCACCTTCAGGTGCTCGGTCAGGCCGTTGATCCGTTCCGAGAGCACCGCGACCTGGACTTCGGGTGAACCCGTGTCCGAGTCGTGCAGCCGGTACTCGGCGATCGTCGCCTGGCGGTCGGGCATGATTGTGCGAAACCTCGAAAGCTCTCGTCCTCGGCGCCTGCGACCTTTGGATACAACCGAAACTTGGCCGCGCGCCGTCGTCGGCGAATTCCGACTTCAGCAGGTTATCAGGCGATCTCAACCGCTCCGCCGGGCGCGCGGCCGCCATCGTGGCCGGTAACAGAAATCTCGGCTGTCCGATCCTCCAACGTTTCATGTAACGTTGGAACGTGGCCCAAAACCCTGACGCCGCATCTGGGCGCGCTCGCGTCCACGCCCACAGAGCGCGTCTCCGGGCTCAAGGCCTTCGGCCCGTCCAAATTTGGGTCCCCGATGTGCGCGCTCCCCGATTCGTCGCGGAAGCGCACTGCCAATCGGCGCTCGTCGGAGCCTCGCCTCGCGCTCGTGACGATCAGGAATTCATCGAGGCCATCTCGGCCGACTAGGAATGAACCGCGGCGAAATCTGGACAGCTGCGGCACGATCTGCCAACAAGCCTCGACCGGTGGTCGTAATCCAGGACGACCGCTTGGACGCGACTGACTCCGTGACCATTTGCTCTTTCACCACGGACCCGACAGAAGCACCACTTTTCCGTCTCCCCGTCGGACCAAATCTCGAAAATGGATTGAACGACGTCAGCAGTCTGATGGTTGACAAGATCACGACCGTGCGGCGATCGGAGCTCCGTGAACGAATTGGTTGCCTCTCGAGCGAGGACGCGATCCGCCTCGATCGAGCGATGGTTGTGTTTCTGGGTCTCGCTGGCTCTTGAATCCTCCCCGCGGCCGAAGCCGGGGGATTCCTGGCTCAAGCTGCCCGAGCCTCAGCGAGGGTTCGGGTCTGATGCTCTCAACACCAGCAGGGTCGAAACCTGCCCTGGCGACCATCACGGCCGCTGAATTCTTGTCCCTCGGTTTGACCACGCCACACGCTTTGCAGGCGTAGGTCCTTTCTGAGAGCAAGAGGCGGTGCTTGGCTCTCGCACCACACTGCGAACAGTCCATCGTCGTGTAGCCGGGAGCGACCAGGCGGAGGTCCCGGGAGTGCTTGTGCGCCATATGGACCAGCTCGCGCTTGGTGGCCCCGATCGCGGCGTCTGCAGCTTTGCTCGCCATAGTCGACTTGGCGAGGAACTTCGGGCGGAAGTCCTCGACCGCGATCCGGTCGTGGTGGACGACAACAGACTTCGCCCACTTTCTGAGCGAGAACCCGTTCCTTGTGTACTGGAGCGAGAGCCGAGACCGGTGCCGGGCCTTGAACCTCGGTAGCCCCCGGCGATGCCCCATCGGCAGCTTCGCCTTGATGTCGGACAGCGCATTCGCACGCGCTCTTCCGAAGTCGCGGATCGCCTGCTGCTGGGCGACCGAGGAGCCGGCCGAAAGCCACTCACGCTCTGATCGCCAGCCCGTTAGCTTCTTGTCGAGCTGTGCCGGCCCGCAGGTGACTTTGTGCTCCGGAGTCGACTGGGCATGTGCGTTGATCGACTCCTCGACACACCGGTTCCACACCCAGCGGACGTCGTCCCACTCGACAACGAGTCTTTTCTCCATCGCCGGAGCGACGCGGAGGCGGTAATTGAAGCGGACTGTCTCG
Source organism: uncultured Acidimicrobiaceae bacterium (assembly GCA_963725215.1). Lineage (GTDB taxonomy): Bacteria > Actinomycetota > Acidimicrobiia > Acidimicrobiales > Bog-793 > CAVRXQ01. The sequence goes on along the minus strand of CAVRXQ010000005.1, from coordinate 83,392 downwards.
TGTTGGCCTGCGTCCGTACTGGTGGTCATCGAATTTAGAGTACCGAACAGGTGTTCGCTTTGAATGGCCGAGACCATCGCAAGAGATCGCCGACGGCCTTCGCCGCAAGGGCTCTGCCTCCCCACGGCTAAAGCCCGAGGCTTCTCGCCCCGGACCCCGTTTCGGTGAGCGATCGAGAGCCGCCTCCCTGAACACGCATGTCTCGGACTACGCGATCGGAAATCGTCGGCGAGGCGATGTTTCAAATCATGCGCTGACCGAGATCGCGGGACGACAGTGTCCGCACGGCCGGTACCCAGCGCCTGCGGCATCCTCTACCGAGTGGAACCCGACGCGATTGGCGTGCTTCGAGCGCCGGATGCCCTCACACGACGGAAAGCAGACGACCTTCGTCGACGTGTTGCCGACGAAGTGGACCCCGTGGCGAGCGAGCTCAAGGATTTCGTCGAGGTTCACCTTCTCAAGGCGCAGGAGTTCTTCTTTCATGGCCGGACCGCCGCCGTAGTTGCCGACCGCGCCGTCTGAGCGGGTCACCCGGTGGCACGGGATAAGGATCGGCACTGGGTTTCGACCGAGCGCCGAACCGACGGCGCGCACCGCCTTCGGCCGCCCGATCTCGGCCGCCACCCACGCGTAGGGCCGGATCTCGCCAGCTGGGATGCGTCTCGTCGCCTGGAGCACGTCGGTCTCGAACGGTGTGAGCCCGCGCAGATCGAAGCGCAATTGAGTGGCCCTTCCGCTTCGCGCCGCGGCACGAAGGCCCGAGGGAACTTCCCCCGCCCGCGTCACCGGGCGTCCCAGCCGCTCGCGCACCTGATCGACGAAGTGCTCGGGATCGCTCCCCGCACGGTACGAGTCGACAGCACAGATCCCGTCTTCGGTCCATGCGACGAAGACGTCGCCGATCGGCGACGGGACGATCGCCCACGACGCGACGACCCGGCGCAGGAATCCGCGCGAAGGTGTGATCGTCAAGGCGCGAAGACGGTGTTCGATCGCTGGCGAAGAGTTGGGACTCATCGCTGACCTCCTCGTCGCGAGCGCTTCTCGTCGCGACTGTATGAACTGATCGGGCTCTTGTCGTACGAGGAGCGAAGGTGCGCGAGCCCGCGCGCGATGTGCGAGCGCGCCGTCGCTTCTTTGCAGCCGAGCACTTCTGCGATCTCAGCGACAGGCAGTTCAACAACGTGGCGCAAAACGACGGCGACGCGTTCTGGCTCCGATAGGGACGACAAGCGTCGGGCGAGATCATCTCTCTCGACCGAGCCAAGCGCGATCTCCGACGTTTCGCGCGCCGGTGCCGGTGGCTCGGTTGTCTCGGTGATCGCGGTCTGCTTCGGGCGACGCTGCGCGTCCCGCGTGCTGTTGCGGGCGAGATTCAATGCGATCGTGACGAGCCAGGGGCGGACCTGTAACTCCCTCAGCCGCCGCTCGTTGTAGTTGCGCAATGCGCGGTAGGCGCGGAAGAAGGTCTCCGCAGCGAGGTCTTCTGCGTCCTCGGCGCGCCCACTCACACGACCGGCGAGCGTCGTCACGATCGGCGCGTAGCTCTCAACCATCTGCACGAAGCCCGCGTCGAGGTCGCGGCGCATCGAGGTGACGATCTCGTCGTCGATCGACACTTCGCTCAGCGCGGCCACCACAGGAGATAGAACACCGCGGCGAGCGTCCCGTTGCGTTCGGAGGTTCTTCGTGCTCACAGGCGCAGCGGATCGACCGCGACACGCAGGCCTTCTCTCGGGAGACCGGCTTTCGCGAGCGCGTCGGAGAGGTCGGCGGCACTCGTCGCCCGGGCGAGCACCCTCCCGTCCGGGAGCTCGCCGATCTCGATCCGCTCCGACGAGAGGAACTCAGCGATCGACTTCGTCTCGTCTCCTTCCAGCAGGGCGAGCGCTTTCGCCGGCGGCAGCCCGAGCGAGGCGCGCCGTTCCTTCTCGTTCGCAGAAAGGATCGCCGGGTCGCCGTGCACCGCGGCTTGCAGCACCTCGTGGTGGGCAAGTCGCGTCTGCACGAACACGTTTCCTCCCTCGCCGCCGCCGTCTGGCCCCCGGCCACCGACGAGCCGGCTCGCCCTCGCGATCAGCGCGAGCGCTTCTTCGAACGCCCGGTAGCGCGGGGCGAGCAGTTCTTGGTCGAAGTCCAAGAAGCACGCCGACGAAGCAGCGCGGACGCGATGCAACACCGCTTCGGTGCCGACGAGCACGCCGTATCCGTCGACGTCCGGCCCGGACCGTTCCCCGGTCACTTCGAGCACCGGTTCGCCGATCAATGCCGCGAGCTCCTCAGCGACGCGCTCGGTGCCGAGACGGCGGCGGGCGAGTTTGGTCGAGGAGCAGTTCAGGCAGATGACCGGACGCGCTGTCCCGCACACGTCACACACGAGCTCACTCGTCGAGACGGCGTCGCCGCGTCGTTCGTGAACCGCAGCGCCACAGCGCTCGCAACGTGCGATCTCGTCGCAGCGCGCGCACCTGAGCAGCCGCGCGCGGCCTTTGCGATTGAGAACGCAGACGAAGGGCCGCGAAGGTCTTTCGCCTCGCGCTTCGCGGATCACTTCAGCAAGTCGCGACGAGAAGAGCCCTGACCTTGGATCGTCACCACGACGGTCGAAGACGACGACGCGTGCCCATCCGGCGCGCTCAGCGTCGCGCCCGAACGCGACCAGGCGGGAACCATCGAGCTGGGCGACCGGCGGGCAGGCGCTGACGAGCAGACAGGGAACTTCTTCCTGCTCGGCGCGCAAGCGCGCGATCGTCGTCGCGTTCCAGGTCGGCGCGCGCTGTTCGGCGTACGCCTCGGCGTGCGAATCGAGCACGACGATCCCGCCAAGATGCGGCATCGGCGCGAACACCCCGCTCCGTGTGCCGACGACCACTCGGCCTCCCGCCGCGCACTGCGTCCATTGGTCCGGATGGATGGCGACGCTCACCCCGAGGCGCGCAAGAAGGCGCGTGAGCAGATCGACATCGTGACGCTCCGGAACGAGCACCAAGAGGTCGCGCGGCGCGACGTTCGCGATCGCCACACGAACGACGTCGAGGCGCGGCGCCGAAGGCGGGATGCGCAGCACGACCCTTCCCGGCCCGAGCGCCTCTTTCGTCGCCGCGGCGACGTCAGGGTTGATCTCGTCGAGGACGGCGCTCGCGTCGCTACGCGTCGGTGGCGGGAGAGCCCGCACGAGGCGCGGCGGCGACGCGGCGTGGAGGAACGGCCGCAGCCGTCCCGCGTACCGCCACGCCGAGAGCCTGCACAATTCGACGACCCTCGCGCTCGGACCGAGCGAGACGAACTTGTCGACCTCGCGCAGCGAGGATGCGACGTTGCCGCCTTCTTCGACCACCCAGCCGCGCACGATTCGGCCCTGCAGCGGAATCCGCGCGATCACGCCGATCGCGATCGCGCCGGTGATCGCGTCGGGAACCGCGTAGACGAAGGTTCTGTCGATCCCCGTCACGTCGGGGAGGACCGCAACGATCCGGCGGGGCGGGCGATCCTCGCCCGTCGTCAACGCCGGCCTACAACTCGAGCGCCGAGCGGAGCTCGTCGAGCTTCGGGGTCGCCTCCCAGGTGAAGTCCTTGTCGTTGCGGCCGAAGTGCCCGTACGCGGCCGTCGCTTTGTAGATCGGCCGTCGCAGCTTCAACTCGTTGATGATCGCCGCCGGCCGGAGGTCGAACAGCTCACCGATCACCTTCCCGATGCGCTCGGGATCGCAGGCCTCGGTGCCGAAGGTCTCGACGGAGATCGAAACGGGGCGCGCCCTTCCGATCGCGTAGGCGACCTGGATCTCACAACGGCGTGCCGCGCCCGCTGCGACGACGTGCTTTGCCACCCACCGCGCCGCGTAGGCACCGGAGCGGTCGACCTTCGAGGGGTCCTTGCCAGAGAAGGCGCCACCGCCGTGGCGGGCCGATCCGCCGTAGGTGTCGACGATGATCTTGCGCCCGGTGAGACCGGCGTCGGCGCGCGGGCCGCCGAGCTCGAAGACACCGGTCGGGTTGACGAGCAGCCGCCAGTCCTCGGTGTCGAAGTTCGCCGGCAGCCGGGAGAGCAACGGGCGCAAAATGTGTTCTTCGAGATCCGGGCGCAACAGCGACTCGTGGTCGATGCCCGGCTTGTGCTGGGTCGAGATCAGCACCGTCCGCAGCGCGACGGGACGGCCGTCTTCATAATCGATCGTCACCTGGGTCTTGCCGTCGGGGCGCAAATACGGGATCACGCCGCCTTTGCGCACCTCCGAGAGCCGTCGCGCCAACAGGTGCGCGAACCAGATCGGCAGCGGCATGAGGTCCGGCGTCTCGTCGCACGCAAAGCCGAACATCATCCCCTGGTCACCAGCGCCCTGGGCGGACAATTCGTCGGTGTCGCCTTCGCGGGACTCCTGCGAGCCCGAGACGCCTTGCGCGATGTCTTCGGACTGATCTCCGATCGCGACGATCACCCCGCAGGTGTTTCCGTCGAAGCCGTACTCCTCGCGGTCGTATCCGACGTCGCACACGGTGTCGCGCACGATGCGCGGGATCTCGACATAGCCGGTGGTCGAGATCTCCCCCGCGACGCAGACGAGGCCCGTCGTGAGCAGCGTCTCGCACGCCACGCGCCCTTGGGCATCTTGTTCCAAGATCGCGTCCAACACCGCGTCGGAGATCTGGTCGGCCATCTTGTCGGGGTGACCCTCGGTCACCGACTCCGACGTGAAGGTGTGCCTGCTCACTTACTCTCCTTCGAGGTACGTCTTTATTCCTCGTGCGATGGGCGCGGGCGCAGCTTTACCACCGCGTCGAGGACGGCCTCCGCGATCGTAGGCTTCGGCGCCATCGCGACCTCGGTGACCGATCCGTCCCGGTAGAGGAGCGTGACGGCGTTCGTCTCGTGCGAGAAACCGGTGCCGGGCTGGGTCACGTCGTTCAACACCATCAGATCGACGTCTTTTTCCCGCAACTTGCGCTCGCCCTCTCGCCGCGCGTCCGTCGTCTCGGCGGCGAATCCGACGAGGATCTGCCCGGGTCGGCGGCTCGTCGCGAGAAGTGCGAGGACGTCTTCTGTCGGCTCGAGGACGATCTCCGGTGGGCCGTCGCGCTTTTTCAGCTTCTCGATCGACGCAGCCTTCGGTCGGAAGTCCGCCACGGCGGCGGCCATCACGACGACGTCGGCTGCGCTAGCGCGCTCGAGCACCGCTTCGGCCAGTTCCGCTGCAGTTTCGACGGGGACCAACTCGACGCCTGAAGGAGGAGGAAGTGTTGCTGCGGAGACGAGCGTCACCGTCGCGCCTCTCTTTTTCGCCGCGCTCGCGATCGCATAGCCCTGTCGGCCCGACGAGCGGTTCGTGATCACCCGCACCGGGTCGATCGGCTCTCTGGTCCCCCCGGCGGTGACGAGCACCGTCACGCCAAGCAGGTCTTGGCCTTCTCCGAGAAGGCGGACCGCTTCGGCGACGATCTCCTCCGGCTCGACAAGGCGACCGGGTCCCTCGTCGCCACCGGCAAGAGGACCGCTGTCCGGCCCGACGACGCTCACGCCGCGGGCGACAAGCGTCTCCACGTTGTGACGCACGGCGTCCGACTCCCACATCTCTTTGTGCATCGCCGGCGCGACGAGAAGCGGCGCCTTCGTCGCGAGCACCGTCGCGCTGAGGAGATCGGGAGCGAGCCCCATCGCGACCTCACCGAGGAAGTTCGCCGTCGCCGGGGCGACGAGAACTAGATCGGCGCGGCTCGCAAGGCGCGTATGAGCGAGCGGGTCGTCGGTGTCGAACAAGTCGGTGCGCGCCGGTTCGGAGGCGAGGGCGGAAAAGGTCATCGTCCCGACGAACTTCGTCGCCGCGGCGGTCAGAACCGGAAGGACGATCGCGCCGGCCTCGACGAGGCGGCGGCAGACCTCCACCGCCTTGTAGGCGGCGATCCCTCCCGTCACCCCCAAGACGACGACGCGACCTTGAAGCGCAGCGTGATCGGATTGCGACACGCGGCCGTCGCCCATCAGCGGACCGACCGGACGAAAGAGCTACGAGCTCTCGAGCTCGTCGTCGGCCTCGGAGCCGGCCTCGAAGCCGTCTTCGACCTCCGCCAACTCCGGGGTCTCGGGCTCTTCGACGGGCTCGCCGGCGCGAACCTTGTCGGCGGCGATCTCCTCCAAGGAGATCGACAACGGCTTTCTTGCGACGGAGGTCACCTGCGGCGGGACGATCGCGCCGAGTCCCTCGCCGAGCTGGTTGAAGTACGAGTTGATCTGGCGGGCGCGCTTCGCAGACAGGGTCACGAGAGTGAACTTCGAGTCGACCTTGTCTAAGAGATCCTCGATCTCGGGATCGATCATCGTGTTGCGGGGTTCGGCCATGGCTCCTTCTTCAGTCCCACTCGTGTTCCGCGCGGACGACGGGTGAGGTCGAGCGAAAAGCGCGCTCGATCGTCAAGATTTCGACGGCGCGGATCCGCGACGTCGCGCGCCCGCCACTATACCGGCGATCTCCTCGACGGCCCTGTTGACGTCGTCGTTTACGACCTCGGCGTCGCAAAAGTTCCGGCCGATTTCGATCTCGTGACGGGCGAGCTCGAGGCGGGCGCGGATCGACTCCTCGGAGTCTCCCCGAGCGCGGAGGCGTGCCACCTGCTCGGCCTCCGATGGGGCGACGAGCAGCACGCAGACGACTTCTTCACGGACCCCCTTCACCTGCTGCGCCCCTTCGACGTCGATCTCCAAGACGAGGTCGCGGGGGTCGTCGGGGTCCGGCATCGGCGTGCCGTAGTACTCGCCGAGGATCTGGACGTACTCCAAGAAGCCGCCGTCGGCGACGCGTTTTTCGAACGTCGCCCGATCGACGTAGGTGTAGGCGTCTTCGCTCTCGCGTGGACGCCGCGGCCTCGTCGTCCACGAACGGGACAAGGCCAGTTTTGGATCGCGAGCCACGAGCTCGCGGACGACGGTTCCTTTACCGACCCCTCCGGGGCCGGAAACCGTGAGGATCAGGGACGACCGACAGCCTCTAATAGGGCGTCACGCTGCTTCGCGCCGAGGCCCTGTAGACGCCTGGTCTCGCTGATGCCGACTTGCTCCATCAGCCGGCGGGCTTTCACCTTGCCGGTTCCTGGCAGGGCTTCCAAGACGGCGAGCACCTTCATCTTGCCGACGATGTCGTCGCTCTCCGCCCGGCCCAGCAGTCCCTTCAAGGTGACGTGGCCGTTCTTCAGCTGGTCCTTGATCTCCGCCCGGGCTTTACGCGCTTGCGCCGCCTTGGCGAGGGCGTTCGCGCGCTGTTCCGGTGTGAGTTGGGGAGGTTGGGGCATGTCGAGCACGCTAGCGCGAGGTTCCCCCGCTGACCAGCATTTCCGCTCAGCTCGCCGCCTCGAGCACCGCCGCTAGCTGGCGCGACGCGAGGACCGGATCGGCGGCCTCGGTGACCGGCCGCCCCACGACGAGCAGGTCGGCTCCTTTCGCCATCGCCTCTTCGGGGCTGCCCGTGCGCTGCTGGTCGTCGTTCGCGACCCTCGAGATGCGAATACCGGGGACAACTTTCAGCAGATGCGGTGCCACCTTCGCCACGACTTCGAGATCGGGCACGCCGCAGACGACGCCTCCGAGACCAGCCTGCGCCGCCAAACGGACGCGCTCTTCGAGGAGCGCTTCGGATGTCGGCTCGCTCGTGAGGACGGTCACCGCCAGGCCAACGGTCGGCGGATCACGTTCGGCCTCGACCGAACCTTCTGCCAGGCCCTCTTTCGCCGCTTCGAGCATCGCTAGACCCCCCTCGGCGTGGACCGTCGTGTACGCGACCCCGAGGCGGGCGATCGCGGCGGCGGCACGACGGACGGTCGCCGGGATGTCGTGCAACTTCAAGTCGACGAACACTTCGAAGCCGTCTTCGCGAAGAGCCCGCACTGCCTGTGGTCCCACCGAGCTGAACAGTTCGGGGCCGACCTTGACGGTCTTGAACCACGGCTTCAGCGACGACGCGAGGCGACGCGCGTCGTTTAGCGAGAAAGAGTCGAGCGCGAGACAAAGGCGACCGCGCGTCGAAGACGGCGCGAACGCCTCAGCCATGACGCCGGTCTTCCGCCCCGACGCCGCTCGGTCCTCGCCTCCGAGTCAGGCCCTCGAGCTCTTCGAGGACGCGAAGCGGCGCCCGGGGATCGGCGAGGATCGCGGTCCCCACCTCGACCGCCGTCGCGCCGGCGCTCAAGAACTCGAACGCGTCGGCTCCGGTTTGGATCCCGCCGACGCCGATGATCGGAACCCCGTCGCAATTCGCGGCGACGGTTTCGATCGCCCGCAACGCGATCGGCCGCAGCGCAGGTCCAGAAAGGCCGCCCGAGCCCGCGCCGAGCTCGGAAACAAGCGACGGATCCCATTTGCCAGAAGGGAGCGTGTTGACGAGTACGAGCGCCTCCGCTCCGGCGTCGATCGCCGCCTTGGCGATCGGGACCATGTCGTCGACGGCGGGCGAGAGCTTCGCCCAGCACGGACGGAGGCACGCTCGGGCCGCTTCGAGCGCCGCGGCCGTCGCGTTCGGCGACTCGGCGAACATCGCCTCGCCGTCGTCGAGATTCGGGCACGACACGTTGACTTCCACGGCGACGAGGTCGTTCGCCACTTCGGCAACCATGCGTGCCGCCTCGGCGAACTCGGCGACCGTGCGACCCCAGATGCTCGCGACGACGCGCGCCTTCGCGCGCACGAGGCCCGGGAGGTCGTGATCGATCCAACTGCGGACGCCTGGTCCCTGCAGCCCGACGCTGTTCAGCATCCCTTGGCCGACTGGTCGAAGGCGTGGAGCCGGATTGCCGGGCCATGAGAACGCGGCGAGCGACTTCACGACGATGGCGCCGAGTCGCGACAGCTCGAAGTACGCGCCGAGCTCCGCGCCGTGACCGGAGGTTCCGCTGGCTGTGAGCACCGGATTCGGGAGCACAACGGACCCGATCTGGGTGACGAGCCTGTTCTGTCCCGACGCGTTCATCGCGCGTCCGCGTGGAGCTCCTGGAGGCTCGCCACGTGCACGCCGGAATCCCGCGACTCGCCGATTCCTCGCGCCGCGGCGAGCGCGGCGCGCACCGTCGTCACGATCGGCACCCCGCTCGCGGACGCCGCTCTTCGGATGTACGCGCCGTCGGCGCGAGCCCCCCGGCCGCTCGGCGTGTTCACCACGAGCGAGATCGCCCCGGACGAGATGAGCTCCACGGCGTCGGCGAGCTCTGCGGCGCGGGTCGATTCGAAGCCGACCTTTGCGACCAGACGGTGGATCGGGATCCCTTGTGTGGCGAGGTGCGCCGCCGTGCCCTCGGTCGCCGCGATCTGAAAGCCGAGGCGCGAGAACTCGCTCGCCGCTTCGACGCCGGCCGGTTTGTCGCGATCTGCGAGGGAAAAGAAGATCTCGCCCGAATCTGGCAGCCGGTTGCCCGCCGCGGACTGGGACTTCGCGAACGCAAGTCCGAAGCTTTCGGCGATCCCCATCACCTCTCCCGTCGATCGCATCTCCGGACCCAACAGTGCGTCGACCTCGGGGAATCGGTCGAAGGGCAACACCGCCTCTTTCACACAGACCGCCGTCATCTGGAGAAAGTCGCGCCGGTCCAAGAGGCCTTCGTCGCGCAGTTCCTCGAGCGTCGCGCCGACGATCGCGCGCGCCGCGATCTTCGCCACCGGTCGTCCCGTCGCCTTCGCGACGAACGGCACGGTGCGCGAGGCGCGCGGGTTCGCCTCGATGACGTAGAGGTCGTCTTGTTTCAGCGCGAACTGGATGTTGATCGGACCGACGACCCCGAGCGCGTCGGCGATCTTCTTCGTCTGCTCGGCGAGGCGGTCGACGATGCCTTGAGACAGCGTCGGCGGAGGGATCGCGCACGCCGAGTCGCCCGAATGCACCCCCGCCTCCTCGACGTGCTCCATCACGCCGCAGACGAGCACCTCGCCGGTGCGGTCTCTCACCGCGTCGACGTCGACCTCGGTGGCGTCTTCCAAGAAGCGGTCGATCAGCACGGGGCGGGTGGCGGAAAGGCCTCCTTCTTTCCCGAGCGAGCCGGTGTGCATGAGCTGTGCCATCGCGTCTTTGAGCGCCGCGTCGTCGTAGACGATCTCCATCGCGCGCCCGCCCAGCACGTAGCTCGGCCGGACGAGCACGGGATAGCCGACGCGGCTCGCGATCTCGTGCGCCTCCTCGATCGTGCGCGCGGTGCCACCGTCCGGCTGCGCGATGTCAAGGTTGCGCAACATCGCGCCGAAGCGCTCCCTGTCCTCGGCGAGGTCGATCGACGCCGGCGGCGTCCCGAGAACGAGGGCCTCGTCCAACACGTCGGCGAGCTTCAACGGCGTCTGGCCACCGAGGCTCACGATCACCCCGACGACGCCGCCAGCGCCGGCACGTTGTTCCGCGTCGACAACCGCGCGTACGTCTTCTTCGGTGATCGGCTCGAAATAGAGACGGTCGGAGGTGTCGTGGTCGGTGGAGACGGTCTCCGGGTTGCAGTTCACCATCACCGTCTCGTAGCCCGCGTCGGCGAGCGCGAGGCTCGCATGGACGCAGCAGTAATCGAACTCGATGCCCTGGCCGATACGGTTCGGTCCAGAGCCCAAGATCACGACGCGCGGCTTCGTCGCCAGCCGCACCTCGTCTTCGTCTTCGAAGGTCGAGTAGTAGTACGGCGTCTCCGCCTCGAACTCCGCCCCGCAGGTGTCGACGGTCTTGAATGTGACCGCGACGCCCGACGCGAGGCGCGCCGCGCGCGCCTGTTGCTCTGAGACGCCGAGGCGCCACGCGACTTGCGCGTCGGAAAAACCGAGGCGCTTCAAGTGCCGCCAGTCGGCGGCCTCGAGCGCGGCAAGGGGGCGCGGCGCGTCCGCCACCTCGTCCAACAGCGCGCGGCCATCTGAGATCTCGAGGATCTGGTCCAAGAACCACGGGTCGATCCCCGACGCCTTCGCCACCTCGTCGATCCCCGCGCCGCGGCGCAGCGCGGCTTCGACTTCGAACGGGCGCAACGGGTTCGCCTCACCGGCGCGCTCCAGAAGATCGTCGAGCCGCAGGGTGTCGAGCGACTGCTCGCCCGGGTCGCAGTTCAGGCCGAAGCGGCCCTGCTCGAGGCCACGGAGGGCCTTTTGCAGCGACTCGGGGAATGTGCGGCCGATCGCCATCACCTCGCCGACCGACTGCATGCGCGTGCCGAGGCGGTCGGGAACGCCGGGCAGCTTCTCGAACGCCCAGCGCGGCACCTTTGTCACGACGTAGTCGATCGTCGGCTCGAAGCTCGCGGGCGTCGCGCGGGTGATCTCGTTCTCGATCTCGTCGAGCGTGTACCCGATCGCGAGCCGCGCCGCGATCTTGGCGATCGGAAAGCCGGTCGCTTTCGACGCCAGCGCGGACGAACGCGAGACGCGCGGATTCATCTCGATGACGAGCTGGTGCCCGGTCTGCGGTTCGACGGCGAACTGGATGTTCGACCCACCGGTCTCCACGCCGACGCGGCGGATGCAGGCGAACGCGTCGTCGCGCATCTTTTGGTACTCGACGTCGGAGAGCGTCTGGGCCGGTGCGACGGTGATCGAGTCGCCGGTGTGCACGCCCATCGGGTCGACGTTTTCGATCGAGCAGATGACGACGCAGTTGTCGAGGCGGTCACGCATCACCTCGAGCTCGTACTCCTTCCACCCGGCGATCGATCTCTCGACCAAGATCTCGCCGACGGGGCTCGCGCCGATGCCGAGACGCGCGACCTCGGCAAGGTGGTCACGGCTCCTTGCGATGCCCGTCCCCCCGCCGCCCAAGATGAACGACGGGCGCACCATCACGGGGTAACCGATCTCGTCGGCGACGCGTTGGGCTTCTTCGACGCTGTGCGCGAATCCCGACGCGGTCACCTCGAGGCCGATCTCTGTCATCGCCTCTTTGAACTTTTCGCGGTCTTCCGCGGTCGAGATCGCCTGCGCGTTCGCGCCGATCAGCTCGACGCCGTATTCGTCGAGTGCGCCATTTTGCGAGAGCGCCATCGCGAGATTGAGCGCCGTCTGTCCGCCCATCGTCGCCAAGAGCGCGTCGGGGCGTTCGCGATCGATGATCGCGGCGATCACCTCTGGAACGAGCGGCTCGACATAGGTGCGATCCGCGACGTCGGGGTCGGTCATGATCGTCGCCGGGTTCGAGTTGACGAGGATGACGCGCAAACCCTCGTCTCTAAGCGCCCGGCAGGCCTGGGTTCCCGAGTAGTCGAACTCGCACGCCTGTCCGATCACGATCGGTCCCGACCCGACGACGAGCACCGAATCGAGATCGCTCCGCCGCCCCATCAGGCGGCCGCGCCTCGCGACTTGTCCATCAACTCGCGGAATTGCACGAAGAGATAACGGGCATCGTGCGGTCCGGGTCCGGCCTCGGGGTGGTACTGGACGCTGAAGGTGCGCTCGCCGGGGAGCGAAATCCCTTCCACCACGTGGTCGTTCAAGTTGACGTGGGTCACGGTGGCGCCCTCGACGCTTTGTTCTTCCACCGCGTAGCCGTGGTTCTCGCACGCGATCTCGACCGAGCCGGTCACGACACGCCGCACCGGGTGATTCGCGCCGTGGTGGCCGAAGGCCATCTTGTAGGTCCGCCCGCCGAGCGCGCTGGCGAGCAGCTGGTGACCGAGGCACACGCCGAACAGCGGCACGGCGCCGATGAGCTTTTGCACCTCGCGCGACAAGTGCCAGAGCGCAGCGGGATCGCCGGGCCCGTTCGAGAAAAAGACTCCGTCCGGTGCCCGTGCGAGCACCTCCGAGGCGGGCGTCGTCGCCGGGACCACGTCGACCGCGGCGAACGCTGTGAGCTGGTCGAGGATCGACCGCTTGATCCCGTAGTCGTAGGCGACGACGCGGTACGGTCCGCCATCGAGGGAATAGGGAATCTCCGTCGTCACCTGGGCGACGAGGTCCTGTCCCAAGGTGCCGGGCTCTGAACGCGCCGCATCGAGAAGGACGTCTTTGTCGGCGGTGCCGAAGGCGCACGGCATCGCGCCGGCGTCGCGGATGTAGCGGGTCAGCCGCCGCGTGTCGACGCCCGAAATCCCGCTGACCCCGTGGGTAACGAGAAAACTCTCGAGGTCGCGCTCTGAGCGCCAGTTCGACGAGCGGCGCGAAAGGTCGCGCACGACGATTCCACGACAGTGCGGTCGCGTCGACTCGTCGTCAACGCGGGTAACGCCGTAGTTGCCGATGTGGGGATAGGTGAACGTGATCACCTGACCCGCGTACGAGGGGTCCGTGAGGATCTCCTGATACCCCGAGAGCGCGGTGTTGAACACGACCTCGCCGGAGAACGCGGTCCCCTCTTCTCTCGCCCGCGCGCCGATCGCCTCGCCTTCGAAGACCGCGCCGTCCACCAAGACGAGTCGCGCCGGCAGGCGCCTGGTCCGCGGTCTCACTTCGCCGCCAACCCGTCCACGACCACCGGCTCGCCGCGAAAAATCGTGTGCCGCACCCGACCGCAAAGCTCGGTGCCGGAAAAGGGCGAGTTGTGCGAGCGGCTGGCGAAGCTCTTCGGATCGACGACCCATCGCTCGGTAGGGTCGAAGACGCAGAGGTGGGCGATCGCTCCAGGCGCGATCGGTCCCCCATGTCCTGACGAAAGGTGCAGCCCCGCGATGCGCGCCGGACGCCATGACAAAAGACCGATCACGTCGCGGATCGGCACCGCTTTTCCGGGTCGCCCCGCCACGAGCACCGAATACGCCACCGCATACGCCGTCTCGAGACCGATCATCCCGAACGGCGCCTCGTCGAAGGTCGCTTCCTTCCTGGCGTCGGTGTGCGGCGCGTGATCGGTGGCGATCGCGTCGACCTCGCCGCCGGCGCACGCCTCGCGCAGCGCCTCGACGTCGTCGTCGGTACGAAGCGGCGGGTTCACCTTGAAGCGGGGATCGAACGAGGAGACCGCGGATTCGCTGAGCGCGAGGTGGTGGGGCGTGACCTCGCAGCTCACCGGGAGCCCTCTGCGGCGCGCCTCGGCGACGAGCGCGACCGACCGCCGCGTCGAAAGGTGGCAGAAGTGCATCGTCGCTCCCGTCAGCGCGGCGAGCTCCAAGTCGCGGATCACGAGCACCTCTTCGGCGCTCGCCGGCTGGGCGGGGATCCCAAGGCGCGCCGACACCGCGCCCTCGTTCATGTGACCGCCCTTGGACAACGACTCGTCCTCGCAGTGCTCGGCGACGACGACGCCGAGGTCAGAGGCGTATTCGAGGGCGCGCCGGAGCACACCGGCGTCTTGAACTCCGCGCCCGTCGTCGGAGAAGATCCGCACGCCGAGCGCGGCCATCTCGGCGAGCGGGGCGATCTGGCCGCCACCTCGGCCCACGGTGATCGCCCCAGCCACCGCCACCTCGCAGGGCGCACCGGCGCCAAGCGACAAAACGTCGCGCGCGACGGGGGCGGAATCGATCGGCGGGTCGGTGTTCGCCATCGCGACGACCGCCGTGTAGCCGCCGCGCGCCGCCGCGCGCGCCCCGCTCGCCACGGTCTCCGCCGCTTCGTCGCCAGGTTCGCGTAGGTGGGTGTGCAGATCGACGAGCCCGGGCGAGACGAAACACCCCGACGCGTCGAGGACCGTCGCCCCCTTTGGCGGCGTAATCGACCCCGCGACGTCGACGATGCGGCCGTGTTCGATTGCGACGTCGCCGCGCCGCTCGCCCGTCTCGTCGACGACCGTCCCCCCTCTGATCACGACGCGGCGCGAAGTTGTCGAGAGGGCGTCCTCAGGCACTGCGCCGTCCCGTTCGCGAGTTCTCCTCGACGTCGGGGACTTCATCCGCGACGGGCGCGGCCGCGTCCACCGCACCGGGCGATGCCAACAGCGCGAACAGCACCGCCATGCGCACCGCGACGCCGCTCGTCACCTGGCGGGTGACGAGCGCGCTCTCCGACGAGGCGACCTCGGCGTCGATCTCGACGTCTCGATTCATCGGACCGGGGTGCATGACGAAAGCCCCCTTGCGCATCTTTCGCGCCCGCTCGACGTTGAGCCCGTAACGGGTCGCGTACTCCCTCAGCGACGGGATATAGGACCCGGTCATCCGCTCGGTCTGCAGGCGCAGCACGTACACGACGTCGAGATCGCCGATGATCGGGTCGAGCTCGTGCGCGACCTCGACGCCGAAACCTGCGAGCGACGGCGGAAGCAGCGTGGTCGGCGCGACGAAGGTGACCTGAGCGCCGAGCGATTGGAAGGCGAGCGTGCTCGAGCGCGCGACGCGGCTGTGGCGGATGTCGCCGACGAACGCGATCGACATCTCGGAAAGGTCGCCGCGCGAGAGCCGGCCTTCTCCGAGCGCGTCGAGGAGCGTGTAGCAGTCGGCGAGCGCCTGGGTCGGATGTTCGTGCGCGCCGTCGCCGGCGTTGATCACTGCCGCGTCGATCCACTCGGCGACGCGATGCGGCGCGCCGACGGAGTGGTGGCGGATGACCATCGCGTCGATGCCCATCGCGTCGATCGTCTCCACGGTGTCGCGCAGCGACTCCCCCTTTTGCACAGACGACGTCCCGACCGCGAAAGACATCGTCTCGGCGGAGAGCCGCTTCGCCGCGGCCTCGAAGGAGAGCCGGGTGCGCGTCGAGTTCTCGAAGAACACCGTCGCCACGGTCTTTCCCCGAAGCGCGGGCACGCGGGGGATCGGGCGGGCGGCGACCTCCGCAAAACGGCTCGAGAGCTGCAACAGCTCGACGAGGTCGGCACGATCCAGGTCGGCGATCCCGAGCAGATGGCGCGTCCGCAACCCCGTCACTCCGCCTCGAGGTCTCCGAGAGCAACGCCCTCGTCGCCCACGTCGACCATCTCGTTTCTGCTCGTCGGGAGGTTCTTTCCGACGTAGTCCGGCCGGATCGGGAGCTCCCGGTGTCCCCGGTCGACCATCACCGCGAGCTGGATCGCCCGCGCCCGCCCGTGATCGGCCAGGGCGTCGAGCGCCGCGCGCACGGTGCGGCCGGTGAACAGCACATCGTCGACGAGCACGACGACGCGCCCGGTGAGGTCGACGGGGATCGACGTCGACTCCTCGGGCAGCACAGGACGCAGACCGAAGTCGTCCCGGTAAAAGGCGACGTCGAGCATCCCGAAGGGCACCTTCGCGCCGTCGATCCTGGCGAGCTGTGCCGCGATGCGCTTTGCGAGCGGGACGCCGCCGGTCTGCAGGCCGACGACGACGAGGTCCTTCGTCCCGTGGTTGCGCTCGAGGATCTCGTGGGCAATGCGCGTGAGGGCGCGGCGGACGTCGTCAGGGTCCATGACGAATGCACGGGGAACGAAGACCCGACCCATCGGGCGCGCCAGTCTGCGCTCACGCTCCGCCACGGTGCTCCCTCGCCGTCCGTACAGGCCTCACGGGACCTGCTTCACGTCCGCACCACAATGCCACGTCTGAAGTTAGACGTGGGAAGTCGTCAACACTTCGAAACATGGTCCAGGTTCGGCCCGTAGTCTCCGACGAAACGGCGGAGGGTCCAAAGTGGCTGAGTCTGCGATCGACGCCGCGACCGGAAGATTCGAACCGGTCCGCTATTCGACGGCGAAGGGCCATTTCGTCCTCGCGGCTACCGTCGCCGGCTCGGGGATGGCGTTCATCGACAGCACGGTCGTGAACATCGCGCTCCCGGCGATCGGAAAAGATTTCCACGCGTCGGTCGCGGACCTGCAATGGCTCGTCACGGCGTACCTGCTCACGCTGTCCGGCCTGATCCTCCTCGGCGGCGCGCTCGGCGACCACTTCGGACGGCGCAAGATCTTCGTGATCGGCGTCGTCGCCTTCGCCGCCGCCTCGATGGTCTGCGGCATCGCCCCGGACACCGGGGCGCTGATCGCGGCGCGCGCCGCACAGGGCGTCGGCGGTGCGTTGCTCACGCCGGGCAGCCTCGCGATCATCCAAGCCGTCTTTGCCGAAGAGGATCGCTCGCGTGCGATCGGCGCGTGGTCCGGGCTCGGCGTGATCGCGGCGGCGGTCGGGCCCTTCCTCGGCGGCTACCTGATTGACGCGGTTTCCTGGCGACTGATCTTTTTCATCAACGCCCCGATCGCCATCGCGGTCGTCGTCCTCGCGCAACGCCACGTGCCAGAGACGCGCAATCCGCGTGCGGAAGGACGGGTCGATCTCACCGGTGCGGTGACGGGAACGGTCGGGCTCGGCGGTGTCACGTACGCGTTGATCGAAGGCCCTTCGGTCGGCTGGGCCTCGCCCTCCGAGCTTGTCGCGCTGCTCGGTGGGCTCGTGGTGTTGGCTTCGTTCGTCGTCGTCGAACGACGGTCACAGAACCCCCTCGTGCCGCTGAGCATCTTTTCGTCAAGACAGTTCAGCGCCGCCAACTTCGCGACGTTCTTTATCTATGGCGCGTTCGGTGGGGCGTTCTTCCTCGCGCCTGTCGAGCTCGAACAGGTGCTGCACTTCACCCCGCTCGATGCCGGGGCGGCGTTGTTGCCGGCGTCGTTCGTCTTGTTCGTCTTGTCGGCGCGCTTTGGCGCCTTATCAGCGAAATACGGACCGCGCCTTTTCATGGGCTTCGGTCCAATCATCGCAGGAGGTGGCCTCGCGCTGTTCGCCCGCATCGGAGCGCAAGCCTCGTACCAGGCCGACGTGTTGCCCGGCATCTTGGTCTTCGGCCTCGGTCTCGGCGTAACCGTCGCGCCGCTTACCGCGACGGTGCTCGCCGCGGCACCGAACGAGAACACCGGTGTCGCCTCGGCAGTGAACAACGCCGTCGCGCGCTCCGCGAGTTTGATCGCGGTGGCAATACTCCCCGCCGCGGCGGGCATCGGTGGCGAGTCGTACTTGAAGCCGATGCTGTTCAACTCCGGGTTCCGCAACGCGGTGCTGATCGCCGGCGCGGCGTGTGCTGCGGGTGGTCTGTTGGCCTTGGCGATGATCAGGAACCCGCGCCGCGACCTCCCGCGTGCCGCGCCGAGAACGTGCGTCGCTCCTGCCGTTTACCAGGGATTATGCGTTCCCGGGGCGTTGAGACAAGGACCGCGGACCCCGGCGAGCGCTCAGTAGAGGCACCCGCGTCAGCGCGAGGGCTTGCGAAAACCGATCCCCGGATTGAGCCGTCCGAGCGCGACGATCCGGTCACCGTCGGGCGTCACCTCGTCGATGAGCCCGTAGGTGATCGCTTCGTCGACAGAGAGGCCGCGTCCCCGCTCGAAATCGGCGACGAGGTCGCCGAGCGAATGGCGACCCTTGGTCGACGCGGCGAGCCGCTCCAACAGCTGGCGCCGCTCGTCGAAGAGCGCTCGCGCGGATTGCTCCAACGTCCGGAACGGACCGTCGATGCGATCCGCCTCATCGCGCAGGAAAAAGCGCGTGCTCGGCGCGGCACGTCGACGAGCGCACGCGGCGAGGATCGCTACCGGCGGGCCTTCAAGTGCGCCGAGGCAGGTCGCGTTCACCGCGACCTCGACGACGTCGAGCGCGTCGATCAGGGCAAGGGTGGCGCGCACCGAGCCCCCGCGGCACGAAGCCATCAGCGTGACGGGATCGTCCGAGGCGGCGTCGAGGGTCCACAACTGCGCGGCGACCTCGGAGACCGACTCATCGGTGAGGGGCCCGAAGATCGGGACGACGCGCTGGGCAAAGAGGCGCTCTCTCATCGTGTCCGCGAAGTCCGGCATGTTCATCGGCGCTTTCGCTCCTTGTCGGCGAATTCCACATCGACGTCGTCGCCAAGAGCGGCGGCGTAGCGCGTGAGAGTCGACAGCCTGACGTCGAGCGCACCGGATTCGAGCCGGGCGACGGCCGATTGCGAGGTGCCCATCCGCGCCGCGACCTCGGTCTGGGAGAGCCCGAGCGCCAATCGGCGCGTCGCCAGGCGCGAGCCGAGCTCGCGCTGGCGCTCGGCCATCTCTTTGAATCCGGGCAGTCGGCGGCGACGCGGGGTCTCAACCAAGAACAGCGACCCGCGACGGATATCTCATATTCGAGATATCATACCTGCGATGAGCGACCAATTCGACCCCATACGATTCCGTTCGGTGATCCCGACCGTCATCGAGTCGTCGGGGCGCGGCGAGCGCGCCTTTGACATCTTTTCGTTGCTGTTGAAAGAGCGCATCGTCTTTCTGGGCAGCGAGATCGACGACGACGTCGCCAACTTGATCATCGCCGAGATGCTGTACCTCGAGGCCGAGGATCCCGAAAAGGACATCACGCTGTACATCAACTCGCCGGGAGGCGCGGCGTACGCCGGCATGGCGATCTACGACGTGATGCAACACGTCCGCTGCGACGTCTCGACGACGTGCGTCGGCATGGCGATGTCCGCCGCGGCGATGGTGCTCTGTGGCGGCGCGAAGGGAAAGCGCTTTGCGCTGCCCTCTTCGAAGGTGATGATCCACCAGGGCCACGCCGGAACCCGCGGCGCGCCGACGGACATGGAGATCCAGCTGCGCGAGGTGCTCTCGCTCACCCAAAAGATGGCTGAGATCATCGCCTTCCACTCCGGAAAGCCCGTCGAGGACGTGAAGCGCGACATCGACCGCGACTATTTCCTGACCCCTCGTGAGGCGCGCGAATACGGGTTGATCGACGAGATCATCGTGCCGCGGCGCGGGATCGCCGCGGCGGCAGAAGAGGACTCGGGAGAGGTCCGAAAGGCGAGCTGAATCAGTCCCCGGTCGGGACGATGCTCGCCTTCTCGATCATTAGCACCGTGGCGCGAGTCGGCACCACGGGCCGATGCTTCAATCCCTTCGGCACCGAGAATCCTTGGTGCTTTTTCAGTTCGACGGGGTCGCGCCCCTCGAGCTCGATGCGCACCGCGCCCTCGAGCACGAAGAAGAACTCGTCCTGGTCGTCGTGTTTGTGCCAGTGGTATTCCCCTTCGAAGACGCCGAGGCGGACGAGATCGTCTCCGATCCTGATCAGCGTCTGGTTCCACCACGGCTCATCGACCCTGGCGACGATCTCGTCGACGTCGAAGCGCTCGAGGGTGGAGAAGATCGGCTCCATGTTGATCACGTATTCGGTGTCGGGCACTTCACTCCTTTCTGTAATTCCGAAGCGAGCAATCAGCGGATCTCGAGGGTTTCGGCCGCGTATTCGATTCTGAGCGGCTCGATGACTACTCGGCGGGGGCCCAATTCGATTCGCCCAGCGCGCAATGCGGCGATCCCGAGCGACGCCGCGATCGCGACGAACTGTTCGCCCTCCCCCTCTCCGACGAACAAAGCGAATCCGGCGCCCATGTTCAAGGTCGCGTACGCCTCTTCGCTCGACAGGCGGGCCGCATCGGCGAGGTAGGCGAGAACTTCTGGGACGTCGGGGAGCGCCGTGATGCGGTAGGTGAGCTCGCGCTCTGCCCGCATGAGCTTGCGCCATCCGTGACCGGTGACGTGGCTCGCGTAGTGGGGAGCGAGATCGGCTTCGAAGACCTTGTCGACCAGGCCGGCGTAGATGACCCCGGGATCGAGCACCGCGTCACCGAAGAGCCGGCCCGACGACAACTTCGCCCCCCACCCGGCGTCGCTGTCCTCGGCGACCCGACGGGCGAGGGAGGCACCGTTTTGGTGCAACCCGCTCGAAGATAAGAGGACGATCTCGTCGCCGGGCTCGAGCGTCGCGCCGAGCATCGGTGAGCGTCCTTCGGGAACCTTTCCCATCACCGCCGCCGCGAGGTCGACCGATCCGTCGGTGACGAGTCCGGCGAGCGTCGGTGACTCCCCACCTCCCCACGCCGCACCGGCGTGGCGGCAGGCAAGGGCGAACCCCTCGACGAGCGAGGTGTGACGGTTGCCCGTGTAGAAGCCCGATCCGGCGGCGAAGTACGCGTTGACGACGAGCGGGAGCGCGCCGACCGAAACGCAGTCGTTCACGGCCGCGGCGACGGTGTCGTAAGAGGCATCGGCGAATCGGTCCATTCCGAGCTCGACCTCGACTTCTGCGGCGATGACCGACTTCGTGCCGAGGCACTCGAGGACGAGGGCGTAGTGGGCGTCACCGACCTCCACGATCGTCGCCGCTTCGCCGTAGCTCGCTTCGAGAACCGACGCGCCGCGTGAAATCGGGTTCATCGCGCTCTTGCGCGCGGACGCGAGGGCGCGGCGCTTTGCTTCGTCCAAGAGCTCGTAGTCGACCCCGGCGTCTGCGTAGCGGATCTCTTCGCTCATCTTCCGATCTCGTCGGCGATCGCGGACAGCACCCCGTTGACGTAAGCGCCGGATTCCGCGGTCGAGAAGTCCTTCGCGAGATCGACCGCCTCGTCGATGATGACCGCCCTGCTCACGTCCTTTCGCGCTAGCAACTCGTAGGTCGCGATCCGCATCAGCTGGCGGTCGACCGCAGGCATGCGATCGACCGCCCATCCTTCGGCGTGCTTCGCGATCAGCGCGTCGATCGTCTCGAGATCCTGTTCGACTCCTCGGACGAGTTCGTCGGCGAACGGATCGGGTTCGGCGGGCAGCGACTGGAGCACTTCGCTCGGGGTCTCGTCCTTCACTTCGGCTTCGTACAACAGATCGAGTGCGCGCTCGCGCGCTCGGCGTCGGTCGCCGGGGGAGGGATCGTGCGCCCTACGCGCGCGTGAGATACTCACCCGAGCGCGTATCGACTTTGATGCGCTCCCCGATGTTGATGAAGAGCGGGACCTGGACGACGAGTCCGGTCTCGGTCGTGGCGGGTTTGCGCCCGCCGGAGACGCGGTCACCTTGGATCCCAGGCTCGGTCGCGGTGATTTCGAGCTCGACCGCGGCGGGAAGGTCGATGTCGACGAGCTCGGTGCCGTACATCACGACGATCGCCGAGTCCCCCGCCTTCAGGTAACTCGCCGCCTCGCCGACGGACGACTCCGGCACGGTCATCTGGTCGAACGAGACGTTGTCCATGAAGACGAAGTCCGCGCCGTCGCGATACAGGTACTGCATCTCCCGCTTGTCGATGACGGCCTGTTCGAGGCGTTCGTCGGCGCGGAAGGTCCGTTCCAAGACCGCCTTCGTCCGCATGTTCCGAAGCTTCGTCCGCACGAACGCCCCGCCCTTGCCCGGCTTCACGTGCTGGAACTCGACGACTGCGTACAAGCCGTCGGGAAGGTCAAGCGCCATCCCGTTCTTCAGGTCGTTCGTCGAGATCGCCATCAGATCACGGCGTCCTTCGTCGTCTTTGTGAGGGGGCGGCACCCCGACGAAGTGACGACGACGGTGTCCTCGATGCGGGCGCCCGTTTCGCCGGGAAGATAGACGCCGGGTTCCACCGTGATCACCGTGTTCTTCTCGAGGACATCCTCGCTTTGGTGAGCGACTGACGGCGCCTCGTGGACCTCGAGGCCGACGCCGTGACCTGTCGAGTGCGTGAACGCCTCGGCGTACCCGGCCTCGGCGAGCGAGTCGCGGCACGCCCTGTCGACGTCGCCGGCAACCACCCCGGCTTTCACCGCCAGCATGCCGGCGCGCTGGGATGCCGCGACTGCGTCGAGCACCGCGGCCGCAACACCTTCCGGCTCGCCGATGCAGACGGTCCGCGTCATGTCGGAGTGATAGCCGTCGAAGGTCGCGCCGAAGTCGATGACGACGAGCTCTCCCTCGCCGATCGCCCGGTTCGACGGCTGGGAGTGCGGCAGCGCGGCGTTCGGGCCGGAACCGACGATCGTGGCGAACGACACCGACTCGGCGCCGCGCTTTCGCATCTCGAAGTCGAGCTCGGCGGCGAACTCCGCTTCGGTGATGCCTGATTTCATCCGTTCCTTTGTTTGCGCGAACGCGATGTCGGCGATGTCACAGGCGCGCTCAATGCGGGCGATTTCGCCTGCGTCCTTCACGACCCGGAGCGCCTCCACGAGCTTGGAGGTCGGCTTCGTCTCGGGCTTCAATTCTTTCGACAGCTGCGTCGCGAACGCCCAGGTCGCGTCCTCCGATTCCAGGCCGACCTGCTTGAGCGAGCTCGTCCCACGCTCGAGCGCCTTCATCTGCTCCGCGTTCTTGCCAACGACTACGTCCGCGTCGACCCCGGCTTGTTCGAGCTGCGCGGCGGACTGGTCCTTGTAGCGGCCATCGGTGAGGAACACGACGCGGCTCGAGGTGATGAGCAGCATCGCGGTTGAACCGGAGAAGCCGGACAGGTAGCGGACGTTCGACATCGACGTCACGATCAACCCTCCGAGGTGTTCCTCCTCGAGGCGCTCGCGCAAACGACCAATGCGGGACGCCACTTCCATCGGTGGGAGCTCACGTCCTCTTGCGTTTTCGCGCGCGCGTCTTGGATCAGCGATGACGTCGACGACCACTACGAATCCTCTCCTCGCAAACCGAGCAGCTGAGCGGCGGCATGCACCGCGAGCTCGTAGCCGCGCCCCCCAAAACCTGCGATATACCCGTCCGTGACCGGCGCAAGCACCGAGGTCTGCCTCCACCGCTCTCGCGCGAGCGGGTTCGATAGGTGGACCTCGATCACCGGGCCGGAAAACGCGGCGAGTGCGTCGCGCAGCGACCAACCGTAATGCGACAGCGCCCCGGCATTGACGACGATCGCCGCGGCCCGATCCCGCGCTCCTTGCACCGCTTCGACGAGTCCGGCTTCGCTGTCGGACTGGAGATGTTCGAGCTCAAGGCCCGCACGCGCGGCGGCCTTCTCGGCGCGACCGAAGTGCTGGGCGAGGGTCTCTTGGCCGTACACCTCGGGCTCACGCTCGCCTAGGAGCGACAAGTTCGGGCCGGAGAGCAAAAGGACGATCGGAACGCTCACGCCGGCTCCGCCTCGTCGGTCGGCACAACTTCCGGCGTTTGTGATTCCACGAGCGCCCGCCGCACGGTGTCTTCTGACACGTCGCGGACCGTCTCGACGCCGTTCGGTCCGTCGAGCACGAAGGTGAGACCATCTCCGCCCTTTTTGTCCCGCCCAATGAACTCGATCAGTCGGTCGAGGTCGACGCCTTTTGGGATCGCGCTCGGCAGCCCGTAGCCCTCGACGACGACGAGGTGGCGCTTCACCGCTTCGTCGTCGATGCGACCGAGAAGCCGCGCCAAGCGGGCCGCGAAGACGAGGCCGATCGCGACCGCCTCGCCGTGGCGAATCTGGCCCCCTTCTCCGCTGAAACCCGACGCCTCGAGCGCGTGGGCGAGCGTGTGGCCGTAGTTCAAGACCGCCCTTTTGCCGTGATCGCGTTCGTCGGACACGACGATCTCCGCTTTCATGCCGACGCAAGAGGCGACCTGGTCGACGAGCGGCAGGTCGTCCAAGTTGTCGAGTCCCAAAAACGCGTACTTCGCCATTTCGCCGAGTCCGGATCGCCACTCGTCCTCGGGCAACGTCATCAACAAGTCGGTGTCACATAACACCGCGTTCGGTTGCCAGAACGCGCCGACGAGGTTCTTTCCTTCGGGGAGGTTGACGCCGGTCTTCCCACCGATCGCCGCGTCGACCTGCGCGACGAGCGTCGTCGCGACGTGGATCACGGGAAGACCCCGGTGGAAACACGACGCAGCGAATCCGGCGACGTCGGTCACGACGCCACCGCCGAGCGACACGACGACGTCACCTCGGTGCATGCCGGCGCGGGCAAAACCCCGGCACAGCTCTTCGATCGTGTGCAGCGACTTCGCCTCTTCGCCGAGGCCTATCACGAATTCCGCCTCGTCGAGGCCGGTGACGACGGTCACGTTGACCCCGGCCTGGGTGACGATCGCCGCTTTGTGGGCGCCCGACGGGACGAGGTCAAAGAGAAGGTGCCGAGCGCCCGCGCCGATGAGGACGGGGTAGGAACGCCCTTCCGCCACGACGTCGACGCGTCGTTGGATCGCGCGGATCACCGCCATCACGGTCGCCTCGTGGTCGAGCTCGTCGACGTCGATCACCGATCCCGCGACCTGCTCGTAGAGCGGCCGCCGTTGCGGCTCCAAGTCCGCCAACGCCGATTGGGCGTCCTCTCCGAGCAGCGGGCGTTCCGGCACGTCCGCCACCCGCTCGGCGAGCGTCGAAGGACGAGCCCGCAGCCAAACGACCTCGGCCTCGTTCGAGAGTCGCCCGCGGATCTGTTCGTCCAAAACCGCGCCGCCTCCCGTCGCGATGACCGACGCCTCGGACGAAGAGAGCGCTTTCGCGAAGACCTCCCGCTCGAGAAGGCGGAACGCCTCTTCGCCGTCGCGTTGGAACAGCTCCCCGATCGACGCCCCCGATTGCTGCTCAATCACCGCGTCCGTGTCGACGAACTTCCGGCGCAACAACGCCGCGAGTCGTCGACCTGTCGTCGTCTTACCCGCGCCCATCATCCCGACAAGCACGATGTGGCGACGCCCACGGGGGTCAACGAATCTCACGTCGTCACGCCAGACGATTCGGGGTGTGCTCTGCCGCTGACGGCGTCTCGTTGAGGGCCGCGAGGTAGCTCGAGCGATTACGAGCGAACTCGGCGACCGAGTCGCCACCGAACTTGCGCAGGGCTTCGGAGGCGAGCGCGAGCGCGACCATCGTCTCGGCGACGACTCCCATCGCCGGGACAGAAGTCACGTCGGTGCGCTCTTTGAACGACATTGTCTTTTCCTTGGTCTTCGTGTCGACTGTCGCGATCACCGGGCGCGAGAGCGTTGAGAGCGGTTTCATCACCGCGCGCAACGCGATCAAAGCGCCGTTCGAGATCCCGCCTTCGATCCCGCCCGCCCGAGCGGTCGGGCGGACGTAACCCTCGCGCGTCTCGTCCCACTCGATCACGTCGTGCGATTCCGAGCCACGCTGGCCCGAAATCGTGATCGCCTCGCCGATCTCGACCGCCTTCACCGCGGGAATGCTCATCACCGCCTGCGCGAGCAACCCGTCGAGACGCCGGTCCCACTGCACGTGACTCCCGAGACCGACCGGCACGCCGTAAGCGAGCACCTCGGCGACTCCCCCCAAGGAGTCGCCGTCCTTCGCCGCTTTCTTGATTTCGGCGACCATCTCGCGCTCCGCGGCCTCGTCGAAACAGCGCACCTCGGAGGCATCGACCGCGTCGAGGTCCTCCGGTTCGGGGCGAGCACCCGACGAGACAGACGCCGCGCCGATCGCGACGACGTGGCTCACGACGGCGACGCCGATCTCGGCCAACAGCGCCTTCGCCAGGCTGCCCGCTGCGACGCGAGCCGCGGTCTCGCGCGCCGAGGCGCGCTCAAGCACGTCGCGGGCGTCGGCGAAGCCGTACTTCAACATCCCGGCCAGGTCCGCGTGCCCAGGTCGCGGGGCGGAGAGCTCGCGCTCGGGCACTCCGGGCTCCGGAGACATCTCCTTTTCCCACTTCGGCCACTCCGTGTTCGCGACCTCGATCGCCACAGGGGATCCGAGGGTGCGTCCGTGACGGACGCCGCCCAAAAGCGCCAGTTCGTCGCGCTCGAAGCGCATCCTCGGCCCGCGGCCGTATCCGAGGCGACGCCGTGCGAGCTCGTTCGCGATCTCCTCCGACGAGACGCGCAACCCCGCCGGTAGGCCCTCGACGATGACGACGAGCGCTTTCCCGTGCGACTCCCCGGCTGTGAGGAAGCGGAGCAACTGGGAAGGGTTACTTCTTCGCTGGTTCGAAGTAGGGGTTCGCGCCCTCGGCGTGCGCGGTGACATCGACGACGTCGACGATCTCTGGAATCGAGTCTTTGATCGCCACCGAGATCCCTTGCGTGAGCGTGAGCGAGGCGAGCCCACAACCCTGGCAACCACCCGAAAGACGCAAGTACGCGATCCCCTCGTCGACCGCGACGAGGTCCGCGCGCCCGCCGTGCATCGCGATCTGCGGGTTCACCTCTTGTTCGAGCACCGCGATCACCGACCGCGCGAGCGGGCTCGTCGTGTCGCCTTGGGGCGCCGACGGTGTTCCCGCGGCGGCGACGCGCGGCGTGTTCGGGTTCAACATCACGAGCCCGTGGTCGCCGGCGTCGAGCGTCGCCCCGGCCAGTTTGTCGACGCTGTCCCCGCCTACGACGACGTCGAGACCGTCGAAGTGGTTCACGACATCACGCGAAGTGGCGTCGGAGATCGCCTCGAACCACATCTCGTAGGTGTACGCGCCGTTCGCCTCCCCGGTGACCTCGATGAACAGGGCGAGATTCTCCGGATTCGCCTCGCCCGCACGCGCGTCGAGCACGGCCTGGCGCGCGGCGTCGGTGATCTTCACGAGGGAAGACGCGGCCGCGCCGTTGTCAGTCTCAGCCACGAGGACCATCGTATGGCGGTCCTCGGATCGTCGAGGACGACAGGTGCTTCGGCCTTTCCCCGGCACAATGGGAGGGTGCCCCGGGTGATGCTCGTCCTTCCTTCTCAGACGTACCGGGCGACAGAGTTCCTCGACGCCGCGAAGCGCCTCGGGGTGGAGGTCGTCGCAGCCTCCGACACCGCACAGGCGATGGCTGATCCGTCGGACAACCGCTTCGTCGAGCTCCCGCTTCGCGAGCCCGAGCGGGCGGCGGAGATCGTCGAGCGCTTCGCCAAGACGACGCCGATCGACGCCATTGTCGCTGTCGACGACGAAAGCGCATGCGCGGCCGCGCACGCCGCCTGGCGTCTCGGGATCGGGAAGAACCCGCCCTCCGCGATCGAGGCGACACGCAACAAGGCGATGATGCGGGACCTGCTCAGAGGCGACGGCGTCAGCCAGCCAGAGTTCGCCGTCGTCGAAGCCGGCCCGAGCGAGGCTGACGGCGTCGTCGCGGCGTCGGAGCGACTGGGTTACCCCGTTGTCTTGAAACCCGTCTCCTTGTCCGCGAGCCGCGGGGTCGAGCGCGCCGACGACGCACCGGGCGCGCGCACGGCCGCCATCCGGGTGCGGGAGGTCGCATTGTCGGGTGGGTGTCCGGCGAGCGAACCGCTTCTCGTCGAGGGTTACGTCGACGGCGACGAGATCGCGCTCGAAGGACTCCTCACCGACGGCAGCCTGGTCACGCTGGCGATCTTCGACAAGCCGGATCCGCTCACCGGCCCCTACTTCGAAGAGACGATCTACGTCACCCCTTCACGCCACCACCCAGACGTCATCGCCCGGGCGGAGGACGAGATCGCCCGCGCCGTGCGTGCCCTTGGGCTCCTCGACGGCCCCGTGCACGCCGAGGCGCGCCTTTCTCCTTCTGGCTCGGATCCGCACGCGACGGCCTTCGTCCTCGAGGCCGCGGCGCGCACGATCGGCGGGAAGTGCTCGAAGGCGTTGCGCTTTTCTTCGGACCGCTCGCTCGAAGAGCTCGTTCTCGCGCACGCGCTCGGCTTCGCCGACTTCCCGACTGCGCGCGAGTCTGCGGCGTCCGGGGTGATGATGATCCCGATCCCCGAGTCGGGACGCTTGATCGGCGTCGACGGGCGCGACGGGGCCCTGTCGACGAACGGCGTCACCGGACTCGAGATCACCGTGCCGATCGGACGGGTGCTCAGAGCATGGCCGGAAGGCGACCGCTATCTCGGCTTCCTCTTTGCCCGCGGCGACGATCCAGGCGAAGTGGAAAAGGCGTTGCGCGAGGCACATGAGCACCTCGTTTTCCGCATCGATCAGGAACCCGAATCGTGAGCCGGGTCCTCGTCGTGTCGACCTACGAGCTCGGCGCGCAGCCGCTCGGGCTCGCGTCGGTGGCGGGCGCGTTGCGCTCCGCCGGTCACGACGTCCGGGCCGCGGACCTCGCAGTCGAGTCGCTCGACGGCGTCGATCTCTCCTGGCCCGACGCCACCTGCTTTTCCGTCCCGATGCACACCGCTCTTCGTCTCGCGCTCTCGGTTCGCGCACGCCTCGCCGCAGAGCGAGGTGACATGGCGGCCTGCTTCTTCGGCCTCTACGCCGACGCGGCGCGCGTCTCGGGAGCGGTCGGTCGCAACGACCTCTTCGTCGCCGGCGAGGCGCTCGACGCGATCACCTCTTGGCTCGACGGTCGCGTCGAGCCCGATCACGAGACGATCGTCGAGCTCGGCGGCGTGCGAGCGAGGAAGTCCCCCTCGGCGCGCGATCTCCTTTCGCCACTCGACCGTTATGCGCGTTTCATCTGCGGCGACGCCGAACGCCTCGTCGGCACAGTCGAGTCGACGAGAGGCTGCAACCACAAGTGCCGGCACTGCCCCGTTCCCGTCGTCTATCAAGGAAGGTCCCGCGTCGTCGACGTTGAGGCGGTGCTCGACGACATCGACGAGCTCGTGGCGCTCGGGGCGGGGCACATTCGCTTCGCCGATCCCGACTTCCTCAACCGGCCGGCGCACGCGCTGGCGGTCGCGACGGGCATGCACGTTCGCCACCCCGAGTTGAGCTTTGACGCGACGATCAAGGTCGAGCACCTCCTACGTCATCGCGAGGCGGTCGCGCGCCTTTCCGACCTCGGCCTCGCGTTCGTCGTCTCGGCGTTCGAGTCGACGAGCGACGCGGTGCTCGAACGACTCAACAAAGGACACCGCGCAGGCGACGCCGCGCAAGCCGTCCGCGAGCTGCGCCGCGCACGGCGTCGAGATCCGACCGTCATTGCTTCCCTTCACGCCGTGGACGACGCGTGATGACGTCGTCGAGATCCTCGACTTCGTCGCCCAGAACGACCTCGTCGAGAACCTCGACGCGGTGCAGTACTCGATCCGCCTGCTCGTCCCGCCGGGATCACTGCTGCTCGAGCTCGACGACCCGACGTTGCGACGTGCGCTCGGTCCGTTCGATCCGGGCGCGCTGAGCTACACGTGGCGGTCTTTCGACCCCGTGCTCGACGAGCTCCAGAAAGAACTCGCCGCGTTGATCGAAGAGAAGGAGTCGCTCGGCACGAGCGTGGAAGAAACCTACGCAGCGGTGCGCGAGCAGGTGTTCGCATCCTTCGAGCGATCCGACCCCGGACGGCCGCCACCGAGACCGCCGCTCGGGCCGCCCGCGATGTTTCGACCGAGGTTGACCGAAGCATGGTTCTGCTGCGCGGAGCCGACTCGCGCGCAGATCGACGCCGTCACGCCGATCACATGGTCTCGCCCGACGGTGGTGACCCAGTAGGTTTCCGGTCCGTGTCAGCACTCGAAGACGCGCACGAGTGGGTCAGTTTCGAAGATCCCGACGAAGAGCGCACGTGGGTGCTCGACCTCACGTTCTTGACGAGCCCGTGGATGTGCATCTACGGAGCCGGTTGCCAAGGCGTCCTCACCGCACCCGCCCCAGAACTCGTCCAGGGGTGTTGCAGCTACGGCGCCCACTTGGCGGACAAAAAGGACCAACGTCGCGTGGAGAAGGCCGCGGCGAAGCTGACGCGAGAGCAGTTCCAGTACTACGACAAGGCGAAGCGTCTCGGCATCGCGCGCTTCCACCAGGGCGAGTGGAAGACCCGCCTCGTCGACGGGGCGTGCATCTTCTTGAACCGGCCCGGCTTTCCCGGCGGACCCGGGTGCTCGCTGCACCGCGCGGCGCTCGAGGCGGGGGTGCCCCCGCTCACGACGAAGCCGGAGGTCTGCTGGCAGTTACCACTCCGACGTGAAGACTTCGAGGAGGAGGACGGCCACGTCACCTCGACGGTGACGCAGTGGGATCGTCGCCACTGGGGCCCGGCCGGCGACGAGTTCCACTGGTGGTGCACCGAGGCGCCGGAGGCCTTCGTCGGCAAGGAGCCGGTCTACAAGAGCGCCGCGGACGAGCTCAAAGAGATGATCGGCCCCACCGTCTACGACCTGCTCGTCGAGTACTTGGAAACGAGGACCGGGGCACGCGCCGTGCTGCCGCACCCCGTCGTGCGGCGTCAGAGAAGCCGCTCGGCGTCCTCTTCTGCCTCGAGATCCTCGGCCTCGTAAAGGCACCAGGCTGCGTGGTCCTCCTCGGGCCCGGCACCGCACTCGGGACAGGGCTCGACCACGACCTCGATCGATCGTTTCAAGCTGCGGGCTTCTTCGAAGCGGCGGTGACGTCCCTTTTTCACGGGTAACTCCCAAAAGATCCTGCGAGAA
This sequence comes from uncultured Acidimicrobiaceae bacterium, assembly GCA_963725215.1. Lineage (GTDB taxonomy): Bacteria > Actinomycetota > Acidimicrobiia > Acidimicrobiales > Bog-793 > CAVRXQ01. The sequence continues at coordinate 52,588 of CAVRXQ010000005.1, read as the reverse complement.
CGCGCCGTCCCCCATCTTCGCCAGGCGCACGGGCGCGTCCAGGTGCGTGGAGCCCGGCTCGTCAGCCGTCGAGCGAGCATACCGCCGACGACGTGGGCGAACATCGCGAGATTCGTCGGCAACCGCGCTTGTAACGTCGGGTAGTGGGCCAGTATCGCCCTACGCAGCGCGAAGCTGCTGGGCCCTACCGGCCCGAAGGATGTTCACAGCGGCGTTGAGATCGGCGTGGGCTTCGTGTCCGCACGAGAGGCAGGAAAAGCGCACGCCGCGCCGGTTGTGCTTGTCGACGTATCCGCATTTCGCGCATTTTCGCGATGTGTTGCGGGGGTCGACCGCGATCATCTGCCTGCCAGCATCTTCCGCTTTGTAGGCGATCATCGTTAACAACATGTTCCATCCAGAGTCGTTGATCGACTTGTTGAGCCCGGACTTCGCCCGGGCGCCGTTTCTTTCGTAACCCCCTTTCTCGTCTCGTCGCGGCTTTGGCCGCCTCGTCATCTTCGAGACCTTCAACGCCTCGTGGCAGATCAGGTCGTAGTCATCAACCAACGCCCGAGACGCCTTGTGTAGGAGGTCCTTTCTCCTCCGAGCGACCTTTCTATGGATCGCTCCGACTTCCTGGACAGCTCGTTGCCGTCCCTTGGACCCGTGGTGACGCCGCGAGACGACTTGCTGGGCTTCCTTGAGGCACGCTTCCTCCTGTTTGAGGAACCTCCCGGACTTGACGAGCTTCCCGTCTGAGGTCCCGACAAGCACTCCGACGCCAAGGTCGATCCCGATCTGCTTGCCGGTACTCGGAAGCGGGTTCTTCGGCACCTCGACGCTGCGGATCGCAACGAGCCAGTGCCGCCCTTCGCGACGGACGGTGATCGCCTTCGGGATCCCGCGGGCAGGGCGATGGAGCCTCACCTTCACGGCGCCGATCCCTTGAAGATGTAATCGGGACGCTTCCTCGTCGAGTCGCCAACCGGATCGGTCCTCGTACTGCACCGAGTCAAAGCGGCTCAGCGAGCGAAAGCGTGGGTAGCCGGGTTTCTCACCTTTGGCACAACGACGGTAGAAGGCGGAAAAGGCTCGGTCGAGGCGCTTCAGCGTGCCGCGGCAGACAATGACCCCAAAGGAAAGCACGTCCGGCCGCACGTCGCGAAGATCGGTAAGAACCTTGCACTCGTCGAAATGGGAAGTAGATCGCTTTTCCCATGCCCACGCGCCGCGGCGCGCCTCCAACGCCGCGTTGTAGAGCTCGCGCTGCAGATCGAAAAGGTGTGTGAGTGCGATCTGTTGACCGACCGTCGGATAGAGCCGAAACGAAAAGGTTCGGCATCCCTCGCGGGACATGGCGGCAAGGTAACCAAGGGCTGTATCGGCGCTTTCGAAAAGTCGTCGCGTCGAGAGACGAGCCCGCCGTCGTACTGGCCCTAAGGTCGCATCGTGCCTGAAACCTTCGACCCGCAAGCGATGGTGGCGCGCTTTCGGGAGCGGGCTGCCGCGGTGAGGAGCCGCGGGATCCCCCCGGTCGAGGGGCCGGAGCGCCGGCAGTTCATCGAGCAGATGGAGGCCGACTTCATGGACTTCGCGATGATCGGTGACGCCGAGACCCACCTCGAAGGCGGGATCCTCACTTTCACCATCGACCTGCGCCCGAAGCCCGACGAGGGGTCCGAGGCCCCGCCGGCCCGGTGAGCGCCGAGTCGGAGACCGCGACGGCGCCAGACGCCGGCGCGAATGGCTGCCAGATCTGCGAGAAGCACGAGGGACGGGGTCCCCTCGTCTCGGACCTCATCTACGCCGACGACCTCGTGCTCGTGTACCACGCGAAACCCGGGCGAGATGGCGCCTACCTCGGCCACCTGGACGTCGAGTTGCGACGCCACGTACGCGGGCTCGCCGAGCGCTCGATCGAAGAGGGAAACACCGAGTCGGCGATGGTCACCCGGCTGGCGAAGGTGCTCGAAGGCTTCGGCGCCGAGGCGGTCTACTCCTTCGTCTTCGACCACATCCCGCACCACCACGTGCACGTCATCGCGCGCTATCCCGGCACCCCCCACGAGTTCTGGGGGGCGCGCGTCGACGATTGGCCCGGCGCACCAAGGGGCAACGCCGATGCGGTGAACGAGTTCTCGGCGCGTGTGCGGGCCGCGCTCGAATCGTCTCCCTGACGCTCCGCTCAGCTCGAGATCGGGCGAAACGAACGCTCTTCGATCACGAGATCGCCACCTTGAAGGGCGAGCGCGGCGTTGCCAGCCGCCAGACGGGCGAGCGGTTCGCCGACGAGGTGGTGTCGCCATGTCTCCGTGAGCCGCCCGGTCGGAGGAACTTGCAGAAAATCGATCACGTCGGCGCGAGTCGCGAGCAGCGAAGCGTCGATGTCGAGGGTGCGCGCGAGTTCTCCCGCGTACGCGAGCGCCAGCGCGACAGCAGGTTTCGCGACCCCGGCGCCGTCCGGCCCGGGAGGGACGGCGATCGCAGAGCCAGATAGGGACTCGCCCTCGGCGACCGCACCGAGCAATTCGGCGACGATGCCTTGGGACAGTGAGCGCAGGTCCAGGTTGCGCACGTGCTCGAGGTCCGTACGGCTGTGCGGCGGACGGTGCGCGATCGCCGCGACGGCAAGGTCCGACAGCACATAGCGAACCGGCCGATCGATCGTCTGTGCGCGCCTTTCCCGCCAGGCGGCGACGCTTTGCGCGACACCCCTCGCGCTTCCACGAAACTGCCGGGCCTGACGGAGCCTCCACCACGCCTGTTCGGGGAGCGGCAAGGCGCGCGCCCGTTCGAGAAGAACTGCGCACTCCTCTTCGGCCCACTCGAGCCGTCCGCGCCTCGACAGCTCGTCGGAAATCGCCGCTTTCAACTCGATGAGGTGCGCAACGTCGTGGGCCGCGTACTGGATTTGTTCTCGCCGAAGCGGCCTTCGTGTCCAGTCGGCGAGTTGGTCGCCTTTTTCCAGGCGGATCCCGAGCATCTTGTCGGCGAGGGAGACGAGCGACGGCGACGACATGCCCAAAAATCGCGCCGCGAGCTGCGTGTCGAACATGCGCGCCGGCACCGCGCCAGTCGAGCGCTCGAGCACTTCGAGGTCCTGATCCGCGGCGTGGATCACCGCGGTGCCTTGGCCGCGCAAGATCTTCTTCAGCGGGACGAGATCTACGGCCAACGGATCGATGGCCGCGACTCCACCGTTCCACGCAAGTTGCACCAGCGCGAGCTGAGCGAAGTACGTCCGCTCGCGGTGGAACTCCGTGTCGATCGCGTAATCGATCGCATCGCCCACTTCGTCGACGAGGTCCTCCAAGTCCGCGTCGCGATCGATGAAGCGGACCGAGAGCTCGTCGGGTCGCGACGACCTCCCGCGGCGCGGGGCATGGGACGCGGATCCGACAGCCGTCGTCACGCGCGCTCCGATCCCCTGCACGTGGCGCGCGACGCGGAACGACTGCTGGCTTGCCCCCAGACGGGAGCCGTCATCCGCCGTAGCTCATTCGGGTGTCTTCGACGCGCAGCACTTTGCGGTCGTCGTCGGTGGGAGTCGGCCCGAACGCCGCGTCAACGACCTCGCCGATGAAAAAGGTATGCGATCCGAGCGGCACGGACTTGTGGAGACGACAGTCGAGGTGCGCGATCGCCGCGGTGAGGACGGGCGCGCCAGTCGCCGATGCGTCGATGTATTCGAAACTGTTCAACGTGTGGGCGGCCTCATCATCTGTCGCAGGTTTGACGAACTTCCGGACGATCGCCCGGTCTTCTCGGTCGAGCATCGCTACCGAGAACACCATTCCACGTTCGATGAGCTCGTGGGTACGCGAGGTCTTTTCGATCGCCGCCCCGACGAGCTTCGGATCGACGCACACCTGGGTGACGAGATTGGCCGTCATCATGTTGCGCGCCCCGTCGGCGATCGACCCGATCAGGTACAGACCGGTCGGCATCGACCACAGCACCCTGCGGCGCAGCCGGTCGAAGGCCTCCTCATCTGCATGCGCGGGGGCGCTCGCGAGCGCGTCGTGCTCAATTGGCACGTCCCGACGCTACTTGAGCGTCTCTCGTACTCCGTGCGTGGATGTGAGGCGTTCGCATATGGTCGGGCAATGAGCGATTACGCGTTCGACGGGGTCCTCGAGGACTGGTTGCAAGAACAGCTCGCCGACTCGCCGGTTATGGCGAGCGCGCTCGGCGCTGACGGAGCACACGGCGAGATCGACGATCTGAGCGAAGAATCCTTCGCGAAAAGACGGCGCGCGAACAACGAGTGGATCGAGCGCCTCGGCTCAACGGGAGACGACGGTCTGTCCCCAGCCCAGCGGGTCGACCGTGACGGCATCGTCTCGACGCTTCGCGGACGGGTGGTGCTCGAGTCGTGGCAGGCGTGGCGGCGCGACCCGATGGCGTACCTCGACCCGTGCTTCGAAGGCGTCTTGACGCTCGTCGTCCATCGGATCTTCCCGGAACAAGAACTCGCCGGCTACGTCGCGAGCCGGCTGCGCGCGATTGCCGGCGCGCTCGAATCCGGACGAGCGAACCTCTCGGCAGAGCTCGCGAGCCCGCTCATCGTCGGCCGCGCGCAACAGCAGTGCGAGGCGGCGGTCTCGTACTTCGAAGACGCGCTTCCCCTTGAGTTCTCCGTTGCAGAGCTGCGCGAGTCGGTCGCGCAAGCGGGTCGAGTCGCCGCCGAGGCGTGCGCCGCATTCGGCTCCTTCCTCGCTGAGCTCGGCGAGGCGGCGCAGGGTTCGTACGCGCTCGGAGAGAACCGGTACACGGCACTTCTTCACGAGCGCGAGCTGTTCGATTTCGACGTCCGCGAGCTCCGCGAGCGCGGGCGTCGGGTCTTTGCCGAGCTCGAAGAAGAAGCGAACGAGATCGCCTCTCGCATCGACCCCGGCGCGTCGTCGTGGGCCGAAGTCTTCAACGCCGCGCGCGATCACCACGCGGAGGACTTCGAAGGGCTCCGCGTTGCGTACGCGAACGAGTCCGAAAAGGCGCGCGCCTACCTCGTCGAGCACGGCCTCGTCAGCTTCCCCGATGACGAGGAGTGTGTCGTCGAACCGACACCGGAGGTGTTGCGTCCGGTCCTCGCCGTCGCGTCGTACTTCTCTCCTCCGGCGTTTCGACCCGGTCGCCGAGGGCACTTCAACGTGCCGTGGCCGCCCCAGGGCTCGACCGCCGAGGAAGACGAGCGTCGTCTGGCCGCCAACAGCTTCCAGTCCATTCCGACGGTCACCGTGCACGAGGCTTACCCGGGGCACCACTGGCACCTCACTTGGATGAAGGCGAACCCGCGTCGCGTCCGTCAGTTCATCCACTCCTCGTACTTCTCCGAAGGCTGGGCGCTGTACGCGGAGAAGATGATGCGCGAGCAGGGTTACTTCGCGGACGACACGAGCCTTCTCGGGCATCTCAACGCGCGCATCTGGCGAGCGGGGCGCATCGTCGTCGACACCGGGCTCCACATCGGCGACATGAACTTCGAAGATGCGGTGATGTTCATGCGCGACGGCGTCGGGCTCACCGAGCCGGTTGCGCGAGCCGAGGTCGGCCGCTACTGCCAGTGGCCGACGCAGGCGCCCTCGTACTTGACGGGATGCCTCGAGATCGAGCGGATGCGGGAGCGGTTCGTCTCAGAGGAGGGACGCGACCTCCGCCAGTTCCACGACCTCATCGCTGGGAGCGGCTGCCTGCCGGTCCCCCTCGCCGAGCGCGCGCTCATAGAAGGCGGCTGAGGATCAAGGGAAAAGGATGCGGGCGATCCGCGCGTTCGCGCCGCGCAAGTCGCGCTTTGCGCGCGCGATCAGCGTGAGGTAGCGCTCGATCCGCCCGCCGTGCCGCGATGTCGACGTCGAACACGACTGCGCGGCGTTAGTCGCCGTGAGGTACTCGTCGTTCAGGTCGCTTGTGAGCGCTTGCTCGGGCGTAGGCAACTCGCCGTAGGCGTTCGCTGAGTCGACGGCGAGACCGTCACACGCGGTGTGCAGTGCCTGCAACGGTCCCGTACGAATCCCCGTCGCGATCTCGCGGATGTCGGTAGAGATGAGGCTCTGGTCTTGGAGGTAGGACGCGCCGGACTCCCACGCGCGAAGCCTCTGCGGCAACGTCGTGTGCGATCCTCCGCACGCCGCGGCGACGAGCGCCAAAACGAGGGTACCGATCACCGCGACGAGGCGCGTCCTCGTCATTCGAAGCGCAGCAGGTGGAGCTCCCGGCGCCCGCGTCTCAATACGAGGTACTTCCCGGCGATCAACCGGTCAGACGTGATCTTTTCCCCGGCTTCGAGCCGCCGGTTGTTCACGTACGCGCCCCCCTGTTCCAAAGCCGTGCGGGCCTGCGACTTCGACCGCACGAGCCCCGAAAGGGCGAACGCATCCACCGGGTCGAGGCCCGAGCCGTCGATCGTCGTACGGGCATGGGTCGACGATGGTGCGTCGGCGAACACCTCGAGGAGGGTCTCTTCGTCGAGCCGGGTGACGTCTTCTGTGTAGAGAGCCTCCGCGGCGCGCTCGACGCGGCGCGTCTCCTCCTCGCCGTGGACGAGCGTCGTCACCTCGGCCGCGAGCGCCCGTTGCGCCTCACGACGTTCGGGATGCTTGGCGGTCGCCTCGTCGAGCGCGGCGATCTCTTCGTGATCGAGAAATGTGAAGTAGCGCAGGTAGTTGGGCACCGACGCGTCGTCGGTGCGCAGGAAGAACTGGTAGAGCTCGAACGGGCTCGTACGTCGCTTGTCGAGGAAGAGCGCACCCTCCTCCGACTTGCCGAACTTCGTCCCGTCGGCCTTAGTTACAAGCGGCGTCGTCAGCGCGTACGCGGTCTCTCCGCGAACTCTCCTGATCAGGTCGACACCGATCGTGATGTTTCCCCACTGGTCGCTGCCGCCGATCTGCACTCGGCAGTCGTATTCGTCGAAAAGATGGAGGAAGTCGTACGCCTGCAAGAGCATGTAGGAGAACTCGGTGTACGAGATGCCCTGATCGGGCCGCTCGAAGCGGTTCTTCACCGATTCCTTCGCCACGATCTGGTTCACGGTGAAGTGCTTGCCGACCTCGCGCAGGAACTCGATCACCCGCAGATTCGAGAGCCACGAGCCGTTGTCGACGACGATCGCCCTCGCCTCGCCCGCGGAGGAAGAGAAGTCCAAGAAGCGCTCGAGTTGGGGGCGGATGCCCTCGACGTTCGCCTGGAGCTCGTCCAAGGACATGAGCGGACGCTCGGTGTCTTTCCCGCCCGGGTCGCCGACGAGGCCGGTCCCGCTTCCAGCGACGGCGATCGGGCGGTGACCGAATTGCTGCAGGCGCCTAAGCGTGCACAGCAGCATCAGGTTTCCGATGTGCAAGCTGTCAGCGGAGGGGTCGAAGCCGGCGTAGATCGTCTCGTGCGAGGTGTCGAGGCGCCCCAGCAGCGCGACGTCGCTCACTTGGTGCACGAGCCCGCGAAATGCGAGGTCCTCAGACGCCTTCGCCATGAATTCAGCCTGCCACAGGGCTCCGGCGCTCCCTCGAATGTCCGAGCGCGGCTAGAACGACGAGATGGCGATCACCAACTGGCCCGACATCGCGCGGCGACTTCGTGTCGCGCTCCACCTGGAAGCCCCACCGATCGCGATAGCGTTCGGCGCGACGAGACCCGCCTCTGTTCCGGCCTTCGACGAGCCGATGTCCGAGCCGGCTTCGGACGGCCGCCGCGGACGCGTCAGCGCCGGGTGCGTCTTCTGGTTGAAAGCGACCGATCGCGTCTTCACCACCGTGCCCGAAGACCACGGCAACTGCTCCGTCGGTCGCGTGACCCACGGCCTCGCGACGCTCGGCGAGGTGGCAAAGAACGACGACGTGAAGACCCTCCTCGCGGCGCACTGGGTCGGCGAAGACGACGTCGCCGACCTGCCGAGCGTGTCGCCCCACCCGCAGGCGATCACCTACGGCCCGCTCGACTCCTTCCCCGAAGGGGTCCAACCCGAAGTTGTGATAGTGCGGATCAACGGGCGCCAGCTGATGGTGATCTCCGACGCCGTCCCGTCCCTCTCGATCAGCGGGAAACCGCAGTGCCAAATCGTCGCGATCGCGAAAGAGCAGCGGCGTGCGGCGGCGAGCGCCGGCTGCGCGCTGTCACGGGCGAGGATGGGGATGTCGCCCGAAGAGATGACCTGCGCGTTCCCGGCGGATTCGCTCGCTGAGATCGTCGAGGCGATCGAAAAGGCATCCGACATCGACATCGACGTCGCCCGCTACGCAGCCCGAGACGCGCGCCGGTTCGCCAGCTGAGGCGGGTCTTCTCTCTTCTCCTACCATCGGCGCGTTCCCGAACGAAGGAGGCGACGTGGCGGTGCATCCTGCTCCGACGGGGCCGTACTTCGAGGACCTCTCGCCCGGTGACGTCTTCGAGCACGCCGCAGGAAGGACGATCACCGAAGCGGACAACGTCTGGTTCAGCTTGCTGACGCAAAACCCGCAAGCGATCCACATCGACAAGCACTACGCCGCGCAGACCACGTTCGGCCAACCGCTCGTGAACTCGTGTTTCACCCTTGCGCTCGTCACGGGCCAGAGCGTTGCCGATCTCACCCAGAACGTACTCGCCAACCTCGGGTGGGACGAGGTAAAGCTCCCGCACCCGGTCTTCGAAGGAGACACCATCTACTCGCGCTCGGAGGTTCTCGAGGCTCGCGAGTCCGCGTCGCATCCGGAGGCGGGCATCGTGACGATGCGCTCGACCGGTTACAACCAACGGGGCGAGGTCGTGATCAGCTTCAAGAGGACCGCGATGGTCTACAAGCGCGACCACGCACCCGACCGCAAGCGTCCCACGCCGCAGTCGTGACAACCGAAGCACGCGCGCGACGCTGGCGAAGCGCGCTGTTCACCCCGGCGACGTCTCCGGAGCGCGCGGTGAAGCTCCCCGCGCTCGCCTGCGACCTCGGCATCATCGACTTGGAAGACGCGGTTCCCGAGTCAGCAAAGGACGCCGGGCGCGAACAGGCACGCGCCGCGGCGAGCCAGATCGTCGCCGACGCCCCACATTTCGCCCTGTTCGTCCGGGTGAATCCGGTGCCTTCTGCGCACTTCGCGGGCGACTTCGAATCCCTCGTGCCCGGACTGGCGGGAATCGTCGTCCCGAAGGTCGAGAGGCCGAGCGATCTCGGAGCCGTCGCCGAACGACTCGGAGAACTCGGCCTCGCGGAACTCGAGATCGTCGCGGGGATCGAGACCGGTCTCGGCGTCCTCGACGCGCGCGAGATCGCCTCGCACCCGCGCGTCGCGGCGGTCTACTTCGGGGCGGAGGATTTGACGGCGGACATCGGAGGCGAAAGGACGGTCGAGGGCCTCGAAGTCCTCTACTCGCGCTCGAAGGTGGCGCTCGTCGCTGCTGTGGCCGGGGTCGCGTCGTTGGATGGGATCGTCGCGGACTACGCCGACGATGATCGCTTCCGTACCGAGGCCGAGTTCGCTCGCGCGCTCGCCTACTCGGGGAAGATGTGCATTCACCCTCGCCAGGTCCCGCTCGCGAACGACGCCTTCACCCCCAACGCCGAACAGGTCGCGTACCGCGCGACGAGTCGTCGACGCGCACCGGGCTGCCGGCACGAAAGGGCGCGGCGCGATCAGCGTCGACGGAGCGATGGTCGACGAGCCGATGGTGCGGCGTGCGCGCGCGGTGCTCGACGCTGCCGCAGACGACGTCTAAGTCGCAGCGCGCTCAGCTCGCGCCGAGCGCGCGCACGAGCGACACCTCGACTGCGCGATCGAGTTCGGCGTGTATCTCGACGTTGCGTTCTCGTTCCGTGCGAACGAGGACGAGGTGATCCGAACCCGCAGAGATCGCGGCGAATACTGACTCGGCGAACGCCGAGCGCTCGTCGACGTCGAAGACCCCGAATCCGAACGCGGTGGCGAGCGCCGAAATGTCGGTCGCCTGCGGAGTGGCGAACGCGCGCTCGAAGGTGTCGTGACGGAGCGATTTCGCATACGGCAGGAACGAGAAGATCCCGCCGCCTCTGTTGTCGACAACGACGTAGGTAGCGCCGACGCGCGCTTCGTCTGATCCGAAGACGTGGGCAGACAGGTCATGCAAGAACGCGAGGTCCCCGAGCAGTCCGACGGTCGGTGCGGACCCGGAAACAGACACCTTGCGCGCCGCGGCGACGCCGCGAACCGTCGACGCGACACCGTCGATGCCGTTCGCCCCGCGGTTCGCGTACACGACCGGCGCCCCGACGCGGGGCCGACCGAACGCGTCGACATCACGAACGGGCATCGAGGAGGAGACGACGAGCGCCGAACGGTGCGGGACGAGCGCGAAAAGGTCGCGCGCCACCGCGGGCTCGCTCGCTTCGGGGATCTCGCTCAAAAGCTCGTCGATCGCGAGTTCCGCGGAGCGCTCCGCTTCCACCCAAGCCTGGAAGAACGGCCGCGTCGGGGTCGCGCCCCCGAGACGACGTTCCACCTCGAAGAACAGCTCGTCGGGACCCGCGCGCACGACGGTCTCCGAAAGCCGTCCCGGGTCGAGGAACCTTCCGTACGGGTCGATGAGCACGTGGCGGGTCCCTGACTCCGTTGAGTCCGCGAGCCACTCCGAAAACGGCCGGGAGGCCTGCGGTGCTCCGACCCGGACGACGACGTCTGGTCGGAGCGTGGTCGTCGCGAAAGGCGACTTCACGATGGTCTCCCACGCCGCGATGACGCCGTCGCTTGTCTCGCGGGGGAACGCCACCGCGTCGGAGAGCACCGGCCAGCCGCTCGCCTGGGAGATCGCTTGGCACGAATTCGCGCTCGCACCACCCCGGCCGGCGACGATGAGGCCCCGCTTCGTCGACGTGATGAGCGCGACGAGCTGGGCGACGGCCTCTTCTGATGCGGGCGAGCCGCCGATCACCTCGTGGAAGGGGCGCGCGCCGTCGCGCCCTTTCGGCACGTCGTCGGGCTCGCCCCCGAGAGGCTCTCGGAAAGGGAGGTTCACATGGACGGGGCCCGGTCCACGCCCCGAATGCTGGGCTTCGAGGACGAGCCGGCTCCCTAGAGATCGCCATTGCGGTTTCGCCTCTTCGGAGGCGACGTCGAAATCGGCGAAGAAACGGACAGCGCGCCCGTAGAGATGGCGTTGGTCGACGGTCTGCGGAGAGCCGACGTCTTGCAGTTCGAACGGTCGGTCGGCGGTGCAGACGACGAGCGGAACGCCGGCAAGGTCGGCCTCGATGACGGCGGGATGGAGTTCCGCGGCCGCAGTGCCGCTCGTCGTCACGACGACGACGGGCAGCCCGGATGCGAGGGCGATGCCGATCGCATAGAACCCGGCCGATCGCTCGTCGAGTCGAACGTGGGTCTCGACCCGACCGTCTCCCGCCAGCGCGATGGCGAGCGCGCTCGAGCGCGATCCGGGAGACACCACGGCGTCGCGGATCCCGGCGCGTACCCACTCATCGACGAGCGTCGCGGCGAAAGTCGCTTGTAGCGTCACGACTCGTGCCCGGTCAGACCCGAGACTTGTCGCGCGCGCTCGCGACCGAGACGTTCGGCTCCGGGGAGCGGATCGTGCTCATCCACGGTTTCACGCAGACGGGCAGGTCCTGGGCCGAGCAGGTACACGCCCTGTCGGAGCATTTCGAGGTCGTGACCGTGGACCTTCCCGGTCACGGTCGCTCGGCCGACGTCGAGGTGGCGGACCTCGACGACGCGGGCCGTCTCCTCGTCGAAGCCGTCGGCGAAGCGACCTACGTCGGATACTCGATGGGGGGCCGAGTCGCCCTGCACGCCGCATTCCACTTTCCGGAGTCCGTGAGAACGATGGTCCTCGCCGGCGTCTCGCCGGGCATCGCCGACGAAAAGGAGCGAATCGAACGTCGTCGCGCGGACGAAGCGCTCGCGGGTCGACTCGACGGTTCCGCTGGAACCCCCATTTCGCTCGCGCAGTTCCTCGACGAGTGGCTCGCGCAGCCGCTCTTCGCCAGCCTTGCTCCTGAAGCCCGGGGCCGCGCGGCGCGCGAAGAGAACACGACCACCGGGCTCGCTCGCGCGCTTCGCCGCCTCGGGACCGGTACGCAGGTCTACGACGTTGAGCGTCTGCGCCGACTGGAGATGCCGGTCTTCATCGTGGCCGGCGAGCACGATGCGAAGTTCCGCGCCCTCGGCGAGGAGATGGCGGCGGTGATCGGAAAGAACGCCGCCACATCGACGGTCCCATCTGCCGGCCACGCCTGGCCGTTCGAGAGGCCGACCAAGCTCGCCACCGCCGTCATGGGCTTTGTGCTTCTCCAGCATCACGCCTGATCGTCGTCGCGGCATCAGATCGCGACTCCGAACGCAAACGCGACCCCGAAGACGACCTGCAGGAGCGTCGTCAGCACGAGCGCCGGGACCAGCGCCGCGCCCTCCGCACCTTTGACCACGATCGCTGCCGGACGAAGGGCGAACGGCAATCCCACGAGCGCGAGGAGGGCGAAACCGCGGAAGACGGCTGTTCCAAGCGCGAGACCGAATGCGCCGGCGATCAATGACACATAAAGGACGCGAGTCGGGCGGTCTCCGAGCTTCACAGCGAGCGTCTTCTTGCCGGCCGCCTGGTCTGTGACTCGGTCGCGCAAGTTGTTCACCACCAACAGCGCCACGGCGAGAAAGCCGATTGCGGAAGCGGCGATCCACGCGAACGACGGAACACTCCCAGAAGAGACGTAGGCCGTTCCCACCACGGCGAACAGCCCGAAGAAACAAAAGACGAACACCTCGCCGAGGCCGAGATAGCCGTACGGATGGGGCCCGCCGGTGTACAACCAGCCCGCCGCGACCGACGCCGCGCCAAGAAGGATCAGCCACGGAGAGGTGACAAGCGAGAGAACGAGTCCGAAGACAGCACCGATGGCGAACGTCACGAGCGCCGCTCGTTTGACCGCGAACGGACTCGCCCGACCCGAAGCGACGAGGCGGACGGGACCGACGCGGCGGGTGTCTGTGCCGCGCACTCCGTCGGAGTAGTCGTTCGCGTAGTTCGTGCCGATCTGCATCGCAAGAGCAACGACGAGCGCGAAGAGGGCGTGCCACCAGTCGACGTGACCAGTCGCGCGCGCGACGCCGATTCCCACCGCGACTGCGGACAGAGCAACTGCGAGCGTGCGTGGGCGCGCGGCGGAGACCCAGTCCGAGTAGTTCGCCACGCCGACAGAATCGTCGAACGGGCGCCCGTCGGTCACGGTCGCCGGGGGAACCGGCTGAAATCCGGGGCGCGCTTTTCGACGAAGGCGTCACGACCTTCTTGAGCCTCTTCGGTCATGTAAAAGAGCATCGTCGCGTCGCCGGCAAGTTGCTGGATCCCGGCGAGGCCGTCTTCCGCTGCGTTGAACCCAGCCTTCAACAATCTCAGCGCGGTCGGTGAAAGTCGCATCATCTCGCGGCACCACGTGATGGTCTCCGCCTCGAGTCGATCGAGTGGGACGACAGCGTTGACGAGTCCCATCTCGTACGCGCGCCGGGCGTCGTATCGCCGACAGAGGAACCAGATCTCCTTCGCCCGCTTCGTGCCGATCGTGCGAGCGAGCAGTCCGGCACCGAATCCGCCGTCGAAACTCCCGACACGTGGTCCGTTCTGTCCGAAGCGAGCGTTGTCCGCGGCGACCGTGAGGTCGCAGACGAGGTGGAGGATGTGCCCTCCACCGATCGCGTAGCCGGCGACCATCGCGACGACAGGTTTGGGCAGCCGCCTGATCTGGATCTGAAGGTCGAGGACGTTGAGGCGGCCGATGCCTCGCGCCGCGACCTCGTCGTCACCGAGGTAGCCGTCGTCACCGCGAATCTTCTGATCGCCGCCGGAACAGAACGCCTCTGTGCCCTGACCCGTCAAGATGACGACGCCGATCTCTGGATCGTCTCGCGCCACATCGAAGGCGTGCGAAAGTTCGAAGATCGTCTGCGGCCGGAAAGCGTTGCGCACCTCGGGCCGATTGATCGTGATCTTCGCGATCCCCTCGGCGCGCTCGTAGAGGATGTCGCGATAGTCGCCTTGCGCTTTCCAGACAGGAAGGTCCAGGTCAGGGGCACTCATCGCCCAGTTAGGCTACTGCCAGTGAACCGCCTGGTCGCGCTTGATCTTCCGGGCGGCGCGGCCTTCCTGGAGGCGATGACGAGGGCGCACGACGCCGGGGACGCCGTGTGGCCAGTCGATCAGCGCCTGCCCGTTGTCGCTCAGCGCCGACTCGTCGCGACGTTGCGACCCGCCGCGGTCGTGACCCCGACAGGAGCAGAGACTCCATCAGATGATCCGATTCCCGTCGAGGAGGGCGACGCCTTCGTTGTCGTGACATCAGGCACGACAGGGGATCCTCGCGGGGTCGTCCTCACCCACGACGCGATCGCCGCATCGGCGGAGGCGACGAACGCGCGTCTTCGCGTCGATCCCGATCGCGATCGTTGGCTGTGTTGTCTTCCCATCGTGCACGTCGGCGGGCTGTCGGTGATCACGCGGGCGCTCGCTTCGAAGACACCGCTCGAGATCCACGAGTCCTTCGATGTTGCGCGCGTCGTCGACGCCGCGCGCCGCGGCGCCACCTTGATCTCGCTCGTGCCGACGACGTGTCGACGGCTCGGCGACGAAGCCCGTCGTTTCCGCACGATCCTCCTCGGTGGCGGCGCCATACCGCGAGACAAGCCTCCGAACGCCGTCGCGACGTATGGGATGACCGAGACCGCGAGCGGCGTCGTGTACGACGGGTGGCCGATCGATGGCGTGACGGTGCGCGTCACCGATGGCGAGATCGAGATCAACGCCCCAATGCTGCTGCGCTGCTACCGCGACGGGACAGACCCGAAACGAAACGGATGGTTCAAGACTGGTGATGCGGGACGACTACTCGACGACGAGAGCATCGAAGTGTTCGGACGGACAGCCGAGGTGATCCGCTCGGGAGGCGAGATGGTCTGGCCATCGCCGGTCGAGGAGTCGCTGCGGTCGCATCCGAAGGTGCGCGACGCCGCGGTCGTCGGCGTCGCGGATGAGGAGTGGCAAGAGCGCGTCGTCGCGGTGGTCGAGGCCGACGACGAAACCCCGCCTGACCTCGACGAGCTGCGCGCCCACGTCGCGGGCCAACTCGGACCGATCGCCGCTCCACGTGAAGTGATCGTCGTCGACGCCCTGCCACGCACCGTGATCGGAAAGGTCCGCCGCGACGCGGTACGCGAGCTCGCCTCGGGACGGCGCCGATGAATTCGTTATCCGCCGAGGCGAGCCCGTACCTCCGCCAGCACGCCGACAATCCAGTCGACTGGTTGCCGTGGGGCGATGAGGCGCTCGGGCGCGCGAAGAGCCTCGACCGACCGCTATTCATCTCGATCGGATACGCGTCGTGCCACTGGTGCCACGTCATGGCACACGAGAGCTTCGAGGACGGCGAGGTCGCGAAGCGATTGAACGAGTCCTTCGTCCCGGTGAAGGTCGACCGCGAAGAACGCCCCGACGTCGACGCGATCTATCTCGAAGCCGTGCAGGCGCTGTCAGGGCGCGGGGGATGGCCCTTGTCCGTCTTCGCCACTCCGGAAGGCCGGCCGTTCTTCGGCGGCACGTATTTCCCGAAGACCGCCCGCCACTCGTCGCCTGGCTTCATCGACGTGCTCGACGCGATCGCGAACGCCTGGACGACAAGACGCGCCGAGATCGACTCCGACGCGCACGCCCTCACCTCGGCGGTCGCAACCCGGCTGCAAGAGATGGAGCGGTCTTCCTCGCGGCCATCCGCGATCACACTCGCAAATGAGGCGACGGCGCGTTTCGTCGAGCTCTTCGACGAGGAGCACCCCGGGATCGGCCGGGCGCCGAAGTTTCCGCAGGCGCCGATCCTCGAACTCGCCCTGCACGCGGAGCGGCTCGGACAGCGCGAGACCCGGGAGATGGTCCTGTCGACGCTCGACGCGATGGCCTCGGGCGGGATCTACGACCACTTGGGCGGTGGGTTCTGCCGGTACTCGGTCGACCGGGCCTGGCAGATCCCGCATTTCGAAAAGATGCTCTACGACCAGGCGGCCCTCGCCCGGCTGTATCTCCACGCCTGGCAGCTGAGCGGCGAGGCACGCTATCTCCAAATCCTCGAAGAGACGCTCTCTTACCTGCTGCGGGACTTGAAGGGGTCATCGGGGGGTATCTACGCCGCGGAGGATGCGGACTCAGAGGGCGAAGAGGGCCGCTTTTACCTCTGGAGCCGTGCCGAATTCGACGAGGTCCTCGGAGACGGCGCCGACCCCGCCGCAGCGTGGTACGGGGTAACCGAGGAGGGGAACTTCGAAGGACGCAACGTCTTGCACCGACCCGTACGCGGCCCCTTTATCCGGCCTGATGCGATCGAGGAGGCACGGGCGCGTCTTTTCGCCGCGCGTTCGAGACGCCAAAGGCCCGGGCTCGACGATCAGGTCATCACGGAGTGGAATGCGATGACCGCGTCGGTGCTCGCGGAGGCGGCGGCCGCGACCGGCAACAACGTCTGGCGCGACGCGGCGCGCGAGATCCTCGACTTCTTGGGCGGGCACCTGCGGCGCGACGACGGTCGTTGGCTGCGTTCGTACGCGAACGGCCACGCGGACAAGCTCGCGGTGGCGAACGACTACGCCTGGCTGGTGGACGCGTTCACGCGCCTCGGTGAGATGAGCGGAGACGCGAAGGACTTCGAACATGCAACGGAGACAGCGCACGCGCTCGTCGCCCTCTTCTCCGCCGAAGACGGCGGTTGGTACCAGACGGGTGTCGACGCCGAGCCGCTCGTCGTTCGCCCGCGCGAGCTCTACGACGGAGTGACGCCAGCCGCGGGTTCGATCGCCGCACTCGCACTCGCGCGACTCGGCGCGATCACGTCCGAAGAGACGTTCCTCGAACGGGCGCGGGCGACGGTCGACGCGGCGGGTCTCGCCCTCGAGCGTTCACCGATCGCCTTTCCCCAGCTCGTCGAAGCTGCGCTGTTCTTGGATATCGGCGCCGTGGAGGTCGTCGTCGTCGGCAACGACGACCGAATGGCGGTCGCGTCGGCACGCCCGTACGCGCCAGAACGCGTCGTCATCTGTGGCGTAAACAGCGGAAGCCCGCTCAGCGAGGGGAAGGACAAAGACGGGGTGTACGTCTGTCGGAAAGGAGCGTGTCTCGCTCCGGTGCACGCGCCCAGTTCCGTCGATGCAGCGATCGCCGCCGCGGCGACAGAGGCGCTCGAAGGCGCGAGATGAAAGAGCCCCGCGCCCGGGTCCGACTGCCGCGCAGGATCGAGCCCGGCGTGCGTCCCCGCGCCGTCGCCGGATCCGGGCTTACCTGCCTCGTGCTATTCGCAGGCGCGACCGAGTGGATCGGAGTCGACGTCTCCTCGGGCGCGGTGCTGCGCTCGCGACCTGACGAGGCACAGAAGTTCGTCCATGCGCAGACGAGCGACGGCTACTTGAAAGTCACTCGCTTCGACGTCGTCACGGTGAGCTTGGCGGGCGACGACGAGACGATCGATCCGGCGCGGCCGGAGGCGATCTCGATCACCGACGCGCCCGTCTACGTAGGTCGCCCGCGTCTTCGGCCGGTCCGAAGGCTGCTGCGCGAGCTCGCCTCGCCGGAGCGTCCGGGCACGTCTCTGCTCTCGAGTTGGGGACCGTCGATCGCGTACACGGACTTGGACGGGTCACACCAGTCGGTCGCGATCGTCGAAACCTCGCCGCGTCAGCTCGCTCTCTCCGCGCGCGTCGACGGCACCGTCGTCGCCTCGGTCGAGTGGTCGGGGATCAGCCAGGAGGTGCCGATCATCGACCCTCTCGCCGTGCGCGCGCTCGGCAACTCGTCCGGCCCGTTGAGCAAAGGTCCGCTCGTCGAGGCGCTCGGCTTCCGGCCCAGCTATCTGATCTGCGCACTCGGGCGCGTGCGCGAGGGCCACGCACCGAAGATGGTCGCTGCAGTGCTGCCGCGGCGCATCCCCGGTCGCGGCAAGAAGCAGGTGCGGGCTTTACTTCGGGAGGGACCCGGCGGCGAGATCCTCGGCCATCGCCCAGCCGAACGCGACGAGAGTGTCACGCCGTGAGGCCGTCACCGGCTTGAAGAGCTCGGCGAGCTTGTTGGCGAGGGCGGGCTTTTTGCGCGGCGAGTAGTCGAGCATCCCAGTCGAGTTGCCGTCGCCCTTCACGACGAAGATCCGGTCGTCGAGCCGCCCGTCGACACCGAAGCGCTTGGCGAGGCGCCGCCCCCACGCCCGCTCTTCGCCCGAGGCCTTGTGGCCTGGGCGGGGCACGACCTCGGAGAGGCCGCCGTAGCCACGGAACGCGGAGGGGTCGATCATCCGCGTCCCGACGAGCACGTCCTCATCGGGGAACGCCAGCACCGCCCGGCGGAAGAGGTCCCGCATCACCGCCCGCAGGGCCTGGTCAGCGGAGTTCGTGCGGGTGAACGCCCCGACGCCGACGAGCAGGCTCGGCGTGCCGCCGATCCGCTCGAGGGTCGAAAAGGCAAAGCCGCGCAGCTTCTGGTTCTCCCGGGCCTGGGAGACGAGCACCCACTCCTCACGGACTTTCGAGAGGAACCCGACTTCGTATCCGTTGTCGTTCTCGGCGCACAGGTCCGCGAGCTCGGCGATCTCGGAATCGCTGAGCGCCGTGCAGTCTTTCGTATCGACGTCGATCACTCTCGACAACCCCTCACAGCTCGAGTGTGGCGACCCGCAATTTGGGCCGCCGCCCTTTGGGCATGCGGAACCGCCCCGAGAGGCGGATTGGACGTTCACCATTCTACGATCGCCCAGCGACATCCCGCTCCCGGGCAGGTCGCAGCGGTTCGCTCAGGCGGTGACGGCGTTCTGGCCGAGGAGTTCCTTCAGCGCGCCGACGAGGCCCGCGCCGGGCTCGACGTTGAACTGGGCGGGCAGGCGGATGAGCTTCGGCCCGAGGCGGATGTGCACCGGGACCGAGCCGGGATGCTCGGTGACGAGCTCTTTCAGCCTGGCGACGATCGAGTCGGTGATCGAGGAGACGGGGACGGCGACTTCGATCCGCCCCGGGTAGTCGCCGGCCGAGATCTCGGGCCGGGAGATATCCATCGCGATCAGCTTCGGCGCGTCCTCTCGCAGATCGAGACGTCCGCGGACGATGACGATCGCGTCGTCTTCGAGGCGCATGCCGTATTCGCGCATCGCCGAAGGAAAGACGAACACTTCGATCGCGGACTCGAGATCCTCGAGGATGAACGTCGCCATCAGCTCGCCGCGGCGGGTGCGCCGGCGGTTCAGCGCGGTGACGACCCCGCCGACGATGCGGGGCGCGCCGAGGTCGGCGACGACGTCGGGAGCCGACGCCTGGTCCAAGAGCTCGCGCAGCGAGATCTCGGTCTTCTGGCGGAGGGCGGCCTCGAGACCCATCAGCGGGTGGTCCGAGACGTACAGGCCGAGCATCTCTTTTTCGAACGCCAGGCGGTCTGACTTGTCGAACTCGAGGTCTGGGATCTCCCGCCTCGCCTCTTCGAGCGTCGAGGCGGTGTCCTCGGACGACTCCGAGAGCACCGAGAAGAGCGTCGAGATGCCGAGCTCCTCCTCGCGCCGGCGCTCGAGCACGTGGTCGATCACCTCTTCGAAGATCAGGCAGAGCCCTTTTCGTGGATGGCCGAGGCTGTCGAAGGCACCCGCTTTGACGAGCGACTCGACAGATCTCTTGTTGAGAGCGAACGGATCGACGCGCAGGCAGAAGTCGTGGAAGTCGGCAAACGGTCCGTTTCGCTCGCGTTCTTGGATGATTTGCGCGACGACGCCTCCTCCGACGTTGCGCACCGCCGAGAGACCGAAGACGATCGTCCCGGGGCTCTCGGAGGACTCCGGAGATCGTCTGGCGGTGAAATTCGACGCCGAAGCGTTGATGTCGGGGACGCGCACGTCGATGCCGAGGCTTCGGCACTCCGCCAAATAGACCGCGGTCTTGTCCTTGTCGTCTTTCACCGATGACAACAACGCGGCGAGGTACTCGACGGGGTGGTTCGCCTTCAGCCACGCGGTTTGGTACGCGACGAGCCCGTATCCGTAGGCGTGGGACTTATTGAACGCGTAGTCCGCGAACGGCTTGATCATCTCGAACAGCGTGTTGCCGAGCTCTTCTCCGTATCCGTTCGCGACGCAGCCTTGGATGAATTTCTCCCGCTCGGCTTCGATCAGGTCGCGGTCTTTCTTTCCGACGGCCTTGCGCAAGTTGTCGGACGCCTCAAGCGAATAACCGGCGAAGCGCTGGGCGACGCGCATCACGGACTCTTGGTAGAGCATCAGCCCGTAGGTGTCGCCGAGCACTTCTTCCATGTCCGGGTGGAGATAGACGATCGGCATCCGGCCGTTTTTCAGCTCCGGATAGTCTCGGTGCCAGCCCTGGGCCATCGGGCCGGGGCGGTACAGCGCGACGAGGGCCGCGACGTGGTCGAAGGTCGTCGGCGCTAGCGCTCGCACCGTCGTGCGCATCGCCGAGCCCTCGAGCTGGAACACGCCGATTGTGTCCCCGCTACGCAACATCTCGAAGGTCTTCTCGTCGTCGAGCGGAACGCTGTCGATGTCGACACGTTCGCCCGTCGCTTGCTCGATGAGGTCAAGCGCCGTCTCGATGACCGAGAGGTTCCTCAGCCCGAGGAAGTCCATCTTCAAAAGCCCGAGCGCCTCGACCCCGTGCATCTCGTACTGGGTGACGATCGGCGCATCCTTCGGGTCCTGGCCGGGCTCCGGCTTGCGCTGGATCGGCAGGTACTCGGTGAGCGGTTCTTTCGTGATCACGACCGCCGCGGCGTGGATGCCGTCTTGGCGGCGCAGTCCTTCGAGGCCGCGTGCCACGTCGATCACCGTTTTCGCGTCGGGGTCGGCTTCGTACATCTCACGCAGCTCCGTCGCTGCGGCGTACGAGTTCTCGAAGCCTTTCTGCTTCGCGAAGCACGCGACGAGCGGCGTGTCGCGACCCATCACGAGGGGCGGCATCGCCTTTGCGACCCGGTCGCCCACCGCGTACGGCAACCCGAGGACGCGCGCCGCGTCGCGCACCGCGGCACGCGCCTTGATCCGCGAGAAGGTGACGATCTGCGCGACGTGGTCGTAGCCGTAGCGCTCGGCCGCATACCTGATCATCTGGGAGCGGTAGCGCTCGTCGAAGTCCATGTCGATGTCGGGCATCTGCTTGCGGCCCGGGTTCAAGAACCGTTCGAAGACCAACCCGTAACGGATTGGGTCGATATCCACGATGCGCAGGCAGTACGCGACGAGGCAGCCCGCCGCCGAGCCGCGCCCGGGCCCGACCCGTATGGTCTGAGCGCGCGCGTAGGCGATGAGGTCCCACACGACGAGGAAGTACGCGGCGAAACCCATGTTCTCGATGACGCCGAGCTCGTATGCGAGGCGCTCTTCCACCTCTGTCGGCACGGGGTCGCCGAAGCGCTCCTTCGCGCCGTCCAAAGAGAGGTGGCGCAGGTACTCCATCGCCGAGTCCTCCGGGGTGTCTCTCAGGAACTCGGAAGGGATCGGGAACTCGGGGAGGACTGGCTTTCCGAGCTCGATCTCGACGTTCGCGCGCTCCGCGATCCACAAAGTGTTGTCGCACGCGTCCGTGTGGTCGCGAAACAGCTGTCGCATCTCGGCGGCCGTCTTCAGATAGTGCTCGGAGCCTTCGAACTTGAAGCGCTTCGGGTCTTCGATCATCGTTCCGGTCTGCACGCACAACAGCGCGTCGTGCGCGACGGCGTCTTCCCTGCGGCAGTAATGCGCGTCGTTCGTCGCGACCAACGGCGCGTCTCAGCGCGTGGGCGATTTCGATCAACGCGGGGTTGATCCTTCGCTGTTCGGCGATCCCGTGGTCCTGCAACTCGATGAAGAAGTTGTCGCGTCCGAAGATGTCCTGTAGGCGTCCGGCGAGCGCCTTCGCCCCCGGCTCATCCCCCGATAACAGCGCCTGGGCGACGACTCCTCCGAGACACCCGCTCGTCGCGATGAGGCCGTCGTGGTAGCGCTCGAACAGCTCCCAGTCCGCGCGCGCCTTGTAGAAGTAGCCCTCCAAGTAGGCGTCCGACGCGAGCTTCATCAGATTGCTGTATCCGGCGTTCGATTCCGCGAGCAGCGTCAGGTGGTAGTAGAGCTTCTCGCCTCGTTCTCCCTCGCCACCGGTGTCGTCGAGGCGGCCGCGGCGTTGTGGTCGGTCGAAGCGCGAGTTCGCCGCCATGTACGCCTCGATGCCAATGATCGGCGTGATGCCCTTCGATTTGCACTCCGCGTAGAAGTCGAGGACCCCGTACATGTTCCCGTGGTCGGTGATCGCGAGCGCCGGTTGGTGATCGGCGACGGCCGCGTCGACGAGGTCGGGGACGCGGGCCGCGCCGTCGAGCATCGAGAACTCGGTGTGCTGGTGGAGGTGGACGAATGAGGACGTTCTGTCCGAGCTCGTCATTCGGCGCCTCCACAGGACATCCACACCGGTCATCCACTTATGTGGATAACTACAGCATTGTCATTCGATCTGGCCGAATTTACCGCGCCGCGAAGAGCCTGTCGCTTCCGCTTACAAGTACGGCCCCGGACGGTCGGACTGCGGCTGCTCGTCGCTCGACGCGGCCGGCAGACTGCGCCGCCGCATCTCTTCGAGCTGGGACTGCGCGCTGAGCTGCTGCGCGAACAGCGCCGCCTGAATTCCGTGGAATAGCCCTTCGAGCCATCCGACGAGCTGAGCCTGCGCGATGCGCAGCTCGGCCTCACTCGGCTCTTCGGATTCGAATGGCAGCGCCAAGCGGTCTAGCTCGTCGACGAGCTCGGGGGAGAGCCCGTCCGCAAGTTCGGCGACCGAGCGCTCGTAGATCTCTTTCAGCCTCGATCTCGACGCCGCATCGAGCGGAGCCTTCTCCACTTCGTCGAGGAGTTGCTTGATCATCGAGCCGATCCGCATCACCTTCGCCGGGCGTTCCACCGATTCGCCATTTGCGCGTCGATCGGCCGCCTGTGGCGCACCCGCGTCGGACGACGGCGAGGTGACGATGATCAGGGGCTCGGGTTGGTTTTCTTGCGGTGTGTCGCTCACGACTCAATTCTCGCGGATCGACGCCAGGTTGCGATCATCCTGCGAGGTGCTCCCCCGGTGCCCGTCAGGGCACCGGGGGAGGCGCGCGGCGGCGGGATTCTGGGGAGATGCGCCGCTCAGGCGCGCGCGACCCTGCGAAGTTCCTCGAGAGACAGCTCCCCGGTCCAGTCACGTCCGCAGTGAGCGCAATGTGAACCGTGGCGCCACGAGCGCAACAGCCTCGTTCCCGAGGAGTCCAAGAAGACGACGAACGCGTCCGTGTCGTCTTCGACTACGAGCCGGTCGTAGCTACGCCAATCGGTTGCGACCGTCGGCGGCTCGAGCGAAGTGCGCAAGACCCGGCAGAACCGACGATCGACCGTATCGAACAGCCACGTGCTGTGACACGACTCGATGACGATGAAGCGTTCAGGGTGACGTGACGCGAGGTCGAGCTCGACGACTGATGCCCCAACAGTCGATTCGCGCTCGTCCTGATCACGCGACTCCCGAATCGCCGACATCAAGCTGCAAGGGAATGACATGGCTCAATCTTCGCGACCCCACGCGACGACCTGACCGCGTCGGTGTTGCAGTCGCGTGAATATCTGAGCTTGTTATTCGGATTTCTCCGTTTCGCTGATCGCGGAATCGAGCGCCAGGGCGCTCGAGTTGATGCAATACCGCTCGCCCGTCGGTCCCGGGCCGTCAGGAAAGACGTGGCCGAGGTGCCCTCCACAGCGCGAGCAGGCGATTTCCGTCCGCACCATCCCGTAACTGCGGTCGGCGAATTCGTCGATCGCCTCAGCCGACGCCGGAGCGGTGAAGCTCGGCCAGCCGGAGCCGGAGTCGAACTGCGTATCGCTCAGGAACAGTTCGGCGCCGCAACCCGCGCAGCGGTAGATCCCTCGGCGGCCGGGGTGGGTGTATTCGCCGGTGAAGGGGACGTCCGTCGCCTTCTCGCGCAACACCTTGTACTGGGCGTCGGACAAGCGCCCCCGCCATTCGGCTTCGGTGAGCTCGAGGCGATCCTCACGGGCGGACCTTGCCCTCTCGGTCATGGCATCACCATAACGACGAGGACGTGCGAAAACGCCTCCGCGGGAACGGATTCGCGCACTCAGACGAGCGGCCAGGGAAGGCGCGTCTCGTCGTCGGGCTCGGGAAAGACCGGATTGTCGACGACGATGCGAGCCCTCGCCTGCAGCGCGTCCTGTTCGTCTTCGGAGAGCAGATCGCAAAGCGGCTCGGGTAGAGCGTCGACGAGCCTTCTCGCGCCCGTGAGCGCGGGCTCGGGAATCGCGTCGCCAGCGAAGTCCCACATAACCGTGCGCAACTTCCAATCCGCGTGGAACGTCAGCGCGTTGTCGATCGCCCACAACTTGTCCGTCTTGTCGACGAGGAGATGGCCGCCTTTGCGGTCCGCGTTGTTCGCGAGCAGATCGAAGGCCGCGATCTCTCGCAGCGAGTCGTGGTACGCGGATGATTCGCGAAGCGAGAAATAGTGCTCGTCGAAACGGGCGTCGACGAATCGTTGCAGCGAGCCTTCGCCGAAGGGAGCATCACGGCGCACAACGGCCGCGGGCACGACTCCGAGACCGAGCGCGCGATCGAGTTCGAACGCCGCTACCTCCCTCTTGTACAACCGCCGTGGGAAGTCCCAAAGCTCCCGCTCGCCTCTTCCGGGCTTGTACACCGCCCTTTCCTCGTGTTCGTTCCATTGGACGCGCACGAGCAAGGTCGCGTTCGAACTCCACGGCATCCGTCCTTCGACGGAGATCGCCCCGGCCCGAAGGAGTGTGATCCACTCCTCGTCGCTCAGGTGAGCGGTGCTCGGTTGCCGTTCGTGCGTGGGCACACGTGGCCCCTCGGATCGAGCGGAAAGCCGCAGAGCGGACAGGAGGGCCGTCCAGCCTCGACGAGGCGCACTCCTTTGATCGCGAGCGCTCCCGCCTGCTCCCGGGTGCAGGAGATGCGCGCCGTCTCCCCGGACTCTTCGTCTTCGGTTGTCGCCTCTTCGGTGATGATCACGACGCGGTCGTCGTCCGAGTCGTACGCGATCGCGAGTGTCCCGACGACGAAGTCAGGCTCGTCGAAGTTCTCCACCTCGAGCTCGGTGTCCTCGGGGAGATGCCCGGGGCGCGGGAGGTCCTCGAGCATTTGGCCGAGGTGCCTCGATATCGCGGCGACCTGTTGCTTTTCGAGTTTCAAGGTGACGAGGTTGTCGTCTTGACGTGCCTGAAGGACGAAAAGACGCTGCCCCACCGGGCCGATCGCCCCGAAAGTGATGTGAGACGGCGAGTCGAGCTCGAACACCATGCTCACCTCGTCTTCGGGCTCGCGCTCACTTGTCGATCCACGCGCGTAGACGAACGTCTCGCGCCGTCCGCCGAAGGCACGCCGACACGGGCGAGGGAACCGAACGAGTTCAGCGCGAGCACGCTCGGCGCGCCGGGACCGTAGGCGATCACCGTCGTCGAGCTCGGCCGCACCGCGAATCGGTCGAACAGGTCGAGTGGGCTGCCGACCGCGCGGCAGAGCGCAACCTTGATCGGGTCGGCGTGCGTGACCACGACGACGACTTCGCCCTCGTGTTTTTCAACGAGTCGTTCCACCACCTCGCCGACGCGGTTCTCGAGCTCGCGAAACGACTCTCCGTTCGGAAACCGAAAGCCTGAAGGAGTTTGGGTGACGACGCGCCACTCGGGTTTTCTCCTCAGCGCGGCGAGCGACATCCCCGTCCAATCACCGCAATCGCAATCCATCAACGCGCCGTCGAGGGACACGGCTATTCCAACCCGCTCCGCGATCGCTTCGGCGGTTTCGCGAGTTCGCTCCATCGGCGATGAGTAGATGGCCCGAACCGTCCCGAGGACACCGAGGCGCTCCGCGGCGTCTCGTGCTTCATCACGGCCTTTGTCCGAGAGATGGAGACCCGGAGCCCGTCCTGGAAGGACCTTTCCAGTCGTCGGAGTCGTTCCGTGACGCACGAAACACACGTAGGTGTACGCGGGTTGTTTGCGAGTAGAAGGCACCGCTGTCAACCTAACCCCTTGCCTGTTGAGCAATTTCCGCGAACGCATCCGGACGATCACGAGCTGTGGTCGTTGGAGGGCGAGATCTCTCGTTGTCGAAGATGCCCGCGCCTAGTGAGCTGGCGGGAATCGGTCGCGCTCTCGCCGCCAGCCTCGCACCGCGGCGAAAACTATTGGGCGCGCCCGGTACCGTCCTTCGGCGACCCCCGCGCTCGCCTCGTCGTCGTCGGTCTCGCGCCCGCGGCGAACGGCGGCAATCGCACCGGCCGGATGTTCACAGGCGACCGCTCTGGTGACTTTTTGTTCGCGGGCCTCTATCGCGCGAAGTTCGCGAACCAGCCGTCGAGCACCGCGATCGATGATGGGCTCATCCTTCGCGACTGTTTCGTCACCGCCGCGCTGCGCTGTTGTCCGCCCGAGAACCGCCCGACCACCGAAGAGCGCGACAACTGCTCTTCTTATCTCGAGCGCGTGCTTGACCTGTTGAGGAATAAGCGGGTCGTCCTGTGCCTCGGAGCATTCGCCTACGACGCGACCTGGCGCGCACTTTCGAACGCCTCGAGCCCCAAGAAACCGAAGTTCGCCCACGGCGGAATGGTTCTGATCAGCGACCACGGCGTCTCGCTCGTGTGCTCGTACCATCCGAGCCAGCGCAACGTCTTCACCGGTTTGCTCACCCCCAAGATGTTCGACGACGTCCTGCGCCTCGCGGATACGCGTCTCGGTTGAGGAAGATCAGCCTGCGGTGACGGGGATGCGCGCCGGCGCCGAGTCCGCGCCCTCGGGCCAGTGTCGGCGGCTGACACGTGAGAGCTTCGTGAGCAGTGGGAGGACGGTCTCGTCTTCGGTCGCCGGTCTCACCTCGATCACGTTCCCGTCACGCATCTGGCCGAGCAGCTCGGCGCCTCGCTCGGTCCGCACGATCGTGAGCGTCCAATCGTTGTCGATGCCGATCCCCCCGGCAGAGATGTCTGCGTGCTCCGCCGCGAAGTCCGGACACTGTTTGCAGCCCTCCCGTGTCCAGCCGTGCGCTTCTTTGAGCGGGATCCGGTGCTCCGTGCCGTCGCGGGTCCAGACCAACAGCGCGCCCTTCACGTTCATCTTGACGATGTCCTGGCGCTTCAACCCGTAGCGCGCTTCGAGGAGCTCCTCGAAGATCGAGTCGTCGAAGGTCTTCGAGCACAACAGCCCGATCGAAAGGACGAAGCGGCGCGCGACTTTGCCCGCCTTGCGAGCCGCCATCACCGCTGGCGCCGACGCCTGGCAGCTCATTCCGACGAGCGCGATCCGCTCCGCGCCGAGCTCCGTCGCCTCGGCGTACGCGAGCGGATTCGCCGAGTACGTGTAGCGCGAACCGGCAGAGCGCAAGACGTCCTCGCGAGTGCGCGCGACCCCCGGGATCGCCCGCCACGACGTTCCGTCGCCTTCGAGGTACGAAACGAGGGCCGCGTCGGCGACGTCGTGCTCGAGCGCCCAGATCAGCATCGCCGAGACGAGGCCCCCGTCCTGGCCGGCCCTCGCGATCTCCGGATCGGTCGTCCGGACGAGCCAGGTCTCTTTCGCCACGCCTGAGATCTCATCTTCTTCGCGCGGCCGTCCGAAGAGATAGGTGTCGATCTCGGTCTCCCACGACCGAAAGCGCGGACACGCTCGCGTGCACAGGGTGCAGCCGCGCTGGCCGTGCGTGCAGTCCTCCGGCCCGCCCTCCGCGTCGATGTGGAACGGGCGGTAGCGACCGCCCCCCGCGTCGTAGTCGAGTACGTCGTAGGGGCAAGCGACGATGCACGACGCGCAACCCGTGCACAACCCTGACGTGACGACCTCGGTGAAGAGCTCTTTCCACTGCGGCTTCTCAGGGGGCATCGCTCAGGCTCCCAACGCCTCGAGCACTTTTTGCGCGTGCCCGTCCGCGCGCACGTGGTGCCAGGCACGCTCCACGCGACCGTCCGGACCGACGACGAAGGTCGAGCGGATCACGCCGACGGACTTCTTTCCGTACAGCGTCTTTTCGCCCCACGCGCCGTAGCGCTCCATCGTCTCGTGCTTCGGGTCCGAGGCGAGACGGATCTTCAAGCCGTACTTCGAGCGGAAGCGCTGGTGCGAATCGTCCTTGTCGGGCGAGATCCCGACCACGTCGACGCCCAACGCCGCGTACTCGTCGATCAGGTCGCTGAACTGACACGCCTCTTTGGTGCAGCCAGGCGTGTCGTCCGCCGGATAGAAGTAGACGACGACCCGCCGGCCCTTGTAGTCCTCGAGCGCGACGCTGCCGCCGTCGTCTGTCGCCAGGCGGAACGCCGGCGCCTTGTCCCCCGCGCTGAGTTGGCTCACTTCTGCTCCTGTCCGCGACAGAACGCGCACACTAACTCGCCTCCCCCAAGCACAGGCAGAAGGCGAAACGAAGCTTCAGGATCGCGCGACGAGAAAGGTCCGCAACCGCTCCAAGCCGGAGTCGAGCACCTCGACCGTCGTCGCGAAATTCAGCCGCGCGTAACCCTTGCCGGCCCCGCCAAAGTCCGGACCGGGGAGCAACGTTACCCCGGCCTGTTCGGCGAAGACCGCCGCGGGGTCGTCGCCGAGGCCCGACGCGCGCAGGTCGAGCCAGGCGAGGTACGTCGCCTGTGGCTCCGCGCACGACACGCCCGGGACATCGCTGAGGGTCTCAAGCACCCGATCGCGGTTGTTTTCCAAGTAGGCGAGCACCGCGTCGAGCCACGGCCCGCCCTCCTCCCAACCGGCGAGAGCGGCGATCATGCCCAAGTTGTTGATGCTGCCGCGTTGGCGACGCGGGATCGACGTGATGCGCTCCGCGAGCTGCGGCGTGCCACAGGCGGCGACCGCGCATCGCAATCCGGCGAGGTTGAAGGTCTTGCTCGCCGAATTCATCGTGATCGTTCGCTGGGCGACGTCCGCCCCGAGCGTCGCGATCGGTACGTGGGTGGCACCCGGATAAACGAGGTCGCCGTGCACCTCGTCGGACAAGATCACGAGGTCGTATTCCTCCGCGACCGAGGCAAGCTCGATGAGCTCTTCTCGCGTAAAGACCCGACCGGTCGGGTTGTGGGGATTGCACAGAAGCATCAGTCGCGGCCGCTCGGAGCGAACGAGGGCGCGGATCGCCTCGATATCGAAGCGGTAGACGCCGTCAACGAGCTCCAAGGCGTGCGTGACCATCTTGCGCCCCGTCTGTTCGTGGGCGACGAAGTACGGCGGGTACGCCGGGGTGAGGACAAGGACGCCGTCCCCGGGTTCGCTCAAGGTGACGAACGCGAAGTACAGCGCCTGGATGACGTCGGTGGCGACGATCGTCAGCTCGGGATCGACGTCCAGCCCGTAGCGGGTCTTCGACCACCTGGCGAAGGCGCCGATCAGCCGCTCTTCGAGCGAGGGCGGCGGATAGCCGAGGTCGCTATTCGCGATGACCCCCTCGAGCGCTCGACGGATCGGCGGGGCGATCGGGAAGTCCATGTCGGCGACCCACAGAGGGATCTTCTCCGGCGCGTCGCGGGCCCATTTGTGGCACTGACGGGACTGGTAGTCCGAGAGGTTGAAACACTCGAGGTTGAGTTCGTCGCTCACGACGATGGCTCCTCCTTTGCTCGCGACCCCCTCCTTGCTACCAGGAACAGGCGATGTATTTCGTCTCCAGGTATTCGCTCATCCCTTCGTGGCCCCCCTCGCGCCCGAGCCCGGACTGCTTGACGCCGCCGAAGGGGGCGGACGGATCGGACACGAGTCCCCGGTTCAACCCGACCATGCCCGTCTCGAGCGCTTCGGAGACCCGCAATCCGCGGGCGAGGTCACCGGTGTAGACGTAGGAGACGAGGCCGAAGATCGTGTCGTTCGCGAGCTCGATCGCCTCCTTTTCGGAGTGGAACGTGACGATGGGCGCGACCGGCCCGAAGATCTCGGTGCCCAGGATCTCCGACCCCGGGGCGACCCGGTCGAGAACCGTCGCCGGGTAGAAGTAGCCACGTCCCGAGGGGCGCGATCCGCCGGTCGTCGCGTGCGCGCCGGCGACGAGGGCGCTTTCGACCAGGCGGGCGACCTTGTCTCTGCTGTCCTCGTTGACGAGCGGACCGAGCTGCACGCCTTCTTCCAACCCATTGCCCATGCGCAAACCCGACATCTCGGCGCTCAAGCGCGCGACGAACTCGTCCGCGATCGGGGCTTCGACGTAGAAACGGTTCGCCGCAGTGCACGCCTCGCCGCCGTTGCGCATCTTCGCGAGCATCGCCCCGGCCACCGCGTCGTCGAGGTTCGCGTCGGCGAAGATGACGAAGGGCGCGTTGCCGCCGAGCTCCATCGACGAAGAGATCACGCGCGCAGATGCCTTCTCGAGCAGCATCCGTCCGACCTCGGTCGAGCCGGTGAACGAGAGCTTGCGAACGCGCTCGTCGGCGAGCGCGGCGTCGGTGAGAAGGCCCGGGCGTGACGTCGGCACGACGTTCACGACACCGGGCGGCACCCCGGCTTCATCGAGGATCGCCGCGATAGCGAGCGCGGATAGCGGCGTCTCTTTCGCCGGCTTGCAGACGACGGTTGTGCCCGCCGCGAGCGCCGGCCCGATCTTTCTCGTCAACATCGCCGCCGGGAAGTTCCACGGCGTGATGAGAAACGCGACCCCGATCGGTTGACGAAGCACGAGGATCTTGTTCGTCCCGGCGGGCGCGTTCACGATCTCCCCGACGTTTCGCACCGCCTCTTCGGAGAACCACCGGAAGAACTCCGCCGCGTAGGCGATCTCGGCCCGCGCGTCGGGAAGTGCCTTGCCGTTCTCCATCACCATCAGCCGGGCGAGCTCGTCGGTGCGCTCGATCATCAGCTCGAAGGCGCGCCGCAAGATCTCTCCACGCCGCCGCGGCGGGGTCGCCGCCCAGGCGCCGAGCGCGTCGTGTGCCGCCGCGACGGCCTCCAAGACGTCAGCCGCGGACGCGTCAGCAACGGTCTCGATGACCTCTTCGGTCGCCGGGTCGGTCACCTCGAATCGGTTCGAGCCGCTGGCGGCGCGCCAGCCGCCGCCGATGTAGCAACCAGTGTGAAAGGGGGTCGCGATGGTCGTCACGACGTCGAGATTAGGACCCGACTGCCGAAAGGTCGCCCTCGCAGATGCGTGCGCCAAGGACGGTCGTCCGCTACGAATGTCCGAAGGCTGACAGGTAGCGCCTCGCCCGACGTGTAAAGGAGCATTCGTGGTCCACGAGAACCGCGCCCGGGCTGAGTCCTTCGGCGCCCGCGCGAAGGCCTACGACCGCTATCGACCGACGTATCCCGAGGCGATAATCGACGACCTCGTCGCAGGCGGGCGACCTCGCGTCCTCGACGTCGGCTGCGGTACGGGGAAGGCAGCGCGATTGTTCGCTGAACGCGGATGTGAGGTCTTGGGCATCGAAATCGACGAGCGCATGGCAGAAGTGGCGCGGACCCACGGGATCCGCGTCGAAGTCGCACCGTTCGAGTCGTGGGAGCCCGATGGGCGGAGCTTCGACCTCGTGACCGCCGGTCAGGCATGGCATTGGGTCGACCCAGAAGTAGCGCCGAAAAAGGCCGCCGATGTCCTCGCGTCAAACGGTCGTATCGCGGTCTTCTGGAACCACGGCAGCCCGTACGACCCGGACTTCGAAACGGCGATCGAGGAGGCTGCAGCGGGCCGTGCTGGCGATCGTTTCGGCGGACCGAAGGGGCCGCGCGAGCGTCATGACATCTCGTGGCACGCGGATGCAATCGGGAAGTCCGGACGGTTTTCGCCGTGCGAAGTGCGTTCGTATACCTGGCAGATGCGCCTCACAAATGAGGACTGGCTCGCGCTGTGGCCTACTTGGAGCGAGATCGCGGTGATGTCCGAACCCGAACGAGCGGCGCTGCTTTCTGACGTTTCAGCGGTGCTCCAGCGCTTCGGCGACGAGATTCTTTTTGACTATGAAACTGAATGCATCACCGCGGTGCGCGTCAACTGAAGATGTGAACGTCCGAATTGCGTTGCGTCATGATGCGGTTCGAAATGTGCGGCGGTACGCGCTGGGAGACGTACCGGTTGCTCGTTGAAATATCTGCCGAAGATTCGTCGCGCTCCCGAAGCCGCTTTTCGCAGCCACCAAGTCGACTGAGAGATCCGTCGCCTCCAACAGGCGCTGCGCGAGAACGATTCGTTGCGCGCTGAGCCATTGGTGCGGAGTCGTTCCGGTCACTTCGCGGAATTTGCGAGCAAACGTTCGAGCGCTCATTGCTGCGCGTCTAGCAAGTGCATCAACAGGGATGTCATCCGACAAGTTCTCGACCGCCCAGGCGAGCGCGTCCGAGAACGGATTACCCTCGAACGAAGCGGGGATCGGCTGCGACACGAACTGTGCTTGGCCGCCGTCGCGATGGGGCGGAACAACCAACGCCCTCGCGACCACATTCGCAATCTCGGCTCCAAAATCCTTGCGAACGATATGCAGGCACAGGTCGAGTGATGCAGCGCTCCCTGCCGAAGTCAAAATGTCGCCCCCGTCGATGTAGAGAACACCCGGATTCACAGAGATCTCCGGATATTCCTCTGCCAGCTGCTCTGTGCGCGACCAGTGCGTCGTCGCCTCGCGCCCGTTGAGTAGTCCCGCACGGGCGAGAACAAAGGCACCGGTGCAAAGAGACACGAGCCGCGCTCCTCGCGCGTGCGCGCGCCTCAACTCGATCGCCACATCGTCCGGCAGTTCACGTTGCAGAATCGAGGGAGGAACGACGATCGTGTGTGCTTCCCGTAGCAACTCGAGGCCGCCTTCGACGACAACGTCGATGCCGGCGATATCCGTCGAAACGCGCTTTGTGCCTGACGACGCGACGACCATTCGGTACCAATCGACTCCGAGCTCCGAGAGGTCGTCGACGAAGATCTCGCACGCCGCCGAGAACTCGAACAGTCCGAGTCCATCGGCGACGAGGACCACGAGCAGCGGTCGCACGGTGGCCGGTGTCTTGCGAATAGGGAGAATTCTGCCATCGCTCATATCGTCTTCGCCAGCCGCATCAGTTCAGGGGGCGGCCGACGTGCCAATTTCGACACCACGGATGTCACACGCCAAGGACTCGCCCCACACGATCAGCTTCCTACCGACTGCAAGCCGTACCCGGTTACCCGGTCTCCTCTGACGAGGCCTTCTCTCCCTGACCACCCCGGACGAGCCGCGGGCGCCACCCAACTCCCGGGTGAGCCGTTCCACGTCGGCTCCGAAAAAACCTGGGTTGATCATCTCCTCACCTCCTTGATGATTGGACACCCCAACCTCGACAGTTTGCGACTCGAGCCACGCCGCGCCTAGTGGCAGGAATGCCATTGTTAAGAAGTTTTCCGCCAACTCGTCCTCCCGCGAACAGAAGGCGAGCTCGCCCTGGCGGGAACCGTCTCTCGATCCTCGCCCGAGGGTGTATCAGTCCACCGGTTCCGATTCGCCCACCGATATGAACACCGCGCGCGACCTGCTGTTGCGCTGGCGTGAAGCGCCTCCGCACCCGGAGGTCGGCTCGACCGCCTCGTACGATGAGGGTTCGAGGCAACGACGACGCCGTGAAGGCGGAGCGTTCATTCGCCCCCGTAGCTCAGAGGAAAGAGCAGCGGTTTCCTAAACCGCGTGTCGCAGGTTCGAGTCCTGCCGGGGGCGCCGACAAAATGTAAGACAACGCCTGATCTGCAACGTTTCGATAACACCAGATGTGGAATGCAGTAACGGCTGATTCGCGACGCGATAACGGCTGACGCTTGACAGCTCGAACCCACCTGTTCTCCGCTCAGAGAGCGCGAGGAGGTGGGCGGTGCTCAAGGAGATCAGCAAGTTGGAACAGCGTTATGACGCCGTGCTCGCCGTCGTTCGAGACGGCCTCAGTGTCGCCGAAGCGGCGCTCGCCGCCGGCGTGAGTCGTCAGAGCCTTTATCGATGGATGGCGCGTTGTGAAGAGGGCCACCCATCAGCGGTTACTGATTTGTCACGCATCAGCTGTTACTCCACAGGGGGCTCCGACAAAACTGCGATTCAGTCCGCGTTCCGTCCGACACGTCCACACGGTCCTTCACCGAGGGTCTCTACCTGTCGCCGACGACTGGGAACGACGGCTCCCCATCTTGACCGCCGAGTTGCTGGACGACGTCAACCATTACACCTTGATGTTCGACGGGCGGGGCACGACGCGCATCGCGCAGATCGTCAACGAGGGCTGACTCCGGGCACCGCTTCGCGCAGGAGATCCAGCGAAAGCTCAGCGCTCGTAGGTCGCAACGAGGATGGCGCGGGCCAACACGTGAAAGGTCAGGTTGAATCCGAGGATCGCCGGAGTCGCTTCGGGCTCGACGTCGAGTGTCTCGACGTCGACGGCGTGCACCGCGAACACATAGCGATGCGGACCGTGACCTTCCGGCGGCGCGGCGCCCGTATATCCGTGAACGCCGGCGTCATTGCGCACGGTCACCGCCGAGGCCGGGAGACCTGCGCCATTCGGGGTGCCCGCGCCGCTCGGCAGCTCCGTGACACGTGCCGGGATATTGCAGACTGCCCAGTGCCAGAACCCGCTGCCGGTCGGTGCGTCAGGATCGAAGACCGTAACGGCGAAACTGCGGGCGGTATCCGGAAAGTCGGACCAACGGAGCTCGGGGGAGAGGTCCTCTCCGCCCGCGCCCATCATCCCGCTCACCTGCTCACGTTTGAGCACGCCTCCGTGGGTGACATCGGTACTTGTGACCGTGAAACCCGGTACCGACGGGAGGAACTCGTAAGGAAGAGGTGGTTGGCTGGCCATGGTCCTCCTCGACGTTTGAATCGTTCGGACCGCGTGACAGTACTTACTGGCCGAACTCGGCGAATCCGCATGGTCCGGGCTCGTCGACGATCCGACGCCCTTCCTTGCGCCAACAGCGACCACCGCGAATCGGCCACGCTCAGCCACGCGTGAAGCGGTGTGGTCGCTTCTCATGATCGTTTTCGACCTTTGAGCTCTTCAGTCCTAAAGGAATTTGCGAGCGATCGGAGTCACGATGAACAAGTGTCTCGTGGTTGTAGGAAGTGGTTACATCGGAACGGTGGTGGCCGCGTGTCTCGCGCACCTGGGTCGCGAGGTCGCCGGCCTCGAAGCGACGCGGGCGTCAGGCGGTGAGGCCCTTGTACCGGAAAGGACGTCGCGGCGCTCGACGCGGCGGTCCGAGCGATGAATCCGTGCACGCCGCACCGGATGAAACGTCCTTTTCAGCTTTTCCATCGCGAAGCGTTTTCGCGGCGACGATCCGAAGGTCTTCGCCCTCCCGTTCACAGGCAGCGGAAGACCGAAGTCGACATCGCCGAACCGGTCCTTTCAGCAATGAGTTTGCAACCAGGTACTCGGGCCATTACACCGCCGAGGTCAAGGACGACGGTCTCGATACCCCACGATCAAAAGGCAGCCTTCGGCGAGAGGACGTCAGGCTCGCACGGCATCGCACTCAAGGTCGCCGCGAGCCCGGCTCTCCGAAAGGACCCGATCGATCGCGCGAGCTAACTCCGCGGCGGAACTAGCACTCATCTCCAACACGACGCGCGACGACGGCGCGCCGTCGGCGCCGCGCAGATCGATCACCATCGCGTGCTCCGAGGTCGCACGCACGGGGTGGTCGTAATACACGAGCGCTGAAGAAAGCCGAGTCCAGTCACCGTGTCCACGACCGTGTGCAGCGACGTCGACGCGTTCTGTCACCGATGTGCACATCGCAAATTTCTCCTTTCGTGGACTTGAATCACGCGGCCGACGCGTTCTGGAGGTGCTTTTGGAAGAACGCGAAGACCTTCTGCCAACCGTCGACGGCTTGTTCGGGACGGTACATGGCGCTTTCGGAGTTGAAGAATCCGTGCCCGGCACCGTCGTAACGATAGAACTCGTACTCCTTGCCGAACTTCTTCAGTGCCGCTTCGATCTCGTCGACCTCGGCCGGTGTCGGGTATTGGTCGTCGTTCCCGAACAACCCGAGCAGTGGACAGTGCAAGTCCGCCGTGAGTTCGAACGGGGCAAGGGGTTGTTTTTCGGTGAGGTCCTCCGGCGCCATGATCACCCGACCCCCCCAGCAGTCGACCGCGGCATCGATCTCCCCGGACCTGCACGCCGCGTAGTAGACCTGGCGACCGCCGGAACAGAAACCGATCATTCCGACCTTGCCATTCGACTCGGGCTGGCTCCGCAAAAAAGCCGCCGACCCCTCAACATCCCCGACAACCTGGTCGTCAGAGACGCCGCCTTCTGCCCGCGCCGCCGCGGCGAGATCGTCCCAACGACCGGGGCCGAGGCGCGAGTACAGATGCGGCGCAACCGCCGCGTATCCGTGGAAGGCGAGCTTGAAGGTGACCGCAGCCGTCCATTCGTCCCAGCCGGGCATGTGGTGTACGACGACGACACCTGGGACGGAACCTTCCCCGACCGGACGCGTGAAGTACGCCTCGATCGCGTCGCCGTTAAATCCCTCGAGATTGACGACCTCTGAACAAAGTTCACCTCTCATCGGCGCATCGCCCTCCAGACTCAGACGAGTTCAGACCGAACAGGAATCGACAGCGATTTGCGCAGTGTACGCGTCGAGACGTTCTTCGAGGCTCCGTGCCCCGCGTCGAACAATGCGGCCGAAATGACACGTGCGGCAAGCCTCTGAACAAGTTGGGTTGGTGATATCGCCAGGACTATGCGGGAATCGTGACCACGATGTTCGTCGGAAGCCCGCGCCCGTACACCGCGTTCACCGCCGCAACAGCGATGTGGTAGGTGTGGCCGGTGGCGAGATTCGAGAGCGCGAAAGAACGTGCACCCGCCGGGAGCGACCACGATCGAGACGTCGCGCCCGACCTCGCCGAGACCACGTAGCCGACCACGCGCGACCCGCCGTCGCTCTCGGGTGGCTGCCATACGAGCTCGCGACCAAGAGAGATCGTCGAGACCGCGACTGGGGCGCTCGGCGCGCTCGGCTCGTAACGGAACGGTTTCGTCGCCCTCTCCCGGCCACCGACGCCCGGCCCCGTGGCGACCACGCGGACGCCGTGGCGGGCTGGACCAGCCGGTGAGACGACAGAGATCACTTCCGGATCGTTGGCGGGATAAGCCGGGTCCGATTCGAATTGGTTCGACGAGCGGCGGCCGAAAACGATCGCGGTGGCGAAACGCACGTCCTTGCCGAACAGCGTGACGACAGTTCCTCCCTTCGCGGCACCGTGGGCGGGCATGATCGCCGCAAGGGCGTGACGCGACGAGGAGTAGTAGATGAACGTGTCGACGACCCGCCGCGAGCGGGCGCACCCGGCGAGCGT
The DNA here is from genome assembly GCA_963725215.1 of uncultured Acidimicrobiaceae bacterium. GTDB lineage: Bacteria > Actinomycetota > Acidimicrobiia > Acidimicrobiales > Bog-793 > CAVRXQ01. Next base: position 15,307 of record CAVRXQ010000005.1, on the reverse strand, counting down.
GCACGGGACGACCGCGACCGGTCCGGGCTCGTGCGGTGGGGTTCTCACTTCGAGCGACGTCGCACTCTCACGGACAAAACTCGTTGACGCCACGCTCACGGACGGAGCACCGGGAAGCTCGGAGACAAAGCCGACCGAGGTCACGTCCCCGAGGCCACGGCCGTCCAGGCGCACAACGGCTCCGCCGTGGACCGATCCCCCGAAACCCGAGAGCCGATCGAGCTCCGGTACCCCCGCGTACGAGAGGCGGGCAACGTTTGTGAGCCCGGAAGCCGTCTCGACGCTCACGCCTCCTGGGAGCACCGTTGGGTTCGCGTCCGTAGCCGGTGCGCTCGGCGGGTTAATCGTGATCGACGTGGCGCTGATCGAAAGAATGCGGAGTTGTTGACTCGTCACCGAGGTCGCGGGCCCGAAGTTCACCCAATCGAAGGTGAGCAGCGAAAAGCCGCTTCCGGCGATGACAACGGGAGACCTGCCAGAAGGCATCGTCGGATTCGGGGTGATCGACGTGATCCTCGGGGTCGGGGCGTAGTCGTACTCGGTCGACGCCGGCGCGATTTCGAATCCCGGGGTTTGCTCAACGACTCCCTCGGGCCCGAAGACGACCGGTCCAGTTTCTGGGGGAAGGATCCGGTCCGTCGCGCTGACGCCCGTCGTCGTCGTGACGGAGACCTCGACTTGGCAGATCGCCGTCGGCTCGAAGCCGCCGCCGGCGGCGCAGGCCGTCGATTGCGACTCGGCCGGGACGACCGCGCGGATCTCGTTTGAGCGAACGACAACAAAGCTCTCTGCCGGAATCCCTCCGAAGGTCACCTGCTGAATTCCCGAACTGGAGAATCCGCTTCCGTAGATCACCACGCGGTTGCCGCCCGACATGTTTCCGCCCGAGGGGCCGACGCCGGAGACGCTCGGGGAGAGAACTCCGGGCGGTTGTTCGTCGAAGTATTCGTACTGCGTCGCACGCGACGTCACGCTCGAAGAGGCCGCCGATCCATTGGTCACAGTCACGACGATGTCGACTGCGCCCGCCGCGTCGTTCTCGGCGCTCGCCGGGGCGAGGGGGGAGGGCGGCACCGTCACCGTCACCGACGTCGAGGACACCGTCTGCACCGAAGCGACGGCCGATCCGAAACTGACGGCGATTTTCGCGTTCGGGGACGGGTCGAACCCCGTCCCCGAGATCGTGACGACGTTGCCGCCCGTCGTAGGTCCGTCCGCCGACGGCGAAATACCCGTCACGACGGGGTTCGGCAAGGTCGACAGACGATCCGTCGCCACTTCACACAAGAGCCGCGCGAGCCCCGGGCGACCCGACGCATTCGTCACGATCGGCGACCCGAGGCCCGTTGCCATGTTGAATCCGGAGCTCGCCGGATAGCCGAAACCGAGTCCGAAGACGTCGTTGTTCCCCGCGGTGACGTCGTGAAATGCCGATGCAAAATCAGTTGAGGCGACGGCGTACAGCTCCGGTTCGACGAAACCGAGGTCTGCGCCTCCCGGTCGTTTCAGAAGCCCAGGGCAGACCGTGCTCGAGGACGCGATGTCGGCGATGATCGCCGCCCAGATCGGAGCGGCCCCAGAAGTCCCTCCGATTGTCTGCCAATCCTCGTCACTCGAACTCGACTGGGACTGGGTGGCCGGCCCGAAGCTCGCAGAATAAATAGTGACTCCGTGGTTCTCGTCGGCGACCGCGCTGACGTCCGGCACGAGCCTGCCGGTCGGGCTCGAAATCCCCGGAACCCCGGAACCTGCCTGCCACGAAGGACTCGCCCAGCTGGCCGAGATCCCGCCACCGCCGCCACCGCCGTTCGAGCCGTCGTTCCAGGCGCGCTCCGATTGGTCGTCGAGGGGCTGGATGTCCGAGCGGAGCGAGGTGCCTCCGACGCCGACCACGTCGGGTTGCGAGGCGGGGTCGTCGACCGACAGATACGGCGGCTCGGCCTTGTTCGACTGGAACTGGGTCCCGGCGCAATCGTCCGACCCGGTGTCGCCGGACGCAGCGAACACCGTCTGTCCCTGTGCGGCAGCCTCTTCGAACAGGTAGTTCTCCACCTCCTGGGTGCCCGGCGCGGCGAGCTGGATGACGGTCTCGCACTCGCCCCAACTCGTTGAGATCAGGTTCGCCGAATCGGAGCTCACCATCTGCTCGTACGCGTCGATCGCTCCGTACGAGGTGTTCGGCGTTTCGTAGACGTCGATATTCGCGTTCGGCGCTAGCGCGCTGAGCACCTCGACGTCGAGCAACGCCTCGCCCGTCCCATCGCCTGTGAGGCCGAACCCGTCGACGTGGACCGCGTTCACTCGCGCGACGTGCGATGCGCCGAAAAAGCAACGATCGAAGGTCGCGAGGTCGCTTCGCCGGAACGGCTCCAGCTCAAGGAGATCGATCGTCTGACCCGTACCCAGTCCTCCCTCGGCGTAAAGGCGGTTCAGCCCGTACGCCTGAGCGATCTGGTCTTCGGTCCATCCGCCATCTGACTTCGCGCGGCGAGTGCGGCGGGACACGCCGAGGGCGCCGCCGCGACGGCGGGCGCCGACGATGGCAATCCGTCACTGCCCTCGCGCGCCTTCGTCGACGCGAGCGATTGGGCGTGCGGTGCGACAACATTGTCGAGTCCCACGACTGCCGATACCGACGACGCAACGTCGCGAGAGAGGCGAGGTGCGCCCGTTGCCTCCCAGCCAAGACTGCCGCTTCGCTCCCGATACGCGAACAAACGCGTGTGGAACGCTCGCTCAAGTTCCGATGCGCTGCCCCGTACAGGAATGATGAGATGGTTCTCGTCGACGTCACCGATCTCGAGCCCTGAGGCGCGCAGCACCCGTTCGACGGCGCGGACAGCGCCGTTCGAAGGGGCGTACTTGGCCGAGAACTCGCTCGGCGTGAGATAGCGGTGATAGAGACGCGAGCCTGGCCGCGCGACGCCGTTCACATACGCGCGAAGGGCTGTGGCGTTTCGGGGTCGCAGCGCGACGGCGACCGAGAGGACGCGTCCTTGAGGCAGCGACCCGAGTCGAGTCACACCGATCGGAAGCCTCGGCGCAATGCCCACCGATGCGAGAGTCGCGCCGGCGACCGACGCACCACCCGCACGTGCCACGGGAACAAAGCCAACCCCGAGGAGCACCGTAATCAAGACGAACAGAACGGCACGCCTCTGTGTTACGCGTCGAGCGATCGTTTTGGAATGAAACACCGACGCGCCTCGAAACTGGAACTCGCCGCACACTGGGCTGCGACACGGTGTCGGCGACCGCGTCGGCGATGAACGCCGATTTCGGCTCCGACCTGGGCGGAATGACGATACTTCTCGCACGGAACGAATTGCTCGTTCCGTGGAGTCTCGATGGAGGTGCTCTTTCCAGTGGTTCTGGGGCAGGCGATATGTCGAATGCCGTCGAGTCCAAGCCCTGCGCCGGATTGATAGGCCGAAAGGTAGGCGGGGTTATCGCTGAGTTGCGATCGAGGGCCCAGCTGTCGCACAGTCGAGCGCCCGACCGACAGCGGAGATTTCAACCCGAGATGAGAGGAAGCGGTCGATGGCTTCGATCCACGTCGAAACGGTCATAAAGGCGGACGTCGATCAAGTGTGGTCTGCGCTTCGTGACTGGAGCGCGTTGCACGAGCGTCTTGCCCCGGGTTTTGTCACCAACACAGAACTCCAGAGCGAGGATCGCATCGTCACCTTCTTCAATGGCGCAGTAGTGCGCGAGCGTCTCGTCGATCTAGATGACGACGAACGGCGACTCGCGTGGTCCATCATCGACGGCCCGTACGCCCACCACAACGGCGCAGCGCAGGTGTTCGTAGCCGGGTCACATGGCACGCGTTTCGTGTGGATCGCCGATCTCCTGCCGTACGAGCTGGCTGCACGCACCGAGGAGATGATGCAACACGGGGTAAACGCAATTAAGCGTCATCTTGAAAGCGCGGGGCAAGGTAACGCGTATGAAGCCTGACGGAACGGCGAAACTCTCAGCCGTCACCCCAGATAGCTCGACCGGTCAGGCCACCTGAATCTGTCGGGTGATGTCAGAATGGGAAACAGGCCACCAGAAAGGCCCTGGGAGAGGTGCGAGAGCGGCCGAATCGGGCTCACTGCTAATGAGTTGACTCGGGAAACCGGGTCCGGGGGTTCAAATCCCCCCCTCTCCGCTCTGTGATCTAGCGCGACATCGTGGACACATCTCTCGGGACACCCCGGACACTAGGAGATCTGGCCCTGGTGGTCATGGGGTCCTCGTCGACATCAGATCGAAGACCCGGGTGACGGGAGGCTCGGACGAGGACGGTTCACGCTGATCAAATTGCTGATCGTTTGCGCCGCTTCCGATTCTTAGCGCGAACCTCGCTCGTGCGCGCCGAGAACCTGCCGCAGATCACCTCGCGCCCGTTCGATCTGCTTTCGCACTGTCGACTCGGCGATTCCGAGCGCCCGTGCGGCGTCTCGCGTCGACTCGCCGATGACGAGGCACAGCACAGCGCAGCGGCGCCGTGCATGTGGCATCGCTTCAATCGCTCGCTCAATTTGGAGCGACAACGCCACCTCCTCCGCGAAGTCGGGTGACGATGGCTCGCCGATGACTGATGGATTCTGGTTCCGATCCCTTCGTAGGAGCCGAAATGCGATTCGGTACACGTAGCCCGCGGGATTTGTCCCGCGCTTGACTCGCTGCCAGCGCCAGAGCGTTCGCGCGAACGCCTCCTGCCGCGAAATCCTCCGCGCTTGCGCTGTTCGTCCCGCTCAGCTCGAGCGCGCGAACGAGTCGCGGGTAGTGCGTCCTGTAGACCGCAACGAAGTCGCCATCAACGTCGTCAATTTGTTTGGACGCAGCACTTCCATACCCTTCGGGCTCATCGTCATTGACCGACGACGCAACGTCCACGACAGACAGGTGAGCAGATTTTGTGCCCATTGGCTAGCAAACGGACGTCTTCACTTCGACGAGCCGGATGCGCGAGCATCCGGCTCAACAACGACACACTGGTCAGGTTCCGCGATCGCGTCGTCACTCGAAACGACCGCTGTGCCAACGCTGGTGCCAGAGCTGTCGTAGGCGGTCAGGTCCGCGGGAAGAGGTGCTGCACCATCGTCGACGAGGACCGCCCAACCATCAACCACGGTCATTTGGTCGGTCGACCCGTCGGAGAAGCTCGCTTGAGCGCTCGCCACATTCGGCCCGATGTAGGTGGTCACGACCTCGATCGGCGAGGATTCGGCGACTCCGACGACTGAGCTGTCGATGAGTTCGAATGGTTGGGCGCCGCTCGAAGCAACGATGCCTGGAAGTGGAACCGTGACCTCGCCGATCGCACCGGGGTTCGACACCTCGACGACTAGCGCTTGGCTCGCTACGCACGATCGAACCGGAGTCACCACTGCGCCTGTCGAACCCCCGGTCGGATTGCTCGTAGGGATCGTCGACGATGTCGAGCCCGTTGAACCTGTCCCGGTCGTCGTTCCGCCGCTAGCGCCAGTTCCGGTCTGGGGTGGGAGGAGAGGTAGTGGTTGGGCGACGCTGAGCGGTTCACTGAAAGCGCGGACGGTGATATCTCTAGCCGTTCTCACGAAGAGCCGCTTGAACGGACCAACCGAAACGGGTAGCGATCCGGGACAGCCGTCAACGGTGCAGATTTCCGGTGCCGATGCCGGTCGGGAACTCGGTTCCGCGGCGCTCGAACTCGACTTCGACGCGGCAGACCATTCGAGCCCCTTCGGCGCAGCACCAAGGACACGGTGCTTCTTCGTCCATGAGATGCTCCCGGTCGATGGTGCGAGAAAACCCGCGGATTGCTTTGTTGCCGCTCGCTTGAGCGTCTTCGACGACCCGGAAGTCGCTTGAGTGACCCCTGCGACAGTCGCCGCGGCGACGGCGATCACGATCGCCGCGGCAGTGACCCCCTTCAGCCGTCGCTCCCGATGACGGCGAGAACGAGCGACAATTGAGCGAAGCGCCGTATCCGACGCTTGAACCGTGGAAGCGTCGAGGAGGTGGGAAAACTCTCCGCCTTCGGGTGTCATCCGGTGATGCCCCCGCATCCGTCCTGTTGATCGAGGGAGCGTCCCTCAATAGATACAAAGCCGAAATGACCGACGTTCGCGTACAAGGAGGCGGCGTCTCACCTATCGGCACGAGCCGACCCAGTCGTAGGCCCGCCTTCGGGCACGTGCCGTCCGGCAGACGGGGATGGTTCGCGATCGTCCAAGTAACATCCTGATTCTCCGCTGTAGACCGCGATGGCGTTCAACAGGGTCGACAGGCGCTCGTAGCTCAATTTGGAGAGAGCATCTGACTACGGATCAGAAGGTTGGGGGTTCGAGTCCCTCCGAGCGCGCTGAGTAAAGGCAGGTCAGAGGCCTTTTCTACTTCGGTCAAGAGCGCAGATTCCTCGCGTGGTCACGAAATGGTCACGACGAGTTAGAGGCTCCGCGAATAGTTGACTCTTGGCGCGCCACACGCTCTGAGTTCGCGACCGCCGCCAATGGGCACATCGAGGATGCGCCGCTTCACGGCAACCCAAGGCGCTGGCACGCACGTTGGCTTGTCGCAGAAGCCGTGGCGACTGACACCGGTGCCCGCGCGTTCACGGCTTGCCTAAGTTGCCGAGCCGCAGCGTCGAGGCGACTGTCTCCCGAATGCTCGCCTTCCGTGATAACCCCATTCGACATGGCGACAGCCTCATCCGGCCCGGCCGCCCTTAGGTGCTCGACCGCTGTACAGAAAGTCTTAGCGGCATCGGATGGACCGGAAGCACATCCGGCGAACGCAACGGACATCATGGCGCACCCGGCCGCCAGCTCGACCGCCCGCAGGGTTCGAGACACGGCCAAAGGCTACCGAGGTCGTTCTGATCGCCTGGACCTATCTGGCAGCCTCTTAGAAGCGGACCAGCATTTTGGGGGTCATAGCCTGGCTCAATGACCTTGTTGCTCGGGATGAGCAAACCGGAAGGCATCTACCTTTGTGCCGATTACCGCGTCACTAACCCGATGACTGGTCAAGTAATCGACGACGCAACAACGAAATGCCTAACGATCCACTACCCGCCGTTGCCGGGTGGAACTAAGGCGCTTCTGGCCTTCACGGGAACTGCGGTGTTCCCCGACGGTACGCCGACGATGACTTGGATACGTGAGACGCTGCGTGGTGAGTCCGAGTATCCCGATCAATCGCTGACCCACTTACGGTCTCGACTGGACCGCGACCATCCGCGCCTTCCGCAGCCTCTCATTATCAACATCCTGGCGCTTCACGAGAATCGGCGCTTCTTTGGTGGCATCACCAACTTACGGCTCAATGCCGCCCGAAACGCGGTCGAGATAATGCCTGAGTTTGGGTATGAGATGCGAGAGCTTGAAGCCTCCTTCTTCTTTGCGAACGGTAGAGCTGCTGCTAAGACCTTGGCCGACGAGAAGCTTGCAAAGTTAAGGGCTCTTCTGACACCGTTCCTCGGACGGTGATGGATCACATGCGCCTGATGGCAATCATCAATCGCCGTGTCGCTGCAAAGGAATCGTCTGTCAGCTCCTATTGCAAGGTTTGCTTCATAAACCCGGACGACCGGTTTTCGCCAACGTCTCACACCTTCACCGAACGGGGTGAAAGTGTCCCCGTTCGAGATGCCTCTCATCCTCGGAGGACTCGATCTAACCGAGATGAGTAAGCAGTTCTTCAACAACGCCCAGATTCGACAACAGGGAGGCGAGCAACCACCCGGCCCCGACGTGGAGGAAATAAATAGACAACTTCGTCGCCGTCCTTAGCGAAGGCCGTCGCCGGGTTCGCCTAAACACCGGATCGAGCGCCACATCGGCGCTCCTCGCGACCTCTCAGAAGCGGACCAATGCGGCGACGCTCTCCGCCGCTTCCCTCGCCACCGACGGAAGCACATCCGCGTAGAGATCGGCGGTGACCGAGATTCCTGAGTGTCCGAGATTCGCGCTCGTGGTCTTCAAGTCCACCCCGCTCCCGAGCATCAGACTCGCCGCAACGTGGCGGAGATCGTGCAGACGAATCCTTGGCAATTCCGCCCCGGCGCTCAACCGTGAAACCGCTTGCTGATCTTCCCCGGCCAAATCGGGGCACCGTCCTCGCGTGCGAACACGAGGTCATGATCTGAGTAACCCGCGCCGAGAGCGAGCTTCTCCTCCGCTTGGCGAGCGCGGTGACTGCGGAGGGCAGCAACGGTGTCCAAGTCGAGCGGGATCGTGCGAACTCCGTTCTGCGACTTCGGGGTGCCCCATTCCGTCCGACCCCCGGTCTCGCTCAGCGTGCGGCGAACTCTGAGCGTCCCTCCGTCAAGGTCAACGTCGGACCAATCCAATGCCAGCGCCTCGCCGCGACGCAGCCCGCTCAGGGCATACAAGCGCCAGAGGGGGTACAAGCGATCGTCGCGGACAAACCGAAGGAACCGACGCGTCTGTTCTTCATCCCGAACCTTCCGAGGCTCCTTATGCCTCGGCGGAAGCTCAACTTGGCTGCAAATGTTCCAAGGGATCATGCGGCGCTTCATGGCGGTTCCGAGGGCGCTGGACAGCACGGCCAGTGTCAGACGCCGCGTGCGATCTCCGCGGCCTTCGCCTGCCATGGCAGCGAGCATCTGCTCGACGTGATCGGCGCGGAGGTCTGCGAGCTTCATGCGACCGAGGTGAGGAATCAAGAACCTCGTAACGATGTCCCGGTATTGGTTGGCTGTCGCGGTCTTGCGAGTCTCAGCCTTGAAGTCGAGCCAGGTCGTCAGGAAACCCTCAACCGTCGGAGACTGGCCGAGAAGCTCCCCGCTGACGATCCTCCGCTGTGCCTCGACGCGTGCCTCTTGTGCCGCTGTCTTCGTGCGGAACCCGCCCTTGCGAAGTTGACGCCGCTTGCCGTCAATACCGACTGGGAGATCGACCCTGTACGCCCACGCGCACCCGCACCTTCCCGTCTGGGTGCAGTTCTTCCCATGCCGCTGCTCGATGGACCCCTGTTTCATTTCTCGTGTTCCCCCTCTTCGGTCAACTCACCTGCTCGACCCCATTCGGCCTGTCCGAGCAATCCGAGGGCATGTGCACGGCGGAGCAATGTGCCCACCTTGGCGCTCGACATCCCCATCGCAGCCCCGACGGTCACCGAGGGGCGCGGATCGCCGCTGGCCAATGCAGCCCTATACCGCTCGACGACTCGCACGATCGTGTCCCTGTCCACCCGTGGAGGTCTGTGCGTTTGCGCTTCCCGAGGCTTCTCGGATTCGACGGGAACGGAACCCGAAATGACGAGCTGGCCGTCCACCAAGCGTGCTGGCATCGCGACGGTGTCGATCGCGTGGGTGACGAGAGCGCGAAGCGGCACGTCCCGAAGATCACGGGTCTGCAACCCGACCTCACCGCGGTCTTCGACGGTGACGGACCTAACGGCGGGGCGTCCCCTCTCGATCTCGATGACTGCTGTCACGACAACTCCGCGATGTTCCATGCGCGCCTCAATCCGAAGCGGCAGAACGATCCCTCTCGCGGGCAGGTACTGGGTTTCCCGAGTCCTCGTAATCCAAGCCCGCGGCGCCCGGGCAGTGGCATGAGCCCAGAGTACTCAATGCAACTGTTCTGTGACAACTACTACCTTCATATTACGCATCAGTCCTGTTCAATGGCCTTTCAACACGAGTACCAGCTTCCGAGGAGTTGCATTTTCATAGACTTTTGGCATAAGACACATGCCAATTATCCACAGACATGAAGGAAAAGGTGAAACAGCTCCGGGAGCAAGGGGCGAGTGGACGGCTCCGCCTCCGTCGCATCCGCGTCGGAGTGACGATCGAGGAAGTGGCTACTCGGGCGGGCCTCACGCAGTCCACCGGGAGCCGCACAGACCGGAGCCTCGGTTGTTTCGCGGCGACACGCTGATCCGCTGGGACGAGGCCCTCCGGGCAATCGAACAAGGAGGTGAGGACGCGCTCGCAGGGAGCGCGAAATGAGACAGCGCTAGCAGGCGACTGCGGCAGAGGTCTCCGACCTCCTCGAATGCCTCACTCTGACGCTTCCTCAGGCGGCAAAGGTGATTGGTTGCGGGGAGACCTCGCTTCGCAACGGCCTCAGGCGGCGTGAGATCGACTTGCCGGTCATCTCCGTTGGCACCCGCAAGATCATCCCGACCGTGGCGGTGAGCAGCTCCTTGGAGTTTCGGAATGAAGGCGCTGATCACCTTGACGCAGACGCGTCGGGAACCGGAGGACAACCGTGACTCGGCCCGAAGGAAAGCTCTTGTCCAACTTGACGCCGACTTCTTTCAAGGCGCGCGCATCAGCGGGCTGTCGGACGGTGCACAGCTCCTTTACATTCGCGGTCTACGCTGGCAAAGAGGATGTACGCGGAAGGCGACATCTCACGCCGCAGATCAAGCATCTGCGTCTCGACGACTTTGACACCGAACTCGCAATCAAGGAACTCGTCGAATCCGGCCTTTGGCTGGCCACTATGATGGCTTTCACATCGACGGCTGGGAGCAATGGGACGAGACGCGCCGAGCTGTCGGATAAGCGCCGTCATGCTGGCAACCGGGGGAATCACAAGCGGTACGAACACGATGAGAAGGCAGAGAGCGTTCGGCGAATTGCTCGGCTTGCGTTGAAGAGGGGCTATTTCGCCGAACAGGGCCGTCCCAAGCTCGCCCCCATCCGCAAACGGGTCGCAAACGGTCGCCAGAGAAACAGCTAGAGTCAGAGTCAAAGAGTCAGAGTCAGAGTCAGAGAGTCAGACACGAAGTCATTCTCGGAGAAAGTTTCCCGTGAGGGGGCCACAGCGCGGCCAATGTCCGCCTCTTTCACGCGATCAGGAAAGTACTAATCTGTGCGAGGCAATCCGCTAGTTCTTCGAAAGCTTGTGCAATCGACCCTATGAACCGCCCCGGGTTTCATAGAGACTCGCGGTTTGGGAACCGACGTTAACGCCGGGGTGTTCTGACGGTAGTAGTTCGCCTCGAACTCTGCCGGCGGGATCTTGCCGATCTCGTCGTGGATGCGGCGGTTGTTGAACCAGTCGACGTAGGTGAGCGTGGCCCACTCGACGTGGTCGACGGTGCGCCAGGGTCCCTCGCGGTGGATCAGCTCGGTCTTGTAGAGGCCGTTGAAACTCTCGGCCAGGGCGTTGTCGTAGGAGTCACCGCGGGTGCCGACCGAGTCGACGACGCCGGCTTCGGCGAGTCGCTCGGTGTAGCGAATGACAAGTATTGCACGCCCCTGTCGCGGTGATGAACGAGGCCGTTGAGGCCGGATCGCTGCCTCGCGTAGATCGCCATCTCCAAGGCGTCGATGGCGAGGTCGCTGCGCAGCGAGGTCGAGACCTGCCAGCCGACGATGAAGCGGCTGAAGACGTCGATGACGAAGGCGACGTAGACCCAGCCGGCGTGGGTCTTGACGTAGGTGAGGTCCGCCACCCAGAGGCGGTTGGGCGCCTCAGCGACGAACTGGCGCTCGACCAGGTCGGCCGGGCGATGAGGACTCGTCGGCGACGGTCGTCGCTTGCAGTGCCGGCCCGTCGCGCGCCGCAGAGCCGAGGTCACGCATGAGGCGCTCGACGGTGCAGCGGGCGACCGGATACCCTCCCGGTTCAGCTGGGTCCAGACCTTGTCGGCGCCGTAGACGTCGGCGGTTCTCGTCGTAGACCCGGTGGATCTCGGGCTTTAGGGCCTCGTCGCGGACGCGCCGGGCACACGGTGGCCGGCTACGCGCGGCGTAGTAGGTGGCGGGAGCGAACTGCAGGGCCTTGCAGATCGGCTCGACTCCCCATCGATCCTTGCGGGAGTCGATGTAGCGGACTACCTCTTCGTTCGACCGTCGAGCTCGGTCGCGAAGAAAATCGACGCGTCCTTCAATATCTCGTTGGCGCGCCGGAGCTCGCGGTCCTCCTTCTCGAGCTCCTTGAGCCGCTGGCGCTCGTCGGTGGTGAGTCCCGGGCGGCGCCCTCCGTCGATCTGGGCCCGGCGCACCCAGGCCGCAGCGTCTCGGCGCGTCATGCCGAGCTTGGCGGCGACCGAGGTGATGGCGGCCCACTCGAGGGGGTACTCGCGCGGTGCTCGACGACCATCCGGACGGCCCGCTCACGCACCTCGGGGGAGTATCGGGTGTTCCTGGCATCTCCAATCCTCTCAAGGATCGCGAGTCTCCAAGTTTCCCGGGGCGGTTCACTACGAGGCTGCCGCGCTCCTTAGAGGAGGTGACGAATTGGCTCTACCGGGCGGTGAACGCTGATCCTGATGAGGTCGTTCGCAGAGCGGAGAAATACCGCGATAACTGTGGGTCCGTTTCGCCACGCTCGCTACAAGCGAACTGGGACCTTCTGGGGTGGTCGTTGTGAGGCACGAGCGCGAGAGGCGGCGGCGGACGCGCGGCGTCGGTCAGCGTGTGCCAGAACCCGCGTGGGTCTTTGCGCGCATAAGTTCCGGCAGTGGTCAGCGAAGTGGGATCGGTGCATTCGCTGCCTTGCGTGGCATCCGAGGCGGTAGGCGCAACACGCACGCCGAACACTCCTCGGGTTGAGCGCCTCCTCCGTAGTCAGTGCGCGCAACGACCCCTCCCCCGAGGACTTTCGAGCTGACGAGCGTTGTATCTGCCCGTATTAGATGCCGACGTTTGCTCGAAGGAAACGCTCGTCAACGTTTCGCCCCTTACAAACCTCTCAGGTATCCCTCGAATAGAGCCGCGTGTTATTGCCTGTCCTGCTACGACCACCGGCGTCAATAGGCGTCAGTCCACAACCGCGCGCATCGAACGCGGTCAAGAGATGCCTGACTTCTCACGCCCGAGCACGTTGGCGCGCTTACGTACCGCTCGCCCACTCATTCCAGAGCGAAACATGGAGCATCACGAACGGCGGAAACGGCACACTTGCTCTTTGGGCGTGAGCTATCCACTCGAATGGACGTGACCCTTCCTCGCAGGCGCGAGGACACGTGGCTCTTCGGGAGAACTCCACCAGCCTTTATTCCCTAACAGGTTGAGTCGTAAGGGTTAGCAGCAGCAGGGGAGTGAGTATGGCTGGCCGGGTCGTGAAGATCGTCGTCGGCGTGATCGCGGTCGTGATCGTCGTCTCGGTGATCTACGCGAACTCGCACTCCACCAACAAGACTCCCAGTTCATCCTCATCGCCGACTCCGTTGGACATGGTTGCTTCCGCGACCATCAACAACGAGGTCGAGGGAGCGTACACGAACGAGAGCTACGCCGAGAAAGTGCAACGAGGACAGGCGATGCTCGGGTACATCGCAGACTCGAAAGATGCGACCCTCATGAGGGAAGCGAATCAGCTCCAAGCAGACGCCAATGCCGGGAGTCAGTCAGCCGTGAACAACGACCTGGCGAACCTGGCGCAACGGTGCGAGACGCTCGGGATAGGCCCGACCAGCTCGGGCGGCGGATGAGGTGAGCCGAGTCTTCGCTTTGGGAAACCGGTGTCGTGAAATCCGTCGCGGAGGATTCCTTCCACGGATGAGGGACGTGTTCGATGGTAGGAGACCCATGTTCGTCAGAGTGTGTGGTTTCGGATTCAGGGAGAACGCAAGGACGCCCCGGTGAACTTCATGCTGAGTTGCGTATCCAACGTGCTGGTGATTCGTTCGGGAGTCCCGACGATGGTTACGAGCCATCCCACAAGATCGCCCCACACACTTTCCCGTAGTCGGCCGTCGCGATCGGGTCACCAGGATTGCGAACGTTTGCGCCTTTGTAAGCAAAAACGGCCTGCGACGGTCGTGCCAAGTTGTTGACTCCCAGACCCCACCCCTTAAACCACGCTGGCCTTTCAAGTTGGGTTTGAGTGACTGTCATATACGAAATCATCACCTTTCCAAAGCTGAAGAACGCGGACCAAGGACGAACGGGTGTCCGATCACTGGTTGAACCCCCGTTCGTCCCCATCGTGAAATCATCGTTGCTGGTTGAGCCACTTCTCGATGGCGTGTCCAACAGGGCCGCCGATAGCAGCCCCGATGGCGACGCCAACGGGGCCACCCGCAACTCCGATCACTGCACCGACACCGCCGCCAATGAAAGCGCCGACGTATTTGTTCTCCTTCTTCTTGCTCACCCTGCAGTTCAGCGAGTCGGTTGGACGAGGGTCCAGGTGACCGCCCTACGGCAGTGGTTGCAAGGAGGGAAGGTTTCCCCGACGCTCAGGGCGATCTGCTTGCCCTGGCAGTTCGGAGACCAAATGCCCGACGCTGGGCACTTCTGGCCGGTTTGGCCCGAGCTAAGGCTCTGTGCAAACATTCGTGCTCCAATCCGGGGTCGCCGGAATCCGGTTTCGCTTGGAGGTTACTGGATTTTCTCTCGGTGGCCCCTTCTTTTCGCTCTGACGGACCTCGCCAGAGTTCCCTCCATTGTGCGCGGGCATACATCGGGAATCGCGGACCGTCGGCGAGTATCCGGGGATTTGCAGGAGAGCTTTGTAGATGTTCAAGCGAGCCGACAGGAGGAGGGGGCGCGGATGGACGAAGACAAGAAAACCGAACAGGTCATGATTCGCATTACGCCGGAACTTCACCAGGCACTAAAGGAAGAGGCTCAACGAGACGAGCGCCCGGTGGCGCAGATCGTTCGCCGAGCAATCCAGCAGTACCTAAGTCCGAAACTCGCTGTGCGGTAGCTCCCGCCGATGCGGGCTACCGGAGCGAGAGACTGAACGTAGAGGTTAGTTCTCGACACTCACACCAAACGTCGCCGAATGCTCATCTCTGCTCCGACTCGGCACGTGCGCCGTCGCTGAATAACGTTACGACATGCCGTGGCGCGACTCCTTCCTGAGCCCAAGATTGGCAGAGGGAGGCGGCACGACGGGCTCGAAAGGCGTGTATCTACGCAGACGCAGACATCGAGGACGAAGTTGTTGAGTGGTTGAGGGCTCAGAAAGTCAACATAAAGTCCGCGAGAGAATTGGGACATCAGACCAAGCCGGATGCGTGGCAGGCGGCATACGCCCTTCGCGGAACCACGCTTCTTGCTAACGAAGAACTCAGGATTTCCTGAGCGATCGGAAGTTACCGTGGCACAAGCTCTTCGGATTGGTAGTTGTCGAAGGCGATATGTCGAATATGAATGATTTCGCCCTTGCAATGACACATGTCGTCAGATGGATCGTTCCAATGGGAGAACTGCACGAGAAAACGAAAATCTTGGCGTATCAGTGGGGTGCGACCATCAGATATCAAAGTCTCGACGGAAGCGTGGAGACGAGGAAGTTCCTCGCTTCGAGCGGGGACACTTCGCTGAGTGGGTCAGCGAGAACACCCCCGATTCGCAAAGCATTCGGTGAAATTGTCGCTTCGGGGGGCAACG
>CAVRXQ010000004.1:0-125742 GCA_963725215.1 uncultured Acidimicrobiaceae bacterium | reverse complement strand
TTCGCCGTCGCGGAAATGAGTGCCGTGCTCCGGGGGTCGACGCGGATGTCCGAGCGTCTCATCGAGGCGGCAGCGGGGTACCTATCTTGCTCCATCCACGAGGTGAAGCGCGACGGTGAGCGGTTCGAAAGCGGCGCGGGCGATGCGAGCGAGGAATCCCAACAAGCTCGCCCACTGGCTGTACTTCCCCGACGCTCCGCGCGGGGCGCACGTTCGAGGTTCCCGTCGTTGAGTCGGGCTACTGGGACGGCGGCCCGACCTATCCGAACTGCGCGGTGCTCGCCATCGTCGACGTCGATCCCGAGAACTTCGTCGCCAAGGTGCGCAAGATCTCGGCGCTCGAGGACTGCGGACGCGTGCTCGACCAGCAGGTGGTGCTCGGACAGCTGCGCGGGGGTATCGTCATGGGGATCGGCGACGCCATCTTGGAGGAGCACATTTACAGCGACGACGGTGAGATCCTCACGTCGTCCTTCATGGACGAAATCCTGGTCCCGACCGTGAGCGAGGCGCCGGAGTTCGATCTCGCTCTCGCGGACGACCCCCGCTTGTTCACCGCACGGAGCGATCCGGTGCGAAAGGGGTTGGTGAAGCGGGGACGATCGGCGCCGTGGGTGCCGTGGGTTGCGCGCTCTCCGATGCGATCAGCGACCGTGGCGGTGCGCTCAACTCGCTTCCGGGAACGCCGTTGCGACTGTTCCTCGCCCTTCAACGGACATTCGGCGACCGACATCGCCGAGGTGATGTCGTGACGGAGACGACGACGAGTCGGGTCGCGCCCGACGGGATCGAGATGGCCGCGTCCTTCGACGGGACGATCGAGGCGCCGACGTGGGTGCACGCGCCGGCCCTCGCCCCGACGGCGCGTGGCGAGCGCACGCGTCAGCGGATCATCGAGGCAGCCGAGCACCTGTTCCGAACGGCGTCGAGCTACGACAACATCGGCGTGGCCGACATCGCGGGGGCGAGCAAGACGTCCGTCGGAACGATCTACCGGTACTTCGAGAGCAAAGAGGACCTCTTGCATCTCGTTCTATCGAACTCCTTCTGGAGGATGTTCAAGGCGTCGCGGGGCATCTGGCGCCGCGACGACCCCCCGAGGTGAACTTCGAACGGACGACGGTTGCGTACCTCGAGGCGTTCTTCGAAGAGCGCACGTTCTTGCGCCTTGCACTGAGTCTTGTTTCGACGTCCGACACCGTGCGCGACACGTGGTGGTCGATGCGGAAAGCGCTGCGCGAACGGATGCGGGCGCGCCTCGAACAGGACCTCGCTCTCGGGTCGGCACCGCCGCTCGATCCCGAGATCGCCATCCGCGGCTCTGCTTGCCATGGTGGATGCCTACGCGGCGCAGGCGTTCATCGACGAGGAATACGGTCCCGCCTCGATAGACGAGATCCCGAACGTTGGCTCGGTGCTCGCCCAGATCTGGTACCGCGCCGTGATGGGAGCCGACGTCTCAGCAGACGGCGCGGACGGTCCTTCCTGATGCCGCTCGGTCGGCAGCGCCGCGGTGCGGTGGAGATCCTCGTTATCGACCGGGAGAAGGCGGCAAACGCGATCGATTTCGAAACGTCGCACGCCTTCGCCAACGTCTTTGACGAGCTCGAGCACGACGACGAGGTGCGCGCCGTCGTAATCACCGGCGCCGGAGATCGCGTCTTTTGCGCCGGAATGGACCTCGGAGCCGTGCGCCGTGGTGAGGCGGATGCCATCAACCTCGTCTCGGGAGGATTCGCCGGCATTGTGCGCCGTGATTTTCCGCTTCCCCTCATCGCTGCGGTCAACGGTGCCGTGGTCGGCGGCGGCTTCGAGATTGTCCTCGCCTGCGATCTCGTTGTTGCGGCGGATCACGCCACCTTTGGACTTCCAGAGGTGAAGCGGGGACTTTTCGCCGCGTCCGGGGGTCTTGTCCGTCTGGCGCGCCGGATTGCTCCGCCCGCGGCTTTCGAGCTCGCGTTCACCGGCGAGACGATCGACGCGGAACGCGCCGAACGTCTCGGTCTCGTCAACCGCGTCGTCGAACGTGGACGCGTGCTCGAGACTGCCGTAGAGATCGGACAACGGATCGCCCAGAACGCGCCACTCGCGCTGCGTGCCTCGAAGCAGTTGTTGCGACGCTCGATCGAGACCTCTGAGGGTGAGCTCTGGGAGTTGAACTCCAAGCTCGCCGCCGAGGTGTTGTCGAGCGAAGACGCGGCGGAGGGAGCCGCTGCGTTCAACGAAAAGCGATTGCCGAAGTGGTCGGGGCGATGACGGAACCGGCTCCGTATCGCCCGCTCACCTACCTTGCCGCGGACGTGGCGCGACGGCTGGACGTGCCGGCGATCTACGAGGACGGCGCGACGGTCTCGTTTGCCGAGTTCTTCGATCGGGTTCGCGGCACGATGCGTGCGCTCGAGGAGATCGGCGTGCAACGGGGCGAGGTCGTCGGGGTCTCGCTCCCGAACGTGTGGAGTACGTCGCGCTCGAGATCGCCATCCCGGCACTCGGCGCCGTGACCCTACCGCTCGCGCCGTTGCTCGGGAGCTACGAGCTTTCCTCAGTGCTCTCACGTTCGTCAGCTGCCGTCGTCGTCACCGACGACCAGGGCCCTGACGGTCTGCGTGACGTCGCGAAGTCGGCACCGGGTGTTCGTCTCGTGGTCGACGTCGGCCAAGTTGCGGCCGTCGAGCATTGCAGCACCGCAGCGATCGAGCCGTATCCGACGCGGCCAGAGGAGATCGTCCAGATCGCGCTGACGTCCGGCACGACCGGACCGCCCAAGCTCGCCGCACTTTCGGCCGAGCTCAAGCAGGTGACGTTCGAAGGATTCACGAGCCGGCTCGGCATCGTGCCGGACGACCGGGTACTGCCGCTCTCGCCGATCTCCCAAGGCGTGGGGGAGATGTGCCTGTACTCGCTGCGCGTCGGCGCCTGTCTCATCATGACCAGCGAACGACGATTCTCTGCCGACCTCGGGCTTCGGGTCGCCCGCGAGTCGCGGGCGACCGTCATCGGCGGCGTGCCGACGATGATCGGTCGGATGTTTCGCGACGAGCAGTTCGATCCCGCAGCGCTGGCGTTGGCGCGGTGACCGCGGTTGCCGGCGCGCAGATGCCGCCGGATCTCGCCGAAAACTGGGAGCGACTCACCGGGTCGCGTCTGTGTGCTTTCTACGGCGCGATGGACATCGGTCAGCTCGCTGTCGCGAGCCCGGACGATCCGCCAGAAAAGCGTTGGCACACGGTCGGACGGGCGCACGCACGCGCCGAGTCGATGATCTGCGACCCCGCTGGCCGGTCGTTGGGCCCCGGGAAGGTCGGCGAGATCTGCATGCGCGGCCCGCTCGTGCAGAAGCGGTACTGGAACGAGGAAAAGGGCCCGTTCGCGAAGGACGGCTGGGCGCACTTTGGCGACGTCGGTTTCATCGACGACGACGGTTTCGTTCACGTCATCGGACGGACGAAGGACATCATCATCAGGGGCGGGGAGAATATCAATCCGTACGAGGTCGAGGCCGTTCTCCTCGAGCACCGGGATGTCGCCGAGGTCTGTCTCGTCGGTCTCGCCGACTCGGACCTAGGCGAGCGCGTCGCAGCTTGCGTTGTCGCCCGTCCTGAACACGAGGTGACTCTCGAGTCGTTACGCGAATTCCTCGCGGAGCGCGGTCTTGCCCACTACAAGTGGGTGGAGCGCCTCCTCGTGATCGAGGAATTGCCGCTTGGCAGCACCGGCAAAGTGGCGCGCAACGAATTGCGCGAGCGCGTCGCGAGCGCGTTCGCCGACGCGCCGCTCAACACAGGAGGTGAGCGTGCGCTCCACCGCTAACGGCATCTCGGTCTCGTGGCGCGAAGTTGGGCGCGGGCGACCAGTCGTGCTTGTGCACGGGCTCGCCGACGACCACCGCGCCTGGCGAAAGGTGCTACCCGACCTCGTTCTCGATCACCACGTGTTCCTCTACGACCTCCGCGGCCACGGCGAAACCGAACTCGGTGAGCCTGACGGCGCCCTCGCGCAGCTCGCCACCGACCTCGTCGGCCTAATGGATGCGGTCCACCTCGACCAAGCGATCATCGCCGGCTTTTCGCTCGGGGGCACGGTCGCGATGCGCGTTGGCATCGACCAACCCGAGCGTGTGGCGGGGCTGGCGCTCGTCGCAACGTCGAGTCGGGTGAATGCCGCGGCGGCGCACTGGTACCAAGAGCGCGCTGATGCGGTGGCATCAGGCGAAGCGGGGCTCCGGCAGCGCCTCGACCAGGACACGGCGGACGTCTATCGGAACGAACCCGGCGAACTCGAAGAGGGTCTCGTCATCCGCCGCCAGTCGACGGCCGATCCGCGAGGATTCGCGAACGCCTGCCGGGCGATGGCGGGCCTGCACGAACACCCCCTCGACGACGAGCTCGGACGCATCGTCGCGCCGACCGTCGTGATGTCTGGCGAAGCCGACCAGCACTGCCCGCCGCGCGCCGGAGAAATCATCGCCAACGGCATCAAGAACGCCACACTGCAGGTGATTGGCGCCACCGGACACCCAATTCCTGTCGAGCGACCGAGAGAGGTTGCAGACGCCATTCGCAGCCTCGACGCGTAGCGGGATCGAACAGAAGAGGAGATCGATCAGCGTGAGCCGTTTGAGCATCAGTATCGGGATCAGCCCGCGGGAGTCCTTCGCCGACTGGATGGCTTTTACCAAGCGCTTGGAGGACGAGGGGGTGGGACGCATCTGGCTCATCGACTCGCAGCTGGCGATGAAAGACGTCTACGTAGGACTGGCGACCGCTGCCATCGCCACCGACCGACTTGAGCTCGGCACCGGGGTCACCAACCTTGTCACCCGACACCCGACGGTCACCGCCAACGCGATCGCGTCGATCGGCGAAGTGTCGCAAGGTCGTGCCCTGCTCGGCCTAGGCGCCGGGGACTCGGCGGTCTATGGACTCGGCAAGACCCCATCACGGATGCGCGAGATCGAATCGTCCCTCAGGTTCTTTCGAGCGGTGCTCTCTGGCGGCGAGGGCGAGTGGGAAGGCCGGCGCTTTTCGCTCGCGCATAGCCCGACGACGGTGAAGGTGTACTTGGCGGTGACCCAGGAAAAGATGTGCCGGCTCGCTGGGCGCTTTGCCGACGGCGCAATCGTCATGGGTCCGGCCCAACAAGACGTGCTCAGCCGACAGGTCCACTGGGTGCTCGACGGGATCGCCGAGGAAGGACGCGACCGCTCCGAGGTTGAAATTTGCGCGATGACGACCATGTCCCTTGCCGACGACGTCGGCAAGGCGTTGCGCGACGTCCGCTCCTGGGCGACGGCCCAGGCTCGGCTGCTTGCCGATGTCGCCGACCTTCCAGAAAGCTTGAGCCAGTACCGGGCCGAGTTCGCGCACGCGCGCTCTGCCTACGACTACTCGGAGCATCTTTCGACGCGCGCCGATCATCAGCAGGTAATCAGTGAAGAACTCGTCCGCACGCTCGCCATCGCCGGAACGGCGGACGAGTGCAACGCGCGACTCGCCGCGCTGCACGCGACTGGCGTCGACGGCTTCATCTTTCCGCTGATGGGATCGGGCCGCATTGAGCGCTTGCGGGTGCTGCGTGATGCGGTCGCGCCGGCACTGTTTTCAGCGTAGGGAGGAGGCGTGGATCTTGGTCTTTCGGGTGCGAACGTTGTCGTTTCGGGCGGCGCCTCGAACATCGGACGTGCGATCAGCATCGGCTTCGCCAAGGAAGGCGCGAATGTCGTGATCGCCGACATCGACGAGGTGCAGGCGAAGCGCGTCACTGCTGACGCGCCCGGCGGAACGATCGTGGCGCGGACGACGGACGTCACCGATCCCGAGTCCGTCGAGGCGACCGTCGCGTTTGCGATCTCGAGCCTCGGCTCGATCGACGTTCTCGTCAACTGCGCAGGCTGGACGATCGATCGTCTCTTTTTGGACAAACCGCGGGAGGAGTTCGAAAAAGAGATCGCGGTCGACGTGTGGGGTTTCATCAACTTCACCCGGCCGGTTCTCGCCCACATGGTCGAGCGCCACCGCGGTCGTGTCGTGTCGATTGCCTCCGATGCAGGCCGGATCGGAGAGTGGCGGGAGGCGGTCTATTCCGGCACGAAGGCGAGCGTGATCGCGATGACGAAGTCACTCGCAAAGGAGGTCGGCAAGTTCGGCATCACCTTGAACGTCGTCTGTCCGGGAATCACCCCGGGCGATCCGGGCACGTCGGGCGCAGAGTCGATCTGGCGCGGCGAGCAGGGCGAGCAATTCACCCCGGAAGTCCTCGAAAGGGTCGCTCGGTCGTACCCGCTACGGCGACTCGGTCGCCCCGACGACGTGGTTGGCCCGGTGCTTTTGCTTGCGTCCGACCACGCCTCGTATATCACCGGCCAGACGCTCTCGGTGAGCGGCGGCTACACGATGATCTGAGCGAGGAGATCTGTTGCTAGACGGGGTGGCCGCGTGATCGACGCCGACCGACCGCGAACGGACGTCCTCAGACTCCGGCTCAATCGCCCCGAACGTCGCAACGCACTCGACCGCGCCATGGTCGAGTGCCTCATCGACGCCTTCGCGGAAGATGACGGCGACACGTCGGTAGTCGTCGTGACCGCAAACGGCAGCTTCTGTTCGGGACTCGACCTTTCGATGGCAGACCACGAACGTGAGGAGGTGAGCGACCGGCTCTATGAGCTCTACTCCCTGATGGTCCGGTTTCCGCGGCCGATCCTTGCGGCGGCGCGCGGCCATGCGATGGGGGCGGGGGCTCAGCTTTTGGTGGCGAGCGATCTTCGTATCGTCGCGCCTAGCAGCGAGATCCGATTTCCTGGACCGGCTCACGGACTCGCCGTTGGTTCGTGGGCATTGCCGGGTTTGATCGGCAGGGGGCGGGCGATGGATCTCTGCCTCACGATGCGAGCGGTCGGCGCCGAAGAGGCGCTGCGAATAGGCCTCGTCGATCGTGTGGCCGACGAACCAGACGCGGCCGCGCTCGCGCTCGCCTTTGAGTTCGCCGAATTGGACAAGGAAGCCGTGGAGCGCGTGAAGGCAGTCATGCTCGAAGCATCCGGTCAGGCGCGGGCGCTGGAGCGGGAGGCCGACGCCAATCGCGGTCGCGTTCCTTCCGTAGATCAAAAGGTTGCACCCGATCGCGGCGAGGAGCGTGCGAGATGGAGCTGAACAACGAGTTCGAGGTGACCTCGCCTATCGATGAGACCTGGACGGTGCTCACCGACATCGAACGCATCGCCCCCTGCATGCCCGGGGCGGAACTGAGAGAGGTCGAGGGGGACGAATATCGCGGCGTTGTCAAGGTGAAACTCGGCGCCATCACGGCGGAGTACCGCGGGGTCGCGCGATTTGTGGAAAAAGACGACGCGGCTCACGTCGCAATTTTGCGAGCCGAAGGAAGAGAGGCGCGCGGCCAGGGAAAAGCTTCGGCCACGATCACGGCGCGCCTCGGGCCGACGGACACCGGCACAAAGGTGCAGGTGGAGACCGATCTCCTGATCACTGGCAAAGTCGCGCAGTTCGGCCGAGGCCTACTCGCCGAGATCTCATCGACCCTGCTTGGTCAGTTCGTCGAGAATCTCGAATCGACGGTGCTCCACAACGTGTCCGCCGGGCGCGGACCCGAACCTGGCGCAGCCGTGCCCGACACATCTGCACGCCATGACGTTGCTGTCGAACCGCCGCTAGCTGAATACGACGGCGCAACGAAGTCTCGAGTCGCGTCCGCCGGCGAGGGCCGATCCGCCGATCCGGTCGACGTCATCGCACTCGCACGAGGCGCGATCGCCCGACGATTCGTTCCGGCCTTCGGGTCGGTGGCGGCATTCCTGACTCTCGTCGCGATAGTTCGCAGGATTTTCGCCTCGCGCAAGTCCGAACGTTGATTGCCGTTCACACGTCACGGGGGACCATGAGCACGCCTCTCAGTCGAAATCCGAAGCGCCCGGGGAGTACGCGGAGTCCGAAGCGATGAGCTCGGAGCGCGATGCCATCTGGATCGAGAGGTTCGACCTCGGATCGGGCGATGGCCCGATCGTGGCGGTGAAGGACAACATCGACGTGGTGGGATCGATCACGACCGCGGGGTGCCGCGCACTCGCGCTTCGCGCTGAGGTCGCCACTCGCGACGCGACCTGCGTCGCCCGCGTGAGGGCTCAAGGAGGGCGGATCGCCGGGAAGACCAATCTGCACGAGCTCGCGTTCGGGGTCACCGGAGTGAATCCGTGGTACGGAACGCCTCCGAATCCCGCAGATCCGGGGCGCGTTCCGGGCGGCTCGTCATCAGGCTCCGCCGCAGCGGTCGCCTTGGGTGAGACGGACGTGGCGCTCGGAACCGACACCGCCGGCTCCGTGCGCATTCCCGCCGCCTGTTGCGGGGTGGTCGGGCTAAAGACCACCTACGGACGGATTCCAATCGACGGGGTATGGCCGCTCGCGCCGAGTTTCGACACAGTCGGGCCGTTGGCAAGGAACGTCGCCGACATCGTCCGCGCCATGCGCCTTCTCGAACCGAATTTCGAGCAGGCCGAGAGACCCGCCGACGCGGTCGGCCGGATCGAATTCAACGCACAGATCGAGATCGACCCGGTCATAGAGGAGGCCATCGACGCGGCGCTTCGCTGGGCCGAACTGGACGTGCAATCCGTTCCTATCGACGGCTGGGAACCGGCCTGGCGCGATCAGCAAACCTTGGTCGGTGTCGAGGCACGTGTGAGCAACGCCGCGCTGTTCGACGACGACCCGGCACAGACGGTCGGATCCGACACGCTGCAACGCTTTCGAGACTCGGATGTTCCGAGCGAAATCGCTAGCTCAGCGAAGAAGCGGGGGGATCAGTGGTCGTCGATGTTCCGCAAAACAGTCGAGCGGTTAGGAGTTCTGGCGCTGCCGACCCTCGCCCGACGGCCGCCCTACCTCGGCGAGAGGGGCGGGTGGATGCCGATTCTCACCGCACCGATCAGTCTCGCCGGCCTCCCCGCGATCGCCTTGCCTGTTCCTGCCGAAGGACGCCCACCCGCGAGCCTTCAGTTAGTCGCGGCGGCGGGGAGCGAGGACCTATTGATTGCGACCGCGGCCCTCGTCGAGCAAGCAATCGCGTCGAGTTGAACCAAATCCGTTGACCGGTGCACCTCATTTCTTTCGAGCTCCCGACACTCGACAAGGGCCACAGCCATTTGGTTTCGAGATCTGTCGCCCTTGTCTTCCTCGCACGTCGGTTTAGTGTCCTGCGATGACGGTTGACCTTCGGGCCGACCATCCCGCAGACGTCCTTCACCGGCGACGGGATTTCTGCAGCAAAGAGCCGCGGCATTGGCCCCGGCTTTGTCTCGTCGCGGACAATCCCTAGCGGTATCTCTAATTCCTACGATCCCGCCGTGCGGGGGACGAAGCGCGAGCGACGGGACGGCGTCAGTGTTCGCGACCACCATCTCTATTCTCGAGGTTCGGATCGCCGGCCTGACAAGAAATCCGTCATTCGGCGCTCTCGCTCCGCGTCGCTATACGCGACGACGCTTGCCATCCGTTCCAACGTCAACCCCGCTTGACTAATTGGACTCGACGCGAAGCGAAGCACTTCACGTGCAAGCCGAACCGCGAGCCGCCCGTTTTCAGAGATACCGGTCAGTAGGCGAGCGGCAACGTCACGCGCTTCTCCAGGGCGACATACGCGATTCACGAGGCCGATCCTCAGCGCCTCGTCCGCTGAAATGGACTGACCTGTGACGATCATTTCGAGCGCGCGTCCGTAACCGACCAGCCTCGTCAGTCGTTGAGTTCCGCCGGCACCGGGAAGTATTCCCAGTTTCACTTCTGGCTGACCGAATAGCGCGTGTTCACTCGCGACGCGAAAATCACACGCCAACGCCAACTCCAAGCCACCCCCCAGCGCATGCCCATTGATCGCGGCCACAGTTGGGACTGACATGTTTTCAAGCCGGGTGGCGACCCGTTGGCTCAGTCCAGAAAGGTTCTCATATGGATCTCGCGCGGCGAGCTCTCCAATGTCCGAACCCGCGATGAAGACCCGATCGCCCTTGCCGGTTACTACGACTCCGATGACTTGCGGATTTGCGTCGAGTTCTTCCACCGCGTTTTCGATCGCCACCCACGTGGCGGTGTCGAGAGCGTTCGCCTTGTCCTCGCGGTCAACTTCGATGAGCCCGATCTGATCCTGAATCTCCACTCGAAGCACGGTCACCCACCTATCGCATTACTCGGGGAGAAGGCACTCGTTTCGATCTTGGGAGCGTGTCGTGGGCCACGCCAGCAGATATCGACTTGTGGCTCACCCAACCGCCGAACCGCATTGAAGCATGAAAACTTGAGCATGCGCGTCGAGACTCCGAAACCGACATCAGTGCGCAGTACGCGGACACTAACAATTGCAACGAATCACGAACTCGTGCTCGTGCCCTTGCAACGAGCTTCCGAGCCTCTCGTGGTCGCCGATGTGCCGTGCGACGGTCGCACGGATCTCTCCGTCGAGCCGGTACAAGTTGTCGACGTGCGCTTCCCATACGCGGTCGTCTGTCTCCGACCAACTCTGCGGCAACCGACGAAGTCGCCATTCTGGCCACTCATTTGCCGCCAGCCGGAGTGCATGCCGAAGAATCTCGCGCTGTTGGTCGGGCCGACCCGGACGGCCGCACGGACAACCGAGCGGGAAGTCCAGGAATTGTGCCCGGGGTGGCTTGAGCGCGAGCAGGTGGCTGTGGAGGGTGCCGATGGTCGTCGTCGCCAGGCCGCGCGCCTCGATCGCACGAGCGAGTACCCCGGCGGCGATGTGGCACTGGGGACAGAAGGGAAGCACCAGCACGAGGTCGACGCGCATCGACGTGAAGTCACCGACGATAGAAGGAGCGACTTCCAGGGCGAGCGTGTCGTAGCGCGTGATCGAGCCGACCATGGAGACGGCGGCCTCCGCCACTGCACCGATCGCGCCCGCGTCCTCCAGCTCGACAAGACGGTCGAGGGGATAGGCGACGTTGGGATCAGCCTCTGCGAAGACTCGGACGGGCGTTCGGTGTGCGATGAGCACATCTCGGGTCGGTCGAGCGCGCGGCAGGAGTCGATAACTCGTGTCTTCGGTCTCTCCAAGTCTTTCTTGGTCGGGAAAGTAAGCGCCACACGTCGTCACGATCCCGATCGTCGCTTGCTCGAGCGGAACCGTGAGCGGAACGAGTCGCGGCGGGTCGAACCGGGGGAGCGGCGTCGGAGGGACGTGCAGGATCTCAGCCCGGACGCGCTCGAAGTCGTACGCGCGCTCGGCGACCATCGCGCGCGAGCGTAGTGATCTCGATGCACGGACTTGGCCGCTCGGCCGGCGGTGGTCCGGACTCCGAAGCGTCGTGGAGGCGGCGTATACGCTGAGCCAATGTCGCCGAAACACGATGCTGCCTCACGCCGGAGGAGCCCATGAGTGAACTGTTCCCGGCGAAGTCGATCGCCGTCGAGGTCATCGCCTGCACCGATCCCGCACGCGAAGGTGAGTTCAATTACTGGCACGATAAAAGGCGGATTCCGTATCTGAGGAGCACCCCGGGCATCGTCGACGTATACCGCTACCGCGACGTAATGCCTCACCTTGGCGAGGAGTTCAAGCGCTTTACCGCGGCCTCGGGGGAGTTCACTCGGTATCTCACCATCTACCGCATCAACGACCCCGACCCGTGGGGGATCATGCAGAGTCTCAAGCAAGCCGAGACGGGCGACGAGGCGATCATCGACTGCGCCGCAGTTCAGGACCTGACGGTGTGGGACTTCGTCGCGACGCGGCAGACGATCCAGACAATGGATCGCCCCGAGACGCATCTCCCGGACGGCATGCCGGAGGCCCTGCTGCTCTACTACTCAAACCACGATCCGGCGCGGAAGGTCGAACACGACGACTGGTGGCTCTACACCCACTCCCACGACCTGCTCGAAACGCCAGGTCTCGTCCAGTGCTCTCGATACCACACGCTCAATCCGAATCCGACGGAGCGAGAGGCGAAGATCCTGAACCTCTACGAGATCGACGCGGCCGATCCGGGGGCGGTGTTGCTCCGTGTCCTCCAAGACGATCGCGACGTGCGCCGTCCCCAGGGTCGCTTCAGCAGCTTCAGTCGCGAAGGGGACTGGCACGGCACCGGCCTTTACCGTCACTGGGACCTGATGTAACGAGGTGTACGGACAGCCCTCTGTGCGAGGACCGCGATCCGCGTCGTTTCCGTGAGGGTATTCCGAGGTCAGGAGCCCATTTCTGCGCGGGCCGTCGCGCATGGCCTGCTTGCGCGTTCGCACCCCTCGACGTATGGTGTCCCGTACTTCGGTCCATGCTGTCCCGAAAGCGGGACCGGTTGGTTCAGCGAAGGTGGTGCGCCTCGAAACACCACGGACGGGAGGGGGACATGTCCTTGTCACATCGAGCGACACGTTGGGTGCTGGCGGCAGCGGTTGTCACGGCCTTGATGGTCGCTGGATCGACCGCAGGCGCGGCGACGTCGAATTCGTCTGCGAACACACGCAGCAGGACCTCAAACAACTCGAAACTCGTGGAAGCTGTCGTCACGGCGTTCACGGGGCCCGAGTCGTTCATCGGAGGCGTGCTGTCCGCCGGGGCGTATCCGGCGGTTTACGCAATCAACAAGGCCGGAGGGGTCCTCGGTCACGACTTCTCGGTGACGACGGTCGACACGCGCGGCGACCCTGCCGACGCGCTGCCACTGGTCGAGCGCTTCCTCGGAACCGCGAAGAATCTGGTCGGCGTCTGCGGCACCGACGGCGCGACCGCCAACCAGTTGCTTCCGGTGTTCAATCAGCACAAGCTGACGATGATCTCCGACGTGGGATCGTCGAACTTCGATCACACACACCTTCAATACTTCTGGCGGCTTATCTCCCCGGACCCGGCGAACGGCCTCGCCATGGCGTATTGGGCGAAGCAAAAGGGATATAAGCGGATCGCGTTGGTGTTCGGAACCGACACCACGGCACAAGGGGACCTGCCGGGCATCTCGTACGGCGTGAAACATCTGGGGTTGGATGTCGTCGCGAACGTCAGCTTGACCCCCGATCAACCCTCGTATCAGTCCGATGCGGCGACGCTGCTTGCTGCACACCCGCAGGCGATCTTCACAGAAGAGGACGCCACGACGGCCGGTACGTTCTTCGGTGACATCGCGCAACTGGGGACGGTTCCCCCGATCATCGGCGACTCGGGAACGATCGAGAACGGGTGGTTGGGCGCCGTCTCTGCGGCGATGGGAGCGTCGACATTCGCCAGCGACTACACGGGCCTTACCCCGGCACCTGCGAAGACGACACCCGCGCACGCGGCCTGGGTGAGTGCCGTCAAGGGCGCGGCCTCCCATGTGCTCAAGCCAGCGAATCAGTGGTTCAATGAGCCGTACGCGGAAGCTGAGTACGACGGCTTGATCATGCAGGCGCTCGCGATAGTGGCGTCGAAGAGCATCGTCCCATCGGTGTTCAATAACTGGATCAAGACGGTGAGCTCGCCCGGCCCCGGCAAGGTGACCGTGTACAACTTCGCCGAGGGCAAGCGGGAGCTGCTCGCCGGTAAGAAGATCCACTACGTCGGTGTGTCGGGACCGGTGACGTTCAACCAATGGCACAACTCCTACGGCGATCAGGCGGCGGTGCGGTTCCCGCAGTCCTCGCTGACTTCCGAGAAGGTTGTCGGCCTCGTCAAGGGGAGCGTGCTCGGGGCGGCGGGCTAAGGAGCTGTCGCATCGCCGGTCTGAAAGGAAGCCCGGTTGACGTCAACCAACGGAGCTGACCTCACTCGGCCAAAGCCTCTGCTGCAGGCCGACGAGGTGAGCTTCGGTTATGGGGCGCTCACGATCGTCGACCGTGTCAGCGTTGGGGTCGGGCCGGGCGAGATTGTCGCCCTGCTCGGCCCGAACGGCGCTGGCAAGAGCACGCTCGTCAAGGGCTTGATCGGGCACCTGCCTCTGCGCGGTGGTGTCGTCAGATTGAACGGGTTCGACATCAGCACGACGCCGGCGCCGATGCGAGTACGCATGGGGGTGGGCTACGTACCGCAGATCAGGGACGTCTTCCCGCCCCTCACGGTCTGGGAAAACCTCGCCATGGGCGGCTATTCACTACCGCGCAGCGCGGTGCGAGAAAGAGTCGAGGCCGTGCTCGCCATCTTCCCGTTGCTCAAGGACAAACACCGCCGCCGCGCGGGAACACTGAGCGGCGGCGAGCGGAAAATGCTGGCGATCGGCCGTGCCCTCATGACGAACCCGAGCCTGCTCATCCTTGACGAGCCGACCTCGAACCTCGCGCCGAGCGTCGTACGAGGGGTGCTCGAAGAGATTGTCGGGCGTCTCGCGGAGGCCGGCCAATCGGTCCTGATGGTCGAGCAGCGAGTGAAGATGACACTCGAAGTCGCGAGCTTCGGCTACGTGCTCGTGCAGGGGAAGGTACGCCTTGCTCGCGGGGCCCGCGAACTCCAGGATGCGGAGGAAGAGTTATCGGAACTCTTCTTCAACGCGGGTGCAGGCGTGACGCCGGCGTCGCGATGAAGGCGATCTTCGGTCCGAGGGACGGCGAATGACCCTCTATTGGGAAGCCGTGGGATTCGGCGTCATCGCCGCCGCAAGTATCGCCCTCGGCGCAATGGGGTTCACGCTCCAGTTCGGCCTCACGAACGTGCTGAACATCGGTTACGGGGCGATCATGAGCTTCGGCGGCATCGTCGCCTACGTCTCCCACTCGGCGGGAGTCTCGATCTGGCTCGGTTTGCTGTTCGGTGGCTTGAGTGCGAGCGCTGTCACGCTGATCGTCGCCAAGACCATCCTTGCTGTATATGCGCGCCGGGGCGCGGCTCTGTTCGAGATGGCGATGATCACCTTCGGTGTGGCGCTGATCGTCGAGTACGCGATCGCCGCCATAACCCGGAACAACACGTACCCGTTGAACATCGCGATCGAACACGCCCTCTCGCTGGGCCCGTTGCGCTTCACGAAGCTGCAGTTGGTACTCGTCATCGTCGCGGTCGGCGTGTTCGTTGTGCTCGATCTCTTCTTGCACCTCACGCGACTCGGGGTCGCGCTGCGGGCGACGGCCGTCGATCCAGAGCTCGCCCGTGCATCGGGAATCGCGACGAATCAAATCGTCACGGCGGCGTGGTTGCTGAGCGGGTTTCTGTGCGGGCTCGCCGGCGGAGTCTTCATGATCAACATCTTGACGATCAGCGCGTTCACCGGTGACAGCCTGTTGTCGCTCGTGATCGTCGCCGCTTTGATGGGTACAGCGGGCTCGGTACGCGGCGCGGCGCTCGCAGCGTTGGTGATCGGGATCGCGACGCAGGTCGTGAGCGTGGCGGGGGCGTCGAGCTACGACACCGCGGTCGCGTACGCGTTTCTCGCCCTCGTTCTGTTAGCGCGGCCGAGGACGCTGCAGGGAGGACTCGTGACCGAACGGGTGCAGATCACCGTCTAGGTCGGATGATGGACGAATAGGGGAAGCGTGCAGGATTTCGTCTCGATCTCGCTCGTGTACTTGGGCATCTACTCTCTGTCGACGCTTTCGCTCAACCTGCAGTACGGCTACGCGGGGATAATCAACTTCGGATGGATCGTGTTCCAGGCGGTCGGCGCTTACGTCGCGGCCGTCACTTCGCTCGGTCCGGCGTCGCCCAGTGGGTTTCAGCACTACATCCTCGGTGCGCGGCTTCCCTTTCCGCTGCCCCTCGTCATGGGAACCCTCGCCGGTGCCGCGCTCGCTTTGGTGCTCGGCGGGCTGATTCTCACCCGGCGGATCCGTCGAGACTTTCAGGCGATCATCATGCTCGTCGTGGCGATCATCGCCGCGCAGGTCGTGATCGCGACCGTCGGCATATTCAATGGAGCGAACGGACTGTCCGGCGTGCCGAAGCCGTTCAACGGCGTCTTTCGCCTTTCGTATCACGGATACCAGTGGTTCTACGTGGGCTGGATGGCGATTCTCTGCATCGTCGTCTACTTCGGACTCGAATGGTTGTGCCGAACGTCGTGGGGTCGTGCGCTGAGGGCGATGCGCGAGGACGACGTGCTGGCGGGCTACGCCGGTATCAACGTCCAGGCGCTGCGCGTCATCGTGTTCGTTGTTGGAGGCGCGATCGCCGGTTTCAGCGGAGCGCTCCTCGTGGAATTCCTCGGTACCTGGTCGCCCGACGCCTGGAGCTTTGTCGAGACCTTCGTCGTCTTCGTCGCCGTCTATGTCGGCGGCCGGGGAAATAACTTCGGGGCGATCGTCGGCGCGTTCCTCGTTCCGGTGGTGTTCGGCACGATGCCCTCTTTCCTGCCGGAATTTGGGTACGCCGGTTTGAGCGCGAACCTCGAGTGGATCGTGATCGCCCTCTTGTGGCTGATCACCTTCTATTTGCGTCCCATCGGGATCTTTCCCGAGCGGCGGTACGTCGCGACGCGGCGCAGCGCGCCTGCTCAAGCCCGTGTGCCTGCTCGAGCGAACGCGACCACGACGTGAGCGAACGAGCGCTCGGCAGCACCGACCGGGCACAGCGCGGCCTCGCCGGCGCGGTGGCGCCCGCTTCACCGATGCCGGAGAATGAGAGCACGTCGCGACGACCAGGCTCCGGTCCGACGGTGCTCGAGGTGGGAGACCTTCGGGTCACCTACGGAGGTGTCCCCGCCGTCGACGGCGTCTCGCTCGAGGTCGCGCGAGGCGAGATTCTCGGCCTCATCGGACCGAACGGCGCCGGCAAGTCCTCGGTGCTGAACGCCATCTCGGGAGACGTGCGCCCAGCCGCGGGTTCGATCCGTTTGGCCGGGCGGGTCGTGACGAAGCTCCCCGCCCACCGCCGAGCGCGGCTCGGGATGGCCCGCACCTCCCAGACGGCCCGAGTTTTCGAGGGGCTCACCGTGTTCGAGGGGCTCGTGACATTCGCCCGCGGCGCCAACGGCGCGTCGCTCACGCGAACTCTGCTCCACCGGGGTCAACGCTTAGAGGAGGAGCAAGCGGAGGAGCTCGTGTGGGGATTGCTCGATCGTCACGGCTTTGCGCACATCGCCGATCTGTACGGTCGTGAGCTGAGCGGCGGCCAGCGCCGATTCGTCGACCTCGCGATGGCGCTCATCCGGTCACCGCAGCTTCTGCTGCTCGACGAGCCGATGGTCGGCGTCGCGTCGGCGATCCTCCCGGGCTTGATGAGCGCCCTGCGTGAGGCGGCGCAGAACTCCGTTGGCGTCTTGATGGTCGAGCACGCGCTCGACTTGGTTGCAGAGCTGTGCGATCGGGTCGTCGTCATGGCCGCCGGAAACATCATCGTGTCGGGGACCTACGAAGAGATCGCCGCAAACGCCGAGGTGCGGCGGGCGTATCTGAGCTAACGACGAAGAGGGACGCGATGTGGATCGAATTCGGCCGGCAGCCGTTTCATTACCTGTTCGTCCCGACCGTGCTGCCGTTCGAACAGGGCGGCTACGACATCGACGAGCCGGCGCTGCGGCACTATCTCGAGCGCCTCAGCGCGCCGGAGTTCGCGGAGCGCGGCGTCGGCGTCGTGATCAACTCCGAGGCGGGCGAGCTCGTCTACCTCAGCCGCGAAGAGGCGCGCCGCACCGTCGAGATTGCGGTCGAGGTGTGCGGTGGTCGAATGCCGGTCGTGGCGGGCGTCGCCGCCCTGAGGCCAGAGACGATGATCGAGATCGCGCAGGACTCGAAGAGTGCCGGTGCCGACGCGCTGATGGTCTTGCCGCCGATGGGGGCGGTCGACGTGTCGATCGGTTGGAACACTGCCCGCTACCCCGAGGTGTGGACCGAAGTCGTCGCCGCGGTGGACGCCGCGGTGGACATGCCGCTCGTCATGCACCCGGTGACGAACATCACGCCCGAGTTCGGGCCCGGCTTTCCGCTGGTCGGCGTCATGAAGATGGTGGAGGAGATCGAAAACGTCGTCGCCTGGAAGATGACCTACAGCTGGCAGGGCTGGCGCACGGTCGCCGCCGCGCTCCGCCAGTTCCGACGGCACATCGCGCTCTTAGGATCCGGCGCGCGGTACTTCCACGAGGCGATCGCGTCGCGCATTTTGGACGGGGGCCTCTCGGCGGCGTTCAACTACTCGCTCGAGACCCATCTCGCGCACATCGCCGCGTTCCATAACGACAGCCTCGAGGGAGCGCTCGCCATCTGGGACGGTGGGCTGCGTCAGCTGCAGGAGTTCGTTTTCGCCGAGCCGTCGCGTCTCCACATCCGCACGAAGATCGGTGCGTGGATCGCGGGCAACGTCGCGCACCCGCTGATGCGCCCACCGATGCCGAAGCCGCTTGAAAACGAGTGTGAGCAGATTCGCGACCTGATGATCGCGGCGGGATGCGCGGTGATCGACGCGGAGGCCTTCCGAGCCGGGCTCGAAGAGGTGAGGCGTGCCTCGGCGCCGGTCGACCGCGCCGTCAGCCGAGTTCGATAAACAGCTCCGACACGGGCGGCTCGCGTGTGATCCGCCCTTGTTCGCGCGTGTAGCGGATGATCGTCTCGAGGTTGCGGCGGTTGGCGTCGCTCAGCCCGTACTCCCAGGGATCGGGCCCGAGCAGTTCACGTTGTTCCTCCCAGGCCGCTTCGAAAAAGGCGAGCGGCGTGAGACGCGGGTCCGCCGCGCGCTCGTAGCCGATCCGCTTTGCCTCTTCGAAGGCGGCGTAGATGCTTTCGGCGACCCAGGGCCGGCCTTCGACGATCTCTTCGCGGATCGTGAGGACGTGCATGATCGGGAAGATCCCCGTCTTTTTGTAATAGGCGATCGAGCGCTCGACATGATCGGGGAACAACCGGACGATGCGCGGGTCGCCTCGGACGAACGAGCCCGGGATCCTCGGCGTGAGCAGGACGTCAACCTCGCCGTCCAACAGCGTGTCCTCGGTGACAGCGTGGGGTGCTGAGGGCGCATCGATCGCGTCCATCGCCTCGAGGGGGTTCTCCCGCCAGTCGACGGCGTCGAGCGCCACGCCGTGATGATCCTGGAGGATGCCGCGCATCCAGACCCCGGCCGCCGGCATCGTTCCGGAGATCCCGCCCCGCCGCCCGATCAGGTCGGAGGGATCGTGGATTCCCGCCGCGATGTTGACGAAGTAATAGCCGTGCCGGAATCGTCGATGGGGATAGATCGGGAGCGCCAGGATCCGATGGCCGTGTTCGCGGGCGCGCAGGTACTCGGTCACGCTGAACTCGCCGACGTCGGCCTCGTTGCGGCGACGAAGGCTGTAGAAGCGAAACCGGTCGTCGTCGAGCGGCGAGAACTCGATGCCTTTCGCCTCCACTTCTCCGTCGACGAGCGCCCGCGTGAGCTCGTAGCGGCCACACGATAAGGAGAGCTTGAGCTTCTCGGTCACGCTCCGACCATGCTGTGGCCGCCGTCGCAGAGGAGGAAAGCGCCGGTGATGTGACGCGAGTCGTCGCAGGCGAGGAAGACGACCGGCGGGACGACGTCTTCGGGAGTCGGTATGCGGGCGAGGGGTGTGCGGGCCAGCACCGCTTCACGCCGGCCGGTCTTCCAGTCCTCTCGTTCACGGAGGGTCTCGGTCTCGACGAATCCGGGGCCGAGCGTGTTCACGCGCACGTGCGGGGCCAGCGTGTGCGCGTAGGACTTCGAGATGCCGAGGATCGCGTACTTCGCCGCCGCGTACTGGGCGCGCGCGGGCTCCCCTCGACGACGACCCGTGAGCCGATGTTGACGATGACGCCGGACTGCTGGTCGTCGAGCATCCGCCGTCCGAACTCGTGGGTCATCAAGAGCGTGCCTTTGATGTCGAGCTTCAGCGTGTGGTCGAGGGACTCCGGGGTCAGCTCGCGCCACGACATCTGGTGGGCCGCCATGTCCCCGACGTTGTTCACCAGCACGTCGATCCTGCCGAACGCCGCTACGACCTCGGCGGCCATCCGTGAGACATCGTCCGGTTCGGCGATGTCGCCCTGCACGAGCACTGTCTTGCGCCCGAGCGCGTGGATCCGTGCGGCGGTCATTTCGGCACCGGCCTTCGAGCTGCGGTAGTGGATTGCGACGTTCGCCCCTTCGACGGCGAGCCCTTCCGCGATCGCAACGCCGAGTCCTTTACCGGCGCCGGTGACGAGGGCGAAGCGTCCTTCGAGCCGTCCGCTCACGTCATGACTTCGCAGCGAGCTCGGCGAGCGAACGGAACTCGTCGTCGCTCACGAGCCGGCGCTTTTCGGTCGCGCGCTGCTTGACGGCGGCGAGGAGGTCCTGCCGGCGCGCTTCTGGGACGTCGAGCCCGAGTTCTTCGAGCTTGATCCGGATCGAGTCGGCGCCGCTCTTCTTGCCGAGCACGATCGCGCGTTGGGCGCCGACGAGCTCTGAGGAATACGGCTCGACGGCGGGCGGGTCGTGGAACTGGGCGGCGACCGCGCCGGTTTCGCGGCGGAAGAGGTTCTCGCCGACGAGCGGCTTCCACGGTTCGATCGGATAGCCGCAGATCGCCGCGACCTGGCGCGAGACCCTCCCGCAGTGTTCGAGGCGCAGGGAGGTCTCGCACCCGTAGAGCGCCTCGAGCGCCAACGCGATCTCACAGAGGCTCGCGTTCCCGGCGCGCTCTCCCATGCCGTTCACCGTCCCGTGCAACCACGTCGCCCCGGCCTGCACCGCGGCGATCGCCCCCGCCGTCGCGAGCCCGAAGTCGTCGTGGCCGTGGTAGTGCAAGGGCACTCCGGGTCCTACCGCCTGACGGATCCGATCGACGAAGAAAGCGACCGCCTCTGGCGCGGCGATCCCGAGCGTGTCGACGACGACCGCCTCTTTTGCTCCGGCACCGAGCGCCGCGCGGTACGCCTCAGCGGCGAAGTCGAGATCGGCGCGCGAGCCGTCGACGCCGAAGAACGCAACTTGCACGTCGGCTTTGGTGGCAGCAGAAACCGCCTCCTCGATCCGGCGCAGCACCGTCTCGCGCGATATACCGAGCGCGTTGAGCTTCAAGTCCGACACCGGCGCCTCGATCACCGAGTGGCGGAGACCGAGCTCGACGATCGCCTCGACGTCGGCGGGAACGGCGCGCGAAAAGCCCCACAGCTCGGCCGAAAGGCCGGCGTCGATCACGAGCTCGATCGCCCGGCGATCCTCATCGGTGACACGCGGGAAGCCGACCTCGATTCGGTCGACGCCGAGCTCGTCGAGCATCCGTGCGATCTGGAGCTTCTGCTCGGCCGTCATGACGACGCCGACGGTCTGCTCGCCGTCGCGAAGCGTCGTGTCGTACAGACCGACCTTCGTTCCGGCGGGCATCATCGTGCCGGCTTGCGCGTTCAGTGATCCCGTCCACACCTTCGACCGCTCGATCACACCTCCACCTCCTCCTCGACCCAGCGCACTTTCTCCGGAGCAGCCTCGCCGTGCGCCTGCTGCCAGGAGACGACGGGGTTGCGCAGCACACCGATGTGCTCGATCTCGGCCTCGATGACGTCTCCCGGCTTCAAGTACCACGCCTTGGGATCCTCGCTGAAACCGGCGACGCCCGAAACCGTTCCGAGTGACAACACGTCGCCTGCCGAGTAGCCGAGCGGCGAATAGTGGGCGATGACCTCGGGGACCGTTGTCGACATCCGGCTCGTGTTCGAGACCTGGCGCGGCTCGCCGTTCACGCGCAGCTCGACGGAGAGCTTGTGCGGGTCGCCGACCTCGTCCGGAGTCACGATCCACGGCCCGAGCGGCTTGAACGTGTCGATCGCCTTGCAGAACAAGAACACGCCCGACCGCATCTCGCGCCGCTGGATGTCGCGGGCTGTGATGTCGTTGCTGATCAGATAGCCGCCGACGTAGTCCATCGCCTCTTCGGGTCCGAACCATTTGCCGGACTTTCGGATCACGATCGCCAGCTCGAGTTCGTAGTCGAGCTCCTCGGTGAGATGCTCCGGATAGACGACTGCGTCTTCGGGGCCGATGATCGCATCGACATTCTGGAAGAACACGATCCACGGCGCGACGGGATGCGACCAGCCCACGCGCTTCGACTCTTCGTGGTGCTCGCGGAAGTTCCCTGCCGTGTGGAAGTACTTCTTCGGGATGATCGGCGCCTGCAGGCGCACGTCGCTCAGCGCGAACTCGCGCCCGGTCGGCTGTGCCGACGCGCCTTGCTCGAAGTACGCCCGCATCGAGGGAGCGTCGAGCTCGACGACGCTCGCGCCGCGCAGCTCTCCGATCCGCTGCTCTTTCTCATGTTCGAACGTGACAAGTTTCATCCGGCCTCCTCTTCGTTGTTCATGCGGGCGACGGGCAGCACTCCCGCCCTCTCGAGCAGGGCGGAGGCGTTCCCGCCTTTGATCAGCGCGGACTCCTCGGCGCCGACATTTCGCGCCTCGTCGATGAACGCGACCGCATCGATCCCGCCCATCGGCCAGTCGCTGCCGAGCACGATCTGGCCGGGGCCGACGAGATCGACGAGCTCCTCGAGAACGTGCGGCACATAGACGCAGGTGTCGTAGTAAAAGCGAGCGAGGTAGTCGCTCGGCTTGCCGGTGATGTTGCGCGCCGTCTCGGGCCGGTTGGCGACATTTCGGTCGTGGCGTCCGTAGTAGTGCGGTAGGTAACCGCCCCCGTGCGCGACGACGATCTTTAAGTCGGGCCACCGGTCGAAGACGCCCTCGTAGATGAGCGAGGACATCACCTTTGCCTCCTCGAGCGGCTGGCCGACCGAGTTCCACAGTGCGTACTGCTGGAACCACGGATCGGTGACGCCGTCGGGGTGGATGAACGCGACGAGGTGCTGCTGCGCGACGAGCTCCCAGAACGGCAAGTAGCCGGGATCGCCGAGGTAGATGCCGCGCGCTGATGCCGGCAGGTTGACGACGCGAAGGTCGAGTTCCTCGACGCAGCGTTGGAGCTCTGCGAGGGACAGCCCGACGTCTTGGAGCGGCAGCGAGAAGCTGCCGACGAAGCGGTCGGGGTGCGCTTTCACGAGCTTCGCGATGTGGTCGTTGGCGCGCTGGTTCAGCTCGAGGTCGATACTCGGGTCGGCCCACTGGGCGCCGGAAATAATGGTCGACAGCGACAGCACGGCGATGTCGATCCCGAGTCGGTCCATGTCTTCGAGGTGACGCGCCGGGTCGAGGAGCGCCTGATGTAGCTGGTCCTGGCGGCTTCCCGGCTGCGCCGGGCCGTTAGCCCCGAAGCCCGAGCCGACGTTGTGCATCCACGAGCGCTCGAATACCTGGCTCTCCAGCACATGCGCGTGGAAGTCAACGACCAGGCCGTTCACTGTGCGTCCTTGGGGAGATCGGGTCTCTTCTGCCCGCATCGCGGTACAGCGATGCTTGTACCGTGGGACACTATGGATCATCCCGTCGGCTGTCAAGAAGCGCGTTGAGCCGCGAGAGATCGGTCGAAAGCGACGCCTCCCGCAGCGCCTGCAGCTCTTCGGGCCGTTGCTGCCACTTCCGATCGATCGACGCGAGGTCGTTTTGTTGCGGTGGATCCCCGATGGCGTCGATGACGGTCTCTGAGCGTCCGGACATCTCGACCCGGGCCGGCCAACGGAAGGGGTAGAGGCGGGAGAGCTCTCGATCCTCGACGATTTCGATGCCGTCTGCAAGGCGTGACAGCTGCGGGTCGTCCGGCGAGAGGGAGCGCTCGAGGTCATGCAGCTCCTCGGGTCGGTAAAGCGCCAAAGTGAGGTTCCAGCGCGCACTCGACAGCCGGCTGAGGCGGCTTTCTGGGCGGGCTTGGGTGCCGATCATCTGCGCGTAGGCGCCGGGGACGTGGACCCGCACGGGGCCGAGTGCCGCGAGATCGCGTAGACGCAGCGCTGCCTGGACGGCGGCGAGGCACTGCTTGGCGATCGGAAACGGCTTCACGCTCACCTCGTCGATCGCCGCCGGGAGATCGACGTTCAAGGCATCGGCATGAAATGCGAATCCCGCCCCGGTCGCTATGCGGTCGAGGTCGACGTCGGCGACGAAGCCGTCTCGGGCAGCGAACGCCGCGGCACAGCCCGATCGCGCCGCCTCGCCGATCGTGAGCCATCGGCCGATCGGCATCCCTGTCACTTCGGAACTGAGCCCGCTGGCGCGGGTGAGCGCGATCCCGAGCGCGTTGGCGAGGCGTATTGCGTCGAGATCGAGCAACGACGCGCTGAGCGCGGCCGCGGCGAACGGTGCGCAGAAATACGTCGGCCAGACGCCGCGATAGACGATGCTCGCGCCATCGATCGCCGAACCGAGTCGGGTCATCGCCTCGTAGCCGATCACGACCGCGCGTCGGTAAACCGCTCGGTCCACCTCGAGCGACTGCGCGAGCGTGATCGCGGTCGGGACGACGACCGCGCCGGGGGTGGTGCAGCTCGGCATATGAATGTCGTCGAGCTCGGTCAAGCGCGCGGTCGCCACCCGCCGGGTGACCGTCCCAGGAAGGCCGTCGTCGAAACCCCGCAGCGACGCCGCGAGGGCGCGCCCTTCTTCGGTCATCGAGCCCGCGACCAATGCGGCGAGCGTGTCGAAGGTTCGCATTCCGACGGCATCGCAGGGGAGGTCCCAGGTGGCGAGCCGGCGCGCGAGGTCGTGCAGCTCGCTCATGCGTCCCGAACGATCCATCGTGTCAGGCGTCGGCACCGAGTCTTCTTCCGCGATAAAAGCGTGACACTCATCGTTTCGTGGACGGGTTGCTGTCCGCCGCAACCAAGCACCACCGCGCCGTGGCCGATCGTGGGCGTGCGGGCGACCGTCAGGACGGCGTTTCGCTCGACAGGGGAGTCGTCGCCTTCGTAGTTGCGCGCAGGCGGGTGGTCGCCTCGGCGTCGACGCGACCGCCCACGATGACGACGCCGTAGTCTTTCTCGGCGGCCTCGGAGGAGACGAGTCCCTCGAGGACGTCGTGCAGCACCGACTGTGGGTCGCGCTCGAGCGGATCGCCCCATCCGCCGCCGCCGGATGTGCGGACGATCGCGCGTGATTCGGCGGGCACGTCGTAAAGGACGACATCGACACTGCGAAATTCTTCGTCGCTTGGCAACTGCAGAAGATCGTCGGGTGGCATGCCTGGCTTTCCGTTCTGCAGCCCCCACGGCGGGCATTCGCGACGGCGCGGCTGCCAGAGGTTCCACTTTCCTGGAACGAGATTGCGCACGACGATTTCGGCCCCGAACCCGCCGCGGTGCTTCCCGGCGCCGGCGGAGTCCGGGCGTAACCGGCGCTGCTCGACGACGACCGGGCAGCGCAGTTCGATCGTTTCGATCGGCGCGTTACGAACGTCGCCCTGACAAACGGACAACGACGCAGAAGGTCCGTCTTCGTGTGGCCGGCCGCCCCAGCCGCCGCCCTCGAGACTCTGCACGACGAAGCGCTGTCCCGTGGCGGGATCCACCCCTGTGAAGATCACCGCCCCGCCTAAGAATCCGAGGTGTGCCGCCGGCACCCGGTCCGGCATCGCCGGTGCGAGAGCCGTCACGATCGTGTCGACGACCGTCGGTATCGGTTGGCTCCAATCGGCCATCGGCGCGGGGTAGCTCGCCATCATGAAGCTTCCCTCGGGGATGACGACATCGAGTGCGCGGAACGAGCCCGCGTTGACAGGCTCTTGCGGTGTCGTCAGCGCTTTGTAGGCGACCATCGCGCCAGCTTTCGTCCGCGAGTTGATCGACCCGACGCGCTGGCCCGAACAGCCGGAGAGGTCGATCGTCATGTCGCTCCCCGAAACCGTCACCTTGGCGTGAATGTCGATTCTCTCGCCGAGGACCCGCCCATCGTCGTCCAAGAAGGCCGATGCCTCGTAGACCCCGTCCGGAATCTGCGCCACCACATTGCGGCAACGCTGCTCCGACTCTCGGTAGATTTGTTCTGTCGCCGCGGCCACGACTTCGGGGCCGTATCGCTCGTACAGCTCCTGGATCCGGCGCGCGCCGAGCCCACAGGAGGCGATTTGCGATCGGAGGTCGCCGAGCGACGCTTCGGGAAATCTGACGTTGGCGCGCAGCACGCGCAACAGCGTCTCGTTCGGCACGCCGGCTTCGTGGATCTTCAGCTGATCGAGCTGTAGCCCTTCCATCCACGGGTCGCTTACCGCACCGGCCGCGCCGAAGCCCGTCGACAAACCCCCGATGTCGACCCAGTGCGCGCGCACCATCGAGAAGCAGACCAGCCGTCCCTCGACGAACACCGGCATCGAGACGACGACGTTGTTGAGATGCTGGCCGGCGACGCGTTGATGGTTCGTGATCAGCACGTCACCAGGCACGAGACCGTCGATTCCCCACTGCTCGATCGAGTCGAGAACGACGACACCAAGGTCGGAGACGAAGTGGGAGACGCCGCCGCCGTTCTGCGCGATGAGATCACCGTTCGCTGCAACGAGCGCGCAGCAGTAGTCGCCGACCTCGAAGATCATCATGTTGTACGAAGCGCGGCGTAGGTCAGCGGACATCTCATCGGAAATCGCCGGCAGCGCGTTACGGATCACTTCGAGCGTGACTGGGTCGAGTTGTGTCATCGATGCGTCGTGTTTCATCTGTTCTTGCCCCGCAGGTCGATAATGAGCTCCAGATTGTCGGCGACGGTGGCCACGTCGCCTGAAAAGACGATTGTCGTCGAGGCGTATTCCTCGATCAGGGCCGGACCCGGCACCCGGTCGCCAGCGACGAGGTCGTCGCGAGCGTAGATCGGAGCTTCGGTCGCCTCGTGCCCCTCGAAGTACACACGCGCCCGATCCGACGGCTCCGAGCGCCCGCTGCCGTTGGCGACATTAGATAGGCGCGGCTTTTCCCGTCGGCCGAACCCCGTGACCCGCAGGTTGACGACCTCGGCTCGCTCGTTCGGAGCGTGGTGCCCATATCGCCGCGCGTGCACCTCGTCGAAACGGCCCCGTATCGCCGGGAAGCTGTCGGTGCCGAGCTCGTGCGGTTCGAAAGGAACGGGCAGGGTGAAATCCTGTCCCGCATATCGCATATCGAGAAACGCCTCGACGCGCAGCCGATCGATCCCGATCAGCTGCGCGAGGCTGTCGCCCATTTCTCTGTAGCGCACTTCGAGGAGGGCGGGGTCGAGTCGGTCGAAGCGCGCGTAGATCGTCTGCACGAGGTCGTGCCGCTCGTCCGCTAGGAGCATCCCGACGGCCGAGAAGTGACCGGGGTAACGCGGCACGACGACACGCGGGATGTCCAGTTCGCGCGCAATCGCGATCGCATGCAGCGGACCTGCACCGCCTGAAGCAAGCAGCACGAAGTCGCGCGGATCATGACCCTTCGCAACCGAAACCTCGCGCACCGCGAGCGCCATCTTTGCGTTCGCGACCTCGATGATGCCGTGCGCCGCCGCGAGCAGTTCGAGGCCGAGCGGTTCTGCCACGTGCTTTGCAATGCCCTCGAGCGCGCCACCGACGTCAAGTTCCATCTCACCGCCCATGAACGCGCTCGGGCGGATCCGACCGAGGACGACGTTCGCGTCGGTGATGGTCGGATCAACGCCGCCGCGTCGGTAGCAGATGGGGCCGGGCTCTGCGCCGGCGCTACGCGGGCCGACCTTGAGCGCGCCGACCTCGTCGATCCAGGCGATGCTGCCGCCGCCGGTGCCAACCTCGACGACGTCGACGACCGGACCGAGCACCGGGTGGCCCTCGGCGTAGCCGCCGATGTAGTAGCCGTCTGTGATCGTGGACGTGCCGTCGCGGATCAGGCTCACCTTTGCGGTCGTGCCGCCCATGTCGAAGGCGATCACGTTTGTATGGCCGAGTTCGCGTCCGACTTCGGTCGCCGCAATGATGCCGCCGACGGGACCTGACTCCATCATCGCAACGGGTTGGCGCGCAGCGGTCGACGGAGTCATGACACCTCCACCTGACTGCATGATCCAAATTTCTCCGTCGAGGCCGCGCTCGCGTAGTCGATGCTCGAGCGACTCGACGTAGCGGCTCACGATCGGACCGATGTACGAGTTGATGACGGTCGTCGACGTCCGCTCGTACTCGCGGTAATGGCGCAGGATCTCATGCGAGAGCGACACGTACGCCTGAGGCAGCTCTGCGCGGATAATCGCACCAGTGAGGCGCTCGTGTTCGGGATTTGCGTACGAATGGAGGAAGCACACCGCGACCGCTTCGACACCGGCGTCTCGTAGAGCGGCGCACGCGGCGAGGACGGCATCCTCATCAAGTGGAATCGCCACCTTTCCCGACGCGAGCACGCGCTCGGGCACCTCGAAAGTCAGTGCCCGTGGCACGAGCGGGCGGGGCCTGCGGAAGAACAAGTTGTAGGCCTCAGGTCTGTTTCCCCGGCCCATCGCGTAGACGTCGCGCGTTCCTTGGGTGACGACGAGCCCGGTTCTCGCACCCTTTGCCTCGAGCACCGTGTTGATGGCGATCGTCGAACCGTGGACGACGTCGGTCGCGGCGGCCAGGTCGGCATCGCTCTTTTCGATGCAGGCGAGCACCCCTTCGACGAGGTCGTGCGGTGTCGTCAGGCTCTTCGCGTGGAGGAATCGCCCGGTGTGCGCCTCGTAACCGATCAGGTCGGTGAAGGTGCCCCCGATGTCGACGGCGATCGTGAAGTCATCGTTCATGCCGACTACGAGCGCGCCCTCTCGGCTCCACTCGCCGTCGCTTCTCGAATCGGCGGCCAGTGAATGTCGGAGACCGGTCTTGCTACTTGCTTGTCCTCTGGTGCGTCTGGGATCACGGGCAGAAGGAGATGTGAGGGATGCGCCTCGTCATGAAAGATCGTCGCCGTCCCAGGCACGGGCAGCAGCTCCGACGTATAGATGGTGTGCAGCATCATGTGGTACACGTTGTCGTCGCTCGAGATCTGCACCCAGATTTGGTGCCCTTTTTGGAACGTCCAGAATTTCGGCGGCAGCTCGATGCGGTACTCGTGGATCTCGCCGGGTTCGGGACGCTTCGGGCTCTGATACGGATGGAACGGCAGTCCAGGTGTGGAGCGGCTCTCGTCGACCTCCCGGTAGGAGGCCTTGAGCACGTGCTCGGAGATCATTTGACGCTTGCCGTCGGCATCGACGTCGGCCATTTTCACGAAGAACGCCATGTCGAGGGTGTCGATCGCCGCCCAGATCGAGACGCTCATCGGACCCCACGCATGCAGGTCGGCGGCGAGCGGCTCAGAGACGAAGGCGATCTGCGGATCACCGGTGATCAACCTCGCTGTTGCTGCCGGTGTGCGCGGGTCGTGGCTCATGTCCGCCGTGAACGGGAGCCTTGAGCCGGTCGGATATGAATCGGGAGCCTCAGCTGCCGGCGCTTCGAGGCTCAGTCGGCCGTACGGAGGCTCCGTCGCGGGCTGCTCGGTACCGGAGTGGAAGAAGAACTTCGACCATTGCGTACGTGCGAGTGGATATTCGGTCTCGTACCGCCA
Organism: uncultured Acidimicrobiaceae bacterium; assembly: GCA_963725215.1. Lineage (GTDB taxonomy): Bacteria > Actinomycetota > Acidimicrobiia > Acidimicrobiales > Bog-793 > CAVRXQ01. Next base: position 96,464 of record CAVRXQ010000004.1, on the reverse strand, counting down.
CTCTTGGGTCACCGAGTCGCAGATCATCACCTCGGGCTCGTCCATGATCCCGTTCTCGACTCCTTTGCACCAGTGCTCAAACCAGCGGAGGATGTATTCGTTGAGCGGGATGCTCTCGAGGAACGTGACGTGTGATTGCGGATTCCATGGCAGGACGACGAGCTTTTTCGGGCTCGTGATCTTCGGATAGGCCCACAGCTGACCCCGCGAATGGTTCGCACTCGGCTGCGGGACGATGCTGAGCGCAGGCACCTGTAGTTCGTGCAGCCTCGTCCATGAAGAGATGTTCCACCAGAACTCACCATCTTCGGGGTGGGACAAGAACGCGTTGAACAGATCGGCGGGCGGCAGCTTGCCGTCGACCTCACCCGGCCAATAGCACTGCGCCATCGTGTCCGGGCCCCACATCCCAAAGAAGCTCGTATTGAACAGCCCGCCCTTCCAGGCGTAGTCGCGGTAGAAGTCCGTCGACGCGTCAACCGGCGCGACGCACGCAAGGTGCGGCGGCCGCTGGAGCCCGACGAGCCACTGCATGACCCCGAAGTACGAGTCGCCGAGCATCGTGACGTTGCCGTTGCACCACGGCTGTTGTGCGATCCACTCGACCATGTCGTAGCCGTCCTGCTGCTGCGCGAGCTCGAACGGCGACCACCGTCCCTGCGACAGCCCAGAGCCACGCGCCGAGACGATGACGTGCACATAACCGTTCGGGACGAAAAACGCGGTGTTCCCCGCCTCGATGGAGTGCGAGATCGCCCCCGGCCACTGCTGGATCTCCTTGATGTACGGCGACATCGACAAGATCCCGGGATACTTTCCCTCGCGATCCGGGCGATAGATGTCCGCCGCGAGGCGAATTCCGTCGCGCATCGTGACGTGGACGTTCTCGTCGAGCACGACCCCGTCGGGAAGTGGGGGCCGGACGGTGGACATGGTCATTTGCTTCCTTTCGTTCGGGCCCGAGGGTGTTCTTTCAAATCGTCGGACGTTCGTCCGTCGCCTCGGGGCAACTGGCGGTGACTCCCGAGTTCACGTTCGAGACGTGCCCGCACGCGCAGGAGAGCCTTCGCGATCCGCTGTTCGTTGCCATAGAACCGTTGCGAGGGCAACGGGACGCTGATCGCGGCGACGGGGGAGTTCAAGGGCGAGATCGCCACACCGACGGCACAGATCCCCAACGTGTGTTCCTCGCGGTCGTAGGCGACCCCGAGTTCTCGTACGGTCTCGAGCTCCTCGAGTAGCTGTGCACGCGAAGTGATCGTGTGCGGTGTCGACTGCTCGAGTCGCTCGGGGAGCAGTCGCTCGATTTCAGCGTTCGACAGACCGGCCAGCAGCGCCTTGCCGTTTGCAGTGCAGTGGGCGGGAAAGACGGCGCCGATGGAAGAGACGGCTCTGAGGCGCTGAGTGTCGGCGGCGACCTGGTCGACGAAGAGCACTTTGTCGTGCTCGAGCACGGCGAGATCGACCGTCTCGTTCAATTCGCGCGAAAGCGAGGCGATGTCCCGGTGCATCGCGCGCGTGAAGTGCCGAGAAGCGGCCACCGCGAGGCTCCCGAAGAAGGGCCCGAGTCGGAAGCCGCCGCTCGGAGACGCTGAGACAACGAACGCATCGTGTTCGAGCGCGCTAATAAGGCGGTGCACGGTCGAGCGCGCGAGTCCCACACGAGTGGCGATCTCCGAGAGGCTGAGGCCGTTGGGCTCTTCGCGCAGCGCCAGAAGAATGTCCGCCACGCGCCCGACGACCTGAACCGGGCTCCGGTCGGAGTTCGAGTCGGCGGCGGTTGGCATACGAGCGGATTTGATCATAGGGTGTCCCGTATTGCAAGACAATCTGTCTCGACGGGCGGATGAGGTCGTCGCAGTCGGGCGTCAATCCTGATCGCAGCAGAACTAGGAGGCGAGGATAGAAACGACGGTAAGGCGAATCGTCACTGGACACGATGACGAGGGACGAGCGATCGTACGGATCGATCGGCGGGACGAACTTGTGCCTCGGCGCGAGCGTGTGGCCTCACGGGTTCTCTGGACGAGCGACTCGGTTCCCGCCGACAACGACGGAGACGACGACGCCGCGATCCAAGACATCGGACTGACGATCGCGGCCGGGACCGTGTTTCGCGTCGTGCAGTTCGAGCCCGGTAACCCCGAGTTCATGCACCGAACCGCCTCGGTCGATTACGGCGTCGTACTCGACGGGGAAATCGACATGGAGCTAGACGGTGGCGACACGGTCCACCTCGAAGCAGGCGACCTGCTCGTTCAGCGCGGCACGATCCATGGCTTTGCGAATCGCGGCAGCGCCCCATGTCGGATGGCCTTCGTCCTCGTCTCGGCGAAACCGGTCGAGGTGGCTGGGCGGGTGCTCGGAGACTCGATCCCACACTGACGCCGGTCGTGCATCTGCTCTTGAAAGCGGAAGCTCACTGCGAGACGTCGCCCGAATGTCGTTCCTGTCGGAGAGCCGAGAGGACGCGTTCGAGAGCGTCGCCGCGCGCTGGCTCACGAGGAGAGCGCCGGTAGATCTCCGCCGCCGCGCGGTGGAATCCGTCGGGAAGGCCAGTCGACGCGAAAGTGTCGGCGATCTCCTCCATCTCGTTCGACCATCGCCACCCGTAGCGCTGCGCGGACCGTGCCGCCGACTCGCAAAGTTCGGGCAGATCGGGTAGCGAATTCGCCCACTCGCGCAGTATCGGCTGCTCGACGCCTTCGGCACGCGCGAGCGTGCGGATGGCGAGCGCGAGCGCAGCAGTTCCTTTCGTCCAAGCGGAGAAAGCCACCTTGACGGCAGAAGCTGAGCCCGGGTTCTTTGACACAACGACCGGTTCGACAATCGTCGCGGCGAAGAGTTCGGCGATCGCGTCGGCTTCGGTGCCCGATAAGTAGAGCCGGGTCGTGTCGCGTTGCGTCGGAGGAGGACCGATGATCGATCCGTCGACGTATCGGTCAACTTGTCCCTCGATCGCGCGCGACTTCGCCGGGGAAATCGCGTTCGCATCGACGTAGATGCCAGCAAAAGACGGCACACCGCGAGCGACGTCGAGGGCCGCTGCTGGGGGGCAAATCGAAATGATGACCTTGCAGCGCCTGGCGAGCTCCCCGGTAGTGCCACAGTCTTCGAGGCCGGCCGACCTTGCGCGCTGGGTTGTTGTCGTACTTCTTCCTTCTGAAGCCCACAGCACCGTATGGCCGCCCGCGTTCAGGGCGGATGCGACCGCGGTGCCCATCTCGCCCGGATGAAGGAGCCCGATTCTCATCGGTTCAGTCTCGACGCTGGAGTTTCACGATCGTTTTGAGAAGAAGTACGAAGCATCGCTTCTGATCGCGATATCCGAAGGGCTCGCTTATCCGCTGCTGTCACGGGAGTCGGCGAACGGATCTGTTTGGGATTCCTGTTCTGCAATCGCGTACCGGGACTCAGCGTCCTTGAACGCCGGCAGCTCGACGAGTTCTGCGAGTTCGTCGAAGGAAGCAAGTGGCGGTAGCTGGCTCATGTCGTCTTTCGCGAGCGCGGTCAAGGCCGCGCGCACTGAGTGAACGGTGGCCGCCAGCGCAACGTTGTAGGTCACAATCTTGAAACCCATCTCCGCGAGGCTGTGGCGGCTGACAAGCGGCGTCCTCGGCATCATGTTCGCCCATGTATGAGTCGTAAGCGACGCGGCGAACCTGCGCAGCTCTTCCTCAGACTTGAGCGCCTCGATGAAGACGACATCGGCCCCTTCTTCCTCGAAGGCTTTCGCGCGGCGCATCGCCTCGTCGAGATCGACCGCCGAGCGCGCGTCCGTCCGTGCGACGATGATGATGTCTACGCCAGCGTCGCGACGAGCATCGACAGCCGCGCGAATTTTCATGCGCGCCTCTTCCGCGGACAGGACCGCGTGGCGGCCCGAGTAGTGGCCGCACTTTTTCGGCCAGAGTTGATCCTCGATCAGGATGCCAGCGGCGCCCGCGCGCGCATATTCCATGACGGTACGCCGCACGTTCAGCACGTTTCCGTATCCGGTGTCTCCGTCGGCGATGACCGAGAATCCCGGGACGGCCGCACACGTGTTACGCACCTGATCCAGCATGTCCGAGAACGTGATCAACCCCAGATCGGGTAGCGCGAACCGTTCCGCGGCGACGCCCAAACCGCCCAGGAGGACAGTTGAGAAGCCGACATCTTGAGCCAATCGGGCCGAAAGCGGACCGTTGACCACGGGACAGACGATCAGACCCGGCTCGCCGATGAGCGTTCGGAGGCGGTGTCCAGGGGTGCTCATCGCATGCCATGGTATTCCACGAGTCGAGACATGTCGTCCTGTACTTCGGGACAACCTGCGCTAGTTTGCCAACGATGCCAGCCGTCATCGTCAACGGTCGTTCCTATCCGCTCGACGCCGCGACCGGGATGCTGATCGGCTGGCTGCGGGGCGCTCTCGGGCTCATCGGAACCAAGCCGGGCTGTGGAGAGGGCGAGTGCGGCGCCTGCACCGTGCTTGTCGACGGAGAGCCGGTTCTGTCGTGTCAGACGACCGTTGGCGAAGTCGCCGGACGGGCGGTCACGACGGTGGAGGGGTTGGCCGCCGGCGGGAGGCTTCACCCGGCGCAGCAGGCGATTGTCGAGGAGCGTGCCTTCCAGTGCGGGTACTGCACCCCGGCGATGGCATTGCGCATCGCCGCCCTCGTTGACAACGACCCCGAGCCCGACGACGGCACCATCGCCGCCGCCCTCGGGCCCAACCTGTGTCGCTGCGGCAGTTACACGCGCATTCGCCGCGCCGCCCACCGAGCGGCCGAACTGCGGCGGAAGTCAGCCGCGGTGGGCGCGGGCGACGACGGCCTCGAGGAGATCGTTGGGGACTGCGACGCGACCAACCTCCTGCCGAGACCTCGGCGACCTTGGGACCTCGTCCCTCCCGAGGGGCGTGAGTACGAGGCCGTCCTTGGTCCCGGGCTCGTCTGCGTGTGGCCGGCCGCCCAGCCACTCGGGAGCTGGCCACAGCAGGGTGGGGCATGGATCCACGTGGCGCCATCGGGATTGGTTCGCGCGTTCAGCGGCAAGGTCGACGTCGGCCAGGACAACCAGACCGCCTTCCGCCTTCTCGTCGCCGAGGAGCTCCGAGTGGACGTCGAGCGGGTGTCGATGGTGCAGGGCGATACCGACGTTTGCCCTTACGACATCGGCACGTTCGGCAGCCGCTCGATGCCCGACGCCGGTGAGGCGCTGCGCCGCGCCGCCGCCGGTGCTCGCCAGGCGCTCGGCGACCTCGGCGGCCCCGGCCGACTTGGCGACGCATGCCGGGTGGTCGTGATCAGCACCGAGCCAGCACTCGTCGCGCCCGTCGACCGGCGTCTCGTCGGTCGCTCCTGCTACGCGGCCGGGCGAGTTGAGGCGGTGACGGGTCACCGGCGGTTCGTGTCGGACCTCGAGCGCTCTCGGATGGCCCACGGCGCAGTCCTTCGGCCGCCCGTCCCCGGCGCCACATTGCTTTCGGTCGACTGCAGCCGTGCGGAAGTCTTCGGTGGAGTCACAGTGGTCGAAGAGGGGTCGTTCGTAGGCGTGGTTGCCGACGACGCGGCCACCGCGCGCCGCGCCGTGGCCAAGATCGACGCCGAGTGGGGCGCCCCGCCGCCGATCGGTGACGACCTGGCGGAGTACCTGCGCAACCACCCCACAGAGGCCGAGGGGTGGGAGCAGCGTGTCGACGAGGAGACCGGTGACGTCGCCGGGGCGCTGGCCATCGCCGCCCAGTCGGTGAGTGCCACGTACACGACCGCCTACCTGGCTCACGTGCCGTTGGAGACGCGGGCGGCCCTCGCCGAGTGGGATGGCGATCGCTTGACGGTGTGGACCGGGACCCAGGTGCCTTTCGGTGTGAGGAGCCACCTGGCGTCCGCCCTCGAGGTTGACGAGGCCGACGTCCGGGTCGTCGTGCCGCCGACAGGCGGCGGGTTCGGTGGCAAGCACACCGGTGGCGTGGCCACCGAGGCCGCCCTCCTGGCCAGGGCGGCCGGGCGGCCGGTGCGGGTTCATTGGAGCCGGGCCGAGGAACTGCGGTGGGGCACGGTCCGCCCGATGGCGGTTATCGACGTCGCTGCCGGCCTCGACCGAGACGGGGAGCTCGCGGCGTGGGACTTCCTCGATGTCAACGCGGGCCCGGCCGCGCTCGCGCCTCCGTACCGGACGCGGGCGCGCCGGTTGCGCTACCAGCCGTCGCGCTCTCCCCTGCGACAGGGGCCTTACCGGGCCATGGCGGCCACCGCCAACAATTTCGCCCGGGAGTCGGCGATCGATGAGCTGGCCCACCAATGCGGTGAGGACCCGCTCCAATTCCGCCTGGCGCGCCTTGACGACGACCGGCTGGTCGACGTGCTCCGAGCGGCAGCCGAGCGGTTCGGTTGGGCGGACGGCGTCCGCAGCGGAAAGGCGAACGGCATACGCACCGGGCGCGGCCTGGCGGTGGGCTTGGAAAAGGGCGGCCGGGTGGCCACCTGCGCACAGGTACGGGTGGAACCCGACGATCAGGTGACGGTCATGCGCGTCGTCACGGCCTACGACTGCGGCACGGTCGTCAACCCCGACACCGTGATCAACCAGATCGAGGGCGCGACGATGATGGCTCTTGGCGGGGCGCTCTTCGAGGCTCTGCCCGTTACCGGTGGCCGGCTCGACGAACCGTCGCTGACCCGCTACCCGACGTCCCGGTTCGCCGACCTGCCGGAGATCGAGGTGGTGCTCTGCGACCGCCCCGACCTGCCATCAGCTGGCGCCGGCGAGACCCCGATGATCGGCGTGGCCCCGGCCGTGGCCAACGCCCTCTTTGACGCGACCGAGCGCCGACTGCGCGACCTGCCCCTCACACCCGGCCATCGACTGCCGGGCTGATTGCCACACGGCACCTCGGGAGGAATAGAGGAAGCTGCGCCGCACGGCCTGGACAGGATCCGGTCCCGATCTCTCTATTTGTGCTCGCGTCGCTTCGCTTGTTCTCGGTTCACCTGCGATGGCATCTGTCGATTGAATCCCTCAGCGTCGTCTACTTCTGTGTGGCCGTGGTTTCCGGACTCTCGCTGCTTGTTGAATTGCCGCTCGCGCAGCGGTTAGTTCTGCTGAGAACGACGGTGTTCTCTGATCTCCCATCGAACATCTTCCTCGTCCTCGTGCCTCATAAATAAAGGGTGTTTCACCCGGCCGAGGGACTGCGATCTGCGTTGCGCTCGCGGTGCTTGCATCCTGGCCAGCAGCAGGGCCGACGCTGGCCCTCCTTAAGCTCCTCTTCGGTCCGGCGAATGCGGCGTTGCCGGGTCATCTCCTGCTTGGCATCTTCGACCCAGCAGATGAATTCGTTGCGGGCCAGAGGAGTGATGTCCCGCCAGGCATCGATTGCCGCGGGGTTGGCGATCAGAGCCTTGCGCAGGTCTCCGGGAAGCCTGTGCACCACCCCGCCGGGCAGTCGCGGGCTGCTCACGGGGCGACGGTAGGTGCGATGACCGGTTCGACGCGACAGGTCATCGCACCGAGGACGTCGATCAAGCGAGGTCGAAACGATCGAGGTTCATGACCTTGTCCCATGCGGCCACGAAGTCACGAACGAACTTCTCCTTCGAGTCGTCAGATGCGTAGACCTCCGAAATGGCTCGGAGCTGGGAATTGGATCCGAAGGCGAGGTCGACCGCGGTGCCGGTCCACTTGAGCTCGCCGGTGGCACGATCGCGACCCTCGAAGACGTTCTCAGCCGAGGCCGACACGTTCCACTCGGTGCCCATGTCGAGCAGGTTCACGAAGAAGTCGGGCGTCAACGTCTCGGGCCGGTCGGTGAAGACGCCGAGAGCGGACTGGCCAAAGTTGGCGTTCAGCACACGCATACCGCCGACGAGAACCGTCATCTCGGGCGCGCTCAAGGTCAACAAGTTGGCCCGCTCCACCAGCGCATGCTCCGCCGGCAGCTTTTGTCCGGCTTGGACGTAGTTGCGGAATCCGTCGGCCGGCGGTTCTAGAACGGCGAACGAATCGACGTCGGTTTGATCCTGCGAAGCGTCCGTGCGCCCCGGCGCGAAGGGCACCGTCACGTCGTACCCGCCGCTCTTCGCCGCCTGCTCGACGCCAGCGCATCCGCCGAGGACGATCAGGTCAGCGAGGGAAACCTTCTTGCCGCTCGACTGAGAACCATTGAAGTTCTGTTGGATCTCCTCGAGGGTCTGCAGCACCTTTCCCACTTCGCCCGAACTGTTGACTTCCCAGTCCTTTTGCGGCGCTAGGCGAATCCGCGCCCCGTTCGCGCCGCCACGCTTGTCGGTGCCGCGAAAGGATGCCGCCGACGCCCAAGCGGTGAAGACCAGCTGGGAGATGGACAGTCCCGAGGTGAGGATCTTGGCCTTGAGGGAAGCGATGTCCTCGTCTCCGATCAGCTCATGATCGACCGCGGGCACAGGGTCCTGCCACAGCTGCGGCGCGGGAACCCATGGGCCGAGATAGCGGGAGACGGGCCCCATGTCGCGGTGCAACAGCTTGTACCACGCCTTGGCGAAGGCCTCCGCCAGCTGGTCCGGGTTTTCGTGGAAGCGCTTCGAGATCGGCCCGTAGATCGGATCGAGCTTGAGCGCTAGGTCCGTCGTCAGCATCACCGGGGCGTGTTTTTTCGACGGATCGTGGGCGTCGGGCACGGTGCCTTGGGCCGAAGGGTCCTTCGGAATCCACTGGTTTGCGCCGGCGGGGCTCGTCGACAACTCCCACTCGTAGTTGAACAGGTTGTCGAAGAAGCCGTTGTCCCACTTCGTAGGCTCGCTGGTCCACGCACCTTCCAGCCCGCTGGTGAAGGCGTCGTCGCCCTTGCCGCTGCCGAAGGTGTTCTTCCAGCCGAGGCCTTGCTCCTCGAGGCTCGCGCCCTCGGGCTCCGGACCGACGTATGGGTGCTGAGGCGCGGCACCATGGGTTTTGCCGAACGTGTGGCCGCCGGCGATGAGCGCAACCGTCTCTTCGTCGTTCATCGCCATGCGTCGGAAGGTCTCTCGAATGTCCCGCGCGGCAGACAAGGGATCCGGGTTGCCGTTCGGTCCTTCCGGGTTTACGTAGATCAGGCCCATCTGCACGGCACCGAAGGGCTTGGCGAGTTCCCTGTCACCGCTGTAGCGCTCATCTCCGAGCCAGGTGTGCTCGGGGCCCCAAAAGGTCTCGTCCGGCTCCCACATGTCTTCTCGCCCAAAGCCGAAACCGAACGTCTTGAACCCCATCGATTCAAAGGCGCAGTTGCCGGCGAAGATGATGAGATCAGCCCAGGAGATCTTCCTGCCGTACTTCTGCTTGATCGGCCAGAGCAGGCGGCGCGCCTTGTCGAGGTTCGCGTTGTCGGGCCAGCTGTTGAGGGGGGCGAATCGCTGCGCGCCGGTGCCGCCACCGCCGCGGCCATCGTGGATGCGGTACGTGCCCGCGGCGTGCCACGACATCCGGATGAAAAGGGGCCCATAGTGGCCGTAGTCGGCCGGCCACCATTCCTGCGACGTCGTCATCACCTTGATGACGTCCTTCTTCAGGGCGTCGAGGTCGAGGGTCTCGAACTCTTCCGCGTAGTTGAATTTCTCGCCCATTGGATTGGTCTGCGCGGAGTGCTGGCGAAGACCCCGCAGGTTCGGCTGATTCGGCCACCAATCCCGGTTCGTCATTGGCCGGGGAATGTCGCTGTCAGGAACCTCGGTCGGCTCGTCGGTCATCTCATCTTCCTTTGCTGGAGTCTTGGGATTGCAGATTCGTCGGCCCGTACCAAGCTACGCGCAACAGGGCTTCCCCTCTTTTACCAACAAATGTTGGGTCACGAGTTCGTTCTCTCAGACCACGGAAACATTGTCTTCGAGACCCAGCCCCGAGAGCTCCCGCCAAAGGAGACAGGCTCAGTTCGGCGAGAACCTCGTCGATAATGCGACGGATCAGGCATTTTCCGAGGCCCAGGGGTCAGCGTCCCAGATCAGTGTTCCGCTCCAAGGTCCATTCGCTCGCTCGCCATCAGAATTGGCTCCATGAGTCCTCAGTCCGCGACGCATGGGCGTATCGAACTAGCGAATGTGGCGATGCGGAGGTTCGTCGTTCACGCCGACGCGTGGCAGCAGCGAAAACCGTGGTTCGCGCTTCCGATCGCGGTGGCGAAGAAGTTCAGCGATGACAAAGCCGGAAACCTGGCCGACTTGATCGCCTATTTCGGTTTCTTCTCACTGCTTCCCCTGTTGATCGCATTCGGGGCGGTATTGAGCTTTGTCGTGGGAGACCATCCGGCGCTCGAAAGACACGTCCTGTCAACCGCCGAGCGTTCGTTCCCCGCCTTGTCGGGATACCTCGGAAATCACCTTTCAGGATCGGGCACGGCTCTCGGGGTGGGACTGTTCGGTGCATTGTGGGCTGGTCTCAAAGTCACCACGGCGACGGAGCGCGCCCTGAACGCGATCTGGGACATTCCCGCCGACGAGGGCCCAAGTTTTTGGAAGGTGCGGCTACGAGGACTGGCGATGCTTTGCATCCTGGGTGTCACGGTGATCGTTTCGACCGCGTTGAGCGGGCTCAGCACGAGCGGCACATTCGGCGCGATCGGGAGAGCGGTGGAGGTCGGTGGAGCGCTCTTGCTCAATTTCGTGCTCTACGTCCTCGCGTTCGAGGTACTCACGAATCGTCGTTTGTCTGTGCGCAGGATCGTTCCCGGATCCGTCACAGGAGCCATGGGTTGGACGTTGCTGCAACAGCTTGGCGGGTACTTCACGAAGTACGAGATCCTCAGGACATCTCATCTCTACGGGTCGCTTGGGATCATCGTCGCCTTGCTCTTATGGATGTTCCTCGGCGCCCAATTGACGCTTTTCTCAGCCGAACTCAACGTGGTGCTGGCGGCGCGGCTGTGGCCGAGGAGTTTGAGCGGCGTACACACTGACGCTGATCGCAGGGCGCTATTGCGTCTCGCCACGCGGACCGCGCGTTCAGGAGAAGAGTCGGTGAGCGTTTCCTTCGAGAACAATGAGGGACGTCGAGATCCCGACGACGATCAAAAGGGGAATGCGAAGGGCTCCTCAGCCTCCGGCTGTGGCGCTGGTCGTCGTCCTGGAAACGAAGTCCGTGAAAAACCGCGTCCACGTGGATCTGACACCGGTTGACCCGGGCACAAGCCGAGGAGGTGGCGCGCCTCGAGTCCTTGGGCGCAAGCTGCATCGAAATCGGTCAAGGCAACACGCTTTGGATAGTGATGGCCGACTCTGAGGGCAACGAGCTCTGTCATCCCCGAGATCGGCGACGCCGATGATTGACTCGGATCGGACGTCGCCAGCGAGTGCGCTGTGAAACTCTGGGTCGCCGAGAAGAAACTCAGCGCGTCTCGGGTGCAGGCGAGGCGAACCTCGCTCCCTCGGCGGCAAGTTCCTCGTTCCGGACCACCTGCGCGCTGTCGGTCGCGACGACCCTCTCATCACCGTGGACGTACTTGCCGCCGCGCATCCATGACGCGGCTGCGGCGACGAGGCACGCGACGAGCGCGAAGGTGAAGGCCTCGGCGAGACCGGAGTGGAACGGGCTCGAGATGAGCCGCGGGAAGAAGGCGCGACCAGTGAGGTATCCGATCTTGCTCGGCGCCATCGCGTGAAGTGAGGGTCCGAGCAGCGTGCGGATCGGGTTGTACCCCAAGAACGCGGCGAAAAGGCTCGCCACCGGCGGGAGCGCAGCCGCGCGCCGTGCTGCGGATGCCGGGACACCTTGCGCGATGAGGCCGGAGTAGAGGCTGTGGGGGAGAGAATTCGCAAGACCCAGGATGATGAGGGTGAAAAAGACGCCGATCGACAACACCATCGAAGAGTTCTGGAATGTCGTCAACATCCCCGCGCCCGCGCCGCGTTGATTCGAGGGAAGGCTGTTCATCACCCCCGCGAGGTTCGGAGCGGCGAAGGTCCCCATTGCGAGTCCCATCATCAAGATCAACAGTCCGAACCAGACGTAGGAAAAATTGACGGGGAGCATCTCGAGCAATCCGAAGCTCAACGCGGCGAGCACCATCCCTCCCGATGCGAACGGACGCGCGCCGAAGCGATCTGACAACAGGCCCGAGACCGGCCCGGCGATGAGGAAACCGGCCGTCAACGGCAGCATGTAGATCCCGGCCCAAAGGGGAGTGACTGCGAAGGTATAGCCGTGCTGGGGAAGCCACACACCCTGCAGCCAGATGATGAGGATGAACAGCAGTCCGCCGCGACCGATCCCGGCGAGCAGCGTGGCGAAATTGCCGAACGCGAAGGCGCGAATACGAAACAGCGACAGGTTGAACATCGGGTGCGCCACGCGACGTTCGATGGCGATGAACAGCGCGAGCAAAAAGACCCCGCCGGAGAGCGCGGCGAGCACCGACGGGTTCGTCCAACCCATGGTCGAGCGGCCGTAGGGGATGATCCCGTAGGTGATACCGACGAGGACCGCCACCAGGCCCGCGGCGAAGGTCAGATTTCCCCACCAGTCGATGGGCGTCGCGTGGCGCTCGCCGAGCTCGCGCAGCTTCAGACGCGCCCACACCGTCCCGAAGATTCCGACGGGGACCGAGACGAGGAATACGAGGTGCCACTCGACGGGCGCGAGAACACCACCTAGTACGAGCCCGATGAAGGCTCCGGAGATTGCGGCGACGCTGTTGATCCCGAGCGCGAGGCCGCGCTGATGCGTCGGGAAGGCATCGGTGAGGATCGGCGCGGCGTTCGCGAAGACCATCGCGCCGCCGACGCCCTGACCGACGCGCATCAGGATCAGCCACAGCGCGCCCGCGGGCCCGTGCAACCACGTCACCGATAGCAAGATCGAGAATGCCGAGAAGACGGCGAAGCCGAGCGTGTACATCTTCACCCGTCCGTACATGTCGCCGATTCGGCCGAAGCTCACCAGTAACACCGCTGTGCACACCATGAAGCCCATCAGCATCCACAGGAGGTAACTCGTGTTGCCGGGTGCGAGCGGATTGAGCTTGATGCCTCGGAAGATGTCGGGCAGCGCGATCAGGATGATTGACGAATTGATCGTCGCCATCAGCATGCCGAGCGTCGTATTGGAGAGGGCGACCCACTTGTACCGATCGGGACGCGTGTTCGACGACGCGGGTCGCCTCGCAGCTAGCGCAGTTCCGGTCGAAGCGTTATTCATGCATCGTTACTGGTCGAATTTCTCCCCCGCCGGTACCGTGTCCACCGGTCCGATCGCGACTCGCGGATGTTGGCTCCGGCATCTTTTCGTTGTAGCGGAATCTCATCTGTGCTCGATCAGTCGCCGAAATCGGGGCTCGCGAGGTAGGCGCCGGCAACGTCTGGCACGCCGGAGGTGAGTGATGACACATCCAGGAACGATGAGGACCTTCCAGCACCTTCTATAGCTGCGAACAGATCGGCGCAACCTCGGAATCTCAGGCACCTGGGTGGCGTTGAAAATCCCGTGACCGAACGGAGAAAGATCGGAAATTCGGGCCTCGAGGTTTCCCCCCTCAATCTAGGCGGCAACGTCTTTGGGTGGACTGCAGACCGGGAGCAGTCGTTCGCCGTCTTAGACGCGTATTTCGCAGGTGGAGGCAACTTCGTCGACACGGCGGACTCGTATTCAGCCTGGGTCGCCGGCAACGTCGGTGGTGAATCCGAGTCGATCATCGGCGAGTGGATGGCATCTCGCGACAATCGCAGCGAGGTAATCGTCGCGACGAAGGTCGGTGCTCACGCACAGTTGAAGGGGCTCGCACCTGAAACGATCGCTCGCGCCGCGGACGCGTCGTTGACGCGGCTCGGAACGCACTGCATCGACCTGTACTACACGCACTTCGACGACGAGTCCGTGCCCGTCGAACGGATCATCACCGCGCTCGACGCGCTCGTGAGAGCTGGGAAGGTCCGCGCGATTGGTGCGTCGAATATCAGCCCGGCGCGGCTCGAAGCTTCGCTCAAGTTCTCCGAGCGAGAGGGGCTTGCGCGCTACGACGCGCTGCAGCCGCACTACAACCTCGTCTCGCGCGACACCTACGAGGGTGAGCGCGAGCGCATCGCGCAGCGGTACGGACTCGGAGTGATGCCATATTACGCGTTGGCGTCCGGTTTTCTCACCGGCAAGTACCGCCTGGATACGGCCCCGGTTTTGAGCCCGAGGGCCGCCAGGGCAGCGACATACTTGGAGTCCGAACGTGGCCGCAACGTGCTCGCCGCGCTCGACGAGGTCGCCGCGGCGCATGAAGTGGAGGTGGCGACGGTTGCCCTCTCCTGGTTGGCCGCGCAGCCGACGGTGGTCGCGCCGGTCGCGAGCGCGCGCACCGTGGCTCAGCTTCCCGCGCTGCTCGCGGTCGAGACATTTCGCTTGACAGACCCCGAGGTCGCGAGTCTGACCCGAGCGTCGGAGTAATTCCAACCTAAAGGCCACGGGCGACTGCGCCCGCAAGGAGGGAGGCGACGATGCCTGCCAAGGGAACCGCGCAATGGAAGGGTGATCTGCCGAGTGGTTCAGGAACATTCACCGCGGGAGATTCGATCAGTGGTGAATATTCGTACAAGTCGCGTTTCGAAGACGGTCCGGGATCGAACCCTGAGCAGCTGATCGCTGCGGCGCACGCGTCGTGCTTTTCGATGGCGCTTGCCAACGCGCTCGCGAAAGCCGGCCACACGCCCGGATCGATTCGCACAGAAGCGACGGTCACGCTGCGACCAGTTGACGGAGCGCCGACGATCACCAACATTGCGCTCGTGACGGTCGGAGAGGTACCGGGTATCGATGAGGCAACTTTCCTCGAGCACGCGAAATCCGCGAAACAGAACTGTCCCGTCAGTCGAGCGCTCGCCAGCGTGCCGGAAATCAGCCTCATCGCGTCGTTGGCTCCCTGAGTCCGGCCCTCGCCGCTTCGTTTGCGGTCGCCAATCGAAAGTCGCTGTGACCCCAGCAAAAAACGGGCCGCCGCGCGGCCAAACGGACACGCGCGACGGCCCGCGAAGTTGCCTGTTAGCTACTTCTTCTCGATCGGCACCCGGGTCGCGGTCTCTTTCGGGGCCGGAACCCGCACTTCCAAGATCCCGTCCTTGTAGCTCGCGTGGATGTCCGACTCCTTCACTCCAGAAGGAAGCGGCAGGCTCCGGGAGAACGACCCGTACCGCATCTCGCGATGGCGGTATCCCTTTTCCTCGGTGTGCTCTTCCTCGCGCCGCTCGGCTTGGATGTGCAGAGCGCCACCGGCGACGGTCAGTTCGACGTCCCGCTCGGGGTCGATCCCCGGCAGCTCGGCCCGGATAACGAGTTCATCTCCCTTGCGGAACTCGTCGACATGAATGACGTCGTCGCCCACTAGCTCTCTTCCGAACAGCCACGGGCGCCGGAACGGCATCAGTCTCGTCCAGTCGTCGAACACGCGGTCGAAGAAATCGATCGATTCTGCGCGCTTCGGCTCCCGCTTCACCAATTCAGCCATCACGACACCTCCTTCTTTCTCCAACGTCTCACTACTCCACTCTCACCATGCGCTCAACGAGGAACAGGCGCAAGGGCCGTCCGGTTACGGTTTCAGCTCTTTTTCCCAAGGTCCGACGTGGCAGCTTGCCCACGTGATGCGTCGAGCGGCGCGACAAAGGCGCACGTCAGTGATGCTGAGCGTCATCTTTTGCTGCCGCGTTCGGTTCTCGCCGGCGAGTTCGCAATACTCGAATCCGTGATCCGTGCGGTTGTGTTCGACCTCGACGGCGTACTCCTTGACTCCGAGAAGGTGTGGGATGAGGCGCGCAGGGCCGTGTCCGCGGATAACGGTGGCTCGTGGCACGAAGGTGCCACGACCGCGATGCAGGGGATGAGCTCTCGCGAGTGGTCCGCGTACCTGCGCGATGCCCTCGGGGTCGACCTCGCGACCGATCGAATCGTCAACCTGGTCGTCGACGCCGTTCTCTCCCGCTACCGCCGAAAGCTGCCGATCGTTCCGTCGGCGGACGAGGTCCTCGATCGAATCGCAAGCCGTTGGCCCCTCGCCCTCGCGTCGTCGGCGAACCGGGAGGTCATTGATTCCGTTCTCGACCTCGCCGGATGGAAAGACCGCTTCCAAGCCACGGTGTCCTCCGAAGAGGTACCGAGGGGCAAGCCCTGGCCCGATGTGTACCTCGAAGCCGCCCGCCGTCTCGCCGAGGCGCCCGGCGACTGCGTGGCGATCGAGGATTCCGCGAACGGCATCCGATCCGCGCTCGCCGCTGGCCTATCCGTTGTCGCCGTACCGAGCCGCGACTTCGCGCCACCAGATGGGCTGCTGAGGCGTGTCGCCGCGGTGATCGGCAGCTTGAGGGAACTCACCGTCGAGTTCGTGGAAGCCGTCTCGAGACAAATCGACGAACACCGTGAAGAGCGGCTCGACGAAGCGGAGGTCGAGTCGTTCCCGGCGTCCGATCCGCACGCCGATTGGGCCGGACCGGCGAGCTGAGCCCGAACTCCGGTCCCCTGAGTCGGCATCCGGCCGACAATCTGGTCCTCAGGCGCTGATCGTGTGATGGGGCGCGGACTGCTCGTCTTGAAGCTCGCACAGTCCGTCGGATCCGATGTTCAGCCCGTGGTTCGTCACGTTGTAGAGGTGTGCGCTCGCGACGAGCCTGACGATTTCACAAACCTCACGTTCGGGGATGCCGAGCGCATTGGCAGCGTGGCCTCGGAGCTGTTTTCGAGCCCGTGACGTTTCCGTCGCGTCTTCGTGTCTGGCGACGACTCACGCGGAGAATGGACCGACTGGGCGATGATTGCGGTTTCCGGAGGAGGTCGACAACGTGCGGCTCGTGCTCGCCTCGGATCACGCGGGATTCGCCTTGAAAGGCGCGATCGCGTCCTACCTGCAGGACAATCCCGAGATCGTGATCGACGACATCGGCACGTACAGCGCAGATCCGGTCGACTATCCGCCAATCTGTGCTCGCGCAGCCCGCCTGGTGGTGTCCGGCGAGATGGATCTCGCCGTCGTCATCGGCGGCAGCGGAAACGGCGAGGCAATCGCGGCGAACAAAGTTCGCGGCGCCCGTGCCGCGGTCTGTCACGATGAGTACACGGCGCGATTCGCCCGCCGCCACAACAACGCCAACGTGATCGCGATCGGTGCTCGCGTCGTCGCGCCCGAGCTCGCGTTCGCCGTTCTCGATGTGTTCCTCGCGACCTCGTTCGAAGGTGGTCGCCACCTGCGCCGACTCGAAGAGCTGACCGAGATCGAATACGCCGAAGCGGCGCGCTGAATGTGTCGATCGCGCGGCGTTTCTGAGCCGCGCGATCGAGTCTCCCAACTGGATCAGCTGGCCTCGGCGGGGCGTTCGTCGAGCCATTCGCGACCAGCATCGATTTCGACGACTTCGGCTTCGGAGAGACGTGGCGACTGAGGCGCGCGCCGGATCGCCAGCATGACGACGGCGAACGCCACGGCGGTGAAGGCCAGCCCGATGCCGAACACGTCGCGAAGCCCATGGACGATCAAGGCGTCGAAGCCGTGCGCGCTTGCCGCTGCGACCGGGGCACCGATCTCGGCGTGGTGGGTGATGACCCCAAATGCGCTGACCAATACCGCAAGGCCAAGGGCCGCGCCGATCTGCTGGCTCACGTTGATGAGTCCCGACGCCGCCCCGGCGTCGGCGGGCTCGACGTCGGCGAGCGATGCCGTGGTCAAGCTGACAAAGGAGATGCCGGCGCCGGCGCCGAGGATGATGATCGACACGACGATCTGCGCGTACGAGGTCGTGACCCCTAGCCGCATCGCGAGCAACAGCCCGGCACCAGCGAGCACGATCCCTGTCAGCATCAGCGTCCGCTGCGGGATGCGGCCGACAAGCACCCGGCTCGCCAGCTGGGAGGACACGAACACCGCCACCGGCATCGGCAAGAAGGCGACTCCGGCGCGCAGCGGCGAATAGTGCTGGATGTCCTGGAAGAACTGCGACAGGTAGAAGAACATCCCGTACATCCCGGCGTAGACGAGCCCGCGAGCAACGTTTGCCGCCGAGCGGGTCGGGTGGGCGAGGAGCCGCAACGGGAGAATCGGTTCGTCAGCGTGCGCCTCGTTGTGGAGGAACCACCCGAGCAGCACCACTCCAGAGAGGAACGAGGCGATCGTCAGAGGGTTGGACCAGCTCGTGGTGCCCGCCTCGACGAGTCCGAGGACGATCGCCGTCATGCCGATCGTCGAGGTGAGCGCCCCGATGAGGTCGAAGCGGCCGTGACGCCGGTCGGTCTGTGGAATCGCCATCCGGCCGAGGACGAGAGCGACGACGGCTATCGGGACGTTCACGAACATCACCCAGCGCCAGGAGACGAGCTCGGTGAGGAGTCCTCCCGAGACGAGTCCGATCGCACCGCCCGCCGCCGAGACCGTCGTGTAGAGGGCGATCGCTCGCACTCGGCGCGGCCCTTCTTCGAAGACCGCTGTGAGCAGCGACAGCGCCGACGGCGCCGCCAAAGCCGCGCCGATTCCCTGCACGACGCGCGCGGCGAGCAACATCCACCCCGCGACGGCGAGACCTCCGAGGAGCGAGCTCAAAGAGAAGATGGCGATCCCGGTGAGGAAGGTCGTCCGTCTCCCGAGCAGGTCGCCGGCTCTGGCGCCGAGGAGGAGCAGACCGCCGAAGGCGAGGATGTAGCCATTCAGCACCCACGTGAGTGCGCCGTTCGAAAAGCCCAGGCCACGCTGGATGTGGGGGAGCGCGACGTTCACGATCGTCGTGTCGAGCACGACCATCATCTGCGCGGCGAGGATCACGAGAAGGAACACCGAAGGGCGCGCAAGGACCTGCCGGAGTCCGCCCGGACGAGGATCGGAGTTCGCTTCGACCTCTGCCGGGCGTGGCTGGCTGAGGGTTGAAAGAGGCATTGACATTGACCTTTCCGCTGATATTCTGAGTAAGCGGAAGCTTCCTCCGGTTAGTATACGGAGGGTGCCTCCGGTTAGCAAGTCCTTTTTCGTAATGAAAGGCGTGAGACGCGTGGTGGGTCGACAAGGAGCCGCTGAGGCGGTCGTCGACGCCGCGGATCTGGAAGGCGACGCCGACCGACCGATGCGGGCCGACGCTCGTCGCAACTACGAGGCGATCGTCGCCGCGGCCCGCCAGGTCTTCGCCGAAGAGGGCGGCGGCGCGTCGTTGGAAGCGGTCGCCCGCCGGGGCGGTGTGGGGATCGGGACGCTTTACCGCCACTTCCCGAGGCGCATCGACCTCGTCGAAGCGGTGTACCGCACCGATGTCGATCAAGTGGTCGCGACAGCGGAGACAGCGGTCTCCGAGCTTGATCCGTGGGCGGCGGTCGAAGCGTTCATCGCTGCCTTCGTCCGCTACGCGCTGAAGCAAGCGCAACTTCTTGAACGAGCTGCACGAAGCGTTCGAGAAGAATCCCGATTTGAAGCTGCAGTCCCGCCAGCGTCTTGACGCCGCGATGCAGCTCGTCATCGACAGGGCACAGCGTGCCGGCGTCGTCCGCAGCGACGTGACCGGTTCCGACGTCATGCAGCTCCTCGGTCCAATGTGCATGAGCGCGACGCTCAGCGCGGAGCAGAGCGCCCGCCTCGTTCCGATGATTCTCGACGGGCTCCGCCCATCGGCGAGGTCGATCGCGCAGGACTGATCGGACAAGGGCGCGGCTTCCTGAGTTCGCCCCGAACAACAGCAACCGGACCGGTCACGGCCAGTAAAGAGGCGGGATTCGCTTCTCGACTCGCGAATCCCGGGCGACACTCGCAAGGTTGATCGCCACCTAGGCAACCCCTCGTGCGTGTACCGAATGGGAACACGGACGTGAGGGCGGCGTTGCATGTTTGACCAAGATTGGCGGTCGTGGATCAACGTCTCGTGCTCGCGGCGACCTTGTTCGATCCCCGGGGCACATCGATTCCGACGGCCCGAAAGACGCTGTTGCGGCGCTACTCGCTCAAGGGCGGAGAATCGGGCCTCGCCGCCGGCGCGTCGGGCGACGGTCGTACGGGAAATTCGACGGTGACCTCCAGCCCGCCCTCATCGTGGGCGCGCACGGAAAGCGGCGCGTCGTGGGCGCGCGCGATCGTGTCGACGATCGAAAGACCGAGACCGAACCTGCCGTTGTGTTTCGTCCGCGCGCCGCCCGTTCGCTCGAACGGCCGCAGCAATCGCTCGACGTCGTTCGGGCCGACGATCGCTCCTGAGTTCTCGATCTTCAAGCAGGTGCCTCGGGCGTTTGCGTTCGTTGTGATCTTGACGAAACCCCCGCGGCGGTTGTGTTCGATCGCGTTCTCGACGAGGTTTACGACCAGTCGTTCCACAAGCTCGGGGTCGCCCATGATCAGGGCGGCGTCGAGGGACGCCGCGACCTGCACTTCTTTTTCTCCCGCTTCGGCGGTGAGCGAGGCGACGGTCCTACGGACGATCTCGTCGAGGTCGACGGGAGACTTGCGTTCGATGCCCCGGTCACTGCGCGCGAGCAGCAGGAGCGAGGCGATCAGCCGTTCTTCTTCCTCACCGGCGGCGATCACTCGCTCGTAGCTCTCGCGCAACGAGCGGACCGTCGCGTTCGGATCGGAGAGCGCGACTTCTGCGACGGCGCGCTGGCGAGCGAGCGGGCTCCGTAGTTCGTGCGACGCGTTGGCGACGAAGCGGCGCTGGGCCTCGAATGCCACCTCCAGTCGGCCGAGCAGCCGGTTGAAGGTCGCGGCGAGTCCTTTGAGCTCGTCGTCTGGGCCGGCGAGGCCGAGGCGCTCGTGCAGGTTGGTCGCCGAGATGGCGTTCGCGGTGGCGGTGATCTGTCGCAGCGGCCGAAGCGCGCGTCCCGCGAGCCACCATGCGAGCACCACGGAAACGACGGCCATGACGGCGAATCCGACGATCGACCACAACAACAGCGCGTGCTGGTCCGAGTTCTGCTGCACGATCGCATTGGTGATCACGATGTGGACCGCCCTGTTGGCCAGAGTCTGGGGTGACGGAGCCCCTGCGCCGGTCGGAATGTGCACGAAATTCGTCCTTATTCCGTTCGAGATCGAGATCGATCCTTGGATCGCGGATCTTCTCTGCTGCGGTCTTACGCCTTTCAGCAAGGCGGTGATCGCCGGGACTTCGACGTAGAAGCGCGACGGGGCGAGGACGCGCACGAGAAGGTTCGTGACGGCCACGACACCGCCTCCAGCAAGGACGAAGAGTGAGCCGTAGAGAGCGGTGAGTCGAAGTCTCACACTCGGCCGTGGTTTGCGGAAGATCGCGCGCCACTCGATTCGCGCCGCCCGCTTCCTGAGTTCGATTAGATGCGTCATCATCGACCTCAGATCTTGTAGCCAGTCCGCGAGATGGTCTCGATTAAGGGCGGCTCACCGAGCTTGGCGCGAAGACGGCTGATTGTGACCTTCACGGAGGAAGTGAACGGATCCATCGCATCGTCCCACACCCGTTCGAGCATCTCCTCGGCCGACACGACCCTTCCGTTCGCCTCGAGGAGGAGCTGGAGCACCGCGAACTCTTTCGGCCCGAGCTCGAGCGAATGGCCGTCGCGCGATGCCTCGTGCTTCGCGGAGTCCAACACGAGATCACCACGCGAGAGCAGCGGGCCGACGGCGGGATGCGCTCGTCGGGCGAGCGCGCGGACGCGCGCGACGAGCTCCGCGAAGGCGAACGGCTTTGGGAGGTAATCATCAGCACCGATACCGAGTCCTTCGACTCTGTCTGCGATCGATCCCGACGCCGTAAGCATCAATATGCGAGCCGTTGCCTCGTTTGACCGCAGCTCCTCACAAACGTGATCGCCGTGCATCTCGGGCAGGTCGCGATCCAACACGATGACGTCGTACGAGTTCACGAGCGCCCGTTCAAGCGCACTTTTTCCGTCCAAGCTCACGTCGGCGGCCATTTCCTCGCGGCGCAGGCCGATCGCGATGTTCTCCGCCAGTTCTTCGTCGTCCTCGACGACCAGTACCCGCACCTCTAGACCTCGTTTTCGGTTCCGATCCGAACTTCTACCGGAACTCTGCGCCGACGCCGGTTGCGAGACGGTTACGCCGGTCACCTGAGCACACGTAACCGTCGTGTAACCGCCGGTCGCGTACAACAGTGACAGATTTACCGAGCGAAGAATCGAGGTCGGCAGTCCAGTGGGAGATGAGAGCGGCGTGTCCGGACGAGGAGGGAAGACCCAGCGCGCCGAGTCCGTCGCCGTCCCGGCTCTCGTCGCGCTCGACGTCCTCGTCGCGGCGCGTGGTGGGGCGACGAATCCGGGCGTGGCGAGTCTCGGATCTTCGACGACGACGACCGCTCCGGGAAGCGGATCAAAAGAATCGGCCTCGGTCAAGGCGAACTACACCGAGGCGCTCCGTTTCCCAGCTCCTCAAGTTCTCTCAGTGCATCCGCTCACACGGAATTCCGAACTTCCCAGATCCGACGATCTCGAGCCATCTGATCGGCGTTCGGATCGGGCCTTCGGTGATCAATTCGGCCTCGTTCAAGCGGGCGCAAAAGGTGCGTGCTTCCCTACTCCCAGGAGGATCGTGATCCATGGATAGCCAATCCGAGCCGCACCTAAACGAGGTGACGTCGGCTTTACGCCGATCGCCCTGGTATTCCAGGCGACGGCTGATCGTCGCGCTCGTCGTTGTCGCGCTCGTCGTGGCCGGAGTCGCGATCGGGGTGACCGATCCATTCAAGACGAACACAAACGCATCGGGTTCTTTGAAGGACAACTCGTATCCGACGTCGACACAGACGGTGAAGGAACAGTCGCTGACTCAGCAGACCCAGGTGACCGGGACGCTCGGCTACTCGGGCTCGTACACCGTCTCTTTGCCGACCGGCACGGTGTCGTCCGCGATCACCCAGGCCCAACAGACCGTCGCAACCGACGAGTCGAAGCTCAAGTCAGACGAGGCCGCGCTCACGACGACGAAGCGTCTCGAGTCGAAGTCCGGGACGGCGACGATTCGTGATGCGCGCGCGACGGTCACTTCTGACGAAAAGTCGCTCTCGGAGGCGAAGACCCAGCTGACCGAGGATGAGACCCTCGGATGCCCGGCTTCGTCGTCGCTCACCGTCACGACCCCCATCAGTTCGAGTTCGTCGCCCGGATCGGGCGGCTCGTCCAACAACCCGACCGGCGCGACCGGCGGGACGCATGGACCGATGGAAGGGGGAGTGATGGAACAGGGCACGACGGGATCGACGCCGCCTGTCACCTCGGTCCCGGTCGTTTCGACCGGGAGCGCGAACACGGTGTCGTCGACCTCGGAGACTCTGTCCGGAACGGTGAACCCAGGAGGACTGGCGACGACGTACTACTTCAAGTGGGGGTCGTCGTCTTCGCTCGCCTCGACCACGCCCGTCGAGAGCGCAGGCGACGGTTCGTCGGACGTCACCGTCACGGCCACGATCACGGGGCTCTCGCCGAACAGGACCTACGACTTCGAACTCGTCGCCTCGAACTCGCTCGGCACGGCGACCGGCCAGACCGGGCTGTTCCAGAGCGCGCAGTCGTCATGCGTCGCGCAGAGAACGATCGTCAAGGACGATTCGGCCGCCCTGAAGAGCGCTAAGGACGCCCTCGCGGTCGACCTCATCGACAACGGCTCGACTGTGCAACAGGACGAGGCGACGATCGCCACTGACCAGGCGACGCTGTCGGCCGACGAGCAGGTGCTCGCGGCGGCGCAGTCGCAGACGACGAACTCGGGATCGCGTTTCACCGCGATCGCGCCGGTCGGCCGGAACATCTCCCGAGGCCAGTCCGTCTACTCGCTCGACGGCCGCTCGGTGCCGTTGTTCTACGGCACGACGATCCCGTATCGGGCGTTGTACCTCGGCGTCTCGAACGGTCCCGACGTCGCGGAGTTGCAACAGAACCTGATCGCCCTCGGGTTCGGCGCGGGGATCTCCGCGTCTGGGCACTTCGGTGTGGCGACGAAGAATGACGTCGAAGCGTGGCAACGATCGCTCGGCGTGCCCGCGACCGGTGAGGTTGCGCTCGGCGACGTCGTCGTCGAACCCGGGCCCCTTCTCGTGACGAGCGACACGGCGACGCTGGGTTCTGCGGCGATGGCGGGATCTCCCGTCCTTTCGGCGAGTTCGACAACCCACGTGGTGAGCATCAGCCTCGACGCCAACCTCGCGCCGGACATCAAGGTGGGAGATGCGGTCTCGGTCACCCTGCCCGACAACTCGGTGATTTCGGGCACCGTCTCCTCGGTCGGCACCGTCGCGACGACGCCGGCGGGAAACACCGGCGGGACGCCAACCGTGCCGGTCACTGTGACGCTCGCCAACTCGAAGCTCGCCGGCAATCTCGACCAAGCGAGCGTCAACGTCTCGATCACGACCGCCAGCGTCGCCAACGCGCTCGTCGTACCCGTCGACGCACTCCTCGCCCTTTCGGGCGGCGGTTACGCGGTCGAAGAGGTGTCGTCGACAGGCGTGCACAGCCTCGTTCCGGTGAGCCTCGGGGTCTTCGACGACGCCGCTGGGCTCGTGCAGGTGAGCGGGTCGGGTATCGCCGCAGGCCAACGCGTCGTCGTGCCGGCGCTGTGATGTCCACATCGACTCCCGCTTCGGTCGTCGTGCCCGGATATTCGCGCCAGGGCACCGGCGTGCCGGTCATCGAGCTCATCGATGCGACGAAGGTCTACCCGAGCGTTCCGCCTTTGCTGGCCCTCGATCACGTGAACCTGCGGATCGACGCAGGTGAGCTCGTCGCGATCGTCGGCCCCTCGGGATCTGGGAAGTCGACCCTGCTGCATCTCATGGGAACCCTCGATCGGCCGACGTCGGGCTCCGTGCGGATCACGGGACTGGCAATCGAGGCGCTCGACGACCGAGCGGTGTCGGCGCTGCGCGCGACGCGAATCGGCTTCGTCTTTCAGCAGTTCTTCTTGTCTGAGCACCAACGCGTCATCGACAACGTCGGCGACGGTCTGCTCTACGCGGGCGTTCCGCTGCCGCAGCGAAGGGCGAGGGCGCTCGAAGCACTCGGGCGCGTCGGCCTGTACGCACGCGCGCTCTCGCGAACGACCGAGCTATCCGGCGGCGAACGTCAACGCGTCGCGATCGCCCGGGCGATCGTCGGACGACCGCAGATCGTCTTTGCCGACGAACCGACGGGAAACCTCGACCAGACAACCGGCCAGGCGATCCTCGACCTCTTCGTCGACTTGAACTCGGACGGCTCGACGATCGTCGTAGTCACCCACGACCGATCCGTCGCGGCGCGGCTTCCTCGGCAGGTTCAGCTGCTCGACGGGCGCATCGTCGCCGACAACGCCGTTCCGACATTGTCACCTTCGCGATGAGCGCCCGACCGGTCACGACGTCGAGGCTCGGTGCCGCCGATTTCCTGCGGCTCGCGAGCGTTGGTGTCAGAACCCGCAAGTTGCGCGCCGGACTCTCCGCTCTCGGCATCGCGATCGGCGTCGCAGCGATCGTCGCGGTACTCGGATTGTCGTCGTCGTCCGAAGCGGGCCTGCTCGCCGAGATCAACCAGCTCGGGACGAACCTGCTCACGGTGACGAACGGCCAGACACTTTTCGGGCAGACGGCGGAACTTCCGAAGCCGGCACCGGGGATGATCGGGCGCATCGGACCGGTCACCGAAGTGCAGTACACCGGATCGGTCTCGAACCTCAACGCGTACCGCAGCCCGTTGATACCGACGATCGACACAAACGCGTTGAGCGTCGACGCGACGAGCCTCGGGCTTCCGAAGGACGTCGGTGCGAGCGTTCGCACCGGGCACTTCCTGAACGCCGCGGACGCGAACGAACCAGTGTGCGTTCTTGGGGCGGCTGCTGCGCAGCGCCTTGGCATCGACAAGGTGTTCAACGGCGAGCGCATCTGGGTCGGCAACATGTGGTTCTACGTGATCGGCATCTTGAACCATTCGGTTCTGACTCCGGAGGTCGACTCCGAGGTGATGATCGGTTTTTCTGCCGCGGAGAAGTACTTCAACTTCGACGGACATCCATCGGAGATCTACGTCCGCACCGTGAAGAACACCGCTGACGTGAACGCCGTCGACGGGATCCTCGCCTCGACCGCGAATCCGGAATCGCCGAGCTCGGTCGACGTGAGCCAGCCGTCGGCGGCCCTCGTCGCGCAGGCTGACGCGCAAGCTGCGTTGAATGGGCTGTTCCTCGGACTCGGCGCGGTCGCACTGCTAGTCGGTGCGGTCGGCGTCGCGAACATCATGGTCATATCGGTGCTCGAGCGCCGCTCGGAGATCGGATTGCGGCGTGCGCTCGGCGCGACGCGGGGCCAGATCCGTACCCAATTCCTTTCGGAGGCGATGCTTCTCGGCTTGCTTGGCGGGGCGGTGGGCGTGGTGTTGGGCGCGCTTTCCACCGCTGTTTACGCCTCGGTGAAGCACTGGTCGGTTGTCGTGCCGGTGGTGGCATGGGCTGGCGGCCTCGGCGCGGCGTTGCTGATCGGCGCGATCGTGGGCCTCTGGCCCGCGCTGAGGGCGGCGAGGTTGTCGCCGACGGAGGCGCTCTGGAGCTTGTGACAGCGGGATCACCACAAGCTCCTCGCCCGCCGGCGGGAGATGCGAGATTGTCAGTCGTACTTCAACGCCTTCGGCGCTGTCCCGTGACCAGAGGGGGCCATCGTCGGGCGGATCCTGACCGATTAGGGGGCATGTTCTTGCGTTGGTCCCTCGTCGCGATTGAGGTGGTCGCGATCGGGACGCTGCTCGCGGCGTGTACGAGCGGTCCCTCGGTTCCGGGAGTGGCGAGCATCAAGTCGCCGGCGAAGACGCCGCGAACGACGGCGTCGAAGTATCAGCACAGCGCGCTCGGCTTCTCGCTGTGCATGCGGGCGCACGGTATCTCAGACTTCCCCGAACCGTCTGCCGCAGGTCCCGCTCAAATCACGTTGGGGTCGAGTTCCGATCTCAATCCCAGCAATCCTCGATTCCAGACGGCGTTCAACGCTTGTCGTTCGGTGCTCGGGATCTCGATCAGCCCAGCTCAGCGCGCGGCGCAGCTGACGCGAATGCTGAAGTTCGCAAAGTGCATGCGCGCGCGATGGGGTGACAGATTTCCCGGATCCTTCGGGGAGCGGTGTCCTCGAGTTACATAGGGGCGCTGGCGGCGGTGGTTTCAACCCGAACAACCCGGTGTTCCAATCGGCTTCGCGGACGTGTTCGTTCGGGGGCTTTGGGCGGCACCTCCGCTGAGTTGTTGAGCTCCGTGCCTGGCGTTCTGTGAGAAGTGCTCTCCGACGAGGGAGTTCGCGGTCGAAGAGGACGTCGCCTCCAACAGCGGACACTCAGGAATGCTCGTCGATGTACGAAGAGAGATGACGCCAACACATCCTGCAGAGCCGATACCGTCAGACCGGTGCCAGCAGGCATCGTGCCGACAGGAGTCGCGGACGTGCCAGCGCGATCGAGATACCGCCGCCGCCCGCGGATGACCGTGCTTCTGATCCCGGTGTTGATTGTTGTCGTCGCGGTGGTCGCGCTGCGCAGTCACCCGAGCGGCGGTGCGGGTTCGACATACGCGATCGATCCGAGTG
This sequence comes from uncultured Acidimicrobiaceae bacterium, assembly GCA_963725215.1. Lineage (GTDB taxonomy): Bacteria > Actinomycetota > Acidimicrobiia > Acidimicrobiales > Bog-793 > CAVRXQ01. The sequence continues at coordinate 69,018 of CAVRXQ010000004.1, read as the reverse complement.
CGTTCAGCCCGGGTGCGTGCGTCTCGTACGCGCCGGCGAGCGGGAACCGACACCACACCGTGTTCTTGGACGCAGGACACGGCGGGATCGATCCCGGTGCAGTCGGAACGACCGAGGGCGGCGCCACCATCTACGAGTCGACCGAGAGCCTCGCGGTCGAGCTCGACGCGGCGAAGATCCTTCGCGCAGATGGATTCCGCGTCGTCGTGTCGAGGACGCGCCAATCGAGCGTCGTGCGGCTGAACTCTCAAGAGGCGAGCGGCGGAGTGCTTACTTTGAAAGGGGCACACGACGACGTCGCGGCGCGCGACGTGTGCGCGAACCGCGCCCACGCGCAGGCACTAGTCGGGATCTACTTCGACGCGGCATCGTCGTCCGCCGCGGGATCCCTGACCGCGTACGACCGCGCCCGTCCTTTTTGGAAAAAGAGCCTCCAGCTCGCGACCTTCGTCCAACGCGACGTCCTCCAAGAGCTCAACTCGAACGGCTGGCAGATCCCGGACATCGGTGTCGAGACCGACGCCACGCTCGGCTCGTACGTCCAACCGGCGTCAGGTTCCGATTCGGCGTACGCGCGCGATGCGCTGAACTACAACCACCTGCTGCTCCTCGGCCCATCGATGTCGGGCTATTTCACGACGCCTAGCGAGATGCCGGGGGCACTCATCGAGCCGCTGTTCATCACCGACCCTTTCGAGGCGACGATCGCCGCCAGCGTGTCCGGTCAACACGCGATCGCTCTCGGCGTCGCGCGAGCTGTCGAGCGGTACTTCGGTGTTTGACCCTCGCGGGGCCGTCGCGCCCCTCGCTCAGGAGAACGCGAACGAGGCGCTCGTCATGATCAGTCCATCTGCGTCGATGCCGAATCCCTCGAAATCCGGAGCAGCATCGAGGAAGGCGAGGCCGTCCGGACCGGCGACGCACAGCCCGGTTGCCAGCGCGTCGGCGAGGGCGAGGTCGTCACCGACGACGGTCGCGGAGACGAAGCCGGCGGTGAATCGCCCTTCACGCGGGTTGTAGAGGTGGGCACCGCGCTCGTAGGTGCCCGAGGTGGCGATCGCAGCCGCGCCTTCAACGACGCCGGCGAGGGCGAACGGATCGGCCGGATGGCGGATCCCGACCCGCCAGGACTCGCCGGGTCTCGGCCCTCCCGAAGCCGCGACGTCGCCACCCGCGTTCACCAAGACATCGGAAAAGCCCGCATCGACGATGACGTCCTTCGCGCGCTTCGTGCCCCAGCCCTTCACAAGACCGGTCGGATCGATGCCCCCAGGCACTGCGCGTGCGTCGTACCAGCCGTCGGTCAACTCGCGCGCCCGCTCACAGAGCGCGAGGACCTCGGCGATCTCCCTCGGCGCCACGTCGAGGTCGAGTTCTCCTCTTCGAAGCCGACTCATCGGGCTCTCGGGTTTCCAGAGGCTGAATACCGAGTCCACCCGGTGAAGCATCGCTCGCGACCTCGCGACTGCAAGGTGGAGCGCCTGTTCACGCCCTGGATCGTGAAGGGGTACTTCGATCGTGACGACGGTGCCCATCACGTGCTCGAACGCGCGGACGGTGCGCGGTTGTTCAGCCTCGATGGCGATGTCCATCGACATTAGAGCCCGAGCTTTTTCAAGGCGCTCTCGAGCGATTGCACAAATCCAGCGCTCGTGTACGTCGCCCCCGACACGGCTTGGATGTTCGCGCTCTGCGCGCGGGCGGCCTCTTGCTCGAGGGTCGGAATCGACGCCTGGTCGATGGAGACCGAGCGGAAGTTTCCGCCGTCGTTGAGCGACGCGACCGAGACGTTCGTGATGTGCGAGCCACTAGCGGTGACTTTCACCGAGATGACGCCGTAGTAATAGTTCTCCGCCGAACCCACCGCGCTGCGGGTGCCGGTGCCGGACGAGGTGGTGTTGGCAGAGGATTTGGACGAAGACGTCGAAGAGTTCTTCTTGGAACCCCCCGCCGAGGTCGAAGGGGGTGAACTCGACGAGGAGCTCGACCGGCTGGCGCTTTTCGCGCCGGCCGAGCTCGATGCCGTGCCGAGGTTCACCGTGACAGGTTTTGTGTGGAACGAGAGGATCAACCCAAGACCCGCCGCCGTCCCTGCGATGACGAACGGCGCGCGCCGCGGCCGACGTCCACCTCTCGCACCCGAGGTGTCCCGTCGCGATCCGCTAGAAGGCGAAGGCTTCATCGTGGATCCTCGACTCCGGCACTCCGAGTCGGCGCGCGGCGGAGCTGATTCGAGCGGAGAATTCGCTCGGTCCGCAGACGTAGACATCGCGCCCCGCGATGTCGGGGACGAGCCGGTGTAACTCACGCGCTCCGACGGGCACGCGATCGCGCGGTCCGATGACTTCGTCGAGCCGACCCCGGCGGTCCGCGACGAGCCGTCCAACCTCATCGCGAAAAACGAGATCGCTCTCGGTCGACGCTCGCAAGATGACGTGGACGTCGACGTCGCGGGGGAGCTCTTCGAGGATCGCCCGGATCGGAGTCACCCCGACCCCGGCCGCGACGAGCAGCACCTGCTCGCTCGAGCGCCGCGTCGCCGTGAAGCGACCGTAGGGGCCTTCGATCGCGACGCGCGTTCCGTTGTGCAGCCGGGCGATCTCTTTTGAGTGGTCGCCCGTCTCCCGCACCGTGAGGCGCAGGTACGGGGGTTGCGGCAAGGCCGAGAGCGAATACGGGTGCGCGTGCCACCACAGTCCGGGGACGAGAAACCGCCACTGGAAGAACTGGCCGCCTTCGACGCGGAGCCGCTCGAGATGCTGGCCGCGAAGAACGACGGAGTACACCCCCGGCGCTTCGGGCCGGATCTCGACGACTCGAAGGCGGTGGTAGAGCGAACGCCAGGTAGGCAGGCCGAGGCGGAAAACCACCACGCATCCCGCCGCGGTGCCCCACACGACCTCCCACAGCGATCGGACGAGCGGGTGGCCGATGAACGCCGCCCCGGTGCGGATCTGGTGCGCGAACGCCAGCCCGAGCGCGAGGTACACGTAGAGGTGTGTCGCCCACCAGCTCTCGTAGGCGATCCGACGCCTGATCTGGCGGATCGAAACCGCCCCGACGAGGACCAGCAGGCCGAAGGCGACGGTCGCGGACAGCACGTCAGGGTACGAGCGGATCAACGTCCAAAACTGGTGCAGGACGCCGGCGCGCACGGTCGCCGCGTATCCGAAGGTGATGAAGACGCCGTGGGCCGCGACGAGCACGATCGGCCATCCGCCGATCGTCCGGTGCCAGCGGGTGAGGCGGTCTTGTCCCGCGGCGCGCTCGAGCGCTGGGATCCGTGCCATCAGCACGACCATCACGAGCATCAAGTACGCGGCGAGGAAGCCGGCGACGCGACCGATCAACAAGTCCGTGCCGCCCGGGGCCGAGAGTGAGCTCACGGATTCTCCGGACCACGAGAGCGCGAGCACCGCACCGAGTCCGAGGCCGAAGACCGTCGACGCGACGCTCAAGCGCCGCTCGTGCCGAGTCCGTAGCGAGACGGTCTCGACGTGCGAGCGCGACGCGGCCGGCTTTCGTTTGACACGCATCGGAGCGGCGGACATACGAAAAGCATCACCGACGCCTGTTGGATCGGGATGGGCTGGTCCTGAACGTGCGCTGAGAGTCGTCACCGAGCGCGAGGGCGCTTCGGCGCATTTGCAAGATGCTCCGATTCTCGGGGATCGCCGCAGGGCCGCCGGCGGGGGTTTGCCTCGTCCCCGGTGTTCGGCGTTCAGCCCCAGCCGAGTTCTGAGAGCCTCGCGTCGTCGATTCCGAAATGGTGCGCGACCTCGTGGATCACGGTCTTTCTTACCGCGGCGACGATCTCAGTCTCGGAACGGCAGGCGGCGCAGATGCTGCGCATAAATATGGTGATGCGATCGGGCATCACCGCGGAGTAGCCAATGCCTCGGCGGGTGAGGGGAACGCCTTCGTACAGCCCGAAGAGCCTCCCCGCCGGCGCGTACGCGTCGACGATCACCGACACGTTCTCCATTTCCTTGCCGAGCTCGGGTGGGATGCCGTCGAGGGCGTCGGCGACGAGTTCCTCGAACCGGTCGCGTGTCATCTCGACCATGCGCTGATCATCGCACCGCTTTCGGCCGCCTGCGGCCGAACACATGGGCGTCAGAATGGCCCGGTGAGTACCAACACCGCCGAACGGACCCGTCGGACCCATCGCCTCGGCGCCATCGAGCTCTCGGATCGGGACCCGATCCTCGCGACGCTCGTCGAGGCGGCCGGGCTTCCGAGGTTCAGGCGCCCGCACGATTCCGCCTTCGCGGCGCTCGTTCGATCGATCCTCTACCAACAGCTCGCCGGCTCGGCCGCACTCGCGATCCACAACCGCCTCATAGCCGCGATGCGGGATCCCAACGATCCGCAGGCGCTCTTGAGATTGACTCCGACGAAGTTGCGCGCGATCGGCCTTTCGAAGAACAAGGCCGATTCGCTGCGAGATCTCGCGCACAAAGTGCTCGACGGTTCGGTGGACCTCGACCCTCGCCGCCTCCGACGCGCGAGCGACGACGACATCGTTTCTTACCTCAGCTCTGTTCGGGGGATCGGCCGGTGGACCGCGGAGATGTTCTTGATGTTCCAGCTCCGCCGCTTAGACGTCTGGCCGACCGGCGACTTCGGTGTGCGCCGCGGCTATGGGCTCGCGTGGAAGATCCCGATGCCGAGTGCGAAGGAACTGGAGCCGCTCGGCGACAGATTCCGCCCGTTCCGCTCGGTCGCTGCTTGGTATTGCTGGCGTGCCTGCGAGATCTACGCCAACGCCGCAGATTCCGCACTCACCCGGTAGATCGCCTTACGCCAGGACGCGGCGACGGAAGTTCCGCAGTCCGAGCGCGAGAAAGAGCCCGCAGAAGCCGACGAGCACCGGATAGATCACGTAGAGGTGGATGTGCGGCGCGAGCGTGAACGCGGCGCGCATGCCTTCGTTCACGTAGATGAGCGGGTTGATGAGCACGATCGTCTGGAGCCAATGCCAACCGCCGACTTTGATCGGCGCGAGCCGGGTCCATGGGTAGTACGTCCCGCCGAGGAAGGTGATCGGCAGCACGACGAATCCGAACATGAGGCCGATGTTGCGCGGTTCGAATGCCGTTCCGAGTAACAAGCCGAGTGATGCCATCGCGATGCATGCGATGGGCACCAACGTGACGATGATCCACCAGTGCAGATTGATACGCGCCTCGACTCCCGAGGCATGAACGAGCGCGGCGATCGGCAAGACGATCGCCGCGGAAATGATTCCCTGGATCGTCCCTGAGAGGACCTTTTCCGTCGCGACGAGCCAGATCGGACACGGTGCCTGGACGCGGTCTTCGATCTCGCGGGTGAAGCCGAACTCCTGCGCGAACAACAACGCGACCGACTGGACACCTTGGAACATGATCGAAATCCCGACGACACCGGGTACGAGGATCGTCGCGAAGGGGACCTCGGACGCGGCGCCGTGCGAGCTTCCGCCGATGGCTTGGCCGATCTTCGGGAAGACATACAGGAAGACGAAGCACAACAAGAACGGTTGGATCAGCGTGCGCACGACGAACTCGAAGATGTGCTTTCGCAAAACGACGAGGTCCCGCAGCAGCAACGCGCCGAGAGCGCGACGTGAGGCATCGAAGGTCGATCTCGTCGGGTGCGTGGCGACTGGGACGCGCCCGGAAATAGCGATCGATTCCGTCGTCATGAGTCCCGAAGCTCCCTCCCGGTCAGATTGATGAAGACCGTCTCGAGGCTCGGCTCGGTGACCGAGAGATCCGCGACGTCGTAACCGCTTGTCTCCGCGGCGGCGACGACGCGGCCGACGACGTGCGAGCCGCTTCTCACGTGCAGCTCGAGACCGGAGTCCGAGAGCCTGGTGCGCGCGACGCCCTCGATCTCTCTCTCGAGCAGTTCTGCGAGGGCGTTCTGGTCGCCCGAGGCTTTCACGGTGACGATCGTGTTGGCGCCGACGCTGCGTTTCAGGTTCGCCGGCGTATCGAGCGCGAGGAAGCGACCGTGATCCATGATCGCGACGCGGCCGGCAGAGCAGGTCGGCCTCTTCCATGTAGTGGGTCATGAGGACGATGGTCTGTCCGTCCGAGTTCAGGTCCTGCAAAAGGTCCCACAGCGAGAGTCGGCTCTGCGGGTCGAGCCCGGAGGTCGGCTCGTCCAAGAAGAGCACTGCCGGGCGATGGAAGATCGACCGGGCGACCATGAGACGCTGCGCCATCCCGCCCGAGAGCGCGTAGACCGAGACCTTCGCCCAACGCGAGAGCTGGAATCGTTCGAGAAGTTCATCAGCCGTGCGACGAGAGCGTACGGCGCCCATTCCGAACAAACGTCCGTGGAAGTACAGGTTCTCCCACACCGTCAGCTGCCGGTCGAGCGTGTTCGTCTGGGAGACGACCCCGATGATCTGTTTTGCCAGCGCGGGGTGGGCGACGACGTCGATCCCGGAGACGAACGCCCGGCCCGCGGTCGGGATGACCCGTGTCGTCAGCATCCCCGCCGTCGTCGTTTTCCCAGCGCCGTTCGGACCGAGGAGACCGAAGATCTCGCCGCGTTCGACCGAAAGGTTGAGCCGATCGACCGCTTTGAAGTCCGATTCCGGATAGATCTTCGTGAGGTCGACCGTCTCGATGATCGCCTCGGTCGCCGTGGCGCTCGCGGCGAGACTCACGATGCCTTTTCGTTAGGCGCAAGGACCACCGATGTTTCGATTGAGTCGCCGCGCGCTTCGAGGGCGAGCTCTTCGACGGCTCCCGCGGCCTTCAGGTCACCGCCGGCGCTCGAGATGCGCGCGATCGCGTCGTCGGGTCCCGAGACTCCGACGAGACTCACCGGTGCGCGCATCGACGTCTTCGCGTCGGACTTCGCGCGTCGAATCGCCGCGAGCACGCTCCCGACGTCGGAAAGGGTCCTCTGATCGCCTCGGTCGAATGAGAACTCGCCGGCGGACGGCCAGCTCGCGAGGTGGATCGAGCCTTCGTGGCTCCACGACCAGGTCTCTTCGGTCACGAATGGGAGAAACGGCGCGAAGAGGCGCAGCTGTATGTCGAGAGCGAACGAGAGGGCGTTTCGCGCGGAGCGGGCGCCTGCGTCGTTTCCGTAGGCACGACTTTTCACGAGCTCGAGATAGTCGTCGCAGAAGGTCCAGAAGAACTGTTCGGCCCCATCGAGGGCGCGCGCGTGGTCGTAGTTGGTGAGGGATTCAGTTGCCAGCGCCACTACGTCTTCGAGGTTGGAGAGCATCGACAGGTCGAGGGCGTCGATCACGTCGCGGTCGGCGTCGCTTTGATCGCCGACGCGCTCGAGGACGAAACGTGTCGCGTTGAGGAGCTTGATCGCGAGACGTCTCCCGATGCGCATCTGCTGTTCGTCCAGTATTAGGTCCACCCCGAGGCGTCCTGATCCGGCCCAGTACCGCACGGCATCGGTGCCGTGGGCATCGAAGAAGTCCGTCGGCACGACGGCGTTCCCTTTTGATTTCGAGAGCTTCCTGCGATCGGGATCGCGGATGAAGCCCGAGATCGCGACGTCACTCCAGGGGGTGGTTCCGTGTTCGGCCTCCGAGCGGACGACCGTCGCGAACAGCCACGTCCTGATGATGTCGTGAGCCTGCGGCCGGAGATCCATCGGAAACACCCGGGCGAAAAATGCCGGGTCCTCGATCCAACGCCCGGCGATCTGCGGCGTCAGCGACGAGGTCGCCCAGGTGTCCATGACGTCGGGATCGGCGACGAACCCGCCTGGCTTGGCGCGCTGGTCTTCGGTGAAGCCCGCAGGGGCGTTCGAGGAAGGGTCGACGGGCAGCGCATCTTCGTTCGCGAAGATCGGTTCGTCGTCGATCACGTTGCCGTCGCCGTCGACCGGGTACCACACGGGGAAGGGCACGCCGTAAAAGCGCTGGCGCGAAATGTTCCAGTCGCCGGTCAGACCGTTGATCCATGCCTCGTAACGCGTCCTCATGAAATCGGGATGCCAGGCGATCTCTCGTCCCGCGTCGATCAGGGCGTCGCGCTGATCCATCGTCCGCACGTACCACTGGCGCGATGAGACGATCTCGAGCGGCCGCTCACCTTTTTCGTAGAAGTTCACGAAGTGGGTGATCTTGCGCGGCTCACCGACGAGGTCGCCCGACTCTCGCAGCATCTCGATGATGCGCTCACGCGCCTTCGGGGTCGAAAGGCCCTCGATCTGTCCGTAGTGCCGTCGTGCCAAGACCGGATCGCGCGACTCCCAGCCCTCCTCGCCAAATGGCGCCGGCTCGAGGCGCCCGTCTCGACCGACGATCGTCCGCGTCGGAAGCGAGAACTCCCTCCACCAGGTGACGTCGGTGAGATCACCGAAGGTGCAGACCATCGCCACCCCAGTGCCCTTTTCCGGGTCGGCGAGCGGATGGCCGACAACGGGGACCTCGACGCCGAAAAGGGGCGTGATCGCGGTGGTGCCGATCAGGTGGGCGTTCTTTTCATCCTTCGGATTGGTGACGAGCGCCACGCAGGCCGGAATCAGCTCCGGCCGGGTGGTCTCGATCTCGATCGCCCGGTCGGGGCCTGCTGTCTGAAAGCGCACACGAGAGAACGCCGACGGCACCTCCCGGTCCTCGAGTTCAGCCTGCGCGACCGCGCTTTTGAAGTCGACGTCCCACAGGGTCGGGGCCTCCCGGCGATAGGCAAGCCCTTTTTCGACGAGGTGCAAGAAGGCGAGCTGGGAGGTCTGTTGCGAGGAGCGGCTGATCGTCGTGTATTTCGTCGACCAATCGACCGAAAGGCCGAGGCGCCGGAAGACATCCTCGAATGCCTGCTCGTCCTCGTGGGTCAGCGCGTGGCAAAGCTCGACGAAGTTCGGACGTGAGATCGCGATCTGATGCTTGCCGGGTTTGTCGGGCGGGCGAAACGACTCGTCGAAGGGAATGCTTGGATCGCAGCGCACCCCGTAGAAGTTCTGCACGCGACGTTCCGTGGCGAGTCCGTTGTCGTCCCAGCCGATCGGGTAAAAGACTGTCTTCGCGCGCATTCGCCTGAACCGGGCGACGATGTCGGTTTGGGTGAACGAGAAGACGTGTCCGATGTGCAGCGCGCCAGAGACCGTCGGGGGCGGGGTGTCGATCGAGTACACGGCCTCTCGCGGGCGGGTCGCGTCGAATCGGTACGTCCCTTCACGTTCCCATTGCGAGCTCCAGCGTTCCTCCAAGCCGTCGAGACTCGGCTTCTCCGGGATGCGCGGGGAACGGCTCGCCGAATCGGATTCAGGTCGCGACCGGTCGCTCACCTCGGCGAGCCACCGAATTTCTCTGTCCTGAGCTGGTCTTCGAGACGCATTGGACTAGTACCGTAACGGAATGCTCCGGCTCCGCGACACGGCTTCTGGGCGCGTCGAAGCGCTCCCGGCGAAAGAGCCGGGTTCGCTCGGGCTGTACGTCTGCGGGCCGACCGTCTATGGCTCGCCGCATATCGGGCACGGCCGCTTCGCGCTCGTATACGACGTGCTCCGTCGCTACCTCGAATCCGAAGGAGTGCGCGTCACCCACGTCTCGAACGTCACCGACGTCGACGACAAGATCATCGAGCGCGCACGGGTCGAGGAACGGTCGTGGCGCGACGTCGCGCAGGATGCCGAAGCCGAATGGTGGGACGTGATGGACCGTATGGCGGTTCTGCGCCCCAGTGTCGTTCCGCACGCCACCGAGTACATCGATCAGATGGTCGAGTTCGTCGGCCAGTTGCTGGCGAGTGGCCACGCGTACGACACCGACAACGGCGTCTACCTCGACACGTCGTCCGTTCCCGACTACGGGCTGCTGAAACACCAAGACCTCGCCGAGCTTTGGGCGGGCGCCCGCGTCGAGGTCGACGAATACAAGCGGTCGCCTATCGACTTCGTGCTGTGGAAAAAGGCGAAGCCGAACGAGCCGACGTGGGCGGCGAGGTTCGGCGACGGCCGACCCGGGTGGCACACCGAATGCGTGGTGATGTCGCTCGCGCTGTTGGGAGAGGGCTTCGACCTCCACGGGGGTGGAGAGGACCTGATCTTCCCGCACCACGAGAACGAGCGCGCTCAAGCTGTGGCCGACGACAAGACCTTCGCCCGCCACTGGATGCACAACGGGCTCGTCCGCGTCGGAGGCGAGAAGATGTCGAAGTCGCTCGGCAACACGACGACCCTCAGCGAGGTGCTCGCCGCCTCGGATCCCCGCGCGTACCGGCTTCTCGTGCTGCGCTCGCATTATCGCCAACCGATCGAGGTGGCCGAGCGTCAGTTCGAAGATGCCGCCCAGGCGCTTGGTCGGATCGACGCGCTCGCCCGACGCTTCGCCGACGCCCCCTTTGAGACCGAACTGGAAACGGTCGTCGCCCTGCGTGCGGCCTTCCGGCGGGCGATGGACGACGACCTCGACACCCCCGCCGCGCTCGGTGCGCTGTTCAGCGCGCTGCGACAGGCCAACGCCCTCGCCGACGGGGGAGATGACCGAGCGGCGGGCACGCTGGCGAAGGTGGTGCTGGAGCTGCTCGCCGTGCTCGGCGTCACGTCATCGCTCGAGCAGGACCTGCCTGCTGAGATCGCGGCGATGGTGCGCGACCGCGATGCCGCCCGAGCGGGGAGGGACTTTGCAGCCGCCGACGAGCTGCGCCAGGAGATCGAGCGACGGGGATTCGTCGTCGAGGACACGCCTGAGGGAACTCGCGTCTATCGCTGAACCGCGAAATGGGGACCAACGAGCGCGGGGAGCGTTGTGATTCTTGGAGCGAGGGGTGCGCCAATTTCGCCGAGTTGAATTGCCGTTGCCAGATTTTTAGTTGCGGATGCCGAAATGCCTGGTAACCTCGTTTCCTGAGAGAACGCTGACCATCGTGGCCGTCCGCCGACGCCCGCTCCTCCGAAACCAAACGCACGGAATTGAGCGCGTCCAGGACACCGCCAACGGCGGTCCCTCTCTTTAGATATTGACGGACAAGAAGGGGGATCGCCGACGTGGCGACCGGAACTGTGAAGTGGTTTAACGCTGAGAAGGGCTACGGCTTTATCAGCCAAGAAGGGGGGGCCGACGTCTTCGTCCACCACTCGGCCATCCAGATGAACGGATATCGGACGCTCGAAGAAGGGCAGCAGGTCGAGTTCGACGTCCAAGAGGGACAGAAGGGTCTTCAGGCCGCCAACGTCCGGCCGGCGTGAGCCTGGGCGCTCCGGCGGGCCGTAATGGTCCGCCGGGCGTCTGTATTCGCGAGTTCGCGAACGAATGCGCGCGTCCGCGCGCGTGGAGCGGTCCGGCGGTTGCGTCCTATCTTGACCTCGCCTAGAAAAGGACGATGCCTCGACGTGCCCTGATTACCGGCGTGACTGGCCAGGATGGCTCGTACCTCGCCGAATTCCTGCTCGAAAAGGGTTACGAGGTCATCGGCATGGTGCGCCGGTCGAGCACCTTGAACTTCGAGCGCGTCGCGCACATCCAGGACAAGATCACCCTCGTCCCGGGCGAGATGCTCGACGAGATGTCGATCATCAACGTCTTGAACGAGTGGGCGCCCGACGAGGTCTACAACCTCGCCGCGCAGTCATTTGTCCAGACGTCGTTCAGCCAGCCGGTCTTCACCGGCGAGGCGACGGCCCTCGGAGTGACCCGCGTCCTCGACGCGATCCGGTTCGTCAATCCGGAGATCCGCTTTTACCAGGCGTCGTCCTCAGAGATGTTCGGCAAAGTGCGCGAGGTCCCACAAACCGAGGTCACACCGTTCCACCCCCGTAGCCCTTACGGCGTGGCGAAGGTCTACGGGCACTGGATCGCCGTCAACTATCGCGAGAGCTACGGCCTCCACGCGTCATCGGGGATCCTGTTCAACCACGAGAGCCCGCGACGGGGTCTCGAATTCGTCACCCGCAAGGTGACGAACGCCGCGGCACGCATCGCGATCGGCCACGAGCAGCAGATCCGCCTCGGGAACCTTGACGCGGTGCGCGACTGGGGATTCGCCGGTGACTACGTGCGAGCGATGTGGCAGATGCTGCAGCAGGACTCTCCGGACGATTACGTCGTCGCGACGGGCGAGACCCATTCGGTGCGCGAGCTTTGTGAGCTCGCCTTTTCCCATGTCGGGCTGAACTGGGAGGACCACGTCATCGTCGACGAGAAGTTCTTCCGACCGGCCGAGGTCGACGCGCTGGTCGGCGACGCCTCGAAGGCGCGCAGCATCCTCGGGTGGAAACCCGAGGTCGACTTCGCGGGGCTCGTAGCGATGATGGTCGACGCCGACTTGGCGACGCTGCGGCGCTAACTCGCGCCGCTTGGCCCGGTCGGGCCGTGCGCCCGTACCATTTAGCGGTTTCCATGGCTCCTGCCGTCTTTTTCTCCGAAGTCGTCTCCGTCGCGAGTCGCTTTCCGCTACTCGCAGGCTTGAGCCTCGACGTCTCCGAAGGGGAGGTGGTGCACCTCCGAGGCCCGAACGGCGCCGGAAAGACGAGCTTGTTGAGGGCGTGCGCCGGGCTCGTGCCGATCGTGTCGGGGCGGGCTCACGTCCTCGGACACGACTTGGGAAACGACCGCATCTCGGTGCGCCGCGAGGTCGCCCACCTCGGACACAAGACCTTCCTCTACGACGATCTGACCATCGAAGAAAACCTCCGCTTCGCGGCTCGCGCGGCGAGGGTGCCGTCGTCCGACCTCGCCGGAGCTCTTGAGCGTCTCGAGCTTTCCGGGCGGCTTCGCAAGACGACGATCGGGAAGCTCTCGGCCGGCCAACGGCGGCGCGTCGCGATCGCATCGGTGCTCGTGCGACGCGCGCGCCTGTGGTTGCTCGACGAGCCCCACGCCGGACTGGACGAGGGGGGCCGCGCGACTCTCGACGAACTGATCGACGAAGCGGTGGCCTCTGGGACGACGGTGCTGTTCGCGTCGCACGAACTCGAGCGGGCGCGCACGATCGCGCACCGGGTCGTCGAGATGCGCGGGGGCGCGTGTGTCGTCGCGCAGGACTCGTCGAGTCAATCGCTCGCCGCGAGCAACGGGGAGGCGGGTCTCGATGTGGCGTGACGCCGCGCTCGTCGCCGGGAAGGACCTCCGAATCGAGCTGCGTTCTCGCGTCGCACTGGCGGAAGTGCTGCCCTTCGGCCTCGTGCTGCTCGTGCTGTTCGGTCTCGCTCTCGGACCGGACCACCACGTGTTGTCCGGCGTGGCTGCGGGACTGTTCTGGGTGGCGGTCGTGTTGGCGACGATCCTCGCCGTGCAGAGAGCCTTCGCGATCGAGTCCGCCGACGACGCGCGCGACGGCTTGCGGCTTTCCGGCCTTGATCCCGCGGGGGTGTTCTGCGGCAAGGCGATCGCGATCGGCGCGCAACTCGTCGCTCTCGAGGTCGTCCTCGCCGTCGCGGGCGCGTTCTTGTTCGGTGTGCATTTGACCGGCGCACTCGAACTCGTCGGGGCGTGCGCCGGCGCGACGGTCGGTCTTGTCTCGGTCGGCACGGTGTACGGGGTCGTTTCGGTGAGCGCGCGGGTCCGGGAGACGATTCTCCCGCTGCTCTTTCTGCCCGTCGTCGCTCCAGTCCTCCTTGCAGCGGTGAAAACCTCGAATGCCGCGCTCTCCGGTTCGCCTTCGGGCGGATACGTCTGGCTCGAGTTGCTTGGCGTGTTTGCCGTCGTCTACTCCGTCGTCGGCGCGGTGGCGTTCGGTCCGTTGCTCGAGGGCGCATGAGCGCGGTCTCGACCCCGATTCGCGCGGCGTCACCTGCGCCTGTCCTTCCGCGGGACGAACCGAAGGACGCGAGGATTCTCCGACGCACCCGACGCGACGTCCTTCTCGCCGCGTGCGGCGTCGCGGCGGTGGTGGGAATCGCGGTCGACGTCTGGCTCGGCCTTTGGGTGACGCCGCCCGACCGCACTCTCGGCAACCTCGTCCGGCTGCTGTATATCCACCCCGCGCTCGCCTGGGTGATGTACCTCGCGTACGGACTGGCCTTTTTGTCGAGCCTGCTCTACCTGTGGCCGCGAACGCGCGCCCCCCGCTTCGACCACCTCGCCGGGGCTGCCGCCGAAGTCGGCGTCGTGTTCACCGGGCTCACCCTCGTCACCGGATCGCTGTGGGGACGCCCGACTTGGGGGACGTGGTGGACGTGGGATCCGTTGCTCACGACGACGGCGCTGTTGTTCGTCTTGTATCTCGGCTACCTCGCCGTGCGCCGCATTCCCGGTGAGTTCGAGACGAGGGCCAAGCGCTCAGCCATCGCCGCGCTCATCGCGTTCATCGACGTTCCGGTTGTCTACTTCTCGGTGATGTGGTGGAAGAGCCTCCACCAGCTCCCGACGGTCGACGACCCGGCGACCGGCAAGACCTATGTGCACGGTTCGATGGCTTGGACGCTGCTGCTCTCTTTCGTCGTGTTCGTGCTCGCGTTCATCTGGCTCCTCGTCAATCGCTACCGATTGTCGTTGCTCGCCGCACGCGAGAACGACGAGGCGCTCGCCATCGCGCTTGCCGAGCGCCGCGAGGAGGCAGAACGTTGAGTTCGTACATCATCGCCGGTTATGTGATCGCGCTCAGCGTGCTCACGCTTTACGGCATCGCCCTCGTTGTCCGAGTCCGCGCTGCGAGACGTCGTCTCGACATGGTCGAAGCAGATGACCCCGAGATCTCGGCGCGTGCAAGAGGGACGGGCGCAGCAGTCGACTCACCGTGACGCGCTCCCGCTTCGGCACTCATACGCGCACCACACGATGAGCGCGACGGAAGCAACGACAGCGAGGGCGCGACAGACCCGACGTCGGCTCGCGCTGGTGGGGGTCGTTCTCGTCGCGGCAATCGGGTTCCTTTTGTACAAGACGCTCACCTCGGCCGTCGTCTACTTCAAGACGGCGAACGAGGCGGTCGCGGATCGCTCTGCCCTCGGGAACTCGACGTTCCAGATCGAAGGTGTGGTCGTCCCGCACACGATCCGCCGGGTGGGGAACGGCGAGCTTCGCTTCGAGATCGCCTCCGGCAACGTGAAGGTGCCCGTCGAGAACTCGGGATCGCCGCCACAACTGTTCCAGTCAGATATCCCGGTAGTCCTCGTCGGTCACTTCGTCGCCTCCTCGGATCTTTTCTCCTCCGATCAGATCCTCGTCAAGCATTCGAACCAGTACATCGCGGCGCATCCGAACCGGGTGAAGGCGCCGAACGGTTCGGTGAGATGAACGCGTTCTTCGGCCACGTCGGCGATCTTCTCGGTCTTTGCGCCGCGCTTTCGGTGGTGATTGCGGTCGTTGCCGGAGTCTCGGCCCACAGGCCGGCGTGGGTCGCACGAGTACCGGTGCTGGCGACGACGGCTTTCGTCGGATGCGTCGTCGCGGTCGTGGCGATGGAGCGCGCGCTGATCACCCACGACTTCAGCCTGGCGTTCGTCGCGCAGAACAATTCGCGCGAAACCCCGCTGTTCTTCTCGGTGACAGGACTTTGGTCTGCACTTCAAGGGTCGATCCTGTTGTGGGTGCTGATCCTTAGCGCGTACGGAGCGCTCGTCACCTGGCGAAACCGGCGCCGGCTCGAAGACCCGCTCATCGCGATCGCGCTCGGAGTCGTCTTCGCCGTCGCGGTCTTCTTCTTCGCGCTGATGATCGGACCCGCCGATCCCTTTGCCGCGACGAGGGGAGTGATCCCGGCTGACGGGGCTGGACCGAATGCGCTGTTGCAAGACAACTTCCTCGTCGCCGTGCACCCGGTGTTCTTGTACCTCGGCTACGTCGGCTTCACGGTGCCGTTCGCCTTCGCCGTCGGCTCCTTGGTCACGGGACGGGTCGGCGAGGGATGGCTCGTCGAGACCCGGCGCTTCACGGTCGTCGCCTGGGGGTTCTTGACGATCGGGATCGTTCTCGGCGCGTGGTGGTCGTACCAGGTGCTCGGCTGGGGCGGGTTCTGGGGGTGGGACCCGGTCGAGAACGCCGCTTTGTTGCCGTGGCTCACCGCGACGGCGTACCTCCATTCGGTGATGGTGCAAGAACGTCGAGGGCTGCTGCGGATCTGGAATCTCTCGCTACTGATCGCGACGTTCGCGCTCACGATCCTCGGCACCTTCCTCACCCGTTCGGGTGTCGTGCAGTCGGTCCACGCATTCTCGGACTCGGGGCTCGGGCCGGCGTTGCTCGGCTTCTTCGGAGTCGTCGTCGCCACTGGTGTCGGGCTGATCGGCTGGCGCGGAGACCGGCTGAGATCTCCCGGCGGGATCGATTCACCCGTCTCTCGCGAGGGTGCGTTCTTGGTCAACAACCTGTTGTTCGCGGCGTTCGCGCTCGTTGTGTTGTTGGGCACGGTGTTCCCGCTTTTCGTGCAGGCGTTCTCGAACCAGTCGATCACGATCGGACGTCCCTACTTCGACACCTTCGCCGTGCCGCTCGGGCTGGCCCTGTTGTTGATGATGGCGATCGCCCCAGCGCTCCCGTGGCGAAAGGCCGCGTCCGGCGTGATGCGCGAACGACTGGCGCTGCCCGCGTGGTGCGCCGTCGCGACGGTCGTCGCCTGCGTGATCGCCGGCATACGCGGGCTCACACCACTCGCCGCGTTCGGGCTCGCCGCGTTCGCGGCCTCGGCTGCGATGCGCCAACTCGTCCTGGCGTCGATCGCCGCGCATCGTCGCGGATTCGGGTGGTGGCGGGGCTTCGTCGGACGGGCGAACGGCGGGATGGTCGTCCACTTGGGTGTCGTGCTCGTCGCGTTCGGTCTAGCCGCAGCGTCGTCCTTCGGACAGCGCACCGAGATCACCCTCCATCCCGATCAGACGGTCGCCTTCGACGGCCATACGGTCGAGTTGCTCGCCGTGCGGAAGTTCGCCGACCCCAACCGCTCGGGAATAGAGGCCGTCGTGAGGGTCGACGGCCGGGGGATCTACCGACCGGCGATCGACGTGTTCCGCGGCGACACGGAGGGCGTCGCGACGCCGTCGATCGACTCGACCGCGTTTGTCGACGTCTATTTGGCCGCGGGCTCGGGAGGGTTCACCCTCGGCTCGCGCGGTTCTGCTGCGACCGCCTCGCTCGACCTCATCGTGCAGCCGCTCATAGTCTGGCTGTGGTCCGGTGGCATCCTCTGTGCGATCGGCGCACTGTTGGCCGCGGCGCCAGGACGCCGCCGTCGACCCACCGATCCCGCGTCGGTTCCCATCCCCGAGCTCGTCTCGGTCGGAGCGTCTTCGTGAGAGCGCTCTCCTCGCTCGGCCGCCACCGCGCGCTCGCCGGCTCGAGCGTGGTCGCGGTTGTCGCGATCGTCTTCGTAGCGGTGCTGGCGACGCGCTCGACCGCGCCGGGGACCGTCGCGCCGAGCCACCTGCTCGGACGCCCGGCACCCGAGGTTGCAGGGCGCGACCTCGTCAACGGCCGGCCCGTCAGCCTTTCGGATCTGCGTGGCAAGTACGTCGTCGTCGACTTCTTCGCCAGTTGGTGCTCGCCGTGCCTCACCGAGGCGCCGCAGTTGGAGCGATTCCTCTTCACCCACCGCAAGCGGAACGACGCCGCGGTGCTCGGCGTCGTATACGGCGACTCGTCGGCGAACGCACGGGCATTCTTACGGCGTATCGGCGCGAGCTGGCCAGCGGTCTCCGATCCGGGATATGCGATCGCCCTCCACTTCGGCGTCGACGACCCCCCGCAGTCCTTCGTCGTCGCGCCGAGCGGACGGGTGATCGCGCGCGTCGTCGGCGGTGTCACTGCGGCCGAGCTCGACCGCATCGTCTCATCCTCGAAGCTGGCGTCGACATGACGACGGCCGCGATCTCCTCGCCGACGCGCTCTACCGGGTTCGCTCGCCTCGCGGCGAGCCGTTGGGCGTGGGCGATCCTCGTGATCGTGGCGGCGGCCGCGCTCTCCTTCGGGAGCGTTCATTCCCGATCGGCCGGAGTGAGTGCGCGAACCGCCTATCTCGACTCGGTCATCAAGTGCCCCTCTTGCGAGGACGTGTCGATCGCGCAGTCCGACGCCGGAGTGGCGACTGCGCTTCGCGCCGAGGTGCGGCGTCTTGTCGAACGTGGTTGGTCCGACCAGCGCATCGAGGAGATGGTGGTCGCGCAGTACGGGGCGGGAGAGATCCTCGCGCCGTCCTCCGATCTCGCTTGGTTGATCCCTCTCGTCGTCGGCGCCTTCGCCGCGGCGGCGATCGGAGTTGGGCTCCTCCGCTCGCGCAAGCGACGAGGGGCTCGTGCGAGCGCGGAGGAAGAAGAACTCGTCGCGGCGGCGATGCGTCACCTGGAGGAGAATCCGTGGGCGACGTGACCGCCGGACGCCGCCAGAGCGATCTCGAGGCGGAACGGGACTTCCTCCTCCGTTCGATCGAAGACCTCGAACGCGAACACCTCGCCGGAGACGTAGGTTCCGCTGACTACGAGGAGCTGCGCTCCGACTACGTAACCCGTGCCGCGCTCACCCTGCGAGCACTCGAAGACCGAGATGCGCGCGGAGAGGTCCGCACTGCCGTCGTCCAGGGGGATCGCTGGCGCCGCTCAAGGCAATGGCTCGGCCGTCGCCGCACGCGACGGGCGCTCGTCGCGACCGGGATCGTCTGTGCGATCGCAGCGCTCGGCCTTTTCGCGGCGGAGCTCGCCGGTGTCCGCTTACCGGGCGAGTCGGCGACGGGCTCGGTGAACGTTCCGCGCGCGACGCGGATTCGCGACGACCTCGCGGCTGCGGCGCTGCTCGCGAACTCAGGCCGTGAGGCAGAAGCCGTCGGCCTCTACGACGAGGTGCTTGCCCTCGATCCGCGCCAGCCGCTCGCGTCAGCAGACCGCGGTTGGCTCGAGCGTCTCGCTGGGCTCGCCGCGCATTCGAAAAAGACGGTCGCCATCGGCGACGCGTCGATCGCGCGAGCGGTGGCCGTCGATCCGAGATTGCCCGATGCGCACGCGTTTGACGCGATCGCGCTCGTCGAAGACGAAGGCGAGGTCTCTCTCGCCACGCGGCAGGTCGCCCTCGTCGCGCGTGACCACCCGTCTGCCACATTGCTTGCCGAGTACGGCGCGGTGCTCACCGGGATCGATCAGCGCGCGCACGTGCCGGTGCCCCTCCT
Source organism: uncultured Acidimicrobiaceae bacterium (assembly GCA_963725215.1). Classification (GTDB taxonomy): domain Bacteria; phylum Actinomycetota; class Acidimicrobiia; order Acidimicrobiales; family Bog-793; genus CAVRXQ01. The sequence continues at coordinate 50,017 of CAVRXQ010000004.1, read as the reverse complement.
TCTCGTTTCTTTCGAGCACCGCGGCTGAGCCACCGGCGCGAGCGAGACGTGGCGGCCGCCCGCGTCTGTTTGTCTTCGTGTAACACTCCAGAAACGAATGGTGCTCGACCTCGCCGATCGACGTGAACAAGGTGAGCGCCGATATCGGGGTGGAGAAGTCGGCCCGGCATCTCGTGCCGTCTCGGCCGGCGCGCGGGCTTGTCGCCGGTTTCGTCATCGAATAAGGGGGAGCGTTGTCAGTCGCAGAACGAACGGGTCGTGTCGCGTTCCCCGAATCCGACCAGGTCTTTCGCGTCGAACAGCACGGGATCGACCAGATTCCCGAGTCCGAGCGATGGGCGAGGCCACGGGACCTGTTCGGAATGTGGGCCGGAGCCTCGGTCCAGGTGGAGTACTTGATCTACGGCGCGATCCTCATGACCTTCGGCTTCACCTTCGCGCAGGCGCTCAGCATCATCATCATCGGAAACCTCTCGTACTTTCTGCTCGGCCTGTGCAGCTTGCAAGGACCCGACTCCGGGACGACGGTCTTCGGGACGAATCGCGCCGCGTTCGGACCGAACGGCTCGCGTCTCATCGCGCTGTTCAACTGGCTGACCCAGATCGGCTTCGAGGTCGAAGGTCTGATCCTCATCGTCGGCGCGGCGCTCGTGCTCACCGAGAAGGCCGGATACGGGGTCGGCACCCCGGCGAAGGTCGTGTTCATCCTGATTGCGGTGGCGATCCAGTTCGTCTTGCCGTTCCTCGGTCACGCGACGATCGTGAAGGTGCTGCGCGCGCTGGTCATTCCGTTCGCGGCGATCTTCGCGGTGCTGCTCGGCTTCAGCGTCAGCCACGCCCATCTGAACGCGATCCACCACGGGGCGAGCTGGCAGACTTACATGGTGGGGCTCGCGTTCACGATCGCGCTGAGCGGACTCGGTTGGACCGAGAACGGCAACGACTACACCCGTTATCTGCCGAGGGACGCGAGCAAGCGGGCGATCGTTGGATGGGTCTTTCTCGGTACGGCGTTGCCCGAGATCCTCGTGATGACGCTCGGCGCGGCGGTCGGCACCTTCATCACAGGCATCGGCTCGACCGAGGTGAGCGCGTTCGCGCCGTTCTTTCACGAGAGCGCGATCCCAGCCTGGTTCGTCGTTTTGTTCTTGGTTTTCGCGATCGTGCAGATCTTCGGGATCAACTCGCTCGACATGTATTCCTCGGGGGTGACGCTGCAGGCGATCGGGCTCAAGGTGAGGAGGTACCAGGCGGTCGCGATCGACACGGTGCTGAGCCTCGCGCTCACCTACTACGCGGTGTTCGACTCGACCTTCACTCACTTCCTCACGGATTTTGTCGACCTCGTCATCATCTGGATCGCGCCGTGGATGGCGATCTACCTCGTCGATTGGGCGCTCAGGCGGTTCCACTACGTTCCCGAGGAGTTGCAACGTCTCGATCGCGGTGGTCTCTATTACCGCCATGGCGGTTTTCACTGGCCGGCTATAGTCGCTCAGATTGTCGGCATGGCGGGCGCGATGTCAGCGCTCTCGCCGACATTCTCCGTGCCTAGTTGGGCAAATCCGATCACCGTCCACTCAGGAGGCGCGGACTTTTCGATCTTCATGGGGATCGGGGTAGGCGCGATCGTTTATCTGGCGCTCGGATGGAACGGGGTGCGGCGCCAAGCTGGCGAGCAAGATCGGTTGCTCGCAGCGCGCGGAGGTGACGGAGGGAAGGCTCCCGTGCGCGTCGAAAGTCGGATCTGACCGGACGATTGCCCCAAAAGCACCCGGGCTGGGTGCGCACTGTCCTTTCGACGCCGAGCGCAATGATTCTCGCGTGAGGTGGGGTTGTCTTTGGTTCGTTGCGATCGGCGCGGTGTCAATTGTTTTGAAGCGACAGTTGTGAATGGGCTCTCGTGACGAGGTGTAGGTTGACCCAACGTGGCCGAGGTGCTGCTCTTTCACCACGCGCAGGGACAGACCCCCGGATTCCTTTCATTCGCCGATGAGCTTCGAGCATCCGGGCACACGGTCCACACTCCAGATCTCTACGACGGGCAAACGTTCGGTGCGCTCGACGAGGGCGTCGGATACGCCCGTCAGATCGGCTTCGACACGATCAGCGAGCGCGGTCGGTTGGCGGTCGAGGGCTTGCCGAACGAGCTTGTCTACGCCGGGTTCTCGCTCGGGGTGATGCCTGCGCAGATGTTGGTCCAGACGCGTCCGGGCGCCAAGGGAGCACTGTTCTTCAGCGCCGCCTTCCCAACATCAGAGTTCGGTGGCTCGTGGCCGCAGGGCGTACCGCTGCAGATCCACATGATGGAGGCCGACGAGTGGGTTGTCGGGGAAGACCTCGAAGCCGCCCGCGAGCTCGAAAGAACGATCGAGAGCGCAGAACTGTTCTTGTACCCCGGTGATCGGCACCTGTTCGCCGACAGCAGCCTGTCCGACTATGACGAAGGCGCCGCGACGCTGCTTAGAGGACGCGTGCTCGAGTTCCTTAACAACATCGAGTAGCGAGCACCCCGACGCCGATTATCGACGCCGCTGTTCCTTGCGCTGGCGCCAAAGTCGGATCAGTTTTCGAATCAGGAAGTACATCCCATTACCTCCACGAGTCCCCCAACGATCGCAGCCGACAAAGGACCAAGGGAAATGCGTCGATGAGCGACGCGGCGTCTTCATCGGTGCTCGACCAGCCGACCGAGCATCGCAGCGAATGCTCCGCGTCGACCCCCATCGCGGCGAGCACGGGAGAAGGCTCGACCGCTTCGGAGGAGCATGCCGATCCCGAGTGCGCCGCGATCCCGGCCTGGTCGAGACCGAGAAGCGCTCCTTCCGCCTCCACGTCGGCGATTCCGAAACAGCAGATGTGGGGAGCGCGCCCGTCGGGATCGCCGTAGGCGACGACGCCTTCGATCTGCAGGAGCGACTTCATGATCTGCGCGGTGAGCGAACGGGAATTGGCGGCCGCAAGCTCGAGAGCCCCCTCGCGTCCGAGCGCCTCGGCGACGGCGCCGAGCCCGACGATCGAAAGGAGCGGCTCCATACCAGCGCGGCGAGCACGCTCTTGATCGGCTCCGACGATCATCGGTTTCACGCGTGCGCCGCTTCGCACGATGAGGGCACCGACTCCTTTTGGCGCGCCGAACTTGTGTCCCGACAGAGAGACGAAATCGGCGTCGAGCGTCCGGGGATCCACCGGCATCTGACCGATCGCCTGACACGCGTCGACGTGGACAGCGACCCCGGCGTCGTGGCAACGCTGAACGACGTCGACGACGGGCTGCAGCGTCCCGACTTCGTGGTTCGCGAACTGGCAATGGACGAGGACGAGCCGGCTCGCCTTCGTACGGAGAAGATCGTCGAGGAAGTCGACGTCGATCCGACCGAATCGATCGACCGGGATGACGATCGTCTCGGCGTGTCTTTCCGACGACCGCACGACGGCGGAGTGCTCGACCCCGGCGAGCGCGATCTCGCCTCCTTCGTGGGCAGCGGTCGCGGCGAACGTCGCCCAGTTCGCGGCTTCGGTCCCCGAAGACGTGAAGATCACTTGACGTTCGCGCACCGACAGCAGCTGTGCGAGTGCCTCGCGGGCAGCCTCGATCGCTTGCGCAGCGCGTCGTCCTTCGGTGTGCGGGCGCGAAGGGTCGCCTATCAGCCCGTCGTCGAGACAGGCGCGGATGGCGTCTTGTGCTTCGGGGCGCAGCGGGGCGCTCGAGGCGAAGTCGAGATAGTGGCGCGCCATACCGGCGCGGATCAGCCCGCGACGCTGACGCAGGAGCGATCGCCCCGCGCCCTCGAGGAGAGCTGGACGGGGATCTCGCCGCCACACAGCCGAGCGAGCAGTCCTTTCACCATGCCGCGGTCGACCGCGGACAGCACGGGGTGCTCCAACACGAGTTCGCCGAAGGGGCAGTGCTCACGGACGACCCAAGTCGTCGCGTCGTGGTCCTCGGCTCTTGCCGCGAATCCGTGCGCCGTCAGGGCGTCGGCGACAGCGGACATCGCCGCGCGCATCGAACGCTGGGAGTCGCCAGGCGCCATCTGGTCGGCGAGCGCGCGCCCATATTCGTCGCCGACTTCTTCTGCGAGGCGGTCGGCCTCTTCGGGTCCGAGCACGTCGAGCGCGCGCACGAGCAGGTTGATGACGAGGTCGTTCGGCCGAGGCGGTATCGGCACGGAGGTCTCGAGCGCGGTCGGGCGATAGCGCTTCGACGGGCGTCCGGCGCCGAGCGGCGCATGGTCAAGGCTCACCTCGAGATAACCGCCTGCGGCGAGCTTGTCGAGGTGGTGGCGAGCGACGTTCGGATGGAGCGAGAACTCCTGCGCGACTTCGGTCGCGGTCACCCCGTCGTGCTCTTTCGCGAAGAGGTAGATGTGGCGTCTCGTCGCATCGCCGAAAGCGGCCGTGACCGCGGCGACGGCGGCAGAGAACGAGGCGTCGTCTCCAAGGTCGGCCCCGCCTTCGACGACCGAAGGACGGCGTCCCTCGTCGTGACCTCGGCGGACGCGATCCTCGCGCAGCGGTGTCGAGCCCACGACTCCATCGTACCTGGTAGTGGCGTCGCGACGACCGGTAGGTGAGAGCTGGTAGGAACGGCATCGTGGCAGGGCAGCTGGAGCTCTCTCCGTTGCGCGAAGCGCTCGCGCGAGTCGAGGACCCGGCGCTTTTCGCGCCGCTCGGCGAGCTCGACGCGATCTCTTCCATCGACCCGACGCCAGGAGGCGTCGCCGTCTCGGTGCGAGTGCCGTACGCCGACGGCTTCCGCCAGGGCCAACTCGCCGCCAGGATCGCCGACACGGCACGGGATACGGGCGCAGGCACGGTCGACGTGCGCTTTCAGGTGCTGGACGGCGACGACCTTGGGGCGCTCGGCGAACGACTGCGCCTGATCGACCGGCCCGACGGCGGGAAACCCAAGGAGATCGCGGGTCGGGTTATCTCCATCGCGTCGGGAAAGGGTGGTGTCGGAAAGTCGACCGTGACGGTCAACCTCGCCGTTGCACTCGCGCAGGCGGGGCACTCGGTCGGTGTGCTCGACGCCGACGTCTATGGGTTCTCCATCCCGCGCATGCTCGGCGCCACAGAACCCCCGCTCGTCCTTGGACCGACGGTCGTCCCCGCGATCGCGCACGGGGTTCGTTGTGTGTCGATGGGCTTTTTCGTCGACGAGGATCGCGCGATCGCATGGCGCGGACCGATGCTGCACAAGATGCTCGACCAGTTCGTGAACGATGTGCACTGGGGGATGCCGGAGTTCCTCCTCCTCGACATGCCCCCGGGGACGGGCGACGTCGCGCTGTCCGTCGCTCAACACCTGCCCGGCACCGAGCTGTACGTCGTCACGACCCCGCAGCCGGGAGCGGAGCGCGTCGCGCAGCGTGCGGGCGCGCTCGCACGCGACCTCCGCATCCCCATCCGCGGCGTCATCGAAAACATGAGCTGGTTCGAGACACCGGACGGCGTGCGTTATGAGCTTTTCGGGAGCGGGGGAGGGGCAACGCTCGCTAACGCGCTCGGCGTGGACCTCCTCGCGCAGATCCCGCTCGAACCTGCTGTGCGAGCGGGTGCGGACGAGGGCGTGCCCGCGTCAGCGATCGATGGGGCCGGTCCGGTGGCCGATTCTTTCCGCGCGCTCGCCGAAAAGGTTGTGTTCCTCGGTCCGGCGCGTGTCTTCCGCAGTGAATTGCGAATCTCTTGAGTGGGTCGGCGCGATCCTCGAATCGCGCGCCGAGAAGACCGGAGGCGCGCGGTGAAGCGCGTTCGTAGGCTCGGCTCGTGACCGAGGATCCTTCGGAGGGGGCTGAAACAATCGCCGAAGCCGTCAGCGCGCGCACGGCGCTCTGGGCGGCGACGATGAACGGTTTCGTGTCTCGTCTTTACCCATCGGTGCGAGTCGCGCACGAAATTGAGGTCCTCGCGCCGATTTCTGTGCGCCCGATGCAACGAGAAGAGCGCGAAGCGCTCGAAGACGACGCGCTTGCCCCCGGAGCGACCCGTGCCATCCGTGCCGGCGATCGCCAACGGCAAGAGGATCCAGACGCGTTTCGAACCTGCTTTGAACGGGACCGTGACCGCGTCCTTCACTCGGCGGCGTTTCGCCGACTCGCTGGCAAGACTCAAGTGTTCGTTGACCCGCTCGACCATCAGCGCACCCGTCTTACGCACGCGATGGAGGTCTGGCAGGTCGCGGCGGCGATCGCTCGTGCGACTCGGCTAAACGTCGACCTCGCGACCGCGGCAGCGCTGGGGCACGACTGTGGCCACGGACCGGGAGGTCATCCAAGCGAAGACGCCTTCGGTCAATTCATCCCCGGGGGGTTTGACCACGCGACGTGGGGGGCAGACGTCGCACTCGCGCACCTCAATTTGTGCTCCGAGACGCTCGACGCGGTGAGGAATCATTCGTGGTCACGTCCGGAACCGTCGACACCAGAGGGCGCCGTGGTGTCGTGGGCCGACCGGATCGCCTACGTCTGCCACGACTTCGAAGACGCTGTGTCGGCCGGCATCGTGAAGGCGTCGGAGATCCCCGACGTCGTCTCGGAACGGTGCGGGACGACCCACGCGCGTCAGCTCTCCTCGTTCATCAACGCCGTGATCTCGACGATCGAGCGCGTCGGCATCGTCGGCATGGACGAGGAGATGGCCGACGCACTCGCCGCGTTCCGGTTATGGAACTACGAGCGGATCTACCTGCGCCCTGACTCGATCGAGCAAGGTCGACGCGTGCGGGGATTGCTCGAGGCGCTCGTCGAGCGATACGCGGCTTCGCCTGAGCTGCTGCCGGGCGAGCATTCCGGTGATTTCGGCGCGCGTTCAGAAGCGGCGTTTTTCGCGGCCGTCGCCTATGTGGCGGGTATGACCGATCGCTTCGCCGTCGACGCGGCACGACGGCTGCTCGACTGGCCCGAAGACAACCTCCCGGCTCGCTTCGTCGCGCGCTCTGAGTAAGCGTCGTCGCACCGGACGATCCCGTGGCAAAACGCAAACGCGCCGCGCGTGGGATCAAGGGTTGAGATACGCACAAGCGGCTTGGGCTTTTTGGAACCGAGGCGTACTCGGGCTGATCCCCGGCGGAAACGACTGCCCGCCCTGCGCATTCGGGTCGGGCCAGTTCCGAACGCCATGTCGGCGGATGCATTCGTCTTCGGCTGTCAACTGTTCGAGGTGCTTGGCGAGCTCCACAGGCGTGTGCACGAAACCCGTGGCGATCGCGAGCGAGCGGCAGCTCTTGAGACTCGCCCGGAACTGGGGCGAGTTCTGGTCGACTGCGTTCATCGCGCGGCGGGAGAAGCCGCCCGTCGAGAGCGGGTCGGGAAAGTTCGATACGCCGTGCGAGCGCATACACGTCACGAACGCGAGCATCTGTTTGGTCTGACCGGCCGAAGGTGGTCCGCCGCTGTTCCCAGCGGGCGCGCTCGGCGCGACGGTGGTTGTCGTCGACCCGACGCTCGCGATGCCGGGAGAGGCCGATCCGGCACCGCAAGCTGTGGCGAGGACACCGGCAACGACGAACGCGAGCACGACGGACACCGCTTGTCTGGCTCTGGCTTGACTCCTGTGCGTCTCCGGTTCGTCTGGTCGCCCGGCGGCTTCCATCTCCTTTGTTCCTGTCACGAGTCGCCCTTACGTTGAACGCGGAAAAAGCTGAGAGCCCTGATGATGTCGGCTCTCTGTGTCGATGATTTCAGCCAAAATGCTGAATCGCGAAGGACGCGGTCCGGCCAGCTGCGCTTTCTCCGCTCAGGCGATCGCGGGAATCAGGCGCTCACCGATGATCTCGAGCGGCGTCAGCGAAGAGACGTTCGGCACCGACGCGTGATAGTGGGTGACACCGAGGTCAGCCATCTCGCGAAGCGAGGCGACGAGGACGTCGATGTTCTCTCCGCTCGGTCCTGGATCGAGTCGTCCGCTGACCGTCTTCTCAATCTCGTCGTAGTCGCGGCCAACGTCGTCGCAGTGCCGGCGGAGGACGTCGAGTTTGTGCGCGAGCTCCCCGCTGGCGAACAGGTTGCACGCCTGCGCGTACTTAGCCACGAGGCGGAGCGTCTTTCTCTCCCCACCGCCTCCGATCACGATGGGCGGATGTGGGCGCGAGATTGGCTGTGGCGAATTGAGGGTTCGCGCGAGGCTGTAGTGCTTGCCTGCGAAGGGACCGTCGCTGTTTGACCACATCTGCAGGCAGATCTGCAGGGCCTCCTCGAGACGCTCGAACCTCTCAGCGGTGGAAGGGAACGGCAGGCCGAGACCGCGAGCTTCGCCCTCGAACCAGGCAGCACCGATGCCCAGTCCCGCCCGACCCCCGGAGAGGACGTCGAGGGTCGATACCGCCTTGGCCAACAGACCCGGCTCTCGGTACACAACAGCGGTCATCCAGGCGAGCAGCTCGATCCGCTCGGTCTTGCCGGCCAGGTATCCCAAGGTCGTGTACGCCTCGAGCATCTCGTGCTCGGGTGGGCCGATCATCTCGATTTGCCAGAGGTGGTCCATGACACTGAGCTTGGCGAAACCGAGTTCCTCCGCCGCGGCAGCGATGCGCGCGAGATCGTCGCGAAGAGTTGGAGGGCCGCCGGGAAAGGTGAAATTTGAGACGTGCAGGCCGATTTGCATGAGTTCGGTTCTAACGGCGATCTGCCTCGATTGACCGACGCGGACCGTCGAAATCCTTGACTCAATCGCCCCGCGTCGTCACCACCGCCTTCATCCAGGTGCTGTAGAGCCCTCGCCATTCGATCGTCTGAAACCCGCACCGTCGCAACAGGCGCGTCGCGCGGCGTTTCGTCCGCGCCTTGCCGCGATGGGTGAGCAACAGGGTCGGATAGAAGCACACGTTGAACAAGTCGACGAGGACGAACCGGCCCCCCGGGGCGAGGACGCGGTGGCATTCGAAGAGTCCGAGGCGTTGGTCAGCCCAATGGTCGAACGACGTGACTGCCGTGATGACGTCGAAAGCGCCGTCTTCGAAGGGCAGGTGTTCGGCGCCGACACCGGCGAGGTAAGAGACGCGTGGATCGTTCGTCTTCGCCGTCGCGACTTCCGTCATCTGTTGCGCGGGATCGACACCGACGAGCTCTGAGGCGTCCGGACAAAGGCGAGCGAGCTCGCGAAGGAGAAATCCGGTGCCGGTACCGACGTCGAGCACGCGCCGTGGTTCGGGGCCCGAGGTCAACACGAGCTCGGTCGAACGTTTGATGATCTCTTTGTGCAACCGTCCGAGGAGCCCGCGCTCGTATTTTTGTGCCCGTTGCTCGAAGGCCTCGATATCACGGTGCAGAGGCACGGAGGTTTTCTAGACGCGAAGGCACGATTCGTCCACCACCGTGACAGTCGTCCAGGTCGGCGAGTCGTCACTCGATCGTCGGACCTCTCTCATCGAGCCGCCGGCACAGGCGGCTTTCGATGACGCGGCGCGCTATTTCCCGAGGGGCGGGTTGTCTTCCTTGGCTTCGTTCCGAGCCATGTCGAGGCCGGGCACGAGGCGACGGATGCCGTCCAGCACCTCCATCGGCACGACGATCTTCGTCGATGCCGAGGTGCCGACTTGTTTCAGCGTGTCGAGGTACTGGAGGACCATCGTCTTTTGATCCAAGGTCTCTGCCACCGCGAGGATCTTCTCGAGACCTTTCGCGTACCCCTCCGCGTTCAAGATCGCGGACTGCCGGGAGGCTTCGGCGGCAAGGATCGTGGCCTTCTGCTTTCCTTCGGCGAGATTGATCGCCGCTTGCGCCTCCCCTTCGGCGGCGAGGATCGCCGCGGCCTTCTGACCCTCGGCCTCGGTGACCTGGGCACGGCGGGTGCGTTCGGCGGACATCTGGCGGGTCATCGCCTCGAGTACACCTGGCGGAGGATTGACCTCGCGCACCTCAACGCTCGTCACTTTGACGCCCCACCGTTCGGTGACGTCATCAAGACGGACGCGCAACGAGGCGTTCATGTCCTCGCGCTTCGACAACACGTCGTCTAATGCCATGTCACCGACCACGCTCCGGAGCGTGGTCGCGGCAAGGTTGAGTGCGGCACCGGCGAAGTTCTGGACCGTGAGGACCGACATTGACGGATCGACGACCTTGTAGAAGATGATGAAGTCGATCGAGATGGGCGCGTTGTCCTTCGTGATCGCGGTTTGGTGGGGGATCTCGAGGTACTGCTCCCTCAAGTCGACGAGAGTTGTGCGATCGGTGATCGGATTGATGAAGGCGATCCCGGGTCCGCGGATTCCGATCGCGCGACCCAAGCGGAATAACACGATGCGCTGGTATTCGCGGATGATCTTCACCGCTCGCAGGGAGGAAAGGAGCCCCAGCCCGAGCACGACGGCAACGACGATGCCGATGATCACTGTTCGCCAATCCCTTCTTCAGGCCGGGCCGCGGGAATCGCCCCCGGGTTGTGGTCGCGACCGATCGCGTCGGTGAGAGACGGACCAAGCTCGTGCTCGCCCCAGACGGTGAGGCGGATCCCTTCGGTGCCGATGACCTGAATGCGAGCGCCGTCTTCGATGCGTCCATTGGCCGAGGTCGCCGACCAGTTCTCGCCACGCACTCGGACTACCCCCGACGGGTCGAGCACCCCGAGCGCGACACCCTCCTTGCCGACGACCGAGTGAGAAGAAGCAGCCCCGGCGCGAAGACGTGGATCGGCGAGACCCCGCCACGCCATCGTGCCCACGCCAGCGGTGACGACGAGATCGGCGCCGAGAAGAGTGAGGACGAGGCCCCCGGTGTTGCCGGTCGCGATGATTGCGATCAGGACGCCCGCCGCCGCGACACCCGCCACAGCGGCCAGCGCGTGCGCGTGGTGGCCGATGTGGAATCCGATGATCGACGCGAGGCCCACGACTCCTAACAGGGCCCCGGCCAGGAACCACATGTGACCTCCTCAGCCACGTCGCGAACCGTGCCACCTCCCGCGCGGTCGCGCGCGACGAAATGATCCTACTGGGGCGGGGAATTTTCGATCGCGGACGTCAATGCCGTTGCTCGTACGATGGGCGCCGAACCCTTGAGAGAGGTGGAGCGTGGACGTTCGTATCGGCATCATCCAGACGGCGAAAGAGCTCGACGTGGAGCTCGGCGACGAGACGTCACGCGAGAAGATCCTGCAGGAGATCGAGGGTGCCTTCTCGGCCCCCGAGAGCGTGTTGTGGCTCACCGACCGCCGCGGGCGAAGGGTCGGCGTCCCGACGGCCAAGATCGCCTGGGTCGAGGTAGGAGGCGACGGCGGGGAGCGTCGGGTCGGCTTCGGCACGCAATAAAACCACCCGACTCGAAGGTGACGCCTCGATGATCGACTACCACGTCCACCTGTGGCCGCACCCCGAAAAGGCCGACCCTCTCGAGCTGCGTCTCGAGCGCCTCTCGGTGTACTGCGAGAACGCCCGCGCCGAAGGTGTCACGGAGATCGCCCTCACCGAGCACTTCTTCCGCTTCCGCCAAGGACATGAATGCGTCGGCGACTTCTGGAAGGACGACCCGAATCCCGAGTTCGTCGCGACTATGGCCGGGTATTTCGCACACCACGCGACGGCCGATCTCGACGAGTACGTCGAGGCTGCATTGGCCGCGAAGCACGCCGGACTTCCGGTGGTCATTGGCCTCGAGGTGGACTTCTACGCCGGCCAAATGGACGCCGTAGGCAACTTGTTGGCTGGCTATCCCTTCGACGTGTTGTTGGGCTCGGTCCACTGGATCGGCAACTGGAACTTCGATCTCACTCGCGACGAGGTGGCGATGGCGGAGTGGAAGCGTCGCGACGTCGAAGACGTTTGGCGTGCGTACACCGACGCGCTCTTCGAGCTCGCCGAGACGAGGAGTTGCGACGTGCTCGCGCACCCGGATTTCGTGAAGATGGCCGGATACCGCCCGTCTGCCTCCGTGATCGACGAATGCCACGACCGCATCGCGCAAGCGGCTGTCAGCTCGCAGATGGCCGCGGAGATCTCCTCGGGGGGATGGCGATCGCCGGGCAACGAGCAGTTCCCGGCCCTCGGCCTTCTCGATCGATTTTTCCAAAGAGGAGTTCCGGTAACGACGGCGTCCGACTCCCACGGTCCGAACAACGTCGCCTCACGCTCATCTGAACTGCGTGGCATCGCAGAAGGGGCGGGATACACGAGGCTGCGGGCGTTTCGCGAAAGGCGCGGTTACGACGTCGCGCTCGCCGGCGCCGCAATTACTTAGGGCTCGCCGACGGCGGATTAATCGAGGCGCGTTCGCTTTTTAAGCTCTCGGATGATCGAGCTGGTCGAGTTATGAGGCGCGGCGATGAGAGGCGAGCCAGGCCTTGCGAAGCTTGCGCCGCTCCTCTTCGGACTCGCCGCCCCAAACTCCGGACTCCTGGTTCGTCGCCAGCGCGAACTCGAGACATTCGGTGCGCGCTCCACAATCTCGACACACCGCTTTCGCCGCTTCGATCTGATCGATCGCCTGACCCGTCGTGCCGACGGGGAAGAAGAGTTCGGGGTCGGTGTCCTTGCACGCCGCGCGGTTGCGCCAGTCGTCGATATCCCAGTCGATGGTGCGAGTCCAAGTGAGGGCCACGCTCCCGCCCCGGCGACTCTCGATGAGCATCTGCCCTCCGTCTTCGTGAACAACTTCACAAGGAAGGACGGCCCCCAAGGCGCACAAACCTGCGACTGATATGACGTGCGCTGCCCGTGCCCTCTCCGGCGGAGGTGATCGTATGCGTCGAGGCGGCACCGCACAAGGAGTGCACTAACCCAGGTCACGTGCTTGTGCACCGTTGCAACCAGGGTTTTTGCCGCAACCTGTGCCACTGAGCGGGGATTTTATGAACTATCGTGCCGAGGACTCGCCGATCGCGGGTCTTGGAAAGGCGGCGGTGTAGTGCTGTTCCCGACGATCGACTTCGCGGTTTTCTTCGGGATCGTCTTCCTCGGGAACTGGTTCCTCCGGCCGTACAAAGTCGCTTGGAAGATCTTCATCCTCGCCTCGAGTTACGTCTTTTACTCGTGGTGGGACTGGCGATTCGTCTTCTTGCTCGCGGTCTCGACGGTCTTCACGACGACGGGCGCGATCCTCATCAACCGGGCGCCGAACGAGCGCGCGCGTCGGACGCTCCTCGTCGCGACGCTCATCTGCGAACTCGGGCTGCTCGGCTGGTTCAAGTACTACGGCTTTTTCTCCTTAACCGTCGACAACACGTTGAGAAAGCTCGGCATCCACGGCGCGCCGGTTCCGCTGTTGCAGATCACATTGCCGGTCGGCATCTCGTTCTTCACCTTCATGGGCCTCTCGTACGTGATCGACGTGTACCGCCGCCGCCTCGACGTCGCGCCACCCCTCGATGTCGCGGTGTTCGTCGCGTTCTTCCCGCACCTCGTCGCGGGGCCAATCGTGCGCGGCTCGGACTTGCTCCCGCAGATCTTCCGCGCAGAAAAGCGTGATCCTCGCAAACTCGAGTTCCCCGAAGCCGCGTACCTCATCTGGGCGGGGCTGTTCAAAAAGGTCGTGGTCTCGAGCTACGTCTCGTCCGCGATCGTGAACCCGGTCTTCAACTCGCCGTCCGCCCACTCGGCGCCGGAAATCCTCCTCGCCACGTACGGCTACGCGGTGCAGATCTATTGCGACTTCTCCGGATACACCGACATCGCGATCGGTTGCGCCTTGTTGCTGGGATTCCGCTTCCCCCAGAACTTCAATGCGCCGTACACGGCGCGTTCACTGCAGGACTTCTGGCGAAGGTGGCACATCACCCTTTCGACGTGGCTGCGCGACTACCTGTACATCCCGCTCGGGGGAAACCGCGGCAAGACATGGCAGACGTATCGGAACATCATGATCACGATGCTGTTGGGCGGCCTCTGGCACGGTGCCGCGTGGACCTTCGTGATCTGGGGAGGAATCCACGGAGTCGGCCAGAGCTTCGGGCACCTGCGGCGATCGTGGCGGGTAAAGCGCGGTCTGTCACCGGAACGAGAAGGGCGGTGGTTCCTCGCGTGGGAACGGTTCTTCACGTTCCAAGTCGTCTGTTTCGGCTGGATCTTTTTCCGCGCGAACTCGTTCAACGACGCGACGACCCTCATTTCGCGGCTTTTCACGACCTGGGGCCAGGCGGCACCGATGGTGCGCCTGCCAGTTGTCGCGGCGATCGTCGGTGCTCTCGCGCTGCAGTACCTTCCGAAGGACCTCCCCCAGCGAGCGCAGGAGGCGTTCGCGCACATGCGGCTCGTCACCAAGGGCGCGGTGCTCGCGGCATCGCTTCTCCTCATCACCACTCTCGGCCCACCGGGAGTCGCTCCGTTCATCTACTACCGGTTCTGAAACGTGCCCGCCGTCCCACGCTCAGGAAACGAAGGCGAGCCGAAGCGGTCCCCGTCGACGCGTTCGCGAGCCTCGGGCTCGCGGACCTCGGGGTCTCGGGCTTCGGGATCGCGCACTTCCGGCTCGCGGACGCCGCCACCGCGGACCCCCGCGGAACGAGCGTCGAGCGCGCGTACGGCAAAGTCGAGGTCTTCGGCGTCCGGCGCTCCGGCAAAGAGAACGTCGGCCACGCGTTCGTCTTCGTCCGGCGCTCGCACCCGGACTCCACGATCCGTGGCCCCGCGAAGCACCGAGGTTCCGGCAACGCCGGCTCTGCCGCCGCGACCTCAGCCTTCGCCGCCTCGCCCCGCGGAGCGCGCGTCTCGGACGTTGGTCGCGTCCGCCGGCTACGCGCTCGGAGTCGGTGTGATCTGTTTTGCGTTGTGGATGTTCTTCGACGCCCGTCAGCTCTTCCAGTCGGCGAACGCGTCACCCCTCGGTGAGCGCCGCTCGGTCGCGATGGCGGTATTGCGACCGGTGATGCGGATCGAGCAAGTCTTCGGTTTCGATCGCGTCGTCGACGGAGCCAACCGCGCCCTCGGGCGCGTCGGCCCTCCGACAACGGCGCGCAAACACACGACGCCGAAGCGAACGGTCACCGCCACGACGCTTCCACCGTCGACGACGACAACGATCCCCGTGCACAACGCTTCGGCGTTACCGCCGATTCCGCCGCACATCACGTCGTTTGCCCCGAATCACGCCGGCGTCCCGGCACCGCATCACATCCCGCCGCCCTCGCTTGGCCCGCCGCCGCTCGTACAACCGACGCCCTCGCGCCCACTCGTGATCCTCGACGTCGGCGACTCGATCGGTGAAGACCTCGGCTACGGGCTTGACAACGTCGTCGGGACGAGCCCCCGAGTTCGCCTCGTCATGGCGGCGAAGGAAAGCAGCGGCCTAGTCGACGAGGCGTACTACAACTGGCCGGCGCATCTCGCCGCCGACCTGAACGCTTATCACCCACGACTCGTGGTTGTGATGCTCGGCGCGAACGACTGGAACGGTCTGTTGCAAGGGAGCGCTGGCTTTCCGGCGGGCAGCGCGCCGTGGCGTCGGATCTACGCCGAACGGGTCGCACAGATGATGAGCGAAGCGACCTCCGCGGGCGCGCACGTCGTGTGGGTGGGGATGCCGATCATGGAAGACCCCGCGTTCTCTGCCGCCATGGCGGTGGTGAACTCGATCTTCCAGGCTCAGGCCGCCCGCCATCCAGGCGTCGTCTACGTGCCGACCTGGCGGCTGTTTTCGACCTCGTCCGGCCACTACCTCACGTACGCGCCGACGTCGGCGGGTCTCGTCCAGGTGCGCGCTTCAGACGGTGTCCACATCGCGTTGCCGGCGGGTGGCGAGTACGTCGCGTCCTACGTCGTCGCGCAGATCGAGAGTCGCTTCCACATCCGCATCTGACGGCGCGTTGGTCGCGCCGGGTGGAGCTAGGAGTCCGACGCCCGCTCGAAAGCGGCGCTGATCGACGACTCGGCGGTGGCGCGATCGGCCCAAGAGATCCCCTCGACGTGCTTTCCCGGCTCAAGCGCTTTGTACACCGAGAAGAAATGGGCGATGCGGTCCTTGTCGAAGTCCAAGAGATCGCCGACGTCTTGGATCGCGGCGGTGCGGGGATCGCCGACGGCAACGCCGACGACCTTGTCGTCGGGACCCTTTTCGTCGGTCATGCGGAACAGCGCGACCGGTCGCGCCCTGATCACGCATCCCGGAAACGTCGGCTCTTCGCAGATCACCATGGCGTCGAGCGGGTCGCCGTCCTCGCCGAGCGAGGCGTCGATGTATCCGTACTCGGTTGGGAACACGGTCGACGTGTACAGCGTCCGGTCGAGGTGGATCCGTCCGTCCTCTCCGACCTCATACTTGTTGCGCGAGCCCTTCGGGATCTCGACGACGAAGTCGAATTCCACCGCGACCTCCTTGTGACCGACGGGAATGGTCATCGTACAGAGAGCGCTCGCGTCGCCTCGAAGAGGAGCTCGACGAATTCGGAGAGCAACGGTTCGGGCGCGAGGACGAGGGTCTCTTCGCCTGCCAACAGTCCTTCGACGACTCTCGACTCGGCTCCCGCCTCACGAGCGACGAGCCCTCCCGCCGCGGTGTCCCACGGCTTCAGCGCGGCCTCGTAGTACGCGTCGACCCTTCCGGCGCCGACGTAACAGCAGTCGAGCGACGCAGCGCCGGCGCGGCGCATGTCGCGGACCCGTTGGAGCACCACGGGGAGCAAGCGGGCTTGTTGCGCGCGCAGCTCCGAGGAGTACGAAAAGCCCGTGGCGACGAGCGCCTCGGAGAGTGGGGATGGGATGAGGGGGCCGAGGCTCTTTCCGTTGAGGGTCGATCCGCCGCCGCGCATCGCGACGAAGCACTCGTCGCGCACCGGCTCGAAGACCGCGCCGGCAAGTGGGCCCTGGTCGTCTGAGACGGCTACCGAGACCGTCCAGGCCGGGAAGGCGTACACGAAGTTCGTCGTTCCGTCGATCGGATCGACGAGCCATGTCAATCCGGTCGTACCCTCGTCCCTGGCGCCCTCCTCACCGAGGATCGCGTCCTCCGGGCGCAAGGCGCGCAGCTGTTCGACGATGAACCGCTCCGCTTCGCGATCAGTCGCGGTCGCGAGATCGGTTGCCGAGGACTTGCGCGTCGACTGATCGACGAGATCGGCGCGCGACGGGCGAGCTCGATCGGCGTCGAGGACGAGGCGTCCCGCCCGGATCGCGACGCTTCTCGCTATTGCGGCGAGCTCTTCGAGACCGGTCATCTGTTGCGCGTTCGCCGCGAATGAGGGCGCGTCGTGCCATGGGACGAGGAGATGCGCGCCAACCTCGCGACGAGGATCTCCATCTCGATGCGGTCCGGACGTCCGGACTCGCCGCGCATCGCGACGTCGGCGTCCGCGAGCAGAACGATCGCTCGCGCGATGTTGTCGTGGCCGAGTCGGCGGCTGTTGCGCAGCGCCTTGCCGGCGGGGAAGGGGTTCATTCCCGTGAGCTCGGCCGCCTCCTTGTCGTTCGTCGCATCAGAACCTTCGAGTCGCAACATCGCGCCGAAGTGACGATGCAACGTCGCGAGAACCTGGAATGGGCTGCGCATGCCCGGCCCGAGCATGCGGTCGAGGGCGCGCACTGCTTTGTCGACATCGCCGGCATCGATCGCGTCGGTGAGCTCCCAGGGCGCGACCGACCCCGCGCTCCCGAGGAATGGCGTGACGTCGTCGACCGAGACCTTGGCGTGCGCGCCGTAGGCGGTTTCGAGTGTTCCGAGGATGCCCTCCAGGCGCGCGACGTCTTCGCCGAGATGTTCTTCGAGCAGCTCGAGCGCCGCGTGGTCAGGGCGAACCGGGGCCGACTTGATCCTTTGCGCGAACCATTCCGAGCGGGCACGCGCCCCTGACGGAGGGCTCGGGTCGATGGCGAGTCCCTGCGCCGCCACGGCCTTCGTGATCAGCGCCGGTGCTCTCTTTCCCGGTGAGACGAGGACGAGGACGGCAGTTTCTGAGGGTTCGTCCAAGTATGCGGCGAGTTCTTTCAGTTGCGACGTGTCGAACAGCGTCAGGCCGCGCACGACGACGATGCGGCGCGAACTGAAAAGGGGTGGCGTGCGGCACGCGTCGAGAATCGGTCCGAGAGGGACGGTTTCTGACGACTGGTCGGGTCGAGCGGAGGCTTCTCCGTACTCCTCGAGCGGGGCAATTCCCTCGTCGTCGAGGTCCATGAGCACGTCGAGGAGGTTCGACAGTTCTTGACTGACGAGACCCGCGTCGTCTCCGTGGACGAGATACGCGGCATGCGGACTACCAGACGGTGTCAGGAAGTCGCCGCTCATTGTGAAAGCACCGCGGCAATCGTTTCGACGACCCTGCGCGAGCGCTTCACATCGTGGACCCGCACGACGCGGCAACCTTTCACGACACCGAGGGCCGTGGCGAGCAAGGAGGCGTCCCCGCGACGTTCGATCGGCAGGCCGAAAAGGTCGCCGAGGAATCCTTTGTTCGACGCGGAGAGAAGCATCGGTTGGCCGAGCGCCGCGAAACGATCGGTCGCGCGGCAGGAGTTCCAATGACTGGGGTGTGGTCTTTCCGAGGTCGAGGCCGACATCGAACAGCACCTTCTCGCGGGGGATCCCAGAGAGCACGGCCATTTCGAGACGGTCTTTCAAGAAGGTGGTGACGGCGGAGACGACATCGTCGTTCGGGTAGCGCGGATCGGGGTCATCGACTCGCGGGGCCAAGCGGATGTGGGTCGCGACGACCGACGCGCCGTGGCGCGACGCGACGGGAAGGTAGCCGGGGTCCTGGAATCCCGAGATGTCGTTCCCGAGACTGGCCCCGGCGGAAAAGCACGCGTCGGCGACCGTCGCCGACCAGGAGTCGACCGAGACCGGGACGTCGAAACGCTCGACGAGGCTCTCGACCACGGGGAGCACGCGCTCGATCTCCTCGTCTGCGGGGACATCGGGACCGGATCCGGCTTTCACTCCTCCAACGTCGATGATGTCAGCGCCCTCGTCGACCAGCTGCTCGGCACGCTTCAGCGCGAGTTCGAGCGGGAAGGTCGCGCCTTGATCGAAGAAGGAGTCCGGTGTGCGATTGACAATCCCCATGACGAGCGCGCGGCTCGTCACATCAAAACGCCGCGGTCCGATGGATAGGTACGTCGGCGACGGATAGTGCACGACGCCATTAGCGCCGGGATCGATCACGCTCGATTTAGAAGAGCTGAGCGGCGAGCGCGCGTCGGAATTGTTCGCGACGCGGATCGTCGGCGGGCATCGTCTCCAAGAGATCGACGAATTCTTGTCGCGCCTCATCGTCGCCGCGGACTCGATCGAGCAGTCCCTCGAGACGCTGCTCGATCTGTTCCTTCTCGTCCGATGCCCCATTCTTGGAAAGCCGGGCCTCGGCGGCGAGCTTGCGGATCTGCTCGGTCTCGGGGATCCGCTGCAAGAGCGCGAGGGCTTCGTCGGGCTGTCCGCGCTCGACGAGGAGTTCGGCGAGTCGCGAGATCGCCGAAGGATGGTCTGGATCGAGCTCGAGCGCCTTTCTTATCGACGCCTCGTCACCTTTCGCGACGAGTTCGTCCGCCTCGGAAGGCTGCGACACGAGTCGGCCGACGAATTCCCGCACGGCGCCCTCGGACAGCGCGCCGATGAATCCGTCGACCACCTTCCGGTCGCGCAGGGCGTACACGGCAGGGATCGACTGCACCCCGAAGGCCGCGGAGATCTGGGGGTTCTCGTCGACGTTCACCTTCGCCAGAGCGACTTGGCCCACGGTCTCCTCGACGACCTTTTCGAGGATCGGGCCCAAGGTTCGACAGGGTCCACACCAAGGCGCCCACAGATCGACGACGACCGGTACTTCTGCTGAACGGGCGAGGACGTCTTGCTCGAAGGCCTCGTCGGTCGTGTCGATGACCATGTCAGCGACCCTATCGGCGCTGTCTTCCGGATCCCGCCCGAGCACGAGCGCCCCTCACACCTCCTTTCTTGCGAGGGCGGCGGGTATGGTTTTGGCGCTCTCCGCAGGTTCTCTGGAGTGGGGGAGCAGGATTCGGACGAGACAGGGGGACGTCGATCCATGGGGCTGATCTCTTCTGTGATTACGACGGACGAGGCGCTCGCTCATTCAGAAAAGGGCCTGAAGCAAGGTGCCCTCGGGTTGATTTCGACCACCGTCGTCGGTGTCGCGTCGACCGCCCCCGCGTACTCGATGGCGGCGACGCTCGGCTTTGTCGTCGCGCTGATCGGCGTGAAGTCGCCGATCGCCACGATCCTCGCCTTCGTCCCGATCCTGCTCATCTCGATCGGCTACAAGGAGTTCAACCGGGTCGACCCCGACTGCGGCACGACCTTCACGTGGGCGACGCGGGCGTTCAGACCGTCGGTCGGTTGGGCAGGCGGCTGGGGGATCGTCGCCGCCGACATTCTCGTCATGGCGAGCCTGGCGCAGATCGCAGGCCAGTACGTCTTCTTGCTGTTTAACGACAACGCGATCGGCAGCAACGCTTCGAGCGGCTGGGTACTGCTCGTCGGGATCGCGTGGATCGTCGCCATGACGGCCATTTGCTACGTCGGGATCGAGATCTCGGCGAACTTCCAGAAGGTGCTGCTCGGCATCGAGCTCACGATGCTCACCGTGCTGTCGATCGTCGCCCTGGTGAAGGTCGGAAACGGAACCGCTCCGTTGGGGCACCTTTCCATCGCCGCTTCGTGGTTCAATCCGTTCGCCGGCAATTTCTCGAGCTTCGTTCAGGGTCTGACGTTGTTCCTATTCATCTACTGGGGCTGGGACACGGCCGTTTCGGTGAACGAGGAGACGAAAGACAGCAAGGTGACGCCCGGTCGCGCCGCGGTGATCTCGACCTTCGTATTGCTCGCGATCTATCTGCTCGTTGTCCTGGCCGCGCAGTCCTACGCCGGTCTCGGCACGACGGGGATCGGGCTCGGCAACCCGGCGCACATCGGAGACGTTCTCTCGGTGCTCGGCGGTTCGGTGTTCGGGACGTCGGGATTCGGCAACTTCTTGTCGCACCTGCTGTTGCTGATGGTCCTTTCGTCCGCGGCGGCGTCGACTCAGACGACGATTCTGCCGACCGCGCGGACGACCCTGTCGATGGCGACGTACCGATCGATCCCGAAGGTATTCGGCCGCGTGCACAAGCGGTTTTTGACCCCGACGTGGTCGACCCTCACCTTCGGATCGATCTCCATCATTCTCTACGTGATCATGAACTACATCTCGGCGGGGGCAGTGATCGCCGACTCGGTCACCGCGCTCGGCGTGATGGTCGCCTTCTATTACGGACTGACCGGGCTTTCGACCTTCTGGTACTTCCGTTCCACGCTCACCCAAAGCGCTCGCAACTTGTTCATGAGAGGCGTGTTTCCGTTGGTGGGCTGGGCACTCATGTGGGCGATCGGCGCCTACAGCCTCGTCCTCGACTGGGGACCAGGCAGCAGCTACACGTTCTGGCGGGTGCCAGGCGTCCATTGGCAAGTCGGTGGCGCGTTCTTGCTCGCTCTGATCGCGATTCTCGCCGGTTTGATCTGCTACTTCGTCTACAAAGCGATCGCGCCGGCGTTCTTCCGCGGTCAGACGCTCACCCGCGACACCGCGACGCTCGTCCCCGAAGACCTCGGGACTCCGGTCGGGCTATTCGGTATCGAGGAGCCTCAGGGCTCCTGATCGGACATCTGGGTACCGGACCGGCGCCCAGGAAAGTCAAGCGACGAAGTACTTCGACTGGGGATGGTGGCAGACGATCGCGAGCGTCGTCTGCTCCGGCTCGAGCTGGAAGCCTTCGGTGACGCTGACGCCGACGCGGCCTGCTTCTAACAGCTCGACGACCTTCGCGTTGTCTTCGAGATCGGGGCACGCGGGGTAGCCCCACGAGTACCGCCCTCCGCGGTACTTCTGGCGGAACAATCCGGTGAGCGTCGGCCCGTCCTCTTCGGCGAAGCCCCACTCCTCACGGATGCGCCGATGCCACAGCTCGGCGAGCGCTTCGGTCATCTCGACTGAGAGCCCGTGGAGCGCGACGTAGTCCAAGTAGCGATCGGCCTGGAAGCGCTCACGAGCCTTTGACGACGCGACGTCGCCCATCGTGACGACGAAGAACGACGCGTAATCGGGATCCGGCGCGTCAGTTGGGCGGAAGAAGTCCGCGATGCACAGATATGGCGCTTCACGCTGGCGCGGGAAGTTGAAGCGCGCGACCTCTCTCGAGCGCGAGCCGTCGGAAAAGACCACGAGATCGCGACCCTCGGAGCCGACGGCGAAGTAGCCCCAAACGACCTTCGGGATCAAGATGTCCTCGGCCTTCGCCTCGTCGAGCCTCGAGCGCAACTCGGCGCGGACGCGCTCTTTGAACTCCTCGTCGGATTCACCCGCCTCCGGCCGGTACCCCCACTGGTTGCGGAACAGCGCGGTCTCGTTCAGGTAGCCGCGCACGTCGTCGAGGGAGATGCCTTTCGCCACCCGTGTTCCGAGGAAAGGCGGGACGAAGACCGTGTTATCCGCGACCACGTCCGGCGAGCGCGAGGGAAGCGACGCGGGGTCGACCTTCGCGAGCTTGGCGCTCTTTCGCTCGGGGAGCTTTCTGCCGCTCGGTTCGACACCGAAGGCTGGGTCGACGACTCCGGTGACTTTCTCCTCTACCAGTTTGTTGAGCGTTCGAAGCCCTTCGAAGGCGTCCTTGCCGTAGAAGACGCGGCCCTCGAAGACCGAGCGGAGGTCGCGCTCGACGTAGCTGCGCGTCAGCGCCGCGCCGCCGAGCAGCACGGGGACGGAGGTGACACCGCGCCGGTTCATCTCTTCCAAGTTCTCTCGCATGATCAGCGTCGAGCGAACGAGCAGTCCGCTCATGCCGATCGCGTCGGCTTCGATCTCGGTTGCTTTGTCGAGGATCTCGTTCACCGGGACTTTGATCCCGAGATTGAGCACGTCGTAGCCGTTGTTCGTGAGGATGATGTCGACGAGGTTCTTCCCGATGTCGTGGACGTCGCCTTTCACCGTCGCGAGCACGACACGTCCTTTGCCGCCGGAATCTGTCTTTTCCATGTGCGGCTCGAGGTGGCTGACGGCGGCCTTCATCGTCTCGGCGGACTGCAGCACGAAGGGCAGCTGCATTTCACCGGAGGCGAAAAGGTCACCGACGACCTTCATCCCCTCCAAGAGGACTTCGTTGACGATCTCGAGTGCGCTGCGCTCGTTGAGCGCCTCGTCGAGATCAGCCTCGAGGTCAATGCGGTCGCCGTCGATGATGCGGTGGCGGAGCCGTCGGTCGACGTCCCATCCGCTGCGGTCCTCTTTTTCGTGCTGGGTCGACGCGACGTCGGCAAACGCCTGGGTGAGCGCGACGAGAGGGTCGTAGTCGGAGGATCGCCGGTCGAAAATGAGGTCGAGGCAGATTTTGCGGTGCTCCGGATCGATTTTGTGCAGGGGAGCGATCCGCCCCGCGTGCACGATCGCCGCGTCGAGGCCGGCTTCGACGCACTCGTGGAGGAAGACGGCATTCAGCACCTGGCGAGGCGCGGGCGCGAGGCCGAAGGAGACGTTGGAGATCCCGAGCACACAGTGGACACCGGGGATCTCGGACTTGATGCGGCGAATCGCCTCGAGCGTCTCGATGCCGTCGCGTCGGCTCTCTTCCATACCCGTCGAAAGAGGTAGGGCGAGCGTGTCGATGAACAGGTCCGACGGTTCGAGCCCGTAGCGGGAGACGGCGACTTCGACGATCGACTTCGCCGCGCGCACCTTCCACTCGGCGGTGCGCGCCTGTCCCTCTTCGTCGATGCAGGTGCAGATGACCGCGGCGCCGTGTTCTTGCGCCAGCGACAAGAACTGATCGAGCCGTGTCCCTTCTCCATCGCCGTCTTCCAGGTTCACCGAGTTCAGTACGGCTCTTCCGCCGAGCAGCTCGAGCGCGGTGCGGACGACGCCCGATTCGGTCGAATCGATGACGACCGGGACGCTCGACTGGGTGGCGAGTCGGCCCATGACCTCACGCATGTCCGCGACTCCGTCGGCTCCCGTGTAATCGACGCAGACGTCGATCAAATGGGCACCTTCACGCACCTGGTCTCGTGCCATCGCGGTCGTCGTCTCGAAGTCCCCGGCGAGCATCGCTTCTCGGAACCGCTTCGATCCGTTGGCGTTCGTGCGCTCGCCGATCACGAGGAACGAGACGTCCTGATCGAAGGGGACGAAGCTGTAGAGCGAAGCCGCGCCGGGCTCGAAGGAGACACCGCGTGTCTTCGCCTCGAGGCCGAAGCACTTGTCGACGACCGCCTTCAGGTGGGCGGGCGTCGTCCCGCAGCACCCGCCGATAACCGACACGCCGAACTCGGTGGCGAAGCGGTGGAGGTGCTCGGCCAGGTCGTCGGGGGAGAGGTCGTAGTGCATCTTCCCGTCGACGACGGAGGGCAGGCCTGCGTTCGGCATCGTCGAGATCGGACGTCGCGAGTGCTCGGCGAGATGCCGGAGCGGTTCGTACATTTCGACCGGTCCCGTCGCGCAGTTGATCCCGATGACGTCGGGTCGCAGCGCGTCCAGCGCGCAAAGGGCAGCGCCGATCTCGGTCCCCGGAAGCATCCTGCCGGTGAGCTCGATCGTCACCTGGACCTGCAACGGCACTTCGCGTCCGGTCGCGGCGATCGCCCGTCGGCAGGCGACGAGAGCCGACTTCGCGCCGAGGAGATCGAATGCCGTCTCGACGAGGAGGAGGTCGACGCCCCCCTCCAAGAGGGCGCGCGCTTCGATCTCGTACGCGTCGCGCAGGTCTGCGAAGGAGATCTGGCCGAGAGAGGGGAATTTCGTTCCCGGCCCGATGCTTCCGGCGACAAAGCGCTGGCGATCAGGAGTCGAGTAGTCGCGGGCGACCTCCACGGCGAGCTCGGCGGAGCGTCGCGCAAGCTCGGCCGCGCGATCGGGAATTTGGTACTCGGCGAGCACGACGGAGAACGAGCCGAACGAATTCGTTTCGACCACGTCCACGCCGACGTCGAAGAACGACCGGTGCAATTCTTGAACGGCCTCCGGCCTCGTCGCGACGAGAGCCTCGTTGCACCCCTCGAGTGCTGCGCCGCCGAAGTCGTCCGGCCCGAGGTCGAGGAGTTGCAGGTTCGTCCCAGTGGCGCCGTCGAAAATGACGACGCGCTCTCGGAGAAGTTCCAGGTAGCCTGCCATGCTCAAAGGCTAACGGTGAGACGGCACCCCGCTGGAGAAAGGACGAGTCAGCTCTCCTCGTCGGGCTCGCCTTGGTTGTCGGCGAACCATACCCGCACCGCTTCCGCGAAGCGATTTGCGGATCCTGGTGAGTAGTTGAAGTACAGGTTCGGCTCGGTCGCCTCGAGCTCAATGAGCAGCGGAGATCCGTCGTCAGCGGAAGCGATGTCGACTCTCACATAAAGGAGCCTTTCGCTCCCGCCTGGGACCGCGGCGAGCACCGAACTCGCGAACTCGAGGTCGGTGTCGGTTGCGTCCATCGGTCTGATGATGTCGACGGTCAATGAGCCGGCAACGAAGGGCCCTCTCGTCGCGAGTAATGGGGGTTTGTAGATCGCGTGGCTGAAGCGGCCGCCAAGAAAGATGAGGCCGCGTTCACCGTCCCGCTCGATCGCCCGCAGGTACGGCTGCACCATCACTGATTTTCCCTCGTGAAGCAAAGCCGAGATGTGCTCCATCGCGTGCGCGACGTCGAACGGTCCAAAGCGTGCGGCACCCATTCCTCCGGCGCCGACCGTCGGTTTCACGACGAAATCCACCTCCGGCAAGGCGAAGGAGGAGCTGCTCCCGGGATCGATCCACGTCGTCGGTACCGTGGGCACACCGGCCGAAGTGAAATCCGCGAGATACCTCTTGTCGGTGTTCCACTTGAGGACGGATAGTGGGTTTGCGAGTCGATTGATCGTTCGCGCCCAGCTCAGGAATTCTTCGCGTCGATCCGCGTAGCCCCAAGCCGAACGAATGACGACACAGTCGAATCGCATCCAGTCGACTGCTTCGTCATCCCAGCACCCCTCCGCGGCGTCGAATCCTCCGGCCGAAAGCGCGTCGAGAGTCCTCGCCAGGTCCTCCTGGTCGAGTCGTCGACCCCGCTCCGACGTGGCGATCGCAACCCGGGCGCGATTCGTCACCGGCGTGGTCCTCGAAGCACAGGTGGAACCTATAGCCGCGCGTCCTGATTGATAGCCATGCCGTTCGACGCCGTCGTCAGATTCGAATCGGTTAGGCCGGTCGTGCGGGAGAAATGGGCGTGTGAGAGTCGCAGCGACTCGGGGAGGCGCGCGAGATGGCGTGCCGAGAGCAGTGGCAGCTTCAGCCGCGCGGCGATCACTCCTGGCGTCATCACGTGCACCATCGAGAAGTCGACCGCCCGTCCGACGGTGCGGAAGAACGGAGCGTGACGACCTATCCGATCGCCGAGTCCCACGTGGCGCGCGACGTCGGCCAGGACGAGATCTGCGCCCCCCGGCGCGCGCTCCAGCTGCCAAGCGAAGAATCGCAGCAACCAGGTCGTCGAAGGGACGAGTATTTCAAATATACAATAGCGACCATGGGAAGAAAGGCGGGCATCTACACAAGGATTTCCCTGGACAGGGACGGGACAAGCGAATCACCGGAGGTCCAGGAAGCAACCTGCCGAAGACACATCGAGCAGGAAGGCTGGGAGCTCGTCAGGGTCTATAGCGACCGGGACCGCTCGGCGTTCAAGAAAGGTGCGAAGCGGCCCGAGTTTGAGCGCTTACTGAGGGACGCCACGGCTGGGGAGATTGATTGTGTCGTGGTTTTCAAGCTCGACCGCCTGACACGTGGCGGAGTCAGTGTCATTGGACGGGTTATCGATCTGCTGGAAACTCACAATGGGGCTCTGGTCGCCGTCAGGGACGGTCTGGACACCTCTAAGGGAGGTGGACGGCTTACCGCTGCCGTCTTGAGCGAGATCGCCAAGCAGGAGTCTGAGAACACGAGGATCCGGGTGATGGCGGCCCAACAAAAAGCTGCGACGGTGGGTCGGATGCACGGCGGCGGGTCTCGCCACTTCGGGTATGTCCGCCTCGAAAATGGACCGTACATCGGCGTAGACCCAGACGAGGCCGTGATTGTGCGAGAAGTCGCTCAGCGGGTTCTTGCCGGCGAGAGCCTTAGGAAGATCGCATTCGATCTCAATGATCGTGGTGTCAAGCCACCAGGACGGGGAAAGACCACCCAGGGGAAGGAGTGGTACTCAGTGACAGTCGGGCAAATGATCCGGTCACCTCGGCTGGCAGCCATACGCATCTACCGAGACGGCCAGCCTGACCGGGAGGTGCACGACGGCAAGTGGGATCCGATCCTGTCAAAAGAAGAGCATCTGGCTGTGCTGGCTGCTCTGCAACGCCCCCTCGCCGTGCGACGTGCCGTCAGGCGCCATCTCCTAACTGGCATTGTCACCTGTGGAGCGTGCGGCGGCTCGATGAAGCCGATGGGCTTCGTCATGAAAAATGGAAAGAGCTTCCCCCGATATCAGTGCGTCAAATCCCCGGGGTACAAGAACTGCGGGAGAGTGGCAGCCGCTGAGAACAGTCTCGACAAATACGTCGTCGACTGCGCCCTCACGTTCCTTAGCCATGCCATGTTGCGGCCTTTGGAAGATGATCAGGTGGCCGTTCAAGACCTGGAGCGAGAGATCGTTGAGGATGTTCAGGCGCTTCGTGATTTGACGCACGAGCGGTTTGTTGCTCGCCATGTCGGTCAAGACGAGTACGAGCTAGCCCGGGCCGAACTTCAGGAGCGACTAGACGCCAACCGTCAGACGATTGAAGCGCTACGCCGTCGCATAGACGAGACACGCATGTCGTTGAAACTGGGTGACCGCGAAGGCCTCGACCGTTGGTGGGAGACGGCAACTATCGAGGAACGTAGGGAGTTACTGGCGCCGGACGTTCTCGAAGGTGGAAGTAAACCCAGCCAAGCACCGAGGAGGCAACAAGTTCAACACCGACCGCATCAACCTCGTCTATCGGTGGGACTTGTTTTGGCGAGAGGCAGCGGCGGCGCAGCATTTTGAGGAGACAGCGACTCCCGAGGAGATGGCCGCCGCCGAGGCCGAGTACAAGCGGCTCAACGAGGCCGTCTAGGAACACTCTCTGGCGGGCTGACGGTCCGTTCCTGGATAATCCCAGTTGTTACGACGTTCAGGGGTGCAGAGGCGGACAGAGGGCCTTCTCCAGGGGCGCTAGATCTGCAATGAGTTCGAGTTTGTCGGCTTAACCCGACCAAGAGCACCGTCCAGGTCGACCTCCCACGTCGGTCCATAGCGTTCTGCTGTCCGGCCATTTTGCCCAGGGCGCCTCTCCTGCCGCACGACTCCTTGATTCTCCAGCCAGGCCAGCGCCTTTCTCCGGCCGTTGCGACCCTCACCTTCACCCAAGATGTCGGACTTGGTCTTAGTGAAAGGTGCGTCTCGAATCATGTCGTAGACATCGCTCCGCAAGTTCACGACGCCCTCGTTCGGTGCTGTGACGGTGAACGTCGGAACGCTCGTGTGGCGCACCTCACCTGTCACCTCGTCTACCTCGACCTGGCCGAGGTGGACGTCCAAACCGAACTCGATGCCGTACCCTTCTCGCCCACCGGTGAGTATGTGTAAGCCGAAATTCTGTTCGTTGAGATCACGTTCTGTCCGGTGAGCAACGAGAATCCACGACGGTGCGAACTCCCGACCGCCAGCCTGAGTGATGGAGGTCAGTTCAAGGTTGTCTCGTCCAGCCTTGTTGAAGTGAACGCAGATTATGAGAGCTCGGTCGCCGACCACATCACGTGCGTGCGCATAGATCGGCCCCATAGCGAATACGTCGCTCGATTCGCCGTCTGATCCCATATATGTGTAAAGCGGATCGATGATGACGAGCGCCGGATCGTGTTCTTGGACCGCCTCAGCCAGCGGCTCGCCAAATTCCGGCGACGTGATGGGCACGACATCGTCGCTGACGACGATCTGTTTCCGAACCAACTCGAAGTCGAGACCAAGGCCAGCACAGAGTGATTTGATTCGGCGTAAGACGAGTCTGGCAGTTCCCTCCCCAGTGAGCACGAGCACCTTGCCGGTGGTGAACACACGAAATCGATCGTCTCCGAATAGCGACGACTGGGATGCCACTGAAACCGCGATCGTCAGCGCTAGCCAAGTCTTCAGCGTTTTCTCCGCTCCCCCGAGGAGGCAGGTCTCGCGCTGAAGCAGAACGTCCCTCACTAAGAAGTGCGCCGGCACGTCCTCGATTTCTTCAAGCGCGTGGAATCGCAGCTTTGTAGCGCCGTGCCCCCTTGGTGCCTGGTCACGGTGATATTTGAACGCCTGTGCCACCTTCTCAAGTGCTTGGCCGGCGGGGAACGGTGGGACGCAGTTACTTGCAGCTTTCAGAACGAGAACTTCGACCGCAGATTCATCGTCAAGTTGCTGCCGCCATCGGCATGCAGCACGGAATAGCACGTCATCACGCTCTCCCTCAGGGACACCCTTGAGGAGGTCTGCCGTAGGAATCCCATGAATGGGTGATGTCCGCTCGTCTTGTGGCTTTACCAGAAGGTCCAGCAAAAGCATTGGAAGTTCTTCAGGTTCGCCGATCGTAAGCCACCGGTACTGCCCCCCTGAGACATGGAAAGACGGATAAACGACGATCTGCCCACCGTCTCCACGGACGTCAACGGTCGGAAGAATTCTTGTGCGATTTCCAATCGACACACCTTCCGGTTTGCGGTAGAGGATATGACGCCCACCACCGCCTGTCTCTGCCGTTAACGATTGCTTCGGCTCGTAGCCGTGCGCCGCACACCAGTTGAGGAATTCGATGTGGCCATCTTCTTCATCGTCTGCTTTGGGTAGATCACAGTCGATGGCGATCATCCCCGATCGACCGATCGCAATACCCACATTCGCAGTGGGGTCCGCCTTCCACCATGCGCTAACGATCACTGGGTCGTTGGAAGCATTCTGCTCCCAAGCCATTCTTTTGGGTCGTTTACCAGCGTCTGTGACAGCTGCGTCTGGAGGCCATACAGGCAGTACGTACCAACCTCGTCGTGCGTAATACACCGCTGCTTGTTCAGGACTTAACTCTTGGACGGACTCGTTGGGCGCACTCATCGCAGGCCGCCATTCGACCTGGTAGATTGACCAACGCCCAGGCCAACAACTGGTGATCGAGTCTCTATCTCTAATGAGGTAGGGACTCGATCTTTTTTACGCCTCATTGTCGAACTGAGGCTTGTGCGCATGAAACTTCGCTTCCAACGCTTCTTTCGTGAACAGCTTTTCCTCGGGCACTTTGAGGAAGTCCGAAAGCCGCTTACGCAACTCAGGCGAAGGTGCGATTATCCCTTGACCGGCATTGATCACGTGGGAATATCGGACGCCGAGCTTCTGAGCAACCCACTTTATGTTGCGCCCATCAGTTCGGATTAATTCGACGAACGGCTGGGGGCCAAAGCACTCACGACGTCCCGTCGTCGGCCTACCCCTAGCCATTGGAGGCCGGCTCGGTGATGGTAGTTGTGCACATACAGTCCTCTCCTTAAAGGATCAAAAGCGATTCCCATAAAGAGAGGGCCGCGGTACGCCACCCTCTTAAATCATTGGTCTCAGAAAACCGACTTGTCGCTTACAGCTTGCGCCGGAGTTCTCAAGTTGCCTTGCGGCGACCAACCGCATCGAGAGCCCTAGGACCAACGAGAAAATTATATCAAATCACGATTTATTCAACCGCTCGAAAAGAAGGGGAGAGCCACTTCAGCCGAGGTTTCGGGCTACTGAAAAGCGCTGGTAGCCCCGACCAGGGCGCCCCCAGATGACTTCTGACGTGTTTTTCGTCCTTCTACTGGCGATTACGCAGTAGAAAGCCCTGAAAGCGCCTCAGGAGAGTTTTCGAAGACGCCGGGGTTACCCCGTCTCGATGGAGCCAACATCCAACGAAAACGCCATCGAGATGGGGGAGCCAGGTTGGTGAACTCAACCGTCTCCGCCGCCAATCGCTTAGCGGTCGATTGGCGACGCCCCGGAACGCCCGTCCTAGTGGGGAAGGTCTAAGACACCAGGACGGGGGGAACTATGCCTTCACCGGCGGAGGTGGAGGTGGAGCTATAGGTGGAGGTTTCTCCAGTGCAGAGAGCTCTTCCATCAACATCATTCCGAGGTTGTGCCGCTGCTTCTCAGTCAACGACGTGGCCGCCATCGCCATGTCATAGGCACAGAAGATCGCCCGGGACGTAACCAGCTTCCTCCCGTCGAAGTAGCGGTTGTACGCCAGCTTGCAACTGCGCAAGAACCGCTCATAGGACAGCGCCAAATCCTTTGACGCTCGGCAGACAGCTTCGAACGAGTCAACGAACGTGCTGCCCGATTGCGGCACTTCCAACTCGTCCAGTAGCTGCGCTAGTTCATCGTGCTCGGGCTGAAGAGGTTTCCTTGCTGCGGCAGTCGCAGACCCAGAACCCCGTGCAGCCATCACGAACTGGTTCTTGCGTCGCCCGCTTGCGATCGGGATCGGGTCAACTCCCATAGCCGATCGATTCCCAGCTCTCGGGGGGACGGACGGTGGCCTCTTTCGTCACACGTGGAATTACGTCCTGTGGATCACGATTGCGTGAATCGCCATCGGTCGTCACCGATGACCAGTCGCCGCCTGCGACTTTGATGTCCTGAGGATCGCTGGTGTCGTCACGTCCGCTAAGGATCGAGCCAGTGTCACGTTGGGCGAGATTCTTCTGCGTCGGTGCAACGGTGACTCCGCTATTGGATCGTGGAGTTCCACCGACTTTGACTCCAGTAGGGGTTCTGGGCATTAGCGAGCACCTACGTGAGAGGCCGAGCGACGCTGTACGTCGTACATGCGTTGAATCTCTGCCTCACGAAGCGCAGCCTGTGCAGTAACGAATGAGACGGGCTGCTGCCTGCTCGCTTGGATGCGAGTCGCCTGTGCAGGAGCCTTCGCACGTCCACGTGCGCTGACACCAGAACGGCTCGCTACCTTTACGGTTCGCCTCCAACTCGTGGGGTACGCCTGCTCCGTCACATCGATGGACGCAGGCGCAGATCGAGGTGGGGGGCTGGCCGTTGCACGTAGCAATGCAGCGTTGATGAGCTCGTTGTCGATCCTCACAGTTTTTGGCATATTGACCTCCATTACATAGATGTATATCTACGCTACCAGGAGGCACTTAATTCGACGAGAGCTGATGAGGGTACATCATCCTAAGGAGTTGTCCTCTTCCTCCTCTTCATCAAGTAGGACTACCGGCGTCGAGATGCTACTTGACGGAACGGCAGCGAAGGAAGGACCAAGAGACACAATCGAGATTGCATACTCGTATTTGCCCTGACTCACTCTGCCCGTTGGCTTGAATGCAGCATCCCAACGTGCAGTCTCTTTTCCGAGGTACTGTTTCTTGCCATTACGGACTTCAGAGCACCACGACGAAGGTTCTTTTTCCAGCCATCGTCTTGGAAGCTCAATCCATTTGCCTGGGCTCCGACGTGCTTCAGCAATAGCTTCCGCAGGAACAAGATCGCTCACTAGTTTCTCCATGCCTTTCATAAAAAGGTTGGAGCAGGCGAATCGCCAAATGAAACCGACCGCTTGAGGGCGAGACCCCACTCCACGACGGAATGTAAGTGGGTGCGAGATGCACCCGTACCCTTTGGCCTCGGCCGACTAAAGAGTCGGCATCTGCGCACCGTGGGGGGTCTGCGGTCAGCACAAGCATACGCCGTTCACGATGGGCCACACCCCGTCGATGGGCCACGACGGCAGTGGACCGACTCACATCCCGGCCTGTGGACATACCCTCTCGTATCATCGACCTATGTCTACCTGGATGTTTGCCTGCTGCTTGAACCTTCGTGCTGGCGGATCGGGGGCGGACCTGTGACGACGTACGACGGCCGGCTTGAACTGACCTGGACGAACAAGCACCTACGACTTCTCGCTCACGAGGACGGCTCGTATGAGTGGGTACCTCCATCTGACTACCGGGTGGCAGAGGTCCGCCTTCTTCACGATGTGACCACGGTGGGCGACGTCGGAAAGAGTCGAGCTGCGGACAACCTGTTGATTCGGGGCGATGCCCTCAACGCGCTCACGAGCCTTGGGCGACTGCCAGAGTTTGCGAATCAGTATTTGGGCAAGGTGAAGCTCGCCTATATCGACCCACCGTTCAATACGCAACAGAGCTTTCTCCAGTACGACGATGCGCTTGAGCACTCCGTCTGGCTGACGATGATGCGTGACCGAGTGCTCCAGATTGTGGACTTGCTGTCTACAGACGGATCGATCTGGGTTCACTGCGACGACAGCGAACAGGCTTATCTGAAGGTGTCCCTCGACGAGATTTTTGGTCGTGACAATTTCGTCGCATGCATCGTCTGGGAGAGCGCCCAGGGGGGCCGTGGGGATACGGACATCGCTGCCACGCACAACTACATCCTCGTGTACGCCAAGAGTCACAAAGCCTGGAGCAGCATCCGCAACCTCATCGCTCGGGACGAAACACAGCTTGGCAGGTTCAAGAACCCTGATAACGATCCACGTGGTCCTTGGCGCCAGGGCGATGATGGAACTGCAAAAAGTGGAGGTGAAAGCAGTCGTTTCCCAATCACCTTGCCCTCCGGACGGATAGTTCGACCACGTGAAGGGAGGTATTGGGCTTTTGCGGAATCAACGTTCGAGCGAGCACGAGCCGAGGGTCGTGTGTGGTTTGGTCGCGATGGCGACAGCCTCCCGCTTATCAAGCGGTACCTGAGCGATGTCAAAGACGGTGTCCCCCCGAAAACCTGGTGGCCTGCCGTTGGCGCAGGTTCAAATCAAGAGGCAAAACGTGATCATCTCCGAAAACTCTTGCCAGATGCTCCTCCGTTCGACACCCCGAAACCCGAACGACTATTGCAGCGAATCATCCACATCGGCAGCAATCCAGGAGACATCATTCTCGATTGCTTTCTTGGGTCTGGAACGACTGCCTGCAGTAGCGCACAAGATGGGGCGCAGGTGGGTAGGTATCGAACGTGAAGCGGCAACCATAGAGACGTTGAACCGCCCCGGGTTTCATAGAGACTCTCTGGTTTTGGAACCGACGGTTAACGCCGGGGTGTTCTGACGGTAGTAGGCGGCTTCAAGTTCAGCAGGCGGCACCATTCCGATCTCACCGTGAAGCCGGCGGTTGTTGAACCAGTCGACGTAGGTGAGCGTCGCCCACTCGACGTCGTCTGCTGAGCTCCAGGGTCCCTCGAGGTAGATGAGCTCGGTCTTGTAGAGACCGATGAAACTCTCGGCCATCGCGTTGTCATAGGAGTCACCGCGACTTCCCACCGATCCAGCGATACCTGCCTCGGCGAGGCGCTCGGTGTAGCGAATCGACAAGAACTGCACGCCCCTGTCCGAGTGATGGATGAGCCTTTCGAACCCCGATCGCTGCCTCGCGTAGATCGCCATCTCCAAGGCGTCGATCGCGAGGTCGCTTCGAAGCGACCTCGAGACCTGCCAGCCGACGATGAAGCGGCTGAAGACGTCGGTGACGAAGGCGACGTAGCAAAAGCCCGCATGGGTCTTCACGTAGGTGAGATCGGCGACCCAAAGCCGGTTCGGCGCCTCGGCGGCGAAGTTCCGCTCGACCAAGTCCGCCGGGCGCACCGAGGACTCGTCGACGACCGTCGTCTTCCACTTCCGACCTCGTCGCACACCTTTGAGGCCGAGCTCACGCATCAAGCGCTCGACCGTGCAGCGTGCGACACGGATACCCTCGCGGTTGAGCTGGGTCCAGACCTTGTCGGCGCCGTAGACGCGGCGGTTCTGTTCGTGAACCCGGTCGATCTCGCCCTTGAGTTCCTCGTCGTGGATCCGCCGGGCACCCGGTGGCCGGCTACGCGCCGCGTAGTAGGTGGCGGGAGCGAACTGCAACGCCTCGCAGATCGGCTCGACTCCGAAGCGACCTTGGTGGTCGCCGATGAAGCGGACTACTTCCTCGGTCGACCGTCGAGCTCGGTCGCGAAGAAAACCGATGCGGCTTTCAGGATGTCGTTCGCCCGACGGAGCTCGCGGTTCTCCTTTTCGAGCTCACGGAGATGCTTGCGCTCATCGGTCGTGAGGCCAGGGCGGACCCCGCCGTCGATCTCGACGCGGCGGACCCAGTGACGAAGCGTCTCGGTGGACATGCCGAGCTTGGAGGCGACCGACGTCATCGTCGCCCACTCGCTTCGATGTTCCGAGCGGTGCTCGAAGACCATCCGGACGGCACGCTCACGCACCTCCGGGGAGTAACGGGTATTCCTTGGCATCTCGCAATCCTCTCAAGATCGCGAATCTCCAAGATTCCCGGGGCGGTTCACGTTTGCTCTGCCCCGACTCCAGAAGGTTGTCGCAGGCGAGGACCCTGGAGGGATAACCACAGTCGAGACCCTTACCGGCGAGGACTTGCCCGAGGGAGTCAAACCAGGTGAAGCACGAGCAGCAGCAAAATTGCTCAATGCTCTCCTCAGGGCAGGAACACTCGACGACCTTGAAGGCCTTGACGAGGTCACCTCGAAGGAACTGGTCAAGCTCTTGCGTGCAATCGATAAGACCAGAGCAGAGACAATGTGGTTCGGGGGTGGTGGCTTCCGAGTGCTGGATGTCTCTGCTTCGATGTTCGAAGCTGAAGGCGGACTCGTCTTCCTCGCTGACTGGATGACCAACGGCACTCTTGCTGAGGCCACGGCAGCACAACTCGGCTTCACGTATGACGCAGACCCACCATTCTCTGGTCGCAAAGGTCGAACACGTCTAGCAGTGGTTGACGGAGTTGTGAACGAGTCGGTCGTCCGATTGGTTGCTAGCGCTCTGTCAGACAAAGAACGGGTGGTCGTGTGCGGGACAGGAATCGACACGGACGCTCGCCCGATCCTTCGGGAGCTTCGACCTGGCTCGACGTTGCGAAAGATTCCTGCAGCGCTCCTTGATGAGTACCGATCGGCCCGGCAGCTTCGGCTTGGCTTCGCCGATATGGACGCCACAAACGGCCAGACAGCGCATGTGGAGGCGAATGCCTAGCCATGGCTGACCTCCAACTCTTCGAGGATGCCATCGCTGAAATCGCTGCACGTCTAGACCTGCGTGAGCCAAACCGTGAAGCCGTGCAAACGCTCGCCGCTGAGGTCTCGCAGTATTACGACGTTGATGGAGACCTGCCTCCCTTCGAGGCAGTGATTGATTCAGCAACCGGCGTCGGTAAGACATACATCCTCACCGGTGCAATGGAGTTGTTCGCCGCCACATACGGGGTCCGAGACTTCGTGATCGTGACTCCAGGACGCACGATCCTGGAGAAGACCCGTGACAATTTCACGCCGGGACATCCGAAGAGCCTGTTGGGTCCGATGAGCTTTCGACCCGTCGTGATCACATCGGACAACTTCGCCACACCTGCCATGCGGTCCGCCATGGACGATGAGTCGGAGGTGAAGGTTTACCTCTTCACTGTCCAGGCACTCATCAGACCGGAGTCGAAGACAGCTCGGAAAACGCACAAGTTCCAAGAGGGGCTCGGAACGGAGTTCTACGCCCACTTACAAGGGATCAAGAATCTCGTGGTGTTCGCTGACGAACACCACTGTTACTACGGGCCAGCGTTTTCGAAGGCAGTTCGTGACCTCGATCCATGGGTTCTCGTCGGACTTACGGCGACACCGGACAAGAAGACACCCGAGAAGCAGATCATCTTCCGCTACCCATTGGCGGCAGCCATAGCCGACAAGTTGGTCAAGACCCCCGTGATCGTTGGCCGCAGGGATGACAGAACTGATCCATTGACCAAGCTCACCGATGGCGTCGCCCTTCTCCATGCGAAGTCAGACGCTCTTGCGATCTACTCCCAGACTCATGATGTCGAGCCGGTCAACCCCGTCATGCTCGTTGTCGCAAAGAACATCGAGGACGCAGACGAATACGGGACCATCTTGCGTTCATCTACGTTCTTTGCCGGTACATACGCCGATGCCGTACTCGTCGTTCACTCCAACGCTCCGGACGAAGCGCTCGAACAGCTGGCGAAGGTTGAGAACCAAGACTCGCCCGTGCGCATCATCATCTCGGTCGGGATGCTCAAGGAGGGTTGGGACGTTCGCAACGTCTATGTGCTCGCCTCGATGCGTGCCAACGTCTCTGAGATTCTCACTGAGCAAACGCTAGGTCGTGGTATGCGCCTTCCCTTTGGCGCATACACAGGTATCGAGATACTCGACACGCTCGAAGTCGTTGCTCACGAACGGTACGAAGACCTATTGAAGAAGGCCGGAGTTCTCAACGAGGCGTTCATCGATTACCGGACTCGGGCAGCACTACGAATCAACGCACAAGGTCAGCAAGTGGTGGTCACTGAGACGATCGAAGCTGGGACAGTTCCCGTGGTCGCAACTGACGACGATGCTCCGCCGCTTGTATTTGATGATTCTCCTGCTGCGGTCGTTACGTCCGTCCAAGACCGAACATCGCAAGTGGGGGAAGCGGTCGTCAGGATGAAGCGAGAGATCGGGCGGAGAGCCGACGCTCCGACCATTTCAATTCCCCTCTTACGGATGACGACTGTTGAGAGCAGCTTCTCGCTGGCTGACATCACAAACACGGATAACTTCCGGAAACTCGGCGCCGCCCTTGCAGCCAATCCGGACGGCGAACTCAATCGGACGCTGGTCAGCGCCCGAGTCATCGTTGGATTCGATGGCATTAAGCACACAGAGCTGATCCGTTCCGAAGCTGCCGACCACATCCGGTCCATCCCAAGTCTTTTCTCGTTTGGAGAGCTGCGGGACGAGCTAACCGACATGGTCCTGGCATCTCCAGCAGTTCCGGCCAGAAAAGAGGAACGAGCTGCGCTTCAACCGCTACTCGACGCCTTCTTCGCTGGACTTGGGAGCAAGGCCGAAGAGGTGCTCTCTGCCAACCTCGAACGTGCTGGTGCTCGACTGATCAAGCTTGTCGGGGATGAGCAACGTCGGTTCATGGTGAAGCCGTCGTATCAAGAGGTCGTCAAGATCGAGGAGTTCAATCCAACTCGATCAACTGATAAGACCGTAACGCCGGATCGCCTTGGTCCCTTTCTGAAGTCATTGGCATACGAGGGATGGACTCGCTCCCTCTTCGGAGTTGAATGGTTCGATTCCGCTCCGGAGCGGACTGTCGCCAACATGCTCGATGGCGACGAGGGTGTCGATTGTTGGGTGCGGCTCCATATCAACGAGTTGCCCATCCTCTGGAACTCTGG
Source organism: uncultured Acidimicrobiaceae bacterium (assembly GCA_963725215.1). Classification (GTDB taxonomy): domain Bacteria; phylum Actinomycetota; class Acidimicrobiia; order Acidimicrobiales; family Bog-793; genus CAVRXQ01. Next base: position 11,929 of record CAVRXQ010000004.1, on the reverse strand, counting down.
GGGACAGCAGTACAACCCAGACTTCATCGTCATCGAGTCTGACGGAACCCATTGGGTCGTCGAAGTGAAGATGGACAAGGAGATGTCGTCAGGGGATGTCCAGGGCAAGCGTGAGGCAGCGATCCGTTGGGCGAATCACGTGTCTGCTGACGAAGGCGTCGGCGCTACCTGGCGCTACCTGTTGGTATCAGAGACTGACATCAGCACAGCCAAGGGATCGTGGACGACGCTGAAGGGCTTGGGAACCTGATGTGAGGATATCGAGCCACTTCAGCCTCGGGCTATCACAAGCCCAGCTTGAATTTGTGGACATCGATCTTGACCGTGATACGCCCCTCTTCGTAGATCCTCGTGCCCTCCGCCTTCTCGATTCCGACTGGGCTGATGAATGCGTTGCCCTTGTTCAAGACTTCTTTCGTGAGGTCTTGTCCAAGATTGCGGGCGGCGACGACGTTGGTGCCCGGCGCCTCCTCCGAGCCTTACGGGAGCCGAACGAGACTTACCTTGGCCTCTCCCGAGGTCGCCCACAGGGACATGGGTTGGGTGACAGCTCCGCCTACGACCTTTGGGAGGAACTCTCGGAGAGCCAAGCCGTTCAGTCCGGTCTGCTTGAAGATCTCGAAGACACCATTCTGCTGATCCCCGGTATTAGCAATGACATCATCTCGGATATCACTACAAACATCATTCGTAGACCGCTCATTGAGTTCACACGAGAGTCCTGTGAGTATCACGGCATACCCCTGTCCACCGGTGTCAGTTCGGGAGCCCTTTGGAATCCAGTCAGTGAACCGCCCCGGGAATCTTGGAGATTCGCGATCTTGAGAGGATTGCGAGATGCCAAGGAATACCCGTTACTCCCCGGAGGTGCGTGAGCGTGCCGTCCGGATGGTCTTCGAGCACCGCTCGGAACATCGAAGCGAGTGGGCGACGATGACGTCGGTCGCCTCCAAGCTCGGCATGTCCACCGAGACGCTTCGTCACTGGGTCCGCCGCGTCGAGATCGACGGCGGGGTCCGCCCTGGCCTCACGACCGATGAGCGCAAGCATCTCCGTGAGCTCGAAAAGGAGAACCGCGAGCTCCGTCGGGCGAACGACATCCTGAAAGCCGCATCGGTTTTCTTCGCGACCGAGCTCGACGGTCGACCGAGGAAGTAGTCCGCTTCATCGGCGACCACCAAGGTCGCTTCGGAGTCGAGCCGATCTGCGAGGCGTTGCAGTTCGCTCCCGCCACCTACTACGCGGCGCGTAGCCGGCCACCGGGTGCCCGGCGGATCCGCGACGAGGAACTCAAGGGCGAGATCGACCGGGTTCACGAACAGAACCGCCGCGTCTACGGCGCCGACAAGGTCTGGACCCAGCTCAACCGCGAGGGTATCCGTGTCGCACGCTGCACGGTCGAGCGCTTGATGCGTGAGCTCGGCCTCAAAGGTGTGCGACGAGGTCGGAAGTGGAAGACGACGGTCGTCGACGAGTCCTCGGTGCGCCCGGCGGACTTGGTCGAGCGGAACTTCGCCGCCGAGGCGCCGAACCGGCTTTGGGTCGCCGATCTCACCTACGTGAAGACCCATGCGGGCTTTTGCTACGTCGCCTTCGTCACCGACGTCTTCAGCCGCTTCATCGTCGGCTGGCAGGTCTCGAGGTCGCTTCGAAGCGACCTCGCGATCGACGCCTTGGAGATGGCGATCTACGCGAGGCAGCGATCGGGGTTCGAAAGGCTCATCCATCACTCGGACAGGGGCGTGCAGTTCTTGTCGATTCGCTACACCGAGCGCCTCGCCGAGGCAGGTATCGCTGGATCGGTGGGAAGTCGCGGTGACTCCTATGACAACGCGATGGCCGAGAGTTTCATCGGTCTCTACAAGACCGAGCTCATCTACCTCGAGGGACCCTGGAGCTCAGCAGACGACGTCGAGTGGGCGACGCTCACCTACGTCGACTGGTTCAACAACCGCCGGCTTCACGGTGAGATCGGAATGGTGCCGCCTGCTGAACTTGAAGCCGCCTACTACCGTCAGAACACCCCGGCGTTAACCGTCGGTTCCAAAACCAGAGAGTCTCTATGAAACCCGGGGCGGTTCACAGTCACACTTGGGAGAATCGCTTTGTTGAATTGCCAATTGTAAGTTCAAGCAAGCTTCTACTTGTTCCCAAGGCAATCGTGCGGAAGCGCCTCGAGTACAACCCTGAGGACTACTACAACAACTTCATTCTGGAAGCTCTCCAGCGAATTGAACTCAGTGCCAACTCGGAACTGGTCGAACTGCTTCGAAATGGCAATCGTCGAGTTACGAAGGCATCGCTCAGGGAGAAGTATGGAACTGGTAAGGCTGTGATTGTGCAGTTGACCCGAGAGCATCCAGAAGTGCTGGACCGATATCGGGCTGCAAAACGAGCGAATCCCGCTCGCCCAATGTCGAATGCGGCATTAGTAGATGGCGATTCGACTCAGGTAGCGAACTGGGATGCACTTCTCGACGCCGTTCTTCAGATCTCTCCAGGGGCTAGCGGCGCAGACACCTATCACCGTGCGATTGAAGCGTTGTTTCAGGCTCTCTTCTACCCATCGCTCGTAAATCCCGTGAGGGAATCGAGACTGCACGAGGGTCGAAAGCGGATCGATATCAAGTTCACCAACTCGGCCAGAGATGGTTTCTTCTGGCGAGTTCACACCCATCACGGCGTGCAAGCCGGTTTCGTGGTCGTCGAATGCAAGAACTACTCAGAAGACGTATCCAATCCGGAGCTTGACCAAATCGCTGGACGGTTTTCACCGGCACGAGGAAAGCTCGGCCTGCTCGTATTCCGGAATGCCGACGATCGAGCCACGTGCATTGAGAGGTGTAAAGACGCATTCCATGACGACCGAGGCTGGATCCTGCCGATCATGGACTCAGACTTGCGGGTTCTCGTCGAGGAGCGCAAGGCGAATGGCTTTTCAAACACCTATCAGCTACTTGAAGACCGATTTGCGGAGATCATCTCGTGAGGCTCGGTTAGTTACGGGACTCACATTCCTCTTTACCCCTAGCGGAAGACTTCAGCTGCTCGGAACGCACACTGCGCAGTCCGAGAAGTCGAAGGGCATGTTCGCAGCAGAACGCCGGGCGTCGCTGTAATTGGTGAACCTCCCTACCCACCGTCCAGCATGACTAGCGACTGCTCCGTGAGTTCCACGTCCGTCGTTGCAATGTGCGCAATCGCATCGGTGGATGCGTGCGTACCGATGAACCCAATTTTCGTATACCCAGTACACGATTGAACCTCCCTGTCGCTCATTCAGTGCAGGGATTAAAGGACTTCCTCGCAGGTTTGTCTAGTGTTTGTAAACAGTTTGTACCTCTTGACCTGCGCTTTCGACTAGTCGTTCTCGCTGTCCGAGCCGGCGACGACATTCACGAGCTGAAGCCACTCACGAAGTTGCTCCTGATCGGGTAGCGGCGACTCGCCTCGGGCTGCCGAGCCGACTTCATCTAGGAGAATGATGAGGGCGGAGCGAGGGTCGCCGTGGGTCATAGGTTCACGAACGTGACGCCGCATCGTTCGAGCCAATCCGGCTCGGCCGCTGACGTCGTACTCTCCATCGAGCGCCAGACCATCACGTTCGCTTGAAAATCGGCGCCAGGTCGATAGTGCACGTAGGTCGCAGCAGCTCGAACCTGTAGCGCATTGAAGTGATCAACCTCAGTGTCGTCAATCGTTCGTACGCCGCTATTAGCCCCTAGCGACGCCAGCACACGTGGGCCCAGCGGTAGGACGATGGCATCTGCCTCATCAACGGTCACATGTTGGGCTAATCCAGCCGCTCCACTCGCGAAGTTGATCGTTAGCGCTGGTACGTCCCCGATGAGGAACTCCTTGTCGTTATTCGCAGGAATCAAGATTTCAACATCTCGAATCTCAACTCGGTCACAAACAGCCTCGAACATGCGTTGCACAGTCAGACGAAACAAGACACCGTCATCAGCACGTTCTCGCAGGCGCCTCATTGCCGCTTCAGCCCCCATGCGCATGGCCTCCGGGCCCGCTGGGATCAGTCCGTACTCCCTACGGAAGGCTTCGGCACCCCACGGTGTCGAAGACCACCTTGCTACGGAGTTGGCATAAGCGAGTTCGAATGAATTCTCGTGAACGTCACGGGTTTGTGGATTACGGACGAAGTGAAGCGCAATTGTGTTTCGAAGTAACTCAAGCAGCTCCGGGTCTGTCGTTGGTACTCCACTCTTTGCTGTATCAATCACCTCGGGCAGATGGTCCTCAACGGACTTCCAAATACTTTCGGTCGCCTGACTATCGATCGCAACGAAGTCACGCACATACCCAGCTCCTCCGGTCCCCGTAAGGGTTGGGGCGCCGTATTTCAGATTGAAGCGGACAAGCTGCAAGCCAGCCTTGGGATCAACAATCTCTGTGAACTCTTCGAGCAGACGCTGCGTGATCACGTGCTGTTTAGGAACCTTCGGCCGGGAGGTAGACGACGCATCCTCCAGTCGTTGCACCAGCTCCCTTAGCCCACCAATGCCAGGGCTCAGGTTTCCGAGTGCCGCATCGATGTCCGGTATTCGCTGCGAGAAGTAATCCGGCCCAGTGCCGAGAATCGACAGAAGGGTCATGGCCCGTGCTCTGCCCTTGTCCTCAAGCAATGCCGGCAGGATCATTTGTATTGCTGGTGGTAGGGGTTGCGTCACACGACCCATTAAGCCATACGACTAGGACAACTTGCTCGCCTTATCCCGGTTTCAGCGTGGCTTCCTCGCAAGGCCCATCGGGCAGAACAACTCGCTCACATCGACATCTAGGGCCGTAGCGAGAGCGTGGATGTTGTCGAGTCCAATGTTGCGCTCGCCTCGTTCAACCGAACCAACGTAATTCCGATGTACCCCAGCTACGTCCGCAAGCTCCTCCTGGGATAACCCTCGCTCGTAACGCAGCTCCCGGAGTCGGCCACCAAAATCTCGACGACGAGCATCCCGTACTCGTATCGAGGTTCGCTTCGCCATGTCGAGCGAACGGTAGGAACTTGCACACTATCGGTCTACACACTATGAGTGTGATTTATGGAGGTCTGTGCAGACTCATTGCGGTCACTCTCATCAACGTGGGATGACATCGTCCGCCGATGGCTCGATGGGGCGCCACCCTGGAACGATGAACTCCGTCCGTGGGTTGACTCTTACAGAGGGAAGGGTCCAAGCAAGAGACAGGACGACGCAATACCCGAATCGTTTAGTGGTCGCATCGACCGAAGACCGAAGGCTGTTCTTCTGGCTCTCAACCCAGGACGGGCCTACATGGGAAATGAGCGCTGGCCTTGCGGTCACCGAGCCCCCGACCTACAGAGCCGTAAGGGTCTCTTCGCTCAAGGCATCGTTAAGTCAGGTGGATCATTCACGCAGTGGTCATCGACTCCCCAAGACTGGCGACAGCTTTCCGATGGGCCAGATAATTCCTTTGTAGCAAGTCGCCTTCGATTTGTGCGTGACTGGATGGCACCAGATGCGGTCTCTCCTAGCGACCTTGTCTGGTTCGATATGTACCCCTGGCATTCGTTCACATGGGGAGCAATCGATTCCGGCAACGAACAAGTCTGCAATCTCATTGATCGTTTTGTGATCCAACCGATTGCGGCCCTCGACTCGCCTTGGGTGTTCGCATTCGGCCAACCCTGGTTCGAATTGCTTCCCTCCCTCGGCTTCATCAAGCGAAGCGAATTAGGAGGACAGGAAAGTGCTAGGTGGGCTAACCAGACGCTATCTCGCCGGATCGGATTGTTTCAGAGCACGACGACGGCATGTTGGGTCATAGCGATGCGACACAGTGGGAGTGCTGGTCCACCGAAGCGATCAGAAACCGAACCCTTGCGAGATCTGATTTGCGCTGAACTGGCGGTCTAGGTTTCGCTACTGCGAGTGATTCCGGTTTCGCCTGGCCGCATTTTGCACGAAGCGAGCCACCCCTGGCGAGATCATTCGATGGGCTGCCAGTGGTATCCGCCTGAATAGGTTCCCTTGCCAGAGACCACGTACGTGGCTCGGCTCCAATTGTCAAAGGTGTAATCCTTCAAAAACACAAGCTGCGTTAGGTCGAGCACTCCCTCTTCGGCAAGTTTTTGCTGGGTTTGCTCGACAAGAATTTGAAGGTGATTTGTGACGATGGCCTCATTAACGGTTGCTCGTCGGAACTGCGACCCCGCCAGTACCGTAAAACGGTTATCTGGTTCGGGTCCTTCGAACCGGCCCCAGCCACCCAACTGTGATCCGATCCAACCATGAGTCGCATTGGCTGGGTCATCATCCTTGCGAGGCCTTGGCTGTGCAGCAGCCTCCTTATACACACGTGCAAGCGGTGTAAATTTTTTGACGATCTCGCTCTGAGATACTTCGGCTTCTTCGAGTTCAGCGGGAGAGAAGATGTCGCTGCCGAGAAGAATTTCCAACGCCTCAGTAATCACGGCCACGGCCGGATCAACATGCACGTCGGCAGCGTCAAGGAATGCTGAGGGTGACGTTCTGTTGTCGACGAAGTCAACAACGCCCGATTCCTTAATGCGTCGGATCATTTCTGCCTCAACAGCAGGACATAACAACGGCGAGGCGATCGGAACGGCAAACAGCGTTCCGAACCAATCCTTTCGGGGGGTCACGTGATGTTGGCTGATCCTGTTTCGAATGCTCGTGGTACTCATACCCACATACGCTGCTGGTCGATTATCGATGTACCCAAACAGCAAATAGACCCCTGGGCTGTCTGGAGCTTCCTTCCATGAAGCTCGTTGGACTCTGTGAACCTGGAGCGTAGAGAAGGGATCAGTAGAGGTGGCGGTCAGCACGCCCGTAGACAGCCGTGAGATCAGAAGATCCGCCATGACTGCATCCAATCTACCGATCCCTTCAGTCCAGAAAGTTAGGAGGCGAAAAATTTTTCCAGGCCGTGAAAATGAGTGATGGGTCTGGAAAATGTGAGTGAAAAATTTCTGGACGCCAAAATGTTTGGAAGATCGGTATTAGAAGATTTGTGACTTGTGACGGTCAGGCATCCGAAGCGCCTTCATGTGCAGGTGCAATCGGAATGATGTCTGCAACGACTTTCACAGGTGCGTTGATCGCTCGGGCAACTTGAATCGGATACCAGTGAGTTGATCCGTTGCGTCTCTCATGTCCTAGGTTCTCGAGAGTTTGAGCGATCGTTCGCAACGACACACCCTGAGCATGCAGCTTCCTTGCAAGTCGTATCGCTTCTTGTTCCGATGCAACCGGCACCAGTTCACGATCTTGTGAACGCCATCCATAGGGCGGGCTGCCGTATGCGTACCCACCTTTGGCGGCCTTCGCTCGCCGACCTGACTGCATCCTTGCGACGATCATCCCTTTTTCGAGCTGAGCGAATACTCCTGCCATCTGGCGCATCGCTGTTCGCATCGGATCGTGGGGATCGTCTTTCGGCTCTAGACCGCGCTCGACGGTGTACACCTCGCCGCCGCTATTCCAGACATGAGCGAGTGCCGCTTCTTGGACGGTGAGGCTGCGTGCTAGTCGATCCAGCTTGTGAATGATGAGTCCGACCGCTTCGCCGGATTCAACTCTCGCGAGTGCGGCGGATAGGCCGGGGCGATCCCCATGATCGAGGGTGCCCGAAACACTGTCTCGGTAGATGGGGACGAGCAGGGTGAACTGGTGTTGTGAGCACCATGTCTGAATGGCTTGCTCTTGAACGTCAAGCCCAAGGCCGTCATCCGCTTGCCGGTCGGTGCTGACTCGTGTGTATCCAACGAGCTTTTGCGCCTGCACCTCAAATTTTACCAGGCGACGTGCAAACAGTTATTAAAAATCCTGTTACAGAGGGCGTTGACCAGGGCTTTTCACCAAACCGGTGAAAATTCGCCCTAGATGCATCCAGATGGCCCTATCAGGTAATCCAACTGAAACTGGCTCTAGAGCAGGCCAGAGGTGATCTGGACGGCCCTCAGGGTGATTCTGAGGGGGACCGCTTCTTGGCGCGCGCGACGTATAGCCGGATTCCAGCGAAGTGATGCGCCGGTGGATCTGACCACCAAAACACCAACGTGAAATCGCAGGTCAGAGAGGTGAAAAACAAGAACTCCCTGGTAGATGCACTCTTCCTCGCCGCCGCTATATACGTGGCCAGGTGGCGACGAAGCCGTTGGCTTCGCTTCGTCGCCAACCAAGTCGCCGGAAAGTCGCCACCACTGGCGATGAAGAAACTCGCCGTCGCAGCGGGATTCCAAGATCTTCGTCGCCGGTTCGTCGCCATCTACCAGCCGCTGTATTTCCTGTCGTCCGCTGGAACCCGCTCTACCAGGGCTTTTGTCCATCGTGGCCTGTGGTTCAAATGACGTCCTTGACGGACCGAGGATCGGCAACCAGTAGCACTCCACGTATTGCGAACGCGGGTCGACCCCACGTGTCTCGAGGTGCGGTTCGACCCATTCGACGAGTCGAATGCAGGGTCGTCCGACGATTTCGTCGAGCTCAGTCATCTGGTCCCCCTGGTGCTCCGTCTCCGATCGGACCGTGTCTTGCGTCGCCGATCATCGATTCGCCGGGTACCGGCAACGTTCCCGTCGCCGGGAATCGGAGCGGCGTCGGTCGACGAAAGTTCGCGAACAGTTCACCGAATCGTCAGCGAACGTCGGATCTGTCGAAACCGTGTCTCATTACGGTCTGTAACCGTCGTTATTTCGAAGTCATGACGGGAGAGTGTCCATGCACAGAGAAGACAAGAATTCACTCGGTGGTCGGGGTGTGCGCCGGGTCGGAGCGGCTGCGGCGGCGGTTCTCGCAGCCGTAGGGATGAGTGTCGGCATCGTGAGCACGGTCGCATCCGCGTCCGCGCGCCCGCGCACAAAAGGCGTTCCGCTCGTCGTGTACTCCGCGCAGGGGTACGACAAGGCGATGGTCGCGGCGTTCGAGAAGGCGAGTGGTTACACCGTCGAGCTCGACGACAACTCGACGGGCCCTCTGCTCACCCAGATTGAGGCGTCGAAGAACAATCCGAAGTGGGGGCTTTTGTGGGTCGATGGCGCGACGGCGTTCGCGGAATTGGACCAGCAAGGGCTGCTGTTGCGCGGTTTCGAGCCCTCCGTCAGCTGGGACAGCCTCGGCAGGGGGACCGTTCCCGCGGACAAGAGCTACATCCCGACCGGCGTCACCTTGATGGCGGCACTCGTATACAAGCCGAAGGACTCGAAGAACCCACCGACGACCTGGCGGGGCTTGCTCTCGACGGCGTATCAGAACGAAGTCGGGATGAACGACCCCTCGCAGTCAGGTCCGACCTATCCCTTCATCGCCGGGATCATGCAGTACCTCGGCGGAGTCTCAGCGGGGAAGCACTTCTTTTCCCAGCTGAAGTCGAACGGCCTCGTCATCAATCAGACCAATGGACCGACCCTGCAGGCGCTCGCGAGCGGTCAAATCAAGTACGCGCTGGTGCAGAGCTCGGCGGGTATCGGAGCGGAAATCGGTGACCACAACCTCGCGGTGAAGTACTTGAATCCGGTGACGTTGCTCCCGAGCTGCATCGGCATCGACTCGAAGGCGACGAAGCAGGAACAGACCGAAGCGGAGGCCTTCGTGAATTACGTGCTCTCGTCGGCCGGACAGAAGGTGATGCAGAGCGGCGACCCGACGGGCGACTCGCTCTACTACCCGGTGCTGAACGGCGTGAAGCCACTGAAGGCCCTCCCGTCGCTCAACGGCGTTCGGACCCAGACGATCAACCCCTACACATGGGGGCCGCGCGAGCCGAGCATCAACACCTGGTTCGACGACACGATCGTGAAGTAACTCGCAGCGAGGCACCGTTCGCACAGACGACGCGTGAACTCCACGCCGCCTCGGGGCCGACGTGACGGATAAAGAGATCGCCGCCTCTGCGGAGCTAACACTCCGCAGAGGCGGCGGCTTCGCGCCTCCGTTCACGAAGAAGGCTGCGTCCGGCGTCCGGGACTTCCTCGCCGCGCCGCCGGCCCCTGTCCGCCGCGTGACGGGGATTCTGAGCAGGAGCGGGAGACCGCTCTTTTGGCTCTTGATCGCGGCGTTCATCCTCGCCCCGTGCGTGTGTTTCCTCGTCATCGCGGTCTCTCCGCGACTGTTTGACGAAGGCCATCAGTGGTTCACCCTCGGGTATCTGAAGGGCGCGTTCAACGGCACTACCGGCGTCGCGCTGTTCAATTCGATATGGATTAGCTGCTCGGCCGCGACTCTCGGCCTGCTCGTCGGGTTTCCGATCGCCTGGATGGCGTCGCGCACGAGCTTTCCGGGAAGGCGCTTCGTCGCCGGCGGCATGTGGATCGTGCTCTTGCTGCCCTCGTGGCTCCCGGCGATCGGTTGGATCCGTGTCGTCCAAATCGACGGCGTGATGTACCGCCTCGGCATCGGGTCTCACTTCGTTACGCACGCGATCCTGGGGCCTTTCGGCGTTGTGTTGATCCTCGGGTTACGCAACGTGCCGTTCACGTATCTCGCGATCACCGCGGCGTTACATGGGCTTGGCGAGGAGTTCGAGGACGCGGCGCGCGTGCACGGGGCGGGCCGATTGGGCGCGATCCGCCTCGTTGCGCCGATCATCGCCCCGGCGATCACTTCAGCGCTCGCGATCGGCTTTGCGGAAGCTGTGAGCGACTTCGGTGTTGCCTCGACGATCGCCTATCAGGCGAACCTGCCGATCGCGACGTACCAGCTGTACCAGGACATCGGCAACTTCCCCCCGAGCTTCCCCGGAGCAGCGGCTTCCGCGTGGCCGCTCGTGGCGTCGGTCGCCATCCCGCTCGCCTTGCAGGCGCGCGCGCTGCGGGGACGGTCGTACGCGGTGCTGTCCGGAAGGACGCGCACCGTCACGCGCCGCTCGCTCACGCGGTGGGGGAGCACGGCAGCGGTATCGGCGATCCTCTGTTATTTCCTCCTCGCCCTCGGCATTCCCGGTTTCGGCGCCGTCTCGGCGTCGCTGCTCGCGGATTACGGCGCGTCGTTTCGGCTCACGTTGGTCAACTTCCACTCCGTGTTCGCGAACTCGGGGCTGTCGGGACCGCTCGAACGCTCGCTCGTCTACGGCGCGATCACCGCAACGATCACCGTCGTCTTCGGATTCATCGCCGCGCGCATGTTGTCGAGGGCACGGACGAAAGCGACCCGATTGCTCGACTTTTTGTTGCTCGCGGCCGTCGCGCTTCCGAGTGTCGTCTTTGGAGCTGGGTACATCTTCGCCTACAACCTTCCGTTCTTGAGCAAGATCGGCCTCGACATCTACCAGACGACGACGCTGCTTATCATCGGTTACATCGCGTCGAGTCTTCCGACGAACGCGCGCGTGCTCGTCGGGTCCGTTTCTCAGGTGCAGTCGTCGCTCCACGACGCGGCGCGCGCGCACGGCGCCGGGCCGGTCGTCGCTTGGGCCCGCGGCGTGCTACCCGTCGTCTCGCGTCCGATCGTCATGGCGTGGTTGCTCACCTTCGCTGGCATCTTCTTGGAGCTGCCGCTCTCCCAGCTCTTGTACGCGCCGAATAACCCGCCGGCCTCGGTGGCGATCCAAGACAACCTCGGCAACTACCACTTCGGCGTCGGGATGGCTCAGGCGGTGCTCGCTGTCGCGGCGGCGCTCGTCTGTGTGGCGGTCGTACTCGGTGCGTACCGGCTGCTCGCTCCGGCGGGATGGCGTCGCTCGGCAAGGGCGGCCAATGCCTGAGCGGATCGTGGTTGAGGAGCTCACGAAGGAGTTTCCGGGCGGGAACCGCGCCCTCGACGAAGTGAGCCTCGCAGTCGAGCCGGGGACGTTCCTTGTTCTTCTCGGCCCTTCCGGATCGGGAAAAACGACATTGCTTCGTTGCCTCGCTGGGATCGAGCGGCTGAGCGGCGGAACGATCCGCATCGGCGACGAGGTGGTGGCGTCGAAGAAGGTGCACCTTCCTCCG